>CAWFBH010000018.1:0-198043 GCA_963814035.1 uncultured delta proteobacterium
CGGCGACGGCGCCATCGTCGGCAACTATCGCCCAACCGGAATTCGCTCCTCATACGCAAGGCGGCTCGAGATCGCCGGATACAAACCCGACACGCGGCTCATTCGCACCGCCGAGGCCTAAGCGCGATGGAACTTCTCGGGCTCCTCCTGTTCGTGATGGTGTTCGGCTTGGTTGGCTTCTTCGTGATCCGCCACACGCGTCCCGCGCACGAAACGCGCCAGCTTGAGAGCCGTCTTCGCCGGCCACAAGTAGTGGGCGAGGAAATTCTTCGCGACAAACTCAAGAAGGAGCGCGGCCTCAGTTCGGGACTCGGATGGTTTTACAACCTCGGCGTGATGCACAAGCTGGAGCAGAGTCTGTGGCAGGCGGGCATCTATCGCCGCGTCAGCGACGTTCTGCTGCTGATGCTGCTGATGTTCGGTGCGGGGGTCCTGATCGGCGCCGCGTTTTGGGAAGACCCGACCCTGGCGCTCGGGCTCGGGGGTGTCCTTGCACTGATCCCGATCCTCTACATTCAGATCAAACGCAAACGGCGAATTAAACGTTTCGTTCAACAGCTTCCGTTCGCGCTCGACCTGATCAAGTCCTCGCTGGAAGCCGGACATTCGCTGCTGCGCGGCCTGCAAGTGGTGGTCGGCGAATTCGAAGATCCGATCGCCACCGAATTCCGCTCCGTCATCGAACAAACGCGGCTGGGATTTCCGCTGCCGCGCGCAATGGAGGAAATGCTCAAGCGCGTGCCCGACGATGACCTGCGGCTTCTGATCGTCGCGGTGCGAGTTCAGTCCGAAGTCGGGAGCAGCCTCGCGGTCATCATCGAGCGGCTGGCCGAGATCGTGCGCATTCGGCAACGTCTCGGTGCGCAAGTCCGTGCGCTGACGGCGCAGGCACGCATGAGCGGATGGGTGGTGGCGGCGCTCCCGGTCATTCTGCTCGCCGCCTTCAGTGTCATTCAGCCGTCGTACACGCATACGCTGTTTTACGAACCCGGAGGTCAGCGTCTGCTGAAGATCGCGGCGACGCTGGACATCCTCGCGTTTCTGTCAATCCGCAAGTTACTCAAGGTCAAGTACTGATATGTCGCCCTTGATGTTAGGCGTGGTAATTTTTCGTGCTGCTCGCGATCGTTGCGGTATGCCTGTCGGCCGCGGTCTCAGACCGTTCCAGCGCTTTCGAGGAGCGGCTCTCGGAGATGGCCGCGAGGATGCGGGTCTCTTATGGCGCGCTGGGTGCGGAGGAAATCGAGAGCGTGAGCGTCGCGCATGCGCTGTTCAAATGGGCATTGCGCAAGGTGCCGAAGCCGAAGCTCGACGCGCCTGATGTAGCAAAGGTCGCGAAGATCATGCTGCGGGCCGGTTATCCCGGCGCGCGCGCGATGCACGTTTTCCAATTCGTCAGGATCAGCTCCGCAATCGGCATGACCTCCACCATGCTCACTCTTAGTGTGCTCGCTGGATGGTCGGGCGCGCGCACCGTGATGATGATGATCGCGGGCGCCGCGGTCGGTGCGTGGCTGCCGCTTCAGGTAGTGATGCACCAGGCGAAAAAGCGTCGCGCGGAGATCGCCAGCCAGCTTTCCAACGTGCTCGATTTGCTGGTGGTCTGCGTCGAGGCGGGCCTCGGCGTCAGCGAAGCGATCAAGATGGTCGCGGGCGAATCCGATCGGCAGGGACAGCGCATCGGGCACGAACTGGCAGTGGTTTCTGCCGAGCTTAATTCAGGCGCCGGGCTAGGCTATGCGCTGCGCGCACTGGCGGATCGCACCAACATCGAAGACATCAAGCCGCTCGCGGCCACCATGATTCAGAGTGAGCAGCTCGGCTCGCGGATGGGGCCGGCGCTGCGCGCGTTGTCTGACAGCTTGCGCAACTCGCGCAAGTTGCGGGCGGAAGAGACCGCGCAGAAAACTACCGTGAAGATTTTATTTCCGCTGATATTTTTCATTCTGCCCGCGATGATGATCGTGATCGTCGGTCCCGCGATGATGGAGATCATCCGCGCGATGACGCAGGGCGCGCGGTGAAGTACTTGACGTAATCGGTTTACAGACATAACTGGATTAGCAGTGGACGCAACGACGCAAAAAATACGCGCGGTCGAACTCTGGCGCGAGGGATATCAACATCACACCCGCGCGTTCGCGTTGGCGGGCGGCAAATGCGATCGCGAAGCGGTCGATGAGCTCAACACCGCGGTCAGCTTGTATTCGCAGTCGATCGAAACCTTCCCGACCGCCGAGGCTTACACCTTTCGCGGATGGGCCTATCAATCTTTCGGCCGCACCGATGACGCGATCGAGGAGTGCAAGCGCGCGATCGAGGTCGATCCCGAGTTCGGCAACCCCTACAACGACATCGGCGCTTACCTGATCGCCAAGGGCGAGCTCGACGAAGCGATCGAATGGCTGGAGAAAGCCAAGCGCGCGCCCAAGTACGAGCCGCGCCACTTTCCCTTCATGAATCTCGGCCGCCTCTACGCGCGCAAGGGGATGGTGCTGAAGGCGATTTCGGAATTCGAAGCGGCGCTCACGTATGCGCAACGCGAAGGCGGCGATGCCAACTCGGCGGCCTCGATCAGCGAGCAGCTGCTTACGCTGCGCGCGTCACTAAACTAGCTCATCGATCGTGGATTGATCATGCTCAAGGTCGGCGACGCGGCTCCCGAGTTCAGCCTTCCGTCGCATGACGGCGCGACGGTCTCGCTCGCGAGTCTGCGCGGGAAAAAAGTTCTGCTGTGGTTTTATCCCGAGGCGGACACTCCCGGATGCTCGCTTGAGGGGCGCGGTTTTCGCGACCATCAGGAATATTACGACGACAACGGCATCCGGATCGTCGGCATCAGTCTCGATCCGCTGGAACGCAACGTCGCCTTTGCGCGCAAATTCGATTTCAAATTTCCCCTTCTATCCGATGTCGATCGAAAGATCGGCTTGGCTTATGGCGCATGCTCCGATGCGAAGGCGCAGCACGCCGAGCGCATCAGTTTCCTCATCGACGAGCAGGGAAAAATCGCGCGCGTCTATGACCATGTCGATCCGCGCGACCATCCCGCCAAAGTGCTGGCCGAAATCCTCGACGTTTAGCGCGCATGAAAGTTGAAACCGTGCTCTTCGACCTCGATGAGACGCTGATCGAGGAAGAAGCCTCCAACGATGCTTCCGCGCTCGCCGCATGCGACCTTGCGCATCGACGCCACGGCATCGACCCTCGCGCGATGCTGACGGCGCTACGCGCCCGATGCCTCGAACTGTGGCGCGCGTGGCCCCGCCGTGCAGTATTGCCGCGATATCGGCATCAGCGCGCGCGAGGGGCTGTGGGGCGCGTTTACCGGCGATGAACCGGGTCTCAGGATTTTGCGCCAATGGATTCCCGGCTACCGCGTCGACGCGTGGGCCGGCGCGCTCCACGGCGTTGGCATCGATGACGCTGCAATGGCGCGCGACCTGGCGGAGTTTTTTCTCGCGGATCGCAAAGAGCGGCACGTGGTCTTTCCGGAATCGCGCGTGGTGCTGGAAGCCCTGCGCCCGGCTGTGAAGATTGGGATGATCACCAATGGCGCCTCGGACATCCAGCGCGCGAAGATCCTGGGCTCGGGCCTGGCGAGCTACTTCGATGCGATCCTGGTTTCGGGTGAGGAAGGATTCGGCAAGCCGAAGCCGGAGATCTTTCGCCTGGCGATCGATCGCCTCGAAGTCGATGAGGCCAGTGCGGTGATGATCGGTGACAGCCTCGCGCGCGATGTGGTCGGCGCCGTCGGCGTCGGCATTAAGAGCATCTGGATTAACCGGTCAGGCGTCCAGGCGAATGAAGCTTATCCTGCGCCCGATGCAGAATTGCACGATCTGACTACGCTGGCGGTGTTACTTGAAACGATTCTTTAGTCGGGCTGCCTTGTTATGAAACAAGCAAGATCGCCGCGCGATCGCCATCAGATGAAGCATGATTCACAACGAGTCACACGACTTGGTGAATCAGTCAGAGCTATTTCAATACATCGCCGAAAACCGAAGGTTTGATGTCCCACCGCTGATGCGATGAACGGCCCGCCATTTGCTGTTGTGTATCATCGGGGGGAATCCGTGATGCGCGACGCGTCCGACGACTGTGTTTCCCCACCATATGGAGATTCACAGTGGATAACCTGGCACATGGTGAAGTAACTTCCGCGCCCGATGAGGCCGCCGAATGGATTGCCATCGAGCAAATGTCCGAAGGGGCGGAACACATCGGCGGAATGTTGGTGCGCTCGGAGCAGATGCGCAATATCATCAAGACCCTCAAGCGTCTTGGGCCGCATCAGCAGACCGTCTTGATCGAAGGCGAATCCGGCACCGGCAAGGAATTGATCGCATGGGCGCTGCATAGCTTCGGAACCGCGCCCGATCGCCCGTTCGTGACGTTCAACTGTTCCAACCTTGTCGATACGCTGGCCGAGGCGCAACTGTTCGGCCATGTGAAGGGCGCCTTCACCGACGCGCGCGAGGATTCGCTCGGCTATTTCCGCTCCGCCAATGGCGGCACGCTTTTTCTCGACGAAATCGGCGAGCTTCCGTTGAATCTCCAGCCCAAGCTTTTGCGGGCGGTGGAGAATCAGGAGATCCAGCCGGTCGGTTCGACCAAAGTCCACCAGGTTAGTCTTCGCCTGGTGGCGGCGACCAATCGCGACTTGCGCGCGATGATCAAGGCGGGACAGTTTCGCGAGGATCTCTTCTATCGGCTGAGCTCGGCGGCGCTGCGAATTCCTCCGCTGCGTGAGCGCACGATCGCGATCCCATGTTTCGTCGCGCATTTCATCGAGCGCTACGACCAGCTTTTCGGTAAAAGGGTCCGCCACATTTCGCGCGATGCGCTCGCGATGTTGTGTGGGTATGCATGGCCGGGCAACATCAGGGAGCTTGCTCACGTGGTCGAGACCGCGGTGCTGATGACCGAATCGGATCGGCTATCGATCCGTGACTTGCCGGCACAAATCGTGAACGCACTCTCCGGTCACGCGGTTGCTCTCCAACAGTCCCATACCTTCGGCGAGCGCGAGAGAAACAAGGAGCTGGCCGGTGCGGGATGCGATAATTCCGGGTCCGAGGATGCGCAATTCCTGTTGGATAACGTGATTAAGCACACCCTCATCAGGTCTCTGGAACAAACCCAGGGCAATCGCCGGCGCGCGGCGGATTTGCTGGGCGTGTCGCGCTCGACGCTCTATCGAATGCTGGCGCGCTACGGATTATGCGACAAGCCGGGCGGTTGCGAGGAAGTATCCGAGCCGCCGATGGCGACGGGTCAGTCCGGACTGCGGCAGTGAGTGACACATGGACAACAAAGTGTCGAGCGATGAAAAGCTGTCGCCTGGTTGAATCATGCTCCGAGCGCATTTGTGAGACGGATGCTTTTGCTGTCCCACGTTGGGCGCGCCATTCTGGCGCACTGATTGCTTTTTAACCTCTCGCGCGGAACAAAACCTCTCGGTTTGCACAGTTCTGCGACATGTTCGAAGCGAAGGGATTAAAAAGTGGAACAGCCTTTTCCAAATTCTGAGACACCTCCTGACAATCATCCTGAGAATTATGCCGAGGAATGGGTCGCGGTGCAGACGCTTTCGGAACGCACCGAAAATATCGGCGAGATGGTGGTGGTGTCCGAAGAGCTGCGCAAGGTTCTCAAGACCATCACCAAGCTGAGTCCCTATCGCCAGACCGTGCTCATCGAAGGCGAATCGGGCACCGGCAAAGACCTGATCGCGCGGGCGCTGCACAACTTCAGCAGCGCCCCCAATGGGCCGTTTGTAACCTTCAACTGCTCGAACCTGGTTGCCTCGCTGGCCGAGGCGCAGTTATTCGGCCATGTGAAGGGCGCCTATACCGATGCGCGCGAAGATGCGCTCGGCTATTTCCGGTCCGCCAACGGCGGCACTTTGTTCCTCGATGAGATCGGCGAGCTGCCGCTTAACCTCCAGCCCAAGCTGCTGCGCGCGGTCGAGAATCGTGAAATCCAGCCGGTTGGTTCTTCTCACGTTTTCAAGGTGGATCTCAGATTGATCGCGGCGACCAATCGCGATTTGCGCACGATGATGAAAAAGGGAGAATTCCGCGAGGACCTTTACTACCGGCTCAGCTCTGCCGCGATCGTCATTCCACCGCTGCGCAGACGCACCGAGGCAATTCCCAACTTCATCGCGCATTTCGTGGAGCGCTACAACAAGCTCTTCGGCAAGGATGTAAAACACGTCGCCAGCGACGCGGTCCACGCGATGTGCCGCTATCCGTGGCCAGGCAATATCCGCGAGCTCGCCCACGTCATCGAAACTGCGGTTCTGATGACCGACCTCGATCGCCTCACCATCTCGGATTTGCCATCGCAGATCCTGCACACCTCCACCGATCCCGATGCCCCGATGCCCGCGCCCGCGCCCTTCGGCGATCCGGAGGTCGCCAAACTCCTCCGGCCGTCCTCGCAGCCGCTTTCGACCAATCAGGATTGGAGCCTGCCGGAGAAATCACCCTTGCTCCTCGACGACGTCATCAAGAAGACGCTGCTGCGATCGCTGCAACAAAGCGGTGGCAATCGACGCCGCGCGGCCGACCTGCTCGGGGTATCGCGCTCGACGCTGTATCGCATGTTGGCGCGCTATGAGCTCGATGATCCGGCTCGCGCCAGCGGCGGTGTCAGCAGTGGCATGGCGATGTAGCTCTGGAAAATCCGTCCGCGCTCGACCACAATCGCCACAATGATGAGGGCGATCATTGCCACGATAATTGTGCTTGCGCTGCCGGTCTCGACGGCCAAGGCTGCCGGCAATCCGCCGCCGGAATTGCTCCAGCTCGAGCGCGAGGTGTCGCTCAAGAT
Source organism: uncultured delta proteobacterium (assembly GCA_963814035.1). Classification (GTDB taxonomy): domain Bacteria; phylum Desulfobacterota; class Binatia; order Binatales; family Binataceae; genus DATGKG01. The sequence continues at coordinate 6,844 of CAWFBH010000018.1, forward strand.
GGCGCATGCCCGCGACGAGGGATTCACCGACCCGGCCAAGCTCAAAACCCTCGCCGATGCGCAGGCGGTCGATGCCGAGGGTGAGAAGGCGCTGAAGGGTGGCGAGTATGAGCGCGCCGAGAATGACTTCCTCCAGACCAAGACGTTGTTGCACAATTTGGGCATCTGACGGACACTAAGCCGAGCGGTCGTGAGGGTTAGTCCTGAGCGCCGCGCGAAGGACCTTCGGATGGCATGATGTCGAATGTGAAAAGCGCGAAAACGAAGCCACTTTATCCGCGGAATTGCAGCGCTTTTCTAGATGCAGGTGGTACTCGACAGCCGGTCGCGAAGCGCGACAGGCGCTCATCGGTCAGTCACTGTTCTCGCATCGAAGCCATCGCGAGTACCGCGCCGGCGACCGAGAAGAAATGCAAAAACAAACCCACCGCGAGCATCGCGAGCGGTGGTCCCGAGGCTCGGCGAAGGACCTCGAATGGCATGATGCCGAATGTCAAAAGCGAAAAAACAAACCCACTGCGACAAGACGCATTTGACCCTTGGCGAACCAATTCCAAAGCCTTAGATTTACCAAACGAAGCCAAATAATGCCCGAATTCATTGATGTTGGCTTTTTCCAATGCCTGTTAATCGCGTCGACAAATGACTAATCCCGACCAAATCTGGGCCGAAGCGGTCCGCGTCCTCGAACGCGGCAAACCGTTCGTCCTCGCCACCGTGGTCAATGTTCGAGGCTCCACTCCTCGCGAGGTCGGCGCCAAGATGATCGTCCGGGATGATGGCCAATTCGGCACTATCGGTGGCGGATGCGGCGAGGCCGAAGTCTTCCGTAAAGCTCGTGTGTTACTTGAGGATCGAAGCGAAGCGCGCCTTGCCGAGGTGGACCTGACGGGCGACTTCGACCAGCAGGAAATCGGCACTTGCGGCGGCATCATGGATGTCTTCATCGACCGATGGGCGCCCGACTCCGATCTTGTGTTAGCCAAGAAACTAGCTGATGCGGCAGAGCGTAGCCGTCCCGCTGCTTTGCTGACTGTTGTCGATCCAGGATCGCGTGGTTCTCGAATCGGCTCCCGCACCGTCGTCGATCCCGCCCAGCACGATACCAGCGCGCTCGCGCCGGTCGGTCTCGAGGCTTTCGCGCTCGACCAGGTGGCGGAGCGTGCCGCCGATTCGCATGCTGGACTGGTCGAGGTCGGCGAGTCGGGTCTGCGCCATACGACGCGAATCGAGCCCAACGGCTCGCCGCGTATCTTCATCGATCCGATTGCGGGAGCGCAGCGCTTGATCATCGTGGGCGCCGGGCATATCGCGCAACCGCTGGCCTCGATGGGCTCGATGCTTGGTTTCCACGTCACGGTCATCGACGACCGCCATCAGTTTGCCAATCGCGAGCGTTTCCCGACCGCCAACGAAATCATCGTAAGGCCGTTTCGCGACGCCATCGATGGACTCCGGCTCGATAAGCATTGCTTCCTCGTCTCGGTCACCCGCGGGCATGCCTATGATGAAGAAGCCGTCACCTCCGCACTGCGCCAACCATGCGGATTCGTTGGGATGATCGGTTCCCGACGCCGTGTCAGAACGACCCTAGATCGTATCGTCGAGGCCGGCATTTCGCGCGAACGAAGCGAAGATGTCCATGCGCCGCTCGGCCTCGATATCGGAGCGGAGACGCCCGAGGAAATCGCGGTCGCTATCATCGCCGAGATCGTCCGCGAGCGCCGCACCGGCGTGCGCGACGTCCTGACGATGGGCGTGAAGTCGGGACGCCTCAAGCCTAACCCCTAGCACCATGCCCGACATCGAAGGGATTTTGTTGGCCGCCGGCGAATCGCGCCGGATGGGCTATCCTAAACCATTACTTAAAGTTGGCGAGGAGACCTTCGTGGCGCATCTGGCGGGCGCGATGCTGAAGGTTGTCGCGCGCTTGACGGTTATTGTGGGAGCTCATAGCGACCGGGTCCGCCCTGCGATTCCGGACGATCCGCGGATCAAGATGGTCGACAACCCTGAGTGGATTCAAGGCCAGCTTAGTTCGATAAAGGCTGGCGTCCGCGCGCTGCCTCCCGATGCCTCTGCGGCGATCATCCACCTGACCGACCATCCAACGGTGAAGGCGGAGACATTCGCGGCCGTCATCGATGCCTACCGGCAATCGGGCAAGCCTATAGTCATCGCACGGCATGCCGGTCATCGAGGGCATCCGGTCTTGTTCGACCGCACGATGTTCCCTGAGCTCCTCGAAGCGCCGGAGGACCAGGGCGCGCGGGTGGTGGTAAACGCTGACGCCTCCCGAGTCGTCTATGCTGATGTGGATGATCCGGGGATTCTGCTCGATCTTGATACCCCGGAAGAACTATCGCGGGCGGGCTTCGTCTTCCCGTCCGAGAGGAAATGACGAAACCCCTCCAAAAAGGCAGTAGTTTGCTACACTATTTCTGTAACCGCAGAGCTGGTCGGCGCGTATTAGTAGATGCGTATGCGACGACTTGCCTTGGCGCGAAGAATTGGATGGAGCGCTGCCGTCAGAACCGATGAGGAACTGATCGCGGATGCGCTCGGTGGAGAAACCGAGGCATTTTCCGAGCTGTCGTTGCGCCATCGTCAGCGCGTCGAGCGGCTCTGTCAGCGATTTTTCTCCGACCAGGAAATCGCCCGGGATCTCGCGCAGGAAGCCTTCCTGAAGGCATTCGCGGCGCTCGCGACTTATCGCGCGGAGATGCCGTTTGGCGCATGGCTACGCGCCATCGTCGTCAATGTCTGCTATGACGAATTGCGCCGTCGCAAGCGCAGGCCCGAGGAGTTGGTCGGTGACTTTAGCGAGCCCGAACTCGGATGGATGCAGCTGGTCAGCACGGCGACGCCTGAGGAACTGGTGGGCGAGGCCGAGGAGCGGCGCGAGTCGCATGACTTGGCGCATCGGTTGCTGGACTCATTAAAGCCGGAAGATAGGATGGTGTTGGTGCTCAAAGACAGCGAAGAGTTAGGCGTCGCCGAGATCGCCGCTATGATGGGCTGGAGTGAGGCTAAGGTGAAAATTCGCGCCTTTCGCGCACGTCAGGTGCTACGCAAGAATGCGGAGCGTATGATGAGCGCGGGGCGCATGCGAGTAGTTAAATGAACTGTTTCGAAGCACGACAGGATTTCCGATCGTTCTGGCGCAAGGAACTCGCATCGGAGCGGCGCATCGAGTTCGTCGCGCATCTGGCAGCATGCTCCAAATGCGATGGAGCATTTCGCACCTTCGCGCTGACTGCTCCGGTCTTGCATTCCGATACCGAGCCCGCCCGGATGGTCTCGGGTGCGCATCGAATTGCCGCATCGGCGCGCCGTGACGGCCGGGCCTATCGGCAGCCGAACCGCTCCGCTGCATGGATGTCGATCGCCGCTGTGGTTGCGTTATTCCTCACCGGCGCATCGGCGGCGTACTACTCGGTAGAGACCCCGGTCGAGACTCTGAGTGACGCGATCCATCAACCATCCAGTTCGGTGGAACTAGTGAGCGCGGATTTCCCGGAGACCAACAGCGACTTTGGGCAATAGCCTGAAATGGAGCGGAATCACACTCGCGGTTCTCGCCGGAGTGCTCCTCGGATTCGCTCTTAGTACATTTGCTTATCGCCACGGTTTTCTCGGTGTGCCGGGTCCGCATGCCTTTATCGAGCGGCTCGATCACGAACTGAAACTAAGCCCGGACCAACTACATCAGATTGACACCCTGTTGCGTGATACGCGGGTCAAGATGCGGCAGCTGCACGAGGATTTCCGCAAGCAGCATCAGCAGCTCATCTTTCAAACCCACGACCAGATTCGCGCGCTGCTCACGCCCGAGCAGCAGGAGAAGTTCGATCGCGAGTTCACTCCTCCGAACGCTCGCGATCATCACCGCGACGACTAGTAGGCGACCGACCTCACCCGGTGCAGTAGCGCCACCCTCTCACTTGGGGAGTGGGAAAATGGAAGACAGCAACTCTTTAGGACGCGCCCATCTCGGTCAGAATCTTGCGCGCTTCACCCGCGTAGTTAGGATCGCCGGCGGCCTGATGCAGGTAGCGAATAGCCTGGTCGCGGTCACCCTCCTGGGCCATGATTTCACCCATCCGCAGGGCCGCCATTGTTGAATGCGGATCGAGCTCGTAGGCTTTGCGATAGTAGGGCAGGGCTTCTTTGGTCTTGGGCGGCGAGAACGACATGTATGCCTCACCGATGTTGATCCAGCCGCTCACGGAGTTGGGCTGATACTTCACCAGCTTCTGGTAAACCTTCGCGAGGTCCTCGGCATCCTGCTTCGAGTTGTAGTACATCCCGAGGTAGACGTAAGGCTCTTCGAGGGTCGGATCGATGTCGGTGGCCTGCCACAGCAGTTTCACCGCCTTTTCGCTGTCGGTCATTTTGATGGCGGCATCGACCAGCGCATGGGCCTTGGCGGCATTGGAATCCTGCGCGCGCGCCATTGTGGCGGAGGTCATTAGCAGGATAAAAGCTGAAAGCAGGATTGGAAGTTTCTTTGATCGCATTGCGTCGGCGCGTCGCGGATGAGTCCGCTAACAGGCCTGGTTAGAATGCTGGCACGAAAGATTAACGATTCAAAGTTCCATTCGCCATCGCCAGACATCGCAGGCTATGGCCGTACATCCCCGAACACATCCAATGACTGAGCGCAAATTCCTCGTCAACGGCCTCAATCTCAACTGCGTCGACTACGGCGGCGAAGGCAAGCCTCCGATCCTTTTCATCCACGGCGGCTCGGCCCACGGCCATTGGTGGGATTTCATCGGACCGCATTTTACCGACCGCTTCCATGCGCTGGCGATGGATCTTCGCGGCCACGGTGACAGTGAGTGGCCGGAGCAATGGGAATACGGCACTCGACACTACATCGCGGACTTCGACGAGCTTCATCGAGAACTGGGGCCTCGGCTCACCGGTGCTGGTCGGCCATTCGATGGGCGGGCATAACGTGATGGTCTATGCCACCCAGCATCCGGAGAAGCTTCGCGCGATGGTGGCAATCGATTCGCCCGCCGATTACCCCGAGCGCGCGGTCGAGATGCTGCGCGGATTTTCCGAGCGGCCCGGCAAGCGCTTCAAGTCTCTCGAAGAGGCGAAGGCCAACTTCCGAATGCTGCCCCGCGAGACGCTGGCGACGAAGGAAGTCCTGCAACACGCCGCGCACCATACCTTCAAGGAGACCCCGGAAGGCGAGTGGATACATAAAATCGATCGGCGCACGACCATTCGCGAGCCCATCAATATCGGATCGGAGCTCGACAAGATCACCTGCCCGGCGCTGTATGTGAAGGTTCTTAAAAGCCCGTTCCCGACCCTGGAGCAGGCGCAGAAGATGGTCGCCAAGATGCCGCGCGGTAAGCTCGCCGTGCTCCCCGATTCCTACCATCATGCGATGTTCGACAATCCCTCGGGGCTGGTCGCGATCCTCAAAGATTTCCTGCGCGACATCGACTGATCCTGATGGGCGCGCCTCGCAGCCGTTTCTCGGCACAGCAGCCCGCGCATCCATTTCCTGGAATGGAACCCCGAGGCCTCGCGCACCGTCATCCTGCTGCACGGCAACTCTGCTAACGCATGGTGGTGGCAATGGGTCGTCGATGAACTCCCCAAAGATCTGCGCCTGCTGGCGATTGATCAGCGTGGCCATGGTGACAGTGAGTGGGTCAAACCTCCCGCATACAAACCGCATGACTACGCGGCTGATCTTGCGAACTTCATTCGCGAAGAGGTGCGCGACCACCATCCGATCGTCGTCGGCCACAGCATGGGCGGCGTCGTCACGCTGGCCTTTGCGCATCGCTATGCGGAACTCGCGCGCGGCGTGGTCATCGTCGATACCGCGGTGGTTTCGACGCGAGGGCGCGATCGATTTCTGCATCGCCTCAAAGCATTGCCAACCGTCGTTTACCCGGATCTCGATACTGCGAAGGCGCGCTTCCGCCTGATGCCGAATGAGGGCGAGATTCACGAGGATCGCGTCCTTGCGATCGCCGAGAAAAGCCTGATGCCGGCTGAGTCCGGCGGCTACACCCTCAAATTCGATCGCGAGAGTTTCTTCGGCGGCGACGGCCTCCACGTGATGGACACGGTTCGCGAGCTTCGCCTGCCGACGCTGCTGGTGCGCGCGGGGAAGAGCCGCATCATGACGCAGGAATCATCGGAAGCCGCGGCGGCCTCGAATCCGCACACTCGACTGATGGTGATTCCCGATGCGCATCATCATGTGATCCTCGAAAAGCCGGCCGAGGTAGCGCGCATCATCGCGGAGTTCGTGGAAGCGCGGTCCTAACCCCTATCGCGCTTCCCCTGTTGGGAAGGGAACGAGAGCGGAGATGTTTGGAACACTATGCACGGCCGCGGTTTTCATGATGTGCGTGAGCGCAGCTGGATGCCTAGCGCTTCCAATTCCGCATCGTGTCGTGCCGACCGGCCATGTCTATGGTCGAGTTCTAGATGGAGTCTCGCATCAGCCGATTGCCTCAGCGCAACTAGTGCTGGCACAACAGGAGCGAACGACCGGCGCCGACGGCCGCTTCGAATTCACGCCCCAGCCGGAATGGCACTTAATCTTCGTCGCCGTGTTACTGCCTGAGCAAGCCTTCTGCAGGGACGAGCTCTCCATATCGAAGCCGGGATACCGGGAAGAGCAGGTGCTCGTGAACAACTGCCCGATCATCCTGGGCGACGGCGACACGCACAACCAAACCATAACTGAGGACGTCGGCGACATTTACCTCGCGCCGGAGAAAGCCAAAGGGAGTTAGCTCAGCTCCCGCTCCATCCTCCGATGCGCGATGCCAGCCTCCTCGAACACCTCGCCAACCGGGATGTACCCACTTTTCAGATAGAAACCTTCCGCCGTCATCTGCGCATGCAAAACCGCGTGGCGATATCCGCGCTCGCGTGCGATGCGCATCAGGTAGAGGAGGATCTCGCGACCGATGCCCTGGGTGCGAAGATCCGGCAGCACCGCCATTCTGCCGATCTTGACCTCGTCTCCGTGCGCGACGAAGCGGCCGCATCCCACTGGAATGCCATCGAGGATCGCCAGCGCATGAAACGCGTGCGCATCGTCAGCATCCATTTCGATTTCCTCGGGAACGTGCTGCTCCTCGATGAACACGCGTCGACGAATGTCATGCGCGAGCTTCATCTGCTCGGCGCTTTCGATCGGAACGATCCGCAAACCCGCGATGGACTCCATGGCGGATTCCTAGCACTTCGCCGGAGATCTCGCATAGCAGTTGTTGGCGGCAGCATCCGGGCCGAACTATGCTAGGTTGCGTTCGCAGCGGAGACATCGATGCCGACTATTACCGAGACGATTTACGCTCCCGAACTTGAAGGCGGCACCTGGATTCAGGGCGGCCCGGTTCATCTCAAGGAGCTTCGCAACAAGGCGGTCGTGTTGATCGATTTCTGGGATTACACCTGCGTCAATTGCATCCGTACGCTGCCGTATGTCGAGGGATGGCATCGGCGGTACCAGAAGGACGGTTTGGTGATTGTCGGAGTGCATGCGCCGGAATTTTCCTTCGCGCGCGAGGGCTCGCACGTGAAGGAGGCCGCCCAGCGCTTCGGCCTCGAATATCCCATCGTGTCCGACAGCGACTATGCGATCTGGCGCGCGTATTCGAACAAGTACTGGCCCGCGAAGTATCTCATCGATGGCAAGGGGCGCATCCGCTACTACCATTTCGGCGAGGGCTCGTATCCCGAGAGCGAAGTGCAAATTCAGAAAGCGCTGAAGGAATTGAATCCCGCGCTGCCCGAGTTTCCTCCCCCGATGGAACCGGTGCGCGACAGCGATCAGCCCGGCGCCGTCTGCTATCGCGTGACGCCGGAACTCTACCTCGGACATGCGCGCGGCAACTTCGGCAATCCTGAGGGCATCACGCGCGACCATCCGCACGACTATCGCGATCCCGGCCGCCATCTGGAGAGCACCGCCTATCTCGAGGGCCGATGGCGGGTCGAGCAGGAATCGGCGCGCGCCGCCGCGCCCGGCGCTGCACTGCGCCTGCGTTACACCGCGCGCGAGGTGAACCTGGTCATGGCGCCCGGCGCCGATGGGCCGAAGACGGTCGAGATCGCGCTGTCCAGTGGTGAGCGTCCCGGCACTGACGTCAAGACTGACAGTGGACGCGCGATCGTCAACGTCGAGCGCCCCCGAATGTACAACCTCGTCGACAACGAAACCGTCAATCAGGGCGCGCTGGAATTGAAGGCGCTCGATCCCGGCCTCGCCGTGTACGCATTCACTTTCACCTCGTGCACCGTCGCTTAGTGAGGACGCCGCATGGCAAAAGAACAAGCGAAAATCGCCACCGATGAGGAAATCGCCGCCGCCGCGGACGTCATCCTGCGCGCGAAGTATCCCATCGCGCTGACCGGCGCGGGCATGTCGGTGGAGAGCGGCATTCCGCCGTTTCGCGGCCCCGGTGGACTGTGGACGAAATACGGCGAGCCGCCGATGAATCAGTTTCAGCGCTTCATGGAAAATCCCAAGAAGGCCTGGGAGGAGCGGATGAGCCGTCAAAATGACGAGCTGTTCAAGCCGCTGAAAGTCGCGGAGCCAAATCCCGGGCATACTGCGTTCGCCGAGCTCGAGGCCATGGGCGTGCTGAAGTTCGTCATCACGCAAAACGTCGACGATCTCCATCGACAGGCCGGGCAGAAAGCGCTGGCCGAGATTCATGGCAACTGGAAGCTGATGCGATGCCTCGACTGCGTGGCGCGCTTCAGCGCCGAGGAAATCAGCCTCGAAGTGCTGCCGCCGGCGTGCCCTAAGTGCGGCGGCATGGTGAAAGCCGATACGGTGTCTTTCGGCGAGCCAATCCCGACCGATGTTCTGCTGCGGTGCCAGGATCATTCGGCGCGCGCAGATTTGGTGATCGTCGCGGGAACCTCGGCAACAGTATATCCGGCGGCGGGCTTCGCGCTGGAAGTCAAACAACGCGGCGGCGTGCTGGTCGAGGTCAATCTCTACGAATCCGAGATCACCGCTTACTGCAACATCAGCTTGCGTGGCGGCTCGGCGAATGTGCTGCCGCGGTTGACCAAGGCTATCTCGCAGCGCCGTCGCGCGACCCTGTCATAGATACTCAGTGGCACAGGCTTCAGCCTGTGTTTCGCGCTTGTGCGCTCGCATGCGACTACCTGCTACAGTCGAATCGCCGAGAGTGCGCCGGACGATCGCTTCGCTTCGCGGAGAGGAAAGTCCGGGCTCCATAGGGCAGGATGGCCGTTAACGACGGCGCGGCGCGAGCCGCGGAAAGTGGCACAGAAAACAGACCGCCCGCAAGGGCAAGGGTGAAATGGTGGGGTAAGAGCCCACCGGCGCGCGGGTGACCGTGCGCGCATGCCAAACCCCATCCGGTGCAAGGCCAAATAGGAGGGTGAGCGGCCCGCTCATGATCCCTCGGGTTCGGCCGCACGAGCCGGCGAGCAATCGCCGGCCTAGAGGAATGATCGTCGCCCGCAAGGGGAACAGAACCCGGCTTACAGGCGCACTCCGGCATTCCAGACCTAGAGTCACCACAAAGGCACAAAGACACGGTGGAGAAGCAGAACTCTGATCCTAACTCTGTGTCTCTGTGCCTCTGTGGTTTTGTCTGGATTTCCTCGGCGATATGGAAGTGAGTAGACAGTTCGCGACGCGCGCCAGCGCCGCGAGGTCGCGCACCCCCACCTCGATTTCCGGTGCGATGGCCACCGTCACCTTGGACGACAGCTCGCGCACGAATTGCTCGACTCGCGCGAGGTCGTCGATTGCGCGGGTGCGATACTCCTCGAGGAAATCGATGACGCCGTTGACGCTGGGTGCACCATCGAGGGACGCGCGCAGCTTCCGGATCCCGGTCATCCGCGACGGCTCCGTACCCGGATGCTTCATGACCTCGGCCCAGGTTTCCTCGTCAAGGAACCGGTTGATGACGATGGCGCTGAGCGTGAGGCCTTCGGCTTCCATCTCCGCGATCAGCTCGCGCGCGCGCCGGAGGCGATCCTCCTCGGCGGTCGTGACGAGGATAAATCGCACCTCCGGCGAATGAAGCAGGGTCTCGGTTTTGTGGAGGCGATCGACCATCGCATCAACCGCCTCGGCGGCAGCCTCGAAGAAATCCGAAATCGTCGAGAGCACATTTCCGCCCGCGAAGCGCTCCAGTTCGCGAATCACAAAGCGCGCTGCGGTGTTGGCGATACGCATCGCGAAACGGCCGGCGGAAAGCGATGGGGTGAAGAGCCATCGCGCGGCGCGGGAATCGAGCAGCCGCGCGAGGCGGGCTGGCGCCTGCAAGAACTCGAACGCATGTGCCGCCGGTGGAGTATCGACGATTTCGATATCGAACGCTTCCGACTGATGGAGATCATAGAGCTGCTGCAGCGCCGCGTATGCTTCGGAGCCCGCGTATTCCTCGGTCAGATTTTTGTAGAAAGGGTTGTCGAGAATCTTTTTGCGGGTCGCCGGTGATTTGGCGAAGCGCTCGACCATCGCATCCCATGCGCCCTTGACATCGAGCTGCATCGCCGACAGCCTCAGCGAAGAATCGAGACCGGCCGAGCGCAGCGCGCGCTCAGAAATGCGCGTGGGTGTGCCGCCGAGGCGATTCAGCCCCAACGCCTCGCGCAGCCGTCGCGCGGGATCGACAGTGATCAGCGCGGTATCGAGCGGGACTTCCGCCGCCGCCAGCCCCAGAGCCGCAGCGACTGTGGTCTTACCAACGCCGCCGGTGCCGAGCAGGATGAGGATGGAGCCTTTCTTGAGGAGGTTTCTCATGAACCGGAGGGATGGCTAATCTCGCCAATGTGGAAAGAAAGATAGCAGGCGCGGGTCGCGCACGCATTCGCAATGCGGGTGCTCATCGCGGTAGAATTTGTCAACTTCGAACGCGGTTCGAAGCGGTGTTGAGTCGGAGGTGGCGTGATGGAGTGGATGGCGGTTGCCCCAATTGCCGTAGCTGCGGCGTTTCTCGGCATGGCCTTCGGATGGTTCGTGGCGCGCGCCCGTGCGCAGTCCGATGCGGCAATCAAAACCCGCGAAGCCGAATCAATCGCACAGACCGAACGCATCCGCGGCGAGTCGCTGGAGGCGCAGCGGCTACATCTGCAATCGCAATGCGACGATCTGCATGAGCGATTGCGTATCGCGGAAACCGGCTTCGCCGAGGCGCGCGCTCGCGTCGAGGAAACGCAAAAGCGCTTCGAAGAGGAGCGGGGACTCCTCGCGCAGGCCGAGCGCACCCTCGCCGATACCTTCAAATCCCTCGCATCGGACACGCTGCGTCAGAGCAGCGGCGACTTCCTGAAACTGGCCGAAGAGAAGCTCAAGGCCGCGCAAGACATTGCCTCGAAGGACTTCGAAGCACGTGAGAAAAAGATCGACGACCTGGTGAAGCCCGCGCGCGATTCCCTCGCCAGGCTCGATGAAGAGCTGCGCAAGATGGAGAACGATCGCCGCGGCGTCGAGGGCCAGCTGACGGAACAACTGCGCAACCTCGGCGCACAGACGGGGAAATTATTCGATGCGCTCCGGACGCCCTCAGTGCGAGGCCGATGGGGCGAAATCCAGCTCAAGCGGGTGGTCGAGATCGCCGGGATGGTCGAGCATTGCGATTTCTTCGAGCAGGAGATGCAGACCACCGAGAGTGGCCGCCAGCGGCCTGACCTGCGCATCCAGTTGCCCGGTAATAAAAACGTCGTGGTCGATTCGAAGGTTCCACTGAAAGCTTACCTCGAAGCGATGGAATGTCCTGACGAGGCGGCGCGCGCGCTCAAGCTGGGTGAGCATGCGAATCAAATCCGCACCCACGTCACGCAGCTCAGCTCGAAGAGCTATTGGGACGCATGCAAGCCGACGCCGGAATTCGTGGTGCTGTTTCTCCCCGGCGAAATGTTTTTCAGCGCGGCGCTCCAGAGCGATGCGGCGCTGATCGAAGACGCGGCCGCGCGGAAGGTGATCCTCGCGACGCCAACCACGCTCATCGCGCTGCTCAAGGCGGTTTCTTACGGATGGCGCCAGGAGCAGCTCGCGGAGAACGCCGAGCACATCAGCGAGCTCGGGCAGGAGCTCCATGAGCGCGTCGCCACTATGGCGTCGTACCTCGCGAGGCTCGGCGGCGCGCTCGGCAAAGCGGTCGAGGAGTTCAACAACACCGCGCGCTCGATGGAGTCGCGGGTGTTGGTGAGCACTCGTCGTTTCAAGGAATTGGGCGTTGCGAGCAAGAAGGAAGTTGAGGAACTTCCGTTCATCGAGATCGCGCCGCGCAAGCTCGTTTTGGTAGGCAACGGCGACAGCGCCGAGCGCGGTTAGCGCTACTGCACCTCGGCGTCCGAGGGCGGGGGCGGTTTGAGTTGGCTGCGCTCGCGGCCTTCCTCGATCCAATGCTGCACCTCGCGGCTCTCGCGCTTGAGGAAATCGCCCACCGCTTTCGCGAAGCCGGGATGCGCGAGGAAGTGCATACTGCGAGTGAGCGCCGGATCGAAACCTCGCAACCATTTGTATTCACCGCCAGCGCCGGGTTCAAAACGAGTCAGCCCGCGCTCGATGCAATGCTCGATGCCCGCGTAGTAGCAGACGTTGAAGTGCAGGAACTTGTAATCCTCGAAGCATCCCCAATAGCGCCCGTAGAGCACGCCGGCTTTTTCAAGGCAGAAACTTCCCGCGACGAGTTCCTTCCCCCTGTATGCCAATTCGAACGCGACGTTGCGCTTGAAGTCGGTGCGCATCAGCTCGAAGAATTCCGGGGTGAGATACTGCCTGCCCCAGTAAAGCTTCTCGATGGTCGACAGATAGATGCGATACATCGGCGCGAAAAGCGAATCGGGGATCTCTTCGCCGGCCAGCACCTTCACCTCGATGCCTTGCTCGACGAGCACGCCACGTTCATGGCGCACGGCGGTGCGACGTTTATGTTTAAGGCGCGCGAGGTAGTCGTCGAAAGTTTGGAAGCCCTGATTTCGCCAGTGGTACTGATAACCGAGGCGTTCGAGGAATCCGAGCTCGGCGAGCGGCTCGACCTCATCGGCAGCGCAGAAAGTGACATGCGCCGATGAAAGTTTGTTTTCCGTGCATACATTTATAAGAGCGCGCCCGAGCGCCGCGATCATCGATGGGCGATCGACGCCCGGCGCAGTGAGGAAGCGGCGGCCGGTATGCGGCGTGAACGGAACGCCCACCAGCAGCTTCGGGTAGTACTTGATGTTGGCGCGCTGCGCGGCCTCGGCCCATCCATGGTCGAAGACGAACTCGCCCATGCTGTGAGTCTTGAGATAGAGCGGACACGCGGCGAGGATTGTTTTGCCGCTGTCCCGAATAACGAGATGATATGGAGCCCATCCAGTGTTGCGAATCGCGCTCCTGGAGGCCTCCATCGCATGCAGCCAATCCCAATCGACAAACGGCGAGTCGTCGTCGCTGACCAGCGCATTCCAATCTTCGCGTGGAATCTTTCCGATGCCGTCGATTACCGCGACCTCGAGCACGCCATTTCTGCTTTGAGTCATCCCTCGCCTCGGCATCGAGCTTAACAACACTTGAGGTTTCTCAAAACTGATTTGGCCAAACCGGTCGTTCAGGAAATTTGCTTTGGATGCTCCCTAGAACGCGCCTCCGTCTGCTATCCTTATATACGTGAGAAGCGGAACTGTGACCGTATGAGTTCAGATGAAGTCAGACGGCTCGCGATTCGAGCCGGACGAGTCGCAAAGTCCACCGACGGCGACGAGAGTGGCGGCGATGACGGCGGCAACAACGGAACCGTCATCGAGCGGCGCACCAAGACGCAAGCCAAGACCAAGCGTCCGCCGATGTTCAAGGTCATCCTCCTCAACGACGACTACACTCCGATGGAGTTCGTGGTCGAATTGCTCAAAACCGTTTTTCATAAGCCGCATGCCGAAGCGACCAAGATCATGCTCTGGGTCCATCAAAACGGCATGGGCGTGGCCGGAGTGTATCCATTCGAGATCGCCGAAACCAAAGTCGCATACGGTGGAGGAGCTGGCGCGTGAGGCGCAGTATCCGCTCAAGTGCGTGATGGAAAAGGAGTGAAAGCGCCGCCCCGCGGTGACGCGAACTAGATGGCATCAGGAAATATCATGCTCAGCCGCGAGTTGCAGGTGACCTTGCAGCTTGCCGTGACCGAGGCCGTGAATAGACGCCACGAGTACGTCTGCCTGGAGCATCTGCTGTATGCGATGCTGCACGATGTCACGACCAGCAACATCCTGCACAACTCGGGCGCGGACCTCGAAGAGTTGAAGAAAAAGCTCGCGCGCTACCTCGACGAGCAGGTCGAGCGGATGCCGAAGGGCGAGACTGTGATGCCTCGGTACGCGATCGGTGTGCAGCGGGCGTTGCAGCGCGCGGCGCTTCATGTGCAGTCGTCGGGCCGCAACGAAATCAACGGTGGCAACGTTCTGGTCGCGATGTTTCATGAAACTGAATCGCCGGCCTACTTCTTCCTGCAGGAGCAGAACGTCTCGCGCTTCGATGTAATCAATTTTATCTCCCACGGCGTTTCGAAGATCGCAGAGCGAAAAAGAAGAGGCCGGCGGCACCGAAGAAGCTGACGGCGAAAACGAAGCGGAAGGAGGCGGCGGTGAAGAAGACGGCGATCGGAAAGTGTCGCCCTCCAAGGCGCTCAAGACCTACGCCATCAATCTGACCGAGCGAGCCGCGCAGGGCAAAATCGATCCTCTAGTCGGTCGCGAAAAGGAACTGGAACGCTCGATCCATGTGCTGCTGCGGCGGCGCAAGAACAATCCTATTTTCGTCGGCGAGGCCGGCGTCGGAAAAACCGCGCTGGCCGAGGGACTCGCGCTCGCGGTCCACGACGGCAAGGTTCCCGATGCGCTGAAGGGCGTCGAGATTTATGCGCTCGATATGGGCGCGCTTCTCGCCGGCACGCGATTTCGTGGCGACTTCGAGCAGCGCCTCAAGGCCGTCATCAAGGCCGTGGAGGGTAACAAAAAGCGGATCCTTTTCATCGACGAGATTCACACGATCGTTGGCGCGGGCTCGGCCTCGGGCAGCACGATGGATGCGTCGAATCTGCTCAAGCCGGCGCTCGCGTCAGGCGAACTGCGCTGCATCGGATCGACGACCTACCAGGAATACAAACGGTCGTTCGATCGCGATAAGGCGCTGGCGCGACGCTTCCAGCGTATCGACGTGAACGAACCCACGCAGGAAGAGACGATCCAGATCCTGAATGGGCTCAAGTCGTATTACGAGAAGCATCACAACGTGAAGTACACCGTCTGCGGCGCTGCGTGCCTCGGTGGAGATGTCGGCGCGATATATCAATGACCGCTACCTGCCCGACAAGGCGATCGACGTCGTCGATGAGGCCGGCGTCGCGGCGCATCTGCGCGGCAAAGGAAAGAAGGAACCCGAGACGGTCGGGCTGCGCGACGTCGAACGCACCATCGCGCGCATGGCCAAGATTCCGGAGCGGACTGTCTCGGCGAATGATCGCGAGCGACTGCAGAACCTCGAAGATGAGCTGAAACAGGTTGTCTATGGTCAAGATCCCGCGCTGCAAGCGGTTGCGCGCGCGATCAAACTCGCAAGGTCGGGGCTCTCGCATCCGGATAAGCCGGTCGGCGCATTTCTTTTCGCCGGGCCAACCGGGGTCGGCAAGACCGAGGTCGCACGTCAGCTCGCCAAGGTGATGGGTATCGAGTTTCTGCGCTTCGACATGAGCGAATACATGGAGCGCCACACGGTGTCGCGACTCATCGGAGCGCCTCCCGGCTACGTCGGCTTCGATCAGGGCGGGCTGCTCACCGATGCCATCAACAAGACGCCGCACTGTGTGTTGTTGCTCGACGAAATCGAAAAGGCGCATCCTGATCTCTTCAACATCCTGCTCCAGGTCATGGATCACGCGACGCTGACGGACAACAACGGGCGCAAGGCTGACTTCCGCAACGTGGTGCTGGTGATGACGACCAATGCGGGCGCGCAGGAACTCGCGCGCTCGATGATCGGCTTCCATGGCGGGACCAGCGGAGTCCGAAGAATATCATCGATCGGATGTTCAGTCCGGAGTTCCGCAACCGTCTCTCGGCGATTATCGATTTCGCACCGCTGCAGCCCGTGGTCGTGGAGCGGGTGGTCGACAAGTTCATCACCGAGCTATCGGATCGCCTCAAGGCGCAGAAGGTGAAGCTCGAGGTGACTGAGAAGGCGCGCAAGTGGCTGGCCGAGCATGGTTATGATCCGAAGTTCGGCGCGCGGCCGCTCGGGCGTCTCATCGAGAACGAGATCGCACGCTCGCTTGCCGACGAATTGCTGTTCGGACGCCTCAAGAAGGGCGGCACCGCGATGGTCGACCTCGAAGACGACAAACTCAGCTTCGCTTATAAAGAAACGCGCGAGCCGGCGCCCGCGAACGCCTAGATCGGGCAGCGCGTCAGGACGCATCTTCACATTTGAGGGCGGCTCGCAAGCCGCCCTTTCCTTTTTTCCCGCCGCCGCAGTTGTTAAAGATGATCGCGCATGAGCGAGATCATTTAGATGGCGCTGGAGTACGAAATTCGCGGCGATAAGCTGCTTTGGATCAAAAATCCGGTCACCGGCGTGATTTCCTATGTCGTTGATCTGCGCGGGCAAAAGTTTCGCGTTCACGCTTGAGTGGCCGCGAGCATCATCCGCCCGATGTCGGCTTCGCTCGATGACGCCGCGATTCGTCACGCGATCGCGACTTGCCCGTTCTGCCCCGGCAACGAACACCAGACTACTCCGGAAATCTTTCGGCTGACGCGCGATGAGATGCCGCATTGGAACGGCGACCCCGCGGTCGACTGACTCGCGATGGATCATTCGCGTCATCAATAATCTGTTTCCGCGAATTCCCGCCGAACTCACTGGCGATCGCAACGAATCCTACGTCGTTATCGAGGACCCGCGCCATTTCATCGAGGCGCCGCGCTCGCACACCGATCTCGCCTACACCGGGGTTTTGGGCGAGGAGCATTTCGTAAAACTGATCGCGACGGACGCGCGCGTGATGGTTCATGCCTTTCAAAATCGTGAGGTCAAAGCCATCGCGGTCAGAAAGAACCAGGGGCGCGAATCGGGTGCGTCGCAGCCGCACGTCCATCAGCAGATCATCGGATCGCCGCGGCCGCTTCCCGCCATCGCACAGGAGGCTGCTCGCTGCACGCGAGACGCCCGGGCTATTCAACGAGATGATCGAGCTGTTCGATCAGCTGCAACTGATCATCGAGAATCAGCATGGGATCGTTACTTATGCGAGCCCGATCGGTCTGTTCCCGCGCAGCTACGACGTCGTGATGCCGAAGCATCTGGGACTGCTGACCGACCTGGATGAGCACGAGCTCAGTCTGTTCGCGCGCGCGCTTTACCGAATTCTTCGGGTGCTTGGTCCGTTGCCGCTTGACTACGAGATTCATCAGGGCGAGGGACTCCCGCTGCACGCGCATATCAACGCGCGTCTGTATCCCTACTCGAATGTTGCCGGGACGCTGAACATCCCGAGCACCCTGCTGCACAGCGCGATCGCGATCAGCAAGGCGCTCCGTTGGCTGCCTGATCATTCGCCGCGCCAAGCAGGCTTCCGCTTTTCCAGAAAAGCGCGCGGACCTTCTTTCGCGTCTTTGCTCTGACGCACGGCGCGCGCGAGGTCGAGCATGTCCTGATGCCACGCGTCGAAAGTCTCGCTCATACATCGACGCACGGTAGCCTTCATCGCGCGCAGCGAGAGCGGAGCGTTGCCGGCGATTTTCTCGGCCAGCGCGCTCACAGTTTTGTCGAGCTCGGCGGCCGGCACCACCTGCGACATCATGCCCATTTCGTAAACGCGCTTCGCATCGAAGAGATCGGCGGTGTAGAGAATCAGCGAGGTGTTCGCGGCGCCGCACACCTCGATGAGCTTGCGGGTGAAATCGTACGGCACCATCAGACCGACCTTGCCCAGCGTCATTCCGCATTTCGCGTCGTCGGCTGCGATACGGAGATCGCAGTGCAGGGCGAGTTCGAGGCCACCGGCGATGGCGGCGCCCTGAACGGCGGCAATCGTGATCGCGGGAAGCTGCTCGAGGCGATGGAAAACACCTTCGAGACTCGACGGGATTATGGCCTGACTCCGCTTGTTCCACTTCGGCCAGATCGATACCCGGCGCAAAAATGGCGACCTTCGCCGCGCACCACCAGCGCGCGAATCTCCTTGTCGTGTTCGACCTCGCGCAGCGCTTTGTCCATGCCCTGGAGCACTTCGACGTTGAGCGCGTTGCGCTTGTCGGGACGATTGAGCGAGAGCGTGGCCCAGTTCTGATTGCGCTTGAGAGTGACTACGTCGGGCATCGAAGGAGACTCCTTGAGTGAAAGGTCAATTCGACGGCGAGCATCGCACGGCGCGCGCGAAATCTTCAAGCGAGCGCGGCGCGCGCTACACGACGATACTCACCAGCTTGCCCGGAACGTAGATGACCTTCTTCGGCGTCTTGCCGTCGAGATGACGTTTCACCGACATCGCTCGCGAGCGCCACTCGCGGTCACATCGAGCTTCGGCGGCGCCGGCCGCGACCTGCAATCGATCGCGCACCTTGCCGTTGATTTGAACGACGACGGTGACGGTTTCTTCGTTCGTCAGCTCGGGATCGAACTTCGGCCACGATTCGAGATGGATGGACTTGTCGTGACCGAGCGCGCGCCATAATTCCTCGGTGATGTGCGGCGCCATCGGCGCGAGCATCACCACGTAGGTTTCGAGCGCGAAGCGGCCGAGTTCCTCAGGCTTCAGCTTCGCGAGGTAGTTGAGCTGGTCCATCATCGCGGCGAGCGCAGTGTTGAAGCGCAGCCGCTCGATGTGATCGGTCACCGTCGCGAATCGTCTTGTGCGTGCGCTTGATGGTCTCGTCGCTAGGATTTCCCTTCGGCGCGCCCGCCTCGACGTAGCGCCGCACCATCGTCCATACCCGCATCAGGTAGCGCGCGGTGCCGGCGACGCCGTCCTCGTTCCAGTTGGTCGGCTCGTCGAAGGGACTCATGAAGAGCTCCCAC
The DNA here is from genome assembly GCA_963814035.1 of uncultured delta proteobacterium. Lineage (GTDB taxonomy): Bacteria > Desulfobacterota > Binatia > Binatales > Binataceae > DATGKG01. The sequence continues at coordinate 25,889 of CAWFBH010000018.1, forward strand.
AGCCGCAGCGGATCGGCGCCGTACTTCTCGATCATCTCGTCGGGCGTGACGACGTTGCCCTTGCTCTTCGACATTTTCTGGCCGTCGCTCGCCCAGACCATTCCCTGGTTGCGCAGCACCGAGAACGGTTCCTTGAAATTGATAAGTACCGGCATCGCACATCACCTTGGTCCACATGCGCGCATATAGAAGATGCATCACGGCGTGCTCGGCGCCGCCGACGTACAGGTCGACCGGCAGCCAGTAGTCAGCGGCCTTGCGATCGAATGGAGCCTTGGCCTCATGTGGCGAGGCAAAGCGCAGGAAGTACCACGACGAGCATGCGAAACCGTCGAGGGTGTCGGTCTCGCGCTCGGCGGGTCCTCCGCACTTCGGGCAAGTCGTGTTGACGAATTCGGGAACATTCGCTAATGGCGACCGACCCGTCCCCGATGGTTGATATTCTTTCATCTCCGGCAACGTGACCGGAAGTTGCTCCTCCGGCACCGCAACGATGCCATCCGTCTTGCAATATACCATCGGGATCGGCGCGCCCCAGTAGCGTTGGCGCGATATGAGCCAATCCCGCATCCGATAGCTTACCGTAGGCTTGCCGATTTCATGCTCAATCGCGTACTTCCCCACCGCCTGGATTGCCTCATTGGTAGGCATCCCCTCCAGGAACCCCGAATTCACCGTGATGCCGCGCTCGCTGTAGGCGCGGTCCCTCGGCGCCGTGCTCCCATCGGCCGGCGCCGTCACCACCGGGATCTCGAGGCCGTACTTTTTCGCGAATTCGAAGTCGCGCTGGTCCTCGCCCGGCGCCGCCATGATCGCGCCGGTGCCGTATCCCATCAGGACGTAATCCGCGATCCAGATCGGGATGTCCTTGCCGGTAAACACGTTGCGCGCGTATGCGCCGGTGAACACGCCCGTCTTTTCTTTCGCCGTCGAGAGCCGCTCGATTTCGCTCTGCACCCGCGCCTGCGCGACGTATTTTGCTACCGATGCGGTCTGCTCGGCGCTCGTGATCTCCGCGACCAGCGGATGCTCCGGCGCCAGCACCATGAACGACACTCCGAACACCGTGTCGGGCCGGGTGGTGAAGAAGCGGACTTCCTTGCCCGGATGCCCCGTGACCGGGAACGCGAGTTCCGCGCCCTCGGAGCGGCCGATCCAGTTGCGCTGCATCAGCTTGATCGGCTCGGGCCAGTCGATTTTTTCCAGGTCGTCGAGCAGCGCGTCAGCGAACGCGGTGATCTTGATGTACCACTGCTCCAGGTCCTTCTTCGAAACCGGATTGTCGGTGTGCCGCCAGCAGCATCCGTTGACCACCTGCTCGTTGGCCAGGATGGTGCGGCACAGGTCGCACCACCATTGCGAGCCGGTCGCGCGGTACGCCAGCCCGCGCTTGTATAACAAAAGGAAAAACCATTGCGTCCATTTGTAGTACTCGGGCGACGACGAATTGATCTCGCGGGTCCAGTCGTACGCGCATCCCGAGATGATGAGCTGGCGTTTGAAGTTGGCCGCGTAGCGCGGCACCGTCTCGCTCGGATGCGACTGGCGCAGCAGCGCCTCGTTTTCGGCCGGCAGCCCGAACGCGTCCCATCCCATCGCATGCAGGACGTTGAATCCCGCCATCCGCTTGTAGCGCCCGATAACGTCGCACGGCACGTAGTTGTGCAGATGGCCGACCGAGAGCCCGGCGCCGGACGGATAGGGGAACATTTCGAGGACGTAGAATTTCGGATGCGCGGGATCCTCGCGGGTCAGGTAAAGCTGCGAGCGCTCCCATTCAGCCTGCCATTTCGGCTCGATCTCTTTCGGGTCGTAACGTTCTTCCATTTGCCGCCTGCGGGGTGATGTGATGCGAGTTTAGCGTGCCCCGCGCCTCGGCTCCATCGGGCCCCATAGTTGAACTGGATCGCAGCAGGAGTGCAGCCGGGTTTCTTGAGCGGAGAGAATGGTCACGCTAAACGCTCATAGACACATTGGACCAAGGTTGGCTAACGGTTAAGTATGCGCTTCCTTGCCCGACAGTGGAGCCGCCGCCTTCGCCACAACAACCGAATGCCATTCCTGCTGTCATCCCGAGCGAGGCTGCCGAGCCGAGGGACCTCCGCGCAGCGATTCGTTCATTTACCTGTTGTCGGCTTTTTGCGCTTGGGCGGCGGCTTCAACTGAGATGAACTGGCTGCTCTTTGCGCAAGTACGGTCGTAACGAAGCGGATGCCATAGTGCGCGGCAGCTTGTCGGACGAAGACGTATTGCAGGAGGAGCAGAGAGAAATAAATCCGCCACACTTTCGGAGAAGAGATAACGTACAGCCCTGCTGTTCCATTGAAGACGAGAAACAAGACGGAGAAACCAGTATAGTCGCGCAGCAGAAGAAAATCCTGATGGACTTGCTCAACTGCCGGTTCGTTCTCCAGGGTCTTATATAATTTGTACCAAGCCCGATTTTGGTCAATTGGGTCGACTGGAAAGTCAGTGCCCAGAATCTTTGTAAGCCGCGGGATCAATCCGTGAGTCAGATTCAGCATACTCACTGAAGGCCCGATGGCCCGGCAAGACATTACGCCAGCGCAAAAAAACAAGACGTGCTTTTGTTTCGGCGCTAAGAATCCCATTCAGCACTGTTGAAATGAGTACAGCGACTCCTGCCGAAACCAGCTTCTGGGGCTCGCCGAATATTGAGGAGAGATTATCGAGGTCAATGGCATTGGCCTTTACGACAGCAAAGAAGAATAAGTGCGTTGACCGCAATGATCGTCCAAAGCAACGGGACGGTTTTTTTCCTTCAGCGATTTTTGGGTGACCGGACTCATCTGCGACGAGTTAGGAATCATAAGCCTCGACCTGGGAAGAAAACGGCACCGGCTCGACGGCCCGTAGCCGTTTCGCCTCGCGAACCCTCCCCAATACACTTTGTTAAAACCTTGAGTAGCGATGACTACGCCACCTCGTCGAAGGAAAGCGTTCAGTACCATTTTCCTAGGGTGCATGTCGTCCTCGGCGGGGCAGAGACGAAGGCAGAGAATCTCGATGCGGAGTTTTCGGCCTGAATTGGACCAAGTATGCGACTCAGCACCGATGGCCCAACATTTCGCCTGCTGCCATGGTGAGGGATCTGTACGAAAGTGAACTGCTGGAGTGGCAGACGTTATTGGAGTCGGCGTAGTTTGCCGCCCACGTAAGACCGTTAACACCTGCGTCTCCCGTCAACAAGAGACAACGACCAGCGTCAAAGGTGCCGTAGAGGACTACGCTCGTCTCATTGCTAGCACTGGTCAATCCACCATCTTTCAGCCTTTCGGAGTTCCACGTCTCCGGGACCCATTTCTGAACTTTGGCGAGTGCTTTTTCAAGCAGCCTGAGCATCGCGGACGGTTGTTTGCCAATCCACATTGAGGCGGCTTCGAGTAAGTCTTGGTCCGGATCCGGCGTCTTGTCGAACTGAGGCAGTAGATGCGCGTATGCAGCTCGGCTTGGCGACAACACTCGAAAGGGGCCTATGTTGCTTCCTTGGAACGGATAGTAAACGTTGCATTTTGAGCAAGATCCGAGATTCAAAAGCTCGTCGGATGACATCGTATCGCGTTTATGGCGTCGCTTTAGGCCGTCCTCCGTCCACCGCCTGTCTTTGAATAGGTGGCGAGCCTCCGCGGCCAAGAGCCATGGAATGTGAAGCCAGAAGTTCTGCACCGGGAGTTCCCGAAACACCTCGCGAAGACCAGAAGCATGGTCTGCGTCCGAGTGCGTCAGAACAACGTGAGAAATCAATGGGTCGTTGCCATTCTTCCGGTAGTATTTCCGAACATGTTCGACAAGTAATTTGCCCGAATCCAGGTTACCGCCGTCGACTACCGTCAACTCGTATGACGAATCGCCCCATACCTGACAAGATCGCGTCCCCCGCTTTTGAACCTTCGCCGACAGGAAGAAACTCGACCTCGCAGTTCAACGTGTCCTTCAACCTTATCGCCGTGTTCGTCCGCTCGATGATGGTGGTCTTCGTGGTGGTGGCAGTGCTCCCGATGAATGCTTTTTCATGTTGGTGATCCATTTTGAGGGTGTACTCCTTTGCCCGCTCTTTTCAGTCGTGAGCGAACTTTGATCCGATATAGCGAATCAAGTTCGCTGAGACAAGAGGGCGGCTGTTCTTGCTTCCGAGTGGCAGGTTCGCCTAGCCTATGATCTTTGCCCGGGCGGATGGGCATCAATGCCAAGTACTGGCGACCGAATACGAGAGATACGCGAGCATCGACGAATGACGCAGGAAGACCTCGCGCAAGCCGCCGAGATCAGCAAGGGGTTTCTTAGCGATATCGAAAACGACAAACGAAATGTCAGTTCGGGAGGGACTTCTTCGTATCGCGAATGTGCTCGGTGCATCCGTTGACTACCTGCTTCGAGGAAAGATTCGGGGAACGCGCTAGAGGACGAGCCCATCCAAATTCCTCCGGCACTCTCACAAGCGGCGCAGCAACTTCAGCTCACGTACGCGGAGACCTTGGAATTGCTCGAGGCACACCGCTCTGTCGTGGCGCGGCGCAGTATGTTGTCGACACCACAATTCTCTGTCGAGATTGGAAGCAGCTGCACCAAGCTATCAAGAAAGTCTTCGGTTGAAATTATGTCGACTCGACTTGATGCCTCAATTCAGGTCTCCACTCTAGCGCGCGATCTTGGCTTGCAGCAAATGGCTAATCCTGTCGCAGCGATCTCGAAGTTTTGCGATCAGCGGATGGCAGGCTTCTTGGACAAATACCCGCACGCTCGAACGCTCGATGACCTTGTCGAGGTGACGGCTGCGGAGCTTGGCACGCGATTCGAGGTAGTCCGGAGGGACGCAGATCTTTCCCTCATAGTTCGTAAATACGTCTCGCGGTCGAAACGAGAGCCGGCGTTCGCAAATCTCGAACGAGAATTTAGAGGCTCGGTTCTCGGTATTACGTGTCGGCTCTTGCATCCAGAGCCTTGGGAATCGCCATTCGTATCGATCATAGATTGCCGTGGAGACAAAGCTGCCCGGGGGTACTTTACGAAGTGGCACGAACTAGCGCACCTGTTGGTGCTCACCGATCAAGGCCGTCTTAGCTTTCGCCGGACTCATTCCCACGCGGGCGCAAAAGACGCGGAAGAGTCGCTCGTTGATATCATTGCGGGTCATGTCGGATTTTACCCGCCAATCATCCGCCAAAACGCTACCGGGAGGCTGACGTTTGAAAGTTTGCAAACGCTTCGAGCGCGCCTTTGCCCTGGGGCGAGTCGAGAAGCTGCGGTGATAGGATTCGTACAGGCGTGGCCAACGCCATGTCTTTATCTCAAAGGTGAGCTTCGTTTCCGAAAAAGCGAGGAAGAGTCTATCAATCAAGATCGCTTCGTTTTTGCTAAAAGTCCGTCGCCTCAGCTGCGAGTCGTTACACTGGTAATGAATGATTCCGCGAAGGCATTGGATACTGGAATGCACAAGAATATCCGCATACCGGCGAAATCCGTCATTTACGATGCGTTCAACGATATGACGGTCTCGCAACCGTCTAATGAAGACTTCTCTTGGTGGGAAACGAGCGAAGGTGGTCCGCTTGCGTCCGGCGCTGTCTTAATTGAGTCGCGCAAGTCTTGGGATTCGGTGGAAGCTTTCCTGCATCCGATTCTCCCGCGGAAATCCTGAACGAGCATCGCTGCGCGTAGGTCCCTCGACTCGGCAGCCTCGCTCGGGATGACAGAAAAAAAGGACTTGGTTCGGGCAGCGCACACATGCCCCCTCCCCGCGGCAAAGCCGACCGGCCCATAGCGCGGGTTAGCGGCCGCCGCGCGTCCTCCGGGCTGAGATTTACTGGGAGCGAGCGGGCGAGTTCGCGATACTGCAGCCAGTTTTAGGATTCAGGGCGTTGAAAAGGGAATAGCGCTGGTACACCGAAGGCGTTTTTCAACACCCAGTTAGGCATCGAAACCGCGCCACTCCACGTCGCGGGCTCCCTCAGATCCACCGGCGGCGCGCAATACGGCAAAGCGCATCTCGGCTAATGTTTGACATCCCCGCTTGTGTGCATCACACTTAGCACAACGTGATTCGGGGCTTCGCCGACGCCGAGACCGAGGCGGTGTACAATCGTCGCCCGTCCCGGCGCTATCCCAGAGGACATCCAGCGCGTTGCGCTTCGAAAATTGCGATTTATCGCGCAGGCCAGGGAGTTGCGCGATCTCGCAAATCCGGGGAACCGGCTCGAAAAGCTGCGCGGAGAGCGCGCGGGACAATACAGCGTTCGAATCAGCCGGCAGTGGCGCATCTGCTTCATCTGGCGCGACGGCGATGCGTTCGCGGTCGAGATGGTCGACTATCACTAGAATCAAGGCGGTCAGGGAAATGCCCAAAAGGAAGATGAAGCCCATCCATCCCGGCGAGGTGCTGCGCGAGGATTACCTCAAGCCGCTGCGGATGTCGCAAAACGCTTTGGCGAAAGCCCTCGGCGTGCCGGCGGATCGGATTTCCGAAATCGTGCGCGGGCGGCGCGGCATCACCGGCGATACCGCGGTGCGGCTGGCGCATTACTTCGACACCACGCCGGACCTTTGGATTGGATTGCAAGCTGACTATGAAATCGAGACGGCGCGCGATCGCCTGGGCGCGAAATTGGAGAAGATGCCTCGCTTGCGGCGCAGCGCCGCTTGAAGCATCACCTCGGATTTTCGAGGGCGCCACGAAAACCGCTCGCTACCGGTCGGCCTGAATTCATTCAGCGGTCTCAGCCCGCCGCCGAGACCGCGCGCCTCGCTGGGGGTTGAAAAAGTCAATTCAACCGCCCTCACCTTCGACAAAACTTACTGCCTTCTCGAGTCGCCTCTGCTTTAGCTCTGGGCCGCGGTACCCTTGCCCTGTAGCTCAAGCATCCGTTGCGGAATCTTCTGGGCCCAGTAGTCCATCGCATTCTGAGCATCGCCCCATTGAAACGATGCCGCTCCCTTAAGCCCCATCCCACCGGCCTGCTTGTCAACCGCTTCCGCCAGCATCTCGCCGCTGACCGAATCGGTGACTTTCATCTCCGCTTCGGCCGAACCCACAAAGGCGTAGCTGTCGGTTGCCAGCGACTGGGCGGCGTTGAGGATGCGCGCCTGCGGGACCACCACCGAAATAGTCCGCAGCCCGGGGACTGCGGTGGTCGCGTCCATCAGGGCAACATGGAGCGTCATGACCCCGGGTCCCGGCTGATCAACGAGGGTGAAACTCTTGGCAAGATTGGTCTGGAGGGTGTTGTAAAAGTAGGTGGTCAGAACCTTCTGGTCCTCGGGCGAGACTTTGGAGTCCGCGGCGGCCCAGAATTCGACCGGCATCAATTTTATCTTGGTATAGCTGCTCCAATTCGCGTTGGGATTTATCCAGACCAGCGCGGCGCCGCCTTTGGGGCCCGGAGCCAGCTTGGCCGCGTCAGGGCCCAGAAATCCGGTTACAGAAGCGGGCGGCGGTCCCCCAGCCTCCATTTCGGTGGCAGCTTGCGGCTTGCTCTCGACTGTGGTCGCGCAGCCTGTAATGGCCAGTACCATCGCGATCCCAATCACTGCAAGGAATGCCGCTGATTGATCCCCAAATTTCCGTCCGGTCATGAATGTTCCTCCCACTAACGGCCGACTCTGCGCTCGATTCAATAGCGATTTGTTCCAGCGATTGCCAGAGCCAAAGTTTAGCCGGGCCCTGGTCGGGGCCCTCGAACCTGGTCGGCGTCGTGCCTTAATCGATCCAGCCCCGGTCCTGGAAACGGATCTTGAGTTGGGTCGCGATCTCATCCGCGGTTGATTTCGCGCGACCTTCCAGACCCGTTCGTCCACTGGCTTGGCCATAAATCTTCGCGCCGCCGACGACGATCAGCCCAATTGGGTTGGCAGTGGCAATCGCCACTGCAGCGGGTACTACCAGACCCGGCGTTTTGTTTCCTGCCGAAGTGAGCGTGCCGGAACCAAGCTTTCGCCAACCGCCAGGGGTGACCAGGTATCCTTCGACTACCGTATCCATCTCGGCCGTTCCGGCGCCAAATCCGATGACCATACGCTTGACCATGCTTCCCGTATTGCCACCTTCGGTTGAAACGATGTAGCCACGGATTATCGCGTCACCGACCTGCGGGGTTGAGCCCGCACCGGCTAAAGTCGCGGGCATCCCCATGGCCTGGATATCCTTGACCAACTGTTCCGCGATCATTGCGCCGTATTTGCGGCCAGTTTCGAGCTCCTCGGGAGTAGGCGGCGTTCTGGGCGCGCCGACTTCTCCGGCCAACGACGAATTGGCCGGCATATCGGAGGGTGCCGCTACAAAGTCATACACCCAAATATTATTTGGACGCGCGAGCCCGGGATTGGTCATCGGCGTTTGCTCGGTGACTTTCGTGGCAGCGCACCCTGTCATGATAAGTAGGACCAACAGACAGGGTAGGATGCGAAATCTGGATCTCATCAGAACCTCCAATTTTTCAGTGGGTCGCCAAGTGAGCTGCTTCTAGTCGAGAATTCGCATCACCCGCTTGTTGTATCTGGCTACCGGTTTCATTGCGCCGACGTAACCGCCTCGAACTCGCCCGGCTTCCAGGTCTTATCGAACCAAGGCTGCAACGGACCATAGAGACGCAGGAGGACGTTCCAGCCTTTGCCGGGAACGGTCTGCACCCAGTTGGCCTCGTGACCCGCCGGCGCGGTCGGGCCGAACCAGACATCAACCGATGTGTCGGGATTGATGACGATGCCTTTGGTCTGGCTTCCGATGCTGGGAAACTGAGCGTCGGTCTGGAGCATGGAGCGGGTCTGGTTGTCATAAACCACGAACGACCAGAAGTCCTTGGCCGGGATGTTGGGCGGCAGATGGATTTTGTAGGTCTTGCTTCCGTCGAGCGGCTTGCCCGCGGAATCCGTGGCCGCGGCGGCGTATTGCGAGCCGAGGCCGACCAGCTTCAACGCCATCGCGGGGGTAATGCCGGTGGCGTAGTAGATGAAGTGGACCCGCGCATCGAGATCTCGCACGCCGGGCTGCGAGAGGAATTCATAGTTGCCGCCGATAAAGCAGGTAAACCATGCGCTGCCCGGATAGAGGTAGGCCCCATCCTGGCGGGATTTGAAGACGATGACGCGAGCGGTTGCATTGCCCACCGCGACCGCGTCGGTGAGGATCTTTTTCATTCGTGCATCCGGCGCAAAGGGCTTGCCCTTCTCGATGCCGATGGAGGCGAGCTCGCCAAGAATTTCCGGGCTGAACGCTTCGTTGGGCTCGTACTGCACCACCCGGTTTACTTCTTCGTAAAATTTGAAGTTGTTCGCGCTGATGGTGTTGAACGACTTGCCGGAGACGTTGATGAACTTCATCGGCGGCGGGTTCTGCGCGTCGGATAGCCGATATACCCTGGCGAATTTCTTGGAGCTTTCCACCGCGGGTTGGGTGCTGCCGTTCTCCTGGAAACCCCGCCAGAAAACCAGGTTGCCGTAGGTTTTGGAACGCAGAACAAAGTAGCCATCCGGCACCTCACCGGTGTAGCCGGGCGGGAGCAGTAGAAACTTGCCGCCCTTACCCTTGTCAGGGCCGACCCTGCCGAAATCGGCCACGTACTGGAACCAGTGATCATCGATAACGCCGAGCACGTCGGGCGGAGTTTCGATCACCAGCGGACCCGCCTTGGTATCCAGCCACATCATGTTGTAGATGCTTTCGGTGTTCGGCGTGAGAAACAGTGACTTCGAGTCCATCAGATTTTCCGTGATGAGCACGGTCTGATTGTCGGTCGCGCCCTGACTGGCAAAGCCCACGCGAGCTGCTTCGACCGATGCCCCCGGCATGGCGTTGAGAAACGCCTCCACGCCGCGCATGAAGTCGAGGTTGTCATAGGCCTTCTGAACCGTCGCATCGTCGGGAAAGCCGTCTTTGAACTTCAGGGTACCGATACGCGTCTTTACGGTATCCGGCGTGGTGATGTCCGCCGGGATGTCCGTCGTCATCTTCATCTTCGGCGCGGTCTGCGCAACTGCGGTGGATGCGGCCAGCGCGCACATGAGCGCCGCGATAAGTATGGTTTTGGTTTTCATGGTTGTGTTCTTTGCGGTCTTCGGTTGCTGATCATCACTGCGCCTTGTTCAGCTTCGGAGCGGTCCACTCACCGTCGAGGGCTTCTTCTTTCGGCCAGTAGAGGCGCATATACATCGCAAACGGCCCCTTCGGCGCGGGCAGCCAGTTGGCTTCCTGGTCCTTTCCGGGGGATTCGTTCTGGATCAGCAGCGTCAGCCCTCCGTCCGCGTCCCGATGGAGCTGCGGCAACATCGGCGAGTTGATCAGATAACGATTAATGGGATTGGCCACGAGCAGGCTTTCCGGAAGCTTATACATCGTCAGCGACCAGAACGCGTTGACCGGCGGCAGTTGGCCCGACGCAAAGCGTATGGTGTAGCGGTTGGCCCCACTCAGGTTCTGTCCGTCGGCATCAACCCTATAGACCGGATACATCGCCTCCTGCTTTGAGTTGCCGTAGATACCGATGGTTCCTAACCACCGATTAAGATAGTTGTTCTTCATTGATTGGCGTGTGCCGAAAAGATCGCCCGACGTCAAACTACCGTCGTTGAGCTGCTTCACGCCTCCGGCAAAATCAGCCCACGCATCGGCTCGGCCTTGCTCGATAGCTGTCTTCATTTCAGGAGCTGAGCTTATCGGGGTCAAAGGTCTTTCCCGCGCCAACGCCGATCTTGGCGAAACGCGCCCTGAGTTCTTTTTCGGACGGGACTGTGGGGCAGAACTGAAGCACGAAGTTCACGATGTTGAAGAATTGCAGTGAGGTCTTTTGTTCTTCCGGGGTGAGCGGCTTAATGAAATCAATCACAGGCGCGGCTTTGGGCGCGGCAGTGCCCAAAAACTCAGATAGCGGTTGCACCTTATAACCGGCTTGCACCTTTTTCACGTTGTCGATGTCGGATGGACGGAACAACTGCGTCCGATAGACTACGATTATCAACTCCGTCTCGGAGCGAATCACTTTTTGGACGCCCGTGGGCTTCTGGCCTTTCCAATCCGGGCCGGCGATGAGGTAACTGCCACCACCGTTGCCAGTGGTACGGCTGCCGAGATATGCAAAATTGAATGTGTACGCGTCGGTGAGCTGAACGCTGTAGTAGCGCTCCTTTTCAATCGGCGGCAAGGTGAGGACGATCGGCTCCGCGCGCAAATCGAGGCCGAGCCAGGAGTAGGGGGTGTCCGAGTTGGGAGTTTGAACCGCCGTGTCCACAGGCGTAAAGACACGCGGGATATTGGCGATATGGTTCCAGGGCGCCTTGAAATCGGGATCCTGACGATCTACGAAATACGAGTACTCGCAACGATAGTTATCCACTAAGGGGAAACCGTAGGTATAGGCCTCCTTCGCGATGGCGCGAGCTTCAGCGGCGCTGATGGGAGCCGCTGCTTGCTGTGCCGAAGCGTCGATTGCGCCGGATGCCAGTAACCCCAGCATGAGTGCCACGGCGCCGAGAAAAGTTGAGCACGAGGTGGAAGGTTTCTTCACTACAATCATCTCCGGTGAATCGACCGTCGGGACGCCGCAGCGCGCCCATCTAGAAATCTGCTCATGAATCTATGCGTGCCGAACAACCGTTAGGTCAAATGACTTTGATCTCATTTCGAAATTCACCGATTCAGCAGCGCGTCTGAAAAACCGTCTCATAAATTCTCAAAAACGGTTCGGAGGATGACCCTACGATTGAACAGCGATTTCGAGTCCATCAAGTTTTCGATGATGAGCATGCTCTGGTTGTTGGCGCCTTGGCTGCGCAAATCCTCGCGCAGTCCATACGCCGAAGCGCCGGGCATGGCGGTGAGGAACACCTGCACGCTACGTTCAAAGTCGAGGTTGTCATAAACCTTGACGACCATGGCGTCGTCCGGGAAGCCGTCGAAGAAATGCAGCGTGCCACGGCGCGTCTCGACCTTGTCCGGCGTGGTGATTTGCGGCGGGACCTCGGTCGTCATCTTCATCTTCGGTGCGGTCTGCGGTTGTGCGGTGCCGGCCGCGATGGCGCAAATCAGAATGGCGGCGGTGATAATCGGCGTGACTCTCATGATATGTATTTTCTTCTGCATGGGTTCATCGGTCGTCTCACTCGATCGTCTTAGGCCAGCGCCGGTAAACGCTTAACCTCGCTGCTCATAGCATGCCTCGCCGAGCCGGGGTAGCCATAATCGCGCCGAAGATCCCACGCTAAGTGGCCGGCTCTCCTCGCGGCCGGCAACCAAACCGAGCACGAGCGCGCGGGCGAGTTCGTTGACCGGCCCCCGATGGGTGCGTAAACGCTTATTAACTATCATTTGGTAGGAAAGTGAATCAGGAAATTTCCATCGTGACTGATTCCAGCGTCGATTTACCCGCCGCCGAGTACCGCGCGCGCAGGGTGTTGAAAAATCAATTCAACCGCCTGCGCCCTCACTCTTGTTCGTCCTCTCCCGGCGCAATAGCGCCATCCGTAGACCTAGCCCCTAGCCCCTTCCCCTAAAGTGGAAGGGGAACCGGACCGGGGAGGGGATTATGCAGGAGGAAGACTCCAGTAAACCTGCCGCGATAGCGCCCCCTCTCCAGGCTGGAGACGGACCCGATGGGTGGCGTGGGGCGGAGGTATAGATCGGCCTCATCGTCAGGTATAAACGCGTCAGCACGAATCGGGAGGTGCGTTCGTGAGGAAAGCGCTTTGCCTGCTGGCAATCGCGATGATCGGGGTGGTTATTGCTACGTCCGCCTATGCGCAAACGGCCGGTGCTCCGGGCGCCTCGCAGCCAGGCGAGACCCCGGAGATCCGCGTCGCGGTATGGCCGATTGCGCCCTTCGTAATAGAACAAAACGGCGCCCTGACCGGTTTCAGCATCGAGCTTTGGGATGCGATCGCCGCGCGACTGAAGGTAAAAACGCGCTATCAGATCATGCCTGACGGAGCCACGCTGGAGCAGGCGATGCGATCGCAAAGCGCCGACCTCACCGTGAGCCCGATCATCATCACCTCGGCGCGTGACGAGATATTCGACTTCTCGTATCCAATAATGGAGGCCGGCCTGCAAATTATGGTGCGGGAGAGCGGCCAGGCAGCGCGCACCGCAAACCCTCTGTGGGACCTGCTGCGGCTGCTGTTCTCGCGTACGACGGTATTGTGGCTCGGCATCGCGGTGCTGCTGGTGCTGATTCCCGCCCACCTGGTGTGGTGGTTCGAACGGCGACGCGAGGGCGGCTTGCTTTCGAACCGCAACTACTTTCCGGGCATCTTCGAGGCGACTTATTGGGCGATCTCGACCTTGACCTCCCAGGCCTCGGACATGCCGCATCAATGGGTGGCGCGCACATTCTCGATCTTCTGGATGTTCGCTGGGGTGGTTTTCGTTGCTTTCTATACCGCCCAGCTCACCACGACTTTGACCGTTGAGCAGATTCGCGGCGCCATCGAGGGGCCTGCCGATTTGCCCGGTAAGCAGGTCGCCACCATAACGGGTTCCATCGCTGCGGACTATCTTCGCGAGCAAAGCGCCCAAGTGCAGGAGTTCTCGACCCCGGAGCAAATGTTTAAAGCTCTCCTCGACAAGAAAGTGGATGCGGTCGTCTTCAATGCCCCGGTGCTTCTCTACTATGCGGCGCACGCGGGAAAGGGACGGGTAAAGATCGTCGGTCCAGAATTTAATACTGCGCCGATCGCCATCCTGTATCAGCTGAATAGCCCGCTGCGGAAGAAGGTTGACATCGCGTTACTCAAGCTTCGTGAGAACGGCACCTATCGGCAGATTTATGACAAGTGGTTCGGCACTCCTTAAGAGCGCGACCGAAAGTCTCCGCACTGCGTTCTTTTCAGTCGGCGGGTCCTTAAGGCTTCAAGTCCCATTCCTTGAGTTGCTTCGCCGCCGTGCCGAAGGGGCCGAGTTGATAAACCGCCGCGCCCGCGGGCGAGAAGGTGAATGGCTCAAACGGTTCGGCGAGCATCTTGTCGAGGTAATCGGTCGGAGCGACGCCGGTGCTGACGTGCGGATTGAAATTGTCGCCCGCCCCATCTTGCTCGAACGTGGACACATATTGGATGATGGCCGCGTCAATGGCGGGATTGTCGTGCCCGGCGGTGAACGCGCCGATGGGTCCGCCTCTCAAGTTAAACGGCTTCGCGGCGGCAATGATGTCCGCTTGCAGCTTCAGGATTTCCGGCGTCGGCTTCGCGCAAATGCCGGCGACGCCCAGGCCGCCACCGGCCGGGATGTAGTAGCATTTGAAGGCATCCAGCTTCATCGCGGTCACGTTGGCGGCGGCGAGCACCTTTTCCTCGGCGGCATAAACCTTGTCCAGATCCGCGGTGCGGACGAAACACTGGAGCATCGTGATGTGCGGACGGTGCGTCGCATCCAGCGCGAAACCTTTCGGGAAGACCGCGAGCAAGCGGGCGTTGTTGGCGTGCAGCATGTTGGAGCATCGTGGCGTCCGGCTCCAGCAAGATGTCAATGGCCGTGACCGGAGTCGGCTCGGAGGGGAAGATCTGTTTCCAATCATTCTTCATGCTGACGACGGTCCAGCCATCTTTTGGCTTGCTTCGTAGAGCGCCGGCGTAAGGCACCCAGCTTCGCGTCAGGCAATCCTGTGCCGGACCATAGGCGTATTCGCGCGCCGCGTCATCATGCAGCACTAACAGCATGAACCGCGCGCCGCTGCCGCCCTGCGTGTATTCCAGCATTTGCAGGTCGCCATCGGAATTGCCGAAGGCCATGACGGGCCGGCGGCCGATGTGCTGGTTGATGCCGACGGGCTTGCCGCCTTTGTCGTCGTTGAAGTTCAACTCCGGCAGCCGCACCAGCACGGGCTTGCCGTCGCGCATTTCAAACTTCGTCTTCACGCTGCTGCCGATGACCTGTTCCGGCGGGATGCCATAAACCTGCTCCGCCCACGGGCGCATGAACTCGATGCCGCCGCCGGAGACGATGAAGGTCTTGAAACCGTTCGCGCGCAGATAGGCGAGCAGTTCGAGCATCGGCTGATAAACCATTTCGGTGAAGAGCTTGCCGGTCTTCGGATGCTTCGCGGTGGCGATCCAGTCCTTGACGATCTGCTCAAACTCGTCGGTGGTCATGCCCGTGTGCGTGGCCATCACGAGTTCGAGCAGCGCATGGTCGCCGCCGGCGAGCGCGGTTTTCAAATCGCCCTTGAGCAGCGAGGCGAACGGCTCCTTGGTCTTCCATTCGGGATGCTGCGGCGCGAGCGCCTTCACGCGGTCGAGCGCGAAGTACAACTGCACCGGCAGCGGCTTCTCGCACCAGAGCGTGCCGTCGTTGTCGAACGTGGCGATGCGTTCCGGCACCGGCACAAAATCCGGCGAGCCGGGCGTCGTGACCTTCGCAACGAAGTCGATGATGGATTGCTTGGCCGGGCCGTCGTTCCACGAGGGCAGCGGATCGGTCTGAGCGTGAGCAAGCGTACTGAGCACAGGATGCGCAAAGCGCAAGCAGGTTCGCACGCGTGCCAGCCGTGTATGTTTCATCGAGTACCTCTATTTCGCGAAATCGTTATGCTGCGGAACGGATGCCTCCTTGGCGCCGGCCTGTCGCGAAGCGCGACGTGACGGGGCACTTCGGCGAAGTACCCCGTCACTCGGATGCTATTTTGACCCGTCACTTTCCTGCAGCTTCCGAAGAACCTCATCCATGTTGAAGACTGCCGCCTTCTGCCGCTGCGGATATTCCTTGAACGTCGCGAGGAACTGGCCCACATAGGCCTGCGCGGGCACCAATAGGAACGCATGATCGATCAGCCAAGTCGCAGTAGGAGTTCGACGTGATGTCTGCGCGCTCGTAGGGATCGGTCCGGAGGTTGAAAATCTTCGGGAGCCGCAAGCTGGTGAACGGGTTCGCCCAGATCAACATCGTTCCCGTGGTTTGCTGCTCCATGAACACCAGCTTCCAGTTGTCGTAACGCAGACCCGTCAGTTGCTGGTCATCGTTAATGTAAAAGAACGATTCTCGCGGGCTCTTCGGGGCTTGTCCGGTCAGGTAAGGGACGAGGTTGTCCCCATCCAGATGAACCTTATAGGTCATGTTTCCGACCCGGTAGCCCTTTAACAGCTCTTCTTTGATTTGAGGGTCACCCGCGATGGCTAGAAAGGTGGGTAACCAGTCGAGGTGAGCGACGATATCGTTGGAGACGGTTCCCGGCTTGATCTTTCCCGGCCAGCGGACCATGGCAGGTACTCGATAGGCGCCTTCCCAGTTCGAGTTCTTCTCGCTCCGGAAGGGCGTCATCGCACCGTCCGGCCAGGAGTTCATGTGCGGACCGTTATCGGTGCTGTACATGACGAAAGTGTTGTCCGCGATGCCCAGGTCATCCAGCGCCTTGAGGACCGTGCCGACATTCTTGTCGTGATCGATCATGGTGTCGTGATATGGGCTCTGCCACCGTCCGGCCTGGCCGATGCTTTCCGGCTTGGTGTGGGTGCGGAAATGCATGTGGGTAAAGTTCACCCAGACAAACGCGGGCTTGCCCGCCTGGTTCTGTCGCTTTATAAAATCCACCGCCCGGTCGGCGATGTCGTCATCGATGGTTTCCATCCGCTTCTTGGTTAAGGGGCCGGTGTCCTTGCAGACTTGCTTGCCGACCTTGCCGAAACGCGGGTCCACGGTTTCGTCATCTATGGTCGAGGCCTTGCAATCCAACACGCCGCGCGGGCCGAACCTGGCATGGAACTTCGGAAACTCCGATTCATTCGGATAGTCAGGCAGTTCCGGTTCTTCCTCGGCGTTGAGGTGGTATAGGTTGCCGTAAAACTCGTCGAAGCCATGAACTGTGGGTAGATATTCGTTGCGGTCACCGAGGTGATTCTTGCCGAATTGGCCGGTGGCATAGCCTTGCGCTTTCAACAGCTCAGCGATCGTCGGGTCTTCCTTTTGCAACCCCACCTTGGCGCCAGGTAAGCCGACCTTGGTTAGGCCGGTACGCAGACCGGACTGGCCGGTGATGAAAGCCGCGCGGCCGGCAGTGCAGCTCTGCTCGGCATAAAAGTCGGTGAAAATAGTTCCTTCTTTGGCAACTCGATCAATGTTGGGCGTATGAAAACCCATCAGTCCCATCGAGTAGGCACTGACATCGGTGATGCCGATATCGTCCCCCCAGATCACGACGATGTTGGGTTTGTTAGCTGCCGCAGACGCTGAGCTAACGGCGCAAACGAGTGCCGCTATGCCTATGAGCAGTAACAATCCGACTTGCTTCAATCCTTTCTTCATTTTCTTCTGACCCGTGTCTCCTTTAGGGCTCTCCACAAATGGTTAAAATGATCATCTAAGAGCCGTTTCCAGACGACTCGGGCTCAGGTCGCTTTTCAATCGACCGCTGCGAATTGCCTTGATGAAAGTTGCATAGTCCGCCTCGACCTGATCGGCATAGGCGACGGCGTAGTCGCCAATCGCTTCGTCAAACTGATCGCCGCTGCCGAGATAACCGCCGATCATCGCAGCATCGCCCGCTTTGTCATGGGCGCGCGCCACCGCCAGACCGCAGAGCATCGCGTAGGCGCGCATCGTCTTCGGCCCCTGGCTTTCAATCTCAGCCGAAACCTTCATATCCCGGAGTTGACGGACGTAGAAGTCGCGGCCGGCAGGACCTCTGCTCCAGCCAAGGAAAATATCGCTCGCGGACTGCATCAGGCGCTGCCCCACCACAACCCGTTGGCCGTTGTGCTCCGCCTTCTTCGTTCGGGTGTAGGCCTCCAGCACCGAGGGACGCGCTTCCTTAATCTGGAGGAACAAAGCATCGTCCGGCGCCGCGAGTAAAAGCGCTACGAAACAGCGCGTCCCGACGCTTCCTACGCCGACAACCTTCAACGCCTCGTCAACCAGCTTGAACCGGTCGAACAGCATGCGTCGTTCCTCAGGAAGAGTCTCACGATATTGCTGCAGGAACGCCTGCATCTGGCTCTCGCTGACCTGTTTCCTGGGCAGGTGATAGAGCAGCGGCGGTTGGTCAACGATGCGCGGCAACCCTTTGGCGGGGGTAGTCAGCTTGTGAAAAACGTGTTCGTGGGTTTGCGCGCGAGCTTCAGCGAGCTTCTTTTTAAGTCGGCCGCCCAGATCGATACTGTCGCCGACCAGGGCTTGCAGGTCAGCGATGGTAATCTTTGAGTACCATGCTTCCAGGACGCCGGTACTCTCGCGCTTTCGCATCGACTCCCGATACGATGCGGCGGTCTGGACCGCCATTTCTCGTGCCTCATCAGCCTTGAAACCGCGCCAGCGGGCGGCGATCACGAAGCTGGCGGCAAGCCGCTTTAGATCCCACTCGAATGGTGCGGGCAAGGTTTCGTCGAAGTCATTGATATCGAAAGCGATATTTCGCTCAGGCGTAGCAAACCCGCCGAAATTCATCAGATGACAGTCGCCGCAGGCCTGCACGATTATGCCGCTGGTCGGCGTGCCTGCGAGATCGTAAGCCTGAACCCCGGCCGTCCCGCGGAAGTATGCAAACGCTGACTGCGCCATCCGCCCATGTCGAATCGGAATCAGATTTTCCAGCCGATCTTTGTTCTGAGCCTGGATCAGTTCGACGACATCGCGTTTGTCGCCCTGCCCAAGCACGATCTCGCCATGCGAGGTGCGCGGACACTTTACCCGCAGCGCCTTGCCCTTTTCGTGACGTTCTTCTTTGGTGAGAATCTTTATCATCGCCATCGTTCGAAGCTCTGGATTGGATTTGACTGTCGTCCGTGCTTTGAGCAACAAGTGCGCCATCGACTAATAAAGCAGCAGAGCCAGTTGCGGTTTGGTCAAACAATGCGTTTGGAGCGAAAAGGCCATCGCTAGTGCATCGAAACGCGCCAGCGGTTTCATCGCGTGCGTGGGCCCGAACTTACTCAGAAGGCTCTGTTCTTAACACCTGGTAGGAAAGCGAATCAGGAAATTTCCATCGTCACCGGTTCTAGCGCCGATTTGCCCGCCGCCGAGACCGCAGTCCTTTTTGGACCCGCAGATTATGATGTGAGCGCTAGGCGGGAGAAGTAGCGCCTCGCCGCCGGGCGGTGCGCCATCCGGACGGGCTGCATTTGAATTCATCCCGGAACCATCGCGAGAATGCACTCAGGGCCGAGAAGCCCATTAATTCGGATACGATGTACAGCGGGCGGTCGGTCGACTCGACATACTGTTTCACCATTTCGGCGCGCACCTGATTGAGCACGGCGGAGAACGAAGTGCCCTCCCGTTGGAGGTGGCGCTCGATGGTCCTGGCGGCGACTCCGAGTTGTTTGGCCATCGCTTCCAGCGAGTAACTTCCGGAGGGCACCCGAACCCATAACATTTCCCGCACCCGATCGCTCATGCT
Organism: uncultured delta proteobacterium; assembly: GCA_963814035.1. GTDB lineage: Bacteria > Desulfobacterota > Binatia > Binatales > Binataceae > DATGKG01. Next base: position 45,214 of record CAWFBH010000018.1, read on the forward strand.
GACCGGTCCATTTAGCAGCAGCGCATCCAGATACTGGCGGGCGTAGCGGGCCATCAGCTGATCCGAGTGCGGAAGTTGCCGGTCGAGATCTTCCTCGTTGCACACGATGCCGTTGAAGTCGCGTCCGAACTCCACACGCGCGCCGAAGACTCGCTTGTGGACCGAGAGATCGCGCGGCGCGCCGTGCGTGAAGCAGACCGTACGGGGCCTCCATGAGTCGCCGAGAAAGGTGCGCAGCGTCCGCGCCAGCACGCCTACACACAGCTCGATTGCCTGGCGTGCCGGTGCCGGGGTCTCAAACCTGAGTTCCGGTCTGACCGTAACGAGGCCGTCCTCCACGTCGATCCGGGGATTCAGCGCCTCGTTGTGCAACCGAATGTATTTGAGCAGCGCCTCGAGCGCTTTCCTGGCGGTAGGACCTTCGCGCACGATCAGAGCCAGTGGGCCTAGATTCGACAGCAAGCGATGCTCCGAAAGCCGCAGCCCGAAACTCTCTTCCCGGGTCCGCTCTGCGGAATCCTCCAGGAGCCTGCGGCCCGCGTCGGCGGCAATCTTCAGGTCCGGATCGTGAAGACAGGCACGCGGCAATCCGGCTGCTTGAAGCAGTGGATAGGGGTCGAGCCTTAGTAAGCCGGCCAGCTCGAGGTACCCGGTGAGTGATGCTGCGCGAACTAGATGCACTGATAAACCGCTGTCGTCGGATGTTAAATCAATGTCGTCTTATGTCAAACAGGGTGCTTTCCATTGCCGTATCCTGCCTCGTGGTTAGCCGGGTTCCAAAAACTCTCGAACCAGTCAAAGAGGAGAAAGTTAATGTATTTCACCAACGATTCGATGCTTCCAGAGAATCAGAATCCGCTGATTATTACTGTCGCCCCCTATGGCCCCCAATGGCTTCCGAGCGACTACCCGGAGGACATCCCGGTGAGCTGGGAGCAGCAGACGCAAAAGGCGGTCGATTGCTACAACGCGGGCGCGACCGTGCTGCACTTGCATGTCAGGGATCCGAAGACCGGCCATGGCTCAAAGAACTTCAACGAGTTCAACGAGCAGATTGCGCGGCTGCGAAAGGCCGTACCGAAGATGATCATCCAGGTCGGAGGGTCCATTTCGTTCGCGCCTGATCCGGGCAAAGAAGCGCATTGGCTCGGTTATGACACTCGCCACATGCTCACCGAGCTGAATCCCAAGCCGGATCAGATCACGATCGTGATCGGCACGACGCAGATGAACATCCTGGACCTCACGACGCTCGACAACGTCCAAGGGACGCAGCTGGCGAATCCCGCGATGCAAGCGGCGTATCAAAACATGGTCGCTGACGCCACCCCCGAATTCTACATCGAGCATCTGAAGCGCCTGCGCAAGAACGGGATCCAGCCGATGTTCGCGATGGCCCACATCCACACGCTGGAAGCGATCGAGCATCTCATCCGCACCGGCGTGTATATGGGGCCGGTGAATCACACCATGACGGCCATTGGCGGGGCCGGCGGCTGTGGCCGCAATCCATACGACTTCATGGAATGGGTGCGGCGCTCGCCCCACGGTTCGGTTGCGACCTACGAGTCGCTGTGGCGGACGGTCGCGCCCTATGCGGCGATGTCGGTGGCGCTCGGCATCCACATCCGGGTCGGTATCGAAGACAACATGTGGCGGCGCAAGGGTGAGCGCATGACTTCGGTGCAACAGGTCGAGCAGGTAGTGCGTATCGCGAAGGAGTTGGGACGCAAGGTCGCCACCGGGGACGAAGCGCGTCAGATCCTGAAAATCGGCACCTGGTACAACAGCCCTGACGAGACGTTGGCCAACCTGGGGCTGCCCCCCAACCGCAAGGACGGCCAACTGGGCTTCATCGTGAAAGAGAGTGACGGACGACTGCATGCGCCGGTCAGTGGCTCCGATGGACACCCCATCGCGGGGCAGTTCGCCGCCAAGTAGCGCGGGCCTGCGAATCGAATCTGACCTTGGCGGAAATTCAACATGGCATCTAGCGATAAGATTGAAATGGTGGCGACGGGCGACCGCGTCCAGGAAACAGGGCCATGGGATGCGGCGTTGGCGCAACTGCGCGAGTGGGACCCATCGTGGGCAGAGACTTGCTTCAAAATGTCCACCAATCCGTGGACCAGCGATGTTCTGCCTCGCAAGACGGTCGAGTTGATTGGTGTCGCGCTGAATGCTGCTTGTACGAACCTCAATCCTGACGGGACTCGCCGCCACATTCGCGCCGCGCTTGAAGCGGGTGCGAGCCGCGATGAAATCCTAATCGCCCTCAAGGCGGCCTTCGGACCCGCGATCCATTCGTGCAGTTTGGGCGCCCCGATTCTCCTCGAGGAGGCGAAAGCAGCCGGGCTTGCGCGCACGAAGCGTTCGAACGATTCAGCTACTCCCGCCTGCGACAAGATGCGGGCGGCCGGCCAGTGGAATGAAGCATGGAATCCGTTCTTTGAACTTGACCCGGTGTGGACCGATGAGTTCATGGCAGTCGGGATGGGCATCTACGGGAGTGGGGTAATTACACCCAAGCTTATCGAACTCCTTAGTATCGCGCTGGATGCTTCTTTCACGCATATGTACGCACCGGGGACGCGCCGTCATATCAAAGCCGCTTTGGGGCTTGGCGCCACGATGGAAGAGATCATGGAGGTGCTGAAGTTGTGCGTTGTCCAGGGGGTTCAAGCATGCAACTTGGGTGTACCGATCCTCGCTGAAGAGATCGCGAGGCTGTCAGCGACACCCAAGAAGGCATAGGTCTGGTGATGAATCGTCCTCGAGGCCGACTGAGAGCCGGGCGCCGGACGGATAGGGAACATTTTCGAGGACGTAGAATTTCGGATGCGCGGGCTCCTTGCGCGTCAGAACCCTTGGGCTGGGCCGATCTGCGGCGCGCGCACGGGCTTAGCCATGCCATAGAAAACCACCACGCCCTGGCCGCCGCAGCGGGTCGAAAGACCCTCGGCGGGCGTGCCGATACAGGCGTCGATGTCCTGCCAGTTGTTGGTGACCCAAACGTTTCCGGCCGGGTCGACGTCGATGTCTACCTCCATCTGCAGGCCGCCTCCGACATAGCCGAGGGGAGGCGAGATCGGATCGCCAGTCTTAAACCCCGGCGGGCAGTTCTCAGTTCTAACCCCGCACAAGTGTGCGATCTGGCCGGATGCTCCCGCGAAGTTGGAGACCCAGACATTATCGTCGCCGTCGACGGCGACAGCCCATGGCCCTGGCAGACTGCGGCCAATAAACGGAGAGCCCGGATATGAAGAGCCATCGGGCCGAAGCAGGATCATGCTACCGCCTGCGCGCCCGCCTTTCTGTTCCGACATGGTCTTGGTCAGGTAGTCGGAGGCCTTGGTCACGCCGGAGAGCTTCAGGCGTAATCCCATATCCACCAGGTGCATCATGCCCACCAGACTGTTGCCGAAACGCGCGGTGACCCAGACATTGCCCTGGCTGTCGATGGCTAGACCGCTGGTGTTGAAGCCGCTTTTGAAGGTCTCGGCTTTACTCGGATCTGATGCCAGGAAGCGGGTGACGTGATTGATGCCGCTGTTGGAGACCCAGATGCGCTCCTGCTTATCGATGGCCAGGTGAAACGGCGCGACGAACGACTTGCACGGTTCGGCGCTATCGCCTTCGCAGACAATCCTTCCTTTGGTCAAATCGCCCTTTGGGAAATAGACGAGTTGCTTTTTCTCGACCCCCAGGACCCACACGTCGCCGGTGGGTGTGACCATGACGCCCTGCATGAGCCCCAATCGACCGTTGAACGTGATCCCGTCTGGCGGGGTCAGAGGCTTGCCGTCTTGGTCGAACACCACGATTGCCTTGGAGCCGTAGGTGGTGAACCAGGCATTGTCGTGGGCGTCGATCGCCGCGCCGAAGGTGCCGCCTTCCATCCCACCGCCGGTAAATCCGCTGGTCATCGGAGAAAGCGTTTTGCCATCAGAGGCAAACTTGGTGGCGTGTCCCTCCCACAGCGAGTCCTGGCCCTGCCAGCCAACCGAGAAATTGTCACCAACCCAGAAGTTGCCCGCGCTGTCGAAACCGCCCTTGCCGCCCGCGTGGTAGCCGCCGCCGTCAAACTTCAGTGGTAGTACCCACGCGCTAGGTTGCCAATTGAGGTACGGCATATAGGGAACGGGGCGTAGATTCTTGCCCTGCGGAATTGGATAGAACGCATCGAGCAGCCCGTAGAGCCTCGCGGGCTGGTACCACGGATAGCGGGCGATCGACTCTGCCGCCGTCATAGTGTCGGTCGGAGCATTACCTTTCGGCGGCGTCGCGGCTGCGAACAGCTTGTCGCACGCATCGGCGGTCACCCGCGTGACACAGCCAGCAAGAACGTCGGCCAGCGTCGCAAAGTTGGCCATCGTCGGGGTCTGCGGCCCGTTGAGCGGATCCTGGATAGCCGATCCCCAGCTACCCGTTTCCAGATCGATGAAGTTCGGGACGTTGCCGGCGGCGATGTGCAGGCCGAGCGAGTTGCCTCGGAGCCCGGCGCCGTCGAGAAACTGAGCATCGGTCCACACCGATGCCACCGTAGTCATCTCACTAACAACCACGTGGGCCGGCGGTTTGTTGCCGAGCACCGAGATTAGCGCGATTGCCGGGTTGACGCCGCTGCCCCGGTTAGCAGCGGGTTCGCCGCCCGTCGCGACCAGATACAGGATGCTGTCAGGAGAACCTTCGGCGCTTAAAGTAAAGCGGCCGTCGTCGCCGGTCTGAGTCTGCGCCAACTGCCTGGGCGCGTCGGCGCTCGCGGACCATAGAGTCACCGTCGATTTTGCGATCGGAGCGCCTGCGCCGAGCACCTGACCCTCGATGCTATCGGCCGCACAGACGGGACCGGCCAATAGAACAAGAGAAATCGCAACTGTGGCAACCAACAATCGACCCATCGAGCTGTAATTGCGAAGGTAAACTTTGGGATTCATTTTTCCTGCACTGAGCGCGGTTCAGTCTCGTTGACCGTTGAATAGTCGGTCATCTTCGAACTCGGAGATATGGGACTTTCGTAGGATCTCCTGAGGGTTCGGTCCGATGCGATAATCGCCTCGGAGATGACGGGCGACTGGGAGCCCGCCACCTTAAGTGGAGCGCTTCGAGGCTTTGGATCAAACCGCACGTGCGCGCGCGGGGGAGTTCCTTGACCGCACTCGATGGGCGCGGTAAACGCTTATTAACTAACACCTGGTAGGAATGTGAATCAGCTTATTTCCATCGTCACCGATTCGAGCGTCGATTTGCCCGCCGCCGAGACTGCGCGCCTCGGCATCGAGACCGCGCCATTGCAGGTCGCATTCTCGACCGAGTTCTTTCGCGATGACGCACTCGATCGCGAGGAGTTCTATCGCCGTCTGAAAGATGAACCCCGGCTGCCGACCATCGCCGCCGCGATGCCGTCTGATTTCCTCGCGGCGTTTCGCAAGGCGCATGAACGCGCGGAACGCGTGCTATGCCTCATCAATCCGTTCGAATCGTGCTCGACCTACACGGCCGCGTATTCGGCTGCGGTGGTTGCCAAGCGCGACAGCAAGTTCGAGGTCGAGGTGATGAATACCGGGCGCGCGCTGACCGCGTTGGGCGCGGTGGCGATCGGTGCGGCGGAGATGGCGGCGCGAGGCGCGGAGCTCAAGGACATCATCGGCGCGATCGAGGAAGCGACGCCTCAAATCGACAGTTTCTATGCGCCGGCGACGAGCGAGTATTTGCGCCGCGACGGTCGCATCTCTCTATATGAAATGAACGTCGGTCCGCTGCGCGGGATGCTGCCGCTGATTCGCGTATGGGGCCGCATTGCCGTCATCGGCAAGGCTCGCACCCAGGCGGAGAACATCGCGAAGATGCTGGAGCTGGCGCAAAAGGAGCTGGGCGGCAGCGAGGCGATCGTCGTCATCACGCACGCCAACAATCCCGAGGGCGCGAAGAAGCTCGCCGCCGACGCGCAAAAGAGCCTCAAATGTGCGAAGCTGGTGGTGACCCCGCTCGGGCCCTCGGCCGGCGCATATTGTGGTGAAGGAACGGTGGGGTTGGGATTTTGTCCGAGCCTGCAAAAACTGAATTGATGGAGCATCGCCCATGAAATTCGGAATCTTCTACGAACATTCAGTGCAGAAGCCGTGGTCGCGCCAGTCGGAGTTGCGCGAGTACGACCAGGCGATGGAACAAATCATCCTCGCCGATGAGCTCGGCTTCGACCAGGTCTGGCAAGTCGAGCATCATTTCCTCGAGGAGTATTCGCACGGCTCCGCGCCCGAAGTTTTTCTTGCGGCGGCGGCGGCGAAGACCAAGCGCATCCACATCGGACAGGGGATTTCGGTCTGCCTTCCGCCGATGAATCATCCGGCGCGAATCGCCGAGCGCGCGGCGATGCTCGATTTGGTCTCGGGCGGCCGCCTCGAATTTGGCACCGGCCGTTCCGCGACATGGACCGAGGTCGGCGGCTTCAACATCGATCCCGACAGCACCAAGGAAATGTGGGATGAGTGCATCCGCGCGATTCCCAAGATGTGGACCGAGGACGAATTCGAGTGGCATGGGAAATATTTCTCGATGCCGCCGCGCAACGTGCTGCCGAAGCCGATTCAGGATCCGCATCCTCCCATGTGGGTCGCGGTATCGTCGCCAGAGACCGCGGTGCAAGCCGCCGAGCGCGGCATCGGAATGCTCGGGGTGACGCTCGGCACGCCAGCGGACTATCGGCGGCTGGTGGCGGACTATCGGCGCATCATCAAGCATTGCGATCCGGTCGGGAAATTCGTCAACAACCAGGTCAACGCGGCGAGCTGGCTCTATTGCGGTGAGGATCCGAACGAAGCCAAAGCGGTTGGCGGCGCGGCGGCGTTTTCATTTTTCCAGACCGCGGCGCATCTGGTCGGCCTCGGCGGGATTTATCCCTCGCATGCGTATACCTCGCAGGCCAACGCGACGGCGCTCCTCAGCCAGGCGGAGATTCTCTCACTGCGCGAAGGTTTTCCAGTCGGCTCGCCCGAGGAAATCATCCAGAACATGCGCTACTGGGAAGAGGTCGGCGTCGAGCGCGTGGTGATGCTGATCAACTTCGATCAAGCGATCCCACATAAGAAAGTGCTGGCGAGCCTGGAACGCTTCGCCAAGTACGTGATGCCGGAATTCACCGAAGAGAAAATGGCGGAGCGCGCCAGGAAGGGACCGACCAGGACTGACGGCGGACCCGAAGCGCCTCCGATGCCACAGGCGTAACATGCCGGATTTCGGAAGAGCCAAACACGAGAAGTATCGCATCGAGCTGCCATCCGCTAAGCCCGAATATCCGGCGCTGCCGTGGACCTGCACCGATGTGTCGATGATCAATGTCTACTTCGAGGTGCGCAAGGAAATCCTGCTCGATTGGCTGCCGCCGGAGTATGGCCGCACCACGCCCGCATATTGCAGGCTCTTCATCGTCGATAACTCTCAGAGTCCGATCGGGCCGTTTCGCGATGCGGTTTTGGGCCTTGGATGTCGGATGAGCATGATGCCGGCGGTTTTTACCGCCGCATCGATCACCAACAGCCATAGCGTACAGGCGGCCGGGATTTTCGAGCGCGGCTACCCCAACGCATTCGGTCACATCGCCTTCGAGGCCGATCGCAATCGCGCGCACGCCGTCATCAGCGATGAGAAGGGTCCGCTGCTCGAGGTCACCCTGCCGCTGCTGCAGACCATCGAGCCGAGCCGCCTCGCGTACGATCATGTCGATGCGATCAGGACCTCGCGCGGCGACGATGGCATCAAGACCGAGTTGCTGATCACGTCGCCGGATCTCAAAGTCGAACACGCAGCTATCTGCAAGAACGCTCGCATCGACTATCCGGCGGAGCGTCCGGAAAGCGCGTGGCAGATTCTCAACAACCGCAACCTTGTGAGCGCGCAGTTGGTTCGCGGGACGCGCACTTTCGCGGCGGCGAAACCTCCGGGCGCGTAACTACTTTTTGCGCACGATGGTGATGCCATCGGCAACCGGAATCATCACGGCCTCGACGCGGGTGTCGGTCGCGATGAAATCGTTCAGCGCTCGAATCGCGACCGTGTCTTCCGATTTGTCGCTCGCCTCGACCACCTGACCGTTCCAGAGCACATTGTCGATGAGCAGCAAACCATTGGGGCGCAGGCGCTTGAGAATTTCCTCGTAGTAGATGCGATAGTTGCTCTTGTCCGCATCGACGAAGGCGAAATCCACCGGATGCGAGGCGGGAAGCGCGCGGAGGGTTTCCACCGCCGGCGCGAGTTTCAGCGTGATCTTGCTCGCGACACCGGCGCGCTCCCAGTAGCGCCGCGCGATCGAGGTCCATTCTTCATTGACGTCGAGGCAGAGCAGCTTGCCGTCGGAGGGCAGGGCGCGCGCGACGCAGAGTGAGCTGTAGCCAGTGAAGACTCCGACTTCGATCGCGGACTTGGCGCCGATCGCATTCGCGAGGAGTCCCATCAGCGTGCCTTGCTCGGGAGCTATCTGCATCCCCGCGATTCTTCCCAGCTTGCGCGTCTCTTCCGCGAGGTCTCGCAGAATCGGATCGCCGTTGTGTCCATGCGCGATTACATAGTCATAAAGGTTCTGGTTGAGATGTAGAAACTTATCGGACATCAAGATTGCCCCCGCTCATTCGAAATGAAGGAATCGGCATGTGACATGCCGGTTCATCGATTTTACAGGAGCCGATGAGGCTTTCCAGCGAGCCGGAATCGTCGTCGCTTAGCCGCAGACGCCGAGGAGGTGGCGGAAAATCCTACTTGCCGCCGAGATACCCGTAATCGCCGTGCTGATTGACCGTCAGAGTGCCGGTGAAAATCGAGTGCTCATGATTTTCCGAACCGTCATACGCGATGCGGTACAACATCTCGGGCGAGCCCACCTCGAAGAATTCATCGTTGCGATCGAGCACGTAGAGTTGCTCGCGACCCTCAGTATCGGTGGCGCCGACGAACATCGCGCCCGACGCGGTCAGAACCGGATCGCCGAGCGATTCGATTATCGCGCCGAGCGGGAGTCAGTTGCCCGCGCTGAATCCTGAGATCGAGCAGTCCCCGGTCGAGCCGGAAGATGACCGGAATTCGCGCGCATCCCGCCAGGATGGCGGCGGTGCCGTCGGCCATCAAGCCGGGACGGCCGGGTGAGACATACGATACCGGTCCGAGCGGCGTTTCCGTTCCGGTCTGCAGCATCCGAACCATTCCCGTGCCGTCGTAGGTAAACAGCGCCGCGCCGGTGGGAGTCTTCGCGGTGAATGCAACCAGGGTTCCGCGTGCCGATGCGATCGCGCTGGGCAATCCAAACGGCCGTAGATATTGCGTGTGGTTGGGGCCGTAGTCGCCTTCAACCGCGAGTTCATGAATTCCCGCGCGAGTAGCGATGAGCAAGGCCTGGAGATGGCGACGCTCCGGTGCTCCGTCGTCGCTCTTAATGGCCGGGTGGCGCTCCGAGGGCTTGAGCCATGCGTTGAAAACCACTTCGCCATGCTCGCTCATTTGCGGACTGCCGAAGCTGAGCACTACGATTTCGTCGCCTTCGTTGGTTTTGGTGCCGGATTCCGCGAGGCAGGTCAGTGTGCCATGCGAATAGAGCAACAGCGCGTCACGCTCGCGACCGAGCGCGGCCATGAAGGCAATTTCACCGTCCGCATCGGCGACCGGATAGGGATCGCCATGATAGACGGGATTGCACCAGGCCTGCTTTGATTTGACCTCAAGCGCTGCGATGCGATGCATCGGCGGCTGCATCGGGATTGCCGATGAAAATGTTCCATTGCTGGCGATCGGTCGAGCCGTGTTCGCCTTTGGTGGTGACCTCGGCGCCGAAAACGATGCGCCCATCCGGCATCATCGAGGGGACGCCGAGTTCGCTGAATTTTCCGCCTCCTGGCGCCGGCATGCCGACGGCGGTGATTGGCGTGGCTTGCCCGGTGCTATCGCTCGCGTAAAGTGCCTGCGAGTTTCCGACGCTGACGCCGGAACCTACACCCTCAAGAGTGAGCGATACCGCATGAGCATCGATGGCGAGGCCTAGCATGAAGGTGAACGTGACGCCCAACAGCGCCTTTTTCATGGCGTCCCTCTTCCTTGGGGCATTAATTAAAGAAATGCCCGATTTATCTTTCTCTTATAGTGACAGACTGCTTCTAAGACAATCGCAAAAGATCATCCGTCGATTTTACGTCGTGAAACCCGAAGCTATTTTTCGAATTTCGCCAAGGATGCGCTCGCGATGAGTTCCGCCCCAATAGACATGCGCGCATTGCGGGCACTCGGAAAAATTCTCGTTCGCCGCGTATACGAATGGCGGTACGCGCCGCCGTACGACTTCGCGGCCAACTTCGATGAGAGGGCTGTTGCAGCGCGAGCATCGCGAGAAAGCATTTTCGAGGGTGTCGAATGGATAGTGCGCGAGAATTTCGCGAAGCTGCTCGCGGAAGTTGTTGGATTCGAGAAACAACACGTCCGACGCAGTTTTAAGGCGTTTGTCGCGGGTAAGCATGATGCGGCCGTCGGCACGAGCTACCTTGAGCATCGCGGCGCCATCGATGCTCTCGTCGAAAATGGTATCGGCGCCCAGCATCCGCAGCCATCGTGCGAGACGGGCGAGCATCCGATCCGCGGCGAATTTTGCAATTGCCTCCATAGCCAGGTTTCACGAATATGGTTCCGATGAAGGAAGAGTCCATCAATATCCCATCCGGTGAGCTGACGCTTGAAGGCCTGATCGCGAGGCCTGCGGGCGGCGCGGTCGCGCCCGCCGCCGTAGTTTGTCATCCGCACCCGCTCTATGGCGGCTCGATGTACAACAACGTCGTCGAAGCGATCCTCGAGGCATTGTGGCAACGCGGCTTCGCGACTCTCCGATTCAACTTCCGCGGAGTCGGCGCGAGCGAGGGTGAGCATTCGGGCGGAGTGGGCGAGGGCGACGATGCGAAAGCGGCGCTACGCCTCCTGCTCTCGCAACCGGGCATCGCGCAGGAGGGCGCGACGATGGCGGGATATTCCTTCGGCGCGGCAGTGGCGATGAGGGCGGGCGCCGAGCTGAAAGAAGTCGCGACCATCGCAGCCATCGCGCTTCCGGTCGGAATGGGCGAGTTTCTCTTCGGCAGCTGAAAGTGGAAAGAAGATTCTCCTCGTCGCCGGTGACCATGATCCGTACTGCCCGAAGCAAGGCATCACGGAGTTAGCGGAAATGTGCGCCGCACGGCTCAAGTTGATCGAGGGCGCGGATCATTTTTTCACGGCTACGAGGACCTCCTGACGAACGCGCTGGTCGAACTGCTTACCGCTTAGCCAGGCGGTGCATCGCGGGTCGCTCTCCCAAATCGCATAGAAAGGATCGTCGGGATGAGCCTTCGCGATCTCGATGATGCGTTCGATAGTCGCGCGCAGATCTCCGTGGTTGATTCTTTCCAGCGCGGCAAAATTATCCAGGTCGTGGAAATAGATCAGATAATTGATCAGAACCGCGTTGTTGAGCGGCTCCTTGTCGAGATCGAATCGCTCAAGTCCCGATAGCGTAGGCTTCAGCTTGGCATAGTCGGCATTGATTTCCTCGAAGACGCGGCTCGCGCCGCTTCAGCTTCTCATCGTTGGGAAGATCGCTGCCGTAGATCCGCAGCAGCTTGGCCTGCGCCTGCAGGAGGAAATGCGCGAACTTCATGTCACTGTCATATACGCCTCGCGCGGCATAGTATCGGGCGCCGAATCCCCTCGGTCTGTTTGAAAAACTCCACTGCTCCGCGTCTGCCGACATAGTTTGCGGCAGACTCGTCGAACATCACATTTCTCGGGAGGAAGTAGGTCCGATGGAACAGCTCGTGCGTGATGACGCCGGCTAGTTCCACCTTGTCGAGCCGCAGAAGATTCGACAGCAGCGGGTCGTTAAAAAATCCCAGGCTCGAAAACGCCACCGCCGGGCGCACCATCGTGTCATAGCCATTGGCTTCCATGTCGCTCCGCCAGCGCTCTCGCCTGCGCCTGGATCGAAATAGCCGCGATAGGGGACCGATCCGACAATCGGAAACCACCATTCATAAGGTTCCAGTGAATCGCGCGGCGCCGCCATGACTACATATACGATCGCGCCCTGATCGACCGGCGAGACGAGTAGTGTAGGCGTCGCCGACGTTGAGACCGAGATGGTCGCGCGTCGAAATCGCGCACGGCGAAAACCGTTTCCAGCCTCGCGCGGATGTCCGGCGCGAGTTCCGGGTTTGCGATCACGTGTGGAATCGGTTTGCGATTCCACAGCATGCGCGCTTCTTCATAGGCGCCACGCGCGATATATCCGATGTTGCAGCCGGCAGAGCAAGCACCGCTGCTCGCCGCAAAAGAACAGCGCAGACTGCGCCGCACGCTTCAGTCCACAGCCTCGCCGCTGGTTCCTGAAGCCGCCGCGTACTGCAGCTCGAAGAGCCGGTAGTAGAGTCCGCGCAATTTGAGCAGCTCGTCATGTGTGCCGCTCTCGCGCAGGATGCCGTCTGGCCAGCACCATGATTCGGTCCGCGCGCTCGATGGTCGAGAGGCGATGGGCGATGACCAGCGCCGTTCTGTCCGCGAGCAATTCGTTGAGCGCGATTTGGATGAGCCGCTCGGTCTCGCTGTCGACGCTCGAGGTGGCCTCGTCCATCACGAGAATTCTCGGGTCGTAGGCGAGAGCGCGCGCGAATGACAAAAGCTGGCGCTGTCCCGATGAGAGATTCGCGCCTCGCTCGCTGATCTGCTGCGCGAGGCCCGCCGGCAATCCGATCGACGAAACGCAACGCCTGTGCGCGCGCCAACGCTTGGCGAACTCCTTCTTCGGAAAGGTCTGCTCGCCCCAGCCGCACATTTTCCATGATGTCGCCGGCGAACAGGAAAACGTCCTGCTGCACCAGACCGATCGCGCGCCGCAATGCGGTCAGATCCCATTCACGCACATCGATGCCGTCGACCAGGATGCGTCCCGAGGTCACATCATAGAAGCGGTTGAGCAGCTTCATGATGGTGGTCTTGCCGGAACCGGTCGGCCCAACGATGGCGATTTTCTGCCCGGCTCGACGCTGAAGCTCAGGTCCTTCAGCACCGGCTCGCCCTTGCGATAGGCGAAGTTCACGTGCTCGAAGACTACCGACCCGCCGCGCGCGCTGGGGCTCTTTGGCTGCGCGGGGCTCGAAATCGTAATCGGCTCCAGCATCACGCGCTCGATTTTATCGACCGCCGCCAGCGCCGACTGCAGCGTCGTGTACTTGTTCGATATCTCGCGCAGTGGACCAAAGAAACGCTGCGTATAGTCGATAAAGGCGAATAGCGTGCCCAAGGTGATCACTTGCCGAATGACATCGCCGCCGCCGAACCAGAGGACTACCGCGACCGTGATTGCGCTCAGCGACTCGACGGCCGAAAAAAGTCCGGCCTCGTAAATGTTCGCCAACATCTGCACGTCGCGGCTCTTCTGGTTCAGTGCGTCGAATTCGCTACGGCTGGTATCCTCACGAGTGAAGAGCTGGATCACGGCCATCCCGCCGATCGACTCGGACAGGTACGCGTTTACCGCCGCCAGGCGGTCGCGGATCTCGCGATAAACCACCCGAGCGCGCACGCGAAAAAAATTGATGATCAGGAAGAGCGGTGGAATCGCGCAGAAATGCCCACAGCGCGAGGCGCGGATTGAGCAGGAACATTATTACGGCAATGCCACCTAAGGTCAGGAAATCGATCAAAATCGTCAGCGAACCGGAGGCGAACATATCGTTGATCGCATCGACATCGGTGCTGATCCTGCTCACTAACTTTCCTATAGGCGTGCGATCGAAGAACGCCATCGGGAGTTTTTCTACTCGTTGAAACAAGGCGAGACGCAGATCGGAAAGGCTGTACTGCGCAACCATCATGGTCAGGTAGAACTGGCCGTAAAATGTCGCGAACTCGCCGAGAACCAGCACCAGGTAGAGCGCGCCCATCACCAGCAGTCCGTGGCCAGCGCGATCCTGGCGATGATCGGCGAAAGCCATCGGGCGGCGCGGTTTTGCGATGCGCAAGGAAGATATCGATCGTGAGTTTGACGACGTAGGGTTGCGCAAGTGCGAAGCCCGAATTGAGCGGCATCAGCATGGCCGAGATCCAGAAGAGGTGCTGGTATGGCCTCACGAACTGCCACACCCATCGAATCAGGTGGGTGTCGTAGACCTGCACCTTCGCGTGCTTTTTGTTCTTCTGGATCATCAGTACTGCGCCAGCTCCTCCTCCAGCAGTTGGCGATGGAAGAGTTCCGAGTAGATTCCGCGCTGCGCCATCAGCGCTCATGCGTGCCGCGCTCGGCGATGCGGCCCTCTTCGAGCACGATGATTTCGTCGGCATCGCGCACCGTGGACGCGCGATGCGCCACCACAATCGTGGTGCGGCCCTGCACGCTGTCGCTCAGATTGTGCAGCACGGCGCGCTCGGTTTCGGTATCGACGCTGGAAAGCGCGTCATCGAGGACCACCACCGACGGATGATAGGTAATGAGCCTCCCGATGGTGACGCGCTGCTTCTGCCCGCCGGAAAGCGACATGCCGCGCTCGCCGACGATGGTATCGAAGCCGCGCGGCAGCATCGCAACATCGGGCGCGAGGCCTGCGACCTGCGACGCTGACTCGATGTCCTTCATGGAGGCATTGGGAGCGCCGAATGCGATGTTGCGCGCGAGCGTATCCGAGAACAGCGTCGGCTCCTGTGGAACTACACCGATAGTCCGTCGCAATGCGCGAACGGGAATTTCGCGAATGTCACGCCCATCGAGCAGCACGCGACCCTCGGTCGGCTCGATGAGCCGTGCGAGCAGCTTGATCATGGTGGATTTTCCGGAACCGGTGCGCCCGACGATCGCGAGCTTCTCGCCGGAGGTCACTTTCACGTTTATATTGCGCAGCGCGTAGAAGGACGCTCCGCGGCCTTGCCGTTGCCGTTCGAAGGGAAATAGCTGAACGAGACGTTCTGCCATTCGATGGCGCCTTCGACCTCCAGGCGTTCCTCGGGACCCGCGACGGTTTGCTGTTCTTGTTCGTCGAAGATCTCGTCGATGCGCTTCATCGCGGCCTTTCCGCGCTGATAAATCGACAGCGTCCATCCGAGCGAGGTTGCCTGAAACGCGAGCTGCGTGACGTACAGCATGAACGCCATCAGGTTGCCGATGGACAGCTGGCCCTCGCGCACCAGCACTCCGCCATAGATGAGAACGATCATCGTGGATCCGCTCGCGACCGCCCGAATCATCGGGAACAGCGCGCCACGGGTGCGCGCGAGTGCCAGGCCCTGTTCGTTGTAGCGGTCATTCAATGCTCGAAAGCGCTCCGCCTCGTGTTCCTCCAGGGTGTAGGCTTTGACGACATGAATGCCGGCGAGGCTCTCCTGAACCTTGGCTCCGATGTTGCCGAGTTCTTGCTGCACTTTGAGGCTGCGCTCCATCAGGGCGCGAGTCAGTTTCCGAACGGCGAACAACAGCAGGATCGCGGGAATGATCGCCGCGACCGTGAGCCGTGCGATTCAGATAGGTCATGAAGATGAGGGCATAAATGAAGTAGACCGGCGTGTTGGTCATCATCAGCACGCCCATGCCGACCAGCAGGCGCAGCGCGGTGATGTCATTGACCATCCGCGACATCAGATCCCCGGTGCGCAGGCGCTGATAGAAACCTGGTCCGAGCTTCGCCATGTGCGCGAACAGGTCGTTGCGGATTTCGTATTCGATGTCGCGCCCGATGTTGAAAATGACGAAGCGCGAGATCCAGCGCGAGGCGCCGAGCACGATCGCGATCAGCGCGATCAGTTCAGCATAGTGCGCGAGCGAAGCGCGATGCCCCGCTTGCGCGGCGTTGATCGCATCGCCTGTGAAAAATGGGATGAAATTGTAGAAACTTGCCGTCAGGAAGGTCGCCAGAAGTCCGCCGGCATAGGTCAGCCAATGGCGGCGCATGTAGCTGAACAAACGTTTCATGAGGCAGGGCCTAAGTTATTCGCTTGTTACGAAGAAATGAAGCGGCATTCCATGCCGGCGGGGCGCCTCCGGCGTGGGGAGGGCCCATTGCTCGCTCCCGTTGGTCGAGTGAAGACTTTCGAATAAGCAAGAAGCAGTGAATCCTCAGAGCCGGCGTGATTTGAGCTTGCGCTCGTACATCTTGGCGTACTTGAGAAAAACGTAGAATGCCGCGGTCATCGCCGCGTAGAGCCCACGGCCGCCGTCGCGAAAGCCTCCGCGCAGGATGTAGAAATTGAAAAATCGCCACATCGGATTAGTCAGCATCTGAACCGGCGTGAAGATGGTCGGCTCCTGTTCCATCGCACCGCGCGTCGAAAACCGATTGATCGTGGCAACGTGATCCGCGATATCCCGATAGCTGAAGTGCAGGATCGGACTCATCAGTTTGCCGATGCTCCCCTCGACTACCACCTTGTCGTGCGGATCGCGACCGCCGATGTGGCCGCGCTCGCGGCGAAACAGCCGCACCGGGTTATCGGGGTAGATCCCGAACGGGTAGTAGTGGCCGAGATGATACAGAATGCGTCGAATGCGGTAGCCGTCGGCGGCATTCGCCGAGGTTACCGCCGCGAGGATCTCCTCGCCGAGGTCGTGGGTCGCCTGCTCGTCAGAATCCATCAGCAGGACCCATTCGCCGGTCGCGCGATCGAGCGCCATCTGCTTTTGCATCACGTAGTTGGTGAACTCATGCTGGAAGACCCTGGCGCCAAGGCTCTGCGCGATTTCGACCGTGCGATCGGTCGAGAAGGAATCGATCAGGATCAGTTCGTCGCAGAACCATGCGCTGCGCAGGCACTGCCCGATGTGCTCCTCCTCATCGCGCGAGATCACGATGAGCGAAATCTTTGGTTTCTCGGTCACGCGATTTTCTTGCTGGCGGGCGCTTCTTCCTCGGCCATGAAATGTTGCGACGCTTCCGAGGCCGCGCGATAAGTAGCTTCGCTGATCTCCCCGCGCATCAGCGCGACCCGCAAAAACAGGAAGTAGGTTTGCACCACGTCGCTGCGGCAGTAGCGATGGATTTCCTCGAGGCGTCCGGCCTCGAAATATTCCTGCACCATCGAACCGTCCATGCCGGTTTTTCCCGGCATCCCGATCATCTTGAGCAGCAGGTCCATGCCTCCCGCGAGCGAAACCGCGCCGTGGTTGGTCAGATAGTCGAACAGATCATAATGACGCGCGCTGGAGTATCGACTGCGGGCCTGACTGTCCTCATCGAAATGCAGCGGCGCAGGGACGCCATGGCGCAGTGCCGCAAGCTCCAGCACCGGGAAATCGAAGCGCCGTCCATTGAAGCTGACTAGCGTTCCGGCGAAGCGCTCATAGCGCGACCAGAATTCGCGTATGAGGTGTTCTTCCGAATAATCGGCGAGGGCGAGGCTTTCGACCGCGTTCAGCACGTAGTCATCGCCGACATTGCCGATCGCTATCGAAATCGGCAGATGCAACGTGATGGGGAAGAAATCACTGTCACGCCGCCGCCGTAGATCTTCACGATAGCGCTCGAAAGCCTCGCTATCGCTGAGTCCTTGACCTTCGAAGTAGACCTGGTTCAGCAGGTGTTTGTCGACTCGGGTCTCGACGTCGAAGACGGCGAAAGCCATCAGTGCGGATGCTCCTCGAGGCCTTCGATGATTTTCGCGGCTACTGCTTTGAACGCGGCAGTCACCGGATGTGCCGGGTTCACTGCCACCAACGGCATCGCGTTATCGCCGCCTTCGCGCAGCTCGCGCGTGATGGGCAACTCGCCGAGGAACGGAACCTCGAGCGTTTCGGCGAGGCGCGCGCCACCGCCATGGGAAAAAATCTCGTGACGTTTGTTGCACTTGCCGCAAACGTAATAGCTCATATTCTCGACCACGCCGAGGACCGGGACATTCACCTCGGTGAACATCTGCACGCCGCGGCGGACGTCGATCAGCGCGATTTCCTGCGGCGTGGTGACGATGACGCCGCCATCGAGTTTCACCCGTTGCGTGATCGTCAATTGGGCGTCGCCGGTGCCGGGCGGCAAATCCAGCACCAGGCAATCGAGCTCGCCCCATTCGACATTGAAGAGGAATTCCGTTTCCAGCTTGGTCACCATCGGACCGCGCCAGATCACGGCCTGCTCATCGCTGACGAAAAACGCCATCGAGACGTAGCGGATGCCGTACCTTTCCAGCGGTATGATTTTCCGCTCCGGAGTAAGGTTAACCTTGCCCTCGGTCCCCACCATCATCGCGACACTGGGGCCGTATACATCCGCGTCCATCAAACCGACGCGCCAGCCCAAGGCCTTCATCGCGAGGGCGAGGTTGACCGCGACGGTGGATTTGCCGACGCCGCCCTTGCCGCTGGCTACCGCGACGATGTGGTTGACGCCTTCGATGCTGCGTTTCCCGGCCGAGGCGGTGCGGGGCTGGGTCGCGGCCGGCTGCTCGACGTCAACTTTTACGCTGGGAACGCCAGGCATTGCACCCACGGCGGTCTTGATATCTTCGACAATTCGGGCGACAACTTCGGGTTTGGCGGACTGGATGGTCAGCGAAACGGTGACACCGGAGTAACCGACCTCGATATCTTTAATGATGCCGAAGGACACCACGTCGCGGGTGAAGCCGGGGTATTTGACCTTTTTCAGTTCGGTCAGGATTTCATTGGGGCTGGGCATGTTTTCGCGCGAGACGTTTGGCGCTCCACTTTCACTGGATTCGTCTGTTACAGATCAACAAGAATAGTCAACTGGCTGTTTATGTTTGTTTTTCAGCTAAACTGGATTACTCATGTTATCATCTCAAGAGAGCCGGAAAAAACTCAGCGATTGAGGGGGGATTCAGGGGACGATGCCGAAGAAAGCGGGCGGGGGAACGTCCAAAGTCGTCATCAAACATAGCAAAAGTCCAAGTCAGGTTCCGTCGATTGCCGCTCGTGAGTTGGCTGACGGTCTTGCCACGATGCTTGGAAGCAAGGCGTCGGTTCAGTCGGATGTCGCCATTGGTCCTGCTGCCATGCTGGTTTCGTTCGGCTCGGAGGTTGCGGAGAATCCCCGACCGGCTGGCCTTACGGATGACAGCTTCCAGATTGCGCGCTCCGGCAGGAACGCCTTCGCGATTCAGGCCGGCAGCGAACGCGGTCTCTTGCACGCCGCATATGACCTGATGGAGCGCCTCGGCGCGCGGTTGATCCCGGGCGCCGCCCCCATTTTTCCGAAGCTCGCGCCTGCCGCGATGGCGCGGCTGAAACCTTATGCGGTAACCCCACCATTCAAGCGACGCGCTTTCGTGTCGGACATCATGACGTGGAACTACACGTTTTCCGACCGGCTCAAGCTGCATCTCCAATTCGATCGCGAGTTCATCCCCTGGATGGCGCGGCGCGGAATCAATGCTTTCGAGTACATCCGCCATGCGCAGGACACGCGCCTGCGGATCGATGAGATCACGCCCTTGTATAAATCGTACGGCATCGGTGTCGAGTACGGCGGCCACGTCCTTCAAATCCTGATGCCTCGCAGCCAGTTCGAATCTCATCCGGAATATTTTCCACAGGGAGCGGACGGCGCCCGGATGGCGCGCGGAAACCTATGCGTCTCGAATCCCGATGCGGTGCGCATCGTATGCGATGGCGCGTTGGAGTACATCCGCCAATACCCTGAAAACGAGCTCCTGCACATCTGGGGCGCCGACGTATGGGAGGGCGCCTGGTGCCGCTGCGCCCAGTGCAAAAAGCTTTCGCCGCAGATGCAGTACATGAAGATAGTCAATGCGGTCGCGGCCGCAGAAGGGACCGCCGCGGGAGGAGTTCCGGTTGCGTATCTCGCTTACCACGACACCATCGATCCCGATCCGAAATTGCGCCCGCTGCCGAATGTCTGGTTTGAATGGGCGCCGCGCGAGCGCTGCTACATCCACGCGATAGATGATCCCGCCTGCACCATCAATCCGCACTACTTCGAGTCGCTGAAACGCTACATCGACATCTTCGAGGGTCGCGGCCATGTGTTCGAGTACTATGCCGACGCCATCCTCTTTGGGGGCGTCGGATTCGCGACGCCCACGGTGATCGCACGCGATCTGCGCGCCTATAAAGCACTCGGCATCGAAAGCATTTCCAACCTGATGTTCGGCGCCTACAGCGTTCTGGCCTATCCGGTAAACCTCGAAGCTTTTGTGCGCGGCACGATGTCGCCCAAATTTAGCGCCGCCCAGGTCATCGACGATTGTGCCGCGAGTCGGCATCCGAAAGATGCGGAGGCGCTTGGCAAGGCCTACCGCGGCCTCGAGCGAGCGGCGCGGCTGTTGCTCGACTATGCCGATGTGATGCGGCCCTACAAGATGACGCCGCAAAAGGCGGCCACCAAAAAACCGCAAATCCTGAGAGCCATCACCCAGTTCGAGCACGCGGCCAAAATCGCTGCAGATGCGAAAGCGAAGCACGGCGATGCCCTGGCGGGTGCGGAAGCGGATCTTTGGAACTACAGTGTCGAGGCCTTGAGCGGCATCGGCGACTACATTCGCGCGCGCACCGAGAAGGGTATCGTGCGCCATACGCTCGGTGACGGCGCCGTCGCACTGGTCGCGACCGCGATCGAGCACATCCACCACATCAAGCCGCCGATCAAAGGAACCTGGGGCGCCTACGACCTCGAATGGATTCGCGAACTATGGCTCGATGGCCTGCGAAAGAACCTCAGCGACGGTGGAACGATGCTCGAAGACCTATTCTGACCAGCGGCCTTTCGGTGCTAGAGATTCTCCAATGGAGAACGACACCGGTTTCCAACTCTCGGAAGAGCTGTCGGCGCTGCGTGAGCAGGTCCGCCGCATCATCCGCGACGAAATAATCCCGATCGAAAAAACTCTCGATCCCGACGCCGCCGAAATTCCCGAAGAAGATTACTGGCGCATCGCCAAAAAAGTTCAGGCCGCCGGGATGTGGTGCATGAGCGCGCCCAAGAAATATGGCGGCGGCGGCCTCGGCACCTTCGATATGTGCGTGCTGATGGAGGAAATGGCACAGCATCGGATGGGCCTCTACAATCCCGGCGCCAGCGTCTTTGGACGCAACCCACCGCCGGTGATCTACGGCGGCAGCGAAGAGCAGATTCAGAAGTACGTGGTGCCGACGCTCAAGAACGCGTGGTACACCTTCTTCGCCATCACCGAGCCTAGCGGCGGCTCCGATCCCGCCGGATCAATTCAGTGCCGCGCGGTTCGCCAGGGCGATACGTACGTCCTCAATGGCACCAAGATTTTCATTTCGCATGCGCACGAAGCCGAATGGGGCGTGGTGTTCACGCGCACCGATCCCAAAGCCGGCCGCAGCGGTATCACCTGCTTCATCGTTCATAAGGGCACGCCAGGGTTTACCGCGCGTCCGTTCGCAACGCTGCGCACCGCGGCGCTTCCCAACGAAGTTCACTTCGAGGATTGCGTCATTCCGGCGGAGCAGCGCATCGGTGAGGAAGGGCAGGGGCTGAACCTATGTCTCGATCTGTTGACGCGGCTGCGGTTTCCCTATTCGGCCGCTAATGTCGGCGTCGGTGTCGCCGCGCTCAAGATGGCGATTGAGCATGCAAAGACGCGCAGCACCTTTGGCGAGAAACTCGCGAGGCGCCAGGCCGTTCAGTGGATGCTCGCGGATTCCGAGGTCGAGTTGCGCGCCGCGCGATGGCTGACCTGGGAGGGCGCATGGAAAGCCGATCGCGGCGAAGACGCACGCAACGAAGCGTCGATCGCGAAGTTGTATTCGAGCGAGGTGCTGGGGCGCGTCATCGATCGCGCGGTGCAGATTCATGGCGGCTATGGCGTGAGCAAAGAATTTCCGCTCGAGCGATGGTATCGCGAGGCGCGCATCCGCCGCATCGGCGAGGGTCCCTCCGAAGTGCATCGCATGGTCATCGCGCGCAACCTGCTGCGATAAAGGATTGGAAATGAGTCTGCCGCTGGAAGGGATTCGCGTTATCGATTTCGGACAAATCTACGCGGTGCCGTACTGCACGCTGCAGCTTGCGGCGTTGGGTGCCGAAATCATCAAAATCGAGCCGCCTAAGACCGGCGAGATGTTGCGTCGTCCTGACCTCCCTGGCGGGGCGAATTACTCGTTCCTGATGCTCAATCCCAACAAGAAATCGGTGACGCTCAACCTCAAGCATCCGAGTGCGCGCGAGATCGTTTTCAAATTGCTGGAGGACGCCGACGTGTTGGTCGAGAACTATCTCGACGGCGTAATGGAATCGTTCGGACTCGGGTATGCCGAAATCTCCGCACGCTTTCCGCGTCTCATCTATGCTTCGGGAAAAGGCTACGGTTCTGTCGAGCCGATTCGCGAAGCTTGGCTCGATGGATAACACCATTCAGGCTTCATCGGGTTTCATCAGCATCACCGGGTTTCCCGATCGCGGAGTGAAAACGTCCGCGACCTTTATCGACATGGGAACCGGCAGTCATCTGGTGAGCGGAATTCTCGCGGCCCTGATTCATCGCGGGAAAACCGGCAAGGGCCAGAAGGTTGAAGTCGCGATGCTCGATGTTGCAATTCCCGCGCTTACCAGCGTCCTCGCTCCGGTGCTGCAGGGACGCAAGTTCAAACGCCTCGGCAATCGGCATTGGGGAGTTTGTCCCACCAACATCTATCCGGCGAGCGATGGCGAAGTGTTGATCATGGTTCTGACCGAGCAGCATTGGCGCGCGCTCGCAAAGCTGATGGGACATGAGGATCTGATCGGGAAACCGGAATATCGCGATCACGGCGCGCGCATGGCCGTGGCGGATCAACTTGATGAGACGGTGTCGAACTGGACCCGGCCGCAACGACGCGACGACGTCATCGGGATTCTCATCGAGGCGGGAATTCCGTGCGCTCCGGTGCGTGAGGTTGAGGAAGTGATTGCCGATCCTGAGGTGGCGGAGCGAGGTACGCTCGTCGACAGCACCTATCCGACCCGCGGCGATGTCAAAGTAGTCGGCTCGCCGTTGAAGTTGTCCGCCATTGCGCCCGCAGAGGTGCCTCAGGTTCGCCCACCGCAACTCGGTGAGCATACTGATGAAGTTCTCGCGTCAGTCGGGATCTCGCGCGAACGAATCGCGCAGCTTCGTGCGGAGGGCGCTATCTGAGGTTTCCTCGACAGCGCGAAAGCTATGCTGTCTTATGGCGGCGAGGGCTGCCGGGCGGAAACGCGCTTACACGCCGACTAGGACGCGCTTTGATGTTCAGATGATCCAGCGATCTAAACCAGAAATTGCGCACCGCCTCGAGGCTCCATAGTAGGCCAAGGCCGAGCATGACCCCGGTTCCATGAACTAACTCGACGAAATAGCCCTTCATTCCCAGTTGCTCAATCTCTAGAGGGATCTGCTTCTGTTCCGGTATTTCTTCCATCAAGCCTCCAGACTAAAGGGCGCGTCGCCCTTGTGCAAGAACGACGCGCCCTCAATCAGGTCCTTTAGAATTCGATCACGGAGGTGGTGGTGGCGGTGGCGGAGTCCCCGCTGGAGTCCCACCTGCAGCGGCGCCCGTGTCGGCGCCCGGAAGCGGCAGCGTCAACGTCAGATTATCGAAGCGCGCCTGCGAATCGTTGCTGGACCAGAAACCGATCCTGCCCTTGGCGATCTTGTTGTCCTGCACGTCGAAGAGCATTTTGCCCTCATCGTATGCGATGAAGTGATCGGCCTGAACTTCAAGTTTAACCTTGATCCAGTTGCCGGGATCGATCGCGACCACCTTTTGCTGAAGCTGATCCATCTTGCCCTGGTACATACGAAGCAACTGGACGTAGTCACTCGGGCATCCCAGCGCGAGGACGTAGTAGTTCTGTGGATTGCTATATCGAATAACCAATCCGCCGGAGCAATCGAAGTAGCCCTTGATCGGCTTGAAGTCGGCTTCGAGCGTGAAGTCGGAATATTCGGTCGGATCCTTCATCACTACAATTGGATGGTATTCCAGTCCGTGAGTTAGGGAGGTCACCATGCGGCCCGCGGGCAAACCGAAATCATTGGGCTGACTAGGCGCAGTTCCGTCGGCGAAGACGACCCACCCGGCGCCGTCGATATCATCCCACCCGTCGGGTAGTTGACCGACTTTGTCAGAATCGAAGTTCCACACCTTCGCCTCAGGGGTAGGCGTCGCGGTCGGGGTCAATGTGGCAGTAGGCGTGGGGGTTTCCTTCTTTTTCCGCGAGTATGCCGGAGGCGCCACCATCACCACCGCTATCATCACGCCGGCCACGATCAGTGCTGCACTGCGCAGCCATGTTCTGACTGTCATAATCCTCCTCTCCGGTCCTAACCCTGGACTGATGCCCCAATCCTGAAGGCGAGTTCTTCTTTAATGAGCGAGTAACCGGCGGAAGTTTCGCTAATGCGAGGCCATCGTGTCAAGCAAGCGTTTCTACATTGATACCTTTGTGATGTCCTTACTCGAGGCCTAAGTCTCGCTAGTTTCGCTTTTTCTTCGTCTTAGCTAGGCAATAGTATCCACAAGACATTTTCGAAAGTTAGCCGCCCCTTCCTTGACTGATGTGGGGTTAAGTGGGAGATTGTGGGGGATCTTGGAGTGACCAACAGTGTTCAATGGAAGATTCGATCATTCGATCGACGACAAAGGCAGGGTGAATATCCCTGTCCGCTTCCGCGAAGAACTGGAGCGCGATGGTCACGACCGTGTGTATATCACAAATTCTGTCTTCGAGAATCAGCACTGCCTCGAAGCATACCCTCCCAATGAATGGACTCGTTTGCAGGAACAGATTCGCCAGAAGGCGCGCTTCGATAACCAACTCCGATCGTTCGAGGTCTTTTATATCGGCGGCGCGCATGAGGTCCTCGTCGACAAGCAGGGTCGCATCCTGGTGCCGCCCAAGCTGCGCGAGTTCGCGGCGCTCGATCGCGAGGTGACCTTTTCTGCGATGACCGACCATTTTCAACTTTGGGACAAAGCGGTGCTCGAACAGGTCCTCAAGGCGACCGAGCAACGTTTCGCTGATCCGGAATTTTTTCAGAAGCTTGGCCTTTAGGCCATGGGGCCTAGCCTTTAGGCGATAGGAATGAGTTACGCGATGAGTTTCGCGGCTATGAGTCACGACGGAGCGGACGGGCAATTGCATGTGCCGGTGATGGCGGCGGAGGTGGTAAAACTCCTGTCCGCTCCGAACCCTTTGACGCTTGTCGATGCGACTCTGGGCATGGGAGGCCATGCCGCCGCGATGCTCGAGGCTGCTCCCGACGCGCGACTGCTAGGCCTGGATCAGGATGCCTCCGCGATCGCCCAGGCGCGCGAAGCTTTGGCGAAGTTCGAAGGCCGCGTCACGTTGGTCCAGGCCAACTTCGCTGAAATTTCGTCCACGATGCGCGAGACCGGCTTCGATCACGCCGATGCGATCCTTGCCGACCTCGGGATGAGCAGTTTCGCCCTCGACGATGCGGCACGCGGCTTCAGCTTCCGCCTCGACGGTCCTTTGGATATGAGGATGGATCAGCGCGCCGAGCTGTCCGCCTACGATCTCGTCAACGAAGAGCCGGAAGCCGAGCTTGCGCGCATCTTTCGCGAGTACGGCGAGGAGCGCATGCCCGGCCGGATCGCGCGCACCATCGTCGAGGCGCGCCGCAAGCATCGGATTGAGACCACCGGTGAGCTGCGCATGCTGGTGGAGCGCGCCATCGGACCGCATCGGCGCGGCGGAGTGCATCCCGCGACGCGCACCTTCCAGGCCATTCGCATCGCGGTCAATCGCGAAATCGAAAGCCTCGAAAAATTCCTCCGGGACGCGCCCGCGATGCTCGCGCCCGGTGGGCGGCTTGCCGTCCTCGCCTATCATTCGCTGGAAGATCGCGCGGTGAAGGAACGCTTCCGCGAGCTGGGACGAACTGACGACTACAACAATCTGACGCAAAAGGTGATCAAACCGACGCAGCGCGAGATCGTGGAAAATCCGCGCGCCCGCAGCGCGCGCCTGCGCGGTCTCGAACGGAGGCCGGCGTAAGCGGATATCATCGTGAGCCCGCGGCATCGAAAAAGCCCCGTCCACAAACGCTCGCGCCTGGTGCCCGCGCTGCTCGCCGTCGCGATCGTGGTGGTCGGCTTCGCCACGCTGCTGATGCGCCTGGAAGTCACCCAGGAAGGCTATCGGCTCTCGGCCGTGCGGCTCGATATCGTGAAGCTCGAAGATCAAAATCGCCGGCTGCGCCTGACCGCCGCGCAGCTTGGCTCGCATGATCGCCTGCGCGCGCTGGCGCCGAAATATCATCTGGAGCCCGCGCGCGACGGACAGGTGGTGATGGTGCCATGACCACCGCGGCGAAACAGCGGCGCGCGCGTATCGGCGTGCTGACCTTCGCGATGGCCGCGCTGTTCGGCCTCGCCGTGCTGCGCCTGATTGCGCTGGTGGTGCTGCAGGGCTCGCGCCTCAACACCATGGCGCGCGAGGAGCATACCGCGGAGACCGAGCTCGCCGCAGTCCGCGGGCCGATCATCGATCGCCACGGCGAGCCGATGGCGCTGTCGGCGGAAACCCGCTCCGTTTATGCGCGGCCGAAAAAAGTTCTCGAGGCGAATCCCGCCGAGCGCTCGAAACTTGCGGCGGCGTTGAATATGAGCGCGGACGATCTCGATCGGCGCCTCGCCAAGCCGTCACCCTTCATATGGCTGCGGCGTCGGATGGATCCGGCGCAAGCCGCCGCTGCCGAAGCGCTCAATATCGACGGGCTCGGCGCGTTCAGCGAGTACAAACGTTTCTATCCGGAGAGCAACCTGGCCGCGGCGGTGGTGGGGTCGGCGGGTATGGATGGCCAGGGGCTCTCCGGAGTGGAACTCGAGTACGACAAGCTGATTCGCGGCGAGCCGGTCGAGTTGAGTTTCTATCACGACGCGCTCGGCCATCCGATTCTCGACAGTCCGCTCGCGATCAAGTCCTCGCAGCCGGGCGCGCAGGTCGAATTGACCATCGATGGGCGCATCCAGTCGCTCGCCGAAAATGAGCTGACGGCGGAAGTTCAGACCAGCGGCGCGCAGCGCGGCACCGCCATCGTCCTCGATCCGTGGAGCGGCGAGGTGCTGGCGCTGGCCAACGTGAATGCGCAGCCCGATCCGGTGCATGCGCGCCTTCATGACGCGGCGGTGCAGGACGCCTTCGAGCCGGGCTCGACGATGAAGGGTCTGCTGGCGTCGATCGCGCTGGCTAATCACGCGATCACTCCAGGTGAGCAGATCTATTGCGAGAACGGCGTTTATCATCTCGATGGCCGCACTATCCACGATGACAGCCGCCACGGATGGCTCGATCTCGCGGGCATCATCGAGGTGTCATCCAACATCGGCGCCTCCAAGATCGCGCTGCGCCTTGGTGCACAGCGTTTCTATGACGGCCTGCGCGGTTTCGGAATCGGCCGCCGGACTGGTATCGACCTGCCGGGTGAGGCGGGCGGTCTGCTGAGCAAAGGTTCGACCTGGCGCCAAATCGAGCTTGCCAATCATGGCTTCGGACAGGGCGTCGCGGTCACCCCGATGCAACTCGCGGTCGCGTATTCCGCCATCGCGAACGGCGGCCTCGTCGTCCGTCCTTATGTGGTAAAATCCGTCTCCGACGCCGAAGGCCACGTCGTCCTGACGCATACGCCGCAGGTGATGGGGCGCGCGATTCCTCCCGACGTGGCGCATCAGATGAACCTGCTGCTGCGCAACGTGGTCAATGGCGCCGACGGCACCGCGCATAAGGCGCAGGTCGACGGCTTCATCGTCGCGGGGAAGACCGGTACCGCGCAGATGGTGAATCCTGTCACCCATGGCTATTTTCAAAATCGACACGTTTCATCGTTCGTGGGATTTCTGCCCGCCGACGATCCACGATTGCTGATCCTGGTGGTCCTTTATGATGTCGGCCACGGGCATTTCGGTGGCCTGGTCGCCGCTCCGGTGTTCAGCGAAATCGCTTCCGGCGCGCTGCGCGATCTCGATGTTGCCGCGACCGATTCATCGTACGACTCCGCGAGTATGCTTCCGCTCAGCAGCTTCGGCACCGCGCGCAAGAAGAACGCCGATCCGCTGGCCGCGATCGATCCCGGTGTCGACTACGATGCCGCCGTCGATCGCAAAGCCACCCCCGACTTTCGCGGCGCGAGCCTGCGCCATGCGCTCGACATCGCGCGCCAGTTGGGCATCAACCTCGACGTGAAAGGGCAGGGCTATGTTGCCGGTCAGGAGCCGGCGCCGGGCAGCCCGCTGACGAGTTCCCCAATCAAACTGACGCTTGCGCCTGCCGGCATCATCAATCATGAACCGACGAAAACCGCCGCGCCGAAAGTAATTCGGACGGGGGTGACTGCAAAGTTTCGTTCGGTGGGGAGCGCGAGCCTGGCTTTTTTGGAGCAGATGAAAGGAAAGAAATCGAATCGAAGGGTACTGCGCTAGTGGCTGAAGAGGGGCGCGCAATCCATTTCTGGTGGCACAGGCTTTAGCCTGTGTTCTGGTCCGGTAGCTGTGGTGCTGAGGTGGTGCGGAGAGCGGAAAGACACAGGCTAAAGCCTGTGCCACCAGGGACAACATGACGACTTGATGTGATGGACGATTAAACAGTGAAACTCGCGGAGCTGATTGCCGGAGCGCCGGTTCGAAACGTCGATGGTGACCACGACGTGGAAATTACCGGCCTCAGCTACGACTCGCGCGAGACTAAGCCCGGGCATGTGTTTTTTGCCCTGGCCCGCGATGCCGCACGCAACCGGGCCAATATAGATGATGCATTAAACCGCGGGGCGCGGGCGGTGGTGGCGGATGGAAGGGCGGGATGGAAAGGTGAGGCGCGCCTTGCGGTCAATGTTCCCGCTGGACAGCCGGCGGGAACCATGGTCGATGCGCCGCAGCCACGGCACCTGATGGGCGTGGCTGCGGTGCGCTTTTTCGGCGCGCCCAGCGAGCGCGTCCGCGTCGCAGGCATCACGGGCACCAGCGGCAAGACCACCACGACCTATCTGCTGCGATCGATTTTCGAGGCGGCGGGTCGCCCGACCGGCATCATCGGCACTATCGGAATCTTTGTACGCGACCGCACGATTTATCATGGCCTCACCACGCCGGAATCGCTCGATTTCGAATCCAGCCTCGCGCAAATGGAGCGCGAGGGCGTTCATGATGCGTTCGCCGAGGTATCGTCGATCGGCATCGCGGAAGGGCGCGTCGATGCGATCAACTTCAGCGCATGCCTGTTCACCAATCTCGGCCGCGACCATCTGGACTATC
Organism: uncultured delta proteobacterium; assembly: GCA_963814035.1. Lineage (GTDB taxonomy): Bacteria > Desulfobacterota > Binatia > Binatales > Binataceae > DATGKG01. The sequence continues at coordinate 74,423 of CAWFBH010000018.1, forward strand.
ACGGCACGATCGAAAATTACTTCGCGGCGAAATTGCGGCTGTTCACCGAGATTTTGCCCAGGAGTTCGCATCGCGAGCCGGTCGCGATCATCAATGGCGACGATCCTTATGGGCGCCGCATCCTCGACGCGACTGCCGGTAGCAAAATCCGTCGCATCAGTTTCGGCCTCGATCCTGCCAACGACGCTCATCCCCTCAAGATCGAGACCGGCATCAACGGCATTCATGGAAGCATCAGCGTGCTGGGCGCCGAGATCGCGATCGATTCTCCGCTGCTCGGCGAATTTTACCTGCGCAATATTCTCGGGGCCTCCGCGCTGTCGGTGGCCTCGGGCATCGATGGGCCGGCGGTGACTGAGGGTGTGAGGCGATGTTCCGGGGCCCCCGGCAGGATGGAGGCGGTGCCCGCGCGCGCCGGCGTGACGGTGCTGGTGGACTACGCGCACAAGCCCGACGCGCTCGAAGCCGTGCTCAACACGCTGCGTCCGCTCACCGGCGGTCGCCTGATCTGCGTGTTTGGATGCGGCGGCGATCGCGATCGCGGCAAGCGTCCGCTGATGGGCGGGATCGCGGGCCGCCTCGCCAACCTCGCGATTCTGACCTCCGACAATCCACGCACCGAAGACCCGTTGAAAATAATCGCCGGACGTCGAAGCCGGCCTGACCGGCGCGGGCCTCACTCGCACCGACGAAGCCCACGCGGATGCTTCGACCGGCTATCTCGTCGAACCCGATCGGCGCGGCGCGATTGCGATCGCGCTGCGCCTCGCGCGCCGCGGCGATGTGATAGTAATCGCGGGCAAGGGGCATGAGGATTATCAGTTGGTAGGAAATCGCGTCTTAAAGTTTGATGATCGCGCGGTGGTTCGCGAACTGGCCTCCGAGCTTAAATCTTGAATATTTCTTTCTTGCTCCCTCGTCCCTCTGCCCCTCCCCCTATGATCGGGGGAGGTGTCCCGGCGCGATTTTCGCCATGGCTGCGGGCGAAAATCGTGCAGGGACGGAGAGGGACCTCAGCTCTGGATTCTTTGCCGCGCTGCGGACCTAACCCCCGCCCCCTTCCCCTGAAGTGGAAGGGGAGAAGAATCGGCAGCGATGCCCAGGCTATTGCTATGAGATCGAGGTCTTCTCTGGTCCCCCTTCCACTTCAGGGGAAGGGGTTAGGGGTTAGGTCTGCCCGCTCCTGCGATCCCCTCCCACCTCTGCTACTGTCTGTGGCCTGACCCGATGCTCTACCTTCTCCTCTACCCACTCCACACCCACTACCTCGGTTTCGGCGTTCTGCGCTACGAAACCTTTCGCTCCGTAATGGCGGGCCTCGCCGCTTTGGCCTTTTCGCTCGCCCTCGGACCGATTCTCATCGAACGCTTTCGCGCCGCGCACGTCGGCCAGACCATTCGCGATGAAGTCCCCCAGACTCATCAGAAAAAAGCCGGCACCCCGACTATGGGTGGATTGCTGATTCTCGCCTCCGCCGTACTCGCGACCATCCTGCTCGCCGATGTGCGCGATCTCTATGTCTGGATTGCCGTTTTCGTCGCGGTCAGCTTCGGCGCGGTCGGCCTTTCCGATGACTTGCTGAAACTCAAACGCGGGCGCGGGCAGGGAATCAGCGGGCGCACCAAGCTCGGTTGGTCGTTCGTCTGCGCCGCGATCGCCGCCGTCGTGCTGTTCGGCCCGATGCATTTCGATACGCATCTGACGATTCCGTTCGCGAAAAATCTCCATCCCGATCTGCATTGGTGGGGATATATCCCGTTCGCGATTTTCGTCATCGTCGCGTCGTCTCACGCGGTCAACCTGACTGACGGTCTGGACGGCCTCGCGATCGGCCCGGTGATGACGGTGGCGCTGACTTACTGGGTCTTCACCTACGTCGCGGGCAACATCAAATTTGCGACTTACCTTGCGGTGCCGCACATCCCGGGCATCGGCGAGGTCGCGATCTTTTGCGCCGCGCTGGTTGCTGCGTCACTCGGATTTTTGTGGTTCAACGCATACCCCGCCTCGATGATGATGGGTGACGTCGGCGCGCTGTCGCTGGGTGGCGCGATCGGCACCATCGCGGTGCTAGCCAAGCAGGAGTTGGTGCTCCTGATCGCGGGCGGCATCTTTGTGGTCGAAACGCTCTCGGTCATAATTCAGGTCTATTATTTCAAGATGACGCATAAGCGAGTTTTTCTGATGGCGCCGCTGCATCATCATTTTGAGCTCAAGGGATGGCCGGAAACGATCGTGGTGATTCGTTTCTGGATCGTATCGATCGTGTGCGCGCTGTTCGCGCTCAGTACGCTGAAACTCCGATGATCGAACTCAAGAGCAAACGCGTGATGGTGGTCGGGCTCGGCGTGAGCGGACGCGCCGCCGCGCGCTTCCTCGCCGGCCACGGCGCCGCACTGCTACTGACGGACAAGAAAGCCGACCTCGCGACGGATGCGCTTCCGGCCGGCGAACTGCACCTCGGCGCGGAAAACGCGGCATGGCTCAAGGGCATTGACCTCGTGGTCACCAGCCCCGGCATCCCGCGCGATTCGATCTTCCTGCGCGAGGCGCAGCAGCGCGGCATTGCGGTGGTTGGGGAACTGGAGCTCGCGTATCACTTCGTGAAGGCGCCCATCATCGGCATCACTGGCACCAACGGCAAGAGCACGGTGACGACGATGGTCGGCGACATCCTGAGGGCGGCCGGCAAGAATGTTTTCGTCGGCGGCAACCTCGGCACCCCGCTGATCGAGGCCGCGGAGCATGACGTGGATGCGCTCGTCATCGAGATTTCCAGCTTCCAGCTCGAGTGGATCGATAAATTTCGCGCGCACGTCGCGATTCATCTGAACCTCACCGATGATCACTTCGAGCGCTATCGCGACCTCGAGGATTACGGCGCCGCGAAGGCGCGCCTGTTCGAGAATCAGGGCGCCGGCGATTTCGCGATCCTCAATCGCGACGATCCCAACGTGTGGAAGCTGCGCCTGGCGATGCGCTCGCGCGTCATCGGCTTCGGCCTCTCGGCTGCATCTCCCGGTGGCGATGCGATCTGGACCGATGACAAGCAGCTCTACTTCGATATCAACCGAAGGCGTGGGCGGATCGACCTCGCGCAGTTCAAGCTGCCGGGAAAGCACAACCTGGCAAATGCGATGGCGGCGGCCGCGGCGGCGCTCGCGATGGACATCGAGCCGCTTGCGATCGAAGAGGGCCTCGCGCGCTTCAAACCGCTGAGCCATCGCATCGAAATGGTGCACGAATGGCGCGGCATCAAGTTCATCGACGACTCGAAAGGAACCAACGTCGGTGCGGTGGTCGAAGCCCTCGAGGCGATGAGCGCGCCGGTCATCCTCATCGCCGGCGGGTTCGACAAGGGCGGTGACTATGCGCCACTGCGAAAGCCGCTGATGGAAAAAGTCAGGCTGGCGATCTTTCATCGGAGCCGCGCGCGATAAAATGCGCGCCGCGCTCGATGGTGCCACGCGGATCGAGGTGGTGGAAAAACTGGCCGACGCGGTGACCCGCGCGGCGGAGGTGGCGGTCGCTGGGGACACGGTGCTGCTTTCGCCGGCATGCTCCAGCTTCGACCAATTCAAGGACTATGCGGAGCGCGGTAACTTATTTCAAAAGCTGGTTCGGGCGCTTTGAGGCGGTAAGTCATCGGCGCCCCGACCCATGGTTGTGGCTGCCGGCGATGGCGCTGCTGATGCTGGGCTGCCTGATGGTGCTCAACACCACCTATTTCATGAGCCAGGAAAAGACCGGCGACGCCTTCCACTTTTTCAAGCTGCACCTGCTCCATCTCGGGGCCGGCCTCGTGATGCTGATGGCGCTCTCGCAATTCTCGCTGCGCGGTTTGCGGCGCCTCGTGTTTCCACTCCTTGTCATCTCAATCGCGATGCTGCTGCTGCTCTATGTTCCCCATCTGGGAATCGTGCGCGGCGGCGCGCGCCGATGGCTGCGGCTCGGCCCCTACGTATGCGAGCCGGTGGAGTTCGCGAAACTCGCGCTGGTGTTTTTTCTCGCGGATTTTTTGAGTAAGCGCCAGGAGCGCATGCGGTTGTTCGAGCAGGGGCCGTTGCCCGCGTTTCTCATCGTCGCGCCCATCGCGCTGATGATTCTCAAGCAGCCTGACCTCGGCAACACGGTGATGATCGCGCTGGTACTCTTCGCGATGTTGTATGCGGCCGGCGCGCAGATGAAGCATCTGGGCATGGCGGGCGGCGCGGCGCTTTGCATCCTGGTGCTGCAAACGATGGAGAAGGCGTACCGGATGCGGCGCGTCACCGCGTTTTTGCATCCATGGGAAACCGCGCAGGGTGCGGGCTTCCAGCTCATCCAGTCATTCATCGCGCTTGGCGCCGGTGGCGGATGGGGCGTCGGCCTCGGCGAAGGGCGGCAGAAAATGTTCTACCTGCCGCAGGCGCACACCGATTTCATTTTCGCCGTGGTGGGCGAGGAATTCGGGATTCTGGGCGGCGTGGTCGTGGTCGCGCTTTTTTGCATGATACTTTTTCGTGGGATGCGCATCGCGCAGGACGAACCCGATTCCTTTGCCAGCCTACTGGCCGTAGGACTTACCGCCAGCCTCTCGTTCCAGGCGCTCATCAACATGGCGGTGGTGATCGGGATGATTCCGACCAAAGGATTGCCATTGCCGTTTTTGAGTTACGGAGGCACGGCGATCATGATGTCGATGGCAGCGCTCGGCGCGCTGCTGGCACTCGGCCGCCGTCCCGGCGGTCAGATAGAGCAGTTCGATGAAAGTGATCATCGCCGGAGGCGGAACGGGAGGACATCTGTTTCCCGCCGTCGCGCTGGGCGAGGAACTGGTGCGCGAGCGTCCCGACACCGAGGTGCTCTACGTCGGCACGCGCTACGGCTTCGAGGCGAAATGGCTGCCGAAGACCAACTATCGTTACGAGTTGTACGATGTACACGGATTGCTCGGCGGGCGCGGCGCGATGGCGCGGGTGAAATCGATCGCGGAGCTCGTGAAGGCAATCGTCCTCGCGCGCGCGACGTTGAAGCGATTCGCTCCCGACCTGGTCGTGATTGCGGGCGGCTATGCCTCCGCACCGATGGGGCTCGCGGCGATTTTGTCGCGGACGCCGCTCGTCTTGATGGAGCAAAATACTACGCCGGGTTTTTCCAACCGGATGCTGTGGCGCTTCGCCAGAAAAATCTGTGTCGCCTTCGAAGCGAGCGCCGCGCATTTCAGTCGCGCAAAAGTGGTGGTGACCGGGATTCCATTGCGTTACCAGCCGCTGGCTGACCGGAGGCCGATTTCGGACAGTCCACTTCAAATCCTTGTTTTAGGCGCGTCGACCGGGGCACATCGTCTCAATTTAGGCGTCCTGAACGCTTTCAAAATCTGGAGAAATAGTGTTATAAAGTTTGCGGTCACCCATCAAACGGGCGAGGCGGATGAGGAGCTGGTGAGGGCGGAGTACCAAAAGCTGCCGCTGAAGGCGGACGTGATCGGGTTTATAGACGATGTTCCGGGCGCATTGAGCCGGAGCGATCTCGTCGTCGCGCGCTCCGGCGGCGGCACCGTCACCGATGTTGCGCTGGCCGCCCGTGCGGCGATTTTTGTGCCGTATCCGTTTCATCGCGATCGCCAGCAGTTTCACAACGCGCGCGTCATCGAAGGCGCGGGCGGCGCGATCATCGTCAATGACGATGACAACCTCGGCGCGAACCTTGCGCGTGAAATTGAGCGGCTTGGGTCGAATCCGAAACTGCTGCGCGAGATGGGTGACAAGGCGCATGGCGCGGTACCATCAAACGCCGCGCAGAAAGTTGCGCAAGTATGTTTCGATGTTGTTGAGCGCCGGAGCGTGACCCCGTGACGCAATCGTCTTCGACATCGCTGCTCAATCGCCAGCGGCGGTTGCACTTCATCGGCATCGGCGGTGCCGGTATGAGCGGAATCGCCGAGCTGTCGTTGCGCCTCGGCTTCGCAGTCAGCGGATGCGATCTAAAGGATGGCCGGGTAACCGCGAGACTCAAATCGCTCGGCGCCGAAATCGACACCGGTCATCATGCCGCGCACATCAAGCCCGAACTCGATGCGGTGGTAATTTCTTCCGCCGTGAAATTTTCCAATCCCGAGGTTGCGCGTGCTCGCGAGATGAAGATTCCGGTCATTCCGCGTGCCGAGATGCTCGGCGAGCTGTTGCGGATGGCGCGGGTCGGGATCGCCGTCGCGGGTACCCACGGCAAGACGACCACTACCGGTCTGGTCGGCCTCATCCTCGAAGAGGCGGGGCTCGATCCGACGGTCGCGATCGGCGGGAATCTGCGCTCCCGCGGGAGCAACGTCCGCCTCGGTCGCGGCGATTACATGGTGGCCGAGGCCGACGAGAGCGACGCGTCATTTTTGCTGCTGGTGCCGACGCTCGCGATTGTCACCAACATCGACGCGGAACATCTCGATCATTATGGAAACATCGATCGCGTGCGCGATGCGTTTTTAAGCTTCATCAATCACGTTCCTTTCTATGGCGCGGCGGTGCTGGGCATCGACAGCGTCAACGTGCGCGGACTGCTCCCGTCGATTCGCAAGCCGGTTGTCACTTACGGCATCGCGCCCGACGCGGACTTGCGCGCCGAGAAAATTGTCATCGATGGCCTCTCGACGCGGTTCGAAGTGGTGCGCAAGGGTGAAGTTCTTGGCGCGGTGACGATTCCGACTCCGGGTGTGCATGTCGCGATGAATTCGCTTGCCGCGATCGCGATCGCCCTGGAGTTGGGCATCAGTTTCGAGGTCGCGGCGAAAGCGCTGGCGAAATTTTCCGGCATCAGCCGCCGTTTCGAGATCAAGGGCGAGGCCGCCGGCCGCATCGTCATCGACGACTACGCGCATCATCCTGAGGAAGTGAAGGCAACGCTGGCGGCCGCGCGCGCGGCATTCAAGCGCCGCATCGTCGCGGTGTTCCAGCCGCATCGCTATACCAGGCTGCGCGATTTGTTCGATGGATTTTTAAGCGCGTTCGATGACGCCGATATGCTTTGCCTGATGGATATTTATTCCGCCGGCGAGGATGCGATTCCGGACGTGTCGTCGCATCGATTGTACGAGGCCATCCTGAAACGCGGCCATCTCAATGTGAGATACCTCGGCGGCCTCAAGGGCACGGCGCAGAAGCTCGCCGACCTGACGATGCCGGGCGATGTGGTGCTGACGCTTGGCGCGGGCGATATTTATCAACTGGGCGACCAACTGCTTGCGGAACTTGGCGTTGAGCGAAAGACGCATGAGCAGGCTTGATGATGAACTGCGTGATGAATTTCGGGAGCGGCTCAAAGTGAACCAGTCACTCGCGGAATTCACTTCGTTTCGCATCGGCGGTCCGGCGGATCTGCTGGTTACCGTTGAGAGCGAGGCCGAGCTGATGCGCGCCAAGGCCGCGGCGCATCGCGCGGGCGTGCCTACTTTTTGCCTTGGTCATGGGACTAATTTGCTGGTCAGCGATCGCGGCATTCGAGGCCTGGTGATTCGGCTCGGCGAGGGATTCAACCAAGTCTCCATCGACGACGTGAAGGTTACCGCCGGTGCGGGCGTGGATTTTGGCGAATTGGTGGAAGCGGTCGTTGAGCGCGGCCTCGAGGGCCTGGAGTTCGGCGAGGGTATTCCCGGCACCGTCGGCGGCGGTCTGGTGATGAATGCGGGTGCATTCGGCGGCGAAATCGCGCGCGTGGTCAAGCTTGTTCATGGTGTGACCGGGGAGGGCGAAGCCCGCGCGCTTGCTCCCGACGAAGTAAACTTCGCATATCGGCGCACCAATCTTCCCGCGCACTTCGTCATTACGCGGGTTGACTTCGAGTTGCATTATGGCGATCGCGATGAGTTGCGCGCGCGTGTGATGGAGGTTCGAGCCAAGCGCGCATCGCGCCAGCCGCGCGACGTTCCCAATGCGGGATCGATTTTCAAAAATCCTCCCGGCAACTTCGCGGGCCGTTTGCTCGAGGCTGCCGGGATGAAGGGTCATCGCATCGGCGGCGCGGCGATTCTCGGAGCAGCACGCTAATTTCATCGTCAATCTTGGTGGTGCGCGCGCCGACGATGTTCGCGCACTCATCGAGTTGGCGCGCGCAAAAGTTCGAGAGAACAGCGGGATTCATTTGGAGACCGAAGTGAAACTGGTTGGCGAATGGTAGGCGCGATGAAGCTGGACGCACGTTGATAAACGTGGATTTATAAAGATAGTAGTGGATACTGGGGCGACGGCGCCCGACTGACAGCGCGCGGGGCGCTATCAGGTTGGCGGGGTAGCGGGAGTTGAGGTGGCGGTGGCGGCGGCGAAGAAAAAGAAGACTGAAAGCGCATCGGGCTGGAGTCCGCGGTTGGCGGGCGTGCTGCTGTGCGCTTTTTTCGTTCTCGGCGTGATGACCGGTTTCAGCGAAGCCGGCCGCCGCGTCGCTCTGCGAACGAAAAATCTGCTCACGACCTGGACCGATCGCACGCTCGCGAAGCTCGGTCCGTTTCGCCATGCCGCCGATACGTTCGATCAGAGCATCGCGCCGATTGAGGTATTGCTGAAACTGAAACATCCCGCGTCGATGCCGTCTGCCTCGGGCGCCGACGAACTTTCTCGCGCGCACGACGCTGACGATCCGATCGCGATCATCGAACGTCATGACGGCTTCTATGCGCTGCTGGCGCGGCGGTGAAATTCGCGGGCCGGTCTCGCCCGCCCAGCAGCCCGATCTCCCGATCATGAGCGGACCCGGAGTCGAGAGCGCGAGAGCGCCCGAGCTCTGAGCGATGCCGCGATTCTGGTCCGCGCTGAGGCGCAGATGTCGAGCCTCGTTTCCGAAATGCGCATCGATAACGACGGCACCGCCTCATTTTATCTCGATCGCGAGCGGATGGCGGTGGTGGTCGATCTGGATCGGCAGGCGGTTGAATTGCCGCGCGCGCTCGATGTCCTCAAGCAGTGGCAGGGGCGCGAGCGCCTGATCGCGATGCTCGATATGACCACGCCCGACATGGCGGTGGTGCGACTCAAGACCGATTTGCCAGCGCTCAAAAAGCGGCCTTCCACGATCGCGCGAACGACAGTCGCGGAGCCGGCGCGAGTCAGCATCGCGGAGCGCGGGGCGGTGGTGCGATGAGGAACATCGCTCGCAGCCCTCGACGTCGGCACCAGCAAGGTCTGCGCGATCGTCGCCGAGGTGCCGGTCGAAAATGAGATCGCGGTGCTCGGTTACGGCGTCGCACCGTGCGCCGGGCTGCGCAAGGGCGTAGTTGTCAACATCGACGCGACAGTGGAAGCGATTCGTGCCGCGGCTGAAGAAGCCGAGCGCAGCTCGGGCATGCGCATCGGTTCGGTTGCCGTCGGAGTCGCGGGCGCGCACATCCGCGGCCTCAATAGTCATGGCATCGTTGCCGTGCGCGGTGGCGAAGTTGGGTCGCGCGATCTCGATCGCGTGATCGATGCCGCGCGCGCCGTCGCGATCCCGCTCGATCGCCAGGTACTGCACATCCTGCCGCAGCAGTTCGCGGTGGATGATCAGGAAGGGGTGCGCGATCCAATCGGGATGGCGGGGGTGCGCCTCGAGGCGCGCATCCATATCGTCACCGCCGCGCAGAGCTACGAGCGCGAACCTGACCAAGTGCTGCGAGCGCGCGGGGGTGACGCCTTCGGAGCTGGTGTTCGAGCCGCTCGCCTCCGCCGATGCGGCGCTGTTTCCTGAGGAGCGCGAACTGGGAGTGGCGTTGCATCGATATCGGCGGCGGCACCACCGACATCATCGTGTTTCATGGCGGCGCGGTGATGCATACCGCGGTGCTGCCGATCGGCGGCAATCATCTTACCAATGATGTCGCGGCGGGCCTGCGCACGCCGGCCGCCGACGCGGAGAAACTCAAGATCGATTACGGCGTCGCGACCAGCCTGGTGGTGCGCCGCGATGAAACGGTGCAGGTGCCGGGAGTCGGCGGGCGCGAGCCGCGCATTATCGCGCGCCGCATCCTCGCGGAGATCATCGAGCCGCGAATGGAAGAGATCTTCGCGATGGCGCAGCGCGAGCTGATGCGCTCGGGGGTCGCCGACAGTCTCGCCTCGGGACTGGTACTGGTCGGCGGCACCTCGCTGCTCGAAGGAACGCAGGAACTCGCGGAACGCGTCTTCAATCTTCCGGTGCGGCGCGGACTGCCGACGAATTTGAAAGGAATGCCTGAAGAGCTGATGAAGCCGATGTACACCACGTCCGCGGGCCTGTTGCTGTATCAGGCGGCATCGCGCGGGATGGGCAACGGTTCGGCGCGGTCGCGCAAGATCGGGCGGCTGCGCGCGCGGCTCTCAGATTGGGTAAGAGATTTTTTTTAGGCCGCGCGACAAGAAAGACTCCAGCGACGGCGGCAATCCACCGCAGTGGTGGAGGAGGAAGTGCTGATGATTGAGTTGGTGGAACAATGCCGATCCGGGCGCACGAATCAAAGTGATCGGCGCGGGCGGATGCGGCGGCAACGCGGTCGCCCACATGATCCAGGCCGGAGTCCGCAACGTCGATTTCGTCGCGGTCAATACCGACGCGCAGGCGCTGCAGAACAGCAGCGTGCCGGTGCGGCTGCAGATCGGCGAGAACATCACGCGCGGCCGCGGTACCGGCGGCAATCCGGAAATCGGGCGCAAGGCCGCGCTCGAAGAGTGAGGAGCGCCTGCGCGACATGCTGTCCGAAGCCGAAATGGTGTTCGTCACCGCGGGAATGGGCGGCGGCACCGGCACCGGCTCGGCGCCGGTGATCGCGAAAATCGCGCGCGAGCTCGGCGCGCTGACCGTCGGCGTTGTGACCAAGCCGTTTCAGTTCGAGGGTCGCAAGCGCGCGGCGCAGGCGGACCACGGACTGCGCGAGCTGAAGGCCGCCGTCGATACGCTGATCACGATTCCCAATCAGCGCCTGCTCTCGGTCGCGAGCCGCAACATGTCGCTGCGCGAGGCGTTTACCAAAGCCGACGACGTGCTGCTGCAGGCGGTGCGCGGAATTTCCGAGCTGGTGACGGTGCATGGGCTCATCAATCTCGATTTCGCCGACGTGCGATCGATCATGGCCGAAATGGGCATGGCGATGATGGGTGCGTCGAGCGCGTCGGGCGAGAATCGCGCGGTCGAAGCGGCGCAGCGCGCGATCTCGAGTCCCGCTGCTCGAAGACGTATCGATCAAGGGCGCGCGCGGCTTGCTGATCAACTTCACCGGCGGCCCCGACATGTCGCTGTATGAAGTGAACGAGGCCGCCAGCCTGATTCATGAAGAAGCGCACGAAGACGCGAACATCATACTGGGCGCGGTGATCGACGATCGCCTGACTGAGAGATTCGCGTGACCGTAATCGCGACCGGATTTGGCGAGCTGGAGCGCGCATCGCTCAGCCCCAAATATTCGCCCTCGGGCACCGCGGTCACGACGCCGATCATGGCGTCCTCGACGCGGCCGGTGGATGCGAATGAGCTGCGACCGCTGTCATCGAGTATGCCCGCATCGCACGGCGTCGCACGTCGTGCCGCCCACGCCAGTCCGCCACCGATCGGCCATTGCCCGGTTCGGAATCGTCCGGTGCGCAAGATGGGAATGATCGTGGATGACAACACGCTCGACATCCCGGCCTTCAAGCGCCGGGGCGAAACGCCGTCGCTCTGACGAGAAACTGGAGCCCGAACGGATCGCGGAAGATGCGGACAAGCTCGACGTGCCGACGTTCCTGCGCAAACACCTCGACTGAAGAGATCATTGAAAGAGCGCCTGGAGAAATCCAGGCGCTCCGACTTTTCGGGCTAGAGCGACAGCAGCTTGCGCAGCCTGGGCGCGCTGAAACCGAGCATCGTTTCGTTGCCGACCTTGATGACGGGAACCGCGCGATATCCCATCGCGAGGAGCTCGTCGCGCGCCGCGGGATCATCGGCGAGGTTGCGCTCCGTATAAGTCACGTTGTGGCGATTCATAAAATCCATCGCCAGATGACACGCTGAACATCCGACGTTGGTGAAAATAGTGACGTCCATAGGATTTCCCTCCTTAATGTAGGCGGCCGCTTTTGCGTGCGCCGTTCGAGGACTGCATACATCGCCCGTCGCAATCCTTGACCATCTTGCGCAGCGTGCGCCGTAGCCGCTGCAAGCGCTCGATTTCCGCATCCATCTCCGCGAGCTTGTGCTGAGCCTTATGCGTGACGGGGCCGCATTCGCGCGTCGATTTGACGCCCATCGAAAGCAGTTCCTTGATTTCACGCAGTGAGAAGCCGAGGCCTTTCGCCTCCTTGATGAATTCGAGGCGGTCGAGCACATCCTCCGAATAATCGCGATAGCCGGAGAACAGCCGTCGCGGCGATGAGATGAGGCCCTCGCGCTCGTAGAATCGCAACGTGTCGATGCTCAGTTCGGCCTTGTTCGCGACGCTGCCAATCTTCATCCTTTGTAGCTCTCTTGGTAAATCCTAGACCCTTGACCGTACTCCAGAGTCAAGCGTCGAGGCGATGTTGTGACGTTGAGAAACGCGGGGTGCCGCAGTGTATATATGGATGCGTTGCGACGAAGATTTTCACGGGCCGTTCGCGAACGGCCCCTACACGATCCGGACGCGGCGGACTTTTAGGAAATATAAATGAAAGCTGTGATTGCTGAAAAACCGGGTGACGAGAGCGTTCTCAAACTCGCCGAGGTTCCCGATCCCGTTCTTCGCGACGAAGACCTCATGATTGGCGTCACGCATGCCGCGCTCAATCGCGCCGACATCATGCAGCGCCAGGGATTTTATCCTCCGCCGCCGGGCGCGTCGGACATCATCGGGCTGGAGGTTGCGGGAAAAGTCATCGCGGTTGGGCGCAAGGTCAAGGGATGGAAGGTCGGTGAGCGCGCGATGGCTCTGCTGGCCGGCGGCGGCTACGCCGAGAAGGCCGCGGTGCATCATGGCTCGGCGATGCACGTGCCCGAGTCGCTCAGCGATGCGGAGGCCGCAGGCCTGCCGGAAGTTTTTCTCACTGCGTTTCTCAATCTGTTCATGCTGGCCGAAGTGAAGTTCGGCGACACCGTCCTGGTGCATGGCGGCGGGAGCGGAGTCGGCACCGCGTCGATCCTCCTGCTCAAGGAAATCGGCGCGCGCTCGATCGTGACCGCGGGCTCCGATGAGAAGTGCAATCAATGCCTCAAGCTCGGCGCCGATGTCGCGCTTAACTACAACAAGGCGCCTTTTGCTACCCAGGTTAAGACGGCGACCAACGGCCGCGGCGTTGACATCATCCTCGACAGCATCGGCGCGGCGTATCTGACGCCGAACATCGAGTCGCTCGCGCAGGGCGGGAGGCTCGTCCTCATCGGCTTGATGAAGGGCAACAAGAGCGAGATCGATCTGATGCCGGTGCTGCGCAAGCATCTGAAGATAATGGGCTCGACCTTGCGCAGCCGCCCGGAAGCGGAAAAGGCGGAAATCGTGAGGGCATTCGTGAACATGAATGCGCCGGCGCTGGAGCAGGGCAGGCTGCGTCCGCCGATTTATAAAGTGCTACCAGCCTCGGAGGCCGCCGCGGCACATCGGATGATGCAGGCGAGCGAGCACTTCGGAAAAATCGTCCTGAAGTTCGCGTAGCGGACCTACATTCTCGGGGGGCCGGCTTCGATGCGCGCGCGGACTTCCTCGAGGGTGGTTTTCCAGGGCAGCGGCGCTTCGTTCCACCAGGTCGCGCCCGCCTCGATGAACGGTGCGACGATATCGGCAGCCTCGCGCTTTGATCTTCCCGCCGTGTCGCCCGCATGCACGATGTCGAACCGATCCGCACTGTTGCGATTCTCGCGAATGAACTTCGCGATCGCGCGCACATCATCGACGCTGAGATCCTTTTCGATGTTCGAGGACATTGGCACTACGCCATCGAAGCGCGCGGCGCGGCGAAATGGCCGAGGTCGCGGCCAGGTGCCGGCGATCCAGATCGGGATGCGAGGCTGAATTGGCTTCGGCAGGAACTGCGTCGGCTTGATGGTGTAGTGTTTGCCCTCGAATGAAAATTCCTCGCCGCTTAAGAGTCCGCTGACGATCGCGAGACCCTCATCGAGGACTTCCGCGCGCGCCACATCATCAGTCGGATATCCAAATGTGCTCAGCTCGCCGAACCAGTCGCCGCCGAGCCCGATCCCGAGGATGAGGCGTCCGCCGGAAAGATGATCGAGCGTGATCGCCTCGCGCGCGAGCTTCCACGGATGTCTGCGCGGCAGCGGCGTGATCATCGGACCGAAATTTATGCGCGAAGTCCCTGCCGCGATCGCCGCGAGTTGCACCGTCGGGTCGCCGACCGCGCCCCCTCCCATCATCAGGACATGGTCCCAGATGAAAAAGCCGTCCCAGCCGGAGTCCTCGGCGCGATGCGCCAGGTCGGCGAGCACGCGCGGGTCCGCATAGGGTCCGAAGTTGGCGACATCGAATGCGTATTGCATGGGATCGTGATTAGGGAAGGTGCTCGGCCTGCGCAAGGGCTCGCGGCTGGTCACTCACTGCCTGCATAGATGACGGAGCGGCGAGTATCTGTAATCATCAGAAAGGGTGCGTTGATGGGGCGAAAATAAGACGAATCGATCAAGATCGATCTCGCGCGAAGTGCAAAAACAAATCCACTTCGAGCGTCGCGAGAAGTGATCGCGAGGCTCAGCGAGGGACCTCAGGTTGCATGACGCGGCGATCGTAAAAAGCGCAAAAACAAACCCACTTCGCCGGAACGATCGAATAGGAAACTTACCAAACGAAGCCAAAAACATCAGGCAAATGCTGGAGTTCGGGAATATCGAGGTGCTCCACCGCCGGTCGCGAAGCGCGACCGGCTCTCACCCGTCTGGCACAGTTGTCGCGCAGCATAAGAGCGACAACTGCGCCATCCACCCTCTCTCGCGTCGCAAGAGAGGGGACATGGATGGGAGCATTTTGACGAAACGAAGCCAAAAGATCCGTTCGAATGTTGGATTTTCTTTGATCGAATGAAACTCGACGAACTCGATTATAACCTGCCCGAGGAACTCATCGCGCAGGAACCGCTCGCCAAGCGCGACGATGCGCGGCTGCTGGTGCTCAATCGCAAAAGCGGCGAGGTCGAGCATTCGCGCTTCTACAAACTCGCGCGCTACCTCAACGAAGGCGACCTGCTCATCCTCAACGACACCCGCGTGATGCCCGCGCGAATGTTTGCCAACAAGGAGTCGGGCGGCCGCGTCGAGATTCTATTCGTCCGTCCGATGACCGAGCGACCGGGTTGCTGGCAGGCGATGGTGCGCGCGCATCGCCCTCTCAAGGAAGGCACCCGCCTTCTTCTTGATGATGGCCATGCGATCATCGTGCAAGGTTATGCGCGTCCGGGACGTGCGATTGTCGCGAGCGAGAACACCGTGCCGCTCAATGATCTCATCCGCGAGCACGGGAAACTCGCGCTGCCGCATTACATCAGCCGCGAGGTTAATCCGGCCGACGCGGAGGACTATCAGACCGTGTATGCCTCGCATGAGGGAGCGATCGCGGCGCCCACTGCCGGTCTGCATTTTACTGACGAGGTTTTCCGCTCGCTGGCCGAGGCGGGTGTTCGGCGCGCGTTCGTGACGCTGCACATCGGGCCGGGAACTTTCGCGCCGTTGCGCTCCGATGTGGTCGAGCAGCATTCGATGGAAGCGGAGTGGTACGTGATGCCGCCCGAGACCGTCGAGGCGATCGCGCATGCGAAGCGGACCGGCGGCCGCATCATCGCGGTCGGCACCAGCAGCGTGCGCACGCTGGAATCACACGCGGTGACGGGCGATACCGAGGGCTTCACCGGGCTCTTCATTCATCCGGGGTTTCGCTTCAAGCTGGTTGACGCGATGATCACGAACTTTCATATGCCGCGCACGACCGTGCTGGCGCTGGTGATGGCGATGGCGGGACGCGACAAAGTTCTCGCCGCCTATCGCGATGCGATCCGGCATCGGTACCGATTCCTCAGCTACGGCGACGCGATGCTGATTCTGTGAAACAAAGCATGGTCGCAATCCATCCGATTCGTGGTAGGGGCCGTTCGCGAACGGCCCGTCAGAATCTTCGATGGCTTTGGTCCTTCGCCAAACAGAATGGAGGCGCTGCGCGCGATCAGGATTCAACGGGGCGTTCGCGAACGCCCCCTACCGGGAAGGGCCGGGCGTTGATTTCGTGAGCATCGCACCGATCCAATTCCAGATCACCGCGCGCGATGGGCTCGCGCGCGCCGGGCGCCTCGTTACCGGACACGGTGAAATCGAGACGCCATGCTTCATGCCGGTCGGCACCCAGGCTGCCGTCAAAGCGATGTCGCCCGATGAACTATGGAACATGGGCTATCGGCTGATTCTGTCGAATGCCTACCACCTCGCGGTGCGGCCGGGTCAGGATCTGGTCGGCGAGATGGGCGGGATCGCGAAGTTCATGGGATTTCCCGGCGCGGTACTCACTGATTCCGGTGGGTATCAGGCGATGAGCCTCGCGAAAATCAATTCCATTACCGAGGAAGGCATTCGGTTCCGTTCGCATCTCGATGGCGCGCCGCTGATGTTCACGCCGGAAAGTGCGGTGCAGATTCAGGAACGGCTCGGCTCCGACATCATGATGGCGCTCGATGAATGCACCCCTTTTCCCGCCGACCGGAGTCGCGCGCGCAGCTCATTGGAGATGACCGCGCGATGGGCCGAGCGCAGTCTCCGTGCGCGAACCAGTTTGACGCAGGCGCTGTTCGGGATCGTTCAGGGCAGTATCTATGCCGACCTGCGTGAGATCAGCGCCCATCAGATCACCGCATTGCCCTTCGACGGCTTCGCAACCGGGGGCCTTTCCGTCGGCGAGCCGAAAGCCGCGATGCGCGAGATGGCGGAGCTGTCGGCGTCGCATCTTCCCGCTGACAAGCCGCATTACCTGATGGGAGTGGGGACGCCCGCCGATCTCATCGCATGCGTGGGGATGGGATACGACATGTTCGATTGTGTGCTGCCGACGCGCAATGCGCGCAACGGGAGCGCATTTACGAGCACGGGAAAAATCTCGGTAAAGAGGGCGGAATATGCGCGCTCGCAGTCGCCCCTCGATGCCGATTGCGATTGCCGCCCATGCCGGACATTTACCCGCGGCTACCTGCGTCATCTATATATGTCAGGCGAGATACTCGCAGCGCGGGCTCTGACAGAGCATAATCTGTACTTTTATCGGCGCTTGATGCGGGAGGCCCAAGCTGCTATCGCATCGGGCACCTTCAAATCCTTCGCGGACACGACGCTTTCGAAGCTCGCCGCGGACGAAGCTGAGGGACCTTCAGCGGGCCATTGAAAGCGTCTTTTCAATGGCCCGCGCCCTCACTCTTATCTCTCCCAGTAGGGAGAGAAGATGAAGGAAGGACAGACAAATTCAGATTCAGGGTGTTGAATGAGAACGCGGATGGTCAGGCTCGGTCGATGCTCAACACCCTGCTAGGGGACGAAAACTGATGTGGTCGTTGTTCGAAGGAACGGCATGGGCGCAAGGAGTCGCCGCCGGTGCGCAAGGTTCGGAATACGGGACGCTGATCCAGATGGCGCCGATCGTCGGCATCATCGCGATTTTCTATTTTCTCATCATCCGGCCGCAGACGCAGAAGGCTTCGGAGCATACGAAAATGCTCGGTGGGCTCAAGAAAAATGATGAGATCGTGACCACCGGCGGCCTTATCGGCAGGATCACAGAACTGGGGGACAAGGTCGTGACGTTGGAGATCGCGCCCAACGTGAAGGTCAAGGTTGAGCGGGCGCAGGTGGCGGGGCCTTCGACCTATGGCAAGACGCCGGCCACGAAGTCTTAGTGGGAAGTCACAAACAAATGCGGGGCGGCGTCTTTTCTTGTCATTCTGAGACAAGCGTCAGCGCGGGCGAAAAATCTCGATGCTCGCGCTGCCACGGTACTCCGACTGCGGCACCAGCGGATGCGCGAAAGTGCGGCGGCATTCGAGGCATCGGGATTCTTCAACTTCGCGTTCCGCTCGCTTCAGAATGACAAAGTACAGGCGTTAAGGTTTTCAGGTGGAATCAGCAAATCAAAATTTCGCTCCGGTTTTAGTTCTCCTGTCGTTGATCGCGGCGTTTCTCTATCTCCATTTCACCGGCAGCAGCGGCCGCAGCCGGCTCTATCTTGCAGCGGTGCTGACGGTGGTCGCGGTGGTGCTGCTGCTGCCATCGGCCAATTTCGAATTGCCGGATCAGCTTAAATCCTGGATGCCGGGGGCCAAGATTCAGTTGGGCCTCGATTTGCAGGGCGGCACGCATTTACTGATGGCGGTCAAGCTGGAAGATGCCGTCAGAACGCAGCTCAAGCGGCGCGGCGACGACCTCAAGAAAGAGCTCAAGGACAACAAGATCGACGCTGACATCACGCAGGATGCGACCGGAGACCTGGTGGTCTCGATCAAGAACAGCTCCGATGCTTCCGCGTTCAACGACATCGTAACGAAGTCATATCCTGATCTATCGATTGCTTCCGGCAGCACCGAATCCGGCGCGCCCGCCTACATCCTCAAATACAAACCGATGCAGGTCAGCCAGATCGAATCCAATGCGATGGACCAGGCGCTGGAAACCATCCGCAATCGAATCGATCAACTGGGCGTGCGTGAAACGACCGTCGTAAAAGAAGGCGACAACGAAATTCTCGTGCAGCTTCCCGGCATCCAGGACCCACAGGAGGCCAAAAATCTCATCGGCAAGACCGCAGTGCTCGAATTCAAGCTCGAAGACGATTCGCATAGCGTGGCGGATGCGCTGAAGGACGGGCCACCTCCCGGTGATGAGATCCTCTATGGACAGCCGCAGGCCGGTGGACGTCAGCCGTACCTCGTCGAGAAGCAAACGCTGATGCAGGGTGACGTCGTCACCGATGCGCGCGTGCGTCCGGGCGGCAAATTCGAGGGCAATTACGTGAGCGTCGAGCTCGATGCGCGCGGGGCGCAGATTTTCGATGCGCTCACGTCAGAAAACGTCGGGCGCAAACTCGTCATCGCGCTCGACAATACCGTGTATTCCGATCCGGTCATCCGCGAGCGCATTCCCGGTGGGCATGTGCAAATCACCGGACGTTTCTCGCTGCAGGAAGCGCATAACCTGGTCATCGTGCTCAAGTCGGGAGCATTGCCGGCGCCGATCGAATTCGAAGAAGAACGTACCGTCGGCCCGTCGCTGGGTCGCGATTCGATTCGCGCGGGCGAAATTTCCTTCATCGTCGGCGCGTTTTTCGTGCTGGTTTTTATGCCGGTCTATTATGACCGCGCGGGAGTTCTCGCCGACTTCGGCCTCACGCTGAACATCCTGTTGTTGCTGTGCATGATGGCGGCGCTCGGCGCGACGCTCACTTTGCCCGGCATCGCAGGTATCGTTCTGACGCTCGGAATGTCCGTCGATGCGAACGTGCTGGTGAATGAGCGCATGCGCGAGGAGTTGCGCAACGGAAAAACTCCGCGCGAAGCGGTGAAGCTGGGATATCAGCGCGCGTGGGATGCGATCCGCGATTCGAACATCTCAACTTTCATGGCGGGAGTGATTTTGTTTCTTTATGGCGGGACGGGTCCGGTGAAAGGATTTGCGGTTACCTTGTGCGTCGGAGTGGCGACCGGACTTTTTTCCTGCATCGTTGTAACCCGAGCGTGGTATGATTATCTTATTTCGGCGCGCAAATTAAACACCATTAGTGTCTAGATGGATGCATAAGATATAAATAAGATGTGTAAGCGCCAGCGCGATGATTTTCTCGACATCGAGTCGAAAAGTAAGAAATGTCTTAAAAAGCCGCCAACTATGGTTGGCCAGAGCCTTTAGCCGAACTAAACTTGACAGCGCGAAGAGGCACGTATTAGTAGAAGCGCTTCCACTACGGGACGAGGTCCAAGCCGCTCCGTTGAACTGACGATGGCCGATAGAGACGACATTCTTTTGAATTCGCGGGAGGTTGCGTTCCTCCTCGACATGAGCCCGGACACGGTGAACGAGTTCGCGCGCCGCAATATCCTGCCCGCCTTCAAAAAAGGCCGGCAATGGCGGTTTCGCAAACGCGATATCACTTCGGCGAAGCGTCAGCTTACGCGAGGAATCAACGCCGCCGCTTGAAGCGCAGCAGTTGGGGCGGGGCGGAAAGCTGGGGCCTTTCGCATCTCCTTCCCGCATAACAGACCCCTGGGGATGAGTGATGGCTGAGCCGCACGAGAGCAAGGTCTATTCTGACCTCGCAATAATCTACGATTCAATTTTTGGCCGGATGTTCGTTGACAGTGAACATTCCGTGATCGACAGCCTCAAGCTGCGCCCCAATCAGCGGGTCCTCGAAGTGGGAGTCGGCACCGGCATCGCGCTCGATGCGTATCCGCCTTACGTGCACGTGGTCGGCATCGATCCATCGGCGGATATGCTCAAGGTGGCGCAGAAGAAAGTCCGCGAGAACAAGCTGAGCAACGTCGAGCTGAAGCAGGGTGACGCGCTCAACCTCGATTTTCCCGACGAAAGTTTCGACGACGTAACGACTTTCCACGTGATGACGGTGGTGCCCGACCCGGTAAAAATGATGCGCGAGATGATCCGCGTCTGTAAGCCCGGCGGCCGCATCGTGATCATCAATCATTTCGGGAGCGAGAAACCCGTCCTGTACGCTTTGGTCGCGATGATGAATCCGATCACGCGCCATCTCGGATGGACCACGCGGCTGCGCGCGCGCCACATCCTCGAAGGGCAGCCGATCGTGGTCGAGCGCAACGAGCGCATCAAGCTCTCGGTGCATCGGCTAATCGTGGCGCGCAAAGCGTAAGGCTCTTTCCGCGGCTACGATGCCGCGCCCTGCACGACGATAACGCATCGATCGCCTTCGGGGACCTCGTCGAGGGGAAGGCGGATTTCGTCGGCCAGCCTCTTACCGACAATCAGCAGGCGGCCGGGGCTCTGTTGCAGCAACTGCTCGAGGCTGCGCTCGCTGAGCACGTCGCTATGAAAGCGGCGGCCGAGCTTCTTTCTCACGTCGCGAACAATGTCAACCATCTCATCTTCCGCCTGGCGGACACTGTTGGCTACCAGCAACGCATGAAGCCGCGCCTTGTTCGAGCGCGCGATGCGGACCGCGAGGTCGAGTGCCGCGCGACCGTCGGCTCCCGAATCCACCGCCGCAAAAATCCGCTCGATCGGTCGATCAGTGCCCTGGATGAAGACGCCGACGTGAACGGGTTCGTTCTTCGCAGTCGCGAAGACATCGCGCACAACCCCGCCCATCGTGTCCTGTCCTGACTCCGCGCGATGATAACCGAGCAGGATCCATCTCAGGTTCCCGTCACGCGCCGCGGTGGTGATGTCGGCACCCGGACTCGATGACCATACACCGCGCGGTTCGAGTTTTACGCCGCGGGCCGCCGCATACTCGATAGCCGAGGTTAATGCCGGCGGATGCGGGGGTGCTTCCGATGCGTCGTCGCTGACGCGGCGGACGAAGGCGACCACGCGCGCGGGAGGATCGTCAGGCGCGGCGGCGGCGAAGGCAATCGCGAGCAGCGGCGCAACCCCCTCAGGGTTCGCGACGGGCACCAATAGCCCGCGTCGTAATGGCACCGCTGTATCAGAACTATCCAACCCCTGAATATCTACTCAAATACGCGGCGGAACCCAAACATGCTGTTCGCCCAGGTTCAAATCCGGATGCGAGGCAAACATATTTTCACCAGGGGCGTCATCGCGAATCGCCGCTCATTTAGCCGCCGGTTGGTTTCGATGGCGCCGGTCAAATAGCTTGATGGCCGAGCGCCGACGACTTTAGCTCATTCCTTCGCGGAGGTTTCCATGACCACTCGAATTACGTTGGATCGCTACGTCTATGAAGACATTTATCCGGCCTTCAAAGCGGCGACCGACGAAAAGGACATAACCGCGAAGATCAATCGCATCTTCCTGAACAGCCTCGCGCAGCGAGGTCTCCTGCTCACCGGCGACCGTCCGGCGATAGTCGCTGACATCGGATGCGGTCCCTGCGACACGGTCATCAAATATCTGACCGGGGTGAATTTCCCGCCCGGGTTTGTCCTTCGCGCGACCGACTTCATTCCCGAGTATGCCGATGCCGAGCGGGGAGAGTCGTTGCGGGTCCTCGCGGCAGGGCAAGCCTCGAACGTAATAAAGCTAGTGGATTTTTCAGTTCGCGCCGGCAACGCATTTGGCGGGCAGCTCCTCGAACTTCTTTCCGGCCCGAATGATGGAACGCGGATGCGAAACGCTTTCCGCATCGTGTTCGCCTCGCATGTGATGTATCACGCGAACGGCGCATCAGATCTGGAGCGCACCGTCGCGGATATCTCCAGCAATGTCCTCTACCCCGAGGGCGTTTGCATCCTCTACCACATCGCCAATCGACGCGGGACGTTCCAGGAATTCCGCGCACGTTTCGGCAGCGAAGCCGGCGCCCATAGCGAGAGCGATACCGGGGCGGTTACGATCGATGATCCTCCCGCACAGATAGCCGCCGCATGCGCTGCCGTTGGTGTGCCCCTCTATCAAGCGGAATTTCCCACCAGGTTGTTTTTCGGATCGCTCGGCGATGACGAATGGCGCGCGTTCAAGGACCCTCGCGCGTATGATGCGCTGGCCGATTCCAATCCGGCCGCCTACGAGGATTTGAAGCGGCTCTACTTCGTGATCCAGCGCGCGCCATTGGAGTTTGCCGCTGACCATTCACCGACCGGGCTGGAAAGCTTCATGAACGAGGTCCGGGCCGTCATCGAAGCCAATCACGGTGTGCTTCCATCCGCCGAATTGATGCAGGTCTTCACTCGCGCCGACGCGCCATCATCATTGACCGAAGCGATTCCCGCCGCAATCGCTTCGAGCATCAACTGAGGTGCGAGGGTGGGAGCCGACGCCAACGCCTCATCCTGAAGATATGCTCCCAAACAGTACAACAGTGCAGGCACAAGTGCAGTTTGGAGACAACGGTGTCATCTTCACGACGAGAGCAGCAACAAAGTCGAAAAAATCCAGTTCCAGCGTAAATTGGTCGTCCGATAAATAAACTGCTTCAAAGCAAAATCAGTACAAACGTTATGCACAATTCTACTTTTTGGCGCGTTCATTGCTCTCCCGACCAGCGTCCGGGTTAGGACCACGGGGGTCATCGAAACCCGCACCTCCTGCCGCTAGCGATCGCTGACCTCAGCGCGCGTCTGGCGCTCATCCTCGCCATACCCCCAGTTCAGGACCTTGCGATGGGGCTCGCTCTGAATCTTCGGCTACCCGGAGCCGGCCCGGTTATGCGCGTTGGGGGCACAGATGCGTCAGCGGAGTTCGAGCTGTTTCTGGAAGCCACGGGTCTATGGGCTGGTCTGCTTGGTCATCTTTATGTCATTTGCAGGCCGGGTCCGCGCCGCAACCTCGATAACGTTTGTCGGAGCGAGCGCGCTTTCCGATTACGGCAGTCCCGTGACCAGCGTCTTAATCGATGTTCCCTCGGGGGTTCAAGCCGGAGATATTCTGATTGCGCAAATCGCCGACTACGACGGCACCGGTTCCGATCTCCCGACGCCTCCGGGCGGGTGGGCCCTCATTCGCCACGACTCCGGATCCAACAGCAACCGGATAACCTCGTGGCTGTATTACAAGATCGCCGGCAACAGTGAACCATCTTCCTATTCATGGGGTATCGGTGCTCAATGGGCGGTAGGCGCGATGGGCGCATGGCGGGGAGCGATGTCGGCGCCGATCGATATCGCGACCGGTACCGTAGCGACCGGAAACAGTCCGGTCTCAATAAGTCCGCCGACCGCGAGCCCAAGCTACAGCAATGAACTTCGAATCTGTTTCTATGCTTCTCAGGGCGGCAGCGCGCCCGGTCTCTCGATGCCTGGAATTCTTGCCGAGCGCCTGAGCGTCGGTTCCTCGAAAGAAGGATTCTCGCTCGAATTTGGTGACGCGAACGCGGCGGCGTTCGGGAACTATTCTGCAACCGAGACCGGTAGCGGGGTGTTGGCGGCTCAATCGGTGTTGATTGTCGCAGCGTCGGGCAGCGGTCCGACACCAACCCCACCTGCTGCTCCGACCTCGACTCCGACCCCGCCATCATCAACCCCGATCGGCACGCCAACCGCGATCGGCACGCCAACCGCGCACCCGACGCCGGTCGCTCAACCGACCTTGGTTTTTGGTGGTGCGACAGCAGGAATCGCATTCGTTGCGGCAAGCCGGCTCTCCGACTTTGGCGGACCCGTGAGCAGCGTTGTAGTCAGCGTACCTGAAGGGGTGGAGTCTGGAGATTGTCTGCTTGCGCAAATTGTCATCTTTGATCCCAACGCCTCCAATGTGCCCACGCCGCCGGCCGGCTGGTCGCTGATTCGGGAGGATTCGGTGAATGGGGGATATAAGTTGACCTCCTGGATTTACTACAAGATCGCCGGTTCGGCCGAGCCCGCGACCTATTCATGGAACATCGCGTCGCAATGGGCGGCCGGGGCGATGGGCGCATGGCGCGGCACTTCGAGCCAACCGATCGATGGTTCCGCAGGCGCGACGGGCACCGGAAAAGGTGTCGCAGCGCCATCTGTTACGCCGAGCTATGGCGGGGAGTTGGAGGTCGATTTCTACGGCTCTCAAGGCGACAGCGCTCCGACCATAACCATTCCAACGACGCTGACCGAGGTTTTCAACACCTCGTCGTCGCTGGAGGGTTTCGCCCTCGCATTCGGGGAGGCGCAGGCGCCGTCGGCGGGGACTGCATCGCCGACCTACAAGGCGACCGAGACCGGAGGAGCCGCGACCAGCGCACAAGCGATCCTGCTCATTCCGGCCAACCACTCAGCGGCAACGCCGACGCCGACCGCGACCGCAACTCCGGTTGCGACGCCCACTCCGGGTCCGACCGTGAAGCTGGTCGCGCCGCAGGCCGCGGCAACGGTGGCAGGGACCGTGCAAGTCGTGTCTCAGGTCACTGGCTCGGTGAGCTACATAAACCTCTACGTGGATTCCAATATGCTCGCGCAGACGGCGCCGCTTACCTACAACTGGGATACCACGAAGAGCGCGAATGGGTCGCACATCTTATCGGTTCAGGGTTACAACTCGAGCAACATCATGCTCGGCACCAACGCAATCAATATCAGCGTTCTCAACCAGGTAAATCCGACGCCGACACTGACTCCAACGCGAACCGTCGCGCCCACTCCAACTCTGACCCCGACGGCGACGCCGACCGTTATCGCGGATCCACTGCGGCCTTCGAATACCATCCCGAACAATCGGGTCCCGACCGCCGCGGAACTTACTACCTTCCACAATGGGACCGGCGCGTGTGGCGGCCTCGATACTTGCAGCTACATGGAGAATGTCACGGGGCATTTCACCGGCACCACCGCGCAAATCATCCAGAATGTGGCTGATAAATGGTGCGCCAACTGCACCATCCTCAACCCGGTCGATGGGGAAACCTACACCTTCGGCAATCTTCTTAAGGCGATCGCGGTAAACGAAACCCATTGGTACCAATGGCGAACCGCGAACCTCGCCACCCCGGACCCAATTACCGGTCTTACGACGCTGACTCCTTCGCATGGTGACCTCGAGCACGTCACCGTGAGCGAACCGTTCGGCGGTTCATGGGGTCTGTATCAGATTGCGGAGGGTGTGAACCAAGGCTGGCCGGCATCCTTCCCGCTGAGCGCGGTTTCGACCGGCTTCAATGCCGACTTCAAGATCGCGTACCAGATGGGAGTCGAGCAGGGGCATCTGGACTATCTGGGTGACCCAAGCCGCGCGGAGATCGCGATCGCGAATGGATACGCACCGTACACCGCCTACACCGATTCCAACGGCGTGCTGCATCCTGCCTCGACCGACATCAATCAGCGTCGATGGGGCGCGGTGGGAGCCTGGTACAGCGGTGGATGGTACGATTCAGCCGCGCTCACCTACATGCAGCAGGTGCAGCAGTACCTTCACTCCCAGCCATGGAATCAACCCGGCTTCTGATCGGAACGGACAAGAGCGGACAGACATCCCTTTGACGGCGTCGCGGCGGTGAGAGGACATCACTCACCGCCGCGGTCGTGCGTCCGGACGCCGACGAATTCGAGCCCGGCGTCGTTCAGACAAAGCTTTACTTGCTTCAGGTAAAAAACCCCGTCAGGCTCGACGCACTGTTAGAAACTGAGAAAGACCTTCGCGCAACTTTTCGCGTGAAGTACGTCTTGCGCTTCACTACTGATCTGATTATCTCGATGTTCTGAAAAATCTACATAAAGTAGATTTGGAATCTGGATCCGCGGATCCCGTAGTCGGCTGGATTGGGAATGGGATCAAAAAGATTCGAAGGGCTGGGCGAGGCCCACCTCCCGCGGGTGGAATTCAACCATGCGGATCAGTTCTGTGGATCGTTGGGGAGGCTCCTAAAAAGCGGGATCGAAATTCTTCCGTCATCCTATCGGCTACGCTCCTGTCCTGCTCGATACTGCCTGTTTTACGAGGACTGGTACTGGTTCTGCGAATACTCACGCAGGCTGCGACCCAGCAGCCCTTTCAGCCCGGAGAATGAGTATGAAAGCATTCGCAGCGCTTAGGGCATTCGTGTGCCCATCTCTCGCAAATGGTTACCCTACGGCTAGATCGCGAGTCCCCTGGACTCAGGTCACATCCGTGTTCTTTCTCTTCTGTCTGGTTGGGACTGCTTCGGCGGGCTCCCAACCATCCCACTTTCGTAATCCGCGCCCCGGCGGCGGCATTCCGCTCTTTATCGGGATGGGCGATCCGCTGTCCGGTATCAGCAACAACCCGACCGACCTGACCAACTTCAGTAACGGTCTTCTGAATTTCCAGGAAACCGAAACGCTCAATCCCGCCAACAGCTCATCAGGACCCGCGGGACAGCTCGGGCCGCTATTTAACAACAACTCCTGCGCCTCATGTCACAGCAATCCGGTGCGTGGAGGCGGCGGGCTCGACTTGATGGAGCAGCGACTCTCGACCGGAGGACCGCCGGTTCGCATCTTCGCGGTTGATCACATGCTGTTCGGCGGCTCCGAGCAACAGGGCGACCTTGGAACCATCTTTTCGTTCGGTATGGAGTCGGTTCCACTCGGCGCGCAGATTGGCATTCCGGATAACACTCCGTCCGCATGCCAGAATGTCGAATTCGCGCGAGGCTTCTCGCCCGATCTCCCGATGTGCATTGCGGATAGCGCCAACGATACCGGGCTTACCGGCACGCCGACCTGTATCGCACATCGTCTGAGTTTGCCGCTGTTTGGTGATGGACTCGTGGAGGCAACTTCGGATCAAACATTCCAGTCGATCGCGGCGGCGGAGCCGTCGGCGGTTCGGGGCACCGTGCGTATGGTGGCCGACATCGGCAACTTCGACGGGCTGGCGACCGAGGTCAGTTCCAGCATGCGTTCGGCGCTGGGAACTCCTCACGTGGCGCGGTTCGGGTGGAAGGATGATTTCTCGACGCTGGTCGGCTTCGCTGCCGATGCGTACCTCAACGAGATCGGCATAACCAGCGATCTCAACTCACAACCCAACACCACCTGCGCGATGGGTGTGACGCAATTCGGGGTGACGCTTCAGACCGCGGATGACCCGGAGGATACCGTCGATTCGACCGGCCGCGCGGATATCGATCGCTTTACCGATTTCATGCGCGCGTTGCAGCCGCCTCCCGAGCTGGCGGAAACTTCCTCCGCGATGGCGGGGCGACAGCTGTTCAACCAAATCGGATGCGCGAGTTGTCACACGCCCTCGATCACGACCGCCAACAATCCGGCATCGTTCCTGACGCCCACCGTCAACGGCATGATGGTATCGCGCAACGTCAATCAGACGCTGGCGAATGTCACCTACCATCCGTACGGCGACTTCCTGCTGCATGACATGGGTTCGCTTGGCGACGGGGTCAATGACGATGCGGCGATCCCGAGCGACGAGCGGATGATGCGGACGATGCCGTTATGGGGCATCCGGGCGCGCGACGTCTTCCTGCACGATGGCCGTGCCTCCGATCTGCCGACAGCCATCTCACTGCACGACGGTCAAGCGGCGGCTGCGGCGGCGGCATTTAAGGCGCTGAGCTCACAGCAGCAAACCAATGTCATCAACTTCCTTGACACGCTCTGAAAATTGTTTCTGACGGCGGCGAGTCGAACATTCGGCTCGCCGCCGAATCAAAATATAGAGCTTACTTCCAGCAGCAGCCACGGCCAGTCCCGCGGTAGCGCGGTTCGCCGGTATCGCGGAAATTTATCGAGATTAGATTTGGATCGGGGGTCGGCACGGACAGTAGCCTCGCGCTTCGCCAGCTCGAATGGTCTTCAATCGCGCGCGAGGGCGTTTCGCCCGACAGCGACATCCAGCGGGATCCATAGAAGGAAGTGGCGCCCAGTTGCACGCGAAGATTTCCATCGCGCGGAGGTCCCGCGACTCCCAACGCCGGCCACGGCAGAAAGATTTCTTCTCTGATTCTGGCGTGGTCGCTGCGGAGGTCCGTCGCGACGGCCGCAGGAACCCCTACGCATCGTCCCTGGATCGTCTCACATACCTCGACGCGCATCGCGGAATTCCGCGTTTTCGCGGCACTCCCGGTGGGAAATACGAACATGGCGAATCTACGTGGACCGGTGCCCGCATCCACACCGAAGTCGATCCGAAAAGCATCCTGCGAACGGAACCGTTCGGCCTCCGCGAACAGGTCGGGGTCGTAGTAATCCATGCTGACGGTTGCCAGATGGAGACCTTGCGCGCTCCAGGCCAGAAAAAAATCCCCGAAGATGGCATCGGGCGTCGAGGCTTTCAATCCTTTCAGCAATGCCGCGTCCCTGAGCCATTGCGCCGGGTCAGCCTCATTCGCATCGGCCCCGGCTGGAGGGATCTCAATCTCGTTCGGGTTCGTCGATGCCTCCGAAATTGAGCTGTCGCGATGGATTTCGCCCAGACTGCGATTCACCTCGCCCAGCGCGATGACAAGTTGTGCGTATGGCTCGCCTTCGATGTCAACGAGGCCGAAGTTGTAGTTCTCGCCGTCGATCGGC
Source organism: uncultured delta proteobacterium (assembly GCA_963814035.1). Taxonomy (GTDB): domain Bacteria; phylum Desulfobacterota; class Binatia; order Binatales; family Binataceae; genus DATGKG01. The sequence goes on from CAWFBH010000018.1 coordinate 103,432, forward strand.
CGGCCGCCGCGCGGTTCGTCGTAGTACTGGAACCAGTGAATTCCCACGATGTTGGGTACCCGCGCAAAATAGCGCGCCGCGCTGGCCGCCCCGCGCGCCCGTTCATCCTGGTTGCGCACCGTCATCAGGTAGCCATTGTTGATATTTCCGGAGCGATTCTCCTGCGCGGAAAAATACCATTCGGAGATCAGAATTGGTTTATTGCCGGTCAAATACCGCAGCGCATCGAAATAGTAATGTCCAATCCAACCGTCCGGGCTATCGACGTCGTAATTGGTTGCGACGGCGTCGAGGTATGGCGCCATTGCGCGGACCGCATCCTGGTCATAGTAAGGCGGCAGCCGGTCGCCAAAGATCAACGCTTCGGGGTCCGCCTCCCGCAACGCATCGTGCACCAACTGGTAGTAACGGCCCGTTATGATACTGGTCCAGCGCCGAATCAGTCCGATGCCGCCGTGGCCGGAACGCATCCGCACCCGCGTCCCGTTGCTTTTCAGGAGCTTGCCGAAATCCGAGATTGCCGCCGGCATCACGAAGTCTTCGGTGAACCGTCGCCAGTCCTGCCCGTAATACTCACGGATCAAATCAACCAGTTTGCGCTTGGTGAAGCTGGTTGGAGGCTGGGCGATGTAGAAGCGAAAGAGAGCGCCACTCCACCAGCCCACTTCATTGTCGGAGAAGTACCCGATCCGTTTGCCCGCGTGGCGATAAACCCCGGCCGCTTCGTGCGCCGCGCTGCGCATTCTATCGACGGTCGCAGGTGCGAACGGGTCTCCCCACAGGAAGTGCGATTTCCAGCCCAAGTCGAGTTCCGGAATTGTCGGCAGCGGCAAATCGTGGGAGCTGAAACTCCCTGCGGTGTTGAAACCCCATTGCCCCATCAGCCCCAGGGTCTGCTCGGTCCATGAGGGCGCGTTATGAAATGCGATCTGTGATTCTGCCGGCGCGCCTTCTATTGGCCCCGCTCCGAGGTTTGGATCGATTCCGTTGATGCCAACGGAAAAGAATCGCTCGCCACACGGAGTCATCAACCATGAAACGCCGCTTTGCACCTCGAGGCGCCAGCGATCCTGCTCGACCGCGGTGGGGCATTCGGCTTGGGCGAGGCCGCCCCAAAACAGAGCCATCAGCAGCACTATGGCCGCAGCAATTCGAATCGGTCTGAATTCGGTAAACTTGCGCTCGTTAAAGTTCACGAGCGCAAGTTTAGACAGATTTCTGACCTTATGTCCCGAAGTTCATTCCTCGTGGGAAATGGCGCCTACCTTTGAAACGATGGTCCCGCGAAACCCTGCGGCGGCAGGGCGTTGGTGTCCGCGTCCTGCGCCAGCCGAATCGATTCACCCGCGATTGCGCCGCCGTCCACCACCATCGCCGCACCGGTGATCCATTCGGATTCATCTGACGCGAGGAACAGCGCCATGTTCGCGATGTCCAACGGGCTGCCCGCGCGCTTGATTGGCTGCGCTTTGAGAGCACGCGCTCCATGATTTTTTCGCCGCCGGGCGTGGTGCCATACAGAATCGGCGTATTGATTCCGCCCGGGCAGATGCAATTGACGCGAATCTTGTCGCGGGCCGAGCTGGATCGCCGCCGAGCGCGTGACATTGACCACGGCGGCCTTCGCGCCCGAGTACGCGTGGATGCCATCATAGCCTTGCAGACCCGCGAGCGAGGCGGTTGAAATGATCGATCCGCCGCCCTGTTTGCGCATGATCGGAATCGAATGCTTGATGCCGAGGAACACGCCGCGCACCAGCACCGCGAAGGTTTTGTCCCAATCCTCGACCGTGATGTTTTCGATCGGTCCGACCGCGCCGCCGAGGCCGGCATTATTGTAAGTGATGTCGAGGCGGCCGAATTCCTTGACCGCGCGATCGATCATCGCCTTGACCTGATCTTCCGCGCTGACGTCGGCCTTTTGAAAAACCGCGTTGCCGCCATTTTCTTTGCATTCGCGGACCACCGACTCACCGCCATCCACGTTGAGATCCGCCACCACGACCGAGGCGCCTTCCTGCGAGAATCGGATCGCCGTCGCGCGTCCCATCCCGCTCGACGGCTCCGGTTATCACTGCCACTTTGTTTTCCAGTCTTCGCATTGCTGCCGCTCCAGGCCCGGATGATCTTTGACGCGCGCCGCGCCCCCGGGTTGTTCGCCTTCTATCTCAAGCCTCGCCGGATACCAACCAGAATCAGTGATCCGCTATTCGAGCGCCCGCTTCGCGCTGATGATCCACCTCCGCGTTGACAATTCGGCCGGGCATCGATAGGTCTTAGCCGCGCATTCCGACGCCGCGAAAAATGAGCGATCCCATCGATAAATCAGGAGAAAACTCCGCCGCCGAGGAGGAAGGCGCCGAGCGCAACGTCGAGGAGCTCGCGAAAGAGCTCGCCGACAAACTGCGCGGCCTGAAAAATCGCGACGAGCTAACCGATTACGCGGTCAGCGTCCTGCGCGACAGCAATGAGGAAGCGGATCAGAAAGAGTACCAGAAGCGCACGGTCGCACGTGCCTCGAAGGGCGATCCCTTCAATCCGATCGCATTTGGAATCCCGCTCCTCGTCATCGGCGTGGTGCTCTGCGCCACCGGCATCCTGATCGGACCGGGACTCGGCGTGATCGGAATCGGCGTGCTGATGGTGCTTTATGGTTTGGTGGTGTCGATATTCAGCCGCCGCGGTAAGAGCGGTGAATGATGTGGATGCATCAGCGGGGTTTTATTGCACACACGGACCGCAATTAGATAATCTTACCCTCGCTCGATGCGGAAGTTGGGGACCGGGGCGTTGAAAAGTATCGAGTCTTTTAGATATTCATCAGAATCGGACACACGACAAACGACGGGAAGGAAAAGGCTGCCTGAAGGGAGCCGTTAGTTAGGAATGGCCAAATTCGACTGGAACGAAACCAAGCGGCAGATTGTCGAGTCTCAAGCCTGGCAATCGATCTTCCGCCATGGCTACGAGGACACCCCGCGCAACCGCATCCTGATGGTGTCGGGCAACATCTGGTTGCATCTGCATCCCTCCAAGGTGCAGAAGCATACCGTTCGCCTGCGCTTCACCTGGTGCATGGGCGGGATCACCTTCCTGCTCTTCATGGTGACCGTCATCACCGGCGTCTACCTGATGTTCTATTATCGGCCGACCGCCGAATACGCATACGCGGACATGAAATATCTCGAATTCGACATGCCGTTCGGGATGCTGATGCGCAACATGCATCGATGGGCCGCGCACGGGATGGTCATCGCGGTCTGGCTGCATATGTTCCGCGTGTTCATGACCGGATCGTATAAACCTCCGCGCGAGTTCAACTGGGTGGTCGGCGTCATCCTGCTGGTGTTGACCCTGCTGCTCTCGTTCACCGGATACCTGCTGCCCTGGGATCAGCTGTCGATATGGGCGGTTACCGTCGGATCGAACATGGCGCGCGCCACCCCGCTGTTAGGACACGGCGGCCCGTTCCATGAGGTGATGGGCGTGAATCCGATTTACGATGCGCGCGCATTTATCTTCGGCGGCGCGGAAATCGGACCCCATACGCTGTTGCGCTTCTACATCCTGCACTGCATCTTCTTCCCGCTCATCGCGAGCTTGTTCATGGCGGTGCATTTCTGGCGAATTCGCCGCGACGGAATGTCGGGGCCGCTCTAAGCGGGGTTGCGGACGGGACTATGGGTGAATTGTTCTCAGGATTGCTGCGCATGGGTATCGTGCGCGTTCTCTTTGTGCCGATCGTGATGGGCCTCATCATGTATGGATTATGGGTGTTGGCCGCTCCGCCCAAGGACGAGGACGATAATCACGCGCAAAGTTAGCAGTCGCGCAGAGGATTGATCATGGCCGAAGGTAGTGGACCGATAATGCGAGCGGCGGGCGCTGGCGCCGTATCCGCGGGTGGCGCGGCGCGGCCGATAGCCGCGCCCGGCGGCAAACGTTCCGAGGTTCCGATCAAGAAAGCCGGGTCGGGAATCGAGGAAAAGCTGCATACTTGGCCGTTCCTGGTCCGCAATGAATTCCTGATGTCGCTGCTAGTGATCGCGGTGCTGACGATCTGGTCGCTGACCATCAATGCGCCGCTGGAAGAGCCCAGCAATCCGACCCGCACGCCGAATCCCTCGAAGGCGCCATGGTACTTCCTCGGTTTGCAGGAAATGCTGGTCTTCTTCGATCCATGGTATGCGGGCGTGGTGTTGCCCAGCTTCATCATCGTGGGTCTGATGCTGGTGCCGTATCTCGACATCAATCCAAAGGGGAACGGTTACTATACCTTTAAGGAGCGCACTTTCGAGATCCTGACTTTCTTCTTCGGATTCCACATCCTATGGGTCTCGTTCATCATCATCGGGACGTTCTTCCGCGGCCCCGGATGGAACTGGTTCTGGCCGGGTCAGATTTGGGATCCGCATCTGGTCGAGGCGCTGACCAACGTTGACCTTCCGTACATGTTCGGCTTCCGCGACTACTTCATGTCCGCGATGTTCGGGCTGTTTGTAATCGGCGCGTACTTCGTGGTCGGTTACATCGGATTTTATTGGTGGATAAGGCGCAGACCCGCGGGCGATCCATGGTCGGCGTTTCCCGGCGGCGGCAAAGAGATCCTCGAGGCGTGGGGACCGGTGCGCTTCGGGATCACTGGATTTTTGCTCATCGCGATGATCGGCGTGGTGGTCAAGATGGCGCTGCGTCACGCGTTCAACATCAAGTACATCCTGGTTACGCCGTGGATTAACATCTGAGACCAAAACATCTGAGTGTTCTTCCTGGCGAAAACTCTCGAAGCGATTGGCTGTGTCGATGTGCTGTTCGCATTGTATGTCGGCATTACCCAGCCGCACGGGATGGGGCGTGAGTTCGAGATTACCGGGGTCGGGATTCTGATTTTCATGGTGGGCGTGGCGATCGAGCGTTACTTTGGCGAGCAACTATAAAAGATTTCGGCGGAAGGTTCGTTCCGTGGCAGGTGTGAAGTAGATGGCTGGCAGACCGGGACTCGATCCCATCGAAGAGGGGAAATCGTTCAGCGCGCTTTTCGTACTCATGATCGCCGTGCTGCTGGTCAGCGCAATCTGGGCAATCTGGGACGACAATATTTCGCGCCGGCCGTGGAAGGAATACCAGGTCGAGTTCGATCGCCTCGCCTACAACAAGTACATGAAGGATGTCGCCGATGAGCAAAAGAAGCTCAACGACAATCCCGAATACGTGAAGGACGAAAAGGACCTCACCGAGGCCGAGCGCCAGCTCAATTCCGGCGAGACTCAGCGCAAGCTCGATGAGCTCAAGGCCTCGGAAGTCAACCTTAAGAACATCGCCGACGACAAAGACCAGGCGGTCCGCTTCACCAAGTCGATGCTCACCGAGCGCATGTATGACTACAATCATGCGATCCAGGTCAAGGAAGATGCGGCCCCAATCTGGAGCGACATTCAAAAGCTCCAGAAGGAACTTAACGGTGAAAATGCCGCCTCCGACAAGGCCAAGAAGGATCTCCAGGACGTTAAGGACGAGGTCGACAAGATCAATTCCCAGGTCACCGACCTGACCGACAAGCTGAAGGTTCTGACCAAGACCCGCGACGACCTGACGGACAAGGCCGACACCTACATGATCCCGATCAAGTTCATGGGCCGGGTCATCGCGCGCTATCCCAAAATTCCCAAGATTCAGCAGACCGCCATCGATGACTTCGATCGCAACGCCTTCGACGAGGCTATCGCGCGGGTCGATCGATGCCAGAGCTGCCACATGGGCGCCGATAAAAAGGGCTTCGAAAATGCGCCGCAGCCATTTCGCACCCATTCGAATTTCGACGCCATCATCTTGAAGCATCCGCCGGAGAAAACGGGTTGTACTCCTTGCCACGAGGGTCAGGGCCCCGCGGTTAATTCGGTTGCGATGGCGCATGGCAACGAGGAGCATTGGGATCATCCGCTGCTCCAGGGCGAGGAGATGCAGTCGCGATGCATCACCTGTCACATCGACGTCGGGTCGCTGCGCAACAAGGAAGGCAATCAGATCGCGATCAATTGGGTCGATGGCGAGCGCGACTTCCAGCAGCTCGGCTGCCCCGCCTGCCATCTTGTGGCCGGCTATGAAGACATGCCCAAGATCGGTCCCTTCTTGAAATTGGCGTCGGCCAAGCTCGATCCGTCATGGACCGTGCGGTGGATCACCGATCCACACATCTTCCGGCCGCATACTCGGATGCCGAACTTCATGTTCAGCACCGAACAAGCCACGCAGGTTGCCTCCTACATCCTGAGTAGCTCGCAGAAGGACGGCGACGAGTGGAGCAAGGCTCATCCGGAGCCTGCCGATCTCCAGGCCGCGCTGACCAATGCGGGCATGATCGAGGAAGGCAAGGGCCTCTTCGAATCAGTCGGATGCAAAGGCTGTCATGCGATCGAACCGGATGCATACGGCTCGCCGGTCGGCTCCGCTGTGGACTTCAAACCGAAGGAAACGCGAACCACCAAAGACTTCGCGCCCAATCTCGACAACATCGCCGAGAAGACCGACGCGCGATGGGTCTGGTGGTGGATCAAGGATCCGACCAACTATGCGGCGCATCCCGCGATGCCGTCGCTGCGCCTGAATGATCACGAAGCCCTCGCGCTGACGTCATTCCTGATGACGCACGGTCAAAAGAAGGAAGATCCGGGCGTCGAGGTAGCGCTGAAGGATCCGGCGAACATCCAGAAGGGCGAAGCGCTGGTGCGCAAATACGGATGCTTCGGTTGCCACGAGATCAACGGCATGGAGCATGAGTCGCGCATCGGCGTCGAGCTCAGCACCGAAGGCTCCAAGCACGTCGACGAGTTGTTCTTCGGCAACCATACCGACATCGCCGAGACGTGGAACGCCTGGATTTACAATAAGTTGAAGAATCCGCGCACCTACCAGACCAAAGATGTCGAGCAGGTGATGCCGAACTTTGACTTGCAGGACACGGACATCAAGAACCTGCGGACGTTCATCGCCAGCTTGCATGAAGGCAAGGTACAGGAACGTTATCGCGCCCCGGGCACCGCGCGGCAGGAACAGATCGTGATGGGCCGGCGCGACGTGAACTATCGTAATTGCGTCGGATGCCACATCATCGAGAATCGCGGAGGTTACATCCGGCGCTTCTATCCTGCGGATCAGCTCAACCTCGCGCCGCCGATCCTCAATGGCGAGGGCGCCAAGGTGCAGCCGGAATGGCTTTTCAGCTTCCTGCAGGCCCCGACCCCGATCCGGCCGTGGCTCAAGATCCGGATGCCGACCTTCCACGTTGATAACCATGAAGGTGACACGCTGGTTGACTATTTCACGGCGATGGCCGACCTCCAGGTGCCATTCGTGTACCTCAATACGAATCTGTTCCCGGCGATGGATTTGGACGCCGGCGCGAAGTTGATGTCCAAGGACTACTTCAACTGCTTCAGTTGCCATCAGCAGGGCGACAAGCATCCGGAAGGTCCGCCCGAAGGATGGGCGCCCGATCTGGGCCTCGCGCATGCGCGCCTCAACCCGGATTGGATCCCGCTATGGCTGAAGGACCCGCAGGCGATTCAGCCCGGCACCAAGATGCCGTCGTTCTACCCGGGTGGTCCCGACGACATCCTTAAGGGCAACGAGGAAGAACAGCGCAAAGCGATTCGCGACTACATCTTCTGGTTCGGCACGCATCCCGGACAGACGCTGCCTTCGCAGGTAGCGAGCCCTGCCGCGGCGCCCAAGCCGTCGGCACCCGAGAAGAAGCAGAAGGTGAGCGAGCAAAACAAGGTTTTATCAGGAATTTCGTCGGATAACCGGAGGAAAATCAGCAATGAAACGTTTGGCAAAGGTCGCCACGGCATGCGCAGCGGTGGCTCTCGGATTGACTTTCAGCGCCTATAGCGCGAACGCAGCCGGCGGAACCATCAGCGGCACCGTCAAGTATGACGGCACGCCTCCCGCGCCCAAGACCGTCGAGGTCACCAAGGACAAGGAAGTTTGCGGCCTGACAAAGCATGTCAACGAGGACCTGCTGGTCTCCAGCGACGGCGGCATCGCAAATGCCGTGGTCGTCGTCAAGGGCGCCAAGGGCGACTTGAAGCCGGAAACCGTGACCTTCAATCAGAAGGGCTGCCGTTACGATCCCCATGTCCTCGCGTTCCCGGCCGGCAGCACCGTCAAGATCATGAATGACGACGGCATCCTGCATAACATCCACACCTACTCGACCGTCAATCCTTCCTTCAACGCGGCACAGCCGAAGTTCAAGAAAGAAATGGATAAGGTGGTCGAGAAGCCGGAAGCCATCAAGGTCACCTGCGATGCGCATGGCTGGATGCACGGATGGTGGGTCGCGACCGACACCCCGTACTTCGCCGTTACCGACGACAAGGGCAACTACACCATCAAAGATGTTCCGGCGGGCAACTATACTGTCGAGGTATGGCAGGAGAAGCTCGGCACTGCGGATGAGAAGGCGGACGTGAAGGACGGCGGTTCCTCGACCGTCAACTTTTCGATGAAGCCCAAGAGCTGATCGCAGCTGCGATATTGTTCGCTTAGGCAGGCGCCGGATTCCTCCGGCGCCTGTTTCATTTTTCCCTCTCCCGCTGCTGGCGCGGCAGCTACTGCACGCGAGCGTCGAAGTAGGCGGTCTCGATGTGGCCGGCGCGCTTGAACTGCAGGAAGATGCGGTAAAGCCCCGGCTTCGGAAAGCCATAGGGCATCGAGAGTTCCGGCGCGATCTTCTCGGTCGGCATTTTCATCTCGGCCATTGATGCCGACCCCGGGCTGTCGGCGCTCGCCATCATCATCGAAGCCATCGAGGCTGAGCCCGAGGGATGGATGTGCGCGAACACGCTCAGGTCATCGCGAATGATCTCCGCATGCGCCGCCATTCCCATGTATGGTTCCAGATCATCTGCAGGCGCGCCGCTTTTATCCCGCACTTCGAACTCCAGGATCATTGGAACGTTAGCCTTGAGCGGCGCGCTGTCGCGTTTCCAAATCAGCTGCGTGCCGTCGGCGAGTATCGAGGTCGTCGTATCGCTCGTCGGCGTCAGGGCCGCAGCGATTCCTTCCGAATCGTCGCCATGCATCGCGGGTCCCGCGACCGCCGGCAGATCGACAGCTCCAACCAATGTCCACGGGAATCCGTACTTATCGACGACGTCTGCGAAGACCTCATAGTGGCCCGCCTCCATCGAGGGCAAATCCTTGTCGAAGGTACCCCTCTCGGTGCGATCCGGATGTAGATGCCAGAGGCGATCGAATCCCGGCGTCCGCAGCAGGAATAGATGCATGATGTGGCCGTGGTCGGGGATCAGAGCCTCGACGCTTTCGTTTTTAAGCCAGATCTCATCGCTCGGGCGGATTGATAGTCGATTGCCGTCCAGAGTCGCCGCGCACTTCGGCGATCGGTAAAACTTCGCGAGGGTCGCATAGGCGTTCGCGTCGGCATTCCACCATGTGAATGCTCCCCAAAAAATCAGTCCGACCAGCACCGTCGTAATCGCCATCGCGCGCCAGCCACGGCGACGGTATGCGGATGAAACTTCCGCACCGGGTGCGATGCGCGATTCGCGAGCCGCAGCGCCTACGATCGAGATCGCGCCGATTGCGAGGCCAATCGCCAGCACCAGCAGCAAAGCGCCGAGTGCTTTCGGCATCAGGAGAATGGCCTGCCCGAACGATGCGACCGGCACCGACAGCTCGGCGGGGCCGCGCGTGCCTTTCACGTTGAGGAGGACACGCAACGATCCGTATTCCATCAGCCATAGGCTCGAGGTGAAAAATCGCGGGTCGGTCTTCGATTGCTTCGCGACATCGGGAACCGGCACGTACTTCGAGCCGGCGCCGGTCAGTCGCGCGACCGCGGTGGTGATCTCGCGCACATCGTCGGAGTTGGTGCGAACCTCAACTTCCGCGACGCCCGGAATTACTTGCGGCACTCGTATTGTGACGAAGAGATGATACGGTCCGGCGTCGCCCTCATAGAAGACATCCGGGCTGCCGACATGCGCCGATGCTGGATGCGCGGACGCGATCAGCATCATCAGGACCGCGAGAAATGTGAGCCGCCGCTTCACGTTCGAGCTCGAGCTAACGCTGAACCTTGCGCATCCAGTTTCCGAGGGCCATTCCGATCGAGCAAAAGATGATTGCGGTTATGAGGGCCGCCGCCATCCCGCCGTAGAAGGCCGCCTGGGTCTTGTCCATCCGCGCGAAATGATACGGGTTGTAGAGGACGTTTGCGGCATCGAAGTAACCGAAGTAGGTGGTCCCGAAGATGCGATTGCGTGCAAGCGGCGACATCAGAAAATCCGCAAACGGCCACTGCGCCGCGATGAAGACCGCGAGGTACACGCATCCCGCCGCGATGGCTGATTTCAAGTTGCCCCATCCCTCGCCCAGGCGATGACGAAGGAGGTCGAGGGCGAACGCCGGCACGATCAGCAGGGTCGGGAACCATAGCGGAATCATATGCGTGATGTGCTGGTAAACCGGACCGAGCTTCGGCTCGGCGGGGAACAGCGGGAAAATCCACAGGAACGCGAGGAAGCCCGCGGTGTAGATCGCCGCCATCGTAGTCGCCGGCCACTTCGATTTCGAAACGCACGAAAGCGCCATCAGCACGAGGGGAAAGGTGCTCGCCATCGTGCGATAGAACTCGCTGCTATGCATCAGGCCGACCCACGTCGATTCAAGCGCGAAGAGCGCCGCGCCGAAAACCTCGACCCCGCCAACGTAGAGCAACAGGCGGTCTAGCTTCCGCTGGTACTCTCCCGAGGCGCGATTGAGTTGCGCGCACACCAGCACCATCGCGCCGAGGCTGATCATCGCCTCGCCAATCGCGAGCATCGAATGAGGCAGGCTGACGATTTTCACGTCGAGGCCGTAAGCGTTATGCCACCAGTTGTCGAACGGCGCCGAGGTCAGCATCGCGAACGCGCCCCACGTCGCGATGAAACATCCGAGCGGTCCGCGAAAGCCCCAGATCGAGACCGACTGATCTTTCATCTCGCGCGAAGAGCCGAAGGTCGTGGCGAGGATCGCATAGCCGCATGAGATGCCGGCCAGCACTCCCGCGAGGTAGACCATCATGTGCGCGGGGGTCCAGAAGGTGTCGCGTCCGATCGAGATGTGCCACGAGATATCCCAATACCCGCCGAACGCGTCGGAGGTCACCGCGGCAGCGAGGCACCATACGTACCACGGGATCGAGGCGACTTGCGCGCGTCGTCGATGCGCGCTCTGCAGCGCGGCTCTCGCGGCCGATCGTGATTGGAAAGGCGGCGTTTCCCATAAACACCTCGCGAGAAATAGAAACGATCAGCGCTCCGATTTCCACTCCACGATGACATCAGAGTTTAGCGCATCGACGACAATTTGTGGTGCAGGCGCGAGGCTGCAGTTATGTCCGCTCACGCACTTGCCGGTCGCGATGTCGAATTTGAAATCCATGCCACGGGCATTCGATGATGCCGTCGGTCACCGTCGCGGTGCCGAGCGGCCCCAGCGTATGCGGGCATACGGTGGCATGCGCGAGGAATTTTCCATCCAGTCTCGACGATGCGAAATCGTCGCCCGCGTTCCTCGATCGTCATCGGCAACCGCATGCGAACCTGATCGAGCGGACCGAGCACGCGGCGTGATGACGACCATTCTGGAGCGCGCGTCTTTATTGCGTCGAGTTGCGCCTGGCGGCCCGACATCATTTCGACATCTTCATCGTAGAGTCGCGTATAGAGAGCTTTGGAGGAGTTGAAGACCTCGGATGCACGATCCGCCGCGAGGCCGGGAGCGAAAAAATCCACCACGATATGGGTCTCGCGATCGCCGACCGGAAACGCATGCGTCCAGACTTCGTTGCCGCGGCCGGGACCATCCAGCGTCGAGGTGATCCAGCGGCGGCAATCGCGATCGAGCTTCAACATCGATGATGAACATGCGGCGCTCCTCGTAGGGCTGCGACCACACGCGCGCGCGAAAACCCCATTCGCCCGCCTCAATACATTCGATGCGCGCGAAACTGGTCCGATGCAAATATGGTAGATGCTCCCAGTCGATCGCGTTTTCATAGAGGCGCTCGACGCTGACCGGAAGTTCGCGCCGATAGGTACCGAGGTGCGGGACCTTTCTGTCGAGAGCCTCATTCATTCAATCGACCACGGCGATATTCACGGCCGGTCGAAGGTCGGCGCACTTGGCCAACACGGGATGGATCTCGTTCTTCAAAAACTTGTCGAACAGGGCTTGATCGGGCGGCAACCCGCGCCGCAAGGCGGGAAACGTCAGCTGGCGCAGAATGTATTCGAAGCGCGGCGCCCATTTCCTCGCGCCCAGGCGCGCGGTGGTGGAGCAGTTGTCGATCATGAACGAGATACCCTTGTAGTGCATGTAGGGATTGAGCGAGTCCACCGCCTCGATGATCGATTCGTTGGCGATCTCGGAATAGGGATGGCCTTTCTCCTTCAGGAGGTCGACCTGGGCCATCATGGTGGCGATGTAGATTCCGGCGGTCACCGGGTTGATGGTGATTTTATATTTGTTCCGATTTGCGCGTACGCTGATGCCGACCTGCCACATTTCGGTGCCGTCGATTTTTCCCATCGGGAAGCGCTTGAGGCGCTGACCGGCGGCGACGACGCTACGGATTTCGTTGCCGGAAGCAACGTCCTCGTAAATCTCCATCAGGATTTCCAGCGCAGGATTGTAGGTTGCGCAGTAGGCCTGTTTAAAAGATTCCTTGCCTTCTTTATCGAGGGATTCATAGACGGCCAACATTCCCTTTTCGGAAATCATGGTCGAGATCGGCCCGGTGATGGATTCCGCGGAATCGACGAAGGCCTGCTCCGGGGTTTGTCCCTTGCCGAGGAACCACAGGTATAGAGCCTCGACGATGCCGTGCACCGCGCCCAAAAGAATGCCGCGTTCACCGAAAATATCGGACTTGAATTCCGATTCGAGCGTGGTCTGAAAAATCTCCGGCGCGCCAATCGCGACCGCCCATCCAAGCGCATAGTCGGTCGCCTTGCCATTGATGTCCTGCTCGATGGCGAAACTGGAGTTGATGCCGGCGCCATCGATCTCGCGCCCTTGCTCGTACAACCGCCGGACTGACGGTCCCATCCCCTTCGGGCATACCGCGATCACGTTGATGTTGGGCGGAAACGATTCGCCGATATTCCTCAAGTGGCCGAGAAGGAATCCATGCGAGAGGCCGAGCGTTGCGCCGGGCCGAATGGCTTTGAAGATAGCCTTGTGCTCTTCGGCCTGTGCGGCATCCGCGATCAGGAGGATCACGAGATCCGATTCCGCAATCACCTCATACATCTCGCCGAGCGTGCCCGAGGCGCGATCGAAGCCGACACTTTCTGCCGCCGGTATCGACGACGAGCCTTTCCTCAATCCGACCTTGACTTTAATTCCGGTGCCAACCAGCGAATCCCGCAGGTTGCGTGCCTGGGCGGGTCCCTGCGAGGACCATCCGATGACGCCAATCTGTTTGATGCCTTCGAAAGCCTTGGTCAGGAGCGGGAACAGGCGCCGTTTACCTTCAACGATAAATTCCTCCTTGTCGGCCAGGAGGAGCTTTTCTTTGTTGAAAATGCTGGTACTGAAATCGAGACTCATCGCTGTGCTGTGCTCCGTAGGGACTAAAGAACTTGGGGTCTCGTGATTATTGTCAAAATGATCGCGCGAAACCAGACGCCTTCATTCCGAAGGCTGGTGTAGATAAACATCTATCGCTAGAACTGATGACATCATGATCAAACGTTTCGACCGCCTCGATGTGGCGACCGGCGACCTCAGCGACGCGGCCTCGATTTACGAAAAGAATTTCGCTTTCAAAGTCACCCGCTCCGCAGAGCAGGCGTCGGTGACGATTGGCGGCGCGGAGATCAGGCTCGCATCGGGCGCCTCCGCTGCCGATGCTATCAAGGCGAATGGCGAGGGGATGTTCGGCTTATGGCTGGAGGCGGACGACCTCGATGAGGTTGTCGCATCGCTTAAGCGCGCAGGCATTGCGACCGGCGCGATCAAGAAGGAAGCGGGGCAACGCATCCTCGCGGTCGATCCGAAGATCGCGAGTCAGGTTCCGCTGTTCATCTTCGATCGGAAGGCTTAGCGCCACTCATGCGAGTTCGGCGCGGCGGTGAGTCAGGACGATCGCGGGGCCAACCGTGATCGCAATCGTCGTCAGCAGCGTGCCGCGCTTCGATTCTCCCATGATGCTTCCCTCCCCAGGACTATGTCGATCGACCGGCCGTCAGAGTTCCGGTACGAACGCTGAGCGCACCGCTTCCTCGAGCTGATGAGTCAGCGCTTCGCGGTCGCCGCTCTTCGCGCGCTCGCCGGGTACGGCGGGCATAATCGGAGGCAGCAAAGTCATCCGCATCCGGCCACCGGCCTGCGGAACGATCGCCTTGCGCGGGAAGAATGCGCCCGAACCGCTGATGGCGAGCGGGACGCAGGGCAGTTTCGCCATCGTCGCGAGCCATGCCGCGCCTTCGTTGAATTCGTGGACCTGGCCATCGTTAAAACGATGGCCCTCGGCGAACACGCAGATGGGATAGCTGCCCTTGCGCGCCGCGTCCAGCGCGTGACGAATCGAGCGCCCGCCGCCCTGCCGATCGACGATGACGTGGCCGTTTTGCACCATCGCGTAGCCGACCACGGGAATTTTGAGCAATTCCTTTTTTGCGACGAAGCGCGTCTCGCCGGGCAGATATGCCAGCACTGCAAAAATATCGAAGAAGCTCTGATGGTTGGCGACCAGCACGTAGGATTTCAGCCCGCGAAGGTTTTCGAGGCCTTCGACCTCGACCTTGACGCCGCAGGTGACGATGATCATTCGCGCCCACACGCGCGAGACGACGCAAGCCATGTGATGGAAGCCGAGGCGGGCAAAGATACCAGCCAGCGGAGCAGCGATGGCCGTATACACGAGTCCCATCGCCGAGCCGACGGCACCCCAGATTGATTTCAGCATGCGTGCAGGTGCGGGGTTCTGGATCCTGGTCGCTTCAACGTGATTGGCCATCGCGGGTATTTGAGCGGTCTGGTTGCGCATTATCAAGCCCGCAGATCACGCTTGAAGGCGCCTCTCGTTGACACTGCCACATAGCGTTGATTGAATGGAGACAACGAATTTTATCGCGCTTGGCTTTGAGAACGCATATCTGAGAGGGGCGAATGGAACAAATCAGCGGACTCCAACAGTTCATGGGTATCGTTACCCAGCCGGACAACATCCCCATCATGGCGATGATGCTGCTGGTGCTGTTCTTCACCTATCTCGGCTTGAAGCAGGCGCGGCGCAACGATCAACTGATTGAGCGCGGCCAGCGCGACAAGATCATCGAAGAGATGCGCAAGTAGGTTCACCGGATTCGTCGCCATACCGAATCGAAAGGTCTAACTGATGCCATTTACCATCATCGCCGAAGCCTGCACCGGATGTAGCGCGTGTGAGAAACGCTGCCCTACCGGCGCTATTTCCGGCGAATCCAAAAAGGTCTACTTCATCGAGCCCGGCGCGTGCATCGATTGCGGCGCATGCGGTGTCATTTGCCCCGACGAAGCGATCATGACCAATCACGGGGTGATCACGCACGTGCTGAAGCGCGCCGAGCGCCCGGTCGCCGTCGTGCACCCGGACAATTGCAACGGATGCGGTGTCTGCGTTGACGTATGCCCATTCGATTGCATCTCGCCGTCGCCGGAAAACAACGCGGTCTATCTCGGCAAGGTGCAGGTCAACGAAAAGACCTGCGTCGGATGCCTGCTCTGCGAAGAGGTTTGCGGATGGGACGGTATCTACATAATGCCCACCGCCCAGAAAGTGGAATTCCTCGAGTCGCTCGGCTATTCGAGCGGCGAGGAAGCGGCCTGAGGCGAGCGCGCTCTCCAAGGACGGATTTCCGAGAGCCGACCCTTGGGTCGGCTCTTTGCTTTCGCTACGCCGCGTTGGCGCTTCTCTTCCTCACGATGACGCTGAATCCAACCTTGGCGATCGGCGCCGAGGCTCCGCCGATTCCTCCGGATCTGGCGTGCCCGCAGATTCGCGATGCGGTCCATTCGATGGCATCCGCCGAACGCAACCAGGCGCTCGCGCTTCATCTCATGGCCGATGGCAAGCCGACCCCGATCGTGCAGACGCGGCTAACCGAATTGCAGGCGCAGATCGGCAATCTTCGCGAAGTGCTCCGGCGCGCGCGCAAGGGTTCGCCGCGCCATAACGTGGATGTACAAGAATGTATTTCGATGGGAACTCAGTCGCTGACGGATGCGGAAAATGTGAGCCGTCAGATCGAGGACATCGTGATGGGCGAGGGCGGGCCGCTCGGATTGCCGCCGCAGATCAAATCGGGCGAATCGGATGCGGCGAGAACTTCCTGAGCCGCCTTTGCCGCCTGCGCCCGAGCCGCGCGGAATAAGCATCGACAAGGCGGCGAATACGATAAGCAGCAATTGGGCGACGATTCCCTGTACCGTCGGATAGAGGCCGAGCATCGGGATCGTCGGGACGTGCTCGACGAAGGTCGCGCTGATCCATTCGGATTCCTGGAAGCTCGCGATTCCCTGTCCGATGAAAACCACCGCGAGGCCATACAGCAGAATGGTGGTCGCGAAAAAGAACTTCCCGAACGGAATCCGATGCGCCGCGCGATTGAGCACGATGAAAGTTATCGCGAGGCCGACGGTGGCGGCCGCGATACCGGCCATCACCGCATGCTTCTCGACTGCTTCGGTCGCGCCGACCGTGAGCGCCTGGAAGAACACGATGGTCTCGGCACCCTCGCGAATCACGGCTAGAAAGGCCGTCAATGCGAGCGCCAAGCCGGGCGCGGCGCTGTCCTGCGCGCCCCTGACCTGATCGTTGATGAAGCTCTTCCACATCTGAGCCTGGCTCTTCGAAGTGAGCCATGAGCTGACATAGAAGAGCGTCGCGGCGGCGAGTACCTGAAAAATTCCTTCGAGGGTGTCGCTCGCATCGTCACTGATTATGTGATTAACGCCCCATGCGAGCGCGATACTTGCGGCGACGGCTATCAGCGCGCCGATATAGATATCTTTGGTGCGATTTTCGTGGCCCGCCTCGCGGGTGCCCGCGACCAACGCGATGACCACCAGCAGGGCTTCGAGCCCCTCGCGGAACAGAATGCCTGCGGCATAGAAAAAATATGGAAGAACGGTGCGAGCCACGTGAAGGGTCACTCTAGCACTAAGGACTACAGTCCGCGCAATTGAGAATCATTCTCAATAAGGAATTTAGTTCGGTTGGCAAAATTTGTCAAATCATCACACCCAAACCCGTCTCCGTATTTAGTGTGGCGGCGTTGAATCCCGAAGCCTTCGGGGCGGCTTGCGGCCCATTGGGTAGCGGTGTAACGTCGATTTGAAGTCGGGCCCTCGCGTCATTCGCGTGCGCCCGCTTCGTTTGTTTTAAGGGGTCGTAACTTACTAATGAGGTCCTTATAGGGACATTAGCCGATGCGATGCGTCTATTGCCGAGCACGCGCGGGATTGTATGCGCCGTACCTGCCCAACCTGCGCGAGGGTAATCGTAATCGTCGATAAAGCAGCTGGTAGTGTCGGATTTCCAGACCTTGGTCGACATCTTCAGGGCCGAAGGGCTGACGAAAGAGCAGGTTGATCGCGTCCTCGATGCCCACGTCGGGCAGGGCGCCTCAATTCGGGATCGTCTTACCTCGCAAATGACCAATGCCCTGATGCGTGGACTGGGGATGCCCGGCCGGCAATCGCCTGATGATGTGAAGAGGGTGCGCGAATCGATGAACAGTTCGTCGGGGCAGGGCACCTACACGCAAGGCGAAGAGCCGCCGACCGGAGCGCACTAGCGAGGGCATCCGATGGAAAAGGATCGCAGCGACTTTGCCGTGATGAATCGGATGATCGATCACATTCGACTGCTGATCGCGGTCGACGACGACGCCATTCCGGTCAAGAAGAAGCTCGAGACGCAGGCGCTGCTGAAGGATTTTCAGAGCCTGCTCTCCGTGCCTGAAGACCAGCAGGAGCGCGGGCGCATCAAAGGTTACTACGAGATCCTGTGCCGCGAACTTGGCGACGAAGCCGACGTCGCGGCGCTGCTTAGTTCGCTCAAGCACTACATTTCGTACATCTGAGCTGAGGAGGTGGCGATGGAAGTTCATACCGTGGGCGTGATTGGGGCGGGCCAGATGGGCGCTGGTATCGCGCAAGTGACGGCGCAGGCCGGAATTCCGGTGCTGATGCATGATGTTTCGGCGGAGTTCTGCAAGCGCGGCTTCGAGGGCATCCGCAAAAATCTCGATCGCATGATTCAGCGCGGCCGCTTCAAGCCGGAAGAGCGCGACCGCGTGCTGGAAAGCATCAAGACCGGGACCGAGATCGAGATGATGAAGAAGGCTGATTTCGTCATCGAGGCGGTCACCGAAAACGAAGACGCCAAGATTGCCATTTTTCAGAGACTCGACAAGGTGTGCGACCCGGACGTGATTTTCGCGTCGAACACCTCGTCGATCTCGATCACGCGAATGGGTGCACGCACTACGCGCGCCGATAAGGTGATCGGCATGCACTTCATGAACCCGGTTCCGGCGATGAAGCTGGTCGAGATCATCCGCGGGCTGGCGACCTCGGACGAGACTTATCAAGCCACCCAGACGCTTGCCGAGCGCGTCGGGAAGAGCACGATGACGGCGCAGGACTTTCCCGGGTTCATCGTCAATCGCGTGTTGCTGCCGATGATCAATGAAGCCATCTACACGCTTTATGAAGGCGTCGGCGGCGTTACCGACATCGACACCGCGATGAAGCTGGGCACCAATCAGCCGATGGGCCCGCTCGAGCTGGCCGACCTTATCGGGCTCGACACCTGCCTCGCGATCATGGAGGTGATGCATCGGGTGCTGGGCGACGACAAGTATCGGCCGTGCCCGCTGCTCAAAAAGTACGTCGATGCGGGCTATCTTGGGCGCAAGACCAACCGGGGTTTTTACATTTACAACGAACAGGGGAATCCGGTCCCGCCGCCTCCGCTTCGATGACCGCGCGATTTCGCTACGAATGTAATTCGGGAGGAAACGTAGATGGTGGTTAAAGCATTCATCCTGATCGATACCTCACCCGGGAAGGCTCGCGACGTAGCGGCGAAAATCCGCAATGTTAAAGGCGTATCGATGGCACATGCGGTGACCGGGCCACATGACATCATCGCGATTGCGGAAGCGCCGGATGTGACGACGCTGGGCGAGCTGGTGGTTCAGGGCATCCAGAGCGTGCCGGGAGTGAACCGGAGCCTGACCTCGATCGTCGCGGACTGAAGTTAACCAGCTCGCAATCGAATCAGCATCTAAGTAGTGGCAAGTAGTGCATTGCACACAGTAGTAGTGAACATCTCAAAGTGAGACCAACCAAGTATGGCTGAACTTCCCGTAGTAAAACGGCTGCGCGAGAGCATGGAAGTGCTGAAGCGCGAGCTGACCGTGGATCTGCCCAAGGAACTCGAGCGCGCTCGCGCGCATGGCGATCTGTCGGAGAATGCCGAATGGGCGATGGCGAAACAGCGTCAGGAGTTTCTGCGCGCGCGCCTCAACAACCTCGAAGTGCGAGTCTCTGAACTCGCCACCATCGATCTCAACTCGATTCCGCGCGACACTGTGGGCCTCGGCAGCAAGGTCGTCCTCGAAGACCTCGATGAGGGAGGCTCTCATGAATACGAAATCGTGGTGCCTGAAGAAGTGGACGGCGCGCAGTTCAAAATCTCGCTGTCATCGCCCCTGGGCAAATCGCTGATCGGCAAAGGCGTCGACGATGACGTCGAAGTGCATACGCCGAAGGGCAAGCGCGCCTATGCGATCAAGAAGCTGATCACGATTCACACGCTGCTGGCGCAAGAGAACGGAGCCTCGAAGGGGTAGCGCGAACATCGACATTTCGATCCTCAAAGCGGGCGGCCATCGTCACTATGATGTCCGCCCGCTCCGCGTTTTGTGACACGGCTCATTTCAGATGAGGCCTGATGGAATCGAGGACATAGCCCTCGATGCGAAAATAAAGCCTCAAGAGCCGGTCACCCGAGCTTGCCAGAGATATCCAGTTGCGTCGTACTTCTTCGCGCGCAGCGAAGGATGTCGCAAGTCGCGTATTAGGTTTCTGACTGGCTTCTCGAAGGCTCGTTGAACTTCGACGGGTGCGGCTAAACAATCGTTGGAATAGGGTTCGCATGCGAGGCAGATTTCGCCAAGCGATGGGTCGTGAGTTTCTTGCGTTTCGAGGTCGGCGCGGTCGATTGGCCGGCTGGAGAACTGAGCGCCCTCATCAGCTCGTCGGCTGTATCGAAAAGCCCGATGTAACGACCAGTCGCATCGTCGGCCTTCGATGCGCGCAGGCTCCTCTTCGAGGGCTTGGTGGAAATCGACCAGGCGTTTGCGTTCCAAAATGATGCTCTGGTTCTTGCCCACTCGCGCTTGCTCATAGCCGTGATTCAATCGCGGAACATCGAATCGATGGTGTCCTGATAATGTTGCTGCACGACGCGGCGGCGCACCTTCATCGTCGGCGTCATCTCGCCATTCTCCTGCGAGAATGGTTGCGCGATGAGGGTGAAGGCCGCGATCGCCTCGACATCGGAGAGCGGCTTGTTAAACTCGCGCAGCCGCGCCTGGAAGAAGGATCGCAGCTCCGCCGATTTCACGATTTCCTCCGGAGGCTTCCCCGCGAGGCCTTTCTCCTTCAGCAGATCCTGCAGATGCTCCATCGCGGGTACCAGCAACGCCGCCAGATGCTTGCGGCGATCGCCGAACACGCACGCCTGCGAGATATACTGATCGGTGACGAGCTTGGTCTCGAGGTTGGCTGGCGAAATATTCTTGCCGCCCGACAGCACGATGATTTCTTTTTTCCGGTCGGTGATCTTGATGAAGCCATCACTGTCGATCTGCGCGACGTCGCCGGTGTGCAGCCATCCGTCGCGATCGATGGTTTCCGCCGTTTCCTTGTCGAGCTTGTAGTAGCCCTTCATCACGTTGGGGCCGCGCACCAGCAGTTCGCCGTCATCGGCGGTCTTCGCCTCGACGTGCGGAAGATGCTGTCCGACCGTCCCGATCTTCGTCCGTCCCGGGAGCAGATTCACCGATACTATCGGCGCAGCTTCCGTAAGCCCGTAACCCTCGATGAGCGGAATCTCGGCGGCGGCGAGGAAGTGGTAGATCTCGGTCGGAAGCGGGGCGCTGCCGGAAATCAGGTAGCGCAATCTTCCGCCGAAAACGCTGTGGATGCGATGGAATACCAGCTTGCGATAGATCGCCATCTGCATGGCCAGCAGCGGCGGCATAGGTTTTCCGCTATGACGGTATTCCGTCGCGCGCTTCCCGGTTTCGATCGCGAGGTGAAACAGCTTCTGGCGCAACGGCGGACTGCTTCGCACGGTTTTCTGCACCCGATCGTAAATGGCTTCCAGCAGGCGCGGCACTACTAGCAGGAGCCGCGGTTTGATCTCTTGAAGGTTGGCGGGAATTTGCGTCAGGCCCTCCGCATAAGCGATCTCGCCCCCGCCGAGCATCACGGTGTAGTAGCCCGCAGTGCGCTCGAATGAATGCGCGACCGGCAGAAATGAAAGGATGTTGTCGCCTTCGTTCACATCGAGGACTGACACTGCGTCTTCCGCATTAGAGAGCAAGTTGCCGTGCGTGAGCATCACGCCTTTCGAGGGACCGGTCGTCCCCGAGGTATAAATGAGGGTCGCGAGGTCTTCGCGTTTACCTTCGATGACCGAAGCCGGCGAGTCGCCACTCGCGGAAGCGAGCGTCATCACACGAGGCGTTCCGTTCGAGGCCGCTTGATCCTTCGCATCGGGATGCAGCGCGATGATGCCCTCGATGGCGGGAATCGAACTGCCCAGCGCGATGACCTTCTTCACCATGTCATCGCCGTTGGCCGCGATGATGCGTGCGCCCGAGTCGTTGAGTACATGGCGATGCTCTTCCGCGCCGCTGGTGGTGAATAGCGGCGTGGTCACTGCACCGAGACCGAGCGCAGCCTGATCGACGATCACCCATTGGGGCGAATTGTCGGATAGTATCGCCACGCGATCGCCCGGCTTGATGCCCATTTGGAGGAGGCCGGCGCGCAACTTCCCCGCCGCCTCGGAAATCGTGCTCCACGAAAAATCGCGCCAGATTTTATCGCGCTTCTGTTTGAGTAGAGTTCGCGAACCATACTTGCGTGCCTGACGGTCAAAGGCTTGGGCTAGTGTGGCGAAATGCTCCATTACTCTACGACCTCCCGATCCATGGGTGTTCTAGCCGAAAGCCGCAGCCCGGCAAACCCTCGTCGTGTGTTGAAACCGCGATAATAAGGCACGGTTCAATGATGCGTAACGTGACACATGCTCCATCGATGAATCCGATCGAACCAGCGCACCTTGCAAAAGGGCGCAAACACTGGAAAATAGTGCCGCGACGTTGCTACTGTCCGTTAGCCGGATTTCTCGGATGCCATTTTACTTTTCCGGATGCTCACGCACAGGCGCAGGTCGCGGGAATCTCAATTCACAAATGATTGGTTACTTAAAGCCAGCGACCCTCGCAGGACTCGCTGCGCGAATGGATATGATGACGACGGCCGCATCGCGGCGCGATAGGGGTGAGACTTAACGATGCTCGAAAAGATGTATTTCCCGCACGACATCTCGACTTTCGGTCCTTCGATCGATTCGATCTTCCTGCTCATCTTCTGGATCACGATGGTCACCTGGGTCCTGGTGACGATCACGTTGGTCGTCTTCCTGTTCAAGTATCGCACGCGCCCGGGACGCAAGGCCGAGTACATCGAAGGCAACAGCAAGCTCGAGATTACGTGGACCACCGCGACGACGGTTATCCTGGTGGCGCTCGCGCTGCTAAGCCGCTCGACCTGGGCCGACATCAAGGAGAATGGACCTCCGGGCGATGACTTCTACAAAGTGACGGCAAAGCAGTTCAACTGGGAGATCACCTATCCAGGGCCCGACGGCAAGCTCGGCACCAAGGACGATGTCACCGTGGAAAACGAGTTCCATGTGGTCGGTGAACAAGGTGGTTCGAATTCACCTTGAGTCGAAGGACGTCATCCACAGCTTTTTCGTACCGAACATGCGGCTCAAGCAGGACGCGGTCCCCGGCCGCACTATCGAGGTATGGTTTCAAGCGACCGAGCCGGGTCAGTACGAGATCCCATGCGCAGAGCTGTGCGGCTTCGGCCATTCAGGCATGAAGGGGAACCTCACCGTGCAGTCGCAAGAGGACTACGACAAGTGGCTGAAGGACACTTACGCGAATCAATAGCCGTGCAAAATTTCGCAAAATTTCTGGTCGAATTTTGGCCCGCATCGCGCGGGGGAGATTGTTGAACGATGAGCAGCACTGCGGCAGTCGAAATACACGGCGCGCACGCCGGGCATCACGAGCTCGGATTCGTCCGCACCTACCTCTTCTCAACCGATCACAAGATGATCGCCAAACAGTTTCTGTTCGTGGCGCTCTTCATGATGTCGATCGGCGGCTTGATGGCGATGCTGATGCGCCTCGAGCTGGGATGGCCCGAGAGCCAGTGGAGCTTCCTGAGCATCTTTCCGCAGACCCTGGCGCAGGACAACGCTATCACCCCAACACCTACAATTCGATGTTCACCATGCACGCCACCATCA
This sequence comes from uncultured delta proteobacterium, assembly GCA_963814035.1. Taxonomy (GTDB): domain Bacteria; phylum Desulfobacterota; class Binatia; order Binatales; family Binataceae; genus DATGKG01. Next base: position 127,118 of record CAWFBH010000018.1, read on the forward strand.
TGATCTTCTTCGTGGTGATGCCGATTCTGGTTGGCACGTTCGGCAACCTGCTCGTGCCATTGATGATCGGCGCGCGCGACATGGCGTTCCCGATGCTTAACCTGCTCTCGTTCTGGATCAGCGCACTGGCGGGCGTGATCATGCTGTCGTCATTCTTCGTGCCCGGTGGCGCAGCGGCCGCGGGATGGACCTCCTACGCACCGCTGAGCGCGGTGCCGAATTACACCGGTGTCGATTGGGGCCAGAACCTCTGGTGCATCAGCATCATCGTGCTGGGCGTCGGCTCGCTGATGGGTTCGATCAACTACATCACCACGATCATCAACATGCGCACCAAGGGGATGACGTTCTTCCGCCTCCCGCTGGTGATCTGGTCGCTGTTCATCACCGCGATACTTTTGCTGCTGGCGCTTCCGGTTCTCACCACCGCGCTGGCGCTGCTGCTGTTCGACCGCATGGCGGGCACGCACTTCTTCCTGCCCTCCGGCGGTGGCGAGCCGCTGCTCTGGCAGCATCTGTTCTGGTTCTTCGGACATCCCGAGGTCTACATCATGATTCTGCCCGCGATGGGCATAACCTCGGACATCCTGGCGACGTTCTCGCGCAAGCCGATCTTCGGTTATCGCGCGATGGCGTATGCGATGGCGGCGATCGCGTTCCTGTCATGGATCGTATGGGGCCATCACATGTTCCAGTCCGGCATGAATCCGGCGCTGGGAACCAGCTTCATGCTCACCACCATGGTCATCGGAGTGCCCTCGGCGATCAAAACCTTCAACTGGCTCGGCACGCTCTATAAAGGCAACATCCACTTCACCACCGCGATGCTCAATGCGCTGGCGTTCGTCTGCGATGTTCGTCATCGGCGGTCTGTCGGGAATCTTCATGGCCTGCACGCCGGTGGATATGTACATCCACGACACCTACTTCATCGTCGCGCACATTCACTATGTGCTGTTCGGCGGCAGCCTGTTCGGCATCTTCGGCGGGCATCACTTATTGGTATCCGAAGATGTTCGGCACGACTGATGAGCGAGAAGATCGGCAAGGTGCATTTCTGGATCACCTTCGTAGCATTCAACTGCACCTTCTTCCCGATGCACATTCTGGGGATGGGCGGGCATATGCGCCGCATCTACAATCCTCTCCAGTACGACTTCCTGAAGCCGCTGGCGGGAATCAACGAGTTCATTTCGATCAGCGCGCTGGTGCTGGGCGCCGCGCAATTCATCCTGCTGTTCAACCTGATTTACAGCTACTTCTATGGCGAGGAAGCGACGGAGAATCCGTGGCACGCCAACACCCTCGAATGGACCACGCCGGTCCATCCGGGCCATGGCAACTGGCCGGGCAAGCTGCCGACGGTGTATCGCGGACCCTACGAATACAGCTCGCCGGAAACCAAAGAGGATTACTGGCCACAGAACGCGCCGCCGGAACATCTCACAGCGGCGGCAGACTGAGGGTATACTTCTCGAAGTAGTTTCATTTGAACGAAACCCAAAATAACGGGCTGCATCGATTTGCGATGCTGCTCGCGGGCGCGACCTTCGTGCTGATTTTCGTGGGCGGATTGGTCAAGTCGACCGGCTCCGAGCTATCGGTGCCGGATTGGCCGCTCGCGTACGGCAAGCTGATCCCGTCGCTTCAAGGCGGCGTGCTCTTCGAGTACAGCCATCGCGTAGTCGCGGGCGTGGTATCGATCCTGACCCTCACGCTGATGGTTTGGGCGATACGCCGCGAGCCGCGTTACTGGGTGCGCGTCCTCGCGATCGTCGCGTTTGCGCTGGTAATCACGCAGGCGATCCTCGGCGGCATCACGGTGCTGTTCCTGATTCCGCTGCCCAATCGCGATGGCGCATACGGCGACCGCGAATGCGTTTTTCTGTATCGTCGTCGCGCTGGCGATTTTCACCAGCCCATGGTTCATCGATGCGGCGCCGCGGACGGAGAGCCCGTCGCGCATTCCACTCGCGATGGTCGCGGCGATCACGACCAGCATCATCTATTTGCAAATACTGATCGGCGCGTTGATGCGTCATCTCGGCGCCGGGCTGGCAATCCCCGATTTTCCCACTTCGTTCGGACAGGCAATTCCGCCGCTCTGGAATGAATACATCGCGATCAACTTCATCCATCGATGCGGCGCGGTCGTGGTTACGTGCTTGGTGGCATGGACGGTCGCGCGCGTGCTCGGCGAGTCATCGCAACGATGCGCGACTTCGGCGACCCGCGCTGGGACTGATACTTCTCCTCGCCACGCAGATCTGCCTCGGCGCGATTACAATCTGGAGCCGCCGCGCGGTATTTCCGACCACCGCGCATGTTGCGATCGGCGGCGCGGTGCTGGTGACGAGCCTCACCATCACCATTCGCGCGTGGCGGCTGTACGGAATCCGCAGCGGACAGCGGGTCGCGCAGGTTGCTGCGAGATCGGAAGTGCGTCGCGCCGCCGCGTGACCGCATGAGCGCCAGGAGCGCAATAGTTGAGGCACGCCTCGACGCCGCGCGCACCCGGATGGCGGAATACCTCGAGCTAACCAAGCCTCGCGTCACCGCGATGGTTTTGGTCACGACGCTGGCCGGCTACTATCTCGGCGCCGCGGGTGCGTTCGAATCGATCGTCGCGCTCAATCTGCTGATCGGCAACCGCGTTGGCCTCCGGCGGCACGCTCGCGCTCAATCAGTACATCGAGCGCGACACCGACGCGATCATGAATCGCACGCGTCATCGCCCGATTCCGGACAAACGGATCGGCGCCATCGAGGCTTTCTGGTTCGGGACCATCGCGACCCTCGCGGGCCTCGGATATCTGATGCTCACCGTGAATTGGCTGTCCGCGGCGGTGACCGCCGCAATAGCGATCACATACCTGTTCGCGTACACGCCGCTGAAGCGGGTGTCGTGGAGCTGCAACATCGTCGGCGCGATCCCGGGTGCGTTGCCTCCGGTCGCAGGATGGGCCGCCGCGCGAGGAAGTCTCGGCCTCGAGCCGTGGCTGATGTTCGCCATCATGTTCCTGTGGCAGCTTCCGCATTCGCTTTCGATCGCGAAGATCTATCGCGCCGACTACAAGCGCGCGAAGTTGTGGCTGATTCCGCTCGATCGCGACAACAGCTATCCGGAGAATCCGGTCATCGTCGTGTCGAGCATCATTCTGCTCATCGTGGGTACCTTGCCAACGCATTCTCGGATATACCGGAATCATTTACCTGGTAACGTCGCTGGCGCTCGGTTCCGCGATGCTGGCCGCGGCCATTATGTTGGTGCGAGGTCCCGAAACCGCGGCGGCTGCGCGGCGCGTGATGTTCGTATCGTTGTTTTATCTTCCAGCGGTTTTGCTGGTGATGGTGTTGGATAAGGTCTGATTGAAATTAGTTATGCCGACCAACCTGGTAACTCGCGAAGATCGCACAGAACAGAATCGCAAGGTTCTGATGATCATATTTGGCGATTATCGGATTCCTGGTCGCGGTGTCGGTGGTTACCATACTGGTGAAGAATTGAGATGGCGGAGGTCCAATGCAGTGCCCGCGAAAGTAAGACCGCTAGTCGCGCCGGTCAAGCGGCCGCGCCGCGATTCGTTCGAGGGCGATGGTGCGACTGAGCCGTTTATCTCGAGCGGCAAGATCGCGATCCTGATGCTGATCGCGAGCGAGATGATGCTGTTTAGCGGCCTCATCGGACCGTTCCTCGTTTACAAGGGCGAGGCGCCATTTTGGCCGCCGCCGGGACTTCCACGCCTGCCGATCTTCGTTACCTGGATCAACACGTTCGTACTGATGACCAGCGCCGTAACGATGTACCTCACCGTGCGTGCAGTTCATCAGAACCGTCAACGCATGTTGCGGCGATGGATGGGGATCACGGTGTTCCTCGGCGCCACCTTCCTCGCCGTCCAGGGCAGCGAATGGGTGCGGCTGGTCGCGCACGGATTAAAGCTGTCGAGCGGAACTTACGGCGCGACGTTCTACACTCTTATCGGATTGCATGGTGCGCATGTGACCGCGGCCGTGGTATGGCTGGCAGTCATCGCGATCTTCGCGATGCGCGGGCGATACAATGCGAAAAATGCCAACGCGGTTGAGGTCTGCGCGATCTATTGGTACTTCGTGTGCGCGATCTGGCCGGCGCTGTTTGTCCTGGTTTATCTGACTTAGTAACGCGCGAAGGAGTATTGCGATGCGTTCTGAAAAACTACCTGCGATAGCGGCTGGACTGGCGTCGATGACGGTTGCGCTCGCGCCGCGAGTTGCCGATGCATGCGCGGTGTGTGGACTCGGCCCCAACGACGTCGGTGGGCACGCATTCAACAGCAGCGTCCTGTTCATGATGGCGGTTCCGTACGCCACCGTCGTATTGGTTGGCGGCGTATTCTTTTGGACCTGGCGCAAGGCGGCGCTCCGTCGCGAGCAATTCAGCGGTTCCGCCGAAATACTAAGATGGCTGAAAGGTTGGGGTTCTTTACCAGGCCCCGTTGAAGTTAGGGGAGAGACTCTATGAGCGAGGCCGCAGCAGCACTCGATACTCACGCCGAGGGATTCCATGACGAGCTGGAACCCTCCTTAACCCCGGGCAATTCCGGCAAGCTGGGAATGTGGATATTCCTGGCCGGCGACGCCATGACCTTCGGCGCCGGCATCGCCGCTTACGGCGCGCTGCGATGGTACAACGTCAACTGGCCGGACCCGGCGGACTGGCTCGGCATTACACTCACCGCGGTGATGACCTTCATCCTCATCTGCTCCAGCTTGACGATGGTCGAGGCGCTGTCGAGCGTGCAGCACGGCAACCAGAAGCGGATGCAGATGTTCCTCGGGCTGACGGTCCTTGGAGGAATCATCTTCCTTGGATGTCAGGCGTCGGAGTGGCATCACCTTATTTGGGGCGAAGGGCTCTCGATTAAGACCAGCCTCTTCAGCGCGACGTTTTTCATCCTGACCGGCTTTCACGGATGTCACGTCTTTGGCGGCGTGGTCTATCTCGCGACCTTACTGATCAAATCAATCGGCAAGGAAGCCACCATGCACGAAGCGAAGCTGCTCGAGATCGCGGGACTGTACTGGCACTTCGTTGACCTGGTGTGGATTCTGATCTTCACTTTCGTATATCTCATTTGAACGCGAGCACGGGTGGGAGAACTATCGATGGCAGAAATGGCAGCAGCACACGCACCGCATGGGGCAGTTGAGCATGAAGGGCCCAGCTACATCGCGGTCTTCATATATCTGACCTTACTTACCGCAGCCGAACTGGGCGTGTATGGACTCGGACTGCCGAAGCCGATCATGGTGGGAGCGCTGGTCGCGCTCGCACTCGCGAAGGCGGCGCTGGTCGCGATGTTCTTCATGCATCTGGCGATGGAGCGCAAGGGACTCTGGATCGTGGCGGTGGTCCCGCTCGTGATTATCTCGTTCTGCTACTTCATGTTACGGCCGGACCTCAGCCGGCGCACTTGGGCCAGCCATCAGGAGGATGTGGTCATCGGACATAAGGAACAGCCCAGCGAAATCCTGCCGCAAATTCCGCAGGGCAAAGCGCTCTCCGGTTCTGATCAGCCGGCCGACTCCCAGGTAGGCCAGCCGCAACCCGCCGCGCCGCCTCCGCCGGTGCCGCAGCCATAGCCGGTCTGGTGACATAGCAGGAAACGAATACGCCCGCCGCATCGCGACGGGCGTATCAACATCAGGAGCATAGTGTTTTCGATCTACTCACTCGCGCCGCTCAATGCGATCCTGAACTCGATCGCAACCATACTCCTGCTCGCGGGCTTCTACTTCATCAAGCAGCGCAACATCGCGGCGCATCGGCGATGCATGATCTCGGCGGTATGCGTCTCGGCGGCGTTCCTGACTTCATACTTGATATTCCACTATGAGGTTGGCGACGTGCTCTTCACCGGTACCGGGTGGATTCGTCCCGTCTACTTCGCGATTCTCATTCCGCATGTAATCCTCGCCGTCACCATCCTGCCGCTGGCGCTGACCACGCTGTACTTCGGACTTAAGAGCAACTTCACCAGGCATAAGCGCATCGCGCGATGGACGTGGCCGCTATGGATCTATGTCTCGGTCACCGGCGTCATCGTGTACCTGATGCTCTACCAGCTCTACACGCCGAATCTTCCACCGATCGCTAGCTAAGCTTTAGCGCTCGGACGGCTCGACACCGAAGCGTGCCATCGCGCGAGGTTCTTTTGCTGCTCGGGTTTGATGCGAATATCGGTCGGGCGCCCGAAATCGATCCCGACCATCGCGGTGATATCCGCAATCGTGAAGCGATCGCCCGCGATGTACTGCCGATTCGCTAACTCTGCGTCTAGCCATTCGAGGCGCTTCAGCGCGGCGTTCTTGCAAATCTCGCCATACTCGGGAACCTGCGGAATGCGTCCCTTGAAGAACGCGCTGGTGTTACGAAACGCGCCCGCCGTCATGCTGAGGATTTCGAACTCCATCCGCCGATTCCACATCTCGACCACCGCGATGTCCTTCGCATCGACGCCCATCAGACGCGGCTCGGGCTGGATTCCCTCGAAGTAGCGGCAGATGGCGACCGACTCGGCGAGCTCGGTTCCGTCGTCGAGCTCCAGCACCGGCAGCCCACCCATCGGGTTAAGCTTGAGAAATTCGGGGGAACGATTTTGTCCCTTGCCGATATCGATTTGCTCGTAAGGAACCGTGATCCCCTTCTCCGCGAGGAAGATCCGAACACGGCGCGGATTCGGCGCCCCAGTGAATTCGTATAGCTTCATGCTGAACCTCCATCTCGGTTGCAAAATGCAACTGCTGATTTGTACCGCGCTACCATCACGAAGGCAAACCCGAAAACCTCACAGCACGTCGCGCCGATCGATGACCCGTCGTGCCTTGAACTCCGTCTTCGGCAGTGTGCCCGGCGTGACCAGGCGGATGCGCGGTCGCAGCTCGCATTGGCGGATGACTTCGGCGGCAATCAACTCGATGAGCCGCTCACTCTGAGTCTCATGCATGGGGTCCCGGGTCTCAGCCACGATGGTGAAGGTATCCATCACTCCTTCTTTTTCGAGCACGATCTGAAACTCATCGGCGAGTAGATCGAAGCCGCGCACCACCTCCTCGATAACGCTGGGAAAAAGCTTCTGTCCGCGAATGTTGAGCATGTCATCGGCGCGCCCGACGAAGCCGCCGCGAGCGCGCGCCAGGGTCCGGCCGCACACGCATCGATCGTAGTCGAGCGTCGTGAAGTCTCCGACCACGAAGCGCAACTGCGGCGACCCCTCCGAGTTGAGGTTGGTGACCACCGCGAGACCGGGCTGCCCGACCGGAACCGGCTCCATCGTGATCGGATCGACGGTCTCCCAGATTTGCAAATCCTCCTGCACGTGGGTCGAAACCGGATCGAGCTTGAGCCCCTCGTGGCAGGTCACGGCCCATCCGCCGGGAACCGCCTCGGTGCATCCGAAGACGTCGTGGAACTCGGCATCCCAGGTCTGCTCGATGCGCCGCCGGGTCGAGGGGATGCCCGACGCGGGCTCGCCTCCGCAGATTACCTTGGCGATCGAGCTCGAGGTTGGATGCAATCCCGCATTGCGCATGGCACCCGCCAGATGGAGCGAGTATGAGGGCGTCGCGACCAGCAGGTTGGGTCGATAGAGCTGGATCATCTGCACGCGCCGCTCGGTCTGCACGCCGCCGGGAATCACCGCGACATGCATCAGGTTGAGCGCGTAGTGCGTCGACCAGAAAAACACGTGCGGGTTGTAATTGGTGCAGGTGAGCGCGGTGTCGCCGGCGCGGACGCCTATCGCATAGAGCGCGCGGGCGCTGGTGCGCGCCCAGATCTCGCGATCGAGCGCGGTGTAGCGAAACGATCGCGGCGTGGCGGTCGTGCCCGAGGTCGAGAAGACCATCCAGCTCTGCTTCGCCCACGTCTTGTCATCGATAGGCGTGTAGCTACCCCATGGCGGATTTTTCGTCACATCGTCGGCCATCTCATTTTTGGTAGTGACGGGAAACTTCGCGAGGTCGGTGACGGAACGGATGTCGTCGGGGCGCAGCTTCGCGGCGCGGAATTTCTCGCGATAGAACGGGCTGTAGTCATGGAGATAGGGAAGCATCGCGCCCAACTTCTCGTCCTGGATCTCGCGGATGCGGGTGCGCGAGGCGGTCTCGAACTGCGGCGCCCAAAACCTCTTCGAGGCAGGCTCTTCCTGGCCGCCCATGTACTCAACCAGGATCGCGAGCCATCGCTCGCGGGAGTCGAGGCGCCTCGTTCTGACGCTCCGTCGGTTAGATTTTTTCATCGCGCGCGATTTTCACAGACCCGGCTCGGGATTGCCATCAGTGGGTTTGTTTTTGCACTTTCGGCCTCATGATTCGATCCCTGCATTTCAAGGAATCCTTGATTTTCTTCGATCATTTGGCTTCGTTTGGTGATTGTGCATGGAGGCTGCGCTCACCCAATGGGTTTGTTTCTGCAATTTTCGTTCGGGCTGAACGCATCGAATCGCGGCGCTGAGTGGCTTTGTTTTCACGATTGTCTCGCTCGAGTCTCGACGGAAACGTGCGCCGGGCGATCGACATCCACGAAGCAGAGGAAATTGACGAGTTCGCCTTCAAGGCGCTGGTTCGCGAGGCGATCGCCCTCAACAGTTCGAAACCTTTCAAGACCGCGAACTCTCGAGTTGAAGAGACGGGCCGGATCCTTCAGGGCCGCGCCCTTGGCGAAGGTAAGTTTCACGACCTTCCTGTAGGATTCGCCGGTGCAGATGATGCCGTCGTGCGACCAAACCGGCGTGCCCATTCACTTCCACTCCTCGACGACGTCCGGGTCTGCCTCCTTGATGAGTTTGCGCTTGCGACTAAGGGTTTTCCCGCGCCAGTCCCCGAGCTCGGCGATTCTTTTGGAGATTAGCTCCGATGCCGGCTGCCCTTGGCTCGCGCCCGGCTCTTTCATGTTCTCCTCCTGGAAGTTCCGGACATATTCCAGCTCCGCACGTCCATACAGCCCTCCTTGTGACGGCGCTAATGCGCGACCGTAACTCCTCAGTATTTTCCCGTCAGGTTAGAAAAGCTATGGCGGAAAAGGACAGGAGGGCGACGTTCCCGCGAAGTCTCTACCTATCCCGCATGATATTGGAAGTCGATCAGATAGACCTTTTCGCCGGGTCCGTGTTTCGCGACCTTGAGAAGATCTACGACACCGAGGAAACCGGAGCGTATCGCGAGCGCCGGGGTGATATCAGCAAGTGTGATCCGCCTGATTGAGGTCACTTCGATGAAGCCATCGCCGAGCTTGTGATGTCCGCCGACTTTGACATGCGGCGCGCGCCAAATCCTGACGCTGCAGGTTACTTCGCCGCGCATAACAGGCTCACGGAGTCTCTTGGTGAACGTCATGAACGCCGAACCTAAAATGGAAGAGGGCGCAGTCGTATGACGACCGCGCCCTCGGTAGTTCAAGGGCACAGGATGAAGCCTGTGCCCTCATTACATCAGCCCTTCAAAAATGCGTTGATCGCTTTGCAGAACGCGTCGTTCTGCTCGTAGGGCAGCATGTGGCCGGCTTCCGCGATGGTCTGCTCCTTGGCGCCCGCGATGCGCTTGGTGAACTCCTTCGCATACACCGGAGGAATCAGCTTGTCGGACGCGCCCCATAGCACGAGCGTCGGCGACTTGATGCGATAGGCGCGCTTCTTCAGACCACGATCCGGAATCGGCCACAGGAACTTGCTCGCGGTCGAGAACCGCTTCACGCGCTCGACGTACATCGCTTCGAGCTCCTTGAAGTCAGTCGGGATCGCGCCAAAGGCCTGCGCCATCGGGCTTTTCGGATCATGGAACATCATCGGCGCGATTTCATCGAGCTTGGCCGCAAACAGATCGGGAATCGGATGCTCTTCAAGCCAGAATCCTGCGGGCGAGACCAGCACCAGTTTTTTCGCGCGGCTGTTGTCGAGCGCCGCAATTTCCGCCGCCAGCATCCCGCCCATCGAATGGCCGACGATGTCGGCGGTCGGGATTTTCAGCTCATCCATCAGCTCGTGATAGAACAGCGCCGCATCGATGACATCATCGATGTGCTCACTGCCGGTCGATTCGCCATAGCCCGGGAAATGCGGGCGCATAGACTTTATGCGTCTTGCCCAGCTCTTCGAGGAATGGATCGACGCCGAAAAAGCCGCCCGCGCCATGGAGGAACAACAGCGGGTCGCCGCTGCCGAATTCCCACATCTCGATCGAGAACTTACCGCCGAGAAGTTGCTTGGTGGTTTTCATTTACTTCGCACTCCGGGTCTCGGCGTTCGCGCCGTTGGGACGCGCATGGCCATTGGTATGCTTCGGCACCTTGAGCTCGAAATCGACCGGCGCGGGAATCGCGCGCTCGGATGCGGGCATCGGTTTCGCCGACCATTTGTCCTCGCGATCGCTCCAGAGGTCGCGCAGATACGGCATGCACTCGCGCGCGAACAGCTCGGTGCTCTTGGTGACCAGCTCCGGCGGCATCGAGCCGAGCTGCATCAGCATCATCAGATGGCCGCAGTTGAGCGACTTCATCGCCTCGCGCAGGCGCTCACGCACAGTCTTGGGCGAGCCCGCGATGACGTAGCCCTGATCGATGAAGTCCTTCCACTTGAGGCCTTCGCGGCGCAGCGCGGCCTGATCGCCCACCTGGCCGAGGATGCCGGCCTTGATGGTTTTGACGGTGCGATATCCCGGCGCGTCGGCGAAGCCGTCGTACACGTGCAGGCAGCGGTTGTAGAAGTAGTCCATGTGCGCCGAGTAGTCCTTCTCGGCCTGCTCGTCGGTCTCGGCAGACGGCGACTACCTGCGCAAATCCCATCGAGTAGGGATTGAGCGGCTTGCCCATTTTCGCCATCACGTCCCAGTAGCCGTCGGCGACCTTCTTGCCCGCGATGTACCCGAAGTAGGAAAGGAAGCTGTAGTTGTAGTCATTGCGCGCGCAGAAGTCCCAGGTCTCGACCGAGCCTCCGCCTGGAATCCAGATCGGTGGATGCGGCTTCTGGATTGGCTTCGGCCACAGGTTGACGTAGCGGAGCTTGGTGTACTTGCCGTTGAAGGAAAACATCTCGGGTTCCTTCCACGCCTTGATGATCAGATCATGCGCCTCGTAGTACTTCTCGCGCAGGGTGGCGGGAATTTCGCCGTAGCAGAAGTTGGTGTCCATCGAGGTGCCGACCGGGAAACCGGCAACCAGGCGACCGCCCGAAATGACATCGAGCATCGCGAATTCCTCGGCGACGCGGATCGGCGGATTGTACAGCGCGATCGAGTTGCCGAGCACGACGATGTTGGCGTTGCGGGTGCGGCGCGACAGCGAGGCCGCCATGATGTTCGGCGACGGCATCATCCCGTAGGCATTCTGATGATGCTCGTTGATGCCGAGCCCATCGAAGCCCATCCGATCGGCGAATTCGAGCTGATCGAGGTAATCGTTATAGAGCTTGTGGCCGATTTTGGGGTCGTACAGGTTCTGCGGAATATCAACCCATACGCTGCGGTACTTGTCCTTGAAGTCCTCGGGCAGGTACCGATACGGCATCAGATGGAACCAGGTAAATTTCATATGCTCTCCTTCGTATGCTTTCGCGGCGCGTGGCCGCCGTTCCGCTCAGGCGTGCGCCGCGGCGGCTGAAACTGGTTGAACTGCTTTGTCGTTCGCTTCCCTATTTTTAGTGGCACAAGCTTTAGCCTGTGTCTTTCGTCCGTTGCTGTTCCCGTTGGCAGTGTGATGCGCGGCAAGTGCCTGCGCCGCGCTTAGATGAAACTCGAAGGCGCGCTCCACGAAGTTTTCCGGGTTGAGGCCGGTCAGCTCGCGAAAGGTATTGTCCTGGCCGGTCAGCATGAACGCGCCATTGAGGCTCGCCCACATTACCGATGCGGTGGTAGCCAAATCCATCACCTTGGGGATAAGGCCGAGCTCATAAACCCTGCCGACCGCGGATTCCCATTGCCCAAACGCCTTATGTCCGAGGCTGAGCACCTGGTTGTAATGCTCGAACTCGGTTTTGCGCTTAAGGCGTTTGCGGATTCGCGCGTAGCCGACCGACTGATGAATCAGGAACAGCTCGCGCGAGTTGTTGAGGTATTCGATGTACGCGCGCGCCATCCTGCGCAGCTCGGCCAGCGGTTCGAGGCGGGACGCCTGAATAGCCGCATAGCGGGTCGTCAGCCCCTCGATACGATCGGCGGTGAGCTGGAGAAAGAGATCATCGCGGGAATGGAAGTAGAGGTAGATGGTGCCGACGGCGACTTCGGCCTGCTGCGCGACCATTTCGATAGTGGCGCTTTCGAGGCCATGCTGCGCGAATACGGATGCGGCGGCCTCGAGGATAGTCTGTCGGCGGGCGCTGCGTTCGCGCCGTTTACGTTCTTGTACGCTCATTGATTAGCGGAAACTGAATGAAGCTTCAGTTATTGAACTTCAACTCATAGCGCCGAAGATGGTATGTTGTCAAATGACGCCGGGGATAAAAGATAGAGGGATATCGCAGGTCACCCCCCCTCGGGGCTACGGTGTGCCGTCTGTTAGCGCAAGACCGCACACATAGAATCTCGTCACTTCCCCTGTCGCTGAGCGGCCGTTCCGATAACAAACAGGCGGTTGAGGTCTGGAATGCGAAGGCGTATGCGCTTCAAAGCGACGATTTAAACACTTTCTACCAAGCCACCTTATTTTTCACTCCATTGCCGCCTATGCCGGATTTGTCTTCGACATGGCGACGTGTGGTTTCTACTTTTAAGGATCGACTCGACGACGAACAGCCGTTCGTGTCGGATTTTGAGGCCGTATTCGAGCTTGTATCGGTGGCGACGCTGGCGGCGAAAGGTGAGCCCCGTTTTCTGGCGCAGTTCGAACGACACGAAGAACTATCGAAACTGCTGAGCAACCTGCTCAATCGAGTCGACAAGGAAACGGGAACCCCATTTCACGGATCTCAGCATGGCTTAGAGGCGGAGGCGGATGAAGCTGAGAGCCTAAAATGGACCATTAACGAACTGAATACCCTCGTTGGGGGTGACGCAAAAATGGCCGCCCACGTGGTTGGCGTATTGGAGGCACATGCAGAAGAGTGCCTGAAGCGAAGCAAAATTCTGGAGGAAGAGGAGGAGGATGATGACCGCGAGCGAGAGGAGGATGAGTCGCGGGCCGAGGGCGACGAATCGTTCGATGTATCGGCGCTATTCGCCGATCTCTGAAGGGAGTTCCCTTCGAATAACCTCAACAAGTTTCCGCTGTGGGGGTGACCTACGTCCGCCCTCTATCTTTTATCCCGTCAAATGACGCCGGGCTGAGTCTGAGCCACAATATTGACAGTCGGCCATGAGGGCGTAGTCTGGCCTCTGGTTCGATCGGGGAAGCTCGGTGCGATGCCGGCACTGCCCCGCAACTGTATGGAGCGCAAGGCGCTTCGAGTCAGGAGACCGATCGAATCAACGGAGCCGAGGAACCTTCGCGGGTGAGGGAGGCTTCAGGAACGTCGTCCGGCTTCTTGGTAGTTGATCTACTTGCCGATCCGGGCTGACCGATCCTGTTGCAAACCCATCGTACTCGCGGTCAGAGGTTGGACCGCATTCTCGATGGATGGCGAGCAGAAAATAGATCATTTTTTCGATGACGAAGTATCGCGGTCTCGCGAGGTGCATCCGCGTCACAGCCTGGCGTTTGTCGCGTCCATTGCGGCCCATGCGCTGATTTTGCTTGGGCTAGTATTTTTGGTTCCTGAAATGGAGCGGCCTCATCACGATTGGGTGCTGGCCTACCTGGTGGAGTTCGATCAATCCGGCGGGGCCGGGAGAGGAGCCGGCGCCGGCATGGCCGGCGCGAGCTCCTCTCCCGCCTCGGCGCGTGGTGGGACCACGGCGGCGATGCCGCCGAAGCCCCATCACGGGCACCGCCACGCCGCGCCGCATACGGAGGCTTCGCCTCCGCGCGCGGCGCGGCAGATGGCGGCAATCCCGGCATCGCCGGTGCCCGGCGACGGCGTGATTGCCGCGCGGAGCGCGCGAGCGTCGTCCGCCGCCTCGGCACCTGACGCTCGCGCGGGAGTGGAGGTGGCCTCCGCAACATCCGGCGGATCAGCGTCCGGACTGGGCGGAGGCAACGGGGCCGGGAGCGGCGGAGGCGAGGGATCCGGTTCGGGTTTCGCACACGTTGCATACGGCCAGAATCCCGGGCCCAGCTACCCAATTGAGGCGCGACGACGGGCTGAGCAAGGTACGGTGCTGTTACGTATCGAGGTGGGAGCTGACGGCTCGGTCGAACGGGTGGAGGTGGCGCAATCTTCCGGCTTTAATTCCCTCGACGAGAGCGCGGTGGAGACGGTGCGCACGCGATGGCGATTTGTTGCGGCGCGGCGTGACGGACTCGCGGTCGAGAGCTGGTGTATGGTGCCAATCCGGTTCGCCTTGACCGAGGCCCGCGCGAACTGACCGAGTTGGGACGGCTTGGAGCCTGTTCGATTTCCTTCACGAAGCATTTTTGGGTTGGAAAAACCCGTGCTATAGACCAATCCAAAGCGTCTATGGAATCGGGGGTTAGGGACAATGGCTGAGAAGATGATGATGAGGAAGGGATTCGCGATTCTGGCGGCGGCGCTTTTTGTTTGCGCGCTGTTTATTCCGTCCAGAGCCGGAGCTATCGAGGTCAAAAAGCTTTTACCGGGAGGCCCGAGCGCGGGCGGCGGAGGCGGTGGTGGTGGCGGTGGGGGTTCGGCTCCAAATCCGATGAGCAAAGCACAGCAGCAGGCGCTTCAGGACGCCATCGCCAGCGACTCGGAGCAATACCTCGATCAGGAAAGTGAAAAAAAATCGTCAGGCGAGGATTACGTCGATCTGGAGCACGCCAAACCGCATATTTTTCCAGCGGGAAGCAATGTTACGGTCAAGCTCGAGGCCCCGGCTTACAAAGCCAAGGCCAAGCGGTCAAGCGAGCAGAAAGCGTTGGTGTTCAAGTACAAGGCTCAAGGCAACAAGTACGTCCTCGATGGCGATCCGAAGTGGGAGGACGTAGCGGCAAACGCCAAGGCCAAGTAGCCATTTACGGTCGCGCTTCCAGCACCAGATTGAACGGCGATCTGCGTGGCGACGCGAACCCGCGTGAAGCCTCCCGCCGTGATGACTTCGGCGAGCCGCTTCGGTCCGGCTTGCGTGCCGAGCGCGAGGCCGACCTCCTGCGCGCGCGACGCCGGGGTGCAAACCATGGTCGAGGCCGAGTAAAACATCCTGCCCAGCGGGTTGAGATTTGCGGCGGTGTCGTCGTTGGCGAACGGCTCGACGACCATCCAGGTGCCGTCGGGCTTTAGAGCAGAGTGAACGTGCGCCGATGCGCCGACCGGATCGCCCATGTCATGTAAGCAGTCAAAGCATGCCACGAGATCATAGGTGCCGGGAAAATCCTTTGCGGTCGCTTTTTCGAAGCGCACGCGATCGGCCAGATTCGCCGTATGAGCGCGTTCACGGGCTTTATCGATCGACGCCGGATGGAAATCGAAGCCGGTAAATTGCGATTTCGGATACGCCTGCGCCATCAGGATGGTCGAGGCTCCATGACCGCATCCGACGTCGGCGACCTTCGCCCCGCGCTCCAGTTTTGCCACGACTCCGTCCAGCGCTGGAAGCCAGCTCGAGGTGATATTGGCGGCATATCCGGGCCGGAAGAAGCGTTCGGTGCCGCGAAACAGACACGCGTCGTGCTCGCCCCATCCGACCCCGGCTCCGGAGCGAAACGCCTCGGTGATCTTCGGCTCATCGCGCATGATCGCCGCGACGATTTCGAATGCGCCGGGGACGAATAATGGACTATTTTCGTTGGCGAACGCCATCGCCTGCTCTTCGCTCATGAAGTAACGCTTCGCGGCAACGTCGTAGGAGATGTAACCGGCGGAGGCCTGCGCGGCGAGCCATTCCCGCACGTAGCGCTCGAAAGTCCCGGTGCGCGATGCCAGCTCATCCGAAGTTGCGGGCCCGCCGTCCGCTAATGCCTTATAGAGTCCGAGGCGATCCCCGACCACCACCAAAGCCGCGCCGAATGCGACGCCCATATCGCCGACCATCTGGTTCGCGAGTAGCTGGAATTTTTCCGGGTCGATAGCCATCGAGTTTTTCTCCGTTCGAAAGGTTAAACGTAGGGAAGGACCGGGCTGTCCGCGTTGAGCAACATGCCGCCGATCATTTCGAGGGTTTTGCGTTGCGCCACGATATGCTGACAGAAGGTCTCAGCATCACGCAGTGCGCGATCGAGCGGGCTGCGCTCCGAGTAGATCGCGGCAGAGCCGACCGCGTCATAAAGCATCCGAATGATGTCGCGGGCCGACTGCGCCGCGTTGACGCGCGAGAGCCACGCATCGGCGCGCTCGCGAACACTCGGCTGTTCGTCGCTCTCGAGGCGCGCCCATTCACGCTCCATCGCAGAGAACACATAGGCGCGCGCCGCACCTAGCATCATTTCGGCATCGGCGATGACAGTCTGAATTCGCGCGATGTTCTTGTAGGGCCGTCCTCCCGGCATCTCGACTTTGTTTCCCATCAGCTCGGTGACGTAATCGATCGCGGCGCGTGCCGCGCCCAGCGGAACGCCGGAGACCTTGGGCAGGAAGTTGGTTGACCGCCGCCACAAAATACCCGCGCGGCGCGCCGGCGGACGCAAGTTGAAGAGAAATCGCTCAGGGACGAAGAGATCCTTCACGCGATAGTCGGAGCTGCCGGTACCGCGCATGCCGGTGGTATGCCAATTGTCGACCACCTCGACATTCGCGGACGGCGTCAGCATGCCGCAAGTCACCGGCGAACCCTTGGACTTCATCACCGGCGCGCCATTTTCGAAGAGCATGCAACTGAGCCCCACGACATCGGCATGGCTAACGCCCGAGCCGAAGGACCATTGCCCGGTGACGCGAAAGCCGCCCTCGACGCGCTCGGCACGACCGGTCGGCAGAATGCTTCCCGCAGTCGACATGTCGAGGCGAGGATAGATTTCGCGCGCCGCGGCATCGTCGAGATAGCCCGCGAAAAATCCCGAGTCGCATCCGATCATCACGCACCACGCCGCCGAGGCGTTGGCTTTCGCGAGTTCCTCGATGACTTCGACTTGCTGAGTGGGGCTGAGTTCGGGGCCACCCCATTCTTTGGGCATCATCAGGCGGAACATTCCGGCTTCGCGCAGGCGCGATGCGACATCCGGGGGAAGACGCCGCGTCAGATCGATCTCGGCGGATTTTTCCTTCAGGTAACCCGCAAGAGCCCGGGCATTTGCATAAATGTCCGCCGCGCTCATTGGCGCGCCGGGCTGCGGACGTGAAATTGCAGCTGCCACCGCTGATGCCATCGATGCGATCCTCCCGAAATCGTGCCCAGATTTACTAACTCACCAAGGCAGCGTCCAGCCGGACGTCATGATGGCGGTCCAGCTTTGATGAGCGCATCGATGGCGTCGGCCAACGCGCGGGTCGCGAGTGCCAGGTTGCGAATCATCCACGGAATCTTGAGGACCGCGCCCGGATTGCGCACCAGATAATTCGCCGCCGCTAGCGGTTTGACGCGGCCCTCTTCATCCGCCATCTCGGCGCCGAAGATTTCGTCTTCGAGCGAATCGATCACGGTACGCACGATCGCGAACGGAATCCCGCGCGCCGCAGCCTCGCCGGCAATTGCCGCGCTCTCCATATCAACGGCGATCGCGCCGCTATGCCGCTTCGCCGCGCGCTTTTCTTCGGCATTGGGAATGACGCGCAGGGAGCTGAGGATCGCGCCGGTCGAGGATGCGAGGCCGGCCGCATGAAGAGTGCGCTCGCAGTATTCGAGCGTCTCCGCATCGACCGCGACCACATGCTCCGGATGCGCACTGTCGGTGCGCGCTCGCATCGCGCGGTCGGCGATCACGACATCACCGGGACGAAGGCCTCCTGACAAGGCACCTATGACCCCGGTTCCGATCACCAGTCGCGTTTCCGGAAGCGCGGAAAGCGCCTGGCGCGCGATCGCCTTGCTGCGCTTGAGCCCGATGCCGGTCGCGACGAATGCCACCTCGCCGCGCTCGGTTCGGGTGCGAAAACCATTGAGCCCCTTGAGGTTCAGCGGGAAGCGATTTTTCAACCGGCGCTTGAGCGGCGAGATCTCGCGCGCGAATGCATAGAAGATCAGAATCAAGATGGTAGATGCGCTTGAGCGATGAACGCGCTGCAAGCAAAATTGCGCGGACATGAGGCGGGGTCAAGCTGGTGAGCGATAAAATGGAAATTGTGCCGACGTGAAGCGCCTGATCGTCAACGGCGACGACTTCGGATTTTCGCGCGAGGTCAACGCCGGCATCATCCGCGCACATCGCGAAGGCATCCTTACCAGCACCAGCCTTATGGTAGCTGATGCAGCCCGTGACGAAGCCGCGGCGCTGGCGAAGGAAAACCCCGCCCTCGATGTCGGCCTTCATCTGGTCGTATGTATGGGGCGCAGCGTCCTGCCGCCGTCCGACATCGCGCCGGTCGTGGATGCGCTCGGGCGTTTCTCCAACAATCCGGTGCTGACCGGGATGCGCTATTTTTTCACCCCCGGCATGCGCGCCAAGCTGGTCGCCGAATGCCGCGCGCAAATCGAACTCCATCTGAAGCTGATTGGATACCTCAATCACATCGACGGGCACCTCAACTTTCACGTCCATCCCGCGATTGCCGATATCGTCGTCGATTTGGCGCAGGAGTACCAAGTTCCGTGCATCCGGATTCCGAGCGAGCCGGTCTTCACTTCTCTTGCCATTTCGCGAACCCGGCCGCTCGGCCAGCTGGTCGAGGCCATGATTTTTCGGGCGCTCTCGCGGCGCGCGCGCCGGATGGCGTGCGAGCGCGGAATCAAGTCTTCGGACCGGCTGTTCGGGCTCTATCAGACCCATCACATCACCGAGGACTATGTCGTCGGCGTGTTGGAACGCCTTCCCGATGGGCTCACGGAGATTTATTTTCATCCCGCGATGGATATTGGCGGGACGCCGCCGGCGCCGTCATCGCAGCGCGAAACCGAAGTGCTCACGAGTCCACGCGTGCGCGCCGCGATAGCCTCGCGTGGAATTCAGTTGACAACCTTCGGAGAGCTGGCGCGCGTGGGCTAAAGGATAAAAGGGGAGGGCAGAGTATGGCTACCACGATCATCCGTCCCGCGACTCGAGCGGACCTCCCGCGCCTGGTGGAGATCTACAACTACTACGTCATCAACACTCCGATTACCTTCGATCTTGCGCCGCTGACTATCGAGCAGCGCACGCCCTGGTTCGAAGAACATTCAGATCGCGGACGATATCGACTCCTGGTGGCCGTCGAGAACGACCACCTCCTCGGGTACGCGACCACCGGGCGCTTCCGCGTCAAGCATGCGTATGACACCACCGTCGATTCGAGCATCTACTGCGCACCCGAGGCGACCGGGCGCGGCGTCGGCTCGAAGTTGTACGGCGCGTTGTTCGATGCGATCGGCGGCGAGGACATCAACCGCATCATCGCGGGTGTCACGATGCCGAATGATGCTTCGGTGGCGCTGCATCGGCGCTTCGGCTTTCAGGTGGTTGGAACCTTCAGCGAGGTGGGACGCAAGTTCGATCGCTACTGGGATGTGACGCAACTGGAGCGTCCGCTCAAGCTGTAAATGCCGCGCTGGACGCCGTTCGCGCGCTGTCGGAAAGATGACGGCCGCCGCCGGGCAGTTGTGGCTTGAACACCTGCCGTGTGAGGACGATCATTAATAGGTAAGCGCCGATCGCAGGAGTTTTGATCATGCGCTTCCGCATTGCCGGACTCGCACCAGGTTTGTCGCTTCTGATCGCCTCGTTTTTGTCTCTGACCGCGGCGCAGTGTCTCGTTCCGATAGAATCAGTCGCGCACCCAGCTCCCGGCCTTGAAGCCGAAACCTTTTCCATCAATCAGATTCGCGAAGAGGTCGGCGGCGGCGAGATCGACCTCTCGACCGAAGCGGCCCGCGTTTCGGTTCCCAATCTTTCGGATTCCCAACCGTCCTCGCACAGTCAGGTTTATTCCGAGCCTGAAGGCGAGCCGGTGACGCTGCCGCGCCAGCTCCATCGGCGCATCCTTCCTTCATCCTCTGACGAAGTCGGCTGAACTCATCGAGATAGCTTTCCGGTCGATAATCCACGCACCGGTGCGAGGCTTGAACTCGCCCGCCGGTGCTCAAATTCCATTTCCCCAACCAGGAGGTTCCTCTCGTGCATCGACCTCAATTCCTCAAACTTCACCGTGCGAAGGCGGCCGCTGCGGGCGCCGTGATGATGGCGCTGGCGCTTGCAGTTCCGGCTCTCGCACAGGTTAAGCCAGGCGATTTGATCAGCGCCAATCAGGCCTACAAAGTAAAAGACCTCGTATCGCCGGGAGTCTATTACAAAGTTGTGCGCGGCATGACGATGAAGATCGCGCCGTCGGAACGCGTCGATTGGCCGCCGCCGTATCGTGACGCGACGGAAAAGTATGCCGACCAGGTGCGGCTCTCGCCCGATGGGCGCACGGTGGAGAACTATGTCGCCGGGCAGCCCTTTCCGTTTCTCGATGTGAACGATCCCAACGTTGCAACCAAAATCATCTGGAACAACGTGTTCCGGCCGATCCAAACCGATGACTACGACCTGCGTTATTTCTCCTGCGACAACGAGTACGAAGGACTCAATCGGTCGCGTCGCGTGATCGACGAGATCGACGTGGGACATTACGCCGGTTACAACGAAGTCGGCCGTACCGAAGTCGATCCGCTGCCGATCGATCCCGACTTCAAAAAGACCGGCCGCTACTGGCTCTTCGCGCTCTATCCGATCATGTCGCCGGAAAACATGCGCGGCGCCGGTTTTATCCGCTATCGCTACGCCGATCCGCGCAAGTCTGACGATATCTGGTCATGGGATACCGGCGCGCGCCGGGTTCGCCGCCTCAACGAGGGCATCATGAGCGATGCGGTGACCGGGTCCGGCCTGCCGGATGCCGGCGGCGGCAACGTGGTCGTCTTCGATCCCGACCATTATTCGGGCTTCAACGCGAAGGTCGAGGAATACAATTACAAATTCCTCGGTGAGAAGAACCTGCTCGGGGTGGTCCATGCGGAACATTCGCCCGAAATGACCTGCGCTACCGACGGTGGCGGCAGTGCGTGCCCGGAGGTGTGGGAGCTGCGCCATATGTACATCGTGGAAGCAACGCCGCGCGCCTCGCGTAGCTCACAGGCGCTGCAGTCGAAGACCGTGCTCTACATCGACTCGGAGGTCTGGTTCCCGTTGTACGAGGACGCATACGATGCGTCGGGTCGCCTCTGGCAGAATCATACTTACTGGCTGACCTACCGCGATCGTCCGGTGCCGGACGCGAGGGTGGCCATCTATCCGTTCAAACGTTCGTTCGTCGTGGGCGCCTCGGCGACCGATGAGCAGACCGGAATGGTTGCGATGTGCTATTTGCCGAGCCCACATACGCCGGAACGCGAATGCTGGTACATCAACATGGGTGCGGTGGGCCGTGATTTCTTCACCACTGAAGCGATGGTGCAAGCCGCGCCGTAGTGGAAGTGCACGGGATTGACGAGAAGGCCGGCGTGCATTCGCGCCGGCCTTTTTTATCGCGCCAGGTTGCGCGCCATTTCGGGTGTCCTTTCAGATGGGATACTCTGGCGGCATTGAACAGCTCGATTCGGCGAGACCGGCGGTCAGAGGCGGAGCGTGACTAAATTGCCCCCTCGCGCTTTCTCTCGCGCCTCGAAAATAATTGCCATATTCTGTCTCCTATCAATCGGAATCACCGCCGGCGGTCGCAGCGACGCCGCCAGAAAGGAAGTTTCAATGTTTGACCAGGAAGGCGCGCCCCTCGCCGATACCGGAAGTGATTTCCGGCTGCCGAAAACCGTAACGCCTCGGCGCTACGACCTCCGGCTCATCCCGGACCTCACCCAATTTACTTTCGCGGGCGACGAAAGCGTCGCGATCGTCGTCAACTCTCCCACGTCGGAGATCGTCCTCAACGCGCTCGAGTTGGACATCGATCGGGTCAGCGTCGAGCGTGGAAAGACCTCGCTGATTGGCAAAGCGGAACTTGATCCGAAGAAGGAGCGGGCCATCCTGCGCTTCGATCGCGCGCTCGAGCCCGGAGAGTGGACGCTGCATATCGCGTTCCGCGGCATCCTCAACGACAAGCTGCACGGATTTTATCGGAGCCAATATCAGGACGCCTCGGGCAAGACGCATACCGCGGCGACGACCCAGTTCGAATCGACCGATGCGCGCCGGGCGTTCCCTTGCTGGGACGAGCCCGAACTGAAGGCGAGCTACAAGGTCACCCTGGTCGTCGATCAGGGCCTGACGGCGATCTCCAATGCGCGCGCGGAAAGCGAAAAACCCAGCAGCATCAAAGGCAAGAAGGAAGTCATATTTGCCGATACGATAGTAATGTCAACTTACCTGGTCGCCTTCATCGTCGGCGAATTCGACGCCACGGCGCCCGTCGATGCCGGCACTCCATTGCGCGTCGTGCATGTTCCCGGCAAGGACAACCTGACTCCCTTCGCGAAGGAGATCGGCTCCTTCTCGCTCAAATACTTCGCCAACTACTATGGCGTTCCGTATCCGGGCGACAAGGTCGATCTCATCGCCATTCCGGATTTTGCCTCCGGTGCGATGGAAAATCTCGGCGCGATTACCTTCCGTGAGACCGCCCTACTGGTTGACGAGAAATCCGCCTCGCGCGCCGAGCTCGAGCGCGTCGCCGACGTCGTGTCGCATGAGAACGCGCATATGTGGTTCGGCGACCTGGTCACCATGAAGTGGTGGAACGGCATCTGGCTCAACGAAGCCTTTGCCACCTTCATGGAGATGCTCGCCGTCGACAAGTGGAAGCCGCATTGGCGGCGATGGGACAGCTTCTCGGTTTCGCGCGCGGCGGCGATGGCGATTGACGGACTTAAGAGCACCCGTCCGATCGAATTCACGGTGAATAGTCCCGAGGACGCGCGGGCGATGTTCGATGTCCTTACCTATGAGAAGGGCGCCTCGGTGCTGCGGATGCTCGAGCAGTACATGGGCGAGGAGGAATTTCGCAAAGGGATCGGCGCCTATCTGAAGAAGCATGAGTACGCGAACGCCGAGACCACCGACCTGTGGGACGCGCTCGAAGAATCCTCGAAACAGCCGGTCCGCAAGATGATGGATTCGTGGATCTTCCAGCCGGGTTTCCCCATCATCCGCGCCGAGGCCGGCGCCGACGGCACCAGCCTGAAGGTCGGCCAGCGGCGGTTTTTCCTACTTCCGGACGGCAGCGAAAACGATCAGCTCTGGCACGTGCCGCTGATGATTCGCGCGAAGACCGATCGCGGCATCATCACCAAAAAGATCGTGCTGACCGAGCGCGAGGCGACCATCCCGCTCGATGGTAAATGCGAATGGGCACTGCTCAACGAAGGCGGGCACGGATTTTATCGCGTCAACTACAACCCCGCGCTCCTGCAATCGATCACCCACAATCTCTCGGCGCTGCAGCCGATCGAGCGCTTCGGCCTGGTGAACGATACCTGGGCGGCAACCGTGGCGGGGCTGTCGCCCTTGTCGGAATTCCTCAAGATGGCGCGGCTGTTCACCAACGAGACCGACATCAACGCGTGGCGCGCGCTGATCGGCGCGTTCAACTACCTCGACATGATCGTCAGCGATAGCGATCGTCCGGCGCTGGCGGCGGAGGTTCGCAGGATCGTCGGGCCCGCGTTCGCGCGGCTCGGATGGGAGCCGAAGCCGGGCGAGGACGAATTGACGCGTCAACTGCGCGGCGTGTTGATTGCCGTCCTCGGCACCTTCGGCGAGGATTCTGAAGTTCGCGCCAAGGCGGCGCAGCTCTACACGCTATGGGACGACGACCCGTCGAAGGCCGATCGCGACATCGCGCCCGCGCTGGTTTCCGTCCTCGCGTACTCCGGCAATGCTGGGCGTTACGACGAGTTCAAGAAGAAATTCAAATCGGCACGCACTCCGCAGGAAGAGCAGCGCTATCTATTTGCGCTCGCCAACTTCCGCGACAAAGCTCTACTGCGCAAGACGGCTGAGATGTCCCTCGATGGCGAGGTGCGCACGCAAAATGCTCCTTACCTGATGAACTCGCTGCTGCTCAACACCTCGGGACGCTACGAGGCGTGGGACTTCATCCGCAGTCATTGGGACGAGATGACGCGCAAGTATCCCGACAACGCGCTGCCGCGGATGTGCGAGGGCGTGGTCTCGCTGCTCGATCGCGAGGACGAGGTGAAGAAGTTCTTCCAGGAGCATCGGGTCCGGCTGGGCGGCAAGATCATCGACCAGCACCTCGAGCGGCTCGCGATTGCGGTCAACTTCCGCCGCCGCGAAGGCAAAAACCTCGCATCAACGTTGAAGGGCAGCTGAGAATTCTCCGGTAGGGTCATTCGCAGATTTCCTGGACCGACCCTACCGAAACTTTTCTAATGCGTCATCCGGCGCGGGTCGGGTTGCGTATGCCCGAGGATCGGGTGCGCCCGATACGGCTTTTCGAGTGACGTGATTTCCTCCGCTGACAGTTTGATCTCGACCGCTTTGTACAGCTCGGTAAGCTGATTCAACTTGGTCGCGCCGATGATGGGGGCGGTAACTCCAGGTGCCTGGAGAATCCACGCGCACGCGATCTGCACCGGAGTGACGCCGCGATTCTTCGCGACCTTCTCCACTGCGTCGAGCACCTCGAAATCGTTGTCGCGAAAATACATGCTCTTGGCGAAGTCGTCCGTCTTGGCGCGCGTGGTTGGCTCGGTGCTGGTCTTGGTGCGATTGCCGGCCAGGAATCCGCGCGCGAGCGGGCTCCATGGAATCAGCCCGACGCCCTCGTCAATGCAAAGCGGATTCATCTCGCGCTCTTCCTCGCGATACACCAGGTTGTAGTGATTTTGCATCGTCGAAAATCGATGCCAGCCGTTGGCACGCTGCACATTCAGCATCTTGTGAAACTGCCACGCCGCCATACTGCTCGCTCCCAGATAGCGGACCTTGCCGGCGCGCACCAGCGAGTCGAGTGCATCGAGGGTTTCCTCGATCGGCGTCGTGAAGTCGAAGCGATGAATCTGGTAGAGGTCGATGAAATCGGTCTTGAGGCGGCGCAACGACGCATCGCAGGCCTCGAGGATGTGCTTGCGCGAAAGCCCGGCACGATTGTGCCCGGAGCCCATCGGGCCGTGCACTTTGGTGGCGATCACGACCTCGTCGCGCGAAGCCATTTCGGCGAGCCATCGGCCGGTGACCTCTTCGCTGACGCCTTGCGAGTAAACATCGGCGGTGTCGAAGAAGTTGATCCCCGCTTCGAGCGAGACCTGGAAGTGCTGGCGCGCCTCATCGGAGGTGAGTACCCAGTCGCGCCACTTCTTGTCTCCATAGCTCATGCATCCGAGGCAGATGCGCGATACCGTGGTGCCGGTTTTTCCAAGCTTGGTGTATTCCATGATTGATGCTCCCTGATTATTCCCCGGTAAATCTCGGGCGGCGCTTCTCAACGAATGCCGCAATTCCTTCGCGCGCGTCCTTGGTCCATGCGGTCGCGCAAATCGTTTCAGTCTCACGTCCCATCTGCTCTTCGAGGCCCGCGACCGCGCTGTCGATCAATAGCCGCTTCACTCCGCGATAGGCGAGGGTCGGGCCGGTCGCGAGTTCTTCGGCGAAGGCGGTCGCAGTCGCGAGGAGGTCGGCATCGGGAACCATCCGCGTGACGATGCCCAAATCGAGCGCCTGCTTTGCGGAGAGAACTGGATTGAGAATTGCCAGCTCGATCGCACGCCGCGGCCCGACGATGCGCGGCAGATAAAATGTCGATGAACCATCAGGCGTCAAACCCGCCTTGGTGTATGCCATGGTGAATTTCGCCGATTCCGTGGCAATTACAAAATCGACCGCGCATACGAGGCTGAATCCGGCGCCGGCCGCGCTGCCATGAACCGCGGCCACTACCGGTGAGCGCATCCGCGCGAATCGCGACACCGCGCGGTGCAGATGCGAGGTGACTTCTTCGAGGTAGCGGGGCAGGTCGGTGTCCGATTTGGCGGCGAAGCTCTTGAGGTCGCCGCCGGCGCAGAAAAATTTCCCCGCGCCCGAAATCAGAATCGCGCGTACCTCGGGATCGTCATCGCATTTACGTGATGCTGAATCGAGGTCCTCAGCCAATTCCTTGTTGATGCCGTTAGCGGCTTCGGGGCGATTCAGCGTAATGTGCGCGACGCTGTTTTTTATTTCGAGAATAAGGTTCGAATACATCGCGGCTCCTATAGTCCTCGATACCAATCAGCGATAGCAGCCCCGATTTCGTGCGGCGAATCTTCCTGGACGAAGTGCACGCCCTTCACCGTGACCTCGCGCTGATTGGGCCATTTGCGGCAGAACTCGCGCTGCGCGCCGACCAGGATCGCGCCCGGGTCGGCATTGATGAAGAGTTTGGGAATCGCGCTCTGCGCGAGCCACCTGGAGTAGTCATCGACGATCTTCGTGACATCCGCGGGTTCGCCCTCGAAGGGAATTTGGCGCGGCCAGGTGAGCGTCGGGCGGCGCGATTCACCCGGTTCCAGATACGGCTTGCGATACACCGCCATCTCCTCATCGGTGAGTTTGCGCAAAACACTTCCGGGCAGGATGCGCTCGACGAAAATATTCTTCTGTAGAATCATTTCGTCGCCGGCCGGACTGCGCATGGCCTTGAACAATTTCGCCGTCTGCTCAGCCCAGTCGTCAAACTTCAGCGGCTTCACGATAGCTTCCATGTAGGCGATTCCCTTGATCGCATCGGGATGGCGATGCGCCCAGTGAAATCCCAGCGCCGATCCCCAATCATGAATCACCAGCGTGACCTTATGCTTCAGGCCCAGCGCATCGAACCACGCATCGAGATGCTTCGCGTGATCGACGAACCGATATTCGCCGGTCGACGATTTCCCCGAATCGCCCATCCCAATGAGATCGGGCGCGAGGCAGCGCGCGCGGTCGCTGAGATGTGGAATGACATTGCGCCATAGGAACGACGACGTGGGATTGCCGTGCAGGAAAACGATCGGATCGCCGGCGCCGACGTCGACATAGGCCATCTCAGTGCCGTGCACCGCCACGCGTTTGCGCGGGTTTGAATCCTTCGGAGAAATTGCTGCTTCGCTCATGGAGGGAACCTCAATCCATAAGAAATACGCCATGAGAAATACGGCGGCTATCTCTCGGGCGCAAGCCATCCGCGATGCATTTGTAATCCTGCGCGGACGCGGGGCAGAATCGAGGCGCATCATCATAAGGAGTGCGTACGATGGCGGAGCGCAAACGGAAATTCTGGGGATGGGGCTATGAGGATCAGGGACCGACGCCGGAGCAGCAGAAGCATATGGCGGAGCGAATGGCGAAGCGCTTCGATCTTCCGGAGTTGACCCTCACGCCGCCGCCCAAAGAGAGCGAGTTGAACCTTCGCGCGCCGCGGGTGCAGCCTCCCGATTCGCTCAAGGAAATCTGCTCGACCTCGACGCACGATCGCGCCGGCCACAGCTATGGCAAGGGCTCGCGCGATCTCATCCGCGCGTTTCGCCGCTACTATCCCAATCCCATCGACGTCGTTGCGTTTCCGCGCGATGAGAAGGACATCATCCGCATCCTCGAATGGTGCGATGGCGCGAAGATCGCCGCGGCGCCATATGGCGGCGGTTCCAGTGTCGTCGGTGGCGTCGAAGCTCCGAGTCAAGGCGACTATCGCGGAGCCGTCTCGATCGATCTCATGCATTTGAACAAGGTTGTCGAGGTCGATAAGTCCTCGCGCGCCGCAAATATCCAGGGTGGCGCGCTAGGTCCGCATCTGGAAGCGCAACTGAAGCCTCATGGGCTCACGCTGCGGCATTATCCTCAGTCTTTCGAGTTCTCCACCCTCGGTGGATGGATCGCGACGCGTTCCGGTGGCCACTACGCGACTAACTATACGCACATCGATGACTTCGTTGAGTCGCTACGCGTCATCACCCCCACCGGCACCATCGAGTCGCGACGCCTTCCCGGCTCCGGCGCGGGCCCCAGCCCCGATCGCATGTTCATCGGCTCCGAGGGCATCCTCGGCATCATCACCTCGGCCTGGATGCGCCTGCAGGATCGCCCCAAGTTCCGCATCGGCGCGTCGGTCCCGTTCCCGAGTTTCTTCGCCGCAGCCAAGGCGGTGCGCCAAATCGGCCAGGCCGGCCTCTTCCCCGCCAACTGCCGCGTCCTCGATGAGGGCGAGGCGCTTAACTCGGGCGCGGCCAACGGCGACGAGGCGGTGATGGTGCTCGCGTTCGAATCCGGCGACCATCCGCTGGAGCCGTGGATGAAGCGCGCGCTCGAATGTTGCGCCGATCACGGCGGCCGCATTCCCAAGGAGGAAATTAAGTCCCGCACCGATCAGGAGGCCACGCATGAAGGCGCGGCCGGCGCATGGCGGAACGCGTTTCTCAACGCGCCATACCTGATGGACACCGTCGCCGCGATGGGGATGGTGAGCGACACCTTCGAGACTTCGATCACCTGGGACCGCTTCGAAAATTTCCACAACCAGGTGATGGAGACCGCGCGCGATGCGATGCGCCGTGTCTGCGGCAAGGGCAGCGTGACCTGCCGCTTCACCCATGTTTATCCCGATGGTCCCGCGCCGTACTACACTTTCCTCGGCCCGGGCAAAAAAGATTCGCAGCTCGAGCAACGCGACGAGGTGAAGCAGGCCGCCTCGGATCTTTTGATGAAGCTCGGCGGAACCATCACGCATCATCATGCGGTCGGCCGCGATCATCGCCCATGGTATGACATCCAGCGCCCCGACGGCTTCGCGACTGCGTTGCGGGCGGCGAAGAAGGCGCTCGACCCGCACGGCATTTTGAATCCGGGGGTGCTGATTGATCCCTGACCTAACCCCCAACCCCTTCCCCTGAAGTCGAAGGGGAACTGGAATAGTGGAAGGGGAACTGGAATGGAGAAGAGCGTCGTTCGTTTGCAACGTATTTCAATTCGGATTTTCCCCTTCCACTTCAGGGGAAGGGGTTAGGGGTTAGGTGTCTGCGCTCGCGGTGACGAAGTATAGCGGCGGAGCGGCCTCGCACCAGACCGGAAGCGAAGCTGGCGTCCGACCCTCGCGGCGGCGCGTCTTGGCGTTTCCATCGTGATATGCCCTTTCAGGATCGAGGATGCGGTCGAGGCGGGCGCGGCTGGCGTGCAGCAGCTCGGATCTTAAATCCCTCTCCCGATGGGAGAGGGGTTAGGATCAGGCGAAATGCGGGCGGAGTTTTAGGAAGTCGACCATCTCAGCCGGGAAAACTTTTCGCGTTCTCGACCAAGCCGCTGATTGTGCAACTGAGATCATCTTGAACAAGGCTCCGTCGTCGAATACCTGCCCGACCATTTGATACCTTATCCCGGCGCGGCATTACGGCAAAAACTGAGCGTCAAGCGGGGGTCCGGCGGTAGCACAAACAGTTGAGAAGGGAGAGCGACGGGACGTATCGGCGCCCGCAAACCATGGAGATTTCGCAAGATAAGCGGCGAGATTGCAATCGATTTCGATGTTTCGACACAGTAACTCGTCGGCCCGTCGGGGGTGCCAAGGAACTGCCCGCTCGATGACCGCACGGAGGACGGGTCTCGAAACCTCGGCTCAGTTTTTGCGTTCCGTCCTGAGGTACCGCCGATCGCCAATGTCTTGCGACCAATTAAGTGCAGTCTGCTTGCGCGCCAAGTCGGTCCCGAGGGAGCGTCGGCATCAGGGTTTCGCTTGCGTTGAAGGCTAAAGGGGATCAGGTGACGCAAAGAACAGGACCAATTTCGGAGACGCGACTGGCAGCCCTGCCAAGCTCGGTTCAACGCGCTGCAGCGTTCCTGGTTTTGTTGGTGCCGATGGCATTCTTGTCGATACGTGTTTCGAGGGCATTTGCGTGCGAGCAATCCAACGGGTTCCAAGCCTGTCTCAGCTACTACACCGAAGACTATTTTCGTCTACCACAAGTTGACCGAACTTTGTTTCGCACCGAGACGGAATCATTTTTCACCAAACATGCCGACGGCGTCATGCGCCAGCGCAATGAGATGCGTCTCGATCTGCACTACGCGCCCGATCCTGAGAAATACACCTTAGGCATGCCCCTCGAATTCAATCTCAGGGTCCGGCCTTTCTATGATACGGCGTACGACCTCACCGGATGGGGACAGGGTCAATATCGAACCTATTTGGCGCAGGATTGGCAGCAGAATCTCAACGGCAGCATGGATGATCAATATGACCCGCTGCTGCGCGAGTACTATGTCGATATCCTGCCGAAAAATTTCTTCATTCGGGTTGGCAGGCAAATCATCTCGTGGGGAAAATCGGATGGCGTCTACATGCTCGACATCCTCAATCCCTTCAATCTGAGCAATCCGACCAATTTCGATGAGCAATACAACAAAATCCCGACCTGGGCTCTCAACGCGAACTACCAGATAAGTTCGACCGGTACCGTCCAGTTCATCTACGAGCCCAAATATCTTCCATACTACTATCCAGGATTGCCGATTAAAGGCGGCCTCCCTTACCAGGGTGGGTATCAGGATTTCACTCCCAACGTAGTGGCCTTCTTCAACAATGAGGAGAACGGACTCTTCGGCTTCAAGATCCCCGTCGATTACCATCAGCCGTCAGCCGCCCCCAGCAACGGCATCTATGCCGCTCGATGGAGCGACGAGGCAGCCAATGTTCATTACACCCTCAACTATGTTTACGGCTGGACCGCCTACATGATCCAATTTCCGAACACCGGGAATTTCTCGACCGCGACCTCTGTGAATGAACAACCGCGACGGGTTCATATCGCGGGGCTTCCTTCGATTACGAATTACAGGATGTTCCCGATCTCCTGGAGGGCACCGTCATCCGGGGTGAGACGGCACTGACGGTCGGCGATCGGTACTACGAAGGTATCGTGGGAAATCCGGTCAATACGGACCACTGGGGGCTCCTGCTGGGAGTCGGACAAGTATCTCCTGAACAAGCAATTGGAGCGTCCCATCTTCGCCAGCTTTCAGTATTGGCATGATGATGTCGTCAACAAGATCCACTGTCCGACTTGCGGCGCCGATCAGCATGAGTTCGAGGGGCTGGGTTTCTTCGGCAGCAAGGCGGGCATGCGTGGCGCGTACTACAGCTTGCTCACGATGTATCTCGACAAAACGTGGCGCCCCGGCGACTACATCGATACCTCGTTCTTCACCCTCTACGAGCTGCAGTTTCATGATTGGTGGATCCAGCCTCAGATCGCCTACACCATCAATGATCAAACCAAAGTCGCGCTGGGATTCAACATATTCGCGGGCAGTAAGCAGACGCCCTACGGTGAGTATACGAATGCGTCGAATGTCTACTTCAATCTCTCACGAGTCCTGTTCTAGGCAGCTCGTGGGACCTATCCGGACCGGTCCGAGGCGACAGGCGAGGTGGTATATGCGATATCTCAAACTTCTCTGGATCGCCCTTGTGATGGTGGCCGGCGTAACCCGGGCGAGCGCCCAGTCACCCGCGCCGGTCAGCAATGGCGATGTCGCGCCTCCTAAAATGATTGCGGGCAAACCTTACAGGATCACTGCCGGCAGAGACCCCGGCACCTACGTCGTCAAGTGGGGCGATCAATCGATGACCTGGACGCCAAAACCATGGATGGAAGACCGCTATCGTGCTACCGGGCCTGCATACTACGCGCAGTGGACGCAACCCGGCATGCCGGCGCCGTGGGAGGTTCCCATCGATCAGCGTTCCAGCCTTTCCGGCGCCGACCTGGTCAACCGATGCTACGCCGAAAATGAGTACGCGCCATATGCCAAGAACTATTGGGACAGCGTGGTCATCAGGATCTACCGTCCTGACGGTTCGGTGCGCGGCCAGACTGACATGATCGAAGCGTACTCGGACATGTCCATGAAAAAGGGCTACGAATACATTTCCTCGGGCGATCAGGACAAGGTACTGCGCAAATATCTCTGGACCTATATCGAGCCCGACGAGGTCAAGGGCGAAGGTGGCGTAACTACGACTTTCATCGATCCCACCCTCGCGCCCCAGGATACCTTGTATCTGCCATCGGTTCGGAAAGTTCGGCGGTTGGCGGGCGCGGTCTCCAGTCAGTATTTCCCCGGACTGATCAATCGCTACGAAGACGTTCCGCACACCCAGGCACTCCCGGAGTTGAACTACAAGGTCGTCGGATTCGAGCTATACAATCCCGACCCGAAGAAGCCGCAATATCGTCCCGACTATTTACCGGACGTCAAACGCGTCGATGGCGCGGGAGACGTGGCGGTCGTCATCGAGATAACCCCCAAGCCCGGTGTCAGCTGGTGGTATTCCAAGCGTCTGTACAAATGCGGATTGCAGGAAATGAACTACTTCTACGACGATGCCTTTGATGACAGCGGAAAAATCGTCCGCAGCACCGAGAAATCAATGATGACCGGCACCAGACTTCATCTCGGCACGCCGTCGGGTCCGCCCGCGCCTGATTGGTATCAGTCATGGGGTATGATGAGCGTGCAGGATTTCGACACCGGTTTTTCCTCCGATGCGTTTGTGACTGACGGTGGCTTCAATGCCGACCTGCCACGCGCCATCTTCACCGACAACACCCTGTATCGCGAACCAAAAACTTTGAACGAGCTTTTGCGATAGTTGGTTTGCCGAAGAGAGTGATTTAGTTCGGATAGGCATTTGCCAAGATGGTTCGTAAGAGCGATCGAGGATCTAGCGACCCGCTGGGATATCGAGGGATCGACCTTAGACTGGCTCGCCTGGCGCGCTTTTTCATGCGGCATAAGGCCGCCGGCCTTTCGTTTCAAATCGTGGTTGCCGCGATCTGTCTTTGGGCCGTCGCCGGCCTGCATCTGCGCGACGATCCAAATGCCTGGCCGCCCGCCGCGGATCCATTTGTAAAATTGAACGGCAAAATCACCCAGCTATTCGGCGGCGGTGATTCGGTGAGTATCGAAATCGTCGCCGATCGGGCAGCATCTACACCGTCGACAACCTCAGTACGATCAAGCACATCACCCATGATTTGTACCTGGTGAAAGGTGTCATTCCCTACACCGTCAGGTCGCTGGCTACTTTGGATTCCGAAAAGTATGCCTTTCTGAATGGAGGCGATGCCGACGCCACGATGCTCATCACACCCCTCATGCCGCAATTCCCCAAGTCTGCGGAAGATGCGAGGGTGATCGAGGCTGGGGCGAGAGACAATCCACTCCTTAACGGGGTCCTGGCCTCCAAGGACGGTAAGGCCGCGCTGATCATGGCGAGCTTCCGTTCCGAACAACCCAAGGGTGCTCGCGTAGAGGTCGATATCACCGAACCGATCGCCATTTATCGCGCGGTCTCGCAGATAATCGAGAAATACGAACGGCCCGGGATAATCATCCGTGCGGCGGGCACCCCGATCCTCATTGGATGGGTGAACAGCGTTGGTCTTCGCTTCGTGGGCCTCGCATTCGCGGCCTTCATCCTGACCATTGCGGCAATCCTTTGGTACGGCTTCCGAACCCTCAGCGGTGTTCTGCTGCCACTCAGAGTCGCATTGCTGGGAGCGCTGATGGGATTCGGCCTCTACCGGTTATTCTTCGGCGCGACGCTGTTCTCGGCTGCGGCGCTGCTCGCGCCATTCATTGTGGTGGCTGCCGGCGCCTGTCATTCGGTGCAGTTCCTCAGCCGGTTCTTCTTCGAAGAATATCCGCGTTTGCAAAATGCCGAAAATGCGATCGTGAGCACCTTTGTCTCGCGGCTTCGTCCGATGCTGGTATCGCTCTTGTGCGACATCATCCCCTTCGCGGTTATGGCGTTCATTCCTTTCGAGAATGTGCGTGCCCTCGGAATCGTGACCGCATTAGGCTTGCTCTCACTAACTTTGGACGAATTCCTCATGATGATTCCCGCCCTCAGCTCCATCACCCTGAGTGAGCTGAAGAACACAGGTGCGAGGGTCAGGATCGAGAACCATGGCTCATTTGATCGCTTTCTGGCAGCCAGCGTCCGCGAATTGATCAGCACTCGAACGGTCGGCGTCGGCAGCATAGTCCTGTTCGCGCTTCTCACGGTTGGTCTGGGGTGGGTTGTCGCGAAGGCGCCGGTCGGGCAGAACAATACTTTCGCTATCCACAATTATCTCACTCACTCCTGGAACCGCAGCAACATCTACCAGATGGAGAAGGAGATCACGACGCGGTTCGGCGGAGTGTATCCGATGATCGTGCTGGTGGAGGCCCGCCAGGAACACGACAAGGTTCTCGAGACGCCATCAGTGTTGCGCGCCATCGATTCGCTAGCCGAATACATGCGCACTTTGCCCAATGTCGGAACCGTGAGCGATCTGGCCTTCCCACTGAAGCTCCGGCATCAGTTTGTCAATGGCGACGATCCTAAGTTCTTCGTCGTACAGGACACTCATCAATCGCTCGGCGAGGCGATCATGGGCATGTCCAATGAGGAGCCGGGTGTTTTCGACTGGCTCTTCAACGAAGACTACAGCGCCACCGTGGTGATCGCGTATGTCAGCACTACCGATCCTCGCGTAGTCAGCCGGCTGATGGATGACGCTACCCGTCGTGCGGACGCACTGTTTGCAGGCTTACCGGTGAAGGTCAGTGTCGCCGGCGGAGCGGTAGGAATCGCGCAGGCCTTCAATCGAAATATCAAATATTGGCTGGTCGTCAGCGTGGTGCTGGGATTGGTCGGCACCGCGCTGGTCGCCATTCCCGCAATCGGTTCGATTTCTCTCGCCTTGCTTCTGCTCGTGCCACTGGCGATGGGATCCGTCATCGCCCTCGGAATCATGGTGCTTTGCGGGATCGAGCTCAATTCGAATACTGTTGCGGCGCTCGCGATCGCCAGCGGCGTCGGCATCGACTCGGAGGTCTATCTGTTGTTCCGCGTGCGCGAGGAGTATCGGACGTTGGGAGACTTCAAGGAGTCCTTGATTCGCGCTTATGTAAACATTCGCCGCGCGCTGGTCGTTTCCAATGGGGCCTTGATCCTCGGATGCATGATCCTCGCACCAGTACCTCTTTACATCGGCTATGTCGGCTTCGGGATGGGAGTGGTGCTGTTGGTGTGCTTCCTGATGAGTGCAATCCTGTCGCCCATATTGTGGTCCTGGTTTGGCAGCCGAGCCGTTGCCGGGCCGTTCGTGGAAAGACCGACGGTCATGGCGGCAGAATCTGTCCAACGAACAAGCCCATCGTCGGCATCGATCTCCTAGTTCTTCCTAAGGGCTGGAGGACCACCAGTTGCCTGTGCTGACACCACGAAAACCTGCCGGCGAGGCGTGCAACCGGCATGGCCATCGTGGGACTTCCGAGAAAAGACGGATTCGCTCCAGGGTCGGGCCGAGAGGCAACCGATAGTTGCGCCTAGCCGGAAGCAAATCCCGTCGAGGGTTAAGAAGCTAGGAAGCTTTTTTCTTTCGCTCGGCCCAACGCCGCTTCATTGCTTCGGAGAGCTTCTTCCGGCCCGCGGGAGTGATTCCTCCAGCTCGTTTCGGCGCGCCCTTGGCGGTCGCGGCCTTGGGAGCAGCGCCGGTCTTTCCGCGGCGTTCGGCCCAGCGCCGCTTCATCGCTTCTGAGAGACGCTTTCGGCCCGCCGATGTAAGGCCTTTGCCCCGTTTCGTTGCCGGTGCGCCGGTTACCTTTCGAGTGGTGGCGGCAACCGCGACCTTGGCCTCATCGACAAGGGCGGCGATAGCTCTACCGATGCGATCTCTCTCCGTCTTCAACTCAGTGATGATGCTGTTTAGATCCAATATCGTCTCCTTAGGTGATAGCTCGTACCGAGCCACGTCTCTTAGTCAACGAATATAGCTCTCATCTCGGGTGGGCGAAAGGTACCTGGAAAACAATGCGACGGAATAGTCTGCTCGCTATTTCTTACCCTAACCTTCGCCGCGCCGAACGGATCTGCGCGTATCTATCACTCAGTTGGTAGTCTATTTTTAGAAGCCCGGTGGCCGCGGACATCCTCCCATAAAAGCGAGGAGATGCTTGCCTACATCAAGAGTCGTTCGATCTCCAAGGTAGGGGCCGACAATCTGGATCCCGACCGGGAGTCTTTTGCTTAAGCCTACAGGAACAACAGTCACCGGTAAGTAGCACGCGCCGGCCGGCGCCATCCACGCTGTCAGATCCCAATAAGACCGCTGTTCACCACCGACCATCACGGTGCGGCTCGACATAGGCTCAGAGTGATCATGAAGGATAGCAGGGCAGGGCATCACCGGCAGCAGGATAGCGTCCCAGTTGGCGAAGAACTCTTCCCAGCGTTTGCGCATCTGCAGACGCCGCTCGTTGTAACTAAGCCATTCGCGATGTCGCATCGCGAGCAAGCGCCGCGTGCGAGCCGCCGGCGTATCACCTGTAGTGGCCGCATAGTCGTCGAGGCGGTCGCGCTCCACTCCTCCCGCGAGGGCGGCCTGTAGGAGCGCGAAGAAGGTATCGACCACCTTTTCTAACGTGAAGGCAGGACGAGCCTCATAATCAATCTGTACACCTTCGTCAGCGAGCTTGCGCGCGGCCTTCTCTAGAAGGTCACGAGACTCCGGCTCGACCCGGCAACGAGGATCATCGAACCACGCCGCGATACGATATCCCTTGAGGGTGCGGGAACGCGCCGCGGGCAATTTCAAGCGCCACCCCGGATGCTCCCACCGATTAGGTCCAGCCATGATATCGAGGCCGAGTTTGAGGTCGTCAACGCTGCGCGCCATCGGACCAGCCACGGCCAGATCAGCCAAGGTCAACGTTCCCGGAGGTCCCGGGATCTGGCCATGGGCAGGCACGATCCCGTAGCTTGGCTTGTGACCGACCACACCCGACATGTGCGAGGGCAATCGAATTGATCCACCGATGTCGCTACCTAGTTCCAGCGGCGTAAAACCGCACGCGAGCGCGGCGCCCGAGCCTCCCGATGATCCACCGGGAGTTCGCGAGAGATCGTAAGGATTGTTCGTCGTACCGAACACCTCGTTGTAGCTCTGCAGGTCGCCCGCATAGATAGGAAGGTTGGTCTTGCCGAAGATGATGGCTCCGGCTTCGCGCAGGCGCGCCACCGGCCACGCGTCTTCTTGCGGGATGAATCCCGATAACTCTGGAGCGCCCGAGGTGGTGCGCATTCCTTTGGTCTGGAACGAGTCCTTGATCGTCATCGGAACGCCGTGCAAGGGACCCTGCGCTTCGCCGTGAGCGAGCGCGGCATCGGCGGCGTCAGCCTCGCTGCGAGCGCGGACAGCATCGATGGTCACGACGCTGTTAATAGGCTTATCGAGTGCTTCGACACGCGCGAGGAAATAGTCCAGGGCTTCTCTGCTCGAAATCTCTTTGCGCCGAATTTTTTTTGCGATTGCAATCGCGCTTGAATAGGCAAGCTCAGCCACTTTCGCCGCTCCTTATCAGGTTCTCGGGTTGTCCTTATCTCTTATGAAGCGTAAGTCAACGGAAGTCGAGTCGGCGATTGCTTCGTAGTAATCCGGCTCGAAGCGAACGGACGCGAGGCTGGCGAATAGCACAAGGATAGAATCATGGGAGCACGAACTGGAAAAGAATTTCTCGCGGGGTTAAAGACCCCTCGCGAGATTTGGGTTGGCGATGACAAGGTTAGCGACGTCGCAGCGCATCCCTCGTTCGCGGGCGCGGCGGAAACCCTCGCGCAGGTCTTCGATCTTCAACATGAGGCCGCTGAAGACTGCCTGATGCCCGATCCCGAAACTGGCGAGCCCATCAACCGCAGCCATATGATTCCTCGCTCGCGCGAGGACCTCGAGAAACGCCATCGATGCCTTCAACGCATTTCGGAGTTCACCGTGGGCCTGATGGGCCGTACGCCGGACTACATGAATGTCACCTATGCGGGATTCGCGGGACGTGCGGATGAGTGGGCGGCCAACGACAACGATCGTGGCGCGGCGAATCTGGTCGCGTATCAGAAGTTCCTCGCGCGTAAGGACATCTCGCTCACGCACACCATCGTTCAACCCACCATCGACAAGTCACAAGGCGATGCGCCCGCGCCCGGTAACGATGTCGCGCTGCACAAGGTCGCCGACACCGATCACGGCATCATCGTGCGAGGCGCGCGCATCCTCGCGACGCTGGCGCCGTTTGCGGATGAGCTCGCGGTCTATCCGGCGATGCCGCTGCCCGAAGGCGCCGACGCCTATGGGCTGTCGTTCTGTATTCCGATGGGAACGCCGGGACTGAAGTTCCTTTGCCGCGATAGCTGCGCCACCAAAAAGAATCTATTCGACCATCCGCTCTCCAGCCGCTTCGACGAGCAGGATGCGTTCGTAATTTTCGATGAGGTCGAGGTGCCGCGCGATCGCCTTTTCATTGATGCGAATCGCGACGCCTACAACACCGTGATGACGACCGGCTGGTACCCCAACGTAATGCAGCAGACCATGATTCGCGCGCAGACCAAGCTGGAGTTCGCCTATGGCCTCGCGATGCGGATGGCCGAGATCATCAATGACGTTTCGCCTGCGACCAAACAGATGCTCGGCGAGATTTCCGTGTATGCGGAACTGACGCGCGCCGCGGTCCGCGCCGCCGAGGATCAGGCATTCGAATGGGGCAACGGCGTATGGTTTCCGCACGGCGGCCCGCTCGCATCATTGCGCGCGATCCTGCCGACCTGGTTTCCGCGTGTTGCCGAGATCATCACGCTCATCGGATCGCACAATCTGCTCGCGGCGCCGACGCGCGCGCAGCTCGACGATCGCAGCCTGCGGCCGCTCATCGATCAATTTCTCCGCGGCGCCAAAGGCGTCGAGGCCGAGGAGCGTGCGCGCGTGTTCCGCCTCGCGTGGGATTTCGTCGGCACCGCGCTGGCGAGCCGCAACGAGCTCTACGAGCGCTTCTATCTCGCGTCGGGCGCGCGGAACTATCAGCTCGCGCACGCGCTGTCGCTCAAGGATCGCGCGAGTCGCCTCGTCGATGGCATCCTCGGCAAGGAACACGCAAGCATAGAATCAACTAAGGACGAGAAGCGCCGCAAGCTCGGCCTCGCGCTGTGAGTGGCCGCAAGTCGTCTCCACCCTCTGTGTCTCTATGCTTCTGTGATTGATTCTTCGACGATTTTGACGATCCGCAGCCGACTGCGCTAAAGAGACGAACAGATCATCCTCGCGTGGCGATAGGGGAATCATCATGGGCAAACTCGACGGCAAAGTTGCAGCGGTCACCGGCAGTGGACGAGGAATCGGTCGTGGCGTAGCGAAGTTGCTCGCCGCTCAGGGCGCCGCGGTGATTGTCAATGACCTTGGCGTGACGGTTGACGGCAAAAGGGAAGCCTCGACGCCGGCCAACGAGGTGGTGAATGAGATCAAGGCCGCAGGTGGGCGCGCGGCTGCCAATGGGCAGGATATCGCGACGGTGGGCGGCGGCGAGGCGCTCGTCGATCAGGCAATCAAGGAATTCGGGCAACTCGATATCCTGGTCAACGTCGCCGGCATCCTGCGCGATCGGATGATCTTCAACATGAGCGAGGAAGAATGGGACGAGGTCATTCGCGTCCATCTCAAAGGGCACTACTGCACGATGCGTCCGGCGTCGGCTCATATGCGCGAGCGCAAAACGGGAAGGATCATCAATTTCTCCTCTGGCGCCGCGCTCGGCGCGCCCGGCCAGCCTAACTATGGCGCCGCCAAGGCCGCGATTCTCGGCCTGACCTGGAGCAGCGCGAACGCGCTCGCGAAGTATGGCATCACGGTCAATGCGATCATGCCCGGCGCCTCGACTCGGATGACCGATTCGATTCCCCAAGGGCGAATGCCGGGCGGAAATTTTCGCCAGAGCGACAATGTGGCCGGCACGCCAATGGATCCCGCTAACGTCGCGCCGATGGTGGCGTTCCTCGCCAGCGATGACGCCAAGAATATTACCGGACAAGCCTTCGGCGCGATGGGGTATCGCGTTACGCGCTATACGCATCTGGTTCCCGATCGCGTGCTGATCGGCGACGGGCCGTGGACGGTGGAAAAGCTGGCGGAAGTTTTCAATTCGACGCTCGGCAGCGGGATGAAACCGCCGCGGATGCTGTAAGGCGAGGCTTAGCGGTCCGAGGCGGCGCGTTTACTGAGATTGCCGCCGCTCGCGCGCCGCGCCGTGACCCATCCACTGCCGCGAAACCATGGCGGTTGCATCCAGGGACCCGGACCGCATCGCGCGAGCTCATGTTCCTCGCAGAAGAGCTTGTCATCGGCGGTGATGCGGCAGTTCCAATTGCCGACGTCTACCACGTGCAGGAACATCATCGTCCTGTAGCTGATCGTTTCCCGAAACTGGATGCTCTGGCCCGCTGCGCCGATGACGCTCCATCGCTGTGCGACGCGCCTGCCGTATGCTCCGCGCGCCATGATCAGGCGAAGTGGCTCATTGCCCATGCGCTGAAAGCACCATCGCAACTTGATGGGTGTGGTCCGGCCCGACATCATGTTAGGGCATCCGCCGAGGTATTGCAGGCTCGCGTCTCCGCTGCCCTCCCAGCATCCCTCGATCGCGCGCGGAACCCAGATGGTCTGGCCCTGGTCGCCGATGGCCGGGAGTCGGTCCCCCGACTCCTGTAGCTCCAATCGCGGCACTGTCAGTTCGCTTCCTCCTTGCGATGGCACCGGCGCAGGAGGCCTGACCTGATTGAGCACCAGGGCGTTGTTGCTGGTCGGCACTGCAGCCGGCGTAGGTAGTTGCTGGCCCAACTGATTCGACATCGATGGGTGCGGTCGGCGGAGGCGAGGCAACGATCGGGCCGGCCGCCGGCCGACTTGCCGCGAGCACATTGGCGGCCGGTAATGCAGGTTTTGCTGGCGCAGCATCGTCGGCGGCGGTGACGAAGAACGGCGCGGTGATGGTCCAGCCTCGATACCATTGATAGGCAAGGGCGAGCGCGCCTCCGATGGCGAACAAGACAACCACCATCCCCGCGAATATCAATGGGCGCAGCTTCCGCATCGATCCCGAGCAAACAGATTCGCATGATTCGCACAGTTTGACTATTTATCTCGCGCGACTGACTATTCGACCGAGATACTTTAGCGGAGGAAATCATGAGCGTCCTCGATGGACCGAGAGAAGAATGGCGGCGCGTGCTGCATGAGGGACAACCGAAGTGGGTGCGACCCGACGGCGACCGCCTGGTGTTCGGCGATGGCCGATCGATCGCGGATGCGGAAGCGACCTACCTGCCGCCATGCGATCCCAGCAAAATACTG
Organism: uncultured delta proteobacterium; assembly: GCA_963814035.1. Taxonomy (GTDB): domain Bacteria; phylum Desulfobacterota; class Binatia; order Binatales; family Binataceae; genus DATGKG01. The sequence continues at coordinate 168,374 of CAWFBH010000018.1, forward strand.
TGCATCCATCTGAATTACGATTCGCGTCGCGTCGAGTTCAAGGCGCCAATGCTGGATACGCCGACCTACTTTCAGAAGCCGTGCACCGCGCTCAATTCGCATCGCGGAAGTCTGTGCCGTCCGTCCGGAACCAAGTACCTCAACTATGAGGGCGAAGTCGGCGTGATCATCGGCAAGCCGACGCGCAACGTCGGACGCGAGGAAGCATGGGACTATATCGCGGGCTTCGCGCCCGCCAACGACGTCGGATGTCAGGATTATCGCGAGACCGATGCGGGCTCGATGCTGCGGGTGAAGGGGCAGGACGGCTTTTGCCCGATTGGCCCCGGCATCGTTAGCGGCGTGGATATCCGCAAGGCGACGCTGCGGACCTACATCAACGGCAAAATGGTGCAGGAAGGCGCGATCGCGGAAATGATTTTCCCGATCGACTACATCATCGCCGATCTGTCGAGGTACATAACCCTACTTCCTGGCGACATCATCCTGTCAGGTACGCCGAAGAATTCGCGCCCGATGAATCTCGGCGACCTGGTCGAGGTTGAGGTTACCGGGCTTGGTCGTTTGTCCAATCGGGTGGTCGAGGCGCCGGCACCCGCGCATAAGGTGGGGCATCAGGGCAGCGATACTGATTCGGTGCGTCGGGTCGCGCTCGGCTCGGACTGGACGCGGAGCGAAGCGCGATGAATGGCGCCGAAGCGCTGATTCGGACCGCGGTCGCGGCCGGCGTCGATACCTGTTTCGCCAACCCCGGCACTACCGAGATGCCGCTGGTTGCCGCGTTGGATTCCATCGAAGGAATGCGCGCCGTGTTGGCGCTGTTCGAGGGAGTGTGCACCGGGGCGGCTGATGGCTACGCGCGGATGACCGGCAAGCCTGCGATGACTTTGCTGCATCTAGGGCCCGGCCTCGCCAACGGGCTGGCGAATCTCCATAATGCGCGCCGCGCCAATTCTCCAATTGTCAACGTAATCGGCGACCAGGCCACCTGGCATCTCGCCGCCGATGCGCCGCTCACCAGCGATATCGTTTCGCTCGCCTCGCCGATGTCGGGCTGGGTGCGCCAAGTCAAATCGCCGCAGGTGCTCGCCGACGACATGGCCGATGCGATCGCCGCAGCGCTCACCCCTCCGGGCAAAGTCGCGACGCTGATTGTTCCTAGCGATTGCCAATGGGATCGCGGGCGACGCGGCCAAGCCACGCATGGTGGCGCCGCGCGCTAAGGTGTCGGCTGGCACCATCGACAATATCGCGAAAGTTCTGCGCGCGAAGCAGCCGACGACGATCCTGCTCGGTGGTCATGCGTTAAGTCTCGCTGGGCTGAAATCGGCGGCGCGTGTTGCTGAAGCCTCAGGATGCAAGTTGATGACGGAAACCTTCACTGCGCGTATCGAGCGCGGCGCGGGAATCCCCAACCCTGCTCGATTGCCGTACTTTCCCGAGCAGGCGCTCGAGGCACTCAAAGGCACCCAGAACTTGATCCTCGCAGGTGCGAAATCACCGGTCGCATTTTTCGGATACCAGGGACTGCCGAGCAGCCTCGTTCCCGATGGGTGCGTCGAGGAAACCCTCGCGCGTGTCGAGGACGATGTTGCGGGCGCGCTCGAAGCGCTGGCCGACGCACTCGGGGCGCCGAAGTCAGTTTCGATTCCGGCGGCGAAACGTCCCGCGCCTCCGACCGGCAAACTCGATATCGTGAGCCTCGGCGCCGCGCTTGCCGCTTTGCAACCAGAAGGCGCGATCATCATGGATGAGAGCGCGACGTCGGGAGGTCCCTACGGCGGGATGGCGGCCGGTGCGCTGCCTCATACGAGCCTCGCACTCACCGGAGGCGCGATCGGGCAGGGATTCCCGTGCGCGACCGGCGCCGCGATGGCGTGTCCCGATCGGCGGGTCATCGGATTTCAGGCTGACGGCAGTGGGATGTACACGGTGCAGGCGCTATGGACGCAGGCGCGGGAGCAACTCAATGTCACGACCATCCTGTGCTCCAATCGCGCATATCGAATCCTTCAGATGGAAGCGGCGCGCGCGGGTAGCGCCGAGATGGGCCGCAAGACGCAGAAGCCTCACGATGCTGCAGCCGCCGGAAATCGGATGGGCGCAGCTCGCGAAAGGTTTCGGCGTTCCAGGCGTGCGGGTCGAGACGGCAGATGATTTGGTCAAGCAACTCGACCGCGCGCTCAAGGAGCCCGGCCCCAACTTCATCGAGGTGATTCTCTGAGCGTCCGATCCGTTATCCTCGTGGAAGTCGTTCGCGAACGACCCGGAGCGATGGCGCATTGCGATGACGGTTTTCGTCGAGGCCGTCGAGCCCATGGACCTTGTGGCGCGCTATCATCGTTGCGCGCGTTTCGCGAAGCCCCTACAGGGAGGAGACGCGGCGTGCGGTTCGAGAGTGCAGAGAATTTGGTGAAGCAATTGGAGCGCGCTGCAGGAGCCGGGCCCGAGTTTTATCGAAGCGATCTTTTAGTGTTATCGGTAGCGCGCTCACCGTATATTTCTCACAGCAGTTTATGAGTTTACGCCATTACGCCGCTTCGGAAGCAATTGGATCAGCCCTGGCCTTAACCTGGCTCATCGTCGCTATTTGGTTCCAGCTGCGTACTTCGACCTTCATCGTCGCGAGTCTGCTTATGGCCGTCGTGGTTTCCATGGCAATATTTTTCCGCATTCGGTATTTAAAGAACCACGGCCGGTTATCAAACTGAACCAGTGCCAGTACCTCTAGCGCGGGATTCCCGCCTTGCGTTACATCGATGAGATCGAACCTGAGGTGAACATCATTGAGTACGATTTCCAAATTTTACGATTTCACAGGCAAAGTAGTGGCGATAACCGGCGGGAGCCGCGGCATCGGGCATGCCATGTCGCTCGCCTTCGCCGAATGCGGCGCCAAGGTCGCCGTCGCCAGCCGCAAAATTGAGTCCTGCCAGGAGACCGTCAAGGAAATCCGCAAACTCGGCAGCGACGGCTCCGCGCATGCGGTCCATGTCGGCAAATGGGAAGACTGTGATCGGCTGTGCGAGGAAGTTTACGCGAAGTGGGGCCGCTGCGACGTGCTCATCAACAACGCCGGGTTGTCGCCGCTGGCGCCGTCACTCCTCGAAACCAGCGAGGATCTTTTCGACAAGGTCATCGCCGTCAATTTGAAGGGACCGTTCCGTCTAACCGCGCTATTCGGCACCCGCATGGCGGCGGGCGAGGGCGGTTCGATCATCAATGTGTCGTCGACGGGGTCGATTCGTCCGGGCGCGCATACCGCGCCGTATTCCGCCGCGAAGGCGGGAATCAATGCGCTCACCGTTGCGCAGGCGCAGGAGTATGGACCGAAGGTGCGCGTGAACTGCATCATTCCGGGGCCGTTTCGCACCGACATCAGCAAGGGCTGGTTCAATGACGACTTCCGCGCCGATGCGAAGCGAAGGTTTTCCTTGGAGCGCGGGGGCGAGCCCGAGGAGTGCGTCGGCGCTGCGCTTTACTTCGCGGGTCCGGCTTCGACCTTTACGACCGGGGCGACGCTGGTCATCGACGGCAACTCCTCGAATCCGTGGATTCGCTCTGAGCAGCCCTCAGCTGAAGTAGACCTAGCTGCGCACGCTTTTCGCGATTGAAGATCGCGCGCTCCTCGGCGGTCATTTTCTCGCGGATGCGTGAACCTTTGCCGAGATGCCGGTACTGGCCGCCCTCCGAGAAGAATTCCTCGTAGGGTTTGGCGGGCTCAGGCTCAGCGGGCGGCGTATCACCTACTTTCACGCCGAGCACGTCTTCGATCAGGCTCGTGTCATACATCCGGACGGCATCGTAGTCAGTGAGGAGGGCGCAAACCTCGACGCAGATGTAGCATCCGATGCATTCCTGGAAGCGATCCTGGACCGGCTGCACCCCGCGATTCGGCACCGAGCCGGCCTTCAGATACTCGATGCATTGCACCGGGCAGAACTCCGGGCACTTGCCGCATGGAAAGCACAGGTTGACATCCATGAAGGCGACTTCGCGCGGACGCTTTTTCTTGGCGCCGAAGTCTTCCGGTGTTTCAGGTATTCGATCTTCTTTAAGCCGTCGCTTGATGATGTCGATCGCAGGCATAGTTCCATTCAGACCTGCGAGGCGGAGAAGATCAAGATGTCGAAGGCCTAGGTCACCTCGCGCAGTGATTGGTAGACTGGGGTGCGCAGAGCGGCCAGCGTCGGAGCAAGCGCCGACAATAGTCCGATGATAAGCGCCATCGCGATGCCGCTGAGCGTGATCGGAAAGGGCATGCCACGGTTAAGCGCCGGTCCCAGCGCGGGCACACCGCCGCGTACGACGTCCAGGATAAGCGCGGCGGCTACCGCACCGGCGATGCCACCCACCAATGCCGTGGTGAGAGCCTCGGTAACCAGCATCGCGACGATCTGCGAGTTTATGAATCCTACAGTTCGGAGCACGGCGATTTCGCCGCGTCGTTCGCGCAAGGTCATCGAAGCGCCATTCAGCACCGCCAGTGCGATGGCAAATACGGCGCAAAGTCCTACCGCCTGTACTATCTTTCCGAGCGACTGAAATCGCACCAGGAAGGTGGTCAGGAACGCCTTCTCGGTGTCGGTCTCGGTTTCGGCGGGCGAATTGCGAAAGATGGAATCGATTTGTCCCGCGACCCGGCTGGTGACGCGCGAATCGGCGCATCGCACCCACATCATGTCCACCCGCATCGAGTCGTGCAGCGCCTCTTCGAGGTAATCGCGCCGAAACATGAAGACCGAAGGGTCGCTGCCGCCGCTGTAGCTGCCCACGATCGTGAAGGGCAGCGTGACCGGATAGATCTGGCTGCGAAGCATGACGTTCTGGCCAACCTTCCAGCCGAAGCGATGCATCGTCGCAGCGCCGACGACAGCGCCATTGCGATGCGCCTTGAGACCCGCGAGGGTCTCGGCACTGAAACCGTTTTCGGGCCACATTTCGGCCAGCGTCTCCGGATCGATCGCAACGCTGGAAAACTGCTGCTTGGGGTCGTTGTAGATTCCGGCAAACCAGGTCATCCGGTTAACCGCGACAACGTCATGTATGGATTCGATTTTCCGCGAGTAAGCCTCGGGCAGGCCGTAGCGCATCGCGCACTTGTTCATCACGACCAGGCGCGGCGAGGCATCGGCGCTCGCGGCAATGCCGTTGGTGATGTAAGGCAGCACCATCACGATGCAAAACACCAGGGTTGCGCACGCCACAGCGAGCATCGTGAGGATGGTACGGCGCTTATTTCGCCGAAGCAGGCTCGCGCTCGCGAAGGAGAAGAGCGCGAATATCCCCCGTCTTCCGTCCCTGACCACTCTCTTGTCCCGAAAATCGTCCACCTTTAGTTAGCGTATAGAAACGCCAAATGGTGGCATCCCGTCAAGAGCGGCGAATGGCGCGAAATCGAGGCTATCTTATCGCGTAGATGGTTCCCTGCCGCGCCACGTAGAGGATTCCGGAGGCGGAAACGACCGCGCGGTCGAACGAACCGACGCTTCTCGTCGCCCATCTGACCGAGCCGTCGGAATTGAGCATCGCAGCGCCATCGTCATCCAGCGGCGACAAAACGCCGCCTTCTCCGTCAGAGGCCAGTGGTTGCGAGGCGGGCTTGCTGAGTGGCTTGCTCCACGCCATTGAGCCGTCAACGTTCAATGCGTATATGGCATCGGAACCGAAGAAAATCGGCCCGGCAGGATTAAGCACCGGTCCGCCGGCTATGGTGGCCGCGGTGTCGTAGGTCCATTGCGGCGCGCCACTCGCAGCATCGAGCGCATAGAGGCGTCCGCTGCCGGAGCCAAGATAGACGAGGTTGCCGCGCGCCGCGCTCTCCCCGGCAAAGCCGCCCTGGGGCGTGAAGCTCCATCGACGGGAGCCGTCGGTCGCGAACGCCATAACCGAAGCGCCATTGGCTGCGACGATGACGCTGCCGTCGTCGGCAATCGCGGCAGAAGTGATTTCATCGGTCACGGTGGCGCGCCATTGCGTCGCGCCCGCCGAGGCGAGTGCGAAGAGTTGCTGATCTTCCTGCAAGTAGACCGCGCTCGAAGATGCCGCAAGCGGGCCTACCGACGATGCCACCTTGATATTCCATAGCGGCTTGCCGATCGGAGACTGCGCGCGCAGGGAGCCATCGTTGCCCAATGCGTATATGGTCCCGTCCGGTGCGACTGCGATGCTGCTGCCGGTGGCACCCCGACTCCAGAGTTCGCGCCCCTTCGCGTTGAGAGCGTGAAGATTACCGTCACGCGTCAGGAAGTAGAGATTTCCGTCCAATGAGGGCCGGAGTTCGCCGACGATCGGACTGGCAGCCTGGAACATCCACAGCAGGACGCCGCTGATGCGTGTCGTATCGGACTGGGGCGGATGGGTTTCCGCCGCGACAAATGCCCCGGCGCCTTTCGGCGTAGAGGTAGCCGTCGGAGCCGCGGTGGGACAGACCGGACAGGCCGTTGACTGTCCGGCATTCGCTACCACGCCGACGCTGACCGGAGGCGCCGTGATACCACCCGAGCTGACTCCAGCGCATGCGCATCCAACTGCGACGGCGGCGTAGATACCGCCTAACGGTGGAGGCTGCGGCGCCAGCAGGACACGCTGATCGCTGGTTGTCCACAAAGTCGAACTCGAGTTGGTGATATCTGTGACGACTACTTTTTTGCCTTTGACAAAGAGTCCGTCCGCGTTGAACAGAGCTTGCTGTCCGACCGCCACCGTCGTCGGATTCGCCTGTGGTACCAGGCTTGGCGTCGGAGTGGGCGTTCTGCCTTTGAAGGTTGGAGTCGGTGAGAAGGGCCCGGTCGGAGTCGCCGTCGGGCTCTTGAACTTCCCAGTCGGGGTCGGACCCGGCGTCGGAGTCGGCGGCACAGGAGTTCCCGCGCCTATCACGATGGTTTGGAGTGCGAACCCAAGCCCGGGGCCCGGACTTGGGCAGACGCCAGCCTGGAAGTTTCCGAACTCATCAAATGAGCCGTTGCATCCGCCACCCCCGCCACAACTGCTCATCGTCACGGTGAGCGCCACGAACAGCACCACCGGCGCAACCACAATCCATCTCAAACGCCACGACATTGAATGAAGAGCTATGACGGGCGAGGCTCAGAGTGTCAAGCCGAGGGCCGAGGCGGAGCGGTCAGAGCTCGTCGCGCATGACCCGCGAGGCCGCCACCAACAGCATCGCGCCGACGGTCGAGATCAGGATCGATCCGATCGCGTGATATGCATGCAGCCCGACGATGCCGAAGATGATGCTGCCGACGATGCCGCCCACCAGGCCGAGCAGGATGTCGGCGACTGCGCCATAACCGTATCCGCGCATCATCTTGCCGGCCAGCCATCCGGCGATGAGTCCCACGATGATTGCTCTGATCATGTTTCGTCTCCGGGAGGTTCATTGAGCAATACTGATGCCCGCTCGATACCTCGCAGGACATAGGCTTTTGCGAATGGTGCAATCGCTTCACTGCGCACGATCAGAGTTGCGGGCAGGAGGCGCGATTCGCTAGCGTGGCGAGGTTACCCGCATCGCATGTCGCATTCGATTTCCTTGAGGAGGCTCTCGATGGAGTACCGCAAGCTCGGCGCAACCGGTTTGAAAGTCTCGGAGTTATCGCTCGGATGTATGACCTTCGGGCGCGAGAGCAGCGAGGAAGAGTCGCGCAAGATCATCGCCAAGTTCATCGAGGTCGGTGGCAACTTCCTCGATACCGCGAATGTTTATGCGGCCGGCGCCTCGGAGGAGATCCTCGGGCGCGCGCTCAAGCATCATCGCCGCAACGACCTCGTCATCGCGACCAAGGTGCGCTTCAACGCCAAGCTCTTCACCGGCGGCAAGGTCGGTCCCAACGAATGGGGTCTGTCGCGCGGCCACATCATGGCCGAGGTCGAGAACAGCCTGCGCCGGCTTCAGCTCGATTACATCGATCTCTACCAGGTGCATGCATGGGACTACGAAACGCCCATCGAGGAGACCATGCGCGCGCTCGACGACCTGGTGCATTCGGGCAAGGTGCGCTACCTCGGCGCCAGCAACTTCACCGCATGGCAGTTGATGAAGAGTCTGTGGGTCAGCGACAAGGCGGGCGTCGCGCGCTTCGATTCGCTGCAGCCGCAGTACAGCCTTATCTCGCGCGAGATCGAGCGCGAGCTGCTTCCGATGTGCCGTGCCGAGGGCGTCGGCGTCATACCATGGAGTCCGCTCGGCGGCGGCTTCCTGACCGGCAAGTATCGCTCGGGCGAGAAGGCGCCGGAGGACTCGCGCCTCGCCAAGCAGGACATCTGGAATCGGCTGACCAACGAGCGCCATTACCGGACCCTCGAGGCGGTCGAGCACGTCGCGAAGGAGCGAGGACGGTCAGTCTCGCAAGTCGCGCTCGCGTGGTGCAATCAGCAGCGCGGCGTGAGCTCCGTCATCTATGGCGCGCGGACCGAGGCGCAGAACGATGACAACCTCGGCGCGGTGGGTTTCAAGCTCGATGCCTCGGAGCTGGAGGCGCTCGACAAGGCGAGCGCGCTGCCCATCAACACCGAGTATCCATTCGCGATGCACGCACGCTTCCCGGGCCCGAGACCCTAAGCAATGATTAGCTAATCATGGCTATGACTAGCTAATAGATGTAATGTTACTCTCGGCTTGTCATCCCGAGCGAGGCTGCCGAGTCGAAGGAACTCCACGTAGCGATTCGACGCTGAAACATCGAGAAAACGCCGCAGATTGACAGATCGTAAAAATGAAACCCCAATAGTTCCCGGCACTATTTGGCTTCGTTTCGTCAAGTCGCCTCGATAATGGGCGCTCTATCTAATGGGTTTGTTTTTGCAGTTTCCGCATTTCCGATCCGTGCCCGTCGGGTCCTTCGAGAACTCCGTACCACTGCTCGCGATGCTCGCGGTGGGTTTGTTCTCGCAATTCGGCATCTACCCTTACGCCGCACGATCGCGCGGCTGAACTTCTCGCGCGATGCATTCCTCGAATTCTTCCTGGGCCCTTTCGAGGTCGTAGTCGCTTTGCAAGCCCAGCCAGAATTCCGCGCTGGTCCCGAGATAGCGGGCGAGACGCAGAGCGGTTTCCGGGGTGATCGCACGCCTGCAATTTACAATCTCATACATCCGGCTTACGGGCACCCGTAGAGCCAGCGCGAGCGCATTTACCGTCACGCCGGTCGGTAACAAATAGTCCTCGCGCAGGACTTCGCCGGGATGGACCGGCGGGAGCTTCGGTTTCTTTGCCATTCTTATCCTCCTGGCGTCGGTGACAGTCTCGTCAATGGTAATCGACGATTTCAACCTCGAACGCCTCGCCGCTGTCCCAAACAAAACAGACCCGATATTGGTCGTTGATTCTGATGCTATGCTGCCCGACCCGATCACCTTTCAGCACCTCAAGACGATTACCGGGCAAGGATAGATCACGCAGGGTTCGGGCCTGGTGGATCGACCGGAGCTTGCGGCGCGCCACGCCCGCAATGTTTTGAAACTTGAGGACGGGTTCACCATCGAAGATCGCCCGAGTTTCCTTAGTGCGGAAGCTCTTGATCATGAATAGTAATCTGCCCGGCGTTTACTGGCAAACAGATAACGCGAGACAGATAACGCGCGACATCAGAAATTGCCGGCAGGGCAATCGGGAAGAAGATCGCTGTTCGAGGACTTGCGGCGCGATCGGAGGCCTTGATCTGTCGTCCAAATGGGTTTGCTTTTGCGATTTTCACGATGTCTGATTTTGGAAAGAGTAGGCATTTCCTCGATCATTTGGCTTCGTTTTGTCAACTTGCTTATTCGAGATAGGTCGTCCCAGCCTTTCGCATGGCCATCCTAGTAGTGGGTTTGTTTCCGCACTCCGAATGATGTCCTCTCCCGCGGCTGCGGCGAGCCGCGCAGGCGCAAGTGGGAGAGGACGGATTGCGACATTTATGTCGCAATCCTGGCGAGGGCCGGCGGCGCCGCGCCGCCGGTGGTGGAGCACCATCGAAGCTCCCGAATGGGTTTGTTTTTGCAAATTCCACCAACGCCGTCAGGATAAATGTTCTCTTATTTCTTCGATAATTTGGCTTCGTTTAGTAATTGCCCCAGATGGCCCGATCAGCGTTGTCGGGTCGCTCCTTGTGTAGAGCCGACGACCAAAGGATAGCACAGGAACCCCAGGTATCGTGGCGGAGAATGAGCGCTTAGTACTCCGGCCAATCCTCGAGGTCGTGCAACAATCCTTCCTCGGCCAAGGTTTGCTGGGCCTTCGGATCTAGCTTTGCCGCTTCGCGTGCGAGCCGGGTCAGATCGCGAGGCGCGCGATTTTATGCGCTGGTTCTTTCGACGGCTTTTTCTCCCATTGGACTTCACTTCAGCGCGGAGAACTTCGTCGGCGCCAGGATGCTGTTGCTGAAGGATGAAATCAGCGGGCCGTTTTCTTCGCTCTTGGTGCGCGCCGCAATCCAGTCAGGATCCTTCGCGAAGGCTGCAAACTTGCGGTCGCGCTCCTCCATCGATTCCCATGCGAGGATGTAGTGGAGGTCCGCGTTCGATTCGCCGATAGCCGTGGTCCAGTAGCCGATTTGCCGGAAGCCATGCTTCTCGAACAGAGCGACAGTGGCCATTTCGAAGCGCTTCAGCAGCGCGGGCAGTTTGTTGGGCATGGAATGATAAATTCGCAGTTCGTACAGCATTGGACATCCTCCATCACAGTGTGCGTTTACGATCGCACTCACAGCGTGCGTTTGAATGACATGCTCGCCAGCACCAGCATGATGCCGGTGAACACTAGCAGGAAGGTCAGGTCCGCGCGTACCGCGCCGAACACCGCGCCCTTGAACAGAATCGATTTCAGCGCGCTGACCGCATGCATCTCGGGATTGAAGCGCGCGAAGGTCCGGAGCCATCCCGGGAAACTCTCGATCGGATAAATCGCGCCGCTCGGAAAAAACAGGATCACATTCAGAAAGCCGGCGAAGGTTCCGACGAGGCGCGGATGCGTGGCGCGGCCCAGCACCGAAAACGTCATCGCGAGCAGGCCGGTCGCGCCTACTATAATGATGCCGATGATTGTCAGCAGGGCAGGGAGGCCGCCCTCGATGGTGGCGCCGGTGACCAGCAGGCCGACGAACAGCACGATGATCGCGGCGATGCTGGTGATCGTCACGCCGCTGGCGAGGATGCCGCCGGCGATCTCCCATCGCGAGAGGGGCGTTACCAGGTAGCATTCAGTGACGCCCATGAAGCGGTCCATCACCCAGTTGAACACGCCCGACATCAGCGAGCCCATGAACAGCGACATCACGATGACGCCGGGGATCAGCGAGCGATCATAATCGACGGTGGTGAAGAGCTCGGCCGGGCGCAACACGATTTGATTCAGCTTCGGCTCGCGCGCGGTAACGTACTCGTTGGTGACGAGCGTTGCGGCCGCCTGATCGAGGACGCCCTCCAGCGTGGCCGAGCTGACGCTATCGACATTGTCGGTGAACACGCCGATTTCGGCGACGCGGCCCTCATGCACACTCTTGGTGAAGTCGGGTGGAATGACGACGGCAGCCTTGTAAGTGCCGTTGCGAACTTCATCGATGGCCGAGCCGAGGTCGCTGAAATACGAAAGCGTGACGGTCTTCGGGCCGGCCTCGAGCGCCTGCAGCTTCTCCACCATCCGGCGCCCGTAATCACCATGATCCTGGCTCACGACCGCCAGCGACAGATGCTTCAGGTTGCCGTTGAAGGAATTGCCGATGATGACGAGATACACAATCGGCATCAGGATGGTCGACAGCAGCGTCAGCGGATTGCGCGACAGCTTGAGCAAGTCGCGCCGCATTATCGCCCACATCTTCATGTTCATGATGTGCTCGCTCCTCGCATCTCAGCGCCGCTGCGGCATTCCCGCGCCGACCAGCAGACTCACCTTTTGCGCGGGCTCGTCGCGCAAGGAGCGTCCGGTGAGCTCGATGAAAACGTCTTCGAGCGAGATGCGATGCAGGTTGATCGAGGTCACCTCGCCATTGATAGCGTCGATCTGGCTGATGAGATGCGGCAGCGCATGCGCACCGTCGCTGGCGCGAATCGTCAATTTGCCATCGGCGCCGTCGCGCTTAACGTCGTGGATTTCGGGGCGCTCCGACAGCATCGCGACGATCTGATCGATGGGACCCTTCACCTCCAGCTCGATTCGATCGCTGCCCTTGATGCTCGCCTTCAGACCTTGCGGAGTGTCGAGCGCGACGATGGTGCCGTGATCGACGATCGCGATTCGGTCGCAGAGCGATTCGGCCTCATCCATATAGTGCGTCGTGAGCGAAATGGTGAGTTCGCTCTCCTCGCGCAGCTTGACCAGCAAATCGTGTACGGCGAGGCGGCTTTGCGGATCGAGGCCGATGGTCGGCTCGTCGAGGAACAGGACCTGCGGCGAATGGATCAGGCCGCGCGCGATTTCCAGCCGACGGCGCATCCCGCCCGAATACGTCGCGACGAGATCCTGCGCGCGATCGCGAATCCCTACCATGTCGAGTAGTCGCTCGGCGCGCTCGCGACGCTGGCGGCGCGGCATCCCATAGAACTCGCCATAGATGTCGATATTTTCCCATCCGGTGAGGTCGAGGTCGGAGGTCATGGCCTGCGGAATGACGCCGATCTTCTCGCGCACCCGGGTCGGATATCGTGCGATGTCTTCGCCGGCCACGCGCGCCTCGCCCGAGGTCGGCGGCAGCAGCGTGGTGAGCATCCGCACCAGCGTGGTTTTGCCGGCGCCGTTGGGACCGAGCAATCCGAACACCTCGCCTCGTTGAACTTCAAACGTGACCCCTTTGACAGCGGTGAAGCTGCCGAAGCGTTTACAGAGGTCTTTGGTAGTTATTGCGGCTGAGCTTGGTTCCATCTTGACGCCGCGCGAACGATACTTCCGCGGTCATGCCCGGTTTCAATTCGCCGGAGGCCTGGAGCACCTGCACTTTGACGTAAAATGTCCGGATATCCTGGCGGCCCCGGCGCACATCGCGCTCGGTCGCGAAGTTGCCCTCCTGCCCAATCGCCATCACGCGGCCACTGAATGTCACCGGCGGGTCGGTCGGAAGCACCACCTGCGCCGCCTTGCCGACGTAAATCGATCCGAGGTCGGTTTCCTGCACATCGACGCGCGCCCAGATCGTCGTCAAATCGTCGATGGTGAGGATCGGCGTGCCGGGCGTGACCCATTCGCCGACTTCGAGGGCCTTGTTGACGACGACCCCATCCACCGGCGATACGATGGCGGTGTCTTTGAGCTGATCCTTGAAAAAATCGACGTTGGCCTTGTTGCTCGCAACCGACGGCGACCGCCTGATCGTAAGCCGTGCGCGCATCGTCGCGATCCTTGGCCGCGATGACTCGCTGCGCGTACAGACGCTCATCGCGATCGATGGTGCGCTTCGCGTTCATCATGTTGGCCTGGGCCTGCAGCAAATCCGCCTCGGCCTTGCGCAGCTCGTTGCGGATGTCGATGTCCTCGATGCGGCAGATGACCTGCCCACGCGTCACCCGGTCGCCTTCGAGCAGCTTCAAATCGGTGATGCGCCCCGCGATACGGCTGGTGATGTTGACCTCGGGCGCCTCGACCATTCCGACCGCGCGGATGGTGCTGCGATCGGGTGGCGGCCACAGAAAAATATTTCCGAACCAGTAAAAGCCATAGCCGAGCCCGGCCACGATCATCAGCGTGATGATCCGGCGAATGATTTTTCTCACTGCCGAGGCTCTGCCCGATGATTGGAATGATTGCTCTGGCCGCGGGCGATGAGTCCCTTGAGGTAGAAGTCGCCGAGCTCCTGGCTGATGCTTTGCGCGGGATGCTCGGCGCCGTAGTAGAGCAGCACCGAACGAATCCCGCCGAGGATGGCGAGGGTGGCGGCGCGCGAGTCGGTAGGTCCGAACACGCCCGTCTTCATCCCTTCCTCGATGAGCGAGGTGAAAAACACGAAGCCGCGCTCGCGCCAGGACTGGATGAGGCGATTGCGCGCCTCGGCCAGCCGCGGTTCCTCGGTCGCGATAAGGCGGAGCAGGTCGCGGCGCTCATCGTAGAACTGGATGGTGACCTCGATGGCGCGGCGCAGCCGATCGCCAACATCGCGCCGCGTATCGTTGGTCGCCTGGGAGCGCTTGCTGACCGTTTCGAGCCCGTCACTCAGGATGCCCAGGTACAAAGCCTCCTTCGACGGGAAATAGAGATAGAGCGTGCCCTTGGCGACGCCGGCCGCCTCGGCCACGCGATCCATCGTGACGGCCTGGTACGTCTCATTGGCGAACAGACGCAGTCCGGCGGCGAGGATGCGCTCGCGCTTGTTGATGCCGTTGCCGAGGGGCTCAGAGTTGACGGTGCGCGGCGCGTAGGTATCGAGACCCGATCCGCGGCGAATCTGCGAGTAATCTACTTTTCTCATATAAAACTGACTGGTCAGTCATATTCTAGTCAGCAGCGGGAAAAGGAGTCAAACCGGGTACCCAGCGGATTCTCCCGGTACCCGAATGCGCGGTGGATGGACATCCGCGGATGAAAATGATTTATCGAAACATCGGCGCCCGTAGCTCAACTGGATAGAGCATCAGACTTCGGATCTGAGGGTTGGGGGTTCGAATCCCTCCGGGCGCGCCATCGGTCGCATGCCCCAGTAGACAGATTGTGGCGGTCCCTATACCTAATGTTTCAGCCCGTATGGGGGACCATCGATGGCTTACGACATCCGTCCATTATCGTTCAGCGAAATCCTCGACCGCGCGTTTCGGGTGCTGCTGGACAACTTCGTGATGCTATTCGCGATTTCTGCATTGGTGTGGATACCAGCAGGCGTCCTGCTTGAGATCGGTACGAGGTTCGTACGACCCCGATCCGCGGCAAACTCGATTTTTGGCCTCGCTGTGCTTTTCATCGCGATTCCGCTCCAGCACGCGGCACTGATTGTTGGCGTCGGCGAAGTGTACCTCGATCGAGCCGTGTCGGTGGGGAGAGCTTTTCGATCCACCTTGCGCATCGTTCCAGCAGTGACCGGTACGTACCTGCTGGTCGGAATAATCGCTTTCTCCGGGATGGCTATGGGCGGGGGCATAGTTGGCGGGATAGTCAGTCTGGTGTTCTTGAACAGGGGCATGAAGCCGGCACCGATGCTGCTGACTGCAATCTTTCTGATCGTGACCGGTACGGGAGTGGGTTATTTTCTTACCCGCTGGGCGTTGATTGGGCCGATCATGATTCTTGAGCGTCGCTTTGGATGGCATGCCCTGCGCCGCAGCCGGGCACTGGTGAAGGGCGCATGGTGGCGGACGTTCGGAATACTCGTGGTCGCGGCTATCATCGCCAATGCTCCCGCTTACGCGCTCGGTTTCGTGTGGAGATACATTCCGATCGTTGGCTCGATCCTCGGATCAGCGACCCACGCATTGAGCTCGACTTACGGGATGATAGTGTCCGTGATCTACTACTTCGACCGCCGCTGCCGGACCGAGGATTTCGACCTCCGCCTCCTCGCCGAGCAGGTCCGCGCCGAAGCGAAAACCGCAATGTCACCCGCGACCGAATCCTCCGCGCTTGCCTGAGTGGCCTCATGGACTCCTTGTCGCGATCCCTGTACTCACTGTTCTAAGCCGCTGCGAAGGGGAAGCTGCTGATGGCTTACGAGATCCGTCCGCTCTCATTCGGTGAAATCCTCGACCGCGCGTTTCGGGTTTATCTCGACAACTTCGCGTTGCTGTTCGGAATCGCGGCGGTGGTATGGATTCCGAGCGGAATCCTGCAAGCTTCCGCCACCGTGATTGGCAGCACCGCCGCGACCATCATCGATGTCATTTTTATGCTGGTGGCCGCGCCCGTGATGCAGGCCGCGCTGACCATCGGCATCGCCGAGGTCTATCTCGACCGGCCGATCGCGATCGCCGAGTCTTATCGATCCGCGCGCCCAATCCTGGTGCCATTTTTCGGAACCTACCTTTTGATGGCCGTGCTCCTGGCCGTCCCGACGGTGGCGGTCGTCGCGACGCTTTTGATCTCGAAGCCGGTTTTTGCGGTGGCGATATTCATCGTCGCGCTGATCATGTTTTACTTCATCGTGTGCTGGTCGCTCATCGGACCGGTGATGATCGTGGAGCGCCATTACGCCATGGCGGCGCTGCGCCGCAGTCGCGAATTGGTCCTGGGCTCATGGTGGCGAACGATCGGGATTCTGATAACGGCGGCTTTGATCGCCGGCGTGCCGGCGGCCGCGCTCAGATTCGTCTGGGGTTTTATTCCAGTGATAGGCGTTATTCTAACCGCGGCGACACAAGCGGTGAGCGGCGGTTATAGCGGCGTGGCGCTGGTTATCTACTACTTCGATCGACGCTGCCGCACCGAGGATTTCGATCTGCGCCTGCTCGCCGAACAGATTCGTTCGCAAAGCTCGCCTGCGATGGCGCGAGCGCCAGGGTCCTCCTCGCTTGCCTGAAATGTCAGACGCCGCGGTCCGCGACCTCGCGGGAAAAATCCTCGCGCGTCCGGAATATGCGGACGCCAACGGCATCCATTCCAAAGTCGAAGGCTGGCTGGCGCGATTCCTGGAGCGGTTGTTCAGCTGGTTCTCGCAACTGCAAGTCATGCGCGACAGCTCGCCGCTGCTGTATTGGCTGGTGGTTCTTGCGATTGCCGGGGTCAGCGTCGCGCTCATCGCGCATGTTACCTGGACGGTATGGATTGCGATGACGGCGCCGCAGCCCGTCTCATCCGAAAGAGCGTCCACCGGCGGCGTGCCGGACCTCGCACGCGAAGCCGAATCGCTCGCCGCGAGTGGACGCTACCTCGACGCGGCGCATCGCTTGATGCTGGCGAGCTTTCGCACCCTGGCCGAGCGCTCGGTGATCGAGCTGCGGCCCGACCGCTCCAATCGATGGATTCGCGCTGCGCTGCGCGGCTCGACTCTCGCGGAAAATCTCGCCGTCGAGCTCGACGCGCTGGTTGAACGCACCGAGCGGCGATGGTTTGGCGATCGTCAAAACGACCCGGAAATCTACGCGCGCTGGCGCTCGGCCTACGAACAGCTCTCCTCGCACGCGCGATGAATTCGATCCCGAAGCGGCTGCTGATTTCCTCGAGTGCGGTGCTCGTGCTCCTGCTCGGGCTTAATCTGTGGTTATGGCCGAACCAGGGACTGCAACGATCGGCGACCAGCCTCGGTATCATGCGCGACGGCTACAAAGCCGCCTTCGATTTGCTTTCCGAATTGCATTTTCCGGTGACGCGCTCTTATCGGCGTCCGACGCAGGCGCCGACCAACGAAACGATTTGGCTCATTGCTCCGTCATTTCTGGAGGTGGACAAGCCGAGCGCCCACGAGCAGGCGCATGAAGTCGTCGAATGGGCCTCGCGCGGTGGAACGGCGGTGATCTTCGGCGACGCGGCTAGCGATTGGGAAATCCTCGGCCTGACGCGCGAAGCGGAGGAGAATAAATCCGACGAGAACAAATCCAACGGTGACGACGAGGTGCGCTTTTTCATCACCGGCGATCCGTTGCCGCGCCCGCGCTGGCTCGAGACGCCGAACCTGATTCACTTCACCGATCGCGCGGACAAAAAAGCGAACCCTCATTCAAATGAACGCGTGTTAATGGCGGCGAACGGAAAGCCGTTCGCGCTGCAGATGACCGTCGGAAAACATGGCGGGCGGATCATCGCGATCGCCGACGACAGCTTCCTTCGCAACGAGCATCTCGCCGATGCCGACGCGAGTGTCCTCGTCGTTGACCTCGCGCGCGGGTTCGGCGCACCGGTGTTCGATGAATATTCGCACGGACTCGCGCCGCCCTCGTCGCTGACGTTCGCCATCCTCGATTCGCGCGCAATCCTGCCGCTCATCCTCGGGCTGTTGGTCGCGATGCTATGGGTTTATTCGCAGCGGATCTGGCCGCGTCGCTCGATCGAAGATGATTCGGCGATGCCCGCGCCCTCGATCGCATCGTTCGTCGAATCGCTGTCGATTCTTTACTCGCGCGCCGGCGACCCGGGTGCGGTCTTTCGCGCGTATCGTGCGGGATTTCTCCGTCGCCTGCGTCGGCAGATTGGCGTGCGGGCGGACTATCCCGAGGACCTTCTGAAGGAACGCATCGCGCGCGATCGCTCGCTTCCCGAGGAGACAAGAAATTGGCTCCTCGCCAGCTACGCGCCCGGCGATCAGCACCATCTCGTAAATGCGGTGCGTGCGATAGAATCGTACCCGAAAATGGGAACCGGGCGGCATGAAAACCGAGCGTGACGACGCGATGAGTATCGGACGGCCGAGGGATCCGGCGTGGGTCGCGGAAGTTTACGCCGCGATGCGCGCGGCGATCGGCGCGGTCGTCATTGGCCAGGATGAGGCGGTGCGACTGTCAGTCGTGACGCTGCTCTGCTCCGGCCACAGCCTCTACGAGGGCGTGCCCGGCGTCGCGAAGACGCTGCTGGTGCGCACGCTGGCGGCGACGCTGGGCATTCGTTTCGGGCGCATCCAGTGCACGCCGGACCTGATGCCCACCGACATCATCGGCACGCCGATCCTCGATACGCGCGCGGGAGATTTCCGTTTTCGCGAGGGGCCGCTGTTCACTGACCTGCTGCTCGTCGATGAGATCAATCGCGCGCCGGCGAAGACGCAGGCGGCGCTGCTGGAAGCGATGCAGGAGCGCTCAGCCACCGTCGATGGCGTCAGCTATCCGCTCGGCGAATGGTTTACCGTCCTCGCGACGCAAAATCCCATCGAGCAGGAAGGCACCTATCCGCTGCCCGAGGCCGAGCTCGATCGCTTCCTGTTCAAGATTCGGATGAGCTATCCGACCGCCGACGAGGAAGTGCGCGTGCTCGCGACTCATCACGCGAACCGGACGCCGCTGGCGGATACCAGCGCGTTGCTGAATGCTAATGATCTGGCAGCGGCGCGCGCGATCGTCGAGTCCGCTCTCGCGCGCGAGGAGATCCTTCGCTATGCGGTGGCGCTCGTGCGTGCGACCCGTGAGCATCCCGCGATATCGGTGGGCGCGTCGCCCCGCGCCGCTCTATGGATGGTGCGCGCGGCGAAAGCGATCGCGACGCTGGAAGGCCGCGACTTCGTGTTGCCCGAGGACGTGCAGGCCGTCATTCGGCCGACCTTGCGTCATCGCGTGGTGCTGGAACCCGGCGCCGAGGTCGAAGGCATGGGCCCCGACGACGCGGTTGACGAAGTGGTGCGCGCGGTTGCGGTCCCGCATTAAATTCCTCCGCAACCCTGGCCCGGAAAAAACCGCGACGTTGCTTCCTTCGCAACGGCTGGTGGGCGGCGCTGCGCTTATCGCGCTGGTTGCGATTGCCGCCATTCCGGTTCCGATACTGATCGCGCCGCTCCTGGCAATGCTCGCGGTGGGGATCGCGCTCGCGGCTATGGACTGGGTCTCGGCTCGACGCGAGGTTGCTCCATCGCTCGAGCGCATCATTCCGGATCGCCTGGTCAAAGGGCGCTCGGCGGCCATCATTTATAAAGCGTCGCGGCCGCGAGGTGATTCGACCACGCTCGCCATCCTCGATGAGCTGCCGGCTGAGCTGGGCGGTGACCTCCTCATCGATGAGATACGCATCGAGCGGGGGCAATCGATCGAGATTTCGCGCGACCGCACCCCCTTGCGCCGCGGCACTCATGCGCTCGGACCGACGTTCATTCTGTGGCGATCGCGAATGGGTCTGTTTCGCATGCGCGCGCAGCTCGCCGACGGCGGCAGTATCGCGATTCTCCCGACATCCTCGACGCCGCAACGTCAGAGTGGCCTCACGCATCGCGCGCTGCGCGACGAGCTGGGAATCCGTCCGCGTCCCGCACGCGGCGAGGGAACCGAATTCGAGTCGCTGCGCGAGTACGTTTTGGGCGACGACCCGCGCCATGTTGACTGGCATGCGAGCGCGCGGCGCGGCCGCCTCATCGTCCGGCAGCATCAGACCGAGCGTCATCATACCGTGATGATCGCGATTGACACCGGGCGCCTGATGGCCGGCCAGATCGACGCGACCTCGAAGCTCGATTACGCGATCGATTGCGCGATTGCGCTGGCCCGCGCGTCGAAGGAATACGGTGACCGCGTCGGGGTCATCGCGTTCGATCGCGAGTTGCGCGTGTTCACGCGTCCCAAGGCGGGTTTCAGCGGCGTCGGCGGGATTGTTCGCGCGACGATGCCGCTTAGTCCTTTTCCCTTCGAGCCGAATTACCGCGTGCTGGTTGAGACCCTCGCGCGCCATCAGAAGCGACGCGCGCTGGTCGTGGTGTTGACGGATTTTGTCGAGGGCAGCGCCTCGCGCGAGCTCGAGGAGTATCTTGCCGTGCTCGCCCGCCGTCACGTCGTGGTGTTGGTGGCGATGCGCGATCGCATGCTGGCGGAATTGGACCAACGCGATCCCTCGATCACGCGCGAGCGGCTCTATCGACGCCTCGCGCTGCAGGACCTCGCGGGTGAGCGCGAGGCTGCGCTGGCCCGGATCGCGGCCTTCGGCGCGCAGACGCTCGACCTCGATCCCACGCGCATCACCGCGCCGGTGCTGAATCGCTACCTCGCAATTCGTCAGGCCGCGCTTCTGTGAGGAGCCATCCGAGGTCGATCGCGGGCATGCGGGCCGCGAGCCGATGCACGTACCATACGTAGGTAACAATCGATGCGACGGCGAAGGCAGCGGCGGCGAATCGCGCGGCGGTGGAGATGGTCGATTGGCGCAGAAAGCTTTCGAGCGTGGCGGCGACGATGAAGAGCGGGACCGAAGCGATCACCAATTCGAGCGCGGGGGTTGAAGCCTCGCGCAGGGCGGCCCCGATGCCGCGGCGTCCGGGCGCGAGTACCGCTTTGGCGATCAGCAGGCCGGCAGTTGAACATAGAGTTATCGCAAGCAATTCCGGGATCGCATGTGGAAGCAGCCACGCCCAGAAAATCGGCCATCCGCCGTCGCGGGAAAAAATCCAGGCGAAGGCGCCGAGCGTGATTCCATTGTAGAAAACGAGGATGATGGTCGGGACCCCGGCCAGAACGCCGGTGGCGAACGACAGGAATCCGATTCCGGTATTGTGAACAAACAGGCTGGCAGAAAAGACCGATTTGATTCCGAACGCGACTGGCTTGCGCGAGAGGAATTGCTCGCGATCCGCGCGCGAGGTGACCAGCCGCTCGAGGTCATCGGCGGGATACATCGCCGACGGAATCGCCGCATAAATGTTGGCCGGATTCTGCGCGACGATGGTGGCGCCGGTCAGCGCGCCCGCCAGCATAACGATCGCGACCAGACCCTGCAGCCATGCGGTAGCAGCGAGCGTCGCGGGAAACCTGGCGAAGTAAAATTGTCCAACCTGCGCCTCGCGCCGAGGCGGCGTCACCTGCAAATGGGTGTAGGCGCGCACGCACAGCGCATTGAGATAACGCAGCGCCTCGGGATCGCTCCCGCGCGATCGCAACACTGCCAGTTGCGCCGACGCGAGGCGATAATGATGCGCGAGCTCGCGGACGTCCTCAAAGGAGGGGCGTCCGCCCGATTGCTCCGCCGCATCGAGCAGCGCTTCCAGCCGCTTGCGGACCTGGCGATCCGCGGCGTTCACGCTTTCCTCCGATGAGCACCGTCGCGCGCGAAACCGATACTCCGATTCATGGGCTCTTCTCGCCCGAGGGCGTGCGCCTCGAGCTCCCGATCGCGGGTCCCGCGCCGCGCATGTTCGCGTATGGCATCGATCTCTGCGTCATCATCGCGCTGTTTCTCTTGATGATACTGGCGCTGATCACAATTCTCCCGATTGGGACTTCGATCGACAAATGGATGCATGCGGTCTTCCATGAAGCCTCGCGCCAGGTGGCCGAGCGAAACAAGGGCCACACCGATTCGTTCGGCGCACTCGGTGGCGTGGTGCTCGCGCTGTTTGTCCTCGCGCAGTTTGTCGTCGAGACCGGATACTTCATCTTCTGGGAGATGGTGACGAATGGGCGCTCGCCGGGAAAGATGCTGGGTGGGCTGCGCGTGGTGCGACGCGATGGTTTGCCGATCAACTTGCGAAGCTCGGTGTTGCGCAACGTTTTGCGGATCGTTGACATCCTGCCGGAGAACTACGTGGTCGGCCTCGTCTCGATGCTGCTATCACCGAGTGGCGAGCGGCTCGGCGATCATGTCGCGGGCACCATCGTCATCCGCCTCGATCGCCCGCAGCCTGCCCATGAGATCGAGCCGTCGCAGCAGGGGCCGGCGCTCGCGTTGACGCGTGCGCAACTGACGCATATCGGTCCGCGCGAGATTCAACTCATCCGCGCTACTTTGCGTAGAGTCCCGAATCTTTCGGGCGAGCGGAGTATCGCGCTGTTGAATGAAGTTGCCGACACGATGCGCGCGCGGCTCGAGGTCGAGGAGCTCCCGCATCCTGATCCGCTGGTTTTTCTGCGCGATTTGCTGACTCTGGCCGAGCGATATTCCCGCGCCGCCGATTGACCCCTGCGGCTGCCGTTCTGGTATGTTGATGCGATCGTCGTCCAGTGCACAACGGAGGTGCGAACATGGGACCGCTGTCAGGTTATCGAATCATTGAACTCGCCGGGATCGGGCCGGGCCCGATGTGCGCGATGCTGCTCTCGGACATGGGCGCCGATGTGCTCAGGATCGATCGCACGGCCGATGCCGGTTTGGGCATCGCCACCGACACCAAGTATGCGCTGCTCAATCGCGGTCGCCGCTCGGTCGCCCTCGATCTGAAAAAGCCCCAGGCCATTGAAGCGGTGCTGAAGCTGGTCGAAAAGGCCGACGGCCTTATCGAAGGCTTTCGTCCCGGCGTCACCGAACGGCTCGGCATCGGTCCCGAGGTTTGCCTCAAGCGCAATCCGCGGCTCGTTTACGGACGCATGACCGGATGGGGTCAGGACGGCCCGATGGCGCTGGCGGCCGGCCACGACATCAACTACATCGCGCTCTCGGGCGCGCTTCATTCGATCGGACGACGCGGCGAGGCGCCGGTTCCTCCGCTCAACCTCGTTGGTGATTTTGGCGGCGGCGCGCTCTACCTCGCGCTCGGCGTGGTTGCGGGAATCCTCGAGACGCAGAAATCAGGCAAGGGACAGGTGGTCGATGCCGCGATGGTCGATGGCGCGGCTTCACTGATGACCGCGATCTACGGCATGCATGGATCGGGGTTTTGGAACGACAATCGCGGCGATAACGTTCTCGATACAGGCGCGCACTATTACGACGTGTACGAGACCAAGGACGGCAAGTTCGTATCCATCGGTTCCATCGAGACTAAGTTCTACGATGAGTTGCTGGAGTTGTCGGGCCTGAAACGGGAGGAGCTAGCGCGCCAGAACGATCGCAACGCATGGCCCGCGATGAAGCTAAAGGTCGCGGCATGCTTCAAGACCAAGACCCGCGATGAATGGTGCAAGATCATGGAAGGCAGCGATGTGTGTTTCGCGCCGGTGCTCAGCATGGCGGAGGCTCCCAAGCATCCGCACAATAAGCATCGTGGAACCTTCATCGAGGAGGGTGGTGTAGTTCAACCTGGTCCGGCGCCCCGCTTCAGCCGCACACCGAGCAAAATTCAGCGGCCTCCCGCACGTCCCGGCGAGCATACGGAGGAAGCCTTGCGCGATTGGGGCTTCAGCGCATCCGATTTGGATGGGCTGCGCAAGGCGGCTGCAATCGTACAAGCCTAGCTCTCACGCCATAGCAATATCACTCGGCGATCCGCACTTATGGGATCGCCGAGTCATGTCCGCAATCCGACAACTATCTCTGATTCCCGACCCTTGTCGACGCTAAAGCAATAGACGGCGCTTCGTAGTCATATCGAATAAGTGTCGCTGTCAGCGAGCGACTATTCGATTTGATTAGAAAGCGTCGCCGCAGCGTCTAACCAGCAATCTAACTGGTCGAGGAACCTCATCATGAAAGTACCTATCCTTATTCTGGCCTCGGCGGCCCTCCTTGGCGGAGCAGTCTGCACCGTCAATGCGGCGTCGTCCGACTACATGCCTTCTACCGATAAGTCGGCGGCCGACAACAGCGCACAGAACGTGCGCGATCGAGACAGCAACACCATGACGCCGATGGATCAATCCAATAAGCCCGAGGACATCGATCTCACCCGACGGGTTCGTCAGGCGGTGGAATCCGACAGCAATCTTTCGACGGACGCGAAGAATGTGAAGATCATCACCGTTGATGGGGTGGTGTGGCTGCGCGGGCCCGTCAAGACGACGGAAGAAAAGGCCGAGATAGCTCGCGCGGCTCATCGGATTGCCGGCGCGCACAACGTGCATGATCAATTGGAAATCGCGCGCGAAGCTCACAACGATTAGTCATCCCTGAGACGCAATCCTCACCTATCCCAAACTCGCAACCTAACTACCAGGAGAACATCATGGCTAAGAAAGCAGTTTTTTGTATCGCGACTACCGAAGAACAGGCGATTCAAATCGCCAATCAGCTTAAGGCCGAAGGATTTTCGAACAACGACATCGCGGTGCTATTCCCGGATCGCAGCGGTACCCGCGACTTCGCACATGAGCAGCACACCAAGGCGCCTGAGGGCGCGGCGACCGGCGCAGTTGCGGGCGGCGTGCTTGCCGGCGCACTCGGATGGCTGGTGGGTATCGGCAGCCTCGCCATCCCGGGCGTCGGTCCTCTCATCGCGGCGGGTCCGATATTGGCGGCGCTTACCGGCGCGGCGGCCGGTGGTGCGGTAGGTGGTCTGACCGGCGCGTTGATTGGTCTCGGCATTCCCGAGTATGAAGCCAAGCGCTACGAAGGCGCGGTCAAGAACGGCAACATTCTAATCTCGGTGCATGCCGATGATTCGAAGGAGCGCGACGCCGCGAAGAAGATCTTCGAGCGGGCGCCAGGCCCAGGACATCTCCTACACCGCCGAGGCGCGTCCGTAGGACGGCAAGCCAGGTAGGTTAACATTTTGACTGTACACTCGCGGGCTTCAGACCTTCGCGCTGAAGCCCGCGAGCCTGTTTATCGTCTTCAGGTTCACTATGGCTTCCCATCACTACGCTCGCCGAATCAGTTATGGCATCGGCGCCTTTGTCGCCGTCCTGTTATTGGCGTTGTTCATCGCATCGTTCTTTCTGGATGGAATTATCCGCCCGCGAATCGAAACCGCGATGAACCAGAAGCTCACGGGCTATCACACTACTTTGCCCCATGCACACCTGCAGATCCTGGGCGGCAGATTGACGCTGAGTGGACTTAGGATAATCCAGGAACATCATCCGACACCGCCGGTGGCGCAGATTGACCGAATGTCGTTCACCATTCAGTGGCGCGAGCTGTTTACCGGACACGTCGTCGCTGACGTTTTATTGGTGCGTCCCAAGGTGCGTATCGACACGGCGCAGTTTCAAGCCGAAAAGAAAGACAAGGTGCCGCTTCGTCAGAAAGGCTGGCAAGAAGCACTGGAAAATGTCTACCCCTTCAAGATCAACAAGTTCCGCATCCGCGATGGCGATGTGACCTATGTCGATGCAGATGATCCAAGTCATCCCCTGCATTTGAAGGATCTGAGCTTCACTGCGGATAACATTCGCAATCTTCAGTACGGCGCCAAGGAATATCCGTCATCGATTCAGGTACGAGCGGTAGTGTTCGAGCAGGGCACCCTGGAGGCCGATGGAAGGGCGAACTTTCTCGCCGAGCCTTATCCCGGCGTGCGGGTAAGCTATAGGGTGAGCGATATCCCGCTCGATGCGGTATCTCCCGCCTCGATGAATGTGAACCTGATCGTTCATGGCGGAGTCCTTGGCAGTCAAGGAGTTTTGGAGTATTCGCCCAAAATCGCTCGAGTCGAGGTTGACGATGGCACGCTGGATAAGGTCGATGTGACCTATCTACATACGCCTCAGACCGAGGAGCGTGAAAGGGAA
Source organism: uncultured delta proteobacterium (assembly GCA_963814035.1). Classification (GTDB taxonomy): domain Bacteria; phylum Desulfobacterota; class Binatia; order Binatales; family Binataceae; genus DATGKG01. The sequence continues at coordinate 194,213 of CAWFBH010000018.1, forward strand.
AACGTGAATGCCGCGGGTAAGAGCATCGAGAAGGAAAACAATCGACCGCAGGTGGTTATCCTCATCAAGCGCTTCGAGGTGAGGGATAGCATGTTCGCCTACGAAGACAAGGAAAAGAACCCGAATTTCAAATTGGATCTCGCCGATGCGCACCTCATTCTGACCAACTATTCCAATCATGAAGAGCAGGGGCCTGCGCACATTACTCTCGCCGGCAAGTTTATGGGCAGCGGCGAGACCACCCTCGAGGGGACCTTCCTCGCTGAGCAGCAGGGTCCGCATTTCGACCTGAACCTGGCGATCAAAAATACTGACATGACCGCGATGAACGACTTGCTGTTGGCATACGGACGGTTCGACGTGAAGCACGGCGAGTTCACGGTCTATTCGCAGTTAGGCGTAAAAGATGCGAATATCAGCGGCTATGTGAAACCGATGTTCAGCAATCTCACGGTCTATGACTGGGCGCAGGACAAACACAAGCCTATACTCCATCAAGCATATGAGGCGATGGTCGGTGGCGCCGCCCACGTCTTCAAGAATTCAGACACGAAGCAGGTTGCTACCGAGGTGAACCTTACCGGCAAGTTGAACAACCCCAACACCAGCACCTGGCAAGCCGTGGTCGAAGTGGTGCAGAATGCGTTCATCCAGGCTATCCTGCCGGGATTCGATCGCGAGGCGCAGTTGGCCAGGAATCAGACGCAGTGAGCGCATCGTCCGCTAGTCCTGTGATAAGTCCGCGAACTTCAAAACTTCGCGCCACGATCCATTTTAGCGAACATCCCAGGCTGGTCGCGCAGGCGGCGATCGGGCGATTCATCGACAACAACGACCTGCTATGGGCCTCGGCGCTGACGTATACCACCGCTCTTTCTATCGTGCCCCTGTTGGTGCTGGTTTTCTCGGTACTGAAAGGGCTTGGGTACACCGATCAGCTCTCGCCGGTGATTACGCAATACGTTGGCTCGCCCGAGATAGCCGAACAACTGCTTAGTTTTGTTCACAACATGAAGGTTGCAGCGCTGGGCTCGGTAGGCGCCGCGACGCTCATCATCACCGACATCAGCTTGTTGGGCACTATCGAAAATGCCCTCAATCATAGCTGGGGTGTGGCACAGGGCCGGACCTACCTCCGTAAGTTTACTGACTACCTCAGCCTGACCTTTACCGTTCCTCTCTTGCTGGTGATGGCGCTGACGCTAACTGCAGGTGTCACTCACAGCGAGGGTTACCTTCGAGGCCTGGGCTTCATCGGATCCTTCGCGCTGGTGTGGGCCGGCTATTTCGTTCTGTTCATTTTTTTTCCTAACACCAGGGTCAAATGGCGACCGGCCCTGAGTGGCGCGTTTATAACGGCGGTGCTTTGGACGGTGGCGCAGTGGGCCTACATCCATTTCCAGTATGGTGTCACCAGCTATCGCGCCTACTATGGGGCGCTTGCCGCGATTCCGATTTTTCTGGTCTGGATCTACTTCAGCTGGGCCATCGTGCTGCTGGGAGTAGAGTTCGCGGTGGTGCTGCAGCGCGGGCCGTATCGACCCCTGAAGGATGCTATCCCGCCGGGCTTCACGCGCCGGGTCGTTCTGCTGCTCTTGATGCGAATCGGCGAGCGGATGACTGGCGGTGGCGAACCGGTTACCGCCGGCACCATCGCACATGAGTTGGGAGTGTCAGAGGAACGGGTGCTGGCGACGGTCGAGCGCCTGGAGAACAACGGGATCCTCGCTAATTCGCAAACCCGGGTCGGCTCCAAGCCGTCAAATGAGTTGCTGCTAACCCGCAGTCCTGAGTCGCTTCGGGTCGCGGATGTATTGGAAACCGCGACTAAAACCGAGCATCCGATGGATCCCCGCGTCGAGCGGATGATCGGCAAGATCGAGGAGGTCGAGCGCAGCGCGTTGCGCGATACCACCGTGCTCGACCTTATGCATGACGCGGATCCCGCCCCTCGCAAAGCATAACCGCGAAAGTTTCCCGCATTTCCACGAGCGCTCGCTGATGTTAGAGATAATGGCGGCGATCTCCGATGAAATTGTTTTCATTTGCAGTGGCGATGTGTGCCGGGCTGTTTATGGCTGCCGGCACTGCGCGGTCCGGCTCATGCGATAGCGCTTCGCCGGTTCTTCAGCGCCTCGAAGTCGAAGGCATTCTTGAAGATGTCGCGCTGGTCCATTCGCTCGATCCCACGCTGCTGTCGGCGATTGCGCGCGTCGAATCGGGCGAGTGCATCGATGCGGTTTCGCCCAAGGGCGCGGTAGGTCTGATGCAGCTGATGCCCGCGACTGCGAGCAGTTTCGGCGTCGAGGACCGCTTCGACCCGGTCCAGAATGCGCTCGGCGCCGCGCGTTTCATTGACTATCTCAAACGTGACCGCCCCGAGGGCAAGCTGACGCTTCCAGAAATTCTCGCGGCATACAACGCCGGCGAAGGCGCGGTGACGCGCGCCGGTGGAATTCCGCATTATCGCGAGACCGAGGCTTACGTGCGGCGCGTGCTGTGGCTGTACCTAATCGGCCATGTTCCCGAATCCGAGCGCGCGCGCGAGGCGGCGGAGCTTCCGGCCACGAAGCCCTCGCACGTTACGAAAGTCAAAGCTACCCGCCGCCTCGAGGGCGACCGCGCCATCCTCGAGCAGATGGCCGAGGTGCGGCGCGCCCGCGAATCGGACGCCGCCACTCCAGTCGCCGCGCCCTGACCCTGAGGCTACTTCGGCGTATGCGCTTTGAGAAACGCGCGTACGCGCTCGACCGTCCTGGCCACCGTCGCGGGAGTTTTCCATTCGTGAATGATTTCCGCATGCGGCGCGATGGTGGCGATTTCGTCCGAGGTTTCGCTCGGATGGTAATCGTCGTTGCCGCGCAGGACCAGCATCGGGGTCTGCACCTTGCGCACGAAGTCTTGTGAGACGTTGAAGACGAAATCGTTGCTGCCGTACATCCGATCGCGAAATGGGCGGAACGCCGCGGCATCGAGCTCGGGCCGCTCTTTCTTCAGCGCGTCGGCCCATCCGTCGAACATCTGAAAAAACATTTCGCGATTATGCGGCGCGAGTCCGATCGGTTGCTGCAGCACCGCCGCGCTGACCCGGTCGGGAATCGCCTTGATGAGGCCGACGAATACGAGCCGCCGATGCATGCGCCCATCGCATGCGTGCTCTTGATGCCGAGGTGATCGAGCAGCGCGACGTGGTCAGCGGCGTCGGTCTCCCATCCGTCGGATGCGGTGACCGGCGCGCGCGACTGGCCCGCGTTGCGCTGATCCATCGCGATGACGCGAAAGTCTTTCGCCAGCTCGACGGTCGGATCGAACGGGCTCTTGTGCCAGAACTCGATGCTCGATCGCATCCCGCCCGGCGCGAACAGCAGGATCGGATACCCGGAACCGAATTCCTCGAAGTACAGGGTGACATCACCGCGCTTGAAAATCGGCATGGTTGGCTCTCCTCATCGAAAATAAACAACAGCGGCGCGCGATCGCGCAACCGTTATCGCGCGTCGTGAAAAATGATGCCGAGGGTGTAGCGCTCGCCGGCCCGCAGCGTGCTCACTCCATGACGCACATTGACGCGATAATGTCCGCGCGTTCCCGCGACGGGGCGATAGCGGTTGGTGAAGATGATGCCCTCGCCCTGATCCATCGAGATCGCCACGCCGCGAGATTGCGCGCGCGGCCGCTGCTCGACGAGGAGAAACTCTCCTCCCTCGAAGTCGCGTGTGCGGCGGCTCAGCACGCACGCGAACTGGAGCGGGAACGCGATGTCGCCGTAGAGATCCTGATGCAGGCAGTTGTAGCCGCCGGCTTCATATTTCAGCAGCAGCGGGGTCGGCC
>CAWFBH010000019.1:0-87071 GCA_963814035.1 uncultured delta proteobacterium
CCATATCCGGTGCTCGGATTCGATTCGAGGGTCACGCCGAGCGCGGCCCTTTTTCGACAATGACGGTCTTTCCGTTTTGCGCCTCGGTGGCGATTACGGATTGAGCCGCCATGACGCGATTCGAAACCATCATCGGCGTCATCATCAGGAGACCGGAAACGGCGGCGACAAATTTAATCATCTTGCGGTTGCGACCTTCTTCCTCATAAGCATGATATTAGAAGGGTACTGAAAATCACCAAATTCGGAGAATCTCCCCGATGACGCTGCAACTTCGACGCGCCAGGACTGCGCTCAGTTCTCTCGCGATGCTGATGATCATCGCAACCGCTTCCACGGCGGCTGCGCCGGCGAGCGACCCCACGCCGCCCGATCGGCAGCGCGATTTCCGTTTCACCTATCATTCGGAGATCGGCAGTTCGCGCCGGGGCGCAATCATCTCGAGGCATGGATTCCGCTCCCGCGCGAGGATCCGTTCCAGCGCGTCAGCGGGCTCGCAGGTCGACACTCCAGTGCATCATGAGATCGTCGATCAGAATCACGACGGCAATCGCCTGCTGCATCTCGATGCTCGGCGCCGCTGCCCGCGTCGATTCCGGTGACGGTGAGTTCGACGTCAAGCGCATCGAGGAGACCGCCGAACCTCGAGCGCGCGCAGCGCAACATTCCCGAACCGAGCGGCGGCAAGTTCGCCGAGTTCCTCGGACCCGACAAACTGGTGCCGCTCAACGGCCGCATCGCGCAGGTCAGCGACAAGCTCGGCGACGAGACCGCATCGCCATAGCAGCAGGCGCAGATCATTTATGAATACGTGGTCGGCGTGATGGCGTACGACAAGACCGGCAAGGGATGGGGTCGCGGCGACGCGCTTTACGCATGCGACGTGCGGCGTGGCAACTGCACCGATTTCCATTCGCTGTTCATCGCGCTGGCGCGCTCGCGCGGAATTCCGGCGCGCTTCACGATCGGATTTCCGATCGGCAAGGCCGAAGTCGGCGAGGTTCCCGGCTATCATTGCTGGGCGGAGTTTTACGCAGGCGGCGAATGGGTTCCGATCGACGCGTCGGAGGCGTGGAAGAATCCCGCGCGCCATGATTACTACTTCGGCCATCTCGATGCGGCGCGCGTCGCTTTCACGATGGGCCGCGACCTCGAGCTGACGCCGCGCCAGCAAGGCGAGCCGCTCAACTATCTCATCTATCCGTATGTCGAGGTGGACGGAAAGCCGCTGCCGAAGGAATCGATCAAGAATCACTTCGAATATGCGGACACTGCGAGAATGACAGGCCTCAGAAGAACGAGCAGCGATTGCAGGGCTCGGCGTCCTGGCGGCGCGCGGTGTGCTCGCGCAGGCGCCGATATGCGGGAGCGTTGTAGACCTCGAGGACGTGCTGGCGGCTGACGTCGCCGATCGGATACTTCGCCGCGCCATCCATGCAGCAATGCGCGACGATGCCGGTCGCGGTGATCGACAAATCGAACCATCTGACGCATCCGACCCGCGGCGCCGACTCGGTTGGAGTGTCGACCTGGCTCAGCCAGTTGCCGCGCTGAAAGACGCTCGCCTCGAAGAGCGGGAACTCGCGCTGCACCCATCGCACGAATTCGACATCGTTGGCGCTCCCATCGCCGACACGCGACAGCACGACGCGCAGCGCGAGGCGGCCATCGGCGCGCGCGCGCATGAATCATCCGCATCCGCTCGATGGTGCGCCGATACGGCAACTGCATCGTCGCTTCATACTCGGCCTCGCGATGGTCATTCATCGAGATCCACAGGTAGTCGAGGTTGCGTACTCCGCGCGAGGCGCGCAGTTGCTTTTCGGTCAGCGCCGAGGCGTTGGTGGTCAGCGTGAGCGACGCGTTGGGCAAGCGCTGGTTGATTTGCGCGAGGATGCTGAACAGTCGCGTATCGAGAAAGGGCTCGTTGACTTTGAATGGCGAAAGTTGAAACGGCAGGGTCTGCGGAATGTCGCGCAGGTCTTCGATGATCTTGGCGATCAGCGCGTCGGGCATCTTGGTGCCCTTGCGCTCGAGCGTCGGATACGGACAGAAGTTGCAGGCCGCGTTGCATAGCGCGTTGGTCTCGAGGTGCACATGCGCGGGAAAGTCGAGGTACGGGACTTTTGCGCATCGCCTCGATCTGACTCTGATACGCGGCGAGCGAGCGTTCATCGACCTTCATGATCGTTGCGTATGGCAGGCAACGATCATGCCGCGATGAGCGATGAGAAATCCTCGCGATGGCGCGCGGCGACGTCGCAGAACTGACGCACGAGTGTCACATTTTGTGACATCGTGGCGATGCGCCAAAAAGGAAAGGGCGGCCGATGAGCCGCCCTCGTCAAATCATTTGCGCAACAGTTTAGTGTTTGGTTTCGATGCGTCTGCCGTAGGTCACTTCACCCTTGTCAACGCGCAGACTAAAACCGCATTCGGGGTTGGTGCAGACCCAAGCCTTGAACAACACGGAAGCGCCTTCCTGTCCGTAATCCGAAAGAGGAATCAGGTTTCCGTTATTGCACTTCTGGCACTTCGGCCAGTCCATCAGCCACGCCTCCTTTAGCCACGACCCAGTCCGCGTCGTCGTTACCAAGGCTGAACGTATCCGACGCCAGAAAGTAAATCAACGAGCCCCGGTACCGCTTCGCGGCGTATCGGTCCGGGCGCCGAGAGTGAGAGACCAAGTCATTGCGGCTACTTGGGGCGGGCTTTGAGGCGCGACAGCTTATGCTCGACGCTGCCGGTGTTGTGCCGCATCGCAGGGATGTCTTCAAGCAGCTTGGTCGCCGCGGCGTCGTTCTTCGCATCGATGGCGTCGCGCAGCTCGATGATCGCATTGGCGATCGCGGCCCAGCGCGCGCCGCCATACTGCGGGAAGCGCTTCCATGCGGAGTGTTCGAACATCTTGCCGATATCGAGCAGCGAGCATCCGAAGTCCTCGCGGAAGACCGCCTCGGCATCCTTCGCCGATGCGGCCTCGGCGGCGCGTTGCTGCGAGGGGATCAACATCTGCCAGGCCTTGCTGTCGTCGGGCGGCAGGTCGGCGAGCTTGCCGAAAGTTTTGGTCGAGGCGGCATGGAGATGGAAGATGCGGCCGACGTTGCGGCCCTCGTGATAAACGAGCGCCATCAGTTCGACGAACTGCGGCAGCGCGGTGGATGATTCAACTGATGAAGCCATAGACCGATCATTGTGCCGTGCGCAGCGATCGAAGAGAACACCGGTTCAGCGATATGCTTCGCGGCGATGTTGAATCCGAAGCACGACGGCGCGACGTTTACCGTCATCGATTTCATAGACGATTCGATAGGCGCCCACGCGGATTCGATAGAGATCGGTTTCGCCGGAGAGTTTGATCGATCCACGGGTACGTGGATCCGGACGGAAGAATTCGAGGGCAGCGCGAATGCGCCGCGCAAGGTCGCGTTCCAGCCGCTCGAGGTCACGCTCCGCGGGCCTACTTAGCTCGACGGTGTACGCCATTGTGTTCGTCGTCCAGACCGAGTCTTTGCACAACGATCTCCAATGGCACGGTCCCGTTCTTTTTAACGTCGCGTAAAGCCGCCTTCGCGGCCAGGATGTCGTTCAGGTCCTCCAGCTCTTCGAACTTCTCCATGTCGCTGGCCGAGATGAGCGCGGCGACCGGCTTGCCATGCCTGGTGATGACGACGCGATCGTGCTTGTAGGAGACGCGGCTGACGAGATCGCCGAGGCGCGCGCGCAGCTCGGCGATTGAGATGTCCTCGTCGCCGAGGCGGCGCGGAGGTTCGACGATCGCTTTGGTCTTTTTCGCGGGGCGCTTGCCGTTTTTATGTACAATTCGTCTCATTGGTACAAATTGTACAATATGTACCGGTCTCGCGCCATCGCGACATCATCGAGGCCTCATGCCGGTTCCGATTTAGAGAGCCGTTCGTCCGCCGCCAATTCGAAGCTTCGCAGGTAGTCGAGATACTCCGTCGGGAGCCCGTGGTAGGTGGCGCCATCGATCAGCAGGCCGAGGTAACGTGGAGACGGTTTCCGCCCTAAGCTTATTCGGTCGGACTGATAGGTGAAGGCGGCGATCCGCGTACCGTCGTGGACGACGGCGTCGACCGCAATCCGACGATATCCACCGCGAGGAACTCCCTCGCTGCGATCGAGGTGTTCGGCTTGTTCGGTCGTGATCAGGTACGCCACCCCCCAGACGCGCGCGTCCTTGTGCTGTTCAAGGTTGGCGACCCCACGCTCGCCGGGGCCGATCGGTAGATTGAAACAGAGGCGGTAGTTTTCGAGCAGAGCGATTCGCGTTTCCAGCGGGCGCATTCCACGGCGGTCCTCGAAGATACCGCGGTTCATGTTGCTGCCGTAGCCCAGGTACCAGATCAGCGCGGTAGCCTCTTCGTTCATCGCCATCGCGAAGAATCACTCAGCGAGGATGTCATTTCAAGGTGCGCACCGAGAAGCCGCGGTCGTTGGAACATAGCAGCGAGCGCTTGCCGTCCAGCGTGGTTTCGAGGACTACCTCGCGCCCCCACAGCTTCTGCAGATACGCCATGGTCTTTTCCGCGTACTCGAGCTGCAGGTCGCGCCCGTCGTGCGAATGCTTCATGTACAGCGTGCGATTCTGTCCGAAGTCCGCGTCATCAACCTTGATCACCGGAATCGACGACGCGCCGACATTCTTGATGATGGTTTCCTTGACGTTGCGCCATCCGTCGTCGTCGGAAACTTTACTGATGACGTATTCGTCGCCCCGCTGCTCGTACTCGAACATGTCCATCTCGCGCATCAGCTCTTCGGTCAGGTAGCGGCGCAGGAACGAGGAGTCGCGCTCGGTCTCGCGGACCTCGAAAATTTTGGCGTCGCCATTTTTGTTGGGCGGGCCGTCGCGCTTGATTTCTTCCTTAGTGGGATTTTCCCAGCGCCGATGGATATCCTCCCAGATCTTTAACCCCAAATAATACGGATTGATCTGCCCCGGATGCGGCGTCACCACCTGGTTGTGCCGGATCATAAACTCGATGTGGAGGCCCTGCTCGATGCGCAATGCCTCCAGAATCCGATGGTGCCAGTAGCTGGCCCATCCTTCGTTCATGATCTTGGTTTCCATGTTGGGGATGAAGTATTTCGCTTCTTCATCGACGATGGTGAGCAGGTCCCGTTCCCATTCGGCGAGATAGGGATTGTGATCGCGGATGAAGAGCAGCACGTCCTCATCAGGCTCGATCGGGACCTTATGAACTTCCGCTTCCTTGAAGCTTTCGCGCGCGTGAAGTTTCTGGAACGGATCGAAGCGCGGCTGCGACGCATCGATTGCGCGTTCGACCTGCTCCTTGTGCCCGACCTTGCGAATCGCGAGGTTGCGGCGGCAGTTGAATTGCAGCGCATGGGCCGCATCGAGAATGCGCTCGACCTTGTCGTAGCCGATCGAGGGATCCTCGACATAGCGCCGCACCCGCATCGCATGCGCCTTGAAAGTCTCGATAGTCAATTCGGCGCGGGTCGATTTGAAGGTGAAGTTATTTTTGAAAAAGTCGTTGTGCCCGTACACGTGCGCCATGGTCAGGATCTGCAGCAGCAGCGTGTTGTCGCGCATCAGGTACGCGATCGCGGGATTCGAGTTGATGACCAGCTCGTAGGCCAGCCCGGCGACGCCATGGTCATAGAGCGTCTTTAACTTTTCGTAGGATTTTCCAAACGACCAGTGCGGATAGTGCGAGGGCATGCCGTTGTACGACATGAATCCGATCATGCCGTTGTGGTCGCACAGCTCGAACTCCTGCGGATAGCAATCGAGCCCGAACTCGTCGGCCTTGGCGCGGATCTTCTGATCCCATTCAATCAGTTCGCTGAATTCGTAATTCGCCATGACTAATCCTGCCCCTCGCGCTCCTTGGCGAGGAACGCCTTGAAGGAAGGCCAGATGTCTTCCTTGCGCTCGATGAGCACGGTGTGGAAGTTGGGATTCTGGATGCGGCGGAACACGTTCAGCATCGAGGATTCATAGTAGCGCGAGCCGAGCGGCTTGATCTCGCCATAGCCGAACAGGTTGCTGATCTCGGAGAGCTCCTCGGCCGCTTTCAGCGCCGCCGGATTGTCGGACTCAAAGTTATCGCCGTCGGAGCAATGGAACGCATACACATTCCACAGCGTCGGATGATAACGCGCGGCGATGATTTCGAGCGCCTTCTGATAGCCCGATGAAATGAACGTCCCGCCCGATTCGCCTTTATGGAAAAATTCTTCCTCGGTGACTTCGTTGGCCTCGGTATGATGCCCGATGAAAACGATCTCGACATTGCGGTAGCGCGTCGAAATGAACTGGTAGAGCAGGAAGAAGAAGCTGCGTGCGAGGTACTTCTTCATGGTGTCCATCGAGCCCGAGGTGTCCATGATGCACATGACCACCGCGTTGGACTCCTCGCGCGTGTCGGTCTCGATATGCTTGTAGCGCAGGTCGCCCTGATGGAACGGGAAGCGCTTGCGGACGCGCTGGGTGGTCAGCGTCGAGACGCCGCCGCCGTTGGCCTGCTCGGCACCTTCATCGAGTCCGTCCTCGATCTCCTCGGTCGCATCTTCCTCCAGGTTATCCTGCGCGAGATTCTCAGCGATGATATCGCGGCCGCGCTGCGTCGCCATCATCCGCATCACGCGCTGCTTGGCGCTGCGTCGCTTGTCGAGGCGCACCCGAATGCCGACATGCCGATAGCCCTTGCGCTTACTGGACTTGTCGGACATCACCTCGCGCAGCGCCTTGCGCTCGAGGTTGGGCAGCTCGAGGTCCTCGAACATGATGTCGATGAGTTCCTCGAGGGTGACATCGGTCTCGTAATAATCGACGCCCGGCTTATCGCCTCCCTGGCCCTCGTTGCCCTGACCCGGCTGCTGGCCAGCCTTGCCGACCACCTGGCCTTCCTGCGCGTTGCCATCGCCGGTACCGGCGCCGGGAGCATTTTCGCCAAACACGAAGCGATACTCCTTAATGCCGCGCAGGGGGACCTTGATCACGCGGTCTTTGTTTTTGCCGATGATGGATTCCTCGGCGATGATGTCGGCGATGTTTTCGCGGATGGATTCGCGGACCTTTTGGCGATGGCGCAGGCGGTCGCCGGCGGAACGGTCGGAGCGTTCGGCCTCAGCCGGTTTATAGTCGCGGAAAATGGAGTCTGAGGTTGGCATTCAAATCACCTCGAAGGAACCCTAACCCCTTTCCCCTGAAGGGGAAGGGGGAACGGAAAAGGTAAGGCCCATAAATGTTGGATTATTTGGCTTCGTTTGGGCGAATTCGCAGGTCCAGCCCGCTTCTATATGTCCCCTCTCTCGCTGGCGAGAGAGGCTGGATGGCGCGCTTCTCGCGAAGGCTTCGAGCCGAGAAGCGTGACAGACGGGTGAGAGTGGGGCTGGCGCAGCAGACCTAACCCCTAGCCCCTTCCCCTGAAGTGGAAGGGGAACCAGACAGAGAGGGTTCGTGCGAACGAAGTGGGTTTGTTTTGTCATTCCAGGATTTGCCAGCTGAAACCACCGACCGGCTTGGGCAGATCCTCGCCTCGCATTCTCGGACGTTGGGACGCTACTTCGGGAGGTAGCGCAGAGAAAAACCCTCGAAAGATGGGCATTAAGTGGCTTTGTTTTGCTTCATTTGCGGTACGAACATATCCGCCGGCATCGCCTTCGAGGACCTTCCATTTCAACGATGGAGGAACATAGAGCGAGGAACTTTCCAGCTCGAGGCTGGAAGAAAAAAAGCCTCGGTATTCGTAGGTAATTTGGCTTTGTTTTGTCATTTAACTGTTCGTTTCTACTCGTTGTCCTGCTGTTCTCCGGCTCCCCTTCCACTTTAGGGGAAGGGGTTGTGGGGTGGGTCTGCGATGCCACGAATCCCCATCATTCCAATTAGATACTACACCAATTTCCTCGATGATTTGGCTTCGTTTCGTCAGGTTACCGACCCGCCATCCCCGAGGACACAGGCTGAAGCCTGTGCCACTTCAGAAGGAACCGCCAAAGAAAAGCGCGGCCGGAGGCTCGGCCTCCGCCGATACCCGGCCGCGCTCGATGCGCTCATTATGCCACTCCTCAATCCTTCCAGAGGTTGTTGGCCGCGTACTTGAGGACCACATCCACGCACGATTCGCAGTATCCGTTCTCCAACAGATTCTGCACCATCGCGCTGTACTTGGTGCTCTGCTCCTCGTCGCGAGTGCGCGCCTTGGTAATGATGCGCGAGATGTCGCGGACCGAGGTCATCAGCTTCTTCTCGATGGCTTCCTTCAGCGGCTCGTAGCTCTTGTAGCTGACCTTCTCACCGCGCCGCGAGGTTGCCCATAGATAGGCGATGACTTCCTGGCGGAATCCGTCGGCCGCGGAGCCGATGATCGCGATCTGCTCCTCGATGCTCTTCAGGAAGCCCTCATCAGCCGGGAGCTCTTCCTTGGTATTGCGGTCGCGAACCTTGGTCTTGTTGACGTACGCCTCGGCATGATCGAGGTAATTCTGGAACAGCGCCTCGGCCTGCTCCTGGTAGGAGTAGACGAACGCGCGCGTGATCTCCTTTTCGAGCAGGTCCAGATATTCCTTGTGCAAGGTGTCCTGCAGGAATTCGAGATACTGCTTGCGCTGATCGTCGGCCATGTCGGCTTCCTTGGTCATGCCGATGAGCGATTCGCGCACGTTGATCGGATTGATGCAGTTGCCGCTGACGTTGTCCGACAGCGCATTGTCCAGCGCCTTCATGATGAAGCGGGTGGAAATTCCCGACATCCCTTCGCGCTTGGTGTCGTCTTTCAACTCCGCGACGTCGATCTTCTTGGTGCGGCCCTTCTCGACCACTTCCTCGCCATTGTAGAGCGCGAGCTTGGTCATCAGATCGCATTTCGAGGTCGGCTCGAGGCGCGACAGAATCGCGAACATCGAGGCGAGTTCCAAAGTGTGCGGCGCTACGTGCGCGCGGAAATCCGAGTTGCGGATGATCTTCTGATAAATCTTCACTTCCTCGGACAGGCGCAGGTTGTAAGGCACCTTCACCACCACGATACGATCGAGGATCGCCTCGTTGGTATGGTCGGCCTTGAACTTCTGCCATTCCGCTTCGTTGGAATGCGCGATGATGGTGGTGTCAACATACACCATGCCATGGCGGCCGGGCGCGGGAATGACTTTTTCCTGCGTCGCCGTGATCATCGCATGGAGGTATTCGGTCTCGTTCTTGAAAACTTCGATGAACTCGACCATACCGCGGTTGCCGACGTTCAAGGCGCCGTTCAGTTCGAGCACGCGCGGGTCGCCTTCGGAATATTGATCGAGCTTCGAGATGTCTTCCGAGCCAATCAGGACCGAGGTGTCCTGGTTGTTGGGATCGACCGGCGGCACCACGCCGACGCCGACGCGATTGCGCTTGGAGAAGCTGCGCGTGACGATCGGAAATTCCTCGTAGCGCTGGCCGTAGTCCTGCTTCAGGCGATAACGGCATACCGGGCAGAGGTCGCCCTCGATATGTACCCCGAGCATCTTCTCGAACTCGCGCCGGAGATGGCGCGGGATCAGATGCAGTGGCTCCTCGTTCATCGGGCAGCCTTCGATCGCATAGACCGGCGTTGCCTGCTCGAGGCCGCGCTGGACGCGCTCGACCAACGAGCTCTTGCCGGAGCCGACCGGACCCATCAGGTAGAGCACCTGGCGGCTCTCTTCGCCCTTGAGCGAGGCGGAATGGAAAAAGCGGACTATCTGCGAGACCGTTTTTTCAATCCCGAAGAACTCATCGGCGAAGAAGTTGAACACCTTCACCGGCTCGTCCTTGTGCAGCCGCTTGGAGCGGGGATCATCGGAATCCTGCACGCTGCGCACGCCCACCGACATGATCATGTCGTAGATGCGCGCGTGCGAAAGCTTGGTCATCGTCGGATCGGCTTTGACCACGTCGAGGTATTCGAGGAGGGTACCTTTCCAGCGCGTCGATTCGCGCGCGGCGCGATCTTTTTTGATGACATCTTCGAAATTGGTATCCGCCATCCGCTGACTCCTAAACCAAAAAAGTTATGGGCGTTGGGGAAAGGAAGCTGATGCTGCTAAGGGGAGGATACTTGGCCTCGGAAGCGTAGGGTTAGTTTTCTACACGCATTCCGAGCGCCAGTATAACGGACAATCTGCATAGCGACAAGCAGACTAACTCCTTTTCGTTTAGACATTGTTCCTCACCATCACGCTTGATCATAGACGCATTCGGTTTCGCGCAGATTCATGCTGACTTCGCCTCATTTCGCCTGAGTTGCGCCCAATTCCCCCCTCACCAGGATGCTATCGCCGAGAATCAACTTGCCGCGATCATTCACCACCTTCGCCGCGAAGACGTGATCATCGTGCGCGAACGATACCCACCACTTCTCCTCGGCCGCACGACGCAGGTAATGCGATTTCTGTTCCATCGTGCGCAGTGCATCGAGGTCGTACGCCTGGTTCCATGGCCCCCGCAGATGCGAACGGGTCGGCACGATATCCGCCATATGCACGAATGCCTCGCCGCCGTCGCGCACGATCGCCACCTGATGATCATACGTATGGCCGCCGGTAACGGATGCGGTCACGCCGGGAATCACCTCGGTGTCACCGACGATCGGCTCGATCGATGCCTGGGTCGGCGCGAGGATCTCATGCATATGGCGATAGGCGGCGCGCAGCCGCTCATTGTGGGAATCGCGCGCGGTTTCCAGCTCGCCTTTTTGTACGATCAACTTCGCTTTCGGAAATGCCGGCATGACATTTCCCGACTCCCTTTTGCGAATCAGCCCGCCGCAATGATCGAAATGCAGATGCGACAGAATGACATGGGTGATGTCGCCTAGCTCCATCCCCATCGCGTGGAGATGATCGGGGAGCCATCCTTCATTATGCGAGAAGATTTTCCGCTCGACCGACGACAACCGGTTGCCGATTCCGGTATCGACCAGGATCGCGTCGTGGCCCTTGATGATAAGTGGGCAGGTCAGGTTGAGGCGGATGCGATTTTGCTCGTCGGGCGGATGCTCGCGCTTCCAGAGTTCGCGCGGGACCACGCCGAGCATGCATCCACCGTCGTTCCACCACAGCCCGTCGGTGAGAAACGCGACGGTGAAAGCACCGACCGCGATTTTTTCCGGCACATCCACCCAGCGTCAATCATTTCGCAGCGGCCGAGTTGTCACAAGTACGTCATGTTCCAAGTAACCACAGGCCTATCAACAGCGCGATGCTACCGAGGCCCATCACCGCGAGGTTCGAAGCAATCAGTCGCCGTGCCGCGCGATGCGAAACTTCAGGAGCCGATGACATCAGCATTCGCTCGGCGCGCCATGAGATCGTCAGCACGCCATACATCGCGAGCAGGATGGCGATCTTCGCGAACAGCAGCTCGATGAATGTGTTGGAGAACGCGAAGCCTCGCATCAGGCCCGCGATGTAGATGTTGACGATGCCGCTCGCGACGATGAACAGCATCGCGCCCAGCCCGATGCGATTGATGACCGGCGCGACGCGCCGCACCATCGACCGGCCCTCGTCATCCTCGAAGCCGGTGGCCCCTGCCGCGATGACGAATACCGCGGCGGCGCCGATCCACGCGACGCCGCCGACCGCATGGAGCCACAGGATGGTGGTGCGCATCGATGCCGAATTCATCGGCTAGGTTTTATCATGCGCGGGTGCGGCAACTCCTCTACCAGCAGATCCAGTGATGATGACGGCGGAAGCGGCGGTCGCGGCATGCTGCGCCATGCCAGTATCCGGCGTTGATGATTCCGGACTGGTTGTACCCAACTTGCTCAATCGCGCTGGGCTGCGGGATGCCAATCGCGGCGCTGGCAGGACCCGGCGCAAATAGCATCAGAAGAGAAAACGTGGCAGCTATGGCGGTAATGGTTATTTTCATTGCGGGATCTCCTGATCAACCTGACGGTTTTGGGGCGGAACGGTTTCGGTGCCTTCGATGACCTATAGCGGGCGACGGGCACCGCGATTGCTCTTTCAATTGCGAGTTTCGCGGGCGTTCCCCGTGATCTCTCGCGCATCTCGATGGGACGGGGCTGGGAAAGCAAAATGGGAAGCGCAAGCGTCGCGGAAATAGGCACTCCGGTGCCTGTTTGGTCAGCATATTCACGCCGTGAGGGGTTCTTCGACGAGATGATCGAGCTCGCCAAGTCGCCTCGCGCGGCCTGCACCAACATCACCCGCAGTCTCCTTTCGATGCAGCCGGCCAAGCTCCTCGAACTATGCGGGCGAGCCGAGATCATGTTTCGCCGGATGGGCGTGACCTTCAACGTCTATGGCGAACAACGCGGCGTCGAGCGCATCTTCCCCTTCGATCCGATTCCGCGCGTCATCGACGCACAGACCTGGGCCGAGCTCGAAGCCGGCCTGATTCAGCGCGTGCGCGCCCTCAATGCCTTCGTCGGCGACGTCTATGGCGAGGGCGCCATCATGAAAGATGGCGTCATCCCGCGCGACCTCGTCCTGAGTTGCCCGCAGTTCCGGCGCGCGGCGGTCGGTATCAAACCGCCGCTGGGGAATTTCGTTACAGTTGGCGGCATCGATGTCGTGCGCGGCGCCGATGGACGCTTCATGGTGCTGGAGGACAACGTCCGCACGCCCTCGGGAGTCAGCTACGTCATCGAGAATCGCGTCGTGATGACGCGCCTGATGCCCGACCTGATTCGCGCCAGCCAGGTCCGCAGCGTCGAGCGCTATCCGGCCGATCTGCTGCAATCGCTGAGCGAAATGGCGCCGGGCGGCAATTCACATCCCACCATTGCGCTGCTCACGCCCGGTCCGTTCAACTCGGCATTCTTCGAGCACGTGTTCCTCTCGCAGCAGATGGGTATCGAGCTGGTCGAGGGCCAGGATCTCGTCTGCGTGGATCATAAACTCTACATGAAGACGGTACACGGCCTGAGTCAGGTCGATGTGCTCTATCGGCGCGTCGATGATGACTTCCTCGATCCGCTGGTGTTCCGTCCCGACTCGATGCTCGGGGTGCCGGGTCTGACCGCGGTGCTGCGCGCCGGCAATGCCGCGATCGCCAACGGCATCGGCACCGGCATCGCCGATGATAAATCCATCTATGCCTACACTCCGGCTATGATTCGCTACTATCTGGGCGAGGAGGCGATTCTGCCGATCGTCGAGACCTACCTGATGAGAGATCCCGAGCAGCGCGAGATGGTGCTGCGCCACATCGAGCGCTACGTCATCAAGCCGGTGGGCGAATCGGGCGGCTACGGCGTCGTCATCGGCCCGCATGCGACCGAAAAGAAGCTCGAGGAAACGCGCGAGCGCGTACTGGCCGATCCGGATAATTACATCGCACAGCCGGTCATCAGCCTCTCGGTGCATCCCACGATGATCACCGATAACGATGGCGTGCCGCATCTGCAGCCGCGCCACGTTGACCTGCGGCCATTCGTGCTGCTGGGCGCGAAGCCTCGCGTGCTGCCGGGTGGACTGACTCGCGTCGCGCTGCGGGAAGGCTCACTGGTCGTGAACTCCTCGCAAGGCGGAGGGAGCAAGGATACCTGGGTGTTGGGGGCGTAGGGGATGCTGCGTCGGATCGCGGATAATCTGTTCTGGGCGGCGCGCAACCTGGAACGCGCGGAATGGCGCGCGCGGCTGGTCGATGTCAACTATCATCTGCTGATCGAAACTCCGCCGCGCGACAGTGCGCCATGGGAGCCGCTGCTGGCGATCTTCGGCGAGATCGAGCAGTTCACGGAACGCCATTCGATTGCCGATGAGAGCTCGGTGCTGGATTTCTTCACCCTCGATCTGGAAAATCCCAATTCGATTCGCAGCTGCATCAACGTCGCGCGCGATAATCTCCGCGCGCTGCGCCACTATGTCTCCTCGGAATATTGGCTCGACGTCAACACGCTCTATCTCAGCGCGCAGAACTGGACGCCCGAGGTTTTCATCAACCCCGGCGTCTATTCGTTCTTTTCGGATTTGAGGGACTGTTTCTACCGCATCTCCGGCATCCGGCAGAGCACGCTGCCGCGCGACCTTTCCTACGATTTCATGCGGCTGGGAATCATGCTCGAGCGCGCCGAGGAGGTCTCGCGCATGCTCGATGTGAAATATCACTTCCTGATGCCGCGATTGGAGGACATCGGCGGCGCGGCCGATCTGCTGCAATGGGCCGGAGTGCTGCGCAGTGCGTCAGCGCTGGAGGCTTATCGCAAGCGCTTCGGTAACGCGATCAAGCTCGACAACGTGATCGACATCCTGCTCTTCGATCCGACCTTTCCACGCTCGGCGCGATACTCGATCGAATCGCTCGAGGTTTCGCTGCGGCGCATCGCCGGCAGAGGCGAAGAGCCCGGATTAGTTCCCAAGGGGGTCGGCGAGCTGCTCGAAGACCTGCGCCTGGAAAAAGCTAACCAGGCGATCGAGGAAGGACTGCATGAGTTCCTGCTCCACATCCAGGAGTCCTGCGACGCCATCTCGACCCAAATCTACGATCAATATTTGAAGGCTGAGTAACCGACTAGTATGTTGAAGACTGGCTGATGCTGCTGCGGATTTGTCATACCACGCGCTTCTCCTACGACGCTCCCGCTTACCAGTCTCACAATGAAGTCCGGATGCGGCCGGTTGACAGCCCGGAGCAGCAACGGGTCGAGTTCGCGCTCGAAGTCGAGCCGGCTGCTTCGATGTTCGAGTTCGACGACTTCTACGGCAATCGGGTTCATTCGTTTTCGATTTATCCGCAGCATGAGGTCCTGACCATCACCTCGCGCTCGCTGGTGCGATGTATCGAAGCGCAAATTCCGTCGTTGCCGTCGATGTCATTCGAAGAATTTCTGCGCGATGATCGCGTGCGGGTGCAGACCGAGTATGATTTTCTGGGCGCCAGCCCCTATGTGCCATTTAGCGAGCGGGTGAAGAAATTTTTCTGGATCGCGCGCCCCGGCCGCACCGACGATGTAGCCGCATACGTCCAGCAGATCGTCGCATTCGTGCGCGATCAGTTCAGCTACGAGCCGGGCGTGACGCGGGTGCATTCGACCGTTGACGAAATTCTCACCATCGGCGCCGGCGTATGCCAGGACTTCGCGCATCTCACGATCGCGATCCTGCGGCTTTCGGGAGTGCCCGCGCGTTATGTATCGGGTTATCTAGCGCCGCCGCCGGGCGCAGCGCAGCAGGTACCGCTGGAATCGCAGGCGAGTCATGCGTGGATCGAGGCGCAGGTCCCGGGTCAGGGATGGGCAGGCTTCGACCCGACCCACGGATGCCGCACCGACACGCGCCACATCAAGGTGGCGATCGGGCGCGATTATTCCGACGTGACTCCGCTGCGCGGCGTGTATAGAAGTTTTGGCAAGAAGCAGAGCATGACCGTCGATTTGACCCTGGAACGCGAGACCGCCGGGCAATCGCAAAGCCAGGGCGGCCAGGCGCAAAGTCAGAAGCAGTACTCGCAGCAGTAACCGTTCAGGATGCGCGGCGTACAGAGTTGAGCAAGCTGGTGGAATGAGGCCCGAAGGGGGCGCGAAGCGCCGCACCGAAGGCGCCCCGAGGCGGAGCGAAGCAGAGCCCGAGGGAAGATTAAAATGAAGAAAGAGAATGAGCGCGACTACCGACTCGACTTCTGCCGCGGCCTCGCGCTGATTCTTATCTTCATCGATCACGTGCCCGGCAATCCGGCCTCGCACTGGACGCTGCGCAAATGGGCTTTCTGCGATGCAGCCGAAGTATTCGTGCTGATCTCGGGAATTTCGTCCTACCTCGCATACGGATCGAAGCTCGACAAATTCGGCCTCAAAGGATGCTGGGCTGCGGTTGGCAAGCGTCTTACCAGGATTTATGGTGCGCATCTGTTGCTGTTCATCAGCGCGGCGCTGTTTGTTCGCCTCGCAGCGGTTTATTTCGCGCGGGTGGACTATGTTGACTTTCTGCAGGTGAAGCATCTGTTTGCCGACCCGCGACATTATATTCCCGCCGCGCTGACGCTTTCTTATCTGCCGAAGTATCTCGATATCTTGCCGCTCTATCTGATCCTGCTGGCCGCTGCCCCCGCGATTATTTACCTCGTCAAACGCGATCCGTGGCTCGCGCTGATTCTCTCGGCGCTGATGTACGCAATGGTACGGATGTTGGGATTCAACCTCAGCGCCGGACATGACGGGCTCGGATGGAACTTCAATCCGTTCGCGTGGCAGTTCCTTTATACGATCGGAATCGTAGTCGGACACTTCAGCAAGGTCGGCTTCGACAGCGACAGCATTCACCATCGCTATCAATGGGCATGGGTCACGCTGGCCGGCGGATTCGCGCTCTTCGCGCTCATCGCGGCAGGGCCGTGGAGCGGCAGCGAAGAGAGCCGCGCGCTGTTCAATGTCTACCTGTGGCCGGCGGAGAAAACTTTCCTGTCGCCGTTGCGGGTCGCAAATGTGGTCGCGCTGCTCTACCTGTTTGTGTACTTCGTGCCGAAACAAGCGAAGTTCTTTTCCACTCGCGCCGCGAGCCTTTTCCTCGCGTGCGGCCGCAACTCGCTTCCGGTCTATGGGGTCGGGGTGGTGCTGAGCTGCGCTGGATACGTGGCGTTATCCGAGATTGATGCCACCAATATGGCCTCACTCGGGGTCAATGTGCTCGGCATCTTGAGCCTCTTCACCTTGGCCTATGTGCTCGACTGGCGGCGCAAAAACATCCGCCCCATCGAAGCTGTGGAAGCGTCTCCTTCCAGCACGTACGCGACCCTGGTCCGCCGCTTCGTCAGCTAGCGCCAGAACCAGCGCAACGACTCCGCCGCCGGCCAGCGCGATCAGCAGCGGAATCCATACCAGACTCGCGGCCCGCATCCCCGCGATAAATGTCATCAGCGCCGGCTTCACCAGGGTGTTAACACCTGCCGCGATCAACATCGCTATCGTTGCGACCGCGAGGTCGACCTGCTTCTGCGCCACCATCGAGGAGACCGACAGCGTGATCGGGGCCGCATCGGCAAGCCCGGAAATCGCGGCGAAGGTGAACAGTCCGTTGTTGCCGAGGATGGCCTGCGCCGCGCGGCTGGCCAGCATGATGGTGGTAAGCAGCAGGCCGAATTTCAGCGCGAACCATAAATCGAGCGGGTTCCGCGTGCGGAGGTCGTGGGTTTTCTGCGCGCGGTCAACCTTGCGCGAATGCCATCCGAACCATCCAGCAGCCGCGAGCGTCAGGACCGTCGCCACAGTGAAGGCCGGCGTCGCGGCGAGCGCCAGGTCCGGCGTCAGCACTGCGGCGATGATGAGCAGACGCGGGAACATGATAGCCGAGGCCGCCAGAATCGCCGCCGCGACCACCTCACGCTCCGCTTTTCGGTCGCGCGCGATCGGCGCCAACGTCAGGGTCACCGCAGTGGAGGACGTCACTCCGCCGAAGAGTCCGGTGACGATCATGCCGCGCTCTTCCCCGAGCAATTTGTTGGCGAAGTAGCCGACATATGAAATGGCGGCGATCAGCACCACCATCCACCAGATTTGATAGGGGTTGAACGCCTGCCACGGGCCCATCGCGCGATCGGGCAGAATCGGAAGCACCACCACGGTGATCAGGAGGAGCCGCATCGTCGCGTTCAGTTCCTCGTGCTCGATGTGCGCGACGAGCGTATGAAGCTCGATGCGGAAGCCGAGGATGGTCGCCATCACGACCGCAGCCGATGAAGCGATCGTGAGGTGCCCCAGCCCAGCCATCGCGCCCAAGGCGAGGGTGACCAGCGCCGCGATCGGAGTGGTGATGCTGATGTCCTTGGAGTCGCGAGTGGCGCGCCAGTAACCAATTCCCATCAACATCGCGACCGCGAGGAGCGCGGCGGCAAGGAAAACATCGTAGTGCGGGCTTCCGAGCTGGACCGCGATGGCGCCGAGCAGCGCGATGAGTCCAAACGTGCGGAGGCCGGCGACGCGCCCGCCTTCGGGCAACTGGCGATACTCCCATCCGCGCTCGAGGCCCATCAGCAGGCCGATGGCGAGGGCGACGGCGAGCCGCCCCAGCAAGTGCACGTTTTCCGCTGTCATGCCCTGGTTAGCAATCATCTGATGAAGGGCGCGGCGGCGAAAACAATTTCGATCAGGATGAGCACGGCGACGATGATTTCGAGGGTTATCAGGCGCCGATCGCGCGCGACATCGAGGAGCAGTTCGAGCGCCTCCTGGATGCTGCGCAACTTCGATTCCAGCGCCGCGTAGCGATCGACCAGGTCGAACTCCGCGCGCAGGTCGTCGTAGATCCGATCCATCGCGGGATCGTCCCAGGCCGCATCGGGTTTATCGAGCAGATGCAAAACCGAAAGAACTTCGGTGCGAGTCGTGATCGCCTCGCCGATGAAACGATGGAGCGGGCGAGTGCTGAAGGGGACGGTGCCCTTCTTTCCAGGCGGTCGACCAGCGCGCTGGTGCGCTCGAACAGCGCCTCGACGATGCGCTCGTAGTATTCCATCGCGGCGCTCTGCGCGATCGTCAGCGCGACAATGGCCGCGCGTCCGGCGGTGAAGCGATCGACATGGAGGGTGCCATCCTGGATGCCGGTGGCGAAGGAGGGATCCTCGAGCACCGCGTAGTCCTCGCGAATGACCTGCGCGGTCAAGCCCGGGCGCGCCTTGTGGAGGCGCTTGAGCTCGGAATCGCGCCGCTCGGGCGGGACATCATGCATGACGACGGCGCCAAACGGATAGATGTAGAGGCCGCCATCGTCATCGACCGGGATGTAGAGTTCATGGGGCGAGACCCGGGCGGTCGGAAAGCTCGGCGCGAGCGTCCGCAGGGAGAGATTTTCCACGAAGGCGATGGCGTAGAATTGATGAGTCCGGGTCGGCACGCGATCGGAATCGTAGCCGAGAAACGCATGATAGTCTCGCCCGATTTAACCAAATCGCAACGCGGCGTTGAACCGCGCGGCACGTAGCCTCGCTAGCGATAGAGGCGAAGTTTAAGCGGCATTATGATGGGGTGGGCGCGACCCGAGGTGCGCCTGCCTCTTTTTATATCTTATATCATCAACGGTCAGTGAATCTCGCGTGGACGACCGAGTTGCACCCGACCTCGGCCCTTTTCCGGACGTTGAACCACCGACGAGACTGCCGTCTGGTGCGGCACTTGACGCCCGCGAGACTGGTCGGGGAAAATAGTGCTTACGGCGCCGACCGGTCGCCGAGCTGTGGAACATCCGCCCCAGCCGGGGTTCCATTGGCGAAGGGGAAGTGCCCTCACGGTTGTTCGATGTCCAGGCCATCTCTTAATACCGCGTCGCTGGGGGACGAGGGCATATAGAGGAGGCTTGTCCATGACCAGGCACGGCAGTTTCAAGAAGGTTGTCCGACGCCACGCGCACGACACCGGTCAGCGCTACACCGAAGCGCTCACCGATCTCGAGGGCCTCGAAGCGCGGCTGTTCCACCAGCCCATCGCCGAGCGCCTACTCGCGCATCTGAGGCAACACTACGGCATCGACGCCATCGCCGCGACGAAGGCGAGCCGGCACAACGACCACGTCTTCCGCATCGACCGCGCGCGACGGCGACCCGTGGATTGCGCGGGTGTTTCCGCCGGCGCGCCCGATGGCCGGCGTTAAAGGCGACGCGGCGATCCTGCGGTTCCTCGAGCGGCAGGGCTACCCCGCTGAGCGGCTTGCGGTTGACGACGCGGTGTCGGTATTCGACGGCTCATCCGTACTCGTCACGAAGTTCATTACTGGCCGGTTGCTCCCTTCGCCGGCAGTCGGGCACGAGGGCAAAGAGAAGTTCGCCATCATGGGTGACCTGCTCGGACGGCTGCACGCGCTGCCATTCGACGAGTCGGTCAGCCGCCCCGGTGGAGCGAGTGGTGAGGACCCCAGGCATGAGGGCAGCCCGCGCCAGGACCTGCTGGCAGCTCTCTCGTTCCTCGATGCTGTCGATACGAAGGTCGCCGCGGCCGATCGCGAGCGATTCGATAAGCTCCGCGACCAGGTGCTCTCGGCTGATGACGGCGAGAGCCTGCCCGAGGCTTTGCTCCACGGCAACCTCCTCCATGCGCCGGACCACGTTGTCGTAGGCGAGCACGGGCCGGTGGCGATCCAGTGGAAGGCGGCCGGCCGTGGCCCGCGCCTCGCCGACTTCGCCTATCTGATGTGGGGCACGTGGCTCAAGGCGGATTGGATTGACGCCGCCGTAGGCGCGTACCGACAGCACGTCGAGTTGACCGACGAAGAACTCGGCCGGCTTGAGGGCATGATGTACATCCGGCCGCTGTACCTGGTTTGCTTCGGCTTCCGACGCGACGTTGCCAATGGCAAGCCGCCCACCGAGAGCGAGTGGTGGTTTGGCCATGGGGTCGAGTACATCAGCGCAGCCTCAGCCGCCATCCGAGCCGCCTGCCGCCGATAGCGCCGTGCCTCATTTTAGGGCATCAGCGGCCAGTGAATTTAGCCTCGCGCTTCTCGATGAAGGCCTTGATGCCCTCGGCGACATCTTGCGATTTGAACAGCAGCATCAGTTGCATCAAAACGTGATGAGTGTGCGATTCAAAATCCTCGCTAAGCCCATGGCGGAAGAGACGTTTCATCGCGCGGATGGCGAGCGGGGCGTTGGCGGCGATTTTTTCCGCCCACGTATGCGCCTCGGTCATTAGCGCGTCGTGCGCGACGATCTTGTTGACGAGGCCCAGCTCCAGTGCGCGGTCGGGCGAGATCTCCTCGGCGATGAAACCGATCTCGCATGCGCGCGCCCATCCGATGAGGCGCGGCAGATACCACGTCCCGCCGCTTTCGGGCACGATGCCGCGTTTGGCGAATGCGGGCGCTAGTTTCGCGCGGTCGCTGATGAGCCGCATGTCGCATCCGAGCGCAAGGTCGAATCCGTAGCCGGCGGCGGGACCGTTAATCGCGCAAATCACCGGAACATCGATGCGATTGAGCGTTACGGTAGGAATCTCCAAGGTGCTGATGTGCGATGCGCCGCCGCCCGACAGCGAGCCGCCGAGGCCTTTTCCCGCCGCGGTATCTTTCAAATCGAGGCCGCTACAAAATCCGCGTCCCTCGCCGGTCAGGATGATCGCGCGGACGTTCGGGTCCTTGTCGAATTCCGCAAGGTTCTCTCCCAGCGCGGTCAGCATCTCGGTGCTGATGGCGTTCATCCGGTCCGGACGATTCAGTTTGATCACTGCGACGTGATTTTGTTTTTCGCAAACGAGATCGCTCATCGAAGTTCCTCCGCGCATCGAGAGTATCGCGCGGGAATCATTCGGCACAGGTCCGAGGCTCAAAAAAAACGGCCTACCGATCTTTTGATCGGCAGGCCGCTTTCTAATGAAGTGAAATGGTGGCTTAATTACGGCCGATTTTCCTTTTCATCCATGTAGCGATCGAAGAACTTCTGGATTTCTTCCTTCTTCTCGCCGGTCCGTTCCTGGATGCGGCCCATCATCTTGTCAACGTGGCCCTCGCCATACATCAAATCGTCGTCAGTGAGCTTGCCCCACTTCTTCTTAAGCTCGCCCTTGATCTGATTCCATTTACCTTTCAAACGATCCTCGTTCATGTGGCACTCCTTGTGTTCGGTCGTTTTGAAGACGCGAGAGTATCCGAATAACCAGACGGCCTTTTTCGCGCCATGTTGTTTAGACGAAGTGGCCAGCCGCGAATTCGCTGCGATGCTAAAACATCAGGTTGCTAATGATTCGACCAGGTGGTTATAAGGAGGCGATCCGATAGGAATGATCGATGATGTGCGCCAAGACCAGTCGCCGCGTCGCCAAGCTCATACTTCGCGCTACGTCTCTGATCGCACTCAGCCTGCTTTTGATAGGCTGTGCCAAAAGTCAGGAAAGCGACCTCGCGCCGAAGTCTGATGACAAATGCCAGGGTCAGTATAATGGCAAACATCTCGATGCGGCGGCGCTGAAGATCATCCTGGCGAAGCATGCACAGTGGCTGAGCGCTCCCAAGTCCGAACAGCACAATGGCGACAATGCCGCCATGTGGGGGAATCTTTGCGGCGCATATTTCGACGGCAACTCGCTTTCAAGTGCGGACCTTCGATGGTCCAATCTCGAAGGCGCTCATCTTGAAGGCGTTGATCTAAGCAAAGCGCAAATGACCGGTGCTGACCTCGATCATGCGACGCTGAACGGCGCAATTCTGAACTTCGCGGATCTGACCAATGCGTTCCTTGATTACGCCGATCTTCAAGGTTCGAGTCTATGGCAGACCAAACTGAACGGCGCGTACTTGTACTATGCGAAAAGTATCGAGCTCGTGGTTCGATAGCGACGCGAATTCGCTGCCCGATATCGTCGGGATTAGCTTTGTCGATGATCTCGAACAGGCAAAATGCAAAGAGCCGGACACCCTGTCCGCGCTGCGCGAGGAGTTCGGCAAACGCGGCCGCACCGATCGAGAGGCCGCAGTCGCATATGCCATCGGACGCAATGCGACCTTCAACGCACGCTTCCCGTTGAATTGGCTCCGCTGGGTTGCGCTCGATCTGACCTACGGCTATGGCCTGAAACCGGGCCGCGCATTGCTTTGGCTGTTGGGTCTGATGGTGGTCTTCACACCTTTTTATGTAGCGGCGCAGCGGCGAGGCGGGGCGGAGGGAGGCATTTGGGCAACCTGGCCCTCCGATCGAATTGTCAAAGACAAAGACCAGGACCAACCTCTACTAATCACTCATGGATTTCGGAGCATTGCCGTGCCCGGTCCTCTCAGACCAACCGCGCGGGAAGGTTTGAGCGTATGGGCGCTGGCGATCTACTTCAGCTTGCTTTCGGCGTTTCGGATCGGTTGGCATGATCTGAATTTTGGCACCTGGTTCACTCGCCTCCAGGCCAGGGAATATCTCCTGAAGGCATCCGGATGGGTGCGGGTCGTTTCGGGTATCCAGTCGCTTTTGAGCGTCTATCTCTTCGGGTTGTGGGTTATCGCGATGTTCGGAAACGGAACTGGATAAAACTGCGCGATCATTCAGGCGCGCCACATTTCTCGCTACAATCCGCGCATGATTCTGAAAGTCGCGCGCCTCGGTCATCCCGTCATCCGAACCCAAGCTCAACCGGTTGCGGTTGATAAAATTAAAACCCACGATTTTCAAAAACTCCTCGACGATATGGTCGAGACGATGCACGAATACATCGGCGTCGGACTCGCCGGGCCGCAGGTGCATCTGCCGCTGCAGGTCGCTGTACTCGAAGTCGAGCATCATCCGCGCTATACGGACATGCCCTCGGTGCCGCTGACCTACCTCATCAATCCCGTGGTCACGATTCTGGATGACTCGAAAGATCGATGACTTCGAAGGATGCCTCAGCATCCCCGATATGCGCGGACGCGTTCCGCGCTTCAAGAAGCTTCACGTCAAGGCGCTCGGGCGTAACGGCTGAGACGCTGGATTTCGTCGCCGAGGATTTTCATGCGCGCGTCATCCAGCATGAGACCGATCATCTCAAGGGCGAGGTTTACCTCGATCGGATGCCGGACATGCGGACGCTGGCGCATCTGCACGAATGGCAGCGCTTCGTGTTGCCCGAGCTGCATCGCCAGGATGCGGAGCAGGAAGCTAAGGATAACGCGGACTAGAGAGTCTGTAGATGAGACCTCATTTGGGCGGGTAGGGCAGTTTCACTTCCGGCATTTTGCCGGTGGCTTTGAAACCCGCGATGGCTTTGTTGAGCGCATCGTTTTGCGCGGCGAGATTGGCCTGCTCGGCCTGAACCTTATCGAGGTCGGACTTCAGTTTTTCATTCTCGGACTTGAGGGTATCGTTCTGCTGCTTAAGCGTGGTGGTCTGCTGCTGAAGGTCGGTGATCTGCTGCTGATCCTTTTTGTATTCCTCGCCCTGAGTGTACCAATTCCAGTAGAAAATTCCCCCGGCGATGGTCGTGACGATTATAACGGCCGCGATTACTCGTCCCATGCGTTCACCATAGCGTGCGACCGCGGGCTTAGAAATCGAATTGACAGTTCCGCTTTTCGATTCATAGAATGAAGATCTCTCACGGGGCAAGAAAGACAATCTGATGATAGAGGTCCAGGACCTTACCAAATATTTTGGGCCGACCCTCGCGGTTGACCACGTCTCGTTCAAGGTCGAAAAAGGCGAAATCATTGGGCTACTGGGGCCAAATGGCTCCGGGAAAACCACCATGATGCGCATCTTGACGGGGTTTTTCCCGCCTACTTCAGGGCGCGCGCTGATCGGCGGTCTTGATGTCGCGGAGCATTCGCTCGAGACCCGCCGGCGGGTCGGATACCTGCCCGAGAACATGGTGCTGTATCCCGATCTGAGTGTCTCGGCGCTGCTGGAATTTGCCGCGCGCGTGCGTGGCCTGGATTCCAAAACCACCCGCGATCGAATGGCTTATGCGATCAAGATTTGCGGCTTGGGCGAGGTGCGCAAGAAACTCATCGGCAAATTGTCGAAGGGATATCGCCAGCGGGTCGGCATCGCGCAGGCGATCCTCGCCGATCCCGAAGTTTTGATCCTCGATGAGCCTACCGTTGGGCTCGATCCACGTCAGGTTGTGGAGATTCGCGAATTGATTCGTTCGCTCGCCGGCCGCTCTACGGTTCTGCTTTCGACTCACATCCTGCCCGAGGTCACGATGACCTGCCGTCGCATCGTCATCATCGACAAGGGGCGCATCGTGGCGCAGGACACCCCGGAAAAACTTACCGCGAAGTTGCAGGGCAGCGAGCAGAGCATCATCACCGTGGCGGGACCGAAAGATCAGGTGCAACAAACGCTGCTCGGTGTCGGCGGCGTGCAGAGCGTCGAGGAGCGTATCGGCGATGCGCCGCAAAACGGCGTCTGCAGCTTTGTCGCGTTCTCCAGCGGCGAGGGCGACCAGATTCGCGGCGCGATGGCCTCGGCGATCGTGCAGCATGGATGGGGCCTGCTCGAAATCAAGCCAGTGGCGCTGAGCCTGGAAGATCTCTTCATGCGCATCGTCACCGCCGAACAGCGCCCGAGTGCGAACTAGCCGAATTCCAGTACAAGTTTTTGAGGTAATCGATGGCAGATACTGCAGTAACGCTGGGAGCCGCGACCGCGCGCGACGAAAGCGTCGGAGTAGGCACCACGCGTACCGGCTTTTCTCCGGCCCGGATGTTCGCGGTGATGCGCAAGGAGTTGCGCTCCTACTTCGCATTTCCGCTGGTTTACATCATCTCGGGAATCTTCCTGATGCTCTCGGGATGGTACGCGTACACCGACCTGAAATTTTTCACCACGATTTCGTTCTCGCGCGACATCATCCAGAACTACTGGAGCATGCTGCTGACTGACATCCGGCTCGGACTGCTGCTCACCATCCCCTTCATCACGATGCGGCAATTCGCTGAGGAGCGAAAACTCGGCACCGTCGAGTTGCTGTACACCTATCCGCTGCGCGATGGCGAAATCCTCGGCGGGAAATTTCTCGCCTCGGTCCTGATCTTCCTGATGATGCTGGGGCTGACGCTGCTGTACCCGATTTTCATCTACTCGATTCATTCCTTCGCGTTGTTTCCGATGTTCGCCGGCTATTTCGGGCTGGTGCTGCTCGGATGCGCATTCATCGCATGCGGATTGTTCATCTCCTCGCTGTGCGAGAGCCAGGTGATCGCGGGCATCGCGACCATCGTGTTGTTGCTGTTCTTGTGGATCCTCAATTGGAACGAGGCGGCATTCCAATCGGGCACTCTCGACGTGCTGCGGATGCTGTCGATCTTCGATCAATTCAATGGCTTCGCCAAGGGTGTTATCGAACTGTACTCGATTACCTACTTTTTGTTCTTCACGACCTTCTTCATGTTCCTGACGCTGCGCTCGATGGAGGCACGTAAGTGGACCGGCAGGAGGTAAATGCGGCGCCGCGCAGGCGCGGACTGTGGCTCAACTGGATCATCGTCATTTATACCGCGGTGGCGCTGGCAGCGCTGTTCGGCATCGCCAACCTGATCATCTTCGATCACAACATCCGATGGGATCTGACGCCCAACAAGCGTTACTCGCTGTCAGATTTCGACAAGCGCGTGCTCGACGGCCTCAAGCATCCGGTCAAGGTGATGGCGTTCATCCGCACCGAGGATGCCTCCTACCTCGAGCTTGCGGACCTGCTGTTCCAGGTCTCGGCCTACACGCCGCTGGTCAGCTATCAAGTCATCGACGTGAACAAGGCGCCCGGGCTGGCGCGGCAATACGGCGTATCGACCTACGGCGAAGTCATCGTCGAATCGGAGGGACGCCGCCGCGACTTCGACAACTCGCGCTCGGAACTCCTGATCCCGGCGCTGCTGCAGATTTCCCACGCCTCCAACAAGCACATCTACTTCACCGTCGGGCACGGCGAGCGCGACCTGTTCGATACCGATCGCACCTTGGGTTACTCGCAATGGCGCGGGCTGCTGGAGCAGAACAATTATCAAATCGATAACGTTTCGCTCTTCGCCGGCGGCGTGCCCGATGATGCGACGATCGTCGTTTCGCTGGGGCCTCGCAAGGATTTCCTTCCCGAGGAACTGGCGTCGCTCGCGAAGTATCTCGCCAAGGGCGGACACTACATCGCGTTTATCGATCCGTATGGTTCGCCGACCCTGGTCAGCTTCCTCAAGACCTACTACATGAATTTCCTCGATCAGGTGGTCGTCGATCCCGCGTACCGCCTGTCGGCCGGAGAAATTCTCACGACGCAGATTCCGCTCTATTCCCGCGACAATCCGATGACGCGATCGATGACGGCGCCGGCGGTGCTTTCGATGGCGCGCGGCATCGAGGTTACCGGCAAGCCGGGCGACAAAGCGCCCGACGGACTGGTGTTCGATCGCAGCAGCGACTTCCTGCGCTCCTCGCATGAGAGTTGGGCCTCGGGTGATACCAAGGCGGTCACCACCGGCATCACCGAATTTCAATCCGGCCGCGACATCAAAGGTCCGATCGCGGTCGGCAGCGAAATCGACTTCGCGGTCAACGGCGACTCGCATGTTCCGGTGCAGAACATGGCGCGGATCGTGGGCTTCGGCAGCACCGCGTTTCCCTCCAATCAGTTCATCGAGATGCTCGGCAATCGCGACATGGCGGTAAGCGTGATGAACGAAATGGCGGGCGACGAGATTCTCATCGCCAGCCGAGAGCGGCTTAATTCGGGTGCGACGGCGGGATTTTTCGTCAGCGATAAAAACGCCGAGGACCTTAAATACCTGGGCGCCTTCGTGGAACCGCTGCTGCTGTTTATGATCGCGGCCGCGGTGTTTATGCGCAGGAGGTTCTTCGTTTGAGTCCGCGCAACGCCATCATATTCACCGTTCTGATCGCGATCCTGTTGCCCTACTACTACTTCGTGGATCGCCCAGAATTGCGAATCAAGGAACTGACCACCTCGGTGCAGGAGAGCCTGTTCGATTTGCCCGGCGGCATCGATGCGCTAACCGTCAGTCGCGACAACGAAAAAGTCCGTTACACCCGCCGCTCGGATGGCCAGTACAAAGTGGTCGAGCCGGACGGGAAGTTTGTTCCGCAGGATCTCATGCGGGCCCTGGCGGACCTCTTCGTGGACGCGAAGTCAGTGGAAGTAGTTTCCACCAATCCCAACGACCTCGCGGAATTTGGCCTCGACAAACCCAAAGGTGAGGTGACTATCGAGGCCGGATCGAAAAAGCCGATCGACATTTTCTTCGGCAGCGAGAACCCGACCCATACCGCGGTCTATGCGCGCATCGAGGGCGTTCCGAAGGTCTTCCTGCTCGGTGCGAATCTCCAGTACTACCAGTCGCTGATGTTCCAGTGGGTCGAGGGCAAGCAGGGCAAGAACGCCTAGCTCAATGGTCGTGATCCTCGTGGCCGGCTTCGGTGATCGCGCGCATCTTCGTCTCCAGCGCGGAGGCATCGACGATGTTTTTCTCGCGCAATAAATTTTCCAGCGCGCGCAAAAAATACGTGTAGTAGCCGTCGCCGTCCTCGACCCATCCATGGGCGCGCACTTTGTCAGCCTTGCCGATCTCGGCAATCAGATGCGCGCGGAACTCATCCCAGGTGCAGATGCCTGATTCGCTAAGCCGCACCGCCATCGCAAAGGCGCGCGCTTCCCACGGCGCGCTGAAAGCGAGGTCTTTCTCGAGATGCGTGCCGGCCAGCAATTCCTCGGGCTTGAATGTCTTCATGCGCGCGCCTTCACCAGGCCGACGCCGATCATCGAGTCGCGCGTGACGAGTTCCGCGAGTTGCTCCTCGGTCATTTTTTCCGTGCCCGCGGGACGCAGCGGGATCACGAGATAGCGCTGCTCGGCGCTGCTATCCCATACCCGGACTTCGACTTTCTCGGGGATCTCGACACCGAACTCTTTCAGCACACCGCGCGGATCGCGTACCGCGCGCGAGCGATACGCGAAGCTTTTGTACCATACCGGCGGAAGTCCCAGGACCGGCCACGGATAGCATGAGCACAGTGTACATACGACGAGGTTATGGACTTTCGCGGTGTTCTCAACCGCGACCAGATGGCCGCCCTCGGGGCCGCCATAACCGAGTTCCGCGACCGCTTTAGTGGCATCATCGAGCAGGCGCTTGCGAAATTCTGGATCCGTCCACGCCTTGGCGACGACGCGCGCGCCATTGCGAGGACCGACCTTGGTCTCGAAGGTATCGACGATGGAATCGAGCGCGGCGGAATCGACGAGGCCTTTTTCTTCGAGGATCGCTTCCAGGGCCTTGACCCGTAGTGCCGCGCCGGTCGGGACGGTGACGTGATTTCCGCTCATCGTGTTTTGCCTCGCTTCGATCGCGCGACGGGAGAGGATTTTTTCTTCGCCTTCGTCTTCGCTGTGGGGTCGGCTTCCAGATAATCCTCCCACAGATCGATGCGCAGGCTGTCATGCGCGGGCGCGGCCTTGCCCCATAATTCGCGCGCCTGGAAAGTCACTGAATAAACGTGCTGTTCGCGCTCGCCCGCATGATGCGCGTTGCTGTCGGCGAAAACATAGGTGCCCCAGTCGCGATGGATGACGCCGCGCTTCCCTCGCACATAACGCGGGAGACGCGTATGTCCCGTCGGATTGAGGTTGCGCGCGACGACGCGATCGCCTTCGCGAAACCGCGCTCTCCGCCGCCGCACCATCGGCGAGTCGCCGCGAAAATGATTCGCGGGCTGCGACGGCGCGACGGGATCGGCGCCGCACGCGACGAGTTCCTCACGCGTGACTTTCTTCTTCTCCACCAGCAGCGTCATCATCGCGTTGAGCCATCGCTCGTAGTAACTCGAATCGAGGTAGACCGGCGCCGGAATGCGCTCGATGGCGTGGCGGAACTCGTCGGTATTGCGGAACTCCCGCGCCAGGCTCATCGCGATCCCATACATCCGAGCCTCCCACTCAGCGTGAAAGACCGGTTCGTCCTTTTCGATCAGCATCGGACCGAAGCCGTCCATACCGCCCATGTCGTGTACGCCGTTCATCGCCGGAACCTCGCCATAATCTCGGGCGAATTATCATCGAGCATCGGCGGGGCGGCAAGCACCGCGCTTGAACGCGCATCGAGGTTTGATAGATATGCCTCCCCAGCATGGCCGCCACTGCCGACATCAAACATGCGCGATGGCCGCGCGATCTGAAAGCCTTCGCGCTGTTCGCCGCGATATGGGCGGCATGGCTGACCGCGCGCATCGTCCTGCGCGATCTGACTTACTACGCGCAGGCGCCGATCGAGGCGGTAATCCTCGGGATGAAGTTCGATGGCCTCGCGGCGCGGATGGTGCTCGCAGTGCAGGCGATCGCGGTCGCGACTTTGGCGTTGGGCCTCGCAGCCCAACGCAAATGGGGCCTGCGATTCGCGCTGCTCTGCCTGCTCGAAGTCGTCGTCAGCAACCTCATCTTCATGATGGCCTACATGGACGACATCGCGGAGGGCAGCAACGTGCGGCTCGCGGGAATCCTCGGCATCGGCTCGGTTTTGCTTCTTCTATATCTGTGGGTTCGCGCGCAGGATTTGATGCAGGATGAAAATCCATCAACGTAACGCGCATTAATTTCGGGACATTCGACCCGCTTCGGAGTTAGTATTTGCGCATGGACGAAAAAATCGCTGCGAAGCTGAAAAAACTCGACGATGCGATCGCGCGCTTCGTGCGACCCGACACCTTTCCACTCGCGGTGCGCATGCTTCGCCATGGCGAAGCAATTCCCGAGGGCGTCAAGGTGCCGAGCCGCAACTTCAATGAGAACTGGATCGTATGCCAATCCATCGGCGTTGCGCGCCGCTACGGATGGGCCATCGCGGTCGGCAAGGACGATGTGATTTGCCCACTCTCAGCGATCGCATTCGGCTTCCGCAAACCCAACGACGCGTACCTCAAGGGCTTCGCCGCGGTCGGGATGTATTGCGAGGACGAAGCGGGAGCGACCAGGCTCGAAGCGGAAACCTGGAAGTTTCCGCCCGGCACCTACGACTATGTCTGCATCGCGCCGATTGCGCGCGCCACCTTCGAGCCCGATGTCATCGCGGTTTACGGCAACAGCGCGCAAGTGATGCGGATGGTCAATGCGGCGCTGTTCAAGCGCGGCGGTCGCATCGAGAGCACCACTGGTGGACGTCTCGACTGCGCCGAAATCGTCATCCAGACCATCCAGACGGGAGAGCCCAAGGTCGTCCTGCCCTGCAACGGCGATCGCGTTTTCGGCATGGCGCAGGATACCGAGATGGTTTTCACCATGCCGTGGGAGCGCGCCGATGAAGTCCTCGAAGGCCTCGAAGGGACGCAGAAGGGCGGGGTTCGCTATCCGATTCCGGTGGCGATGCGCGGGACGGTCACGCTGCCGAAGCATTACCAGGATCTCCTCGCGATGTTGAAAAAGGAAGAGCAGCCTGGTTGAGATTGCGGCGACCGCGGTATCCTCAGCGTCCGCAGTCCGGGCCGAGCCGGGCGGCCGTTTCTATCTTCCCGAACTGGATATTCTGCGCTTCTTCGCCTTCCTTTGGATGTTCTTTGTTCATGCGAGCATAACCTTTCCGGCTTCGGACACTAACGCCCCGCCGCGCATCATCGACGCGGGATTTTACACCGTTGACTTGTTCTTCGCGCTCAGCGCCTATCTGCTCACTCAACTGCTGGTGCGCGAGCTGGCGCGGCGTGGGAAAGCCAACGTGCGCGCGTTCTACCTGCGGCGTCTGCTGCGGATCTGGCCGCTGTATTTCTTTTTTCTCGGCCTCGCTTTCATCCTGTCGAATGCCTTCATGGGTTCGCCCTATGCGTCATCGTTCACGGCGAGATCTGCATATTTCGTGGCGTATCTGTTTTTCGTCGGCAACTTCGCCAACGGCCGGATGGGGCCGCCGATGGTTATTCTTAGCCCCCTCTGGACTATCTGCACCGAGGAACAAGTGTACCTGGTATTGCCCTGGTTGATTCGCAAAGCGACCCCGCTCGGGATCGCGGCGGCGGGGGCGGCATTGGTGGTGGCCGCAAACTTCACGCGGGTTGAATTTGCATTTCATTACAGCTCCGGCGTTCCGGTATGGTTCAACACCCTGACGCACCTGGATTCGATCGGAATTGGAATTCTGCTTGCCGCGGTACCGCGCGAATGGTTTTCGGGTCTCACTCGGTCGCGTCGGATCGCGTCGGTGGCGATCGGCACCCAACTCGGTATCGCTTTAGATCTTAGTAGTCACAAAGGTTCGGCGATAGAAGGCGAGTCCCTCCTATACGTCCTCGACAGCGAATTCTACTACGCCGCGAGCGATTCTGCTGCTGCAGAGTCGACCGGTCCCGAGGCGGTGCTGAGCATCTCTCCAACCGTAAATACTGGCGGAATTGTCAGCGTGGCGGACACCGACAATTTACCACCTCGAGGTTGGGTCCGGAACGGAAGAAGAACTTCGTGAGCCCAAACGCTCCGGGAATGTCTTTGCATCCCGACATCATCCACCATACGGGCCACATTATGACCTTCAAAACAGAAGGGGAAAGGCGTACAAACAGACGCTTCGCAGACCGTTCTACAGTGGGATAGAAGTCTATTCAGAAACGCTGGGCTGGATTTTGCTCGAGAACGCGCTCGAAGGGCTGTTGCTGTTGTAAAATGGACAAAAAGAACCGAGCTCCACATACGTGAACTGACACGCTCCGCAGAGCTGGACGAAAATCTGCTCAGTCTGATCGACGAGAGCACGGTGGCGCGGCGGCTGAGAGAGAGATTGGACCCTCGATTAGGAAGATTCTATGCGATCCTTCCCGAGGGTCTTGATCCGGACGACGTGAAACACTGGGGGTGGGCGAGATTAGGGCTTAGGATATCCTCTGAACCCACATGCTGTTTTTGACAACGTCGTCAGAAAATTTCCTGTGCGAGCCGAATCCAAAAGTGTTGGGGCAGGACAACCACATGCCTGAGACGGAACTCGAGCCACCAGATTTCGAAAACCTGATCGTCCATGATGATGAGCACTATTGGGAACTCGCTGGCCCTGTCTCGGAGTCCTTCTCGGTTACTTCGCTTCCTCTTGGCTCTTCCTGATACTTTACTTCTACAGTTCCGACTCCGCAAAGCAAAAACTCGACGATCGAGCAATCGACGAAATTCTCAACGGATTGATTGGCTTGGCAGTAGCGCCTTAGATGAAGATACTTATCTCATCTGGTGGCGAACCGACCGCGCGCCTTTCCCTGCGAGCTCGCTCGCACCCACGTTTTGACGACCACTCGACCTCAGCGGTTCTTACCAACACGATTTTGATGGTCAACAATCGGATGAACCCGCCGATATCGCAGAAGGTGGCTTCCGGTCTCAGATCTATCGGGGATGTGGAAGCAACTAGGTTGAAGTGCCGCTCTACGATGCTTTCGGCTCGACTATAGAAATAGTGTTAGTGGGTAATCCTTAGATTGTGGCCAGCTACAGCTACGATCCGTATGGGGTTAGAAAGGTCAACAGCGGGTATCGGTCGCCATTCCCGTTCCTATTCCATGGCCTGAAGCAGGAGTATCCCGACACCTGGAAGCTCTATTGGGAGCCGGGCGGGAATGTTTACAATCCCGATCCGTTCCAGCTCAGCATTGGGACCCCGGACATATCAAAATCTGGGCCCGCATACTTCTCTTCGCGATGGCGGCGCGGTAATCGGATACCGGCACCAGACCCGATCCGTTCCTCTGCGGTCGCGCGCTGTCGTGATTGATCCCTGAAATGCGGAGGCGCGCCCGCCAAGAGCGTCCGCGCATCGAGGATTTCCCTACCACCGCGCCCTCCCTCGCCCTCCGATTCGGTCCACATCGAGTTTCGGACTGGAGAGGAAGGGTTCGCCACGATGGCGCAATAATGGTCATAAACTCGCTTAAATTACCACTTTCTCAGCCGAAATGGTTCCCCAGGGAACACTCCGTACAAACTCCCGCTTGAGTCCGGCGTCCACAGTATGCTAGCCGAAACATAACGAATAACGGAAAGGCGGATGTTGCTACTTTTGGATGCCGAAAAATGACTGATAGATGCTAAGCCGCGGAGACGCCGGCCATGCCACTCGAGAGGGATATATGCGCGCAGGATCACGAATTCGACGATTGGCACTCGCGGTCTTCCTCCTTGCTCTTGCGTTATCAGCTTCGGCGATAGCGGGCTCGCTGCGCAATCCTTCCTCCAGCGGACCTGCCGCGGTCAGCGCACCCTTGCCCGGCCAGGTGCTGTGGACCTACTACGAGACCACCGAAGTACCTTTCCCTGCCCCGGACCCGATCCCGATGGCTGCAATCAGGGCGGCAATGGCGACAACATCCTCAGGCTGGTCAACCCCAATGGCTCCGCGAATTCCCTCCTCGGCGGCAGCGAACAGCCTGTCTGTGCGATGATCTATGTTTTCGATGACGACGAAGAAATGGGCGAGTGCTGCGGTTGCCCGCTCACGCCCGGACAATTGGCGACTTTCTCGGTGGAAAATAATCTGACCTCGAACTGGGGCCTGCAGAACGGACCCGAGGGCGGAGACCATGGCAACGGTTCGATCTCAATCGTCGCCGCTGCGCAGGATCCCGCGCTGGTCGCATTGGGCTCCGGCGGTAACGGGCAGTTTTGCACCGCCAGTCAGAGTGCGGCATGCAATCTTGGATGCGATCCGACCAATGTTCCCGGCTACAGCGTTACCAACCTCAACAACCTGCTCGGCAGCATCACGCATAATCAGGTCGTTCAACAAGGACCGCTGAACTTTCCCGGCGCGATTTTCAGAATCACCGAAGTCGGCCTGTTCGATGACGGCGGTGGCGACCCCACCAATGTGACCTATCTGCAAAACCAGTGCGGCGCGCTGGTCGGCAATGGCTCGCAGGGCGGCATCTGCAATTGCTCGGTGGTAGGGCATATTTCTTTCGTTCGGATCCTCACGCCGGTCCTCGGCGCGATAGTCGCAGGCACGATTCCGATCACGGTGACCGAGTCGCCCAACGTCGCCTCGGATAAGATCTTTGTCGATTCCGTATTGCTGGCGACCTCGCCGCCGTTGACCGCGAGTTGGGATACGACGATGGTTCCCAACGGGCCACATACGGTTTCCGCGACCGGATATGCCTCCAATGGCACCGAGCTCGGGAGCGACTCGGTCATCGTATCGGTGCAGAATCCTACGGTAACCGCGACGCCGACGATGACCCCAACGGTAACTATGACTCCGACTGCGACTCCAACCGAGACTTTCACCGTCGCGACTGCGACCGCTACTTCAACCGCAACCGCAACTCCGACGCCGACCGAAACCTTCACGGCAGCGACGGCGACGGCGACCCCGACCGCGACGCCGACCGGCGCGATGGTTTCGGCGCCAAATCTGTGTACCGATCCGAATCCCAACCCAACTCCGGGTCTGGG
Source organism: uncultured delta proteobacterium (assembly GCA_963814035.1). Taxonomy (GTDB): domain Bacteria; phylum Desulfobacterota; class Binatia; order Binatales; family Binataceae; genus DATGKG01. The sequence goes on from CAWFBH010000019.1 coordinate 34,785, forward strand.
AGGAAGTTTGGGTAACTACGCGGTCCTCGCGGGCGCGACCATCAGCAGTGACAACACCGGCGGTAACACCCAGATTAATGGCAACCTCGGAGTATTCCCGGGTGGCTCGACGCCTGGATTCCCCACCGGAATGGTGACCGGCTTCCAGGACAAGGCGAACTCCAACGCGAACAACGGCCAAAACATTTTGACCCTGGCGATTACCGCCGCCTCCTCTCCTACGCCGCAACTGATAGCGACCGAGTTGGCCAACACCACGCTGGTCGCGGGAACCTACGCCTCGGCATCGGGAACGTTCCAGATTTCCGCCGGAACGCTCACTCTCGATGCTCAAGGCAATTCGGCGGCGGTGTGGATCTTCCAGATGGGATCCACATTGAACACCGCGGTCGGCAGCAGCATTCAAGTCATCAATGGCGGCAGTCCATGCAACATCTTCTGGCAAGTGGGCAGCTCTGCGACGCTGCTGGGATCCAGTTTCGAGGGGAACATTTTAGCAAGTCAGTCGATTTCGCTGGGCGATGCGGTGACGGTGCAGGGCAGGTTGTTGGCGAGTGTGGGCGCGGTCACCTTCATCAGCGATACCGTCAATGGCTGTTCGTGTCCGGGCCAATGAGCGCAATCTTCTCTACCTACTGGTGGAGACAAGAGTGAGGACGCAGGCTGTTGAAATCATTTCTTCAACAGCCTGCTAGATAACAAGCCTTTTCCGTAACTTGCCGATAGCCTCCGGCTTCTCGTAGCCCCCGATGGTCATCGCCGCGGCATTTCCGCGGGAAGTCGGCATCAGCCAATCGCAAAGCGCAAACCACATGGCCATAGCAGCCCACTCCTCTCCGGTGTCGGCTTTTTCCACCAGGAAAATCAGCGAACCGAGGGCCGCCATAGTTGTGACTACACCAATGAATGTGACTACTTTCCGCATAAGACTTATCTCCTCAAAAATGGAGAACGCGAACGGAACCGGCTGCTCAGCCAGACCGCGCCGGCGAGGGGAGACCTGATCGGATACTCTGCCTCGAACCATCGATGGCACAAGGAAACAACGCCCCTGAAACTGGATAATCGGTTATCCAAAGAACACTTTGATCGAAATTGCCGGAGTTGGACTTACCGGCACATTGGTTCTTCACAGTACCAACCAAATCGATGTGGGTTGGCATTAGCCGCGGCGCCGACCGTATCCTGACGCAAGGCACCAGCCTTATCGTGATCGGATCATCGCTCACGCTCTCCCGCTCAGCCATCCTTCCGCTCAGCCGAACCGCAACCAGGAGTTCTGACTATCATGAGTAATCGATTGAAAACCGCCGCACTGTCATTCGGAGTAGCAATACTGTTCGGAAGCGCCGTCATTGGATGCGCGGGCACCGACACCGTCGAGAAGACTTCGGAAAGCCAACATAGTGAGACTGTCACTGCCGCTCCCGCGCCGGCGGTGGTTATGGTTCAACCCGCGCCTATCGCAGTCGTCGCGGCGCCTGCAGTCGTGGCAGCGCCGGTCGTCTCGGAGCGGTCGTCATCGGATTCAGCCGCAAGCGAGACTTCGCCGAGTGGAAGTTCGAGTTCCGAGAAGTCCTCGAGCAGCAAGAGCACGACATACTAGGATCGTCTCCGCTCTGAAGAGCAAGCGGCTCCATCCTCCAAATGATGGAGCCGCTTGAATCGACCAGAGCGCCATCAACTGACCAAACGAAATATAAAATGGATTCACGCACCAAGGACGCGGTTTCGCAACCCATCGAGTGGATACCGTTGGTTGATTGGTTCGCAGGGATGACGGGGGCATGCGTCATCGCGGCTTTGCTTTGGGCCGCAATCGCGATGGCTTGACGCCGCCCTCACTCCGCCTTTTATCAACTATGCGGCTCATGCCGCTGACTAAACACATCTGAGAGTTACCGGACAAACAGAACATTATGGCGCAAAGAACTGAAGTGGATGATACCTGGCCGACGGACGAAGAGATCCGCCATCACGCCTATGAGCTTTTCATAGCGCGGCGCGCCGATGAGCCCGGAAGCGACTTGAACGATTGGCTGGCGGCAGAAGCGCAATTGAAGGCGGCGGGCAAAGAAGCTCTGCGGCGGGGCAAGTCGTAGAAGTTGAGCAAGCCATCGGACTGGCTATCGTCGCAGCGTACTTTTGTAGAGCTGCAACTCTTTCCCGGTTAGTGTTAATGCAATGCAACAAATGCTCTCGACAGGAACAGAACGGATTCGTTATCGAGAGAACAGAAGCCGGTTGCATTGACCGACCGTCGTGGGAGACACTGAGATTGCCCGGCAGCCCTCGACCACCTCTCCGTACCGACCTCCAGCCCTCCCGGATCACCTCGGAACTTCCCCGGTGCCCGCAATGACCAAAATCGTTGTCTCGCCCACAGCCGCCGCTCCCGTCTTTGAGGTGCTGAAGACGCCCCTGAGCGTACTCCTCCACCCAACCATCGTCGCCTTTCACGAATCGCGAGGCGCGCTTTACGTCGCCGATCTGTATGCGGACCTGACCGTGAATCGACTGACCGAAGCCGGAGTCGCAATCGAAATCGTCAAAGTCTGATCGGTTGGATGTGAACTGGCGGGCGAATCACTGGGCGAGAAAACTCTCCAGCCGGTCGCGGCGGATAATCATTTGACGGCCATCGCGTTCGATCAGATGTTTGTGCTCAAAGCCGGTGAGATACTCGGTCACTCGCGGGCGCGAGGCGCCTACCAGTTCCGCGATATCTTTGTGCGTCGCCGCCACCGTCAGTCTTACTCCATGAGCATCGGGGGTGCCGAAATTCTCGCTCAGTTCCAGTAGGATCAACGCGACCCGTTCCTCGAGCGTGCAGCCCATGAAATTCGAACAGCGCAATTGCACCAGGTCCCAGCGGCCGGAATAGCTTGCCGCCATCAGCTTGAAATCCGCCGAGGCCACTCCGAGTGCGATTTCGATGAAAGTGTCGAGCGAGACAGTCCCAATCTGACAGTCGGTGACCGCTTCGCAGCGGAAGCTATATCGGATACCCGCAAAGGCGGGAGGGACGCCTGGAATCATGCCCGGCGCGACCATTATTACCAACGTGCGATCCCCATTTCGATTGCTGCAGGTGATGCGCGCAACCCCTGAGAGCAGTACGTAAGCGGCATCGGGGGAGCATTTTTCATCGAAAATAATGCCGCGCTTTTCTACCCGACTGGTGGTGAGCGCATCTGCCAGCCGGTTTAGTTGGCGCGGGGTGAGCCAGGCAATATTCTTAAGTCCCCGAAGTTTCCGGATTCCTGATGTGGAGACTGCCCGCATGTCATGAACCTAACAGAATGGCCCGACCATAGCGCGGTCGAACGTCGGACTTGGTTCTTCACATAACCGATTGCTCGTAGCGGGCGCGGAATCAGATTGACATTCCAGGCGCGTCGGACCAGACTCAGGTAGTCGGCATCGATATAAGACTCGAGTCCGACTTTGATCCGGTCTGATGGTGGCTCCTTCCTCTCGCCTTTGACCACTCTCCACTCGACCAATTCCCCAGCATCGCAGTAAAGGCCCGTATAGGATCGCGTAACAGTATTTCATTTCACTCCCTGCGGAGTGGGTTTTTATCGAAGACTGTTTCGTCAACCGAAGGAATCGCATGAGCGGAACAACTGACAAAATCAAAGGTCGCGTGAAAGAAGCCGTGGGCGCTCTGACTAATGATCAGGGCCTTAAGAATGAAGGTAAGACCGATCAGGCAAGCGGCGCTTTGAAGGATGGCATCGAAAAAGTGATCGACAAAGTGAAAGGCGTGGCATCGAAGAAATAGACCGCCTAAGTGGCCCTATAATTCTCGACTTAACAATAGAGGTATCGGCAATGAAAATATTTTTAATGACTATCGCATTCGCGACGTTGAGCAGCGGGCTCGCTTTGGCAAATAGCTACAACTACAGCGCCTGCGCCAACAGCAACAGCAAGGCCTGTCAGAACGACCGCGCAGCTTTCGCGGAGCATCACAACGGGCAAAGTCCTGAGCAGTACAACAACCACTGGTACCAGGGAAAACAAGGACGCTGGAGCCAACAGGGAAATGACTGGCGATGGGATGGCGTTCACGGTGAGAAATATTCGAAAGGGCATAGCGGCTGGGGCTGGAGTAAAGCGGAACGCAACGACAGCAACCATCGCGACTAACTGGAACCGTGGGGCTGGCCTTGGGATGGAGTGGCGACATCGGTCTCCGCTCCATCTCAGCGCCGACGAAAGAAGCGAGAACCCTCAGGTCTTCATATACCCCACGCCTACCAGCGCCAGTCCGAGTATCAACGCCCCACCCGCCAGCATCGGCGGGACCGCGTGCGCAGTCTCTTCGTTAGCCTGAATCTTCAAGTCACCAATCTTCGCGACGTCTTTGGTTTGCGTGGTCGAGAATTCTGGAATTGCCAATCCCAGTAATCCCAAAAGAGCCAGCGCTGCGCCCATTAGAATGATTCCCTTCATAGATCCTCCGAATCGGCTTTGGCCTGCCCAAGTATGGCTCCGAGCAACTACCGAAGGCGTGGCATCGTGACGCCGGGGATAGGTCCCATGATGCCGAAACCCTGAAGGACCCAGACCAGCACCACGACGAAAACGATGATGTTCAGCAGGCTCTTGATTGCGCCGGCCATCGGAATGTAGGTGTTGATCAGCCACATGATCAGTCCCGTCACTACTAGAACAACAACAATATTTACCAGGCTCATAACAGGTTCGAGGCTAGTCCAGTCGACACCGGCCTACCATGCCATAGCGTTTGGATCGGTTATCCAGGTAACCAAACTGCGCCGCCCGAGATCTTTCGGGTGGACCTTTCAATCGATGGAACCTGAGTAAAACCGCCTGTCGCAGGATGCCGTTTTCGCTACTCTAGAGATAGCTCGCCAGCTTGGCGGACCGTTTGATGCCATCGGAATGGGTCTCTGAAGCACGATGGTTTGGTTCGACAGAGAACATTGAGTTTCCCTGCGGAGACGGATCGGAATATCATTTGCGCATAGATGTTAACTTGAGCAGCGACCATAAAGCGCGCGCGACGGACCTCGACCTTCTCGGCCAACTGCCGGCATTCTCCTGGCTCTCCGGTCCCGACAGACTGCTGCTTTTGTCCGCGATGGAGACGAACAACTTCACCCGGCATGACGTAATCGTGCGTGAGTCGGATTTGGCGTCCAATGCACACGTCCTGCTCGCAGGAACTGCCAGCATCACTTGCCTGAACGTCAGATCAGACCGAGTCCTGGTGGCGCTTCTGCCGCCCGGACCAATACCGCAGTTTCCGACGCTCCCTTTCACGCCGTCGCGGTTTCAGGTCGAGGCGTATGATGATTGCCGGGTAGGCAGCGTCGGATGGGATCGCTTCGATGATATTGCCTCGCATTCGTCGCCTTCGGCATTCAGGAAGTTCCACCAAAATAATCTTCAACAGTGGTATCGCCTGCTGTTGCGAGGCTCCAGCTTCTTGAGTCTGGGTCTTCATGAGCGCATCGGACTGGCGCTGCTGGAATTGTGTGCGGACTTCGGGATTGCGGATTCTCGCGGCACCCTCCTCCGGGTGGCCTTGAGCCAGCGCAGCCTGGCGAACCTGGTGGGTGCTTCGCGGCCACGAGTCACCGAACATCTGGCGCGGCTGGAGAACGATCGCATGGTCATCCGCCAGGGTCGCCAACTGGTCGTTCGTACCGATGCGCTGCAGGAATCCCTAAGCCAGCGGCTCCCTGCCCTGCCGATCAAAACCCGCCAGCCGGCCGCCTCGGTTCGCGGACCGGGCTCGGAGACTAATCGAACGCCGCAACGCGTCGCGATGAAGCGAGGGCGCCAAAACTAGACGGATCCGAAGCATATATCCCGCTTTACCGGGTCCTAACTCTTCTCACTCGCGACGCGGCAGCGGCCGCCATCAAGCACCCCGCCGACCGAGGCTCAGTTCACCGATCGCCGGAACTTCTATCCCACAACCTTGGGAATTGCATCGGTAATCAGATCGCGTTGCGCCCGCCTCGCCGGGAGGCGTTCGGACATGGTGGCCTGCACCCCAATCTCCTTGCACCTATAGGTAGAGTCGGTTGATGTTTTGCCCTTGTTGGAGCGGTGGAGCAAGATCGATCCCCACCAGCCTGCACGCGCGACGTTGGTTTAGCCGGTGATGCTCGATCAGCCGGGCTACCGCCGTGGGCCGCAGCACAGGCTTCAGACGTTTTTTCCGAGTAAGTCCTTTAGCGCGGCGTTATCCAGCATCGATGCCGCCAGCCAGCTTCTTGAGTCGGCGGTTTTCATCCTCCAAACCTTTAAGCCGCTTCGCGTCCGACCTTTCCATTCCGCCGTACTTGGCTTTCCACTTGTAGCGCTCGACTCACGGACTGCGGTCTACCTGGATTCCGAAGTGTGGTTCGAGCCCTTCATCGATACCTATGACCGTCGCGGCCAGCTTTTCCGTTCGCATATCTACTGGCTGGTGAATCAGATCGCGCCGCCGCCCTCATGGGCGCGGATTCCGTGATAATTTGCGGTTCTCGCATACGCGGGCGCATCACCCATACGCACACGGTTCTCTGTCCATCAGCCGTCCCGCAAGCTAGGTTGAGCGGCAACGCTCCTTATGGGGAGGAGCTGGCAAATGCCGGAACAGATTCCGAAAAGCGCACCCGCGTCAGAGGCCTTACGAAAAAGAACCATGAAAATCGGAGGCCGAGCTTTCTCATTGAAGACAGGTCTTTGTTTGCTGACCATCGCGATGCTGGCTCCCGCCCTCGCGGCGCCCGCCTTTTCGCAAACCGCCAGCCCCTCGACCGCTCCGGCTCCAGGCGAGAGCCGGGAAGTTCGCGTGGTCGTGGGCGTAGTTCCGCCCTTCGTTATGCAACAAAACGGTAATCTGACCGGATTCAGCATCGATCTTTGGGATGCGATCGCCGCGCGGTTGAAGATAAAGACGAGCTATCAGCTCGTGCCTAACAGCACCGCCATAGAAGAGGTGATGCAAGCGAAAGGCGCCGACTTGACCGTGGTGCCGGTTTTCATTACCTCGGCGCGCGATGAGATATACGATTTCTCGTATCCAATGATGGACACCGGCTTGCAAATTATGGTGCGGGATACCGGCCAGGGGACGCGGACTGCTAACCCCTTGTGGGATCTGTTGCGTCTCCTGTTTTCGCGAACGACGATCGTGTGGCTCGGCATCGCCCTGCTGCTGGTCCTGATACCAGCGCATATCGTCTGGTGGTTCGAACGGCGAAGCCAGGACGGAATGCTTTCGAACCCCAAATATTTTCCGGGCATCCTCCAGGCATTTTATTGGGCGATCTCGACGCTGACCGGCTCACCGGAAGGGATGCCGCATCAATGGGTGGCGCGCACGTTCTCGATTTTCTGGATATTTGCCGGGGTGGTTTTCGTCGCTTTCTATACCGCCCAGCTTACGACGACTTTGACCGTCGAGCAGATTCGTGGCGCGATCGAGGGTCCCGCCGATTTACCTGGCAAGCCAGTGGCGACGCTGGAGCACAGCACTGGGGCGGACTATCTTCGCGATCAGAACGCGCAGATCCAAGAGTTCCCCATCCCTGAAGAAATGTTTAAGGCCCTGCTGGACAAGAAAGTGGACGCGGTGGTCTTTAGCGCACCGGTGCTGCTCTACTATGCCGCGCATGCCGGAAAGGGACGCGTGAAGGTTGTGGGTCCCGAATTTAACAGCGCGCCCATTGCTATCACCTTCCAGCTGGATAGCCCATGGCGCAGAAAGGTTGACCGTGCGTTGCTCAGCCTGCGGGAGAACGGCAACTATCGGCAGATCTACGACAAATGGTTCGGCGCCCTTCAGTGAGAGCCAACCTGAAGTGGTCGGCCACTCTGGTGGCGCTGGTGACGACCGCAATGCTGGCGGCCTCCGCTTACGCGCAAGCGCCATCGCCCAGCCAAACGCCGACCGCCCTCACCAGCGAGCAGGCGTTGGCGATAAGCATCCACAATCCGTTTGAGGATTTCATTAAAGTTCCGATTCAGTCCACCACCGGGTTTGATGTTGGCGCGCATCATAACGTCGGCGACAGCTTGAACATCCAACCGCTATTTCCGTTCGCGCTAAATTCGCAATGGGATCTTATCGCGCGGCCGAGCTTGAACTTCACCTATATGCCCAGTCCGCATGAGCAATACGGTCTCGATGACTTGCAGACGGCTTTTTATCTTACCCCCGCCAACGAAGGCACCTGGATCTGGGGCATCGGACCGATTCTCCAGTTCCCCACCGCCAGCAGTATGGGACTGGGGACGGGGCGATGGTCAGCCGGACCAACCGGGGCACTGGTCTATACTGAAGGGCCGTGGTTCGGCGCTCTACTTACCTATCAACTGATGTCATTTGCCGGAAATCGCGACCGTGGCAGCGTGAATCAGACTTACATCGAGCCAGAGGTAAGCTACAACTTAGAGAGCGGATGGTACCTTCAATGCGACCCTCCTATGACCTATGACTGGACAGCGGATACTGCCAATGCGTGGACGATTCCCATCGGCGCGGACATCGGTAGCGCGTTCAACCTTGGCTCGCGGAGTTTGAGTCTGCAGGTCGGCGCCTACGACCTACTGAAGCGGCCGGCGGGAAACCCACAGTGGATAGCCAGGGTAAGCCTGACGTTCCTGTTTCCTAACGGCCACTAAGCTTTGGTCTAGTGACGAGGGCTGGAACCTCAGTCGCCTAACCACCAGTCCCGCAGTTCCGGAAACGCGATCGTCAGGCCGAAATTGATGGTCGTCTGCGGCGCGATCGGCGCGTATTGCCGATAGACCATCCATTGTCCAGTCACGAAGAAGCTGATTGGAGGCAACCCCACTCGAACAAAGGTTCGACCTACGCCGAGGCTCAGGGGCAACATGGTCGGCGAATGGCGACGCCAACCCATCGTCCAGTTTGCGTCCGCTGAGCGGAGGAACCACTTACCCCATAGATGAAGCGCGAAGACAGGTTGTAGCTCGAAGGTGTTTTGCGGTGGGCGCTTGGGTGAAGTATACGCGAAGCTGACCGGATTCTGGGCAACGAACCCGATCAACAGCCCGGGAAGCCCAGTGTAGATACTGCCGAAGGCCGGGCCGATCTGCCATGCCCCCTGGCCGGCACTGTTGGACGTCGCGGTCGGAAATACAAATGTAGGTCCCAGTCCCACCAGGAACCCGGTCTTATCCCTGTCTGGCCAGGGCAGAACCGCCACATCGAACATCGGCAAGTCGCCGAACTCGGTCCGCGTACCGCCGCGGGAGCTTGGTTCAGTCACCAGCGTAAAGGTTGGACGCACCAACTGCATAAACGGAAGCAGGGTATTGCCCGGTATACGTGGAAACAGTGGCCGAATGATTAGTTGATTGGTCTCATCATCCCTGACGCATGATTGTGACGTGCAAGGTCCAGGTCCATAGTTAGCAGGGGTGTAGCTGTCTCGGAAGAGCACCTGTGGCAGGGTGGTCAGCGGATCGTTGAAGTCCTGCTCCAGCTTTTCCTCGGCAGTGAGGGTCTTTGGAACCTGCCCGAATGAAGTGCCCGGAGTGGCACTCCACAAGACAATCAGCGCCCAGAGCGCGACGCCGATCTTCATTTTCGCTAATCGCTGTGGACTCATCGAAGCGCGGTTTCGAGGCGACTCGGACTTAGGTCGCTTTTCAGCCGTCCAGTGCGAACCGCCGTGACGAAGGCGGCATAGTCGCGTTCCACCTGATCGGCATACGCCATCGCGTAGTCACCCATCGCTTCATCGAACTGATCGCCGCCGCCCAGATAGCCGGCTATCATTGCCGCATCGCCCGCTTTGTCATGGGCGCGCGCCAAGGCGAGCCCGCAAAACCTGGCATACGCCTGCATCACGCGTGGCGTGTGAGTTTCGATATCGATCGAGACCTTCATATCGCGGAGTTGGCGGACGTAAAAATCGCGGCCGCCGGGCCCCCGCGACCATCCAAGAAAGATATCGCTCGCGGACTGCATCAGGCGTTGCCCTACGACCACGCGTTGCCCGTTATGCTCCACCTCCTTGGTTCCGGTGTATCGTTCAAGCACCGAGGGAACTGCTTCCTTGATTTGGAGGAACAATGCATCGTCCGGCGCCGCAAGGAGAAGGGCGACGAAGCAACGCGTTCCGACGCTCCCCACACCGACAACCTTCAGTGCAAAGTCCACCAACTTGAAGTGGTCGAATAGAATGCGGCGTTCTTCCGCCAGAGTTTCCCGATAATGCTGGAAGAAGTTCGCAACCAGACTCTGAGTGGTTCTTACCCCTTCAAGCTGATCCACATGGTAGAGCAGCGGCGGTTGGTCGACGATGCGCGGCAGGCCCCTGGAAGGTGTAGTGAGCTTGTGAAACAAGTGTTCGTGGGTTTGCTTGTGCGCTTCAGCGATCTTCTTCCTGGCGCGCCCGCTGAGGTTTAAATCGTCGCCAACGATGGCCTGAATTTCCTCAACCCCAATCCTTGAATACCATGACTCAAGGACACCGGTACCCTCGCGCTCTCTCATCGACTCGCGATATGAGGCGACCGTCTGGACCGCCATTTCTCGTGCCTGATTCACGGTGAAACCACGCCAGCGGGCTCCGATCACGAAACTCGCGGCCAGTCGTTTCAGGTCCCATTCGAAGGGTGCGGGCAGGGTCTCGTCGAAATCGTTGATGTCGAAGACCAGATTTCGCTCCGGGGTCGCGAAGCCACCAAAATTCATCAGATGGCAGTCGCCACATGCCTGAACGATGATGCCGCTGGAGGGCGTGCCGGCGAGGTCGTAAGCCTGGACTGCTGCGCTCCCGCGAAAGTATGCGAAAGCTGACTGCACCATCCGTCCATGGCGAATCGGTACCAGGTTTTGCAGCCGGTCCTTGTTTTGTGCGTCAATCAACTCGACGACATCGCGGTCGCCACCCTGCCCCAGCACGATTTCGCCATGGGAGGTGCGCGGGCATTTTACCCGCAGTGCCTTGCCCGCTTCGTGACGCTGCTCTTTAGAAGGGATTTCTATCTTCGCCATAGCCCGATGCCTTTGCATGCAGTATTCGCAAGCACGGCATCGAGCAACAACTGCGCCATCGGCGGAGGCTCTAAGCGCGCCCGTTATTCACGGCCTCGGAAAGAATTCTGGAGCGAATGGGGCCAGAAGCCGATGTGTCCAAACGAACCAGCGAGGATTGGGCTCGACGGGTTGGCAGAGCGAAATACCTGACCGCGCCGCCGCCCGAGAGATTAGGTCGGAACGCTGGCACGACGACGGCGGCCCGCCATCAGATATACCGCCGACCGAGGCTCAGTTAACGGATCGCCGGAAACCTCTATCCCCTCAACCTTGGGAACCGGATCGGTAATCAGATCGCGCTGCGCCGCGTCATTGTTGGGCATCACCGCCGTCAGCGCAAGGGTGCCAAATTCCACCTCACTGCGATTGGCCGGCCAATGCTTCGTGGAGTCATCGACGATGTCGCCAGGCTCCGCGAGCTGCACGAAAATGTGCATCCTGACCGGACCTTTCGCGACGCGCTGCGTGATCTCCTCGAGGAGGTAATTGGGCGGCTTCGCAGCAGCGGCTTCCGCTGACAGATAGTCCCCGCCACCCTCGGGACGGATGCGATAGCGCCCGAAGCGTGCGACGCCGGTCGCGTTGATGAACTTGAAGGCATTGACGCCGAAGAAAGACTCCTTGGCAAAGCTGCTGGGGAAGGGCTTAGGCGCCTGCACGAATTCGAGCGCCGCCGGATGGGTCGCGAGATAGGATTCGATCGGCGTCGGCTTCGCGGCGTTGGGCCCGCTCGCGGCGATCGCGCGCAGGAAGGCTACGAGTTCCTGGGCCGTACTCACGGGGAAGCCGTCGCTGGAATGCCCGACGATGTCGGTGTAAGCATCGCCCTCGAGATGGAAGCGGACCGCGAAGCCGCGCGGGCTCGCATTCGGATTGTTGTCGGGAATCGTCGGAATCCCGGCGAAGTCGGAGAAGCGCACGCTCACCGGCGTCGCCGCGCGGCTAAGATGGGGCGCGCGACTGAGGTTCTTCGCGCCGGGCGCCGGAGTGAAGGTGCCGGACAGCATGATGCCTTTGGCATGCGCCGGACGGTATCCGGACTGCACTCCTCCATTGACCGCATCGAAAGCCTCGAGGACCTCGCGACAGAGGCCGGTGAGATGAGCATCTTTTTCGGTGGGCGTCATGCAAAAAAGTCTAGTCATCGATCGATCGAGTGGCAAAACGCCGGCGATAGATCCTGAGTGTCGTGTTAATCTCGCGGCAACATCATCGCAACGCGGCAAAGCGGGGACATAGACGGATTGTCGACCGCCGCTCGATGAGCATTCTTTTCCTCGCGAAATCAGGCGTGCTATGCGTGGTGGACGTCCCCGGTAAGTAGCATGCCTGCAGACATATCGGCCCGGCAGAAAGCAGCTGTGACCCTCAGTGGAGTCGATATCGAGGCCGAGCTCGCGCGTCTCGCGGCGGGCACGCTGCGCGCGGGCGAGATGCTGGAAGTCTCGCGAGGTTTGATGGCCATTGCGAAGGACGCGCAATGGAGCCGGGCCGCCGCCCATTATGGCGACGCGCTCTACGCGCACGGCCGCATCGGCGAGGCGATGACAACCTTCGAGGAAGCATGGGAGGTGGCGGACCGCCTCGATGATCCGGACGCGGGCGCCCTCGCGGCGGCACTGGCCGGAGGCAGCTGCGCGAAGCTCTACGACTACCCGCGCGCCGAAAAATGGTGCGCGCGCGAGCTGGGCCGGTCGCGCTCGCGGCAGGTCGCCGATTGGCGTTATGGGCTCACGGTGCTGCTGGCCTCGGCGCGGGTCAGTCAGGGCGACCTCGCGGGGGCGCGCGAGCTGCTCGAGGAATTCGAAGGCGGCGCATCCAATCACTTTCTGCTCGCCTATGCCGAGGGCGATTGGGAGCGCGGCGTGATGCTGCGGCGCAAGGAGCTGGAGATGGCGCGCGCGGCGGGCCGGCTGCAGGGCATCGGTGACTGCGCCTCGTTGCTGGGGCGCTTCGCCCGGGTGGGCAATCAGCGCATCGAGGCCGAGGCGTATCTCAATGAGGGACTGGCGGCCGCCCTCGCGTGGCCGGACCTCAATCGCGAGCTGTTCATCCGCATCGAGCTGGCGCTGCTCGAGGCCGACCGCGGACGCGTCGAGAAGGCGATGGTGCAACTCGTGCGATGCCGTGAGATTCTCGCCAATGGCGAGGACTGGCGGGGGCACCTTGGCGCGTTCGCCGCTGCCTCGGCATTGGTCGGCGCGGCGGATTGCTTCCGCGCCGCGCGCGGTTCTAGCGACGTATGGAGGATTTCGCTACATAGTGGCGGGGAGTTGCGGCTGCCCGACGAGGTCGCAGACGGATTTCGCTCGGCGCTCGGAATTTTTCGCCGTTACCATGCGCCTTGGGAGGTGGCCGGCGTACAGCTCTTGTGGTCGCGGGTACTGTTCGCGGCTTCGCGCCATCGCGCGTCAGCGGAAAAGTACAATGCCGCATTTGCCGGCCTGGATTCGATCGGAACTCCGCTATTGCGAGAGCGGATGCAGGCCGAAATCTTCCGCTTCATCGCGTTCGACCCTGATTCATCGGCATCGATGGCGGCTGAAGCTCGCGGCTCGAATGTGTTCCGCAAGGAAGGCGAATATTGGACCATCCTGTTCGAAGGCTCGGTCTTTCGGTTGCGCGACACGCTGGGGATGCAGTACATCAGCCGGCTGATCGCGAATCCGGGAGTGGAGTTTTCGGCAAAAGATCTCGCGGCCGGCGCGCACCCAACCAGCCTCAAACGCACCGTCCGCAAGAAAGCGGCAGCGTTGCGCAATGGACCCATCAATGGCGCAAGCGATCTCCATGAGGATGCTGCTCGCGAGCGCGCGCGCCTGATGGTGACCAAGCGCATCAAGGACGTCATTGCAAGGATTCGGGCGACGCATCCTGAGCTGGCGCGTCATTTCGCCACCCGCATCCGCACCGGCCACATCTGCAGCTACGCCCTCGACGAAGACCATCCGACGAGCTGGGCAACCTAGACCGTCAGCTATCCGACTAATCGACTGCCGGATCATGTGACGCCGCATTTGTGCCATCGAATGGCACACTCTGCCGTTGCCCGTGACCTCTTCAGCGCGCTGAATTGGTTCGCAGCTTTTCGAAGTAATCGATCTCCAATTCGGCGTTCGGGGGACATATGTTTAAGCGCGTTCCGGTCCTGGCTGTGGCATTGATGGTTCTCTTTCCACTGGCGGCCTCGGCGACGACGACCGGTGCTCCGAAGCCGTCGCTGGGGAATTCGAAGCTGGTCCGCATCCCGGGGCACGTTCTGCCGGCGCTCGCGAAAGCGACTAAGGTGACACCGCGCGCGGGTGAATCCAATCAACCAGTCACACTAACGATCGTGCTGAAGCGCGATGATCGGGCGGGATTCGAAAAATATCTGCACGCAATTTACGACCCGCATTCGAAGGATTTTCACCATTTTCTTAAGCAGCGCGAGATTGCGCGTCGGTTCGGCCCCTCGCAGCATGCCTACGACTCGACCCTCACATACTTGGGAGCCCACGGGTTCAAACTGGTGCAGGGTTCCAAAAACCGTCTGACGCTCACGGTACGCGGCCGTCGTTCAGATGTGGCAGGCGCCTTCGACGTGACTATGGGCGACTACCGCCTCGGCGGTCGTGAATTCTATTCCAATGACCGTGATCCCGGCTTACCGGTCGAATTGGCTCGACGTGTTCAGGCCGTGACGGGATTGTCCAACTACGCGGTTCCCAAACCAACCGCGGAGTTCACCGATGTGCTACGCGCTCTTGCTTGCGTTATCATTGGTGGCTACAACGCCGGCGCCGCGCTTGGCGCCAATCCCAACATCTGCTACCAACCCCCATACAACATGTTGGGGTCGACCGAGGCGTGCAAGCAAGCTCTCATTCGAAAATACATCAACAAATGCAGAACTGAGAATAACGCGGCTACCGGCTACGGAAAGTCGACTAGCAACGATCCGCCACCTCCGGCATGGCAGGGAGTGGACGGCACTGGACAAACCATTGGTCTAGTCGAGTTTGATAACTTCAATTCGAGTGACGTTAATGATTTTCTAAATTTCACCGGACAGGGACTTCTGGATCCTACCGAGATCGACAATCTCAGCGAGAAGGACGTGACCGGCACTCCTGTCCCAATCGGGCCCAACGAGGACGAAGTGTTGGGTGATATCGATACCGTCATGACGATAGCGCCCGGCGCCAAGGTCGTTGTCTATGACGCTCCCTTCGTCGGCGCCCAAGGCAGCTTCGAGCCCGTTCTGCAACAGATGATAAATGACCGCGTCTCGATCATCTCTAACAGTTGGGCCTACTGCGAGGACCAAACGACGCAGGCCGATGTGCAAGCTATCGACACCATTCTTCAGAATGCAGCCGCCGCTGGCATTTCGGTGTTTACCGGCGCGGGCGACACCGGCAGTACATGCCTCGATGGCGCTGCGAACGTGGTGAGTGTCCCGGCGGACTCGCCGAATCTAACTGCGGTCGGGGGCAGCTCGCTCAACCTTACCGCCGGGCTCAATTACGATTCAGAGTCGTGGTGGAATGACCCTCAGTCGGGGGCCGGTGGTTTTGGTACCAGCAAGTTTTTTCAGGCCCCCTCCTATCAGTCTACGCTAAGTGGGACCACCGCACGTTCGGTGCCCGACGTGGTGGCAAACGCCGATCCGGCTACGGGCGTGGTGCTGTGCCAGGCGGACAACGGCGGATGCCCGAACGGCGGTCTATATGGAGGAACCAGTTTGGCGGCGCCCGCGTGGGCTGCTTACACCGCCTTGTTGAATCAGGCGCAGGGGAGCAATCTCGGTTTCCTGAACCCGCTCATTTATCCACTTGCACCAACTAATGCATTTCACGGTTCCGCATCGATGGCGACTGATTTCGCCCACGTTGGCCTTGGTTCTCCCAACCTTCCCGTGCTTCACCAAGAGCTAACCGGCCAAACCGTGGGTCCTGTCGATCCTTCGGTTTCCCAGGTTGCGGGCTTCATGGATAGCACCATACCTTCGCCTACGGAGCCGCTCGGCTTACTAGCTGTCCCTGCTGACGGAAGCACAATTCTATATGTTAACGTTAATTTGGCTGATACCAACGGCAACCTGGTAAGCGGCAAGATGGTCACACTGGCCGCTAACAGCGGAAGTAATGCCAGTATCGGTGCTGCAAGCGGACCGTCGAGCATCAACAACGGGTTAGTCACCTTTCAGGTAACAGACCTCACTCCCGAGACGGTAACCTTCACCGCGACTGACGCGACCGACGGGATCCCACTCGCCACAACTCCGCAGGTGACCTTCGTTACCCCGCCGGCGACGTCAGCGCGGATTCAGGCGGCGCCCGGCAGTGTACTCAACGACGGTGTCTCGACAACCACTATTACAATCACGTTGGCCGACAAGAACGGCAACCCGACCCCCGGCAAGCAAATTAGTATCTCGCAGTCCAGCAACCTGTCCCCGACGCCGGCCAGCTCGATTATCAGCGGTCCCAGCCCGGCCGTCACCGATGCGACCGGTACGATTCAATTCACCGCCACTGACCTGGTCTCGGAGGCTGTCACCTACACTGCGCTGGACGTGACTGATGGCAACCTGCCGATTCCGCCCACAAGCCCGGGTGCAAATGTGGTAGGCTTCAGCTTCCTCACCAGTAACAACTGCGGCGTTGGGAATCCGCCCGCCGCACCCGGTTTCGTCTTTAGCCCTTATGCCACCGGTTTCAACGCGCAGACCATACATACCGACGTTAACTTTGGCTGCCAGGGAGCCTCCGGCCTAGGCTTTGACACATCGGGAAATCTCTACGTCAATGACTTCCCGTCGGGAAACATCTACAAGTTCCCACCCGGTGGAGGGGTCGCAAATGCGGGCACCCAGCTCAATACTGCGCCGTTGGGTTTGACGCTGGCCGGACTGGCAATCGACCAAAGCGGAAACCTGTTTGTCAGCCGTGACGAGACCACCGCCGGTTCCTCCACCGGCGCCGTAGAGCAGCTCAATCCTTCCAATGGCAGCGTGATAGCGACGACCGCGTCGAATTTGACCTGCCCCACTACGATCTCAATCGATCCGCTAACCGGCGATCTGTTTACCGATGATTCCTGCTCCGGCGGCGGCACCGACAACGCATCGATCTGGCGCGTCCATAGTCCGGCGGCTTCGCCGGCCACAACGGTGTACGCGACCCTGCCGACGACACCCAACGCGACCCTGGCGTTCGGGCCGGGCGGCACTATCTACGTCTGGAACGATGCCCAGATCGCCAAGGTTAGCGGCACCAATGTTGGCGGAACTCCAACCATCAGTAACCTGCCTGGGTTTCAACTCAACAACCTCGGTCTGTTGGCAGGCGGTACCCAACTCAATGGCGATGCGACGTTTCTCATCGAGAATCCGTTTCTCAGTGGGACCGCCGGAGGTATCGACAGCCTTGACCTGACAACGACTCCGCCGACTCGCGGTACTACGTTCGCCACCGCCTCGGGCGCCAACTTCATGACTTTCGGCCCCGATGGATGCATTTACGCGGCGCAGGGCACGACGGTGTTCAGAGTTACTGACACCAGCGGCGGCTGCAGCTATGGAACCACGATTGGTACACCCACGCTGGTGCTCTCGCCGACCTCGGTGTCACCTAATCCGTCGCAGGGAACCTCGCAGACTTTCAACGCGACAATCCACTATGGGACCGCGACGGCGGGAACGCCGGTGCTATTCACCGTTAACGGCGCCAACCCACAAAGAACGCTCGTGAATGCTAACTCCAATGGTCAAGCATCATTCACTTATATTGCGCTGGAGCCAGGTCAGGACACGATCGCGGCTACCACGACATTAAGTGGCTCCGTCCTGAACTCCAATCAAGCGATAGTTACCTGGGGCTTTGGAGCGCACACCACGGCCCTTAGTCTCAACCAGAGTCCAACCGGTGGAGCATCCGGGCAGACGACAACCCTGGTCGCATCGTTTCTAGACATTTCGGCTAATCCGCCGCTGCCGCTGCTTTACGAAACGATCAACTTCAGCGTCGATGGCTCCAATTGCTCCGGATCCACCAATTATCTGGGTATCGCCAGTTGCGAAGTGACGTTAGGCGCGCCGGGCATCAGCACGCTTTCGGCTACGTTTGCAGGAGATAACACGGCGCCGGGATATCTTTCCTCCAATGCTTCAAGAGGCTTCAACGTGATGGCCGCGCCGGCATCGCCCAGCGTAACCCCGACTCCGACGTCGTCTCCTACCGCGACTGCGTCACCCACATCTACTCCGACGGCGACCCCTACACCTACTGCAACGCCGACGGCTACCGCGACTGCCACTCCAACCTCGACTCCGACCACAACTGCAACGTCGACCCAGACCGCCACTGCGACTCCCACTTCGACCAGAACCGCGACGCCAACCGCCACTCCTACGACCACCAGGACCGCGACGCCTACGGCAACCAGGAGTGCGTCTCCGACCCCAAGCCGGACGGCGACCGCGACCCCAACCGTGGCCAGGACCGCCACTGCCACTCCGACGGCCACCCCAATCGGCAAGGTCGGTCCCGTCTACCTGACGCCGCCCGAGCTCGATTTCGGGCACTGCCAAATTCGCCAGCGGGGGCAAACGAACACCGCTTTCCTGTTCAATCCGTGGTGGAACAACGGACCCGCAACTATCAGCAGCATCTCGATTCAAGGCAGCAGTGACTTCACGATCGACACGCGCGATACCACCTGCGGGTCGACGCTCGCGATCGGAAGGCTGTGCGCGATTGCGATCCAATTCACCCCATCGGCGGGAGGATCGCGCCAAGGGAAACTGGTGGTGCAGGACAACGCCTCGAATTCACCGCAAGCCATTATCCTCGATGGCTATGGCGACGAGGATCACCGTTGAGAAAGATTGACACCTGATGCTTGGGCGGTCGCACCTCGCGTGCTGACCGCCTAAGCTGCCGGAATGGACATCAGCAAAATTCCGGTTGGCCACCATCCGCCCTTCGACGTAAACGCGATCATCGAGATTCCGCAGGGCGGGCTCCCGATCAAATACGAGCTCGACAAGGCCTCGGGCACGCTATTCGTCGATCGCTTCCTGCACACCTCGATGGTGTACCCGGCCAACTACGGCTTCATCCCGCATACGCTGTCCCGCGACGGCGACCCCCTCGACATCATGGTGGTGACGCAGGTTCCGGTGATGGCAACTGCGATCATCAGATGCCGGCCGATCGGCCTTCTGGTGATGGAAGACGAGGCGGGCGGTGACGACAAGGTCATCGCGGTACCGATCGACAAACTGAATCCGTACTACAGCAAGGTGGAAAACTATACCGACCTGCCCTCGATGCTGCGCAATCAGATCGTCCATTTCTTCGAGCACTACAAAGACCTCGAAGCGGGCAAATGGGCGCGCGTCATGCGCTGGATGGACTTCAAGCACGGCGCCGAGGAGATCCTCAAATCGATCGGGCGCGCGGAGAAAGCCGCATCATCAGCCGGCTAACTCGGCGCTCCAGCGATCGTTTGAGTCCCGGCGCTACAGACCGGCCTGAATCGTACCGTAGATACTCAGATACGCAGTAGATCCATCCGTCACGAGCGATGAGATCGACATTTTGCCGGCCCATGGTCCCTGCGTCAAAGACAGGTCATGGGTGAGGCTCGGGATGGAAGCTCCCTCGGCCTCGCAGGTCTGCCCCACCAGACCGAGCACAATGACTTTCGAACTGTGGCGGTTTATCTGATACGTGATTTGCGCAAACCCTGAGGCTTGGGCGCATTCTCCGCCGGTAGCATTTTGCTGACCGAGGCTCGGATCGTCCTCCTTGATGCAGACCTCGATATTGGTTTTCCCGAAACCCGGCGTCCCGACCGCATTACCGCTGTAACCGTAGTAAACGCAGGCATGTCCGGACGGACAGAGTGGAACGCCCGTGTCCATACAGGCCTGGCTGCCCTGGCCCGGGCTGGATAGGACGGGAGCGGCGGCATAGGTAAACGCGGTGAAAGGTTCCTTGGCGCTTGCGGAATCGGCACCCATCAGCGCCGCGGCAAACACCAGCGCAAAAACGAACGCATAGCTGCGAGCACATCGACGCTGGGTGGAAATCGAAACAGCGATCTTCATGAGGTCCCCCCTCGAAAAATGTGTTGCGTTGATTATTTAGGCGTTTACTGTCGAAAACAACAGTCGCGAGCGAGGGCAATGAAGGGCGTCGGAGGGCAATCAGTCGGTCGCCGGCGCGACCATCGGCCGATCGTCCGCGTTTCCGAATCGGCCAATAATTTGCTAGGCTCTGCGAATACCTACCGTTTGGTAGAGGGAGATTCCAGGATGGGCGTTGCAACTTTTGACCTGATTCCGACTAATTTCGATACGCTGTGGCAGCGTTCCTACACCATCGATGCGCCCGATCTGCGCGGGCTCTATGAAAAAGCCAAGCGCGACCAGTGGAACGCTTCGCGCGATATCAACTGGGAAACCCCGCTCGACCTCGACAAGGGCATCTTCGCCAATGAGCTGGTCGACGGCTACGGCACCGATGCCCTCGCACATCTTGATGCCAAAACCCTCGCGCGCCTCAATGTAGAATTTTCATGCTGGCGGATTTCGCAGCTCCTCCATGGCGAGGAAGGCGCGATGCTCGCCTGCAGCCAGCTGGTCGACATGGTGCCGGGCAACGATGCGAAATTTTTCCAGTCGACCCAGGTCGTCGATGAGGCGCGGCATACCGAGGTGCTCAGCCGTTACCTCATCGACAAGTGCGGGGGCAACATTTATCCGGTTTCGCCCAACCTGAAGACCCTGTTCGACTTCATTCTCGGCCAGGGCAAATGGTTCATCAAAACCGTCGGCCTTCAGCTGATTGCCGAGACCTTCGCGGTCGCGTTGTTCCGCCTTTTGGGCGAGACGGCGCAAGACCCGACTCTGAGTCAAATCTGCAAGCGCATCCTCTCCGATGAATCCCGTCACATGGGCTTCTCGGTTCTGAGCCTGCCCGAGGAGATCCGCTCGCTCAGTCCGAGCGATCTGCGCGAGGTCGAGGACTTCACTCGCGATGCGATCCACCTCGTGCTCGGCGGACAGTTCCCGAAAGAGGCGTATGAGAGGATCGGCATGAGCGCGGCAGAAATCGACAAGGTCAAGAAGGTCCGCAAGGACGCGGCGACCACCGGCACCGATCAGACCATGTTTCGCAAGCTGTTCAAGCGCGAGATGCATACCACCGTCGTCACCAACATTAAGAAGGTGGGGCTGCTGAACGAGCGCACTTCGGGATTCCTGCGCGATATCGGCATCGACCCGACTCTCGGCCAGATGGCGCAATCGTCGTAACAACTATTTTTCGTTCTTCACGTGAGGCCGAGCCGAAAGGTCCGGCCTCTATTTTTTCGGTTCCAAATTGCCGCGGGTAAGCTGCTCGATATCGCGCAGAAATGTTTGCGCGCGGCGCAATTTGTGTGCTCTCTTCGGGAAATCTGATTGAAGAGAGACATTCGCGATGGCAACTGCTCCGACCGTCAGCTACAGCAAGCCCACTCATGATTGGCGCGCGCAACTCGGCTCGCGCCTGGTTGAAGCCGACGTCGCTGTCGGCCACATCAAGTCCGGCGATCGCATCGTCGTGTCGATCGCGCAGGCGACGCCGCTGACCCTATGCATGGCCCTGTCGGGACGCCTGATGGAGCTCGAGAACGTCGTCGTCAACCATGGCGCGGCGGCTTTCAACTGGGATTTGCCCGGGCTCGGGGAACGCTATCGCCTCGAGTCGATGTACTGCTCGCCCTACGACCGCTCCGTCTATGCGGCCGGACGCGCGGAGTTCACTCCGATTTCGTACTATCGCGAGGGTTCGCTGCCGCCGGGGCTGGAAAATTTCAACGTATGTTTCATCAAGGTCACGCCGCCGGATGAAAATGGCTTCGTCAACTTCGGCGATATCCAGATCATGCAGAAGATGCTGGCGCGTGCGGCGGACCTGGTGATCGCGGAAATCGAGCCGAACTACATCCGCGTCGGCGGCGACAACCAGATGCACTTCTCGGAGATCGATTTCTTCGTCGAGCGCGCGATCGATTTTCCCGAGGGCATTCTTCCGCCGGTCAATGAAGAAGAGCAACGCGCGATTGCCACGGTATGCGGCACGGTCGCGAAAGAATTCGTCCACGACCGCGACACCATTCAGATCGGCGTCGGCTCGATGTCGGGGATGTTGATGTATCACCTCGGCAATCATCATGACCTCGGGATGCAAACCGAAATCATCCCATGGGGTACCACACCGCTGGTGGAATCCGGCGTGCTGACCGGAAAGTACAAGAAGATTTTCCCCGGGCTAGTGGTCGGTGCAGCTTTCGCGGTGCTCACGCCGCAGGCCGAACTGGATCGCGCGAATGGCGACTCGCGCTACCAGTTGTACGATTTCAATTTCACCGACGACATCCGGCTGATTGCGAAAGAAGAAGGGTTGATATCGATCAACAATGCACTCAGCGTCGACTTGACCGGACAGGCGAACGCCGAAAGCCTCGGACCCATGATGTACACCGGCACCGGCGGTCAGACCGCGTTTGTAATCGGCGCCTCGATGGGCGGTGGAACCACCATCATCGTCACGCCCTCAACTTCGATGGTTAAGGGCCAGCGCGTTTCTCGCGCATCATGCCGGGCTTGCCTCCGGGAAGCGTTATCACCTCACCGCGCACGTTCGTACATAACGTGGTGACCGAGTACGGCATCGCGAGGCTGAAGGGGAAATCTATTCGCCAACGCGCCAATGAACTCATCGCGGTGGCGCATCCGGATTTTCGCAACGAGCTCCGCGCCGAAGCGAAAAAGATGTGGGGCTGATCGCCGCGGTAAGGTGAATTAGTCGGGTCGGGCGGCGTAGACGCCGGCGAAACCGGGCGGCCGCCATCCTTTGTTCGCGCACGCGACACAGGCGGCAAAGCTCTTGGCGACGCCGTCCTCGCGTCCGCGCAGGCTCACCATCGATTCGGTCGAGACCGGCTTGCCGCATGCGATGCAGGTCGCAATCAGATTTTTGTTCTCTTTGGCTTTTTCGCTTGGCACTATTCTCCCCCAGGGTTCTCTATTCTAGCTGATCGGGAAGACGGTTGATGCGTTGCCGCCGAGCAGCTTGCGCTGACGCTCCGAACTGAGCGCCGCGATGCTGCCGCGAATCAGCGTCGAGGCTTCCAGCGTCGAATCGATATGCGGAAAGTCGGAGCCCCATAGCACGCGGTCCTCGCCCATCGAGATCCATCACGGCGCCGATGGTGCGCTCTTCGGGCTCGGCTACCACCCACAGGTTGCGGCGAAAGTAATCGCTCGGCTTCATCTTCAGTGGATGCGTCCAGCCCAGATGCTCATACTTCTCATCGAGGCGATCCATCATGTAGGGCGCCCATCCGCATCCCGCCTCGACGCACAAAACCTTGAGGCGCGGGAAGCGATCGAAGAGCCCGTCGGCCACCATCGTCATCGCGGCCGGCACCACTTGCGCAAAGCCGCCGAGCGCGAAACCCCATACCGCCCGAAATTCGCCGACCTGATAAAAATCGCCGACGATCCCGGGACGCCGATTGAATCTCACGATGACATGCAGGCACACCGGAATCCCCGCGTCCTCGCACTCATGCCAAATCGGATCGAAGTCGGTATGCGAGAAGCGCTTGCCGTTGATGTTCTCGGGGGGCAGGAAAACGCCCTTGAAACCGAGTTTGAGGCATCGCCGCAACTCCGCCAGCGCCGTCTCGGTATCCTGCAGCGCCAGATGCGCGATGGGAATTATGCGGCGGCGATTGTGCGCGGCGAAATCGTTGATCCAATTGTTGTAAGCGCGCGCGTATGCCGACGCGAGTCCGTTGTCGGCGACATCCCATAAAATCCCGACGGTCGGAAACAGCACCCCCGCATCGACCTTCCACGCATCAAGCATCCGGATGCGCTCCTCCGGCAGATAACTCGCGGGCGGACATCCATCCAGGTAGGAAACCATGCCGGGGACGAACAGCTTTTGCCGCTCGAGGTTGGCGCCGCCGAGTCCCGCCAGCATCCCGCGCAGAACCGGCTGATTGTCGATCATCAGGACTTCGAGGCCGTCGGCGGGATCGCGAACGATCTTGATCGCACGGTCGCGATATTTCGGTTCGATGTAGCGCTCCCACAAATCGGGCGGCTCCATCACGTGCGAATCGCAATCGACAACCAGGCTCGAAACATCCATGTGCGCGGAATCTACTCCCTCGGAAAATGGCTAACACGAAATGGCTAACGATCGTTAGCTTACAGGGTACGCCTCAGGTTTGGATAGGTGCGCGGCTACTTCGACATCGCGATGATCAGCAGCACCACCATACCGACGATGATCATGACCGTGATGCCCATCATCCGCTCCGCTCGGCGATCGGCGCTCGCCTGCTCCGGCGGCGGCAGCGGCGCGTCATTCGCCGAATGAAATCCGCTGTGATACCCGCGATGCGAGGTGTAGTAAATGCCAGTCCCCGGAAGCCCGACCGTGCGGGTCACGCCAGTGCGTCCAACCGTGACGTGTGCGCCCCTGACGCCGACCGTCAGGCTCGGCCCCGAGCGCGAAACATTGACCGAAACGCCTGGAAACAGATGCACCCGTTTATAGAACCGCAGTCCCATGCCGATAATTCCCCCGCCGCTTACCGCGCACGCCTCTCGCTCCGCTGCTTGAAGAAGTCCCGCAAACGTCGCGCCGCATTCATCGTCCATGATAGCCCCGCTTACTTAGATCTTCACTTCGATTGACACGGATTCGGCAGCGTTATGAGGTTATTTGGCATTAAAAGGTCTTTTTGGGTGGGTATGAAGAATGAAAGGTCAACTCCTGCTCGCTTTGGCTTTACTCATCGCAAGCGTGTCGTTCGCGATGGCGGATCCGCCTCCGCCTCAACTCCCCCGCGATTTTCAATGGGAAGGCCGATATTTCGTCAAAGACCTTGGCGTCGATGTCAGTTTTTCGTGGCAAGGAAACGATGGCGATATGCAAATGATTGCGGGCAGCGAAGATAAGGCGATCTACTTTACCAATCTCATCTACCACGACCAACTGTACACGTTGACCTACAAATGGGACAAAATCGTGCCGCCAGAGCCAGTCAAATGCGTCTGTCTCGGGGAATTACCCCTGGCTACCCTAAATCAATGCCTGAACAGTTCGCGTTTCGTGGGAGCCGAGACATTGGCGCGAACCAGGCATCCGCTGGTTAATCACTTTCGGATAAGCGTCGTTTTCGGTGCGGCATCGGTCGATCCGGCATTTCGGTTCCCGGTCATGCAGGGTGACATTTATGTCGAACGGCATAATTCCAGTCGGATTCGCAAGATGCTGCACTATGGCTATCAAAACCTCTTCGATCCCGCACTCGACGAGTGGCTTGAGGTGGACAGGATCAAGAACAAACCCGGCGAGGTCACGTTGCCGCCGGAATGCGAGCCGTCGATGTTAGAAAAGCAATGCCCTGCCGAACCCGCGTTTCCAGCCGGTTATTTCTGCAAATGAGTTGTCTGGGGTTTCATGTGCGGCGTTGGCGGAAGAACTCGCGCAGCATCGCGGCGCTTTCGTCCTCCATCAAGCCGCCGCTCACCTCGATGCGATGGTTGAGGCGGCCGTCGCGACCGATGTCGTAGACCGAACCGAGCGCGCCGGCTTTCTCATCGCGCGCGCCGTACTTGATCGTGGCGATCCGCGTATGGATTGCCGCACCGACGCACATCACGCATGGCTCCAATGTTACATACAGGCTCGCGCCAGGCAGCCGATATGCTCCGACTGCGCGCGCTGCTTCCCGAATGGCGAGGATCTCTGCGTGCGCAGTCGGATCCTTGCTCACGATCGGCTGGTTGTGGCCACGCCCGACGATGACCCCGTTCAACACCACTACCGCGCCGACCGGCACCTCGTCTTTCGAGGCAGCATGGATTGCCTCGGCGAGGGCCTCTCGAATGAAAGCGGCGTCTTCAGCGCTCGGTTTCGGTCGGGTCATCATCCTGTAATAGCACGTTGACTTATGCGAACCCGCGTCTCAGGATCGCCTGAACAGGTTGGCGGGGAGTCGGCCCGAGCCCCGCAATCGGAGGCCTTTGAACATGAAGAAGCTGCTGATGACCGCGCTCTTTGTAACCATCGCGTCAACCGCGTTTGCCGCGGCTCAGGTCCAAATCAAACCGAGCGAAGAGGCGCAGGAGGCCGCCCGCCAGGCTGCCTATGCTCATACCCTCAACGACCATCCGAAGGCTGAGGCCGTCAGCAATCCAAGGCTCAAAGTCGCGATCAACAGCGATCGCATCATTCGTTCATGCTGCCGGCCACCCGATCTGGTCATCTCTGGCCACGTCACTAACGTATCGGCGCAGGCGGTGAATTACGTGCATTTCGTGTTCGCGTTCGAGGACAAGGACGGCAAAGTGCTCCACGCCGAAAGCGTCTACAATCATCAGGCTGAAAGCCTTTCCGATGACGAGGAAGTGGAACGCATCCTTAAAGAGAAGCCGCACTTCACGCCGCTAAAACCTGGCGAGAGCGATACCTTCGTCATGGACGTACCGACGCCGCTGCTGCCGAGGTTTACCAAGGTCGAAATGTTTTCCAATGACACGAGGCCTTGACTGACATCGATCAGGAGGGCCGGTCAGGATATGCTGGAACGATGCGGGGGCTCTCCGAAATAGATCCAATTGAACTAAAGCGTCGCATCAACAAGGGCGACAAACCAACGATTCTCGATGTTCGCGAGCCGTGGGAAATCTCTACGGCATCGATCGCGGGCACGGTGAACATCCCGATGGGTGACATTCCTGCCCGCCGGGAAGAACTCGATCCCGAGCGTGAGATTATCGTGATGTGCCATCATGGAGTGCGTAGCGCGCAGGTCGCGATGTATCTCGCGCGCAGCGGTTTCGCGCATATACTCAACTTGGCGGGCGGCATCGATGCGTGGTCGGAGATCGATCCGTCCGTGCCGCGCTACTGAGAGGCGACAACACTGTGTCTTACCTGGCTGCCGCGATTCAGATGAGCGCCGGCTCCGACAAGGCCGCCAACCTGGAACGCGCCGAGCGGCTGGTCAGAGCCGCAGCTTCTCATGGCGCGACGCTGGTCGCCCTTCCGGAGACATTCAACTGGCGCGGCAAGCGTGGCGCGGAAGCATCTGCGGCGGAAACCCTCAAGGGTGAATCGCTCTCGCTGATGACGCGGCTCGCACGCGAACTGAAGGTTCATCTGGTCGCCGGATCAATCACAGAAAAAATCCCCGGTCAGGAAAAGACCTATAACACCTCGGTGATGCTCGGTCCCGATGGCTCGCGGATGGGCGTCTATCGCAAGATTCATTTGTTCGATATCGATTTGCCCGGACGCGTGACCGCAACCGAATCAGCTTCGCGCCTCGCGGGATCCGAGGTGGTTTGTGTCGCGGCCTCGGTAGGGGCGGTCGGCATGAGCATCTGCTATGACCTGCGCTTTCCCGAGTTGTATCGACGGCTCGCCTTCGCCGGAGCGAAGATTCTCAACGTGCCCGCGTGCTTCACTTTTCCTACCGGCGAGGCGCATTGGGAAGCCCTGCTGCGTGCGCGCGCCATCGAGAACCAGGCCTTTGTCATTGCGCCCGCGCAGTTCGGCGCCAATGTTCATGGCTTCTCCGACTACGGCAACTCGATGATCATCGATCCTTGGGGCCGCGTGCTCGGGCGCGCATCCGATCAAGAATGCGTCGTGACCGCTCCCATCGATCTTCACTATCTCGACCGGGTCCGCAACGAGCTCCCTGCCCTGACGCATGCGAAGTTAAAAGCCTGACGCGAGGCATTCGATGAAAACCTACAGCATCGTTCGTAGGATCACTTTCGCAGCGGCCGCGGGATCGTTGGGATGTCTGCTAGCAGCCAGCATCGCATCGTCACATGACATGGCGGCGATGGATGGGATGGGCGGCGCCGAAATAAGCTCGACGAATCATCCGATGGCGCCCGCCGCGATGGGTGGTCATATGCAGATGATGGAAAATCATATGCGCATGACTGATTCGCGCCCCGCCACGCCGGACGATGAGGATCGCGCGCGCTTCATTCTGAAAACGCTGCGCAGCTCGCTGGTGCGATATAAGAACTATCGCGTCGCACTGGCGAAGGGGATGCGCATTTTCCTCCCCGGCATTCCACAGGATGTTTACCACTTCACCGACTATGCGCAGACCGGCCAGGAATATCAGGGCCGCTTCGACATCGCGCATCCGGGCTCGCTGCTTTATGCGAAGGATCCCGACGGCGGATATACGCTGGTTGGTGCGATGTACAGCGCGCCGCCCGATGCTTTGCCGCAAGACCTCGATGCGATCGTGCCGTTGAGCATCGCGAGATGGCACGTGCATACCAACATTTGTCTGCCCAACGATCTCACCATCGATGATTTACTGCGCAACAATGTGGGTGCCGATCAGGCGAATTTACCGGGCATGCTGCCGGTGTCGGCTGGGCCGAATGCGGTCGAGTTGAATCATCGCTACGGCTTTCTCGCTGACGGCCGTTTCGGCTTCGAAGGAAAAATTTCCGATACGCGACAATGCACCGCGGCCGGCGGCCATCTGGTGGAGCAGGCGTTCGGGTGGATGGTCCATGTCTATCCGTTTGCGGGCGACGATTTGAAAGTCGCGTACGGCATGGATGTGCCGAAGCCCAGCGATACCACCAGCGCTTCGCGATAACCGAATCCGCTCGTCGCAGTTTAAACGAACGTTCAGCCGCGCGTGACGTAGCCCCTCGCGCCGTATAGAATCCGGGTTTCTTCCAAAGCGCTGAACGGGGAATCAAACGTATGGCCGACGGCCCTCTCGCTGGTGTCCGAATTCTCGATCTGACGCAAGTTGTATCGGGACCCTTCTGCACGCAGTTACTCGGCGACCTCGGTGCCGATGTCATCAAGATCGAAGCGCCCGAAGGCGACTCGATGCGGCGCACCGGGCGTCCGGAACGCGCGGGCTTCACGGCGGCCTTCATCAACTTCAATCGCAATAAGCGCAGCATCGTCATCGATGTGAAAAAAGAGCACGGACGCGATTTGGTCCGCAGGCTCGCCACACGAGCCGATGCGCTGGTGGAAAATAATCGTCCCGGCGTCGCCGATCGCCTCGGCATCGGCTATGCCGACATTCGCCGCACCAATCCGAAGATCGTCTATTGCTCGATTTGCGGATTCCCCCCCAAGGGTAAGAAGGCGAATGCGCCCGCCTATGATCCCGTCATTCAGGGGTACTCAGGGATGGCGAATGTACAGGGCGGAAAATCCGGGCAGCCGACCGCGGTCAAGATGGCACTTGCGGACAAAGTCAGCGGCATGACCGCGGCGCTCGGCATCGTGAGCGCGCTGCATGCGGCGCGCGTGCGCGGAGTCGGCCAGTACATCAAAGTTCCGATGCTGGAAGCGATGATGAACTTCGCGGCCAACGACAGCATCTACGGATACACGTTTCTTCCCGAAGCGGATTTCAAGGGCCACGCGCCCAAAAGCACGACGCTTGATCCGTTCCGCACCAAAGATGGATGGCTCACCATCGCGCCTTTCACCGATGCGCAATTCGAGCGGATGTGCGCTGGACTGGGTCATCCGGAATGGTGGACTGGCGTGGCGGAGCGCACCGAGCGCCTGCGCGGCATCATGCGCGGATGCGCGAAGTTGTTCCCCGAGCGGACCACCGCCGAGTGGCTGCCGATCCTCGACGAAGCCGACATCCCCTCGGGACCGGTGCATAGTTACGACACGCTTTTTACCGACGAGGAAATCGTCGCGAACGACAGCTTCACCACTTATGAGCATCCGGTGGCGGGCAAAATTCGCACCGTCACGCCAGGCCCGCGCTTCAGTGAGACGCCGGCGAAACTTTTCCGCGTGCCGCCCAAGTTGGGGGAGCATACCGAGGAAGTACTGCGCGAGGCGGGCATTGATCGCACGCAGATCGAGGAACTTCGCGCCGGCAACGTAATCAAGTGACCGCAGGACACTTGATTATCCTGAGCGCTGCGCGAAGGATCTCGAACGTCGCTCAACCTGTCAGAGCAGTCCGGCCGCGCGGGCCCATCGATACTTCGCTCCCAACACCGCAACCGGCTTCTCGGTCGTATACGCATACGCAGGTATGCCGCGATCGAAGAGATACTCGCAGGCGCTCTCAACCTCGACGTCACCGACCAGCGATGCCACCACCGGCTTGTCGATGCCGCGTCGCCGCGCATCCTCGATAACTTCGCTGGCGAGTTTCGCGAACACCATCGGTGGCGTGATGATGGTGTGCCAATAGCCGAGTATCAGCGCATGGACGCGCGGATCATCGAGGCCCAGCTTGATGGTGTTCTGATATGTCTGCGGTGGCTCTCCGCCGGTGATGTCCACCGGGTTCCCTGCTGCGCCGAATGGTGGAATGAACTTGCGGAAAGCCGCATCGAGGTCCGGCGGCATCGTCATCAGCGTGAGTCCGTTGTCGACGCACGCATCCGAGAGCAGAACGCCTGAACCTCCGGCGCCGGTGATTACGAGCACATTCTCGCCCTTGGGCGCGGGCAGAATCGGCAGGCAGCGCGCGAACTCGAGCATGTCGTTCAGGCTCATCGCGCGCACCACGCCGGACTGCCGCAGGACGTCATCGTAGATGCGATCATTGCCGGCCAGCGCCGCAGTATGCGATTTCGCCGCGCGCGCACCCATCGCGGTGCGGCCCGCCTTCAACACGATCACCGGCTTCTTCTTGGAGACGCGCTTCGCAACCTCGGCGAAGGAGCGGCCGTCCTTGAGATCCTCGACGTGCATCGCGACGACTTCCGTATTGGGGTCCTGCTCGAAAAACGTCAGCAGGTCGTCCTCGTCGATATCGGATTTGTTGCCGAGCCCGACGATCGCCGAGACGCCCATCTTGGCTGCGCGGCTGAACCCGATAATCGCCATCCCGACGCCGCCGCTCTGCGACGATAGCGCGGCCTTGCCCTTGATATCGTAAGGCGTACAAAAAGTAGCGCACAGATTTTTGTGGGTGTAGTAAAAGCCGTAGATGTTCGGGCCCATCAGGCGGACGTTGTACTCGCGCGCGACCGCGACGATTTGATCCTGCAACTCCACGTTGCCGGTTTCCGCGAAGCCCGAGGGGATCAGCACCGCACCGGGAATTTTTTTCTCGCCGCACTCCTTCAATGCTCCCGCAACCAGCGGCGCCGGAATCGCGAACACCGCGACATCGACGGCACCCTCGATGTCCTTGACGCTCTTGTAAGCCTTGCGCCCCAGCACTTCCGGCACTTTCGGGTGAATCGGATAGATCGCGCCGGCATATCCGCCATTGATGAGATTCTTCATCACCGAATTGCCGATCTTCCCGTCCTCGGGCGACGCGCCGATGACCGCGACCGCGTCCGGTTTCATGATGCGATTCATCGCGCGGAGGATCTCTTCTTGCGACGGACGATAGCGCTCGCGATGCGGCGCAAAGTCGACGATTACGCGAACATCAGCCGCAATCGCTCCTGCATGCGACGCGAAGATCGGGTTCAGATCGAGCTCATGAATCTCGGGAAAATCGGTGATGAGCTGCGAGACGCCGACGATGATACTCGCCAGAGCCGTACGATCGATCGGCGCCGCGCCGCGCACCCCGCGCAGGATTTCCGCCGCCGCGATGCCATCGAGCATCGATAGCGCATCCGCTTGCGTCGCGGGCGCCAGGCGAAAGGTCACATCCTTCAGCACTTCGACCAGCACGCCTCCGAGCCCGAACGCGATCACTTTGCCGAAGCTCGGATCGGTCAGCGCACCGACAATCACTTCATGGCCACCCGCAAGCATCTGCTGGATGAGTACGCCACTGACATGTGCCGTCGGATGGTGCCGCTTCGCATTGCGCAGAATCGCTTCGTAGGCGCGCTCGGCTTCGCTCGCGTGCTTGACGTCCACCACCACGGCTCCCGCATCGGTTTTGTGCAGGATGTCGGGCGAAACGATCTTCATGACCACCGGGAAACCGATTTCCGCGGAAAGTCTTGCCGCTTCCGTGACCGAAGTTGCGATCGCCTCGTTGGGCTGCGGGATCCCGTATGCCGTGCAGAGCGTTTCACATTCGGCGGGAGTCAATGACGTGCGGCTCTCCGCTTTGACCTTATCCAGAACTCCGCGCACCGACGCTCGATCGTAATTCATCTACTCCTCCAGACTCGCAATGCGATTCGCGCAACGGTTTGAGCAGTACGATTTTCGCGGACGTGATGTCAAATCATAAAGCGGGACGCGGCGGCGCGAGGCATGAGGCCCCGCGCTACCGTTTGTAGGATTTCGGAGCTAGTCGCGCGGGATACCCGCCGCTTCGTGGCTGTTCCACTTCGAGCCGGCAACCGGCGTGACAAAGTTGCCCGGGCTGCTCACGATTTCATTACTCGCAGCCGGGTATTTTGCCAGGAACGCCTGCAGCGATGGATGCTTGCCTACATAGCCGGTGTTCTCGACGATCTGGGGATTACGCGCGATGTCGATCGCCACCTTTGGGTCGCTCTGCTTGACGTTCCCGAAGTCGCGCAGCATCTGAACGTTGATGTCGTTAGCGGTCGACGCCGGCATGAAGTCGAGCTCGGTAGTGACCTTGGGTGGCGGAGTCGTCACCTTTTTCTCGACCACGGTCTGTTCGGTGACGGTGGTGGTTGTTTGCTGTTGCTGCGCGAGCGTGGATGTTGCCGATGCTGCGAGCGCGAGTGCCGCGACGATCGCGGCAGTCAGGAGCGGGGAAGGTACAGGTTTCATGAGGTGCCTCCGGTTTGGTTTCCCCCGTCGTAGGATCTTGATTACTCGAACATGCCCGGCTCTCGATAGAAAAGAATTTCGAGACCCCGATACATATAGTGTACACCCGAGAGCGCGGTGAAACCCGCCGCCGAATAGAGCAGGTAATTGAAATATTCCGGCCGGATTTCATTCAGGCGCGCCAGCGCGGCGACTACGCACGCCAGTTGAAAAAAGGTGCTGCCCTTGCCGAGGTAGCTCGGCCGCACCGGAATTCGTTCGCCGGTCAAAAAAATGACCAGAAAAAATCCAAAGACGATTATCACATCGCGAATGATCACGATGCCGAACAGCCACGGCGGAAAGTTTCCGTCCATCGTCAGGACCACGAACGCGCTCACCAGCATCAATTTGTCGGCGAATGGATCGAGAAAGGAGCCGAGCTCAGTCCGGGAGTCGAACCATCGCGCGACGGTTCCGTCGAGACTGTCTGTCAGCGCGGCGAGGCCGAAGACCCAGAGCGCGGCGCGATAGTGATGATATCCCAGCAACCCGAGAAAAATCGGAATCGAAAACAGCCGCAGCAGTGTCAGTGAGTTGGGGAGGTTGAGCAGATCCCGCAACGGCACCCGAACAAAAGTGGGTGCAGCGGTAGCCTTGCTTTGAGGCTGCACGTTCATCGGGGTTGCCATGATGCCCTTCTCGCGATTGCTCCTTAAGTCAGCGCGGCTTTGCGCAATCTGCCAGCCACCGCCGCGCTCACCAGCGCGCGCATCGCCACCCGGCCGTCTTCATACTCCTCGCTTAGCACCTCGCCATCGCGCCGCGCCATAGCCACGAGGTCGCCGCGATTGGCTTCCAGCGTAACCGAAACTTCCTCGCGCGAGGTCGCGAAAAACCGCGCCACCACCGCCAGCAGCTCATCGAGACCGTCGCCGGTGCGCGCGGAAATCGCGACCGAGTCATGCTCGACATGCGGACGCATGCCGTCATGCATCAGGTCGATCTTGTTCATCACCATGATGCGGGGCGCGCCGCCCGCGCCAATCTCCTCGAGCACCCCATCGACGATTTTGATGCGATCCGATGCCAGCGGAGAACTCGCATCTACAACATGTAGCAAAAGACTCGCGGTGCGAACCTCCTCGAGGGTCGCCTTGAATGCCTCGATCAACATGTGCGGCAGGCGATGGATGAAGCCGACCGTGTCGACCAGCATCACGTTCATCTTGTTGGCGAGCCGCAAGCGCCGAATCGTCGGATCGAGCGTCGAAAATGGACGATCGGCAGCCTCGACGTCGGCCTCGGTCAGCGCGTTCATCAAGGTCGATTTTCCGGAATTGGTGTAGCCGACCAGCGCGACGGTGGGATAAGGAACCGCGAGACGGCGCTGACGCTGAATCGAACGCGTGCGCTCGACCTCGCGCAGGCGCGCCTTCAGCCGCGTGAGCTTCTCACGAATCTTGCGCCGATCGACTTCGAGCTGGGTTTCACCGGGGCCGCGCGTGCCGACCATACCGCCGCCCGCGCCGCCGCCGGCCGAACCGCCGGTCATGCGCGAAAGATGCGACCATTGCCGCGTCAGCCGCGGTGCGAGGTAGCTGAGCTGCGCGATCTCGACTTGCAGCTTGCCTTCCAGCGTACGCGCGCGCTGCGCGAAAATATCGAGGATGAGTTGGCTGCGATCGATAACGCGAAGGTTGAGTTCCTTTTCAAGGTTGCGCGCCTGCGCGGCACTCAGCGCGTCATCGAAGATCGCGAGCGTTGCGCCGGTTCGATGCGCGATTTCTTTGACCTCGGCGGTCTTGCCCTTGCCGATAAACGTTCGCGGGTCCGCCGACTTGAGCTTCTGTGAAACGGTCTCCGCGACTTCAGCCCCGGCGGCCTCGGCCAAAGCCTTGAGTTCGGCGAGCGACTCCTCGGTGGGAATCTCGTCGCGCGACCCGAGCTCGATTCCGATCAGAATCGCGCGCTCGACGTGTTTGAGCGATTGACTGCTAGTGCTGCGCAGATGAAAACCTCGGTCAGCGAGTGAACTACCCAGCAGCTTAACAAAAATCCGGCGCTAGCGCAGTTCCACCGATCCGGGCGCGAGCACCTGTTCGATCGCGGCAACGAAGGCTTCGGTGGGAGTTACCCGAAAACGATCGCTCAGGAGGAGTACCGCTTCGCGGCCGCCGTCCACATTGAGGTGCAGATAGGTCATCGATTTGCCGGGGAACTTCGAAATTGTGTCGCGCAACTGATCCAGCGCACCATTGACGAGGCTGCTCTTGGGGGTGCGAATTCTGACTTCGCGAATCGAAGCCAACAATGCGGCATCGAGGGTCTTGAGCTCATCGAGAATGATTTGCGCGCGCTCCTCGTCGACATCGAGCTTGCCGCGCACCATCACCGGCTCGTCGCCAGTAATGATCGATTCATACTTTTGGTAGGATTCGGGCCACGCGATGACTTCAACCGCGCCGCTGCGATCTTCCAGCGCGAAGGTCGCGTAGCGTTTGCCCGACTTGTTGTTCTTTAGCTTGACCGCCTGCACCACGCCCGCGAGCTGCACCATGCTGCCGTCGGGCGCGTTGGCGAGGTCGTCGGTCGTCACCTTGCTCACGCGAGCCAGTTCGCGCTCGTACGCATCGAGCGGATGCGCGGTGATGTAGAAGCCGAGGGTTTCCTTCTCGAGCTTTAATTTTTCCTTGGAGGTCCATTCCACGATTGCTTCGCGGCGCGGCGGTGGCGGTAGTTTCGCGGCCGAGGCACCGAACAGCCCGATTTGATTCTTCACCGCATCGCTCTGCTCACGCTGTGCGATCTTGAGCGAATCTTCGATTTGCGCGAAGAGGTTGGCGCGGCTGGCACCAGTGAAATCAAACGCGCCGCATTTGACCAGTGCTTCCAGCACCCGGCGGTTGATCGACTGGCCGTCGACGCGGGTGCAGAAGTCCATCAGATTTTCGAAAGGGCCTTTTTCCTCGCGATTGGCGATGATCGCCTCGGAGGTTTTCACGCCTACGCCGCGAATGCCCGCCAGGCCGAAGCGAATTGCCTCGCCGGCAACGGTGAACTTGACGCCACTCTGGTTCACGTCGGGCGGCAACACGCCGATCTTCATTTCGCGCAGCGCCGCGATGTTCTTGTAGGTTTTGGACTGATCGTCCATGTCGAGCGTGAGCAACGCCGCCATGAACTCGCGCGGATAATGCGCGCGCAGATACGCTGTGCGATAGGTGGTGAGCGCGTATGCCGCGGCGTGGGCGCGGTTGAATCCGTAAGCCGCGAAGGTTTCGATTTTCGAGAAGATCGCTGTCGCAAGATCCTTCGCAAGGCCAGTCTTCACAGCACCCTTGATGAAGCCGTCGCGCTCCTTTTCCATCGCAACTTTGTTCTTCTTGCCCATCGCCGCGCGGAGCATGTCCGCCTGTTGGAGCGAGTAGCCGGCGAGCGCCTGCGCCGCCCGCATCACCTGCTCCTGGTACACGATGACGCCGTAGGTGTCCTTCAACACCGGTTCCAGGAGCGGATGATCGTATTCGACTTTTTCGCGCCCGTGTTTGCGATCGACAAAATGCTGCACCATCGTCTTGCCGTCCTCGATCGCGTCGAGCGGACCTGGACGGAAGAGCGCACCGGCAGAGATGATGTCTTCGAAACATGAGGGTTTGAGGTCGGTGATGAAGCGCCGCATCCCCGAGCTTTCCATCTGAAACACGCCGACGGTATCGCCGCGTGAGAGCAGGCGATAGGTATCGGCATCATCCAGACCTAGTCGATTAAGGTCCGGCGGCTCCTGCCCGCTGGTCTTGATGATATCAAGCGTGTTGGCGATGAGCGTCAGGTTCTTGAGCGCGAGGAAATCGAACTTGATGAGCCCGATCTCATCGACCCCCTTCATCGAATACTGGGTAATTGCGAGGCCGCCTTCCTCGCGCTCCTTGTCCACATAGAGTGGAACAGTCTCATCGAGTGGAACGTCGGAAATGACGATTCCAGCGGCATGCTTCGAGGTGTGCCGCAGCAGACCTTCGAGCTTGAACGCGTTGGCGAACAGCTCGGGATGGGACTTGCGCTCATCCTTGAGGCGCGGCTCCATCTCGAGCGCCTCGGAAAGCGGGAAATCGCGGCCCTGCTTGGGCGCGGGATAGAGCTTGACGATTTTGTCGGTCTCGCCGAAGGAGAGGCCCAGCACACGGCCGACATCGCGAATAGCCTGCTTTCCTTTGATCGTCCCGAATGTGATGATCTGGGCGACTCGATCCTCGCCATATTTCTGGCGGACGTAATCCACTACCTCGTCGCGGCGCTCGAAGCAGAAATCGGAATCGATATCCGGCATCGATTTGCGCCCGGGGTTGAGCCAGCGCTCGAACAGCAGCTTGTGCTCGATCGGATCGAGCTCGGTAATCCCGAGTGCGTAGCTAACCAGCGAGCCGACCACCGAACCGCGGCCAGGCCCCACCGGGATGCCGCGGTCGCGCGCGAACCCCATGTAGTCCTGCACGATGAGCATGTAGCCCGCGAAGCCCATCTCGCATACGACCGGCAGTTCCTCATCGAGGCGCGCATAGTAGGGTGCGGCATCGAAGTCATCGCCGCGGCGATCGCGAATCTCGGCGAGGCGTGTTTCCAGCCCCTCACGCGCGCGGCGGGTCATCTCGGCTTCATAGTTGATGTTGTTTGATATCTCGCCAACAGATTTGTAGACCGGGAAGTGGAACTTGCCGAATTCGAACTCGAAGTCGACCCGCCGCGCGATCTCCATGGTGTTGCGATACGGCTCGGAGTCGGCCCCGAACGCGGCCGCCATCTCCTCCGGCGTTTTTACGTACAATTCGTCGGTATCGAACTTCCAGCGCGTCTCATCAGCCATGGTCTTGCCGGTCTGGATGCAGAGCAGGACCTCATGGGCGCGGGCGTCCTCGCGATGCAGATAATGGCAGTCGTTGGTCGCGACGGTCGGGAGCCCGAGCTTCTTGCCAATGTCGACGATCGCCTGATTGTAGGGTCCGTGCAGCTTGTTGTCCTGCAATTCCAGGTAGTAGCGATCCTTGAATGTGCTCGCGTACCATTCGGCGGCTTCGCAGGCCTTGTCGAATTTGTTAGCGCGCAAGTAGCGCGCGATTTCGCCCGACAGGCATCCGGACAGCACGATCAGACCCTCGTTACATTCGGCGAGAATCTCCTTGTCGATGCGCGGCTTGTAGTAGAGGCCTTCCTTGTATGCGGCACTGAGCAGGCGGCACAGGTTGCGATATCCGAGCTGGTTTTGCGCGAGCAGGATGAGATGGAAGTTGCCGCCGTTCTCGAAGTCGTCGCTCTTCGCGATTTGGGTTCGATCGGTGCGTTTGCCCGGCGCGAGATAAGCCTCGCACCCGATGATCGGCTTGACGCCTTTCTCTTTGGCTTTTTTGAAAAACTCGACCGCGCCGAACATGTTGCCATGATCGGTAATCGCGATCGCATCCATGCCCGAGGCTTTGGCGTGGTCGATGAGCGGGCCAACCTTGTTGGCGCCGTCAAGAAGACTGAACTGGGTATGTACGTGAAGATGCGCGAAACTCATGGCGGATTACCCCTCAACCACTGCCACCGAAAACCCGCGGCCAGGAACACAGCCCGAGCCCACTGATTATCTTGCCACCACCATCCCGCGCGCCCTCGCCCCGAAATCGAGGCGCGGCGACGCGGGCAACTCTCTCGCGCGCGAGGACCACATTCCTCGCAGCGCCGACTACTTCTTCTTCTCTTCTTTCTTGGCACCTGCGGCCGGCGCGGCTTCTTTGCCCTCCGCGGCCGGCGCGGCAGCAGCGGCGCCCTCGGCGGGCGCAGCACCTTCGGCGGTGACCTCGGCGGCAGCCGCGGCAGTCGGAGCCGCCTCGACGGTCGGCGGAAGCACGCCAACCACCGGATAGTCGGTATCGAAGATCGGTTTAATGTTGGCGCCGAACTTCATCGCGGAGACGTGGATGACGTCATGGATACCGAGAGCTGTAACGTCAACGTCGAAGAACTCCGGAATCTCCAACGGGAGGCATTCAACTTCGACCTCGCGGGCCAACGGCGCCAGGATGCCGCCCTCGGCGACGCCGGCGGGCTTGCCGACGAAGTGCAGCGGAACGCTGACGCGAATCGCGCGGTTCAAATCGACCTCGTACAGGTCGGCATGCAGAATCTCGCGCGAGACCGGCGAGCGCTGGATATCCTTCAGCAGCACATGCTTCCCATCAAGCTCGGAGGCCGACGACTTGAGGCGCATGATGCGCTGGCTGGCCGCGTGCGCGACGCGATTGCGCAAGTCGATCGCGTTAACCGACACTGGAGTCGGCGTGGTCCTGGGGCCATACAGCACGCCCGGCACGCGACCCTCGCGGCGCACCTGATGGCGCGCGCCCTTGGGCCTGGTCGGTCGAATTTCGCAAAGTAGTTCTCCGGTTTCCATTTTTCCTCGCGCGGCCCGCTAACTGAACAGCGAGCTCACAGATTCCTCATTATGAATTCGGCGTATCGCCTCGGCTATAAGCTGTCCAACCGAGATAACTTTTATTCGCGGCAGCTCCGCCTGGGCCTTAGCCTTCAGCGGAATGGTATTCGTGGTAATCAACTCTTTAATGACCGAATGATTGAGCCGGTCGCAGGCCGGGTCCGAGAGTATCGGATGGGTCGCGCAGGCGAAAACCTCGCTCGCCCCGGCATTGGCGACCACCTTGGCGGCCTCGGTAATCGTCCCCGCAGTATCGATCATATCATCAACTAAAATAGCGACCGAATCCTTCACCTCACCGACCAGCCGCATCTCGGCGACTTCACTGGCGCGACGACGCCGCTTGTCGATGATCGCAAGGTCGGCATTGAGGCGACGTGCGAAGGCGCGGGCGCGCTCGACGCCACCCGCATCGGGAGAGACGACGACGATCTTCTGGCCATCGACGCGTTTGCGCAAATACTGGATGAGAACCGGCATCGCATAAAGGTTGTCAACCGGGATGTTGAAGAAGCCCTGGATCTGACCGGCATGCAAATCGACGGTAAGCACGCGCGAGGCGCCGGCCGTAGTGATGAGGTCGGCGACCATCTTGGCGCTGATCGGAACGCGCGGCGCAACCTTGCGATCCTGCCGCGAGTATCCGAAGTAGGGGACGACGGCGGTGACGCGCTTGGCCGAGGCGCGCCGCAGCGCATCCATCAGCAACAGGAGTTCCATCAGGTTGTCGTTGGGCGGACTACAGGTGGACTGGATGACGAAGCAGTCGCCGCCGCGCACGTTCTCCTTGACCTCGACCATTACTTCGCCGTCAGGAAAATGGCCGACTTCGGCATCGCAGAGACGGACATCGAGATGCTCGCATACTTCGCGTGCGAGCGCCGGGTTGGAATTGCCGGTAAAAATCTCGAGTTCGTCTTTAGCGCGTTCCGACATTTGCTGCGTTCCCTGTTTCGCTCGTCACTTCGTACCCAGTTCAGAGGTCACATTCCGTTCACAGGCTTTTTGAGATGGCTGGGCGGGAAGGACTCGAACCTTCGAATGCCAGCTCCAAAGGCTGGTGCCTTACCAACTTGGCGACCGCCCAGCGAAGCGACCAGACGCTAAATGAAAACCCGCATTGAGCCTGTGTCGCTGAATGTACTCAAAATCAGCGCCGAACGGGAGAGCCGCACCCGTCCGGCGCATCATAGATTAACAATGTCACGCGCGCGCTCTGGATAAGCTGAGGATGAAACGGGCGCTGCGCGGATAAGCGATGTTATTGGCAGGGATTTTCGCTGTCAATCCGCCGCCGATTGCCGGTACTGGCCTAATTTGCCCGTCAGTGGCCTATTTTGAACGATGGAGTGGCCTAATTTCAGGGTAACGGTCGTTTCTGTTTCGGGCGATCAACGTCGCGTCTCCGTACGAATTCCTGATGGTGTTCTTCGCAACGGGAGAACGGACCGTGAGGCAGTTTCGGGAAGCCATCGACCTGACAAAGAACTTTGCGCGACCCAGCCTTGGCTAAGAGCGCGCCAATGTTGCAGTCTTGCTCATGAGTTAGGCGAGTGCAGCGGCGTGGCGGAGCTTCATTGCCCAGAACCCACGCTCCGATTTAATCAGCGCATCTAAATCGGCCAAATCCTTGTCGATTTTCGCGAGAGCGGCTTCCGTTTCGTCCAAACCACGCTTAGCCTGATCCGCCTTGGCTTGTCGTTCTTTGGTGCCCTTTGCGGCACTCTCGCGGGGGCGTGCGGTAACTTCGCTGAATTTCTAGGTTGGCGATCTGATCAAGTATCACCTGAGGTTTTTCGGGTAGCCCCGACAGACGCGATAGCTTACCGACTATCTCGGTATCTTCCGTCGCCACGCCTGTTCGAACGCCTTCGCCCTGCGCAAGGCCTCTTCAGCGGCGCCTTAAGGTCTCTCGCTCGGTCTCTATTTCTTCAAACGTGTCGCTGCGCGCGTCTACGAGCTTTTGCCGCATCTGCCGAAAATCAGCAAGCAACTTTTCGTCTGGCATCGTTTACGACCTCAGAGATTTTGCAGAAAATTTATCAGCCGTTTCTTCTGTTCGTCGCTCAAGGGCACTGGTATCAACACTTGAGCGAATTGCGGAGCGTCGTTCGTTATCGGATCGAGCGCCCAGGTT
This sequence comes from uncultured delta proteobacterium, assembly GCA_963814035.1. GTDB lineage: Bacteria > Desulfobacterota > Binatia > Binatales > Binataceae > DATGKG01. Next base: position 76,196 of record CAWFBH010000019.1, read on the forward strand.
AAACACTTTCGACTTGAAGTGTTTTCGCTACTGGCGGAAGGGTTTCCGGCTTCTCTTGAATTTCCTCGTCGGCCTTCAATTCCAATCCCTCGTCGTGCAGTTCGGGTGTTTCCGGTCCGTCTGCGGACGAGTTTAGCTGTTCTTCCGGTGATATACCAGCATACGCTAACGACTTCCGAAAATCCCTCAAAAAACGCATCTACGGCATTAGGATTGAAGCCTTGATCGGCGATTAATTCGGCCCGTAGGGTCTGATCGGAAGGCAGGCCCGTTCCCTTAAAGCGTTGAAATAGTTCGCGGTAAATAGATGGGAGCATTACCGCTTCCTTGAGAGATTTTTGCCCGCGTTCCTGGTCGGAAAGAGCAGGATATTGACGGCGCGTTTAGTGACGTGGACCCGGTCGCCGCGCATTTCTACGAGGCCGAATTTCTTCAATCCTGCAAGTACAGAACGCGCCTCACCGTGGGCCTTTTTGAAGCCAATATGCAAAGCGGCAGACAGAATCGGAGAACCGGCCTCGCGATCTGCATCGTAGAGTTTCTCTGACCGGTTGTACACTGTGGCCTCAAGACCCTCTGCGGGATAGTTCGGGCTGCGATGCCGAGTTCTTCTTGTCCGTGGTCGTAGCGGCAGCGGGCTGCGCCGACGCGGCGACCGCCTCCAGCTTCTGCTTTAGTGCTTCCCTCATACTGTAGATAAATAGTCCTACGGTGCGCGTCAGTCAATCCCGTAGCCACGCTGATAAAAATATCGCTACTACGCTTGCATCACAGTAGCGACCGCGTGAGCTTCTTTTCGTATGGTCACGATGATGAGAAGAGTTCCGCTCTGGCTGTCCGAAGATCGCGTGCTCACCGACAGCCGGAGGCTCCGATAAAGAAAAGGGCCGCCCTGTCAGCGTGGCTGCGACAGGCGCGACCCATGGTGAGCACTCACAAAAACCGACCGGCGCGAGTGTTTGCCGCACCCACGCCAGTCTTGACTTCAACGCATCCGGGCTGCGGACGCATCAAAGCTGGCAATCGCTATTGTCGCTCCGTTCGCTCGGCAGAGCAAGATACGGGGCCGACAATGAACGCTCTCGCCACTGACAAACAAACCCAAGTAATTTCCGCGCTCACCGAAGGACTATCGATCCGTTCCGCCTCCCGGATGTTCGACGTTCATCGCGACACAATCGGACGCCTCGCGCTCACCATCGGCGAAGGTTGCGAGCGTCTCCACGACCGCATGATGCGCGATCTTCAAGTGAACCTGATCGAGATGGGTGAGCAATGGCAATTCATCAACAAAAAGGCGAAGCACGTTCAGCAGGGCGATCCCTCAGATATGGCGATTGCTGGCTCTACATCGCGCTGGCGGCCACGCAGAAGGCGATCATCAGCTATACGGTCGGAAAACGTAACGACGCCTCTACTCGGGAGTTTCTGACCGATCTGCGCCAACGCATTGTGAACCGCGTCCAAATCACGAGCGATGGATACCCAGGTTATCCGCCCGCGATGGAAGCGACATTCGGCCACGAAGTCGATTATGCGACCATCGTAAAACGGTATGCCGTCGAAGGCACCGCGACCGATGCGGCGCATCGCTACTCGCCAAGCAAAGTCACAGGCTCGGAACGGACAGTGATAAGAGGACGCCCAGCGACCGAACATATCAGCACGTCATACGTGGAACGGTTCAATCTATCGAGCCGGATGCAAATGCGCCGCTTCACGCGCTTGACGAATGGATTCTCCAAAAAGCTCGCGAACCATCGCGCCGCGATCGCGTTGTGGGTTTGCTTTTACAATCTCTGCCGCGTTCACGAAACGCTGCGCGTGACGCCAGCGATGGCGCTTGGCGTCACCGATCACATCTGGTCGATTGAGAGCTAATCGAGGCCGCGCAAGAGCCGGAAGAGGCACCGCCTCTGCCGCCCGTGGTACGGCCTGATACCCTGCAAGGTCGGACACCGTTCAAGCCGTATGTGATTCAAGGCGGGCGGGCCGCCGCTAGCCCGCGAAAGAGGAGTTAAGCCGCTGTCCGGTATTCTTCGTGCGCTTGCGCTTCTAGATGTGTCGCAACACCGGGAAGCCATTCGCTATAGAAACGTCTCACCGTTGATAGCCACAGAGCCGTCAGTTGGATTGCGAGGTAGACCAGATACGGAAACAACGAGCGTTGGAACACGTATCGCATCACGATAACGTGTGCTTCGGATGCGGCATCGCTTAAAACGCGACGCGGAACCGGCGCGAGATTATCCATTTGCTGCTGCCACAGTTCCATTTCGCGAATGCTGCGCTCTGGCAGGTCTTCCATCAGCACGAAAAGAACGCGGATAGCGGTCAATTTATCAGCAAACCTGATCAGGTTGTTCAGATTGTCACGCGTTCGACGATACGTGGGATCGTTAAAGTCTATTCCGCCGTCGCTGCGAAATCGAAAACTCTATCCCGAATCGCAAAAAGTTTTTGACGCAGCGAATCGAGCAGTAATTGGCGGATACTCACATAAAACAGACCCCAAAGCAGCAAAAGCCCGAAGCTCGTCCTCAGTAAGCAGGCAGCAGTTTTAGGATCCATAAAACAGTCCTTACGCCTCTGGCGGGGTTTGACCGCGAGGCGTCAGTCCGCTCGTTGTGCGATTAGGGTCTTTCTGTAACTCCAATTCTTGATGCGATTTGTTAAGCGCTCCGTTGTGTTTCGACGTAGCCGCTGCGCGTTAAGACCAAAAATCAAACCCACCAACGCCGTCACGTAGCTGACGAGTTGATCAGGTTTAGCGTCGCCGAGAAATTTGATTCCGAGTTCGGCGCTCGTCGTCTTATTCGCTAGTTCGTGTGCTGTTTGATAGACGCCGAAATAAACTATCGCCACCCCCACCAGTCCGGGGATTAGCAAATCCATTGCCCGCGAGAAGGCATCTAATCTACGAAAGCGTAGCTGGTATTGGAGTTCAATCTCGCGCGGAGACACCCTCTTTCCGTTGCCTACACCAGCCACGGCCTTAAGATTCTATGGGGATGCCTGCTTTTCGGCAAGTGGCGTCATTTGCCCGCGTCAGTGGCGTCTTTTGATTGAATGACGCCAGTACCCGATTGCCGGTACTGGTCGAAATTAGGTTACCGTTCATCCATATCCGAATGATGGACCACACGTCGCGAGTGATCTGCGGACGGTTCACCATGAAGCTCCGCCACGCCGCATCTTTTGTCTTGGATTTGACTAACTCACGCTATCTGTCCATAGCCAATGCCGGTTGACGCTTGCTCCAGATAACATTTTGCGCGAGAGTGGAATTCGCTCGGAAGCCCTCGACAACCTCACCCTGTCGCCACCCCAGCCCTTCCGAATAACTCCGCGTCCTCCTTGGGTGCCCGCCATGACGAAAATCGTCATCAAGCAGTTGCCGCCTGCCGCCGAGATTCCTCAAGCTCTTACCCTTCTACCCGAGACCGCGTTATACGCATATCACATCGAAGACAACTTGCTTTACGTCCGCGACGACTACGCCCAAGCGACGATCTCGTATCTCGCGCAAGTCGGCATCTCTGCCGAAATCATCGAGCACGGGCCGATTTGAAATTAGGCCACCGACTTCCTCAAACTAGGCCAGTACCCGATTGCCCATCGAGGGTTTTCGCTGCAAATACTTGCGCTTCCGGCGCTCTTCTCCGCATCGATGCCGCTCCTCGCTCAGCCGCTTCCTGATCGTCGAAAATGCCGAACACCGATCCGCCGCTGCCACTCATCGAAGCCGCCATCGCGCCGCATTCCTCAAGTAATGCTTTAAGCTTCGCGATCTGTGGATATAGGTGCATCGCCGGCGCTTCGAGATCGTTCATTAAATGCCGCGCTGCGATCTTCCTGTGCAGGATTTCCTCGATATTGCCCGCCGATGCCGCTCCACTCCAACTCTCGCGCTTTAGTGCTTTGAAGACGGATGCGGTCGGCACCTCAATGGGAGGAACTGCGATGACGAGGTGCAGCATCGGGAATCCATCGATGGGTTTGATTTGCTCTCCGATGCCGGTCACCCGCGACGGACGCGGGTTCAGAAAAAAAGGCACATCCGCGCCGAGGCCGACCGCGATTTTCTCAAGCCTCGCATGAATATCGTCCGGATTTCCCAGCATCGACGACGTCATCGCGGTGAGCATCCTTAATACGGTCCCGGCGTCGCTCGATCCTCCGCCGAGTCCCGCGCCCGCCGGAATGGTCTTCGCCAGGTCGATCATCACATCGGCGGAAACTCCGAACTCCTCGACGAATGCGCGAGCGGCGCGCGCCGCGAGGTTCGTCTTCGGGTCGCCGAGCGATGCGATATTGCATCGTAAAGTAATGCTTGAAGTTGATGCGGGGCGAACTTCGATAGTGATTCGATCGCTGACAGACACCGGCACGAAAATCGAGTCGAGCTCATGGTAGCCGTCGGCGCGCCGTCCGGTGATTCGAAGGAAGAGATTAATTTTGGCGAAGGCGCGCTCCGCCAGCAGCCTTACCATCGAGGGCGCATCATCCGTGGTACTCGCGGATTCGCAACGGAACATCGTCGGAGATTCGGCGAATCGAGCGCCGCGTATCGCGCTGAATCACGTTGATAAACCCGATGAAGGTGAGGATCAGCCCGACGATGACCATCGCCTGACCCGATAGAAAGGTCACGTGATAGAAATCCATCCGGGCGGTGGCGTAGGAAACCCGCGCCTCTTCTTCGGTGAAGGGCTGTAGCACCGCGCCGGCAGAATCGACCTCATCGAAGCTGCGATAGTCGGTGCTGGGCGAGGTGTTCGCCGCCTGCGCGATCATCTGGGAGGCTGCGCGGGCCTTGTTCAAGCCGATGATCCAGTTGCCGGCGCCGAGGAACACCAGCATCAGGCCGGCCATGATGCGCCAATCCCTATAGACATCGGGCAGCTTCACGATGGTTCGAGGATATTGCGGCATCGGGGCGAACACAACGCGCCGTCTCGGGCGCTTCGTCGCATCTGGAGATTATCGACCGCGAGATTCGATCATCCTTCTTGAAAAGGACCAAAGCCAACGAGGATTCAACGGGGCGTTCGCGAACGCCCCCTACCAATTGGGACATGGGCGTCTTTCGGTGAGGCATGCCTGCTGACCGATGTGCACGGTGACGGCAATGGCGCGCGCCGTTTTTCGGGTAGGGGTCGTTCGGGAACGACCCGTCGAATCCTCATCGCGCGCAGCGGCTCCGATACGCGATGGCAACATCGCAAGGTTGCAACGAAGCATCGGAGCGCGATTCGCAGCGCTCGCGCGTTGCGTGCGCGAAAGCGGTACGGATATCATGACGATTCGGAGTCAGCATGAAGAGTCAGGGTGAAGGGCAAGACCAAGCCGATGTGAGCGCGCGGCTGGAAAAGCTGCTCGAGCGTTTCGACCGCGGCGACAAAGTCGCGCTCGCCAGGCTCATCACCCTGATCGAAAATCACGCGCCGGAGCGCAATGCGGTCATCGAGCGCATCTACGCGAAGACCGGCCACGCGCACATTGTTGGCATTACCGGTCCTCCGGGCGCGGGAAAGTCCACTCTCGTCAACGTGATGATCGCGAAGTACCGCGCACTGGGAAAACAGGTCGCAGTGCTCGCCATCGATCCCTCCAGTCCGTTCTCGGGCGGCGCGGTGCTCGGCGATCGGGTCCGGATGACCGATCACTATAAAGATGCCGGCGTGTACATCCGCAGCATTTCATCGCGCGGAAGTCATGGCGGACTGAGTCGCGCGGCGCGCGAGATCACCAAGCTCCTCGATGCGTTCGGGCACGACATCATCATTATCGAGACGGTCGGCGTCGGGCAGACCGAGCTCGGCATCATGGACCTCGCAGATACGACCGTGGTGGTGACGGTGCCCGAGGGCGGCGACGCGGTGCAGGTGATGAAGGCCGGGTTGAACGAAATCGCCGATGTTTTCGTCGTCAACAAAGCGGACCGCGACGGCGCGGATCGCATCAAGGCCGAGCTGGAGCTGAATGTCCATCTGCGGCCGCTCGGCGGATGGAGTCCGCCGGTTCTGATGACGCAGGCGTCGGCCGATAAAGGCGTCGAGCGAGTGATCGAGTCCATCGCGAAGCATGCCGACTATCTGAAGGCGAATCACGATCAGGCGCGCGAGGCGGAGCGGCGCACCAATGAATTGATCGAGGTGCTCAGCGGCGAGCTCGGCGACCGCGCGATGCGCGCGTTCAAGGACGGCCGGGCGGATGGATTGCTGTCGAGTGTGCGCGCCGGACAGATGAACCCATACAGCGCGGTGCGCAAGATCCTCGAGGATCCCGCCCGGCTGATGGACCTGCTCGCGATCGGCACCAACGGGAATCGCGGCTAGATGTTTCGCGACAAGCAAAAACATAAGGGACGGTTGTTCGCGATCGGCGACATCCACGGATGCCCGACCGAGCTGGCGGCGATCGTCAAGGCGATCGCGCCGACCAAAGACGACACAGTCGTATTCGTCGGCGACTATGTCGATCGGGGACCGTCGGCGCGCGATGCGGTCGAGATCGTCATGGACCTGCAAAAGGGACCGGCGGAGATCGTCGCGCTCAAGGGCAATCATGAGGACATGATGCTGTCCTTTCTCGGGCTGCCCGGACATTATGGCGAGTCGTTTCTCTTCAATGGCGGCGCGGCGACGATGGACAGTTACAGTATCGGCGAGAGCAAACTCGACAACGCCATCGAGCACCTGCCGGCGGAGCATCTGAAATTTTATCGCGGGCTGTCGCTCAGCTATTTGCGGCCGCCCTACTTCTTCGTGCATGCGGGAATCCTGCCGGCACGGCAACTCGAAGAGCAGAGCTCCGAAGACTTGTTGTGGATACGGCAAGAGTTCATTTTCAATGCGCACGAGGCGGGCGCCATCGTGGTCTTCGGGCATACTCCGATGCGCGGCGTGATGATCGATCTGCCCTACAAGCTCGGCATCGATACGGGCCTCGTGTATGGCGGCAAGCTGACCTGCCTGGAATTCAACGAGGGCGTCATTTATCAATGCGAGCGGGGCAGCAAGCGGGTAAAGGCGCGTCAGACCCCATTGCGGTGAGCCGCGAATCCTCTTTCTCGGCAGCTTCTCTCCGGCTATTGTGGTCGGTTCGTGGCGACGTAGCTCAGTTGGTTAGAGCATGCGGCTCATATCCGCAGTGTCGTAGGTTCGACTCCTACCGTCGCCACCATCAACTGCAATTCCCGTCTAATTCCTGGTCCGAAAAGTCCTCGCCCATCGAGCGAGATCGTCGAGAGATTTCCCGATAGGCAAGCAACCAAAGGATGCGGTCCGCAGCACCTTTTGATAGTTTCGTGGCGTTTCCGATGCGACGGGATTTAAAAATGGTGGCCAATGAAATAAGAGCGGTCGAGGTAGCCCAGGCTGCCGAGATTGACGCCATTTTGCGCAATGATCTCGAAGCCCTCGATCGATTATGGTCGGCCGACCTCCTCATGAGCTCAAACGAAAATCTGATCTTCACCAAAGCGCAGGTTTTTGGATTCTTCCAGAGCGGTCTGGTCCAACTCGAAAAACTGGAGCGCACGATTTCGAAATCGATCGTAAAGGGCGATACGGTCTTCCTGATCGGAAATCAGCAAGTTCTCTCGAGGTTGGATTCGGGAATCATCGGCGCGCCCGCCGGCGCGTGGGTGCTATCGAGCTTCATGGCCGGTTGGGCGCGTGAAGATGGCGCCTGGAAGCTCGTCGCGTGGCATCAGGCGCCATTCGGCGGCACTTCACCCGCCAGGTGACTCGGTCCCTTCCAAACTCACTTGCCCAACTCACTTGCAGAAATAACCTGCTGGAAAAGCAGGGTCTCCGCTGCACGGCTTGGGCAACCTCGCCGGCGAACACTCGTCGGGGAGCGTAACCTCTCCCGGCTTGTTCTTGATCCTATCCACCTCAAGCCATTCATCCAACGCCGGATCGAACAGGTTCTGATACCCATAGTGCAGCATCTTGCGAATGCGGCTGGAATTGTGTCGCTCAACGTAAATGTCACCCTCAATGACCGGGAATCGAAATGCCGGATCGACCGTGGAGGCGCCGAAAACGACGCCAACCCGAAAGTGATTAACCAGCGGATGCCTGGTACCCGCCAGGAACTCGGCTCCCACGAAACGCGAACTGCTGAGGCACTGGTTTAGCGTCTGCAGGGGCAAGCTCCCCAGGCACACGCATTCGACTGGGCGTGGCGGCACGATTTTGTCCCATTTGTAGGTCAGCGTGTAGAGTTGGTCGTGATAGATGAGATTGGTAAAGTGAATCGCCTCATCCTCGCTTCCGGCAATCATCTGGATGTCGCCATCTTTTCCTTGCCAGGAAAAACTGACATCCACTCCAAGATCCTTAACGAAATATCGGCCTTCCCACTGAAAATCTCGCGGAATTTGCGGCGGGGGTGGGTCTGCTATTGCCCCGGAAGCGCTTACGACGACGAGTAGTGCCAATGCCAGCAATGAATGCCTTTTCATTTGTTGGTACCCCCCAATCCAATTTACTTTTTAGCACTGTCACCTCATAACGCGGCCTGACTCCTGTAAATCGGGCGGAAGATGACAATTACCTGTAAGTCCAAAATGGCTATCGCCCAGAGCAGAAAAAGAACGTCCTCAGTCGCGCGACCGACCTCTAGATTGCGCTACGGCCTCCGCTTCGCCCGCTCAGCGGCTTCGCGGCCATCGGGCGAGGGTCCACTCAAACCGGGCGCGACGCAACCACCGTGAAACGTTCCTTGAGCTTCAGAAAGGGCGTTTCCAGCCATTTGTATGAACACGCCGCCATCGCCAGGATCACTATGAGACTCAGCACGCAATCTACCAGTTGCAGGATGTAGTGGTTGCCGATGATTCGACCCAGGGTCGGATCGCAAATAACTTTAATCAACGTAATTCCGAGCCACCACCACCAACGAATTCGCAACCATCGACTATACCGAAAACCCGCCGCTAGTCTTCCTGGGCCGAGCCGTCGAGTTCACCGACCTGAACCTGAAAAACCTCCGCGAATTCGAGGGCTGGTCATGAAATATGTGGGGCAGGTTGTCAACCTGCGGCCGGTCTGGCAATCGGCCCGCCTGTGGGGCCGACCCCCTGGGGGTTCAGAAATGACCCCGGTCGTCAAACCCAAAACCCTCTACTGCCCCAACTCACGCGGCCCCGTCGAACTCCGCGGCTTCGGACACGCGCTCACCGTAGTCTGCCCGCAGTGCCTCTCCGTCTTAGACGCGACCACCCCAGAATTCCAAATCCTCCAAAAATTCCAAGAAGCCCAGCGCATCGAGCCCCTCATCCCTCTCGGCGCCCGCGGCGGAATTTCAACGGAATCGAATACGAAGTCATCGGCTTCCAAGAGCGAACCGCCGCGGGGGCGCGACGCCTATAGCTGGTACGAATACCTGCTCTTCAATCCCTTTCACGGCTTTCGCTACTTGAGCGAATACAACGGCCACTGGAATTTCATCCACATGCTGCCCGGCCTGCCACAACCCGCAATCGTCGGCAAACGCTCCGGCGTGAAATACGACGAGCAGGAATGCAGGAGGCTTCTCCAGCGCCGAAGCCCAAACCACTTATGTAGTCGGCGAATTTCCCTGGCGCGTACAAGTGGGCGACACCGCCGTCGATGACGATTTCATCTCGCCGCCCTACATGCTCTCTCAGAGCGAAGCAACTCCGGGCGGAAGTAACTTGGTCGCAAGGCGTGTACACCACCAGCGAGCAAATCTGGCAGGCCTTCCGTCTCCCTGGAAAGCCGCCCGCACCCACCGGCGTCTATCCCAGCCAACCCTCGCCCTTCGCCGGCAAGGTCCGCTCCGTCTGGGCCCTGTGGTTGTGGATGATGGTAGTTCTGGCAGCCATCACGTTTTACTTTATGCTCGGGTCCAGGCCGTCAGCTCTACAAGAACAGTTACACCTTCCAACCAGGAACCACCGGTGAACCATCTTTCGTAACTCCAGGAGTTCGACGTCAAAAGCCGCACCTCCCATCTCGAAGTTGCGATTGACACGGACTTACAAAATAACTCGATTTGTTGGCCTACTTGGCGCTCATCAATTCACAGACCGATCAAGCGTTCGACTTTGGCAGGGAGGTCAGTTACTACGACGAAGGCGGCGAAACTGAAGGCAGCCGAAGCGACCACGTCCTGATTCCCTCCGTAGCCGCCGGCGGAACTTATCTGCGCGTCGAACCCGAAGGCGATACCAAATCGAGCGCGACGGTTCACTATGACCTGACTATCCGCCGCGACGTCCCCAACTACGCCTTCTTCGTGCTAGCCGCGTAGCGCTATTAATCCCCCGTTCATCGTTTCTATCCGCGCGGGCCATTATGAAACCACCCGTTGGCGCGAAACGATTTCTGCCCGCCACGTCCGGAGGCGGAAATTAATGTGGGGCAGGTTATTAACCTGCGGCGGGTTATTAACCCGCCCATACACCAATCCAGGAGGCGCTAATTGAAGCACCCTCTCTTCTTGATCTACGGCCTGGCGGTACTCATGTTCACGGGCTTCGCCGAGTATCGCGGCATGAGTTTCACCAAAATCAACGAACTCCGCAACGTCCCGAAAACGGTGCGCGACAATCCGGGCGCTTATCGTTCCCACTACGGTTACGGCTACGGCGGAGTAGGCCGCTACGCCGGAGGCAAATAAAGGGAGGCAAACTAAAAAATATGAGCGAATTTCACCCTGGCTACATCTTGAACGCGATCGTCTACGCGGCCTTAGGCATCGGCATCTTCTGCCTGGCCTTCGTCCTGATTGACCGCCTTACGCCCTATCACCTCTGGAAGGAGATCGTCGAAGACAAGAACATCGCGCTGGCCATCCTGGTAGGCGCCATGTCCATCGGTATATGTGTAATCATCGC
>CAWFBH010000020.1:0-262520 GCA_963814035.1 uncultured delta proteobacterium
AACCGGAACATCCGGCGCATCTTTTTGGGTTCGTTTATGCGTTTGCGCATCCTCCGACGATTCCGCGGCTGCTTGCGATGCCTCACCTGCCGATTCGGCCGCATCGGTGGGTTCGTTCATGTAATCCAACTCCTCGAATGCGTCTTCCGATGCCATCCGCTCCTTGCGCCTCCGCTCCAGAAAATTGAGGCAGCGAAACAACATTGCGTTGATGGCGCCCTGGTAGCGCAGGATGGTGCCCGCGGCAGCGCTGCCCGGAATCGTCGGTCTAACCAGTCCCGCTTTGGGAAAAAGTTTTTCCTGCGCCTCCACCACCACGACCTGGGTCTGCGTGATGCCCATTTTTTCGTACTGCGCGAGTTCCTCAAGCGGCATCGGGGGTCCCGCATAAGTTCGCCACGCGGCCTCGGTCTCGAAGGTCCAGACCTTGGCGAGCTTCCAGTAACATCCGGCCAGCTGCTGCACCATCATGTGCTCGGTGACGGTGCGCGGCTGATACTCCTGCGCGAGGCCGGCGACAATCGCCTCGAATTCGGCGCGGCGCTCCTCGCCCTCGAGAACCAAATTGAACGCGGCCTTCGCCAGGATGCCGTGGCGGAGCGCATTGAGGCTCGCGCGCGCCTTTCCCTCCGGGGTGCGCGGACCGGTCGACCGTTGCGCATTGGCGCGATTGGCGGCGGCCTTGCGCTCGCTAACTGGCGGCTTCGATGCGGGATGAGACTCGGAAGTGACGGTGTGATGCATAGACCCTCGTCGCCGTGACATGGCATGGGCTGACCGACGCGCATGCCCGCTTGCATCGGAGAGTTGACGAGAGGCGCATGGCGGGAGGCATTGGAACTGCGCCTCCCGTGGTGAGACTTTGAGTATTTACCTATTCACTGAGCGTGTACAGAGGATCTCCGCCACCAAGCTCTCGCTGGCCAAAGAGATACGGCGCGAAATGACACCCGAAGAACGGATGTTGTGGCGTCATCTACGACAAAATCGTTGCGCCGGACTCCACTTTCGACGCCAGCAGGTGATCGCAGGGTTCATCGCAGATTTCTATTGTGATGTGGCGCGGCTCGCCGTCGAGCTGGATGGGGCATTCCACCAACCGGAAATATGATTCGCGGAGGGAGATGATGCGTTGCCACGCGGGGTTATAGTGTTGAAGGATGCGAAAATGAGGAGGCTGGCGCCGAATGGCTTCATCATCAGATACGCATCGAAGAGCAAACGCGGCAGAGTGGCGGAACTTCATGTCCTGCGACCTAGACATAGGTCATCGATCTTCCACCGCCTTGAATTTTCCCCGCGCGCTATCCTATGCCAAATGGCATGCAGCGCTTTCACAATTTCGCTTCATCCCTGGGCATCCAACATCCAATAATCCTTGCGCCGATGGCGGGCGCGGCGAGTTCGCCCGAGCTGGTCGCGGCGGTCTCGAATGCGGGAGGGCTCGGCTCGTTCGGCGCCGGCTACCTGACGCCTGCGCAAATCGCCGAAACGATCGCGCAGATTCGCGCGCTCACCTCGCGGCCATTCGGAATGAATCTCTTCGCCGGCGGCTTCGATGGGACCGGTACGCGCGACGCCTCGCGTATCCTCGAGCTGATGGCGCCGCATCATGCGCGCCTCGGCCTCCCACCGCCGACGACTCCGGACGAATTCCTTCCGGACTTTGAAGAGCAGGTGGAGGTGGTCTTCGATACGAATGTTCCGATCTTCAGCTTCACCTTCGGCATCCCCGCAGCGGAGATTATCGCGAAGGCGAAAGCGCGCGACATCAAGCTGATGGGCACCGCGACCACCGTCGCCGAGGCGCGCGCACTGCATGCGGCGGGCGTCGATGCGATCGTCGCGCAGGGAAGCGAGGCGGGCGCGCATCGCGGGACGTTTCTCGCCTCGTGCGAAGACAGCCTCATCGGCACGCTGGCGCTGGTGCCGCAGATCGTCGATGCGACGCCACTGCCGGTTATCGCGTCGGGCGGCATCATGGACGGCCGCGGAATCGTCGCGGCGGCCGCGCTCGGCGCGAGTGCGGTGCAGATGGGGACGGCGTTCCTCGCCTGCCCGGAGAGCGGCGCGGCGGAGGCTTACAAGGCCGCGGTGCTGGCGGCGCGCGATGACGCCACGATTCTGACCCGCGCATTCAGCGGGCGGATGGCGCGCGGCCTCGCGAATTCATTCGCGCTCGAGATGACGGCGCATGCGCAGGAGCTGTTGCGATATCCCGCGCAGAACAACCTCACGCGCCCGATGCGCACCGCCGCGGCCAGGCAGGGCGACGCGGATCATCTATCGTTGTGGGCCGGACAGGCGGCGCCGTTGGCGCGCGCGATGCCCGCCGCCGACCTCGTCGCGCTGCTGGTGAAAGAGAGCGCCACCATCGCGGACTCGATATAGTCACCATCCATGATGATCGCGACCGCTCGGCCTGGAATCCGGCGAAGGAAGTTCGCATCGGTCACAGTTCTCATCCTGGCGACTTTACTGTTCGGCTCGGCGGTAACCGGAGGTGGCGAAATGAAGGATGGTGCGCTAAATCGCGTTTTAGTCCTCGGCGGCGGCGGCCCGGTCGGCGAAGCATGGGAGTCCGGCGTAATCGCAGGACTCAAGGATGAGGGCGTCGATCTGTCGCGCGCCGATTTGATCATCGGTACTTCCGCGGGAGCGATCGTCGGCGCCCGGCTCGCCAGCGCGATGCCCGCCAAGGAATTTCTCGCTGCGGCGCTCGCTCCCGCCGATGCGCCTCCGCCCGGTCAGCCTGCTCATGCGCCATCAGGCCCGCCGCCGGACTTGTCATTTTTGGCCGCCAAACTGGTGGAAATGGGCGTGCCCAACGCTTCGCAGCAAGCCATCAGCGCCGAGATCGGCGCGTGGGCTCTGAAGGTGCATCCGATTGTCAGCGAAGCGGAGTTCATCGCGAGCTATCAGCATCGCTTTCCGAACGCGCAGTGGCCCAGTCGCGGCTACGAATGCGCCACCGTCGATGTCGGCGATGGTTCGTTGCGCGTATGGGACGGATCCTCCGGCGTTCCGCTGGCACTCGCGGTGGCCTCGAGTTGCGCGCTGCCGGGCGTCTTCGCGCCGGTCACCATCGGCGATCATCGCTACATGGACGGAGGAGTTCGTTCCGTCACCAACGCCGACCTCGCGCGCGGATGCAAAACGGCGGTGGTCCTCGCGCCCACCCTGGGTCTCGCGGACCCGATGGCGAAAAGCTTCACCCGCCCCCTCGACGCTGAGTTGCAGATCCTGCGCGAGAGCGGATGCAAGGTCGCGTTGATCGCTCCCAATGCCGCCAGTCTGAAGGCATTCGGCGCATCGATCGGCGATGAGCACCATCGCGCGCCGCCGCTCGAGGCTGGCCGCCTCCAGGGCCGCGCTCACGCCGCCTCGATTGCCACGCTCTGGCGCGATTGAATCGTCGTGGCCGTTATCGCGCGCAGCTTCTATAAGTTTGTCAGACACATCTGACAAGTGCTAAACGATCGTTTAATAAAATCGGACGCCGGACCACCGATGGTGGCCGATAGTTCCCCACCGCGAGGAGAATCAGCATGAGTGATATCTCGACCAATCCGAAAAATGCGCCCAAAGATGCCGCGCTCGGTATCGATTTCGACCCCGAGGCCCTGCGCGCGAAGTATCTCGCGGAGCGCGACAAGCGCATCCGCCCCGATGGCAACGAGCAGTACGTCGAGGTCAAGGGCGACTTCACCCGCTACGTCGATGACCCCTACGTCGAAGCCGGTTTCACTCGCGAGCCGCTCGACGAGGCGGTCGAGGTGGTGATCATCGGCGGCGGCTTCGGCGGCTTGCTCGCCGGCGCGCGCCTGCGCGAGGCCGGCTTCGACGACATCCGCATGATCGAGAAGGGCGGCGACTTCGGCGGCACCTGGTACTGGAATCGCTATCCCGGCGCGCAGTGCGACATCGAGGCGTACATCTATCTGCCGCTGCTCGAGGAGACCGGCTACATCCCGAAGGAGAAGTACTCCTTCGCGCCGGAGATCATGGAGCACTCGCAGCGCATCGGCGAGCAATTCGACCTCTATCGCGGCGCGCTGTTCCAGACCCAGATCAAGGAGCTTCGCTGGAACGAGAGCGAATGCCGATGGCTCGTCACCACCAATCGCGGCGACCGGCTCAGGGCGCGCTACGTGGTCATGTCCAACGGTCCGCTGAACCGGCCCAAGCTGCCCGGCATCCCCGGCATCGACACCTTCAAGGGCCACACCTTCCACACCAGCCGCTGGGACTACAACTACACCGGCGGCGATACCACCGGGAACCTGCACAGGCTCGCCGACAAGCGCGTCGCGATCATCGGCACCGGCGCCACCGCGATCCAGTGCGTGCCGCATCTCGGCAAGGCGGCGAAGCATCTCTATGTCTTTCAGCGCACGCCCTCGTCGGTCGATGAGCGCCGCAATCGTCCGACCGATCCCGAATGGGCCAGGTCGCTGAACGCCGGATGGCAGCGCTCGCGGATGGAAAATTTCAACACGCTGGTCACCGGCGGTCAGGCCGAAGTCGATCTGGTGAGCGACGGCTGGACCGACATCATTCGCAACCTCGGCCAGATGGTGCCGCGCAAAGGCACCGCTTCCGACGAGGCGCGCCACGACATGGCGCGCATGATGGAGCTGGCCGACTTCAAGAAGATGAACCAGGTCCGCGCGCGGGTCGACGCGATCGTGAAGGATCCGAAGACGGCCGAGGCGCTGAAGCCGTGGTATCGGCAATTCTGCAAGCGGCCGACCTTCAACGACGAATATCTACCGACCTTCAACCGCCCCAACGTCACGCTGGTCGATACGCAGGGCAAGGGCGTCGATCGCATCACCGAGAAGGGGCTGGTGTTCGACGGCGTCGAGTATGAGGTCGATTGCATCATCTTCGCGACCGGCTTCGAGGTCGGCACGGCCTACACGCGGCGCGCCGGCTTCGAGGTTTACGGGCGCGGCGGCCAGTCACTCACTGACTATTGGTCAAGTGGGATGAAAACCCTGCACGGATTTTTCAGCCACGGGTTCCCGAACTGCTTTCATATGGGTCCGCTGCAAAACGCGATCACCGCGAATTTCCCGCATGCGCTCGATGAGCAGGCCCATCACATCGCGGACATCATCCAGCATGCGAAACAAAACGAGGCGCGCTCGGTCGAGCCGAGCGAGGAGGCCCAGGCGGCATGGGTCGCGGAGATTCGCCGCCGCGCGGTTTTTCATGCGCGATTTCAGCGCGAGTGCACGCCCGGCTACTACAACAATGAGGGTCATCCGGACGCGGGCTCCGGCTTCGCCGGTGAGCAATACGCCGCGGTTCCGCAAAAATATTTCGCGCTGATACGCCGATGGCGCGCCGAAGGAATGAAAGGTCTCGACCTCGCTTGAGGACAAGGGGAAAACGATGCACGACATACTGATTAAGGACGGCAACATCGTCGATGGAACCGGCAGCAAGCCGTTTCGCGGCGACCTCGCGATCAAAGACGGGCGCGTCGCCGCGGTCGGCAAGCTCGGCGGCGAAGCCGCGCGCGAAACCATCGACGCGGCGGGCCGCATGGTCGCGCCGGGCTTTGTCGATATCCACACCCACTACGATGGGCAGGTGACGTGGGACACGGACCTGAAGCCGTCGTCGCAACATGGAGTCACCACCGTGGTCATGGGCAACTGCGGGGTTGGCTTCGCTCCGGTGCGGCCCGGCAGCGAGAAATGGCTGATAGAGCTGATGGAGGGCGTCGAGGACATTCCCGGCGCCGCGCTCAGCGAGGGCATGAAGTGGGGATGGGAGAGCTTCGCGCAGTACCTCGAGGTGCTGTCGCGGCGCGAGCTGGCGATCGATGTCGCCGCGATGGTACCGCATGGCGCAATTCGCTACTACGTGATGGGCGAGCGCGGCGCGAACAACGAAGCTTCCACCGCCGATGAAGCATCGATGATGGCGAAGCTGGTGCGGGAGGCGCTCGAGGCTGGAGCGGCGGGCTTCTCGACCTCGCGCATCAATGGTCATCAGGCAGTGGATGGACGCCCGGTGCCCGGAACCACGGCGGCGCCGGAAGAGTTGCTCGCCATCGCGCGGGAGATGCGCAAGGCCGGCCGCGGCGTGTTCGAAGTGATTCCGTCCGGCACCATCGGACAAATCACCGGGATCAAGCCCGACACCTATAGCCTCGAAGAAGAATGGAACTGGATGCGTCGCTTCGCGCGCGAATCCGAGCGCCCGATTACTTTCACCCTCATCGAGGTGCACAGCGAACCCGAAATGTTTCGCAAGCTCCTCAAATGGCAGGATGAGGCGATCGCCGACGGCCTGCCGCTGTTCGCGCAATACAATGGGCGTCCCGGCGGAATCCTGACCTCGCTGCAGAGCTACCATGCCTTCCAGTTGCGTCCGACTTACCGCAAGCTCGCGCATCTGCCGCTGGCCGAGCGTGCGCGCGAGATGCGCAAGCCCGAAGTGCGCGGCGCGATCCTTGGCGAGGCTGACATTGTGACGTCGTCATCCGGCGCAGATGTTTTCCCGGCGCTGATTCCGAGCATGATGGGAACCATCTTCCCGCTCGACGCGGTGCCGGATTACGAGCCCGAAGCCTCGCGGTCAATCACCGGAGCTGCCGCTGCCGCCGGCATGGACCCGCTCGCCTATATGTACGATCGGCTGGTGGAGAACGACGGCAAGACGGTGCTGATTGCGCTCGCGGCGGGCTACTCGAACAAGGACCATCGCGGTATCGAGCTGATGTTGCGCAATCCCAACGCCGTTCCGGGGCTCGCCGATGGCGGCGCGCATGCGCGGCTGATTTGCGATGCCTCGATCTGCACCTACCTCCTGACGCATTGGGCGCGCGATCGGCATCGCGGGGCGAAGTTCCCGGTTGAGGCGCTGATCAAGAAGCAATCGAATGACACGGCGCGGCTGTTCGGATTCACCGATCGCGGCACCCTCGAGGTGGGCAAGCGCGCCGATTTGAACATCATCGATTTTGATCGCCTGCGGCTGCTGCGCCCTTACATGGTGAATGATCTGCCGGCCGGCGGCGCGCGTTACCTGCAGGATGCCGAGGGCTACGACTTCACTCTGGTGAATGGCGTGGTGACGCGGCGCGAGGGCAAAGATAGCGGCGCGCGACCCGGCAGGCTGAAGCGTAGCGAGAAGATGGAGCATCGCGCCAGTCAGGCGGCCTGAACGACTCGTACATAAAAGGCCGATAGCTGAACCTCGCGATTGCTACCCGGCGGTCGCGAGGTTTTTTTTGGGGACTACGGATCGACGACGAAGAGGCGCCATTTTTGCGGCACTCCTCTTAGAGTGTGAATGCCGCGATCCGTGAACCTGATTCCCGCTTTAGGCAGCAAGTCCTTGACCGCGCTGGACACCAGCACTTCGTTCGCGCCCGCCTTGTCTGCGACGCGTGCTCCGATGTGAATTGCGATGCCGACCACCTCGCCGCCGATGAGCTGGTACTCGCCCGCATGCAGACCAGCGCGGACCTCGAGTCCGAGAGTCCGCACCGCCTCACGGATTCCCGCGGCGCATCGAATCGCTTTCGCCGCCGCCTTGAACATCGCGAGCATTCCATCACCGGTAGTGGTGACCTCCTTCCCGGAGGCCGCGCGCAACTCTCTACGGACGGCGGCGTAGTAATGATGCATCACCTCCGACCACCGGCGGTCACCCATGCGCGCCGCGATCTCGGTTGAGCGCACGATGTCGACGAACATCATGGTGGCGAGCGCGCGTTCGAGGCTAACTTTTTCGGGTGCCTGGCGTTTGCGGATGTTCTGGATGAGCACGCTCTCGGGCAAGCGTTCATAGCGATGGCCCACCCGCCGTCCGATGGCGTGTTGGACGTAAGCTAATGCGCGCGTGTCCGTACCGCATCGCACTTCCTTCTGCCGCGGGGGGACCGACCAGAAAATCCGCCGGTCGCGGCCGATTCCCGTCACGGTGACCGCGCCCCACTTCAACATCACGGTCGAACCGACCCGGCGAATCGACCAGGCCTTGGATGTGTACCCGGACACATTCGACTGATGAACCCCGATGCGGAGGAACTTCGCCATTGGATCTTTGCCTGCGAAGATGTTTGATCAGCCCGATATGTTTTGACAACGATTACGGGCCATCGCTATTGCCAGATCGCCCCGATTCTCGCGATACTCCGTTCCAAACGGTAGAGGGCTGAGTGCGCCGGCCGGGGCAAACACGATGCAGTCCACGCACCAAGAATATTCGAAGGGAGACCCTAACATGATTCCTCGTGGCATCATTTCGGCAGACGGTCATGTATGTGAACCGCCCAATTGTTATATCGACTACATAGACCCGAAGTTTCGTGACCGGGCCCCGCAGGTGCTTCCGCAACCCGACGGCACCGAGGCGTTTGTGGTCCCCGGCATGAAGCGGCCCATCGCGCTGGGCTTCATCGACGGCGCCGGGTTCACCATCAAGGATCGCAACGAGCGCGCCCGGAAGCTGAAGTTCGCCGATGTTCGCAAGGGCGCCTATAGCGGTCGTGCGCGATTGGACTACATGGACAAGGACGGGATCGCCGCGGAGGTCGTTTACGCCTCGGTCGGGATGGGCCTGTGCAATCATCGCGATGCCGAGTACAAGGACGCGTGCATGAAGGCCTATAACCGATGGCTGCAATCGATGTGCAGTGAAGCGCCCGAGAGAGTTCTGGGACTGGCGCAAACTGCTGTCCTGAGTGTCGATAGCGCCATCGAAGACTTTCGCCGCGCTAAAGAGATGGGGATGGTCGGCATGATGATGTCAGGCCGCCCGATCTACGAAGACTACGACCATCCTGACTATGACGCTTTGTGGGAGTGCGCGAGCGACTTAGGCCTTCCCATTTGCTTTCACATCCTGACCTCGCGCGATGGCAGCCTGGGCATGCCGCATCGCGGGCATGAGATGAACAATTTCCTCGGCATCATTCGCGCCGTGCAGGATGTCGTAGGTCTCATGGTGCTAGGCGGCGTCTTCGAGCGCCACCCCAAGTTGAAGCTGGTTTGCGCGGAAGGTGATGCGGGTTGGATGCCTCATTATATGTATCGCATGGACCACGCGGCCAAGTTCAATGCGGAGGGCGGCTTAATCAAGGGACTATCCAAGCTTCCTAGCGAGTACATCAAAAGTAACGTCTGGATGACTTTCCAGGACGACCTGACGGCCTTTAACTCGCTGCATCAGATGCCCTATACGCAACTCCTATGGGCCAGTGATTTCCCGCATACCGATTCGACCTGGCCGCGCTCGCAGCAATTGCTCAAAGAACACACCGCGCACCTTCAGGAGCCCCAGCGACAGGCAATCATGCGGGACAACGCCGCCAAGCTCTTCAACCTACCCGCCGGGCACGAGTCCTGGCGCATGTTCGATCAGGCGGCCTAGCTATCAGTGAGAGCCGAGGCGATAAGTATGCGCCTCGGCTCTTTCTTATCAGGTGTTGCGGCCGTGATAATCGGGTTAAATGGCAGGAGCTCTTATCAAAAGGATCGATAGCCACGATTCATTGGTGAGCGACGGCGTTTACCCTACTGAACACGATCTCGATGGTCCGTTTCGCTGGACCCGCCGCAGTTTCACCCTAAGTCGCCAACCCGGACAACGTTACCTCGCGCTTCATTTGGGACGCGCGGACTCGGCTGGTATCCTGAGCGCCGCCAACAATGTCTCGACTGCTATGCCTATAGAAAAGGGTTGGCATTGGTACAGCTTCGATCTTGGTTGCGCCAGCCGCAAAAAGATCTCGTTCAAGGTCGATCCACCTATGCTCGCCCCCGGCGATTCTCGCGAGTTGGGAGTAATGCTGCGCGCCGTCACCTGGCACAACAATGGTGAGCGTCATTCGCAAACCGAACGTCTCCGAGCCAACACCCTGCTCAATGAGGAGGAATATCGATCCGGTGCGACGGTGTTGCGATCCACCCCGCCCAACCTGCGGCTTAGTATCGAAGTGCGCTGTAACATCGCGAGCAAGCAGCCGTGTGTCTATTGCTCCTGGCAATGGGTGAAGAACGAAGAGCTTGGGTCGCCGACCGCCGACCTCCAATTCCTTAAGAGTCTCGATTCTTATCTGGCAGTCACGCGACAAGTGAACGACTCCGGCTATGGGGAACCGCCGCTGCATCCCGAATTCGCGGAAATCGTTGACCTGCTGGCGACCGACACGCGCGCGTTCTCTTTCACTTCGAATGGTCAAACCATCCGCCGCAAGGTCAGACAGGCCCTGCTGGGGCGCAACGTACTGCTTTATGTCTCGATAGATTCGGCGACCGCGGCGGGCTATGCGCGATATCGCAATCATAACTTCGATCGAATCATCGGGGACTTGCGAACTCTGTGTCGCGAAAAGAAGCGTCACGGCGACCTCCCGCACGTGACTGCCAGTTTCATAGTCATGAACTCCAACCGACACGAGGTACGGGATTTCATCGCGCTCATGCACTCGGTCGGGGTGGATAGGGTTAAGCTGCAGGGCCTGCATCGCGAGGATTGCATGGATCTGGACGGGCGCATCCAGCAACGGGGAGCGTTCGTCTTTAACTATACGCAGGAGATTGTCCCCACTGACGAGCTTGAAACCATCGCGCGGGAGGCCCAGGCTGCCGCGGACGAACTCGGCATATACCTGTACATCGATTGGAAGGATTTCCGCGCGAACCATGGTTCTGCCGGCGACCAACCGCTTTGTAGTGAGCCATGGAAGAGTCTGTATGTGCTCAACCGCGGCATCTTTCCTTGTTGCTTCGGCCGTAAGGCCCCGGCCCGCTGGACGGAGCGCGGAGACCGAACGATCGAACAGTTCATCGAGGATACCCGCAACGGCTCCGCGTTCCAGGAAATTCGCAGTTCCCTTGCCGAAGGAGTGTTTCCGGCCTATTGCTCCTCGTCGCAAAGCTGCCCCATCGTGCAGAAAGCGATGACGGAACGGTCTGCTAACAAACCGGTGGATGAAGAAATTCCGGTGGGGAGGGCATGCCACGAAGATCGCGACCTTTAACGTCAATGGCGTAAATGGCCGACTGCCGGTCCTGCTCCGATGGCTCGCGGAATTCAAACCGGATGTAGCGTGCCTCCAGGAGTTGAAAGCGCCGCAGGAAAAATTTCCTGAGGCTGACATTCGCCAGGCCGGCTATGGCGCGATCTGGCACGGTCAGAAGAGCTGGAACGGTGTTGCGATCCTCGCGCGAGGGCAGGACCCGGTCGAGAATCGTCGCGGGCTGCCGGGCGATCCGAATGATACGCATAGCCGCTACCTCGAGGCGCGGATTCACGGGATCGTCGTCGGCTGCTTATATCTTCCGAACGGCAATCCGGCACCAGGCCCGAAGTTCGACTACAAGCTCCAATGGCTCGCGCGATTTGCCAGGCACGCTGACTCGCTGCTAGCCGGCAATGAGCCTGTCGTCCTCGCCGGCGACTACAACGTCATACCTACCGAGATCGATGTCTATAAGCCGGAGCGCTGGGTTGACGATGCACTCTTTCGGCCCGAGGTTAGGGAGGCCTTTTCCAGGCTGATCGCGCGTGGCTGGACCGATGCCTTGCGCGAGCTACATCCGGGCGAGCGGATTTTCACGTTCTGGGACTATTTTCGCAATGCCTATCAGCGCGACGCGGGCTTGCGAATCGACCATCTCCTTCTAAGTCCTTCAGTCAAGAGCCGTCTCGCCGGCGCGGGAGTGGATCGCGTCATCCGTGGATGGGAAAAGGCCAGCGATCACGCTCCTACGTGGGTCGAACTCAAAGACTAGGTCTCACGCGAGGCGGCCTAGCGTCCCTTGAAGATCGGCTTTCGCCGCTCGCGCCACGCGCGATGACCTTCCGTCTTATCCTCGGTTAGTTCCAGCGCCATGAAGCGGTACAGGTCAGCATGCGCGGCTTCGCCCAGCGGGATGTTATATCCCGAATTGATTGACTCCTTGGCGACTCGCGCGGCCAGCGGCGACAGCGACGCTATATGCTCCGCTACCTTTTGCGCCTGCTCCATCATCTCGGCATGCGGAACCAGCCACTGCGCGAGGCCGGTGCGATACGCCTCATCGGCGCGGAGCGGAAAACCCATCGTCAGGCGCATCGCGTGGCCCTTGCCCATCCAGCGCGCGGCGCGGATGGCGCCGCCCTGCGCCGGCATGATTCCCAGCGCGACTTGCGGCAGTCGCCATTCCGCGCGCTCCGACGCCACGATGAGATCGCAACAGAAGGTCAGGATACATCCGATGCCGACCGCATAGCCGTTGACCGCGGCGACCACCGGCTTCGAGAAATCAGTGAGCATGCTGATCGGACTTGAGCGGCGACGCTTCGGTACGTCATCCAAAAAATCCGCGACTGAGTTCTCAGTATGCGTCCGCGGATTCTTCAGGTCGGCGCCCGCACTGAATGCGCCGCCCTTATCGTCGCCGGTCAAGATGACGCAGCGGACCTCGCGATCTTCTTCCAGCTCCGGCAGGCGCTCGCGAAACCCGGCGAGGAATTCAGGACACCATGCGTTGCGAACCTCGGGACGACTGAGCGTCAGCGTCGCGACGTGACCAACTTTTTCATACAACAATGGCATCGCGTGTCCTCCTGAAAGCGAATCAATTTAATTTCGCGAACGCCTTATGGATCCGGCGGACGGCGCTCGCGTAATCCTCGTTGACCGCGTTGGGCGCGAGGATCATTACGTCGGCGCCCTGCTCGCGATACGCGGCCAGCCGCTCGATACAACGCGACGCCGGGCCGATCAGCGCGACCGCGTCGGCCAGCTCGTTGGTGACCGCGGCGGCCATCGCCTTCGAGTCGCGACGTTTCGCCGCCTCCATAATCTTTGCGGCCGGTTCGGCGAACCCGAGGTTGGTCATGATTCGATTGTAGAAGGGGAGCGCGCCGTAAAACGCGAGGTTGCCGCGTGCCGCCTCGTAGGCGGCTTTCAAATCATCATGTAGAAAGACGGGGACGCCGCAGGTCATGGTCAGGCTGCCCGCCGCGCGCCCGAGATTTCGCGCCACCTGATTGGCCGCATCGATCGATTTGCGCATCCGCTCCGGCGAGCACATGTACAGCATCAGGCCATCGGCCAGCTCACCGCCGAGCTTTGAGGTCTCGAGCGCGAGGGCGGCGTAATAAATCGGGATCGGATGACTGGGAGTGGGAAACTTCATGCCGAACATATCGAGCTCGCCGTGAAACGCCTTGCGAATGATTTCAGTGTCGCGGCGCAAACGATCGCGCGCATTGCCCATCTCGATTCCACGCGCCTCGAGCGCCGGGCGATGACTTACGCCGAGGCCGAGGATGAAACGACCTTGCGCGGCGTCCTGCACCATCTCCGCGGCGATCGCGCATAGAGCGGGCTCGCGCAGGTAGATATTGACGATCCAGGTGCCGATGGTGATTCGCTGGGTGGCGTTCGCCACCGCGAAGGAGCACATGAGCGCGTCGTTCACCGCTTCGGGAATGAAGACGCCGCCGAAGCCGGCATCCTCGGTTTCGCGTGCGAGTTGAACGAAACCGGAATACGCGGTTACCGGCGCAGCACTGGAAGGGGTGCTCACAGAAATTCTGGACATAGGAGAGAGAGTGACGCCGTAGCCTTTCATGTTGAACTCCTTTTAAAACGGCTTTCGATGGGATGCTGCATTTGACGTTGCGCCTGATCGCCCAAGCTTCATGCTTCGTAGTACACCAACTGAATCGCTTAGCCCAACTGCTTCCACGAGCGCGCGACTTTTAACGAAGCTTGGCGGCGGGCTCGACCCATTCGCGCGCGACCCGCTCCAGCGCCTCGGGAATCTTGCTGTCATCGCCGGGGAGACGCACGAAGGGGACGAACTCAGCCACCCCGAGCTCGTGATACGCGCGCAGGTCATCGGCGGTCACCTGGTTCTCATACGGAGAGATGATGATTTCGAGCTCCGCGATGTCGCGGCCCGCCTCGCTCATCAACGAACGGAGTGTTGCGATCTTCGCCGCCGCCTGCTCCGGGTTGAGTTTGACGCCGAACCATCCGTTGCCCATCCGCGCGACTCGGCGCAAAGCCGGCATGCTCTCGCCGCCGAAGATGACCGGGAGTTTGGATCCTTGGGCAGGCTTGGGAAAGCTTCGCACGCCGTCGAAGCGTACGAACTCGCCACTGAAGGTGGACTTAGGCTCGCCCCACAGCTTGCGCATCACCTCGATATATTCACAGGTGCGCTGCGCCCGGCGTTCGAAGGGAATTCCCAGCGCCGCGAATTCCTCGGATGACCATCCGATGCCGACTCCAAGCGCGAGACGGCCCGAGCTAAGACTATCGAGACTCGCAATCACCTTGGCCAGCGCCAGCGGATTGTGTTCCGCGACCAGGCAGATCCCGGTCGCCAGCCTGATGCGATGGCTGAACGCAGCAGCGTAAGTCAGTCCTATGAACGGATCGAGAAGATCGATGCTGCTGCCGGCCAGGAAGCGGCCGTCATCGCGGTACGGATATTTGGAGTCGTGAGTGTCGAACAGCACGACATGTTCGGGCGCCCATAGCGTCGCGAAGCCGAGGCGCTCGGCGTTTTCGACGACCGCGCGAATGGTCGCGGGACGCGCCGCCTTTCCGATTCCAATCGCCGTCATTCCAATCTTCATGCGTCCTCCGTCAGGGTTCTTTCCAACTATCTCAATGCGCTAGTAAAAGATCCCGATCCGATCAATACATCGACTGAAGCCATCGGTGCGCCGAAACTCAACAGGAGCTTTGAAGAATGAAATTCGGAATCGCCTTCGCCAACTCCGGTGCGTTCAGCAATCCCGCACTCATCGGCCATCTGGCAACCACCGCCGAGCGCTGCGGCATCGAGTCACTGTGGACCGTCGAGCACGTCGCGATTCCAGTCAAACACACGCCCTATCCGGGGAGCAAAGACGGTCAAATGGCGGGGGGCGACACGGTGGCGATTCCTGATCCGCTCCTGCCGCTGGCATATGTTGCGGCTATCACCAAGACCATCAAGCTTGCGACCGGAATATTAATCCTGCCGCAGCGCCATCCGATATACACCGCGAAAGAAGTCGCAACCTTAGACCTGTTGTCGGGTGGGCGCGCTATCCTCGGGATCGGCAGCGGATGGATGAAGGAGGAGTTCGAGGCGCTCGGAATCAACTTCCATCATCGTGGTGCGATGACCGACGAAGCCATGCAGGCCTTGCGCGCGCTGTGGAGCGAAGGCACCTCCTCATTTGAAGGCAAGCATTTCAAGTTCGGCCCACTGCATTCCTATCCGAAGCCGGTTAAGCATGATGTCCCGATTCACGTCGGCGGTCATTCGACGGCGGCGGCGAAGCGCGCGGGCCGCTATGGAGACGGATTTTTTCCCACGGTCGTGAAGGCGGAAAAGTTGAAGCAGCTTTTTGATATAGTAAAAGCGGAGGCGCAGCAGGCGGGCCGCAATCCGGCCGCGATCGAATTCACCTGTATGGCACCGTCGATGCGTCCGGACACCTTGAAGGAACTCGAAGACCTCGGCGTTGCGCGCGTGGTCATGAACCCTCCCAGCACTAAGCCCGAAGTCATCACGCGTGCGCTGGAGAAGTTTCAGGAAGAAGTCGTCGCGCGAGCCTAAGGAGTCTGCATTGGCCAACGAAAATGTCACCTACTCCGATCGGCTGACGGTGCTTGAGAAGGAAATCCTCGAAATCCTGCGGACCTTCGAGTTTCTCCAGGAAAACATCCGGCCCGGATCGCTAGCCGACAATCAGGCGCAAATGGTGAGCGCGGTAGGCGATACTTTTCGCCGCTTCGAGTCCACCTTCGCAACGATGACACCGCCCGCGGGCATGGAAGAAAAGCATCAGCGGCTATGCGAGGCTATTCGCGAACTTAATCAGGCCTACGATCTCTTCATGAGCAAGGCTGGCGCCGAATGGACGCTGGCCTTTCTGCATAGCCGCGCGGCGTTTTGTCGCGCTCTCTACCAGCTATACGAATTGCGCGAGCACTTGCCGACAATCGCCACCCATTTTTTGATTGAAAGCGCACAGTCGCCGGTAACGAGCGCGCCCGGTACAGCAACGGGTTTCATTCAGCACAAGCGCAACGAAGAACGTTCGGACTACACACTTTATGTTCCGGAAGACTATACACCTGACGAGCCGAGGCCACTAATCATCGCGCTACACGGCGGCTATGGTCAGGGCTACGAATATGTCTGGACGTGGCTAAGGCCTGCACGCAGCCGCGGCTACGTCGTTCTCGCGCCTAAGTCATTGGATAACACCTGGGACATGACCCTCGATAGCTCGGATACGCATTCGGTCCTCACCATGCTGAGTGAGGTTACCAGGAAATATGCGATCGATCCGGCGCGGATGTATCTCACCGGTCTCTCCGATGGCGGCATTTTCACCTACATCTTAGGACTCGAACAATCGCAACTCTTTCGCGGCCTCGCTCCGATAGCCGGCGTGCTTCATCCAGCGGTCGATTCGATGCTGCGCCAGGGCCGCGGCAAAGATACCCCGATGCTGGTAATTCACGGGGTCCAGGACTTCATCTTTCCGGTGGCGTTCACTCGCCAGACCAGCGACCTGCTGCAAAAGATCGGCTATCAAGTGACCTACAAGGAGCTTCCGGAGTGGGGACACGCCTACCCTTACTCTATAAACGAGCGGATGGTTCTGCCCTGGTTCGAATCGCTGTCGGCCAAGAAGTAAAAGGAATGGTTGAGGCTAAGGGTGGCGATCCTAAGAAAGAGCGCATCGCGAAGTTTATGGCTCGCGCGGGAGTGGCATCGCGCCGAAATTCCGAACTCCTGATCAAAGCCGGTCGTGTAGCACTCAATGGCGTGGTCGTCGCGCATCCGGCCACGCTGGTAGGTGGGACTGACCGTCTAACCATCGATGGCAAGGAAATCGCACCGCCCACGCAGACCAGGCTATGGCGCTATCATAAGCCTGCGAATTTGGTGACGACCGCGAGCGACCCGGAAGGACGCCCGACGGTCTTTTCGGTCCTGCCTAGGACTATCGGTCGCGTGATTTCGGTAGGTAGGCTCGATATCAACACTGAAGGACTTCTGCTCCTCACCAATGACGGCGAGCTGGCGCGCTACCTCGAACATCCCGCGCAGGCAATTTCGCGCACCTACCGAATCCGCGCCCACGGCATCGCGACCAAGGAGGCGCTTGCCCGGCTCTCGAAAGGCGCTACCATCGAAGGGGTCAGGTACCGTCCCGTAAAGGTCATCGTTGATAGACAACAAGGTAGCAATTGCTGGATGACGATGACTCTGAGTGAAGGTAAAAACCGCGAAATCAAGCGGCTGCTCGCCGACATCGGACTGCAGGTGACCCGTCTAATCCGAACCAGCTATGGGCCGTTCCAACTTGGAAACCTCGCACCTAATACGGTCGACGAAGTCCCGGCCCGCGAGCTCGAAAAGCTGGTGCCGGGTTATTTCTCCGGAAGCCCAACGCTATCTGAACGCCGGTGCGACTTCCTTGGCAAATAGTTCGAGGTTCTGCTCGATGTCCTCATGACGACAGGCCCAGCTGATCATCACCGTACGCGCGCCCGCATCGACGTATTCCTTCAAGCGCTTGCGGCAATCGTCCGGATTGCCCCATAGCGCATAGCGTCCCGCGATTTGTGAAAAATCCTGCGCATAGTTGCGCCCCAGCGCCTTCGCCGCCTGTTCGCGCGCCTGTTCGCGGTCAGGATAGATCGACGCGAAGATGAACAGCCCGTTCCGAAAGCCGCTCATGTCGCGTCCGGCCTCGGTGCCGAACTGCTTAATCTTGGCGACGCTCTCGGCGAGCATCTCGGGCGTGTACATGTAGGGTAGCCATCCGTCCGCATACTTAGCGGCGCGGCGCATGGCGGGCTCCTTACGCCCCGCGACCCAGATCGGAGGATGCGGCTTCTGCGTCGGATGTGGCGCGAGCGTGACGCCGGAGAATTTCGTATAGCGCCCCTCGAAGGTCACATTCTGCTCGGTCCAGAGCTTCGTGATCACTTCGAGCGCTTCATTCGAGCGCGAGCCGCGCTGATTTACCGGCACGCCGCACGCCTCGAATTCTTTGGGAAACTCGCCGCCGATGCCGACGCCCATGTGATAGCGGCCACCCGACGCCACATCGAGCACCGAGGTCAGCTTCGCCAACACGGTAGGCCGGTAAAGCGGTAAGAGCACTATGGTGCTCATCAGCTTGATCTTCGTGGTCGCGCCCGCGGCGACTGAGAGACTAACGATCGAGTTGGCGATGGGACCATGAAACATCATGTGCTCGCCGGCGCCGAGGTAATCGTAGCCGAGGCTTTCCGCCTTGCGCGCGAAATCCGGAATTCCCTTGGCCGCAGGCAGCGTCGCGCCAAATTCAATCTTTTCCATCGCAGGACCTCGCACCGAAATTCGCACACCACACCTATGCTTGACAAACGCACGCATGGCGGCCATTGAAAGGGGCACAACGCCAACTGAGGTCCCCCCTGATGAAAGCATTGGTCCTGGAAGAAATCGGCAAGCCGATGGTGGTCAAGAACGATTGGCCGGAGCCCAAGTGCCCGGCTGACGGCGCGATTGTGCGCGTCGAGGGTAGCGGCATCTGCCGGTCGGACTGGCACTTATGGCAAGGCGACTGGGGGTGGATAGGCTTCAAGCCGCGGCTGCCGGCGATCCTTGGGCATGAATTCGCCGGCGTCATCGAGGAGGTCGGCAAGGACGTAAAGAACCTCAAGCCGGGCGCGCGCGTGGTGGTTCCGCTCGCGCAAGGATGTGGCGTATGCGACGACTGCCGCACCGGCTTCTCCAATCATTGCATGCGCGGCGGCGGCATGACCGGCTATGCCCAGTACGGGGTGCTCAGCCACGCCGATTTCAACTACGCGCCGCTGCCGGAGGAGATCGATTTCGTCGAGGCGTCCTCGATGGGATGCCGCTACGTGACCGCTTTTCACGGGCTCCTCGACCAGGGGCACGTCAAGGCCGACGAGTCGGTCGTCATCTATGGATGCGGTGGTGTAGGTCTCTCGGCGGTGCAGATTGCTGCGGCGCTGGGTGCGCGCGTGATCGCGGTTGATTTGGATGATCGCAAACTGGAACTGGCGAAGCAGGTCGGCGCCAACGACGTCATCAACGGCAAGAAGACTGATCCGGTGAAAGCGGTAAGAGATCTGACTAATGGTGGCGCCGATGTCAGCGTCGATGCGTTAGGCATCGAAGCGACCTGCCGCAACGCCGTCGCCAGCCTGCGCAAGCGCGGACGTCACATCCAGATCGGGCTAACGACGCAAAAAGAAAAAGGCGAAGTCGCGCTGCCGATCGATCAGATCGTGTTCCGCGAGATCCAGTTCGTCGGCTCGCTGGCGATCCAATCCTTCAGATATCCGGCGCTGCTCAGCATGATTCAGCGCGGGCTACTGGCGCCGCGAAAGCTCATCACCGAGACGATTCCGATTGAGAAGGCATTCGGGGTTCTGGAGCAGATGTCGAAATTCGAAAACGTCGGCATCAGCGTCATCAACCAGTTTTAGCCAACGCGATAAGAATATCTGCTAAAACTACGGACGGAATTGCAGCGCGCGAGGAACCAGCATCGTGGGCTGCGACACGATGCGGTACGCGTTCTCGACCCATTCGCAGATCCAGCGCCGCGTGTCGCGAGGATCGATCATCTCCTCCATCTGGAATTTGTTGAGCGGGCCGATGGGGCCGCGCGCGCTTTCGATGCGGGCGTTGATCTCCGCGCGCAACGCTGCAGGGTCGGCGGCCTCGGCGAGCTGGCGTTTGTAGGCCGCCTCGATGCCGCCTTCGGGCGGGATGCCGCCGACATCTGCCGCAGGCCAGACCACACGCGCGCTCGCACCGCTGCGCGGCGTTGCGAAGTTGTTGCCGGCGACGCCGAAGCTGCGGCGCATGATGACGGTGAAGATCGGCACCGCGACCTGCGCGAAGGCGATCATCCATTCGCCGCCCTTGCGGATGGTGCCCGCGATCTCATGCTCCAGCCCCACCGCGAAGCCCGGATTGTCGATCAGGTTCAGGATCGGCAGATGGAACAGGTCGCACATGTCGAGATGGCGCTTGAGCTTGTCGCATCCGTCGGCGGTGAGCGCGCCGCCATTCACGTGCCGGCTGTCAGAGGCGAGCACCCCCATCGGATAGCCGTTGAAGCGCACGCAGCCCGACGATCTGGTCGGTGCCCCATAGCGGCCCGATCTCGAAGAACGAGTCCTTGTCGGCCATCAGGCGGATCGCGCGGCGCATGTCGAAAGTCGTCGTGCGCTTGCGCGGGATGATGGTGAACAGCTCCTCGTCGCGGCGGTCGATCGGATCGCTCACTCGGGTGGCAGCACCGGCGGCGCTTCGTACACGCTCGATGGGAGGTAGGAGAGGAAGCGCTTGGTCATCACGGCCGCTTCTTCCTCGGTCTCGGCGAGATTGTCGACCGAGCCGTTGCGGCAATGGATGCGCCAGTCGCCGAGGTCCTCCTTGGTGATGTCGTAGCCCATGGCGTGGCTGACCACCGGCGGGCCGGCCACGAACAGCTGGGCGATGTCGCGCACCATGACCGAGAAGTGGCCGAGCACCGCCTTGGCCGCGCCGATGCCGACCACGCTGCCGAGCAGCACGTTGACCACCGGCACCTCGGCGAGCTGCCGGCGAACATCGAGCTGCCGAGGTGGCCGGGCAGGAACGAGCCGCCGCCGCCGGACACGCGCGGCCGTCCGGCGGTGATGGCGCCGGAGCTTTCCTGCGCCGTGCTCTCGCCGGCCTTCTGCTGCTTCGGCACCATCGCGGCGACGCTGCCGCCGCCGGAGGAGCCGTCGAGCAGGCGAATCGACGGGCACTGAAGATCGATCGACAGCCGGTCAAGATGAGCGCTCTTCCCGCCGATGGCGCCGTCGGCATGGCCGCCGCGCGAGGTGAAGTCGTCGGCGCATACCACCACCGTGCGGCCGCGAATCTTGCCCCATCCGCCGACGTGGTTGGCGGGCGTGAAGTCGGAAACGCGTCCCTCGTCGTCGTAGTCGGCGAAGCCCGCGAGGCTGCCGACCTCGCGAAAGCTGCCGGCATCGAGCAGCAGGTCGATGCGCTCGCGGCAGGTCAGCTTGCCGCGTGCGCGCTGGCGCACGACGCCGGGATCCTTCGAGTCGGGCGCGAAGCGGCGATGCGCGATCTCCTGCAATGCCCGCACATCGGCCAGCAGCGGCGCCCAGGTGTCGTCGCCATATTTTCGCGGCGCGGCTTTTTCGCTGCCACGCTTCGAGGGCGCGATGGTGGCGACGATCTGCCCTGCTCCGACGTTGGCGCCGATCTCGGTGGGCCTGATATCAGTCACGACGCCCGCGCATGGGGCGGTGATGGCGGTTTCCATCTTCATCGCGCTGATGACCATCAGCGTGTCGCCTGCCTCGACCGTCGCGCCGGCTTCGACCGGGAGTTCGACGACCGCGCCGGCCATCGGCGTCTCGACGCCCTCCTCGCCGCTCGGCACGGTCAACCCTGCCGATGCCGATTGCGCTCCGGACAGGGCGATCGCGGATTTGCCCCCGCGCAGCGCCGTCGCCTGCTGTTCGAGGAGCGCCAGCGAGCCCGAGCCGGATGCCTGCGCGCCGACGGGAGTCGCGAGGTCGGCGTGCTCGGCGAACAGCGTCGTGCGAGCGTCGCCGGCGCGCACCACCGGATGTGCGAGGACCGCGCGCAGCTGCTTCAGGTTGGTCGGCAGGCCGCCGATCTGGAATTCGTCGAGCGCGCGCAAAGTACGATCGAGGGCCGACGCGAATGAATTGGTCGAGTTTGACTCGCCGATGAGCTTGGCGAACATCGGATCGAATTGCGGCGGCGGCGCATAGCCCAGATAGCCACATGAATCGACGCGCACGCCGGGCCCCGTCGGCTCCTTGTAGGCGGTCAACGTGCCGGCGCCCCCGGCTACGATGCGCGCCTGAACCGCATAGCCGCGTGGAGCGTCGATAGCAGTTTGATCGCCGAGCCCGAGAGCCTCCAGCGGCTCGCCGGCGGCGATGCGGAACTGCGCCTCGACCAGGTCGATGCCGGTGACCTGCTCGGTAACCGTATGCTCGACCTGGATGCGCGGATTGCACTCGATGAAAAAATGCTCGCCGCGTTCCGGGCTGACGAGGAACTCGACCGTGCCCGCATTCACGTAGCCCGCCGCGCGGGCGAGGCGGATCGCATCTTCGAGGATGAGTCGCCGAAGCTTCGCATCGAGATTCGGCGCCGGCGCGATCTCGACCACCTTCTGGTTGCGAAGCTGAACCGAGCAGTCGCGCTCATAAAGGTGAACGATGTTGCCATGCGTATCGGCGAGAACCTGGACCTCGATGTGGCGAGGCCGCGCGAGCAGCTTCTCGAGAAACACCGAGCCGTCGCCGAATGCCGCGAGCGCCTCGCTCTGGCATCGCGCGAAGGCCGCTGCCATCTCATCGGAGCCCGCGACGACGCGCATTCCGCGCCCGCCGCCTCCCGCCGCGGCTTTGAGCATGACCGGGTAGCCGAGCTTCTCCGCGATCCCGATCGCATCTTCGGCATGCGCCACTGGATGTGGACTGCCCGGGATGATCGGAACGCCGAGCGAGCGGGCCAATTCGCGCGCCTTGGTCTTGTCGCCGAACAGCGCCAGAGTTTCCGGCCGCGGCCCGATGAAGGTCAGACCCTCCGCAAGGCATCGGCTCGCGAAGCCGGCATTCTCCGACAGAAAGCCGTAGCCGGGATGCACGCAATCGCAGTGGGTGGCCTTGGCAGCCTCGATCAGCCCGTCGATATCGAGATAGGCGCGCACCGGGTCGCTCGATGGAAGCGCGGAGAGGCCGAGCACGCGCGACTGCGTGGTGACGCGGGTATGCAGCGAGAGCGCGTCAGCCGGAGCAAACACGCCGACAGACTCCACGCCGAGCGCCGCCGCGGCGCGCGCGACCCGGATGGCGATTTCGCCTCGATTGGCAATCAATACACGTTTGAACAAAAGTCAATTCTCCAAATGCTGCGGGCTCGTGCCAGTAGTGCAATCGACGAATACCCTTGACGCTCGCATACTTGCAAGGCTGAGCAGGCGGCAGCGCGCGGGGGTAGTTTTGTGTCATCCTGATCGAACCCGAAGCGCTCGAGCAGTTACTTCGATGGTGTCTTAAGCGCGCGGGTCACGCCGGGCATTACCCTCGGGAAGCCCTTACCCTCCAGCTTGTCTTTCACGAAACTGTCGAGGCCCTGGATCATATAGTGAGAATGGGCGTTGCGGATCGAATGAGAAAAGCCCATCGCGTCCTGCGCGGAGTTCACGGCCCGCTTCAGCATCCGGAGCGTGAACGGATCGTTTTCGGCAATCTCGTTCGCCAGCGCCATCGTTTCATCTTCCAGACGATGACGCTGGACGACCAGGTTGACGAAGCCGAGCTGGGCTGCCTCGGCGGCGCCGATGAAGCGGCTGCGAAACATCGCCTCCTTGGCCTTGCGGATCGGGATGTCCCATGGAATCGAGAAGTATTGCATCAGCGCGGGGAGGAACTTCGCGTCCTCCGACGCAACGATGAGATCCATCGCGGCGGCGAACATCCATCCCCCGAAAATGCACATGCCTTGCACCTGCGCGATGGTGGGTTTATCGAGGTCGCGCCAACGCAGCGTGGTCTCGAGGAAAAGCTGGCGCGAGAGCGCATACTCGCCGCGCACGCCTTTGGGAAACGGACGGCGTCGCATGTCGGCCCTTTCCTCCGGCGTGCCGATGTCGTGGCCGGATGAGAAAGTATCGCCCGCCGCCGCGAGGATAATAACCCGCACTTCGTCGTCCGCATTGGCGGCCGCGAAGGCATGATCCATTTCCTCGATCATGAGGCGCGACTGCGCATTCTTGTAGCGCGGGCGGTTGGTGATCACCTTGGCAACGGCGCCATGTTTCTCGTACAGAATTGCCTGATATTTCACCCTGTGAACTCCCTCGGACCGATGAGCCTCAACCCCAAAGATGTTGCCTTGCGGGAGGTTGCACAAGCGAGGGCGAGTGACGGATTATCGCGGAAAATTGATCCGGATCGTTGCGAAGGAGACATCCCATGCCCGCCGAAAAATTTTATGCCGATAGTCCCGCCGAGGTAGGTCTCAATCCCGACAAGGTGCAGGCCCTGATGGATCGCGCCGCGCGCGACGTCAAGGAAGGGGTGCTGCCCGCGTGCCAGGTCGCGGTCGCGCGCAATGGCAAAATCGCTGCGATGCAGACCTTCGGCCGCGCGGTGCAGGGCGGCGTCGAGAAGGCCGCCACCGATGAAACCGTCTTCGTCGCGATGTCGGCGACCAAGGCGATTACTTCATCGGCGCTGTGGCTGCTCATCCAGGAAGGAAAAATCAGCACCGACGACAAGATCGTCAAATACGTTCCGGAGTATGGGACCAACGGCAAAGAGCCGACCACCATCGAGCATCTACTGATTCATACCGCGGGAATTCCGACCGCGCCGGGATCATTCAAGGATTGGGGCGATCATAAACGGCGCCTGGAACGCTTCGCGCAGTGGCGTCCGGTGAATCCTCCCGGCGAAAAATTCTTCTACCATATCCATGCGAACTACTGGCCGATTGCCGAGGCGATTGAGCGCATCACCGGCAAACGTCTCGGCGATTTTGTCCGCGAGCGCATCGCCGAGCCGCTGGGTCTTCCCGATCTTCGCATTGGTTTGCCGCGATCGATCCAGCCTCGCATGGCCGATGTGAAATGGGTCGGTGAAGCCGCCAAGGACGAGGAGTACAAGAAGCTCGGCGTGACACCTCCACGCGCCAATCTCGGTTCGATCACCGAGGACGCGGTGCTGGAAATGAACGATCCCGCCATGCGCGAGACGGATTTTCCCGCGGGAGGTTTGATGACCACGGCCGGGGACATCGCGCTGTTTTACCAGGCGCTTCTCAACGACGGTAAGGCGCAGGACGGCACGCGCATCTGGCAGTCCGATATGTTGCGCGAGGCGCGCCGCATCCGCAGCGGCAACCTCATCGATACTGCGCGAGGCATCACCGCCAATCGCGCGCTCGGAATCGTTATCGCGGGAAGCGATGGGAAGGGAAACCTGCGCGGCTTCGGTCGTACCAACTCGGCGGAGGCATTCGGGCATCCGGGCTTCGGCGGCCAAATCGGATGGGCCGATCCGGCGACCGGGATTTCATTCGGCTACCTAACCAATGGCTTCGATCGCAATGATCTGCGCGAAGGTCGCAGGAGCGTCGCCGTATGCAGCCTGGCGGGTGCCTGCCGCGATTAGGGCGTCATCCTTCATCCAATGAAAACGGCGCCGAGGTCATCGGATCTCGGCGCCGTCGCATTCGCTGAACCTCTAGCTAGTTCCTTCGCACGTTGCGGAACGGGCCGGTATCGAAGCGCGGCTCCTTCGGCAGTTCAAGCACCCGCTCCGCGATGATGTTGCGCTGAATCTCGTCGGTGCCACCCGCGATGGATACCGCGGGCACCGACACGAGGATTTCCGCGATGATGCCCTCGCGCGGGCTGCCACTCCCGGTGAGCATTGCCTCGGTGCCGGTCATCAGCGTATGCACCCGGGCACAGGCCCTCGCGACGTGACTGGCCGCGAGCTTTCCGAGCGATCCTTCGGGACCTTGCGGCCGGCCCTGCTGCTGGGCGGCGCGCGCGCGACGCGCGGTCCATTCCGCCGATTTCGCCATGATCATCAGCTTCGCGATTTCCTGCCGAATGTGCGGATCCTTGTTCGCGCCGGTTTCCTTCGCGCGCTCGAGGATGAGGTCCACGCGACCGGCCCGCTGCGGATACCATTTGTACGGCTCATTCGCCTTCTCGTTTTCGGCGCGCTCCTCAGCGTGGATCTTCCCCTGGCGCACCCCGCGCTTCGATGGTGTGGCGAGGCCGTCGGCGCCGCGGCGTTCGTGCGCCAGCGTCGTCATCGCGACCTTCCATCCCTCGCCAACTTTCCCGACCAGGTTCTCCTGCGGCACTTTCGCGTCGGTGAAGAACACCTGGTTGAATGATGCGTGACCGTTCATCTGCCGGAGTGGCTGAACATCCACACCCGGTTGTTTGACGTCGATGACGAAGTAGGACATCCCTTCGTGCTTCGGCGCATCCCAATCGGTGCGCGCGAGCAACAGGCCGTGGTCGGCATGATGCGCACTCGTGGTCCATACTTTCTGGCCGTTGACGACCCAATAATCGCCGTTCAAATCGGCGCGGGTGGTGGCGCCCGCGAGATCGGATCCGCTGCCCGGCTCGCTGAAGAACTGGCACCAGGTATCCTCGCCGGTCAGGATGCGGCGCAGGAATTTTTTCTTTTGCGCGTCGATCCGTGTTCGAGCAGCGTCGCCGCCGCAAGCATTCGCACGCCCGATCTCGCTGCGCTCACCGCGCCGACGTTGGCAAATTCCTCCTCGACCACGCGCGCGAGGCTTACCGGCAGTCCGCGCCCGTACCATTCCTTCGGCCACTGCGGTGCGCCCCATCCGGAGTCGGCGAGCTTGCTGCGCCACGCCAGCAGCGACATGTCGGGATCCCAGTTGTCTTTGAGCCATGCGCGGACTTCCGCGCGAACCTCGGCTTCGCTGATGTTACTCATCGCTCAAACTCCCCATCGCTGCATCAAAAGCTCGCGATGATAGCTAGGCTGCCCGAGGAAAACCTCGGAGCTCTTGGCGCGCTTGAACCACAGATGCGTATCGTTGTCCCAGGTGAATCCAATGCCGCCGTGAAGCTGAATCGTTTCGATCGCGGTGTGCAGGTAGGTCTCGGATGCCGACGCCTTCGCGAGGCTGGCGAGCGCCGGCCACTCCGGGTCATCGATGGCCGCAGCCTGGGCAGCATAGTAGGCCGCTGACTTTGCCAACTCCAGGTCGAGCAGCATGTCGGCGAGCTTATGCTTAATTGCCTGGAACGATCCGATGGTGCGCCCGAATTGGACTCGCAGCTTTGAATAACTCACCGCCGAATCGAACAGCGCCTGCGCACCGCCGACCATTTCATTAGCGAGCGCGATCGCGGCCTGATCCATCGTGCGTTGGATGCGTTTCCCGCCATCATCCAATTCGCCGAGCAGGGTGCAATGCGCGCCGCGAAACTCGATGCGCGCGAGCTTGCGCGTAGGATCCATCGACGCGAGCGGGCTTCGTTCGATGCCAGGATCTTTCGCTTCGACCGCGAACAAACCCAAACCGTCGCGACCGCTGGATGAGGGCACCCGCGCAGCGACAATCAGCAGATCAGCAATGTGACCATCGACGACGTAGCTCTTGGTTCCATCGATGCGGAAACGCGCGACCGTCTCGATGCTCGCGGGATCCCAGTTGCCGCTCGGCTCGGTGATGGCCAGCGTCGCCAGCCGCGCGCCGCTAGCGATATCCGGCAGCAAGCTCGATTTCTGCGCGTCAGTTGCCGCGTTCAGGATCGCATTCGCGGCGAGCACCGTAGTCGAAAAATATGGCGCGCACAGAAGCGCGCGGCCCAGCTCCTCCGTCACGATGCATAGCTCGACCATGCCGAAACCGGCGCCGCCGTATTGCTCGGGAATCTGGATGCCTGGCAGCGCGAGTTCGTCGCTCAGCTGGCGCCATACTGCGGGATCGTAACCCTCAGTGGTGGCCATCAGGCGGCGAACCTCGGTGGTGGGCGACTTATCGGCCAAAAATCGCCGCAGCGCCGAGCGGAACTGCTCCTGCTCATCGGTGAATGCGAACTGGATGCGGCGCGCGGGCTCTACTCTCGTTTGGTTTGATGCGCTCATGGCTTTTGAAATGTGCTCCGCCGCGAACTCTGGGAATGATGTGTAAATGCCATGAACGGGCCGAACCTGGCAATGATTGGCGATCGGCGCCGGCGTTGTAGAATGGTCGCGTGCAGCTTGTTGTGAATCCGCCGGTCATGCCGATGCTGTCGAAGCGCATCGGCGAACTTCCAGCGGGGCGAACCTGGATCTTCGAACCGAAGTGGGATGGTTTTCGCACCCTGGTCTTTCGCGACGGCGCCGAAATTTTCATTCAGAGCCGCGACGGAAAGTCATTGAACCGCTACTTCCCCGAATTGTTCGAACCGATACTGGCGCAACTGCCGGCGCGATGCGTCCTCGATGGCGAAATCGTGATCGCCAACGCTTCGGGTCTCGACTTCGAGTCGCTGCAGTTGCGCATTCATCCGGCGGCCTCGCGCGTGAAGCTGTTGTCGCAGCAAATTCCCGCATCGATAGTTTTCTTCGATCTGCTTTGCGAAGGTGATCAGGACCTGCGCAGCGAACCATTCGAGAGTCCGACGCGAGAAGCTCGAATCGCTTCTGGCCACGGTCAAGCCACCCCTTCATCTGACGCCGGCAACCAATGATTTAGAGGTCGCCGCCGACTGGTTTCAGCCGCTTCGAAGGCGCGGGCCTCGACGGCGTGATGGCCAAGCCGACTTCGGGCACCTACCAGCCCGATAAACGCGTCATGTTCAAGGTCAAGCACGAGCGCGACTGCGATTGTGTAGTTGCCGGTTTTCGATGGCATAAGGGCGCCGCGCAGACCGCGATCGGTTCGCTGTTGCTCGGCCTCTTCGATGACGCCGGAGCGCTGCAGCACGTCGGCGTGTGCGCGAGCTTCACCCAGGACAAGCGACGACAACTGGTCGAGTTCCTGGCGCCGTATCGCCGCGATGCGCTGCTCAATCATCCGTGGAAGGAGTGGGCTGAGCATGCCGATGCGGCCGCGGAAGTCGGGCATCGCATGCCTGGGGGCCAGAGCCGCTGGAGCCAGGGCAAGGACCTGTCATGGGAGCCATTGCGGCCGGAGCTGGTCGTTGAGGTCGCCTACGAGCATATGCAGGGCTCCCGTTTCCGTCACCTGGCACAGTTCCGCCGATGGCGTACCGACAAGCAACCGAGCGATTGCACCTATGCGCAACTGGAAGTGGTGCCGGCGCAGGAGCTGATGGCGATTTTTTCCACTGGCCGCTAGGTCGCTAACTCCGGGTCAGGTTTGTTCCTTCTTCGCGCGCGTCGTGCGCCACTCACGCGTGGGATCATCATCAGGATCGGGGGTCTCCTGCACTGGCCGTTGCTCTTCTGGCACATGGCGCAGATTCACCCGGATGCGCGTCCAGGTGGATGATCTGCCACGCATCGAATCGACCAGCACGTCATCGACGGCGAGCAGCTCTGCCACATCGGGATGTTTGGTCTTCCATCTTTCCAAGCCGGCGAGCGCGGCGTCTCGATTTTGAGAGTTAGCCACCACTATGAGTGGCATCTTCGCGCGAGGCGTCCTGGTTTTGAGCTGGGCCGATGATTTCGAGCGTGAGGGAGCGACGCGGCTCGGTTCGCCCTCCATCTTGCGAAAGTGCGGAGGCCAGGGCGCGTCACCGAGGCCGGCCACTTCGTCCTTCGCGGCGAGGGCGAGCAATTTTTCCAGCGACCCCGGCGCGCCATCGATGCCCGCATGCGGATCGCCAATCGCCCCGAAACGCTTAGGCATCGTCAGCACGGTGAAATCGGCCGGTTCGCAATCGGGAACCTCATGCCACTGAAGCGGCGCCGACACGCGAGCATCGGGGACCGGGCGCACCGAATATGCCGAGCACGTAGTGCGATCCTTCGCGTTTTGGTTGTAATCGAGGAACACGCCGTGACGTTCCTCCTTCCACCACTTGGAGCTAGCGATTGCGGGTGCGCGACGCTCCACCTCACGCGAGAGAGCCAGCGCCGCGCGGCGCACTTCGCTGAAAGTCCAGCGCGGATGAATCCGCACATTTATATGCATCCCGCGGGAGCCGCTGGTCTTGGGCCATCCGCGAAGGCCCATCTCTTCGAGGACCGACTTCACCTCGAGCGCGACGGCGCGCACGTCGGTCCAGCCTACGCCGGGGCCGGGATCGAGGTCGACGCGCAACTCATCGGGATGATCGAGGTCGCCCGCGCGCACCGGATGTGGATGGAGCTCGATGCATCCGAGGTTGACGATCCATGCGAGTCCGGCCGCATCGTCGACGACGATCTCCTCGGCGGTGCGCCCCGACGGAAATGCGAGCGTGATGGTGCGCAGCCACGCGGGCCGCTGCGAGGGCGCGCGCTTCTGGTAGAACGCCTCGCCCTCGGCGCCGTTGACATAGCGCTTCAGCACCAGCGGACGATCGCGGATGCCGCCCAGCGCGCCGGGTGCGATCGCGAGATAGTAGCGAACGAGGTCCAGCTTCGAGATCTGGGTCTGTTTCGAGAAGTACGGCTTGTCGGGATTCGAGACTCGAACCTCGCGTCCATTTATCGATAGGAGCTTGGTGGCTTCTTCGTTGCTCACGACCCAAGTTTACCTAAGCGAGGACCAGTCGCGCGCGATCGGCAGTCTCAACCGCAACATGGCGCGGAAGCCTCTGGAAGCGCAATGTTAGCGCCTGGGTAAGGTAGTGTCTGGGAGGCAGCTTTTCCCGACGCGGATTTCCAGCGAATAACGCCGCACCCATACATGCGAACAGGCGACACAGACTAATAGCTCGGCTTGGTCGGAAATGGGGTGAGCTGAAGCTCGTGGGTCCAGCATGACCGATCCTGGGTGTGCAGATAGTAAAACGCCTCGGCGATCTTCACCGGATTCATTACGATGTCGGGTCGCTTCTGAGCCATCGGCAGCGCCCGAGTTCCGGGTGAGTCGATCAGACCGTCGATGATCACGTTGGCCACGTGCACGCCGTGCTCGGAGTACTCCTCGGTGAGTACTTGAGCCAGCGTGCGCATCATGACTCTTGGATAGTAAAGCGACTGCCCGGTCATTCGCTTGCGCCCGCGCAGCGAGCTGGAGTTGTTGCTGATGAGAAACGACCCTTGGCCTTTCTGCCGCATGGATGGGAGCACTTCCTTGGCGACGAGAAACGGGCCGCGACTAGAGATATGCTGCGCCGTATCGAACATCTCCACTGGGATATATTCGAGTAATTCCTTGTCAGGAGGAAGGTCACGGCCTTCCAGGTAACCCGCGTTGTATATCAGAACGTCCGGATCGCCGGCTTCGCGGCGGATTGTGGCGAATGCCGCAGAGATCGAATCCTGCGAGACGAGATCGAGCTCGACAATCACGCAATCGCCGTTCTGCTTCCGGATGGCGTCGGCTAGTGTGGACGCGTTCGCCTCATTGCGGGTGGTCAGTACGACGAAAAAGCCCTCCTGGGCGAACTTCTGCGCGATGGCGCCCCCGACGCCCCAGCGAGCGCCGACCGGCAAGCTGCTGTCGTCTATCGTTTGGCCGTGAGCCAGTAAGGTGTTACGGCCATTAGATTGCCACTTGGAAGTGGCGCCGACCACGACGGCAACTTTCTTCCCCTTCGAGTTTGTCTTGCGATCCTCGCTCATGGATGAACCTTCCTTTGTTTGGCGTGTGAAAAAGCGCCGCCCCGTAACGCCAGCAATCCATTGACCAGGTCCACGGCGACTTTGACCTCTGTCGCGCAACTGCATTCATATCAATGCCTCAACGCATTACGCCGTTGTCGAGCAGTTCTCTAACTCGATCTGTGCTATAGCCGAGGAAATTCTCGAGCACGTATGCGTTGTCGCAGCCCAGCGTTGGCGATACTCGCGCCGGCCCGCCCGGCGTGCGGGAAAACTTGAAGGGCCAGCGCTCGATCGGCACCTTGCCAAACTTCGGGTGCTCTAATTCCACGATGTGGTCGCGGTGAACCAGTTGCGGATCCATCAGCATGTCGGTGCTGCTTGCCACCTTCGCCGCGGGAATTTTCTGCGCTTGCAGTTGCGATTCAAGCTCGAAGCCATCGCGGTTGCGCGTCCAGGCGCTCACGATCGCATCGAGGTCGTCCTGATTCGCGAGCCGCGCCTCGACGGTCGCAAATCGCGCATCGCGCGTGAGGTCTGCTCGCTCCATCAACGCGCACAATGCCGACCAATGCGCGTCGGAACCGCATGCGATCGCGATCCAGGAATCGTCGCCGGCGCACGGGTACGCACCATGCGGCGCCATCAGGCGATCGCGATCAGCAATCGGCCGCTGTACAAATCCATTCGCGGTGTATTCGAGAATCGCCGGCGCGAGAAACGTCATCGAGGCTTCCGCTTGCGAAATGTCGATGTATTGTCCCCGGCCGGTGCGGCGTCGATACTCGAGCGCGGCGAGAATCGCACTGATAGTGAAACGCGGCGCGACGCAATCGGTATAAGAGCCATAGGGTCCGGCGGGGGCACGATCTGGCCATCCGCACATATTTCCAAATCCCGAAATCGCGGCCGCGAGGTTTCCGTAGCCGGCGAATTTCGAAAACGGACCGGTCTGCCCCATCAGGCAACTGCTCACCATGATGATGTCGGGCTTGATCTGCTTCAGCGCGGGATAATCGAGCCCCCACGCGCGCATCGCCTTGGGTGAAAACGATTCCGTGACCACATCGGCCCATCGCACGAGATCGCGGAAAATCTGCCGGCCGCGCTCGTCGCCGAGGTCAAGTGTCACGCCCAGCTTGCCGGCGTTAAGATTCATGAACAGACCGGAGGTCTCGATGCCGAATTCGCCCTGCAGGTACGGACCGATGGTGCGGCAGGTGTCGGGACGGCGGCTCGACTCGACCTTCACCACCGTGGCGCCGTAGTCGGCGAGGACCCGGGTGGTCGCGGGACCAGCCATCGCCCAAAACAAGTCCACGACCTTCAAACCTGCGAGCGGCAGCGTGCCATCTACTGATGGGCTAGGCGATGTGCTGCGGGCGGGACGCGTTTCAACCGTACGCGGCAACCATTCGCGCATCACCTCGTCGTTATGCTCGCCCAACGATGGCGGCCGGCGTCGATAGGAGATCGGACTCTCGCTGAATTTTGCGAAGGCGCCCGGATATCGCACGTTCGCGTCCAGTTCCGGATGGGCGATCGGCGTCCAATAACCGCGCGCGTTGAAATGCGGACTGTTGACGACCTCCTCGATGGTCGCCACAGGCGCCATCAGCAGCGACTTCTCCAGCGCGAGGTTCATCAACTCCGCCTTGGTCAAGCTGCGGGTGAATCGTTCGACGATTCCTTTGAGCCGGTCGAATTCGTCCATCGGCACTTCGCCGGACAACAACTTTGCGTCGAGCGTCATCCAGTCGGTGTCGCGGGTGGCCTCGTCGCAGAAGCCGCGCTCATAAGCGCATTGCATCAAACGGCTGGTCGCGCCGCCGATGGCGGGCCCGAACCATAAAACCGCGACGACATGACCATCGCGCGCGGGCCATACCTGGCGCGCGATGAACTTGCCTGCGCGCACGCCGCCTGACTCGCGGTTGACGCCGGTGGTGCCGAGCGCCGGAACCAGCGGCTGCGAGAAGGCAGCCACCGAGATCGACTCCTGCGCGGATACGTCGATGTGCTGGCCGAGGCCGGAGCGCAATCGCTCATGATGCGCAATCAAAGCCGCGGCGGCGCCGTCCGCGCTCGCATGAAGAAGAGCTTGCGGCACGGTGATGCGAAGCGGTGAGCGATCGGCGTCGCCTTGGAGAAGTAGCGTTCC
Source organism: uncultured delta proteobacterium (assembly GCA_963814035.1). Taxonomy (GTDB): domain Bacteria; phylum Desulfobacterota; class Binatia; order Binatales; family Binataceae; genus DATGKG01. Next base: position 33,432 of record CAWFBH010000020.1, read on the forward strand.
GCCCGCGGCAACCACGGTTAGATCGGTCGCGGCGAAATCAGCCTTGGGACCATCCTGGCCGAATGCGGAAATCGAAATATAGATGAGGCGCGGATTGAGCGCGGAGAGATTCGCATAGCCGAGGCCTCGTCTCGCGAGTTCGCCGGGTGCGCCGGATTCGATCAGGAAATCCGCGCCGGCGGCGAGCTTACGCAACGTGTCGCGATCGGTATCGCGATCGAGATCGAGCGTGATGCCGCGTTTGTTGCGATTAAGCGCCCAAAATCCGAGCGAGCGATCTGCGATTTGGCTGATCGCGATAGAAAGGTTCGGTATGGCGCGAGCGCGAGCCCTCGGGTGGCTCGACCAGAACTACGTCGGCGCCCAAGTCGCCGAGTATCTGTCCGCACAACTGTCCGCGTTCATCGCTGAGGTCGAGAACCTTGTATGGAGAAAGCATCGCGCGCTCCCTCGGCGGTCTCGACACGAGGCCGCGCTAGCAAAAATTTCCGTGCCACCTTTTCGCATCGGATTCTCGGTCCGATCAGTTCAATCGTCAAGCGTTGCGCGGCTCTGGGCTACCTCCCTGCGGTAGCAGGAGCCAGAACTGAACTAGCGGATGTGGGTGCAAAAGTGGCGATTTGTCAAAAGCGCACAAAGTTTTGCGAATGGAATCGAAGGCCAAAACGAGCAGCGGCGGGTGTGCGCGTCGCTCCCGCAGCGCAGAGATTTCGTCCACCGGTTCTTCAATTCGCGCCCTCGCGCCACATCGGCCTTCGCGGATATGGTTGAGATTCGCGTCATGGATCAATCTTCCCACAATTCGAAAGCCGGGCCGGAGAACGAATTGGGAGTAGTCACCCGCGTTCGCGGATCGGTGGTTGACGTCGAGTTTGCGTTCGGGCGCCTGCCGGCAATCAATGATGCGATGGTGATCGAGCTGGACGGCAAAGCCCAGCTGATCGCGGAAACCCAGGAGCATTTGGATCTCCATACTGTACGCGCCGTCGCGATGGAGAACACCTCCGGTCTGTGCCGTGGTGCAATCGCGCGACGCAGCGGCGGCCCCATCAGCGTGCCGGTGGGCGAGAAGGTGCTGGGCCGACTTATCAATGCGATCGGCGATCCGCTGGATCGTCTCGGGCCAATCGAGTCGGCGAGCCGGTGGGCGATTCATCGTAGCGCGCCGACCATCAATCATCAGGATCACAAGCGCGAGGTCTTCCGCTCCGGGATCAAGGTAGCCGATCTTCTCGCGCCGCTCGCGCGCGGGGGTAAGGCGGGGATGTTCGGCGGCGCTGGCGTTGGTAAGACGGTTCTGATCATGGAGCTGATTCGGAGCACGGTGCAGAATTACTCGGGCATCTCCGTGTTCGCAGGCATCGGCGAGCGTTCGCGCGAAGGCCACGAGCTGTTGGCCGAGCTTCGCGGGTCGGGCGTGCTGAGTCGCACCGCGCTGGTGTTCGGGCAGATGAACGAGCCGCCCGGCGCGCGCTGGCGGGTGGCCATGAGCGCGCTGACTGTCGCGGAGTATTTTCGCGACGTGATGGGACGCGACGTCCTGTTGCTGATGGACAATGTGTACAGATTCGTGCAGGCAGGCTCCGAGGTATCGGGGATGCTCGGGCGGTTGCCTTCGCGGGTGGGCTATCAGCCTACGCTCGCTACCGAGATTGCCGAGCTCGAAGAGCGAATCGCGTCGGTGGCTGGCGCGTCGGTCACCGCGATCCAGGCGGTGTACGTGCCGGCCGACGATTTTACCGACCCCGCGGTGGTCGAAACGTTTCGCCATCTGGACTCCTCGATCGTGCTGTCGCGTGACATGGCGGCGGAGGGCCTCTATCCCGCGATCGATCCATTGACCTCGACCTCGGTCTTGCTCGATCCGCGGGTGGTCGGTGAAGACCACTATCGGGTCGCCGAGGAAGTGCGCCGGACCATCGCGCGCTACAAGGAGCTCCAGGAAATCATCTCTTTGCTCGGCGCAGAGGAACTAAGCGCCGACGACCGACGCATTGTGGCACGCGCCCGCCGCCTGGAGCGTTTTCTCACGCAGCCGTTTCTCGTGACCGAGCAATTCACCGGCATCGCAGGGAAATCCGTCCCTATCGAGGAAACCATTAAAGGTTGCCGCGCGATTCTTGCGGGCGACGGGGACGGATGGGCCGAAGCTTCGTTTTACATGGTGGGAACCTTCGAGGACGCTCGCGCAAAGGAAACCGCGGCGCGCAAAGGGACCTCATGAGCGGATCGCGATGAAGCTGACCGTCATCACGCCTACCGCGATCGCCCTCGATGAAAGCTCCGTAGTGCACGTCCGCGCCGAAGATTCCAGCGGCGCTTTCGGTATCGAAGCCGGCCATGCGGACTTTCTCACCACCCTCTCGATTTGCGTCATTAGATGGCGCAATGGCGGCGGCGAGCATTATATGGCCGTGCGTAGTGGCGTGCTGCGTGTCCGCGAGGGCGAGATCGTCGAGGTGGCAACCCGCGAGGCAGTCGTCAATGACGACCTGGGACATCTGCGTAGCGAAGTTCTCACTCGAATGGCGCAGAACCTCGAGACCGAACGCTCCGCCCGCGCCGGTGCGCTTAGTCTGGAACACGCCGCGATTCGGCAAATCTATCGTTACCTTCGGCCCACGGATTCGCCGCTCAAAACCAAGTTGCCGGAATAGTCGCAGGCGCAAATCGTGGCTACCGATCCAGAGCATCGCAATCACAAGTCAAAGGCCCCCGCGCCGATGCGAGAAGAGCGCGAACTGGAAGAAGCCGTCGAGCGCGCCCGCGGCCGGCGCGAGCACTGGCTGCGGACCGGGGAATGGCCGATGGGGCGCGCGCTTGCCATGATGGGGCGGTTCGGATGGACCATCGTCGCTCCAATTCTTATCGGGGCGTTCGTCGGGCGATGGCTCGACCGCACCTTCCATAGCGGTGTGTTCTGGAGCGCGGCACTGGTCTTTCTCGGCGCCGCTTTGGGCTTTTGGGCAGTCTGGCAGAGGATGAACAGCGAATGACCGGAGCACTCGGTTTGCGAATCGTACCCTATGCGGCACTCGGCTCCTTAATCGGCGCCGGGTATTTCGCGGCGCTGGCATGGAACGTCCGGCTTTATGTAGGCGGCGCGGATGGCGTGCAGGCTGTGCTAATCCATCTTTTGCGTCTCGCGGCCGCAATCGCGGCGTTCACCCTCTGTGCCAGGCAGGGAGCCGCACCAATGATCGCAAGCCTCCTGGGATTCCTGGCGATCCGAACGATCTCTATCAATCGTTATGGGCGCAATGGGCTCGCAGCGGAGAGAATTCCGTGATCAATTCACCGCTGGAGACCGCAACCGCCTTCCACCTTGGCATCATTCCGATCAGCCGCACGGTTGTAACGACGTGGGGGTTGATGACGTCGTTAACCGTCGCCTGCTGGATCGCGACCCGCAGTTTTCGGGTCGTGCCCGGCGGATGTCAGGCGATGATCGAAACCGTGGTGGTAGGGATCGAGGAGCAGATTGCCGCGCTGCTGAACCGCGATGGCGCTCCGTTCCTGCCGCTGCTCGGAACGCTGTTCATCTTTCTGGTCGTCGCCAATCTTTGCGGGCTCGTTCCCGGACTTGCGGCGCCCACCGCATCGATCGAGACACCTGCGGCGCTCGCCGCGATAGTTTTTCTATCGGTGCATTTCTACGGCGTACGGATTCGAGGTCTCGGCGCGTACTTGAGCGGGTATCTCAAACCTAATCCTGTCATGCTGCCGTTCAACGTTCTGTCCGAACTTACTCGATCGTTCTCACTGGCGATGCGCTTGTTCGGCAATATCATGAGCGAAGAGCTGGTGGTTGCGATCGTGCTGGCGTTGGCAGGTTTGCTGGTGCCGATTCCGTTCATGGCATTCGGAATTCTGGTTGGCCTGGTGCAGGCCTACATATTCAGCGTGCTGGCCGCGGTCTATATCGGCGGCGGCATCGGCACGCTCGAGAAATGAGGAGGTCGGAAGAAAAGATGACGATCCAGATGCTGAGCATAATTGGCGCGGTGGTCGCGGTTGCGGTCGGCTCGATCTCGCCGGCGCTCGCGGAAGGCCGCGCGATCACGGCGGCGATGGAAGGCATCGCACGCCAGCCCGAGGCTGCGGGCTCGCTATCGCGCACCCTGTTCGTGGGCCTCGCGATGATCGAGACGATGGCGATCTACTGCCTCGTAGTCGCCTTGCTGCTGCTCTTCGCCAATCCCTTCGCGCGATGAGTTTCAGTTGGTGGACATTCGCTCTGCAAGCGGTCAACTTTCTCGTCCTGGTCTGGCTGCTCAGACGCTTTCTGTTCAAACCGGTCACTGCGATGGTCGCGCGACGCAAAGAGCAACTTGCGCACGGAATGGCGGAGGTCGCGGCGGAAAAGCAGACTGCACTGAAGCTCCAGCAGGACCTTCAGGCACAGCGCGCAGGAATCGAAGCCGAGCGCCAAAAGGCGATCGACCAGCAGCGCACCCAACTAGCCGCCGAAAGTAAGAAGATGATCGAAGAAGCTCGCGCGGAAGCCCAGAAAATCCGCGAGCAGGCGGCTACCCAGATCGACGCGGAGCGGGCTGCGGCCTCGGAGGAGTTGTTTTCGCAGACCGTCGAGCTCGCGATGAACCTGGCAGAGAAGCTGGTTCGCGAGGTGGCTTTTCCTTCGATCGACCAAGCGTTTATGACCCGGGTTCTCGACTATTGGGATCATCTGTCGGCGCCGGAGCGGGCGGCGCTGGTTTCGCAGCTGGGCCCCAATCCGGTCGTCGTGACCACCGCTCATCCGCTCGGCGCGCCCGAAGAGGCTGCATGGCGCGAGCAACTCGGACAACGCATCGGCGTCGTGGCGAGCATCGAGTTCAAGAGCGATCCGGCGCTTATCGCCGGCGCCGAAATCAAATTCCCGAGCGCTATTCTCCGCTTTAACTGGCGTGACGCGCTCACCAGCGCTGCCCGAGACATCAACCGTAACAACCTGCGCAATGAGCACCCGCAGTGAGCACGCTGGCTGACTCCGTCAAGGGTCGCCTGAGCGACGCGGGCCGGCTTCTGGGGCAGCTCCAGACCGAGCCGCGGCTCGATATGATCGGCCGCGTCGACCGAGTGGGCGACAATGTGGCCAGCGTGCGCGGGCTGCCGGATACGAGGCTTGGTGAACTGTTGCTCTTCGAACGCTCGGACGGAGGCGAACCGGTCGTCGGAATCGTTCTGAGTCTGGACCCCGATCTCATCGGATGTGCGATGCTGGGCGATGACAGCACCATCGGCGCGGGCAACCTGGTGCGCGCCACCGGTTCCGTCGCCAGCGTGCCGGTGGGTGAGAAGCTGCTGGGCCGCATTGTGAACGCACTCGGGGTTCCGATGGACGGAGGTCCGGCGATCGAAGCCGCGGGGGTCGAGCCGGTCGAGCGTCCGGCGCCGGCGATCGTTGACCGCGATTTCGTGAACACCCCGCTCAATACCGGACTTCTCGTTATCGACGCGATGCTTCCGCTGGGCCGCGGCCAGCGCGAACTGATAATCGGCGATCGCGAAACCGGAAAAACTGCGATTGCAGTTGACACCATCATCAATCAACGCGAAACCGACGTGGTATGCGTCTATTGCGCGGTGGGGCAGAAGACCTCCTCGGTGAGCCAGGTGGTCGATGCGGTTAAGCTTTATGGCGCGCCCGAGCGCTGCATTTTCGTATTCGCACCCGCCGACGATCCGCCGGGAATCCAATGGCTGGCGCCCTATGCGGCCTGCACGATGGCCGAATATTTCTCCGAGCGCGGCGGCGATGTGCTTTTGGTCATCGATGATCTGAGCAAGCACGCCATAATCTATCGGCAACTCTCGCTGCTATTGCGCAATCCGCCCGGACGCGAGGCCTATCCAGGAGACATTTTCTATATCCATTCGCGGCTCCTCGAACGCGCCGCCAAGCTCAACCACGAACGCGGCGGCGGCTCGCTGACGGCGCTGCCCATCGCCGCAACGGAGGAAGGCAATCTGTCCGCGTACATCCCGACCAATCTGATCTCGATAACCGACGGTCAGATCGTGCTGGAGCCGCGCCTGTTTCACGAAGGTCAAAAGCCCGCCGTCAATGTCGGCAAGAGCGTGTCACGGGTCGGAGGCAAGACCCGCTCGCATGCGATGCGCACGCTGGCCGACAATCTGCGTCTCGAATACGCCCAATTCCTGGAGCTGGAAATCTTCACCCGCTTCGGTGGGATGGTGGACGAACGCACGCAGGCGATCATCGAACATGGGCGGCGCATTCGGGCAGTGCTCACCCAGCCGCAATTCGCGCCGCTCTCAGTCGCGCATCAGGTGGCGTTGCTGGTGGCAATCGATGACCGGCTGCTGGATCACTTGCCGCTCGACAAAGTGCGCGAGCTGCAGGCGCAAATTGGTGCATGGCTGAACGAGCATGCGCCTGAGCCGATGCGGCAGATCAACACCTCCGGAGAATTAGAAGCGGGGACGCGCGGCGCATTGGTGACCGCGATCCGGGAACTGGTACAGCACTTGACCCCCTCGGCCGCCGCGCCCGCAAAGGCATAACTCGATGGCGCAAGAACGCGAAATCGCCACCCGAATCGCATCTCTTAAAGAGCTGCGGGAGATTGTCGCGGCGATTCGGGCGATGGCGGCATCGCAGATGCAGCAGGCGCTAAGATCGCTGCAAGCGATCCGGAGCTACTCCGAGCAGATTCGCGGCGCGTTGTCCGATGCCACGACTCTACTGCCCTCAGTGAGCACGACCGATGTCGGAGCGCGACCAAACCAATCCGGACTCGTTTTGTTCTGTGCAGAGCACGGCCTGTGCGGCGGCTTCAATGAGCATCCGCTGCGCGCGGCGGAGGCTGCGATGGCGGCGAGCGACGGGGGTTTCAAGTTGATCGTAGTTGGAACCCGGGGGGCTCAGATCTGCCGGGAACGCGGACTCAGCCCCGACCTGATCCTGCCGATGGCTACTCATTGCGCGGGTGTCACCGGGGCTGCGCGTCGCGTCGCGGCGGAACTGTATCGGATGTTCAGCGAGCGCCGCATCGCGGGCGTCGAGGTCGTGTTCGCGCAACACGCGGAGGCGCAGCACCCGAGGATCGAGCGACAGCGGTTGCTGCCACTCGATCTGCCGATGGTACAGAAGACTTCCAGCCGGCTGCCACCGATTATCAATCTTCAGCCGCAACGCCTTTTCGACGACATTGTGGGCGAGTATTTTTTTGCAACCTTGGAAAACGCCGCGATGCAATCATTCTTTAGCGAGAACTCTACCCGCTTCCGTACGATGGAGGCGGCGCATCAAAATATCCAGAACAAATCCGGGGAGCTCACCAAAATGATGCAGCGCTTGCGCCAGGAATCAGTAACTACCGAAATTCTTGACCTGATCGGCGGCTCCGCGGCTTTACCATCAAGCTGACGTCCAAGCATCAAATTTAAGGATATGCACGCTCTCCGATTCCAAAAATTTATATCCGGCGCGGCTTCGGGGGGTCCACTCACGCCAAAACCAAGTCTGTGGGAATTGGCCTCCAGCAAATCGAATGCATTTCGATTTCAGAACGCACGGTCGTGAAGGGTGCTATGCTGATGCTGGCTCAATCGCTCCACTTATCCCAATGAATTACCTTGGAGATCGGTTTACGCTTGACCTTGACGAAATCGTTCTGCGGCCAGCCGATAGGGATCATAACACCGAATTTTATATCCTTGGGAATTCCCAGCAGCTCGCGTAGCTCGCTTTCCATAAACATGTGGAAGGTCGTGAACGTCGTACCCAAACCGAGCGAGCGCGCCGCCACGATCAGGTTCTGTGCCGCTGGGTAGAGCGCCGACCACACAAACTGCTCCATCGGCGCGTTGGGCGGATAAGCTACCGGACCACAGACGAAGATGATGGCCGGCACCTCATCCAGCGTCTCTGTCAGATGCATAGCGCCCGCTATCATTCCACTACCGACCCGGCCGGTGCTCGGCACGCCGACGCCCATCGCCTTGAATCGCGGCACGAGTAGATCCCGGATTTTCTGCTTGGCTTCAGGATCGCGAACCACGATGAAGTCCCATGCCTGGCTGTTGCCCGGACTCGAGGCGCGAGTAGCCGCGTAGATCACGCGCTCGAGTAACTCTTGCGGCACCGGATCGGGTTTTAGGTAGCGTGCCGCACTACAGGTTTCCATCGCTTCGATAACATTCATAGCCATCTCCTGTTTCAATTTCGGTAGGGCACCACGATTGCTCGCCGATTCTCCTGAGTCCAGCGTACCTGCTAGCGCGCTTCGCTGCGACAAAGTAGTCGCTAAATTTTGCCGATTAGTCATTGATCAGTCGATCCCGAGCGGTCCGGGAAGGCCTCCAATCGATCCAGATATTACTCACAGGGATTTCTGGTTTTATTGGTTCTCACCGGAACCGTTTGGATCTGGACCATTATCGCGGTGTCGGCATTACGGAGGGCACACTTCCTTCAGCTGAGGACAGTAAAAGCCCGCCGCGCGAATAGGCCAGAGCCGAGGTATCTGCCCGACACTTGATCGCGCGTCAGGGCGGGGCGTAAGTTCGTGAGGTAAGACGGGACTAGGAACCAACTCGTAGTCCGCTTTCGCACGTTTGGATATCTAAACCAGGAGGCACGCCATGAGCCAGCTCAGTGACGCTGAGAACCTCGCGGAGGTTACGAAGAAACTTTCGTCAGTCTATGTGCCTCCCCTCCAACTGACGAAGGGACAGCCGGTGCCGATCGCGGCGAACGGCGGTTTATCTTACATGTCGTTCGATCGGGATGGTGATGCGGGAACTGCCGCGGCAACAAAGGCGGCGCTCGAGATGATTGCGAGGGGGGAAGGGCAGGCGGTCATCGAGATGCTCGAGAACGCTCCTCCCGGTCCAATCAAGACCAGGTGGGGGGTCGGGTTCCGTAGCTACCAAGAGTGCCTTGAATATATTCGGGCGAATCACATCGAGGCCCCGCAAGGCGGCGTGGCGCTTCCGATGCGCTACACCGTCCACGAGCAACCTTCCTACTCCATCGTCTCGTCCAATGCGCTCTGGAGGGATCCCGCGCACGCGGCCGAGGCCAGAGCGCTGCGCAAGGAGGAGCAGGACATCGGGCGACGTTGTCTTTATTTCCCCCAGGTGTTGCGCGATGCGCGACGAATCGGGGAGTACTACCCGGGGCTTTCGCCGAGCAGCGCCGAGTGCATGGACAAGCTCGGCGTTGCGCTGGGACACTGCGAATCGAGGTGCAAGAACTTTTACGATGCGGCGGAGGTGGAGCGGGTATTCTACCCGGAGATGGAGAAGCTCCTCCTCGAGTTTTTCCCTACCGCGACCGATGCCCTCGTGTATAACCACGATGTGTTTGACAAGGACTACAAGGGCGACCGCACCGAGGACCAGGCCAACAAGAACCCGGGCGTGAACGCCAACTACGCCTACCTCGTGCACAACGATTTGAACGACAACAGCGGGCGCGTGCGCTGCCGCGAACTGCTCACCAGGAACCTGCGAAACTTTGGACGCGAGCAGAACTATACTGAGGAGCAGGCCGACGCGAAGATGTCGCGACGGTTTATGTCGATCAACCTCGCCAAGCCGATGGAGACTGTGCGCCAGAACCCCTTTGTGCTCTGCGCCTGGCCATCCTTCGCCGACCAACCGTACATCACTAATTACCGTGTCTATGACGACCGCGTCGGTGAGACCACCCGCTTCACTTACCGCCCCAACCACGAGTGGTATTGGTTTCCTCAGCAGAAGCCGACCGAGGTCTCGATGCTGAAGTGCTACGATTCGGTCACCGACGGTTCGGTTTCGCGATGGTCTTTCCACGCAGCGTGCGTTGACCCAACCGCGCCGGCCGACGCTCCCTGCCGCAAGAACGTCGTGGTCCGAGCCTTTATCTTCTTCTAAATAGAAAAAATGACGTAGCCGTTGAGCTGGTAAGCCTCCAGCCTTCTCTGATGGCGGAATTTGGCCCGACCAACCTTCTGCGGTGTATAGGACGGTGCTCGTTTTCGAGAAGAAGTCAAAAACCTCACGAGCGAAAGAGATACTTAAGAGAACTCATGAGCAGAGGAGTCATCGCGTCTCGCCCGTTCGACCCCCTCGCCAATCGTCAGGTACTCGACCCCTACCCGTTGTTTGTCCCGCCGCGCCTCTGTCGCCCGCCTCTGAAATGCGCCGGACCTCTCGCAGCTGGCCGAGGTAGTAGGGCTCCGATGGGACTCCGCGCCGTCCGCCCTGAGAATGCATCCCACGCCTGACGGTATGGTTCGTCGGGCCCAACTGCCTTCCAAAAGGAGCGCCCGGACAAACGAATCAGTGGGACAGCGGCGAACCGATCGAGTTCGCGAGTGCGACGACGCCGGCGATCTCATGGCGGTGAATTCCGAGTCGCGGACGTCCACTGCCTGCATGAGTGTTCCTGGCCGCTGGGAAATCCTTTCCTCGCCACGATCTCAGAACTATGTCATTTTGTAGCAAAATGCTTCTCACTGTGACATTGCGCCTGGGCCGAGCGCTGCCGACGACTCTGTTGACGTTGGTTTGGTGCTTCGCGCTACTCGGTGTTACGCGGGCGCAACCCGACCAGGCCGTATACACCGATTCCCTCTCCAACGGTTGGCAGGACTGGAGTTGGGCTACCATCAACTTTAGCAATAGCCAGCCGGTCCAATCCGGCACGGCCTCGATCAGTGTCAGCGCGGGACCCTATCAAGCGCTTTACCTGCATCACGACGCGTTCGATTCGAGCCCATATGCGGATTTGGTTTTCTGGATCGATGGCGGTTCAACCGGCGGCCAGTTGTTGCAAGTCCAGGCGGAGCTCAACGGCGCGCCGCAAACCGTGCTGACACTGCCCGCGCTTGCGGCGAACACCTGGCAGCAATTCAGCATCCCGCTATCGTCGTTAGGTGTGCAGAACCAACCCAACCTGGATGGATTTTGGATCCAGGACCGCAGCGGTACGACGCAACCGGCGTTTTTCGTGGACAGCATCTCACTCAAGGCGCAGCCAGTGCCGAGCGTCGTGAACGTCACGGTAAACGCGACTCAGGCGCTCCGGGTCGTCGATGCGCGACATTTCGGAATCAACGCCGCGGTCTGGGACGCGGTCTTCGATTCGAATACCACGATCAATTTGCTGACCGAGATGGGCGCCCAGGCGCTGCGCTTCCCCGGCGGTTCGCTTTCCGATGACTACCATTGGGCCACCAACACGACCGACAGCAACACGTGGCAATGGCCTACGTCCTTCGACAACTTTGCTCAGGTTGCCACCACGATCGGAGCGCAGGTCTTTGTCACTGTCAACTACGGATCGGGTACGCCCGCGGAGGCCGCCGCGTGGGTCCAGGAATCTAATCTCACTCAGCACTACGGATTTAAGTATTGGGAAATCGGTAACGAGAACTACGGCTCCTGGGAGACTGACAGTAACACTCGTCCTCACGATCCTTACACCTACGCACAGCACTTCAAGGACTATTACACCCAGATGAAGGCGGTCGACCCGACTATCAAAATTGGCGCCGTCGCGATCACTGGCGAGGACAGTTACGCGAACTACACTGATCACCCCGCGTTGAATACGCGCACGGGACAATCGCACAATGGTTGGACGCCGGTGATGCTCGCCACGATGCGTAGCCTGGGAGTGACCCCTGATTTCCTGATCTATCATCGCTATGTGCAGACACCGGGCGCGGAGAGCGATCAGGGGCTGCTGCTTTCCTCCGGCACGTGGAGCACCGACGCCGCAGATCTTCGCCAACAGTTGAATGATTATCTTGGCGGCGCGGCCCCTGGCGTCGAACTGGACTGCACCGAAAACAACTCCGTCTATTCCAACCCTGGCAAGCAGACCACGAGCTTGGTCAATGGGCTCTTCCTGGCCGACAGCCTATGCGCCGCGATGAGCACTGAGTTCAACTCAGTTATATGGTGGGACCTGCGTAACGATCAGGAAAACACCAACAACAATTCCCCAACTCTCTACGGCTGGCGTTTATACGGTGACTACGGTGTGGTGGACAGCGCCGACCCCGCCGGCCCGGCGGACACCTATCCAACATTTTACGTCGATAAGCTGCTGCAACACTTCGCCCGTGGCGGCGACCAACTGGTCAGCTCTGCCAGCGATTATCCGTACCTGAGCGTATGCGCGGCCAAACGGACCAATGGAGGGTTAACACTCCTGGTCGTGAATAAGAGCGCGAGCGATGCACTCAATGCGAACATCACTGTCAGTGGCGTAACGCCGGCAAGCGGTGGCACCATATATTCCTACGGCATTCCGCAAGACAATGCGGCGCAAACCGGCATCGGTTCAGCCGACATCGCAACCAATCCCGTGACCGGACTCTCGACAAACTTCTCGTTCAACTTTCCAGCGTACTCGGCCAACGTTATTGCTTTTAGCGCCAGCGGAGCACCCTCGCCAACGCCCACGGCGAGCCCGACGGCCACCTTGACGCCGACAGCTACAGCTAAGGCAACCACAACGTCTACAGCTACTGCAACCTTGACCTCGACGCCGACTGCAACTGCAACCACCACCGCAACCTTGTCTGCGACGGCTATAGCCACTGCCAGTGCGACCTTCACCGTCACCGCGACACCGATCACCACGTGGACCTCCATCACTACGCCCACCGCCACGGCTACACCGACAGGAATCACCTTCGTAGCCCAGGGTCCCCTGGCCGACTCGGGCTCGCCGCTTACGAGCCTAATAGTGAGCCTGCCGTCCGGAGTCCGGTCAGGCGACATCCTACTGGCACAAATCGTCGTCTACGATGGGACGGGTACCAACGCACCAGCCGCCGCCGGCTGGAAGGTCATCCGGCAGGACGCGGTGAGCTTCGGCAACAAAATGACTTCGTGGCTCTACTATAAAGTCGCGGGAGGCAGCGAACCTGCGTCTTATAGTTGGACCCTGGCGTCGCAGTATACAGCGGGGGTGATGGGCGCGTGGCGCGGCGTCTCGGCATCGCCGATCGATCAGTCTTCCGGAGCAACTGCAGGGACCACCAACCCGGTCACTCTTGCCGCGCCCTCATTAACTCCCTTCACCAATCGCGAACTGCAGGTTTACTTCTACGGGTCGCAAAATTCCGTTGCGCCGACTATCACTGAGCCAGGCGCGATAACGTCGCGCACGAATGACCGATCCTCAAAGGAAGGTTTCACGCTTGCGTTTGGTGACCTTACGACTCCCAGTGGCGGAACAGCGTCGCCCACCTACACAGCATCTTCAAGCTCAAGTAGCAACTCTGTGATGACAGCGCAGGCCGTCTTGCTCATACCGGCGAATACCTTGCCTGCTCCCACCATTACCACCGTCCCGACGCCGACCGCGACGCCGGTGATGGTTATCCCAACCCCGACGCCGACACCAATACTGCCGACCCCGACCGCGATCGGCACCCCAGCGTCGACGATCTCCTTCGTGAATGCGGGGCCGTTGTTTGATTCCAGCAACGCGGTAGCGGCGGTCACCGTAGGTGTACCGTCCGGAGTTAAGTCGGGAGACGTACTTCTCACCCAGATCGTCATCTACGATGGGACCGGCAGCAATGTGCCCTCGCCACCATCAGGCTGGAACGCCATCCGGCATGACACGATAAGCAGCGGTAACCAGATTACGTCCTGGCTCTATTTCAGGATCGCTGGAGCGAACGAACCGCCATCCTACAGTTGGACCATCGCGAAGCAATATGCGGCAGGTCTGATGGGCGATTGGCGGGGAGGCTCAGCTTCGCCGATTGATCAATCTTCCGGGTCAACCGCAGGAGGAAATCCGGCCGTCGACGCCGCGCCCTCGTTGACCCCCATACACAACGGGGAGTTGCAGGTCTACTTCTATGGCTCACAGAATGTCAGCGCCCCCACCATAATCGAGCCGGGCGCAATCAATCAACGCACCAATGATCGATCGCTAAAGGAAGGCTTCGCCCTCGCGTTCGGCGATCGTATCGCGCCCTTGCAGGGGATCGCGTCGCCGACTTATAACGCGAGTTCCAGCGGTGGCAGCCCCGTCGTGCTGACCGGGCAGGCGGTCTTGCTGATAGGAGGCCTCTAGAGGCAGCGAGGCGCGCTGTCATTACGGATAGAAGCGCATCTTTGGCTCGCCGCTGCCGAGCGGTCGGCCAAAGTTCAGCCAAAGTCAGGATAAACGGTATGTGTGGTCCCAGGGAATGGCCTAACGCAGGTGCGACAGCGTCCAGGCCGCGCTCGGATGGCAGTCAAGTTGAGGTGAACTTCCAGGTCGCATCGATCGAAGAATGAACGAAGGCAAGTACCGACAGGCGCTCGCAGCGTTGCGCACGAAGTACGCTAAAGCCCACGCGCACGAAGCGCACGCCGCAGCCTGATCAGTCCCAACCAAGGAAAAGGGGAAACACGATGGAACTTCTCGCTCATCAAGAATTACCTGTTCACCGCCCGATAAGGACACCGCGCCTGCCCGGCGCGTTCCCGCCGATCTGATGGCGTTCCGCCAAATACTGCAGGTTGGCGCATGGATAGGACGCCGGCCAGGTTCTGTCGTGCGCGCGGCTCCAGTCAGATTTCTGACAGACCCAAGCTGAAGACTGTTTACAAGATGTCGCTTCCTTCGCGTATGGACCAGCAGCACGCGCCTCGGATCACTTCCAACTTGCCTAGTTGATCCAGAACCTCGTGATTCGTGGCGCCGTCGCTATCGTGGTAGAAGCGTATGGTGACGATTGCATCGCCCACCTTGAGACCTTCCAGCGTAATTTCGGGTAACCAGTCCGGCAGACACGGCTCGACCATTAGCTGCTTCTCCGGAGCAATAGGATAGATTCCCAGGAGGGCCTGGAGCAGCGAAAAAATCATCGACGCCGACCAAGCCTGCGGCCAGCAGGCCTTTGGATAGAGCGCGGGTAGGGGATGTCGCTCATCGCGCGGATGGCCGCTGAAGACTTCCGGGAAGCGGCAGAACTCGAACAGCCGCAGCGCGTCGAATTGTGACCGGCATAACGTCATTAGCTGATCGCCAAGGCCATAAAGACCTAGACCCAGAGCCAGTGCGCCTGCCTCAACCGGCCACACCGAGCCGCGATGGTAACTATAAGGATCGTAGGCCGGATGCTGTGAGGATAGGGTGCGGATTCCCCATCCACTGAATAGATCAGGCTCCATCAAACGGTCTGCCACGCGCCGGACGCGACTGAAACCCACAATGCCTGAAGTGAGAGCATGAAGTGGATTTGATGCGATCGAGCGAATCAACCGCCCACGATCATCGATGCCCATTGCATAGAAGCCGAGGTCATCCATCCAGTAAGCATCGTTGAACCGGCGGCGCAGCTCCTTAGCCTCATCGGCAAGTTGTCGCGCGCGATCATTGATACCTAGCCGCTCCAGAAGCTTCGCCATTCGGAGCTTCGCCGCATATACATAGCCTTGTTCCTCACAGCAGGCGATCGGCGAATGAGCCTGGGAGCCGTCGGCATGAACCATCGAATCGCCGGAATCCTTCCAGCTCTGATGCTCGACACCTTGTTGCGAGCGCGATTTGTACGCATAGAAGCCGCTGGCTCTCCTCGCAAAGGTATCGAGCCAGCCGATGGCGCGCATCGCAGTGTCGAGGTGCTCCTTGACGGTTTCGAGATCGGCAGTCCATTCCCAGTATTCGCTCAGTGCAATCGCATAGAGGCTCGAGGCGGTAATCGAGCCATAGTAGCGTTGCCGCGGATTAAATTGCAGGGTCGCCAGCGGTCCCGGATGCGCCTCATGCAGAATGCGGCCGGGCTGTTCGTCCCGCCAATCGTTCATCTCGGTACCTTGATAATGCCGAAGGACCTTAAGCGCGCCTCTCATGATCTGAGGACTCACGATTGCCGATCGCTGCGCCACGGTAAGAGTATCGCGCCCGAAAAGCGCTACGTAGAGAGGAAGGCCGGCGGCTGGAACCCATGACTCAGAATCCGGATCCAGATCATAGAGTCGCATCGATGCCAGGTCCTCTTTGGCGCGACGGACTGCCTCCTCGACAGTGAAAGAGAGGGTTTCATAGGAAGCTGTGCGGACACCGGTACCAGCCGTCAGAAACTTATCTTCAAGAAGGTCGAAGTGAGTTCGCGAAGGAAATGTGTCGTCATAGCCCGCCGGCGCCATCTCGACACCATCAATTGTCGCACTAAGGTCAAGCTGGACCTTCCAGCATTCATGCGGCGCGAGGCGAATCGGGAAATAGATCACATAGCCGCGGCGCCTGGGTGTAGAATTGTCTGAACAAATCCTGAGCTGAACTGAACGGCGAGTATGAGCAAGGCCGGAATTTCCCTGATGGCGGTAAGAATGCTTAGCGTTGTATTCGATTTCCCACAGCCACACCGACGATTCCGGATGACTCCATCGTTTCGAGATCTTTCCACGCTGCTGGCGTTTCCCTCCGACCTCGGCGACGTCGGCAAAGTCCGCGTCGATTTCGATTCGCAAATCGAAGCGCCCGGTGGTGCCTTGCGTGAAATTTGTAAGTTCCACCTCCTCATGAAGACCCTCGCCGACAAAACGTACCACCTTCATTTCCAGTGATAGTTGGCTCGCACTGGTGAGATGCCCGCTTCCACTGTCGGATTCCGGCGCAATCCCAGGAGGCCGGATTACGTAGTAGCCAATCCACGAATGTGGCTCGATTGCTGAATGCACGACCGGAGCGGGCGCCTCCCGGCCGATAAGGTGACGCCATCGCGATAGAACTCGCGTCTCACTGATATATAATCCGTGCCTGCCACCGCTTATCCATCCATCGGGACCAGCTTCTAAGACAGTGCGTCCTCGCGAGATTCGCGCCGTGTCGCGATAAGGATAGATCTTTTCCACGGCTCGGCTTTGAAACCGAGCGTTAGATGACAAGTTGTTCATGTGTGCGAGCTGGAGCTAGGGAGTTAACGGACGCGCGGCAAGCCATGACCCCAGGTAGCGGGAGGAGAGAGATCGCGGCGCATTGCGGGTGAAGTCATGTCGCGGCGGCCGGCCTGGAATATCGCCGCGCCCTGACTTATCAGATAGTCCGCGGTGCGCGCGGCCAGCGCCTGAATCGTCAAGCCGGGATTGGCCGAACCTTGCGTCGGCATAACGCTGCCGTCGCAAATAAAGAGATTTGCGATGTCGTGCGTACGGCCGAATTTGTCCACCACCGAGGATTCCGGGTCGTTGCCCATGCGTGCCGCGCCTACCAGATGCGCATAGCGAGCCTCCTGCACCACTTCTTTCGCCCCCGCTGCGCGCATCACTTCCATAACCTTATTCTTGCCGAACTCGATCAGCTTCTTATCATTGTCATGCAGACTGAAGGTCACCTTTGCTACTGGTAAGCCAAAGCGATCGCGCTCCTGAGCTAACTGAACCCGATTGTCCGCATGCGGCAGGATTTCGCCGAGCAGGCCAAATGCGGACCAGTGATTGTAGTCCATCATGATGCGGCGCAGACCCCAACCCCACGCGCCTTTGGCGGTCATCATCTGCTTCGCAAAGGAGATCGGTAGCGGACCCACGGTCTGAATCGCGAAGCCGCGCGCGAAGCCTCGCGAGGGATCGGTCTCATAAAACTCCTCCGTCATCGCGTGCGCCGGGGGCGCCTTGTACATCCGGACCAGATCGTCGAAGTAGCCCAGCACCACATTGCCGGCCTGCGCCATGAGATAGCGGCCAACGCAATCGCTTGAATTGGCGAGGCCATTCTCGAAACCCGGACATGCTGAATTCAGCAGCAGGCGTGGAGTTTCGATGGAATAGCCTGCAACGACAACCGCGCGCGCTTTTTGAAAGTGCTCGACGCCGTCTTTATCGAAGTAGGAGACGCCGGTCACGCGGCGATTCTTATCGAGATGAATCCTTGCCACCATGCTGTCGGCGCGGATTTCCGCGCCGTTAGCGATGGCGTCGGGTACATGAGTGATGAGCGTGCTGGCCTTCGCGCCGACCTTGCATCCCTGGATGCAGAATCCGCGATAGATGCAGTGCGGACGGTCGCCGCGCGAGCCCTCGAGAATCGCGACCGGCCCGCCCGCACTAACCCTGATGCCGAGTTTGCTGCATCCGCGAATCAGGGCGTTGCCGACACCTCCCATCGGATGCGGCCCGTAGGGATAGCCGTGCGGATCGCCCCATGGAAACCATGCGGGGCCGGAGACCGGCAACTCGAGTTCCATCAACTCGTAGTATGGCTTCAGATCCTCATAGCTAATCGGCCAGTCAACCCCGACGCCGTCCTCACTATGGGTGTGAAAATCCGAGGGATGAAGGCGCGGGGTGAAGGCCGCCCAATGCACGGTGCTGCCGCCCACGCCTTTGCCGCTGTTGTTGGCGCCGAGCGAGAGCGGATCGCTTCCGCCGGTGATGCGCAGATCCTCCCAGTAGAGCTTGTGCGAACCAGCCTCATCGCTGACCCAATCGCGCTCGGTGTCCCAGAACGGGCCCGCGTCGAAACCCACCACGCGAAATCCGGCGCGCGCCAGGCGCTGGGAAAGAACGCCGCCGCCCGCGCCGAGACCCACGATGACGTAATCGACCTCCTCGTCTTCGCGATAGTGCCGCATCGAGGTTTCCAGACGTTGCATCGCGCCGAGCATATGCGCCTCGCGCGAGGGCGGCGCGAAGCCTCCGCCGACCGGCTCCTGAACTTTCAATGCGTGCCTCCGCGCCCAGGCGAGGAAATATGATCCCAGGTCCCCGCGACAGGTTCCTCGACGGTCGGACACCGAGCCCTCCGGCGCCTGCCACCGATAGCGGCGCTCATCGACCTCCCATGGCTCCGGCTCGCCGTTTTCCAATCTCATGTAGGCGCGCGGATAGGCGGGACCGCCGAAACCGATTTCGTCCCATGCCCACGGATGGGAGTAGTAAACTTCCACGCAATCCTGCACCAGCATCATCCAGAACTTATCTACGGGCACGCGCTTCCAGATTTCAGCGCCTGCGGCGGGTTTCGCATCATGCAGCGATTTCATGATTTGGTCACGCGCGTGAGCGTCGGCTTCGATAAAACTGCGGCCGTGCAAGTGTCGGGCAATCATCTCGATGGCGCTGCAGGCCTAGGCGATAGGCTTCCCGATCGGAGGGCATGTCCTCGAAGCGATAGCCGTCACTGCGGTCTTCGAACAGCCGCTAGATCGATGCGCGGCACCATCGGAATCCGATGTGCGTCGTCGCGATCGCTCTGCGGAATGATGTGCTCGCATATAACCGTCATCAGCGCGGCTTCGTTCGGCGTGAAGAAGCGAATCGGTGGAATGTTCTCGACCCGTGCGAGGACTACCTCGCGCGTTTTGTCATCCCAGAATTTTTGCTGGTCGAGGCTGCGGTAGCCCGGGATAGTACCCAGGTTGCCTGAGCGGACCGATCGGCTCGCCGGAACGAGCATTTCGCGGCCGCGGATCATTCTTGCCGGCAGCCACTCAGCTTTCCTTTTCACGGCGCAGCAGGCTCGCCATCAGGCCAAGAAATCCCGCCGCCGCGAACAACAATGGAGCGAAAATCGGTGGCCCATACATCAAATTGTAAAGCGGCTTCTTCAGACCGCCGGGGCGGCGCATGACGCCACGCGCGTGGTAGGCGAATCCTACCGAGCCATCCAGCATCGCAAGCGCGGAAGCCGCGGGAAGCAGCGTGTGCGCGATGCGGGGACTTTTGACCGCGCCGGCGCTCGCCGCGAACAGAATCGGAGCGACGATCACCGGGGTCCACTGCGCCTTGTAACGGAAATTGTTTTTGTAGTGCGAGTACCAGGCCTCGAAACCGCTGAGCAATGCGGAAATGCCGGCCGCAGTCGCCATATGCTTTTGAAATCGGCCCTCGCGCAGGTCCTGCTCCCATCCGATCTTCTCGTCGACGATCGGCAGGGCCTTCACACCCTTGATCCAATGATGAGGATTGGCCGGCTGCGGCATTCCACCCGCGCCGGGGTCGTTGTCACGGCGCAGAAAAAACGCCACCATGCCGAGGTATGCGCTGGTGCCGAACAGCAGCGGACCGCAGATCGGCGGGCCCATCACAATGTTGGTGATCGGGAGTCGCCATCCACCGGGCTTGCGTGCGATCCCGCGGACATGAAAATAGAAACCTACCGCGCAGTCGAGAAGAGTTAGCGTCGAAACCGCCGGCAGCACGGTGCGCGCGGCGCGGCGGCTACGAAAGGCCCATACTCCCGCGCCGAGCAGAGCGGCGCTCAACACCACGGGGGTGTACATGATCCGGCGGCTATAGCTTCCCTTGTAGTGCTCGTAGGAAACTTCGACGCCGCTGAGCACGCTGGAAAGTCCCGCGATCAGAGCGAGCCAGCGCTGAAAGCGGCCTTCGCGAATCGAGCAGATCCGCCTCCGCGAGGTCGCGTCGAACTTCGCTGCCGGCGGGAAGCGTCGATAGCTTTGCGCTTTGATCCACGATCTCCGGCGAATGAAGGGGCTGACGGTCCAACATCAGACCACCTCGCGAACTTTGTCCTTCAGCACGGTCTTGATGATGTCCCAGCGATCTTTTTCGCCGCGGGCAAGAGCCTTCGCAAAGAGAAGCGCCTGCTCCGCGCTGATATTTCCCGGCAGTGGCGGCTCGTTGGCATCGACCACCGCTTGTACGACGGCGGGACCGGGATGCGCGAGAGCTTGGCGCAGCATGCGCTTCGGCGCGATCGGGATGTTCGATGGTAAAGGCTCCCGCGCCGCAGGCGCGCGCATATGCCGCGAAGTCAATCGGCTGGAGTTCCACTCCAAACTGCGGATTCCCTCCCATCGCGATCTGCTCCCATTTGATCTGGCCGAGCACATTGTTCTTGATGATGATCACCTTGACCGGCAGTTTGTACTTGACCAGCGTCGCCAGCTCGCCCATCAACATCGTGAAGCCGCCGTCGCCGACGACGCAGACCACCTGGCGCTCAGGGAAAGCAGCCGCGGCGCCGATGCTATAGGGCATGCCATTCGCCATCGTCGCCAACGATCCGGACAGCGAGAACTTCATCGAGCCGCGCATTTCGACATAGCGTGCCGTCCAGGTTGCGATGGTTCCGCTGTCGGATGACACGATCGCGTCATCATTGAGCAGGCGATTGAGGGTGTAAGTAACGACCTGCGGCTTCATCGGCGTATCGGAGCGAGTGCCGCGTTCTTTCATCAGATCATTCCATTCACCCATGCGCTTCTGCGCGGTTTCCAGGAACTTGCGATCGGATTTGCGCTTCAACAGCGGGATCAGATTTTTCAGAATCGCGCGGCAGTCACCGGCCAGCCCAACGTCAACCGGATGGCGCAATCCGATGCGCGTAGGGTCGAGATCGATCTGCACGGTCTTGGCGTGGCCAGGTTTCGGATAAAACTCGACGTAGGGAAATCCGCTGCCCGCGATCAGCAGCGTATCGCATTCGCGCATCGCGTCCTGCGAAGGCGCGGTGCCCAGCAGTCCCAATCCGCCGGTGGTCAGGGGATGGCGGTCGGGCACGGCGGCTTTTCCGAGCAGTGCTTTGACGATCGGCGCCGCGGCCAGCATCCGCCACTTCCAGCAGCTCTTCGCGCGCGCCGAGGCATCCGGCCCCGGCCAGGATCGCGGTCCTGGCGCCCTGGTTGATGATTTCCGCCGCCGCGCGCAGCAACTCTTCAGGCGGCAACGGACGTGCATCGGCGAAGACGTCGCCACTATGTTGGGAGATATTCGCCGACGAGCGGCGTTCTTTCTTGGCTGTCCACTCCTGGATATCTTTGGGAATCGTGATGTGCGAGACCGTGCGGCGCGACAATGAGGTCTTGATCGCTTCATCGAGAACATTGACCGCGTGTGCGGGTCCCATGACGCGTTGATTGTACGCGGCAACATCGACGTACAATTTGTCGAGATCGACATCCTGCTGGTAATGGGTTCCGATCAGGTCGTGAAAAGTATGGCCGGTGATCGCGAGCACCGGTTGGCCATCGCATTTCGCGTCGTACAGCCCGTTGAGAAGATGGATGCCGCCAGGTCCCGAAGTGGCGATACAAACCCCGAGGCGTCCGCTGAATTTCGCATAACCGCACGCGGCAAAGGCCGCAGCTTCCTCGTGGCGTACCTGGATAAAGCGAATCTTGTCCTGGCGGGTGCGAAGCGCTTCGAACATCCCGTTCACGCCGTCACCCGGGAATCCAAAGATCGTATCCACACCCCATTCGATCAGGCGGTCGATTAAGAGGTCTGCGACTGTTTCAGACACGGCACTACTCCCTCAAGGCGAAACAGGTTTAGAGCAGCAAATCAAAACTCAGCCTTGCAGCCGATGCGACAAGCGAATTTCAGACCAGTCACTGTCGTCACAAAAAATAGACTTCGTTTTTGGTCGCATTATTCGCCGCGCCATTAAAAGCAGGACCAAGGTCCGCGGCGCATAGCACCTATCCGTTTACGAAAAGATTCTGCGCGGAGCGTGAAAATCAGTCGAAGCTATATGGAAAATAATGATCGGAAAGTAATTGTCGTTACCGGAGCCACCGCGGGCGTGGGCCGCGCCACCGTGCGTGCATTCGCGGGCCCCAATGTTTGCCTGGGTTTGCTTGCGCGCGGGAAGGAAGGCCTGGAAGCCACACAACGCGAAGTGGAAGCCGCCGGTGGTGAGGCCCTCGCGATTTCGACCGACGTGGCGGACGCGAAGCAGGTACAGGACGCGGCAGACGCGGTGGAGAGCAAATTCGGGCCTATCGACGTCTGGGTCAATAACGCGATGACCACCATTTTCGCCCCTTTCACCGAAATCAAGCCGGAGGAATACAAACGCGCAACCGAGGTCACTTACCTGGGCTTCGTATATGGCACGATGGCGGCGCTCAAAAGCATGCTGCCCCGCGATCACGGCACCATCGTGCAGGTAGGTTCCGCACTGGCTTATCGATCGATCCCGCTTCAAGCGCCTTACTGCGGAGCTAAGCATGCGATTGCGGGATTTACTGACACGCTGCGCACCGAGCTGCTTCATCAAAGGAGCAAAGTTCATCTCACGATGGTGCAGATGCCGGCGCTTAACACACCGCAGTTCAGTTGGTGCCGAACGCGCCTGCCGAGACATCCGCAGCCGGTGCCTCCGATCTTCGAGCCCGAGGTTGCCGCGGAGGCGATCGTGTGGGCCGCGAATCATCGACGCCGCGAAGTTTATGTCGGCATGCCCACGGTCTTAGCGATCGTCGGCAACAAGGTCGCGCCCGGTCTCCTCGATCGCTACCTCGCGTGGAATTTTGGATCGCAGGAAACCGATGAGCCGGTCGATCGTGACCGTCCCGATAACCTCTTTGAACCGCTGCCCAACCATCACGACGCGCATGGCATCTTTGATGATCGTGCGCACGCACAGAGCATGCAGCTATGGGCGAATACACATCGCGGGTTGTTGCTGGCGGCCCTCGGTCTGGGTGCGATGGCAGCGCGCCGACTATACAAACGCCGACACCTCGAGGAGCGATGAAATGGCCCTCTCATCCGCGCCACGTATCGATGCGCTCGAAATCGGTGTCTATGAGATCCCAACCGATCGGCCGGAATCGGATGGGACCCTGAAATGGGACAAAACTACCATTGTAGTCGTTGAAGCCCGCGCCGGAGCGCATTGCGGCATCGGCTATACCTATTCGAGTCGCGCCGCTGGTGTATTGATCCGCGACGTTCCTGGCGAAGCTGATCGAGGGCGGTGATTCGATGGCTGTTGCGGCGCACTGGGGTCGCATGGTGCAGGCGATTCGTAATCTGGGGCGGCCCGGCATCTCCTCGATGGCGATTGCGGCGGTCGACTCGGCACTGTGGGATCTCAAGGCGCGGCTCCTGGGAGTTTCATTGGCCAGCCTACTCGGGCCGGCGCGTGACGCAATCCCCATTTATGGAAGCGGAGGTTTCACCTCATACACTGACAAGGAGTTGCAGGAGCAGCTCGGCGGGTGGGCATCGCAGGGAATCCCACGGGTCAAGATGAAGGTCGGGCGAGATCCGCAACACGACGTTGCGCGCGTGCGCGCGGCGCGGGAAGCTATCGGGCCCGAGACGCGACTTTTCGTTGACGCGAACGGCGCATATTCCCGCAAGCAATCGCTCGCGATGGCAGCGGAGTTCGCGGACCTCGGGGTGACATGGTTCGAAGAGCCGGTTTCATCCGACGATCTGGAAGGGCTGCGCCTCATCCGGGACCGCGCTCCCGTCGGGATGGACATTGCGGCCGGCGAGTATGGCTTTGATTTGCCATATTTTCGTCGCATGCTCGAGGCGGGCGCGGTTGACGTGCTCCAGGCCGATGCGACTCGATGTGCCGGAATCACCGGCTTCATGCAGGCCGCGGCACTTTGCGAGGCGCGATCGCTACGGCTCTCGGCGCATTGCGCGCCTTCAATCCATGCGCATCCGGCGTGCTGCAACCCGGCATTAGAACACATCGAATACTTTCACGACCATGTGCGCATCGAAAAGATGATCTTCGACGGCGTTCTGCCCCCGAGGAACGGATGTCTGCGGCCTGATTCATCGCGTTTGGGAATTGGGATCGAATTCAAACGCCGAGATGCGGAGAAGTTCGCGATTTAAAAAAGACGACTCGAAAGGATGCTTCAATGAAAGGTGGCATCGACAATGTCCCGCTAACAGCGGCCCAAGAACCGATGGAGACGGATTTTGAGAAAATCGCGGCGGAACAGGCCGCGCAGAAACCATTTCCAAAAATGACCACGCGCACCGCCATCAGCTCGTCCGTCTTTCTAGCAGCGGCGATGGTTTTGCCGGCCTTGGGCTTCGCCATCTATGCGTTCGAAAGCTCAAGGATCGTGCTGGGCTTTATTACGACCGGGATAATCGTGGCGGTCGGATGTGGCTACTACCTGATTCTTTACGGGATAGTTAAGCGTCGGCGACAGATGTGAACCAAACCCAAGCGATGTATGCCAAGGAACCCCGTGAGCGATATCCACGGTCTTTGCAGATACCAGCTATTTTCACTTCAGTCAGAAAAGCTCCATTTCCATCGTACGGCTACGAGCACGCTACATCTGCAACCACGCCAAAAACTGTGGGTGTTCCCAGTCCCACACCCGCTCTGGATACGCGTTGATGGGAGGATGGTCGTTCCAGTCGATTGCTGCCGCTGAAGAGAAGGCCCCTACAGCGTTCATCGCGACACTCATAATCAATACTGCCAAACCGACCGAAACAACAACTGAACGTTCCTGCCTGCTCACTAGGCCATCGTGGATAAAAGCTTCAATGCCGAGAATTGTCAGCAGAACAAACCAAGGAATGGCGTCCAATAGATCGCGCGGACCATATGACCCTCTTCCCCACCAAGGGCCATAGGAAGGGCGGTCATAAGGTGGATGCTTCGGCCGCCCCTGCCCGATCGAAGATTAGGGACAGTTGCCCCGATTCATCGGGGCGTGGGTCGCTGAGCCGGTGCGGATAGGGAAATAGTACATCCTTCGCATACGGTGCATATTTCTTGATTACCGGCTGGAGATCATCGTAGCTACCTAGGATGCCGACTCCTACCTCTGCTTTTCCGGCCGGCCCCAGCCACAGGCTATGCCACCAATTGTTGTTCGCATCCTCGATGCGGACCGGTTCCGGAAGATCTAGCACTTTCAGTTGCTGCGCGCTCCAGGGAGTTAGCTTGGGCAATGGAGACCCCTGGCGCATGTAGCGGTTGGCCCCATTGATCAAAATCGCGACCGAAGCCAACGCCTCTCGTCTCACCATTTCATGGGGAGCGGCGTTCGCATAACCCTTTAGTATTTTATCGGGAATGCGATAAAGCAGAACCCCGTCGACGGCGATAGGATTGAGATTCAGCCGTCGCAATAGCTCGGGCCACCGACGCTGGTTGCGCTCTTCGACGATGATGGCTTTCACTCCGTTCGCGCCTAGAAAAGCCTTTAGCTGCTCCGAAAAATCCGGAATTTCGATGTCTGAATCGAAAGATTGCAATATCGGCCAACGTCCCCATCGAGGTGGCACGATGGCCACTCGCCCAGTCGCTATGCGGTAGTAAAAGCCACTCTCTACTTGCCACAAAAGGCTCATACTCTCCTCTCCGTGAGGAAGGAACAGGACGATGTCCCCCGGTACCAAGTAGCGTTTGTACTCCCCAGACCTGCAGAACAGAGGTTCTCCAGCAGTCGCAGACGCAACCGCAAAATACGCTGGGTCCGGCGCAAGAAAAAGAATGCTTAGCATGGCCATGCCTGTTCTCAACCACGCCGGGTGCGCGGTATCGCCGAAATAGATCGAAGCGATCAGCGCAACGAGCAGGAATAGATACATACCGAAGCGACTTGGAAGAGCCTGGTTGATCAATGGCAGTTTGCCAAGTAGCCACCACGGCATGGGAATACTTATAGCACCCAGAAGGTGCAGGTAGGGCCCTAAAGAAAATAAAGCGACGAGCGCTAGACTTAATACTAGAAGCTTGCCCGTTGGTTTATGCCAGTTGGATATTGTGAAGCAAGCAATAACTGCCCACAGCCCAGGCCCCATATACCCTGCCATTTCCCACCAGCCGCCCATTCGCACCGCGATAGACTCGAATTTTCGACCGGCGACGAAGATGCCCGGAGTGGGTATGAAGAACGCGAACAAATCGTTTGAGAAACCGATGCTGGGATTGATGAGTGGTGGCAGTGGATCGGCAAATATGTAGAAGAGATATGGCGACAACATCGTGATCAAAACGACGTACGTGATGGCTATTTCAACGCTAAGTTTCTCAATCGCCCGGCGTACCGCGGCGTCAAAGAACAAGTAGGACAATCCTATGGCTAGAACACCAAACACGGTGGTTGTGGCGAATATTTCCGTTGACGCCAGAAATTCAAATGCGAGTACAATCGTTAAGAGGGTCACAAAGGTAACGCGGCTGATCTCGCAGTTCATTCGCTGCAGCGCGAGCAAGATTGCGAGCGGCGCCGGAAATATGAACAGAAGCACGAGATGGGCGACCGACTGCGACAGCGCATATTGGGAAAATCCGAAAATGTAGCCGCCGACTATTGAGGGCCAGAAGTATTTGCTAACCCGCCTGCAGACCAAGAATGCGGAGAAAGCGTTTGCCACAGGACAGGCCAGGTTGAGGATGTTATACGACACCAACGGTCCGAACAGCATGGTCACCGGCGTTGCAATCAGACTTGGCCCCGCCATGCTAGTCGCCCACGCCAAGTTGTATCCTCTTGGCGCCCAAACGGCCGTTGTAAGGATCGGATTTAGACCTCTCGCGATGGCGTGCGGCCACCACGCTATAGCCCATATGTATACAGTAGGATCGGCGCCGAAGCCCACATAGCGGGTTTGGAAATGTTTGATGATCGGCAACCCGTATAGAAAAAAGGAAATGGCAAAGTAAATTATGAGCGCAGACCAGACCGGAAGGTCGACGAATTTGAATGAATTGGACTTTTGCGTTCGATATTCATTCATGCCGAATCAATCCCGAGAGCGGAATAGCGGTTTGCGAACGAAGTGAGCATTGGCTTCCTCAGGTCACCGCATCGCAGTGAATTTCCCTCATAAGGTGGATGCTTCGGCCACTCCTGCCCGGTCGAAGATTAGGAGCAGTTGCCCCGATTCGTCGGGGCGTGGGTCGCTGAGTCGGTTCGGATATGGAAATAGGACATCCTTTGCATACGGCCCAAATCGCTTAACAACCGATTCGAGATCATCGTAGCGACCGAGGATGCCGATTCCTACCTCTCTCTTTCCAACCGGTCCCAGCCACTGTCCATGCCACCAATTGTTGTCCTCGTCCTCGATGCGGACCGGTTCGGGGAGATCCAGCACTTTCAGTTGCTGTGCGCTCCAGGGAGTCAGCTTGGCCAATGGGTATCCGTTGCGCAGATAGCGGTTGGCGCCGTCGATCAAGATCGCGACCGAAGCCAGTGCCTCGCGTTTAGCCATATCATGCGGCGTTGCGCTGACGTAGGAATTCAAGATCGCGGGAGACACCCGGTAGAGTAAGGCTCCGTCAACCGAGATCGGCGTTAGCTTTAGCTTCGCGAGCAGCTCGGGCCAGCGATGCTGCTTTCCTTCGTCTACAACTATGGTGTCGACGTGATTGGCTCCAATAAAAGCCTCGAACTCCTCGGAGAAATTCTCTATTTCCTCGTTGGTATCGAAGGCCTGCAAGATTGGCCAGCCCGTCGACGTGGGAGGTGTCATGCCAACACGTCCTGTTGCTATATTATAGTAAAACTCACTTTGAGCTTGCCATAGCAGGCTCATGCTTTCACCACCATGCGGCAGGAACAGTACGTTGTCGTGCGGCGGGATGTATTGTTTGTATCTCTCGGACTTGAAGAAGAGAGGCGTGTCGGCCCCGGAATCGGTGATGATCAGGCGTGAAAAATCTGGCACTAAGAATCCGAGGCAAAGTATTGCCAATCCGACAGCAACCCATTGCGGATATTTGGTCGCGCTGAGGTAGACGGCCATTATTAGCCCCGCGGCCAGATAGATGTACATCCCAAAACGGCCAGGTAGCGCCTGATTGGTCAATGGTACCTTGCTGAACAGCCACCACGGCATGGGGATAGTCGGAGTACCCCGAACATGAAGTATCGGGCCAAGCGAAAGTAGCGCGACGAGAGCCAGACTCAGCGTCAATAGCCTGCCGACTGGGTCACGCCACTTAGAAATGACGAAGAGAGCCACAATCGCCAGGAGGCCCGGGCCGAGATATCCAGACATTTCTCCCCAGCCTCGCATCAGTGCGATGCTGGAATCGAAGGTGTGAGCACCTATCAGAAAGACTGGATTGGGAATAAGAAGGGCGAGCAAATCATTTGAATATTCGGAACCCGGATTGATGGGAGCAGGTACGCCCTGGGCAAATACGTAATAGAGATAGGGGGACAATACGACGAACAGACTTGCATAAGTGATCGCGAGATCCGGGAAAATCCTCTTCAATAGTCGGCGAGTCTCGCCTCCAAATATGAGATATGCCAGCACTATAAGAAAGCTACCGAACACGCTCGTGGTGGCGAACAGTTCGGTGGAACTTAGGAACTCGAAGGCTAAAACGATCGTTAAGAGTGCGACAAAGGTTGCGCGGCGAAGCTCCCCATCCAGACGCCGCAGGACCAGCAGGATCGCCAGCGGCACCGGAAATATGAACAAGAGAAACAGATGCGCCATCGATTGCGCGACGGTGTACTGCGAGAACGCGAAGATGAGCCCGCCCAGCAACGCAGGCCAGAAGCGTTTCGCCACGTACCCGCACAACAGGAACATCGAGAACCCATTGGCCAGCGGACATAAGATGTTCAAGATGTTGTATGAGACCACTGGCCCCCACAGCATCGTTACCGGAGTCATCAAAAGACTAGGGCCCGGTATGCTGGTTACCCACGCCAGATTACATCCTTTCGGCGCCCAGATCGCGGTGGTGAGAAACGGGTTGATCCGATGCAGAACTGCATGTGGCCACCATGCGATGGCCCAGAGAAAGATCGTGGGGTCGGCGCCGGCCCCGATATAACTGGTGGTGAAGTGCCCGCGTAGTGGGAGGCCATAGATGAGGAGCGAGATTGCCAGATAAAAAAGCAATGCCACGCAATTTTCGTAGCTCGCGATTTTCGCGGCGCCGCGTGGCCCCAAATGGCGCAGCCTCGGTTTAACGGCGGCATTTTCCCTGGGCGGGATCATGGGGAATTTCAAAAGGCCACGCGCACGCGATTTCGCCGGGCAATCCACCTGCCGCGATATCCTCGCAGAGATAGGTTCCAAGTCAAGTGTTTCGTCTTACGTTCGCCTTCTGGCAGAATCTAGTACACGTTTTATTTGTAACTTGAACCCCAGCGCCAATTATGAGAAGCCTTGATGGCAAAGCTGATTCTCGTTTGTTCGTAATTTCGAAAGATTCCTCGGCGAGCCGAACGCCAACCTTCGAAATGACGCTGATGGCGGATTTGCGACGGGACAAGCCCCGCTTCGTATACACACGGCGCGGTGAACGGCTGATCGAGCGCGTTATCGAATTCGGCCGATTTCAGACGAGAGGCGTAGCCTTCGCAGCAGGAAAAGTTCTGGAGGCGTGCCATCCCACGGCTTCCGGGAGGGTTTTTATCACTGAATGTCTAATGTTGACGTAGCTAAAGTGATGGGCGAACTTCGTGCGGGCATCAGGAAGGCTCGTGCCGGCGCGGGAACGTCGCGCAACGGCCAGTCCGTGGAGCAAAACGGCCGGACTTTAGACGATTCGGGGGATCACTCGATCGGGGCAGCGGAGTCGCCGTTCAACGACTCCATCGGCGCGGACCTCGCCAGTTTGCATTATGGTTACGATATAGTCCGCGCCCCCTTCTATTCTCACCGGAAGCGGATGAGTCGTGCGATCATCACGGCGAAGAATTTTGCCAGAGAACTGCTCATGCAGATCCTGGTCCGCCAGGTCATGTATAACGGCGCCAATGCTCGCGTGGTGAGTCATCTGCAGCACGAGGTTGGAACCTTACGAACTCAGATCGAGCAGGCGCGCGCTCAATCCGAATCAGAGAAAGCAGGGATGGCCGCCGAACTGGAAGCAAACCTGCGCGCGTCGATCCGCTGCGAGCTACTCGATGAACTACGAATACAGTTGCGGGGCGAATTGCAAGCAGAACTGGGCGCCTCGATTGGTGGCGAGTTACGCAGCGACTTGCGAACCGAATTTCGGACCCAGCTGCAGTCCGCGTTGGCGGAGGTGGCCGAGGAACGCAAACGCGAGCGCAATTTCTCAAACTTTGAGCGGGAATATTTTCAGTTCGAACAGCAGCATCGCGGTAGTGAAGCTGAGATTTCCGCGCGTCAGCGTGCCTACCTCTCATCGTATAGCGGACAAGCCGAGGTTCTAGACCTAGGATGCGGACGCGGGGAATTTCTCACCCTTCTGCGCGAGGCCGATATATCGTGTCGGGGAGTCGATGCTAATCCCGAAATGGTGACTCATTGTCGAAGCAAGGGTCTCGATGTAGTTCAGGCAGACGGTATCGAATACCTCGAGGGGCTTGCGGGCCAAACATTGGGAGGTATCTTCTGCGCGCAGATGATCGAGCATCTCGAGCCCGCGCGTGTCATAGGCCTCGTGCAGCTTTGTCGTAAGAAGCTAAGGCCCGGCGGAGTGCTGATTATCGAGACTCCGAATCCCGGCTGCCTGACGGTATTCGCCGACGGGTTTTATAAGGATTTCACCCATGTCCGACCCTACCATCCGGCCAGTCTTAGGTTTCTGTTCGAAGCCACTGGTTTCCTGAATGTGGAACTCAAGTTCAGCTCGCCGGTCGATCCCTCGTTAAGGATGACTCAGCTCAATGAAGCGACTAGCCCGGAGGTTCACAGCTTCAATCACGGAATTGAGCTTGCTAACGATCTCCTCTATGGCTTCCAGGACTACGCGGTAATCGCGAGCACGAGCTCCTCGCCCGACACCCGTACTCCCGCTCAATCAAGTCTTACACAGTGCGGATAGTAATCTGCACCGTGATGGTGCCTTTCGTAGCGGGCGGCGCCGAAGCATGCGCGACCGGCCTGCAGCAAGCGCTCCTTGCACATGGCCATGCGGTGGAAATTGTGGCCATTCCATTCAAATGGTATCCGCCCGATGAGATTGTCCGGCAAATGCTGATCTGGGAATTACTCGATCTGACCGAAGCGAACGGCAAAACGATCGATAAGGTCATCGCACTCAAGTTTCCCGCCTACCTGCTAAAACATCCAAACAAAGTAGTGTGGCTCGTTCATCAACACCGCCAGGCCTATGATCTATGGGGAACCCAGTACGGCGATTTAGAAGGACCCGAGGGATCCAGGGTAAGGGAAATCATCACGCGGGCGGACAATCGAGCACTACGTGAACCGAGTGAGGTCTTTACCATTTCGCGAAACGTTTCCGAGCGACTGCTTAAGTATAACCTGATCCCCAGTACGCCGTTGTACCCCCCGGTCGTTCAACGCGAGCGCTTCTTTTGCGGCGATTCTGGCGACTATATCTTTTGTCCGAGCCGGCTGGATGCGCTCAAGCGCCAGGACCTTCTCATCGAAGCGATGTCACTGGTGAAATCGGACGCAAGGTGTGTGATCGCAGGACAAGGCGGCCACGAGCGCGAGCTTCGCAACCTCATCGATAGGCTCGGTCTTGCGGGCAAGATAACGATTGCTACTTCCGCAAGCGACGACGAGATCGCCAACTACTATGCAAATTCACTGGCGGTATTCTTTGGTCCCTTCCAGGAAGACTTCGGTTTTGTGACCGTGGAGGCCTTATATTCGAGGAAACCGGTCATCACGCTCACCGACAGTGGCGGCCCGCTGGAGTTTATCCAGGATGGCCTCAATGGTATGGTGGTGCCGCCGAATGCCGCGGCTATCGCGCAAGCTATTGATATTCTCTTTAACGATCGCCCGCGCGCCCGCGCAATGGGAGAACGAAGCTACCAGATTGCCGATGAGCTGCGGATGAACTGGCCGACTATAGTGAAGAGCCTGCTTTCATGAGGATTGCCCACTTTAATCCACTTCCGCCGGATCGCACCGGCGTTGCGGACTATTGCGCGGAGCTATTGCCGGAACTCGCACGTCATGCGGAAATCGACATCTGGATCGAACCGGGACGCGGTGCTTCGCCGCCTCCGGGCTGTCGCATGATGGAATGGAACCAATCGTCCGGTTTCGCCGCGCAACTATCGCGCTACGATGCGGCCATCTATCATTTTGGCAACTCGAAATATCACCGCGGCCTGTACGGGGCATTTCTTGAGTACCCGGGAACGGTAGTAATGCACGACTTTGTCCTGCATCACTTCTTTGCCGAATGTTTCCTCGCGGATGCTCCGGAAAGATATCTCGATGAAATGGAATACAACTACAGCTCGATGGGTAGAGCTATGGCTCGGGACATCCGCGCCGGCAGGTTAGCTCCTCTCTGGGAGACGCAACCGATCCAGTTTCCCCTTAACAAAAGAATTCTTGATTTGGCTACCGGCGTGATCGTCCATTCGGAGTTCGCCCGCCAACTTGTGCTACAAAGTCATCCCCATTTGCCAGTCAGAAAAATCAACCTGCCGGCCAAGGAAATCAAGCGCACTGAGAGCATTGAGATTGTCAAACGGCGATACGCAATCCCTCCCGACCGAATTATTCTGGCCTCTTTCGGTATGGCTACCCCGCACAAACGAATAGAAACGGTGCTTCGAGCGATCGCCAGACTTCGGAATCAGAACGTGATTTACCTATTGGTGGGAGAGCTAAGCGGGAGCGTCGAAAAGATGATCAAGGATTCGGGACTCGATGATAATGTCGTCCGCGCGACGGGTTACCTGGATCCAAAGGCATTTGAAGACTACTGCGCAATCGTCGACATTTGTATCAATCTCCGGTTTCCAACTTACGGGGAGACCTCCGCGAGTGTTTGCAAGCTGATGGGTGCGGCGAAGCCTTGCATTGTCTCTGACATCGGATGGTTCTCGGAGTTGCCCGACAATTGCGTAGCCAAGGTTGATGTCGATGAATTCGAGGAAGACACATTGCTGGGCTACCTCGAACGGCTGGTTGCCAGCGAAACCCTAAGGACCACCATGGGAGCAAACGCGCAAGACAATGTGCGTGCTAATCACTCTCTCAGCGTCGCCGCAACCCAGTACATCGAATTTCTGTTAGAGGTCAAGGAACATTCGCAAAAGCGGCTCTTCGATTCTCGCGTGGTTTCGGGAATCGCCAGCGGCCTTGCGCGTCTCGGCATCACAGATGAGGACCTCTACCTTATCGAACGTCCCGCGGAAATCCTGGCGCAGTTATTGTAACGGCCCAAAGGTCCTAATGAGGATGCAAGGTTGGCACCGGCTCCTCGATCCGGCTGACACGAATACTGCTAACGGCAATTCCCAAAGGCCGCGGATCGGTTGCGTGTTCGAACTCCGCAGGTGATATCGGGGCCATCCCGCTGAACTCGACGAAGTCCGCAGGGTCTTTCAATTCGCCTCCGATGTTGACCTCGCTGTCCGATCCAAAGAAGGATGCCTGCCGCTCCAGGTTGCCCACCTTTAGCGTAACCGGCCTTCCGGAGTTAGGTCCATAAGCATGCGCTTTGACAGTGAGTTGAACCCTGCCCGAGATTGGAGCGTCGAAATAAACGCGAGCTACCGCGTCGCGTGTCCACGCCGAGCTTTCTTCCCGAAGATTGAAGCCCGAGAGCGAGACCTGCCGGGTACCGTTGCGGGAAAGATCATAGAAACGCGGATAAGATTCCAGATTGCTCCCGGCACTCGCTGATAGGACATCCGGTGAAAGCGTAATAAGCTCGAAGCCCTGTTCTGCGATTCGTGTGTAATACGGCACCTCAACCCGATACCGATCGAGCATTAGAATCCATTTGACACCGGGAGGGATGTCGCTATTGGACAGGACAGGCTGATCGAGAACTCGCCTCTCGGAAAGCGAGTACAGCTGGAGCATTACTCGATAGCTGCGAGGGTCATGCTCGACCTTCGAGAATACAATACCGTCATCGACCTGCTCCCTCAACAGATTCCGTACTGCGATTCCTGCAAGGTCCTCTGGAGGGGGGCCCGCTACTTGTGCGACCTGATCGCGAAAGATCGCGGCCGAGCTCAGCAACGCCCAAACAACCAACGCTCCGCAGTAAACGATACGCGCCAGTAACGCGTTACAAAAGGCTAGTGTGATCGCCGTCAAGATACAGCCGGTAACTGCAAAACTAAGATGAAGTTCGCTCGCAGCGAGCCATCTGATTTCTGGAAAGTCAACGAAATTCACGCAGTACGGTGAGCGCGCATACCAGACCAATGCGCCCGCGGCAATGGCGCCAACGATTGCCGCAATTTTGAATAGAACTGTAGCTCGTGGATGAAAGCGATTTCGGTGCGTGTTTACCAGAAACACAAGAACAAGACCCGGAAACACGAAGTCGTAGTAGCGCCCATGCAGACGACAAAGCTCGACGTCGAACAACGAGGCAAAGTCGACACCAACCACTGCCGCCGCGGCGAGGAAAAGAGTCAAAGCCGAAAGTAACAAACCCAATAACAATCGGTAGCTGAGACGTTCTCTTGGTGTTCCACTCACAGGCTCGCTCGGCCAGAACGCGAGCAATAGCGCAGGCCAGAAAAGCACCGAAAGATAGGCCAGATGCCCTTCCAGGAAATGCCATAAGAAGTGTCCCAGACCTAAAACCGCTGGAGACTGATTTGCGCTCTTACCCGTCCATTGAAGAACCACGGCGGCGGGCGGTCGCCTGGCGACCGCCTGGTAGAGAGTTCCGAACGGCATCACGGTAAAATCGCCGTGTGCGACGTATTGAATGGCAAAGCGCCCGACTACAAATGCCTCCAAGCATCCAATCAACCCCTCGACTAACTGGCTACCAGCCATTCTATCCGGGTTGCAAAAATATAGTATGCTGAATACTACCGGAAATGTTCCGGCTATAATCAGACCGTGTGGTTTGATTGCCGATAATGCGGCAGTAGCGAAGCCCAGGTAAACTCCGCCGTAGATGATGTCGGTTGGTAACTTGACCACTACCACATAGGCCAATACCCAGAAGGCGAAAAAAAATAACGCCTCCGGCATCATATAAACAGAGTATGAACTAATAGGAGAAAAAACCACGGCCACGGAAAAGAAGTAGGCGCCGGTTTTGGAAAGAAATTCGCGGGCGACCGCATATAGAGGCAGTATAGACATTCCAAAGAAGGCCGCGTTCAAAAGTTTCGAAATAGCGAAATGGTTCTCTCCGAACCAGGATGCCGAGTGATAAATTAAAAAGAAGAGAACATTCGGCATTTGAATCGCAAAGCGTGGATTGTTGAGAAATTTGGCGTGAAGTGCATACAGCTCTTCATCTGCCAAGATCACGGGATATTGGATGTAAAGAGCGCGCAGGAAAAGTATGCCAGCGATCCCAAGCACAGTCAGGGCGAGGAGCAGAGCCAGGCTGCCTATCCGGCTTCGAGACGATTCCCGAGGAGTGACCGAGCTCATCCTTGATTAAGAATCCATAACATTAGTCCCCGCTCCCTCGGTATCACTCGAATGAGGTGCGCGGATTTGCTGCGGAGTCATTGCTCGCGCACCTTGTTGCGTAACAGTACGATCACTACAGCTAAAGCGGCGCAAAGTGCGAAGGCGACGCCAGCTGCCCGAAACACGACGTTCGCTTCGAGGCCAGTGAGGCGATCGAGCTTGTCCGACAACATCATGTAGGGATCGTCGGTAGAAAGTTGGGCGACCAGAGTTTGGCCGTCGAGTAAGAGCACGACCCCATTAAGCGGATAGATGGTATGCCCCAATTCGTGCGCCAGATCGACGTTGACAAATCGGTATCTGCCGATGATCAGATTGCGCAGAGCAACGACTCCGGATTGTTGCAGTGGATCTAACCGGATTTGTCGAATCGGCCTGAGCGTTGGCAGACTTACCTGATAAGTAAGGAATTGGTTTGATGGCCGCGGCCGGTAATCGAAGCAGATTTGTTGCGCCGAGGAAAATCCCTGCCCGGTATCCCAATAAAGACATGGGTCCATGCTGTTTCTCTTCCCTGGAGGAGCCTCATGCACTGCCATTTCGAATGAGATCCGGGTTGGAGTGTGCAGGCGCTGGACAAAGAGTATCACTCCGCAAAGTGCCACCCAGGCGAAGATGAAGCGCCTCACACCGGTCTCGAGATTCATTTGCACCATACACCTCCCCAAGGAAGTGACACGGTATCAGGTATGGCTCTCACCGCAGCACCGGCGTGGCCGCTCTCGCGGTCTCGGCCCCCATGTGTCGCGGGAACGCTTCTTCCAGGTAGTGGATCTGGTAGAAGTACCACTCGATCAGCTGTTGCCTTCGTTGCCGGATCTCCTCCGGCGGCCGAGTGGCAACGATATTGTTCCGCTCATCAGGATCGGTAGCCAAGTCGAAAAGATAATCGAGGTTCTTGCTTGGCAGGTACACGAACTTCTCGGGCCCAGATCCTTCAACCATACCTAGTTTGAAGTCACCATAAACATTGCTCATGTATACAGGGTCATCCGGCTGTTTCGAGAACGCGACCTCGGATTGTCCAAGCGGTTCGTCATAACCGAGGAAGTAGAGGAGAGTTGCGGGCACGTCCTTCATCGAAATGCGTCCGCCGAAGTCCTGCCGCTGCGGGAATAAGGTGGGGCTGTATAGTAGCATCGGAATACGCACCGACTGGTTGTACAAGTAATTGCCATGGAGCTGGTCGCCGGTGTGCTCGTTGAACGCCTCGCCATGGTCGCCGAAGATCAACACCAGTGGATGACGGCCAGTTTTCTCGATGCCCGCGATCAAGTCGCCGACTGCGGCGTCGGCCGAGTAGATACAATTGTCGTACTGATCGATGACATTGTGCTCGGGGAACTTTTTGGTCGTGGCCCAGTAGGGGTGATGCGCTCCGGCAAACCAGATTACGGCGGCAACCGGCTCGTTGCGCGCCCCATACCAATTCAAGAAGTCGTCGACCAGGACGGTATCGCTGCCCATGCTACCCGGCGGTCTGGCAGCCGATCCGTAGTTGGAAAGCAGATCCGCCGCACCTACAGTTTTAACCAAGGCGGGTCCCATCGCGGCTTTCATGAGAGGCCCGAAATGGTCCGATTCGGGATCTGCATTCACACCCAGGTAGCCCTTGTACCCGCGCCCGGCCAGTGTCCCCCAGAACGTCGGCCGTCCGAGAACCCTATCGGGATTGTAGTTCACTGCTTCCATCCGAGGATCGGGATAGGTGCCGAGAGTGAACGCCTCCATCGTCTTGGCGCTCCGGGGTTGTGCGACATAGACGTTGGAGAACACCATTGCATGATGAGAAAGGCGGATGAGGTTGGGCGTCGTTTCCCGAGGATAGCCATAGAGCGACACATCCGCTCGCCGCACCGACTCCAGCACGACAAAGATAACGTCCTGGCCGGAAGCGGCGCCATGATAGTGTTGATAGACGGATGGTACGGGGCGCGGTGCCGGATACTGGAAGCTGGCGAAATCGGTCGGAGCGATCTTCGGATCGAGCTCACCGCTCAAATCCGGACTGGTTTGCAGCGCCAGGACGATGGGCGAGGAAACCGAAGGATCATAGGCATAGGGCTCGCGCAGTGGACTCAAGGCGCTCAGCGACCACAACGCGGCTATCGAGGCGAATGCTATCACCCTCCGCTTCGGAACTTGGCGGCGCCGCAACGACCGAAAGGCGAAGACGCAAAACACCAGCATCGCAATGCCGGCCAGTCCCGCAACCATCGCCGGTGCGCGGGTGAGGTAGTAGTGCAAGCTATCGGGCGTGGGAGATTCGTAGGCCAGCAGAATCAGGCTCCCGTCCACATAGGCGCCCCATTCCCAGAAGACGTAGCAACAGAGAATTTCGAAGAGCGCCAAAATTATCAGGCCTAGTGACATTAAAAGCTGGATAATCGCGATGACCACGCGCAGGGGGTGCGTCCAGCGACTTTTGGCGCAAAGGTTGTCGGCCCCCATGACGACCAGGATAGCTACCAAAGCGAGCAGTCCGATCGCGACTGTTTCAGCCGGAGCCGCTCCCAGGTCTGACAGTGAGATCGGCCGGCCGTAGCGAATCGCGCTGGTCAGAATCGCGAAGACCTTGGCGCCAATCATGGTGACGAGAAATGCCGTGAAGGCGGCGATTGCGGCCACGCGTGCCCATCTCGCGAACGCCCGGGCATAGGGTTGCAGAATATCGAGATAGCGTTGAATGACGGCTAAAAGACCTGTCCGCTCCAGGAAACCGAACAGCCCTATTGCCGCGAGCAAAATTACCAGAGAGATCGCGACGGCCTGAAGGAGCGCGCTGATTGCGGATAGCGCGCGGCGGCGGGAGCCATTCACCATCAACATGAAGTAAGGGTCGCCGCCAGTCATACTAGCAACTAGCGTATCGCCTTCCAGATTGAGCGCCGTAGCGTGGAGCGGGACCACGGTGCGCCCAAACTCCCGAGCCAGATTGACTCCGCCAAATCGAACCGCATCGATGGTATAGCGGCCTCGATCCACAGCTACATTGCGTAGCGCCACAACTCCCGGTTCCTGGAGCGGATCGAATCGCAGCTGACGGATCGACCTCCAGGTTGGCAGCGTGATCCGGTAATTCTGAAAGGCGTTCAATGGTTTATGGTCGTACTCAAAGCAGATCTTTTCCGCCTCTGAGAATCCGCTTCCGGTGTTATAGTAGAAACACGGCGCGAGATAGGGTCCCGGAGCTGCCTCTCGTACGGCGATCTGGAAGGACACCGTCGTCGCTGCGCCGAAACGCTGGATGAATAGAATCAGACCGCATGCGGCTATCCATGCGAAGATAAACCGGCCCGCACGCTGGCGGCTCCAGAAGGCATGCATCGGTCCTGGGTCCATTACGAAGAGCCATGCCTTTCGATCATGAGAATGGTCATCGTGCACCCCTTACTGCACTGACAGTCACGGCAGCGGCGCGGCGGGGGAATTTCTGGTCGAGGTACTGGGTCTGGTAAAAGTACCACTGAATCAGTTGTTCTTCTCGCCCTCGGATTTCCTCCAGCGGACGTGAGGCGACCAGATTGGTTTCCTCGCCAGGGTCCGTCGCCAGATCGAATAGGTAATCGAGTTTCGTGCTCGGGAAATACATGAACTTCTCCGGCGCTGAGCCGTCAACCATTCCGAGCTTGAAACCTCCATAGACGTTGCTCATGTATACGAGATCGTCTGGATGTTTGGAGAACGCAACTTCCGATTGACCAATCGGTTCGTCACGACCCAAAAGATAAAAGAGGGTCGCCGGAACATCCTTCATGGAAATGCGCCCATTGAAGTCCTGTCGCTCGGGAAAGAGCGCGGAGCTATAGAGCATCATCGGAATGCGGACTGACTGGTTGTATAGATATCTCCCGTGGAACCGATCGCCCGCATGCTCGCCGAATGACTCCCCGTGATCGCCAAAAATCAGCACTAACGGATGGCGACCGGTTTGTTCGAGCTCATCGACCAGATGACCTATGGCGGCGTCGGCCGAGTAAATGCAGTTGTCGTACTGATCGACCAGGCTGTGCTCCGGGAACTTTTTAATCGTTGCCCAGTACGGATGGTGCGCTTCGGCGAACCAGATCACCGCCGCTGCCGATCCCTTGCGCGCCCGATACCATTGCAGAAAGTCGTCGACCAAAACCGTATCGTTGCCCATACTTCCGACTGGTTTGGCCGCCTCCCCATAGTGACTCATCAGGTACGACTGTCCCACCATGCGTTCCAGGGCAGGTCCCATCGAGGCGCGCATAAAGCCTCCGAACCCGTCGTTTTCCGCATCGGCGTTAACTCCAAAGTAGGTCTTATACCCGTTCCTGGCGAGGATTCCCCAGAACGACGGGCGTCCGAGAATTCGGTCGGCATCCCAGGCTATGGAGTCATAGCGAGGATCGGGATAGGTCCCGAGAGTGAACGACTCGATGGTCTTGCAGCTTCTTGGCTGCGAGACATAAACATTGGAAAACACCATTGCGTGATGAGACAGGCGGGCCAGGTTCGGCGTCGTTTCCCGAGAATAGCCATAGAGGGACACGTCCGCTCTGCGCACTGACTCCAACACTACGAAGATCACGTCCTGCCCCGCGGCGGCGCCATGATAATGTTGATAAGCATCGGGGACCGGGCGTGCGGGCGGCAAATGGAAGTTTGCCAGCTTTTGCGAGTTGATCTTGGAGTCGAGCGCCTCGCCCAAATCATCTGATCTCTGAAGCGCGACTACCATCGGCGAAGAAACCGCAGGGTCATAGGCATCGGGGGCGCGCAGAGGCCTGAGCGCCTCCGACGACCAGATCGCGGCTATCGAAGCGAGCACAACCACCAGGCTTCGAGGAATTCCACGTCGTCGAAAAAACCCAAACGAGAAGACACCAAACCACGTAAGAGCTACCACCGCGAGCGCCGCGACCAACGCCGAAGGCCGAGTGAGGTAATACCGCAGGCTGTCTGGCGTGGGTGATTGGTAGGCAATCTGGATAAGGGTGCCGTCGACATAGGAACCCCATTCCCAGAAAACGTAGCAACAAAGGATTTCGAAGAGAGCCATTACCACCAAGACGCTTGCGACCAGAGACTGGCATCCAAACAACAGGAACCGAAGCGGAGCGGCCCACCAACGCTTGGCGCAAAGGTCATCCGCCCCGACCATTATCAAAACCACTATCATGGCAAGCAGGCCGATAGCGGCGCT
Organism: uncultured delta proteobacterium; assembly: GCA_963814035.1. Lineage (GTDB taxonomy): Bacteria > Desulfobacterota > Binatia > Binatales > Binataceae > DATGKG01. Next base: position 74,605 of record CAWFBH010000020.1, read on the forward strand.
TTCGGCTGGGGCAGCTGCAAGATCTGTGAGCGAAATCGCGCGCCAGTAGTGGAAGGCGCTGGTCAGGATGGCAAAAACCTTACCCCCGATCATCGCAACTAAAAATGCCGCCAGCGCTGCGAGGGTAAGCGCATGCATCGAAGCGAATAGCTGCGGCGCGCGCCGGTGCAAAAGACCGAGCCAGGACTCATGGCGCTGCCACCTGCCGGTCATACCCGCCCACTCCGCCAGCCCGATCAAAGCAGCCCAGAGCAGCAGCGAGATAGCGGCTCTCCGGAGAAGCACGTAAGCAGCGGGACCGGTCCGTCGATCGAACCCATCCACCAACATGAAATGCGGATCGGTGGTAGAGAGGCGCGCAACCAGCGTATCCCCTTCGAGGCTGAGTTGAGACTTGTGAAGCGGGTAAAGAGTATGTCCGAACTCTTTCGCCAAATCGATCTTAGCGAACTGATAGCGACCAATCGTGAGATTGCGCAAAGCGACGACTCCCGGTTCCGCGAGCGGATCGAAGCGGAGCCGGCGAACCGTCCTGCGCGTCGGCAGCGTAATTTGGTACTTCTGAAACCCTTCCCGCAGACCCTGCTTGTAATCGAAGCAGACGGTTTCCGCCTCGGAGAAACCGCTCCCGGTGTCGTAAAAGAAACACGGGTAAAATCCTCGTGCCCAGATATCCGCGTCGCGGAGGGCAATCTCAAATGACACCGTCGTCGGGGTTGTGAGTTGCTCAACCAGCAGCACCATGCTGTAGACCGCAAGCAACACTAAAAGCCACGGGATCGACCCACGCATCCAGAGGATGGTCCCCCGTATTGAGGCGGCCAGCGACGGATCGTGGCGTACCCAAACCAAGCCATCGCGCAGGTGCGTCCACAATCTGGTTCTGGGAACCAGGGTCCACAAAACTGCCGCGATCAAACATACGAGAAGCGCTATGATCTCAGCGCGGAGGATAGCGCCGGTATCGAGAGCAGTCTGGCGATCAACCTGATCTGACAACATGAAGTACGCATCAGCGGTCGACAGCCGAGCGACAAGGGAGTCGCCTTCGATATTGAGCAGCGATTCGTGGAGTGGGTAAAGGGAGCGTCCGAACTCGCGCTTAAGATCAAGCGCTGTTCGTTGGTAGCTTTCGGGAGTGAAGCGGGCGCGCGACCGGCCAACCGCCGGACTACGAAGAGCGATGGTTCCCGGCTCTCGCAACGGGGCAAATCGCAACCGCAAAACCGGCCGGCGTGTCGGTAGGATAACCTGGTAGTTCTGGAACTGATGCAGCGCGGGATTTCCGTATCTGAGGCAGGTCTTCTCGGCTTCCGAGAATCCGCGCCCGGTGTCGTAGTAAAAACACCCGAGCAAATTTTCGGTGGGAGCGCCGTCACGCACCGCGAGTTGGAATGAAACCGTAGTTACCGCCAGGAAACGCTGAAGGAACAGGATCAGGACGCAGATGACTGACGATGCGAGGATCGAGCCAAGGACAAGAGTCGCAAGCCGAAACTCAGACTGTACAATTCCCAAGCGTGGCGCGGCGACAGGTTCCCCCGCCCGATTGCTAAGGCGCCGAAAAAAACTCCGCAATCGAAATTCCCCCATTGAACAGAGATGCCGAAACCTGAAACCGCGTCGCCCGATTCCAGACCACCCGGAACGACCCGGCAGGGCAGACCCAGCCTATGCCAAGGCCCTGCTCGCGTGTCTTCCGTCTGATGTTAGACAGTTTGACGAGATGCGCGGTATTGCCCCGAACAGTAAGTGCCGTCGGGTCTTCATCTGTTGAATCTAGCCGCTAAGCCTAGCATAGCAGGATTACGAAGCGCCAACGTGGGCGACTCTTCCGAGGTCGGACTATATCCTCCGGGCGGGCGCGTCGAGCGCCGCGGTCTCGATCGCGGCGGTTTGCAATCTTCGGCAGGGCGGCCGCTCAGTAATTCTCTTGCACGACGCACTGGTCTCTCGCGCTAAACCGCGCTCCCGCGACGACCGGGGTTATGGCCGCGCTAAATTTGCAGCGCCAAGCACCAGCCGGGTCTTCTTGCGCGCCGAGCGGAATTGCAGAACTATGGTCGCCGCCCTTCGCCAATCATGAAGCCAGTGACGAATTCACCTCGCGACGAGCCGAGCCAGGCAGGGTTGGGGTCAGCGCCGATCAACGGCCGCGATTTCGCTGCGGACGCTTTCCCTGAGGGCATAGTTCGCCCGATCTCCTTCGAAACACCGCACCGCCTGACCGATGTTATCAGTTGGCACGGCCACATCCCGTTCGCGTTCTGGATAGTGGATGCCCTTCGCCCGCGGGTGCTGGTCGAGCTGGGTACACATAAAGGCGACTCCTACTGCGCATTCGCGCAAGCCGTCGATCGGCTCAGGCTGGACACCGTATGCCATGCGATCGACACCTGGCGGGGCGACGAACATGCCGGTTTCTATGGAGAACGGATTTTCGAGGAGTTGCGGCAATATCACGATCGGCGCTACAGCCGCTTTTCACGGCTGATGCGTTCGACGTTCGACGATGCAGCGAGCCATTTCGCCGAGGGCTCCATCGATCTCCTGCACATCGACGGATTGCATACTTACGATGCGGTGAAACACGATTTCGAAACCTGGCGCCCCAAGTTGAGCGAACGGGCCGTAGTGCTCCTGCATGATGTCGATGTGCGCGATTCCGATTTTGAAGTCTGGCGCCTTTGGAACGAACTCACGCGCCGCTATCCGTCGTTCAGATTTCATCACAGTCATGGGCTCGGTGTACTCGCAGTCGGCGACGACATGGCGGGAGCAATCCGCAGGCTTACTCATTATGGGGAACCCCAGGGCGAGAAAGTGCGCTTCTTCTTCTCAAAATTGGGCGACAATCTTTTACGCAACGTACCGCGAGCTAAATTGTTAGAGGCGCAAGAGCAGTTGCGGCGGCAAGCCCGCGAGTTTGCGATCCTGCGAGCCGAAGTTGTCACTGCGCGTCAACTTTTGTTTGAAGAGGCGCATGCGCTGTGGAACTCGAGTTCCTGGCGGCTTTACCGGCCAATAAGAAATGCCCTCCGCAGAGCTCGAGGCATCGGCAACGAAGTCGAGCCCACCCCGGGCAACGCTAGTGAGGCGCTGCAAACCATGGTGGCGATCCGTCAATCGCTCTCATGGGAGGCGACCTCGCCACTGCGCGTCGCCCATCGGATCCTCGCGCTGCAATCGAGGTCTTCGCGTTCCATAATCAGGAAGCGACTCTCCGATCGCGCGCAGAAGTCCTTCGCAGGCAAGTCGCCCGCCGTCGCGGCAACCGGACCATGGAAGCAGCTGTTGGCTGAAGGCGCCTGGCTGCCGTGGCGCAACGCTCCTACTGGGGAATCGAGTCGGCCGAGAATCGTGTTCGCGACGCACGAAGCCACCCGGACCGGAGCGCCATTGATTTTGCTTTCCCTGGTGCGCCATTTCGCGCGCTCGGGGGACTACGAACTATTTGTTTTTTGCGACCGTCCGGGCCTACTTCTGGATGCCTTCGCCGAGCATGCGCATGTCATCGATCGGTCCCGGCACGACGTGTTCGACCGCTCGCCGACCATCGACGAGTTGCTGGCCGCATTTGGGAGCCGCCGCCCGCTCTTGGCCTACTGCAACACCTCGGTCGTCAATCATTACGCGATCGAATTTAAGCGCTTCGGCTTGCCGGTGATAACTCTGATTCACGAAATTGCAGGCAGATACGCGGAGAGCGATTTCCGCGAGATTTACGCGGCCTCCGATCGAGTAATTTTTCCCGCTGAATTCGCTCGCAAGGCAGCCCATCGGCAGGCAGTCCTTCCCACCGGGAAAGCGCTCGTGATTCCGCAGGGATTGCTCGATGAAAACTTCGCGGCAGGTAGTCGCGACGACGCACGTCGCGCGGTCCTCACAGGAGCTTAACCTTCCGGAAGAGACCTTTCTCGTGCTCGGCTGCGGCACTATCGATTTACGCAAAGGAATCGATCTTTTTGTGGAACTTGCGGAAAAGGTCGCGGGATCGAGCGATACTGCCGGAATTCACTTCGTCTGGTTGGGTAGCGGGTTTGGCGAAGTATCGCAGTGGTTGCAAAGCGACATCGTGGCGCGCGGACTAGCCACCCGGATCCACCTGGTCGGCGAACGCGACGCCCCCGCGCAGTTCTTCATGGCGGCAAATGTTTTCGTGCTTCCTTCCCGAGAGGATCCGTTTCCCTGCGTGGTGCACGAAGCGATGGTATCGGAAACACCGGTTGTCGTGTTTGCTGGAGTTGGCGGCGCGCCGGAAGCCCTGGAAGGTGGATGCGGAGTGGTGGTGCCGTTCGGTGACATTGGCGCGATGGCCGAGGCGGTGATCGGACTTTACCGCAATCCGGAAGCCGCCGAGCGAATAGCCCAACTCGCCAAACAGCGAGTGTTAACGCGGTATCGGTTCGAGGATTATTATCGCGCTTTAACGCGTGTCGCACGTGACGAATCTGGGAATGCCGCTCCCGGGCGACGATCTAAAGCCGGCGAATCCCGCTGCAAACAATCAGATCCGAATGCGAGAAAAATGATTTTCTTCTGATTCGCAACGACGCCGCCTTCGACCCGGAGTTTTACCTGCCGCCGTCATCGCCGCGGCTGTCTCGCGACGATGCGATCCGACAATTCATACGCGAATATGCGACCGCGGGCACTGGCAGGAAACCTTTCAGTGGATTCAACCCTCAAACGTATGCTGAGCAGGCCATGCAGCCGCGCGACCTGGAAACGAGAAATCCATTGGCGCATTTCATCGAACAGGGAAGGCCCTCGGGACCATGGCTCATCCCGCTGATACGAAGCTCGGCTGAGACTCTTGCGGCAACAAGGCTGCGGACTGCGCTTCACGTGCATGCTTTCTATCCAGAATTGATCGAGGAGTTGCTGGAGGGTCTCGCGGGAAATTTGTCCCGATGCGATCTATTTCTTACCTCCAGCCGCGAGGAGGATCTTGCGCAGCTGGGAACCATTCTGGCGTCATATGGTCGCGGCAAGGTCGAAGTTTGCGTCGTCCCCAATCGGGGACGTGACATCGGACCATTTCTCACCCAATTCGAATGGCCAAATACCAAATACGATTTGGTCGGCCACCTCCATTGCAAAAAAACCGCTCATCTTAACGCCGAGGTTGGTGAAATCTGGCGACACTTCCTGTGGTGGAATCTGGTCGGCAATGGTCTGCCGATGATGGATGTGATCGCGCGCAAGTTTGAAGTCGATGAGGGCCTCGGCCTGGTGTTCCCCGATGATCCTCACGTGGTCGGATGGTGGAACAACAAAAAGCACGCCGAGGATCTCGCAAACCAAATGCGCCTCACCGTCGATCTACCACAGGCTTTTGAGTTTCCGGTCGGGACCATGTTCTGGTGCCGGCCCTCCGCGCTGCGGCCGCTCTTCGAACTCGGCTTGGCCTGGGAAGACTATCCCGCCGAGCCGCTACCAAACGACGGAACAATTTTGCATGCGATAGAGCGTCTGCTGCCGTTCGTCGCTCTAAACGAAGGCTACCGGGTCGCAGCCACCAATGTGCCGGGGGTGACGAGATAGCCAGGCGAAGCCGGCACCCACGGCACGCGCGAATCCGGGTTCTCTTTCATCGAGGCCAACGAACCCTCGGACCTCTGAATCTCACTCATCGACAGTTTGCGACCAGTATTTCAGCCGGAGTTGATCGGCGGCGCTCCAGATCGAAAGCAATGGTGCGATGGTGATCGGGGCGTAGGCCGGTGACAGGTAAAGGAAATGCATGGCGGGGAACGAGGAAACATGGATTATCGCCAGGAGTAACAGACGGCAGGGAACCAGGACCCAGATGGCTGCCGCGAGCCATAGCGGAGGATCAACCACGGTTCGTCTCGCGCCCATCATCAATGCGCTGAATGGCAGTGCCACCAAGCCGACCCAGAAAAGGGGTAACATGACAAACCTGTAAGCCTTTATCAAAAAAGCGCGAGTACCTACCGCCCATCTAACCCGCCAGTCGACAAAAGGATTCGGTTCCGTGCCTGTTTGCTGTCGGTAGGGAAATGTGGCGAACTCGTTCCAAACCGCGGTTGCTCCCACAATTGGCGTACGAACGGGACGGTTGAGGAACTGCCAGTCGTTGATAACCTGCTCTGGATTGCCGCTGGACCCCGCCTCGATGACCGGCGGTGGAGAGCCAAACAGCAGGATATCGAGTCCCTGCCATACGCATTGTGGAATCTGCCACACCTGTTCGCTGGTTAGATGAGGAATCAGCCCGAAACCCCTAGGCTCGCATTCCAACAATTTTTGTTGACAGGCAGCGGTTACCTCGTCGTGGATCTCACCAAAGAAATGCGCGGCAGTCGCCGGGTTCTGATAGTGACCTGCGGCTCCCGCGGCGTATCGGAGCGCCCATAAAAACCAGCCGCCCGCGATGTCTCCGCAAGTCCACGGGTACCATCTGCAGCCTGACTGCGCGATCGGCGCTCCGGCGGGGTCAAGATATTTCTGTAACGACGCGAACGCGGGACTGACTTGATAGACCTTGAGTCGAACTTGCCTGGGAGCCGGTAGATATGGAACGGGTTTTCCCACCCTGACGTTCTGCAAGGACTGGACGGCGCTGACGAAGTTGGATTCCTGGAAATCGACCCCGACGAAGCTTCCATAGGCGATGAAATTCAGACTGCGGAAGGTCAATATCGTCAAGCCGAAGAAGCATAACATCGAGAGCGTTACAGTTATGGGAAGGCGGATGGTTCGCGAACGCAACCATGTACTAAGGAGGGCGCCCAAAATCAGGATCGCCGCGGCCGGCAGGATCCAGACTCCCTCCTCGCGGGTTAGCCAGAACCACCCGACGATTAAGCCGGCGATCGATCCGCACAATATGGCGGGTGCCTGCCGGGCAGCGCCAAACAGCGCGTAGGTCAGGGCCGCGATTAATAGCAGAGTTTGTCCCGGATATATCGTCTCACGGACCATTCCATGCAGAACCAATCCCGGGTTCCAAAGGGTGAGAATGAAAATTGCCCACGCCAGGATGGACGAACCGGTTAGTCGCTTTATCATCCAGGCTAATGCGGCGACTGCGATGCATTTGAAAATGCCCTGGCTAATTGTAATCGGAAGTCCGCTCCAGGACGAAACTGCGAGGAAGAGTGGATAGCCTGGCCCCTTCGCGAGGGTGGTCTGACTAAACGGTCCAAGCCAATAGCCCGCTGCAAGATACTGCCCGTGCGAAAGAAACAACTGGTCATCCAGGGCGGCATTCGCATAGATAGAAATCGGAGTAAAGGCGCACAACCCTACATAGAGTGTGGACACCAGGGCGGCCAGCGAACAGGTAATCAGGGGTGTGCGACTGGAAGCGTCGCGGGAGGTTTGCAAATCTCGCCTACGTTCTCACGCGATCAAGGTCATTCCGCTGACCCGCCATTTTGGCGCTGCATCGAGGTAGACCGCAACCGAACGAACCCTGAGATCATGTGCCGCTGGTTCAGTGTCGCTATTGGGTGCATGACGCTTTTCCATTGGCCAGTTTCGGCCGATTGGCGCGCGGGAGTGATGCCCTCGCAGCCACGATCGTAAAGTCCCACGACGGCTACATTATGGCGGACCGAGCCGCACTGGCAATTTCAGGGCGTTTCCCATCCTCGGGGCTCCATCACGAATCTCGGGACTCCATCACCAATATGCCAGAATGTAGAAAAATCCGTCGGTCTAGATTTTCAAATGCAGCGCGATGCGCTTAGTCGGCCACATTTCGCAGGCTGGGCTTGCGATCCACCATGTTTAAAACCGCGCACCGAATCCCAACCCGTTCCTATCCGCGTTCCGCAGCCACGCCGACCAGCAAAACAAGAGATCTTGACACCGACGCGGGCTGTAACGCATGTTCTCCGAGAATTCGAGGACGGGCGCCGTTCGCTTTACGATCCGCCTCGGTTTTTCCACTCACAGGGGGCTGGCATGCGATTACTATCCTTCAGTGCCGATGGGCGTGCTAGCCGATACTCATCATTCGCGCTCGGATGTTCGCCCGTAGATTGAGAAATCACTGGTCCAAGGGATGTGAAAGATCATTCAACAGGACCACGCCTGGACGGAGGAAGCTAATATGCGTGGTCGCCTTGTAAGCTGGCCCGAAGGTCTATTAGCAGCAGTCGCGATCATTCTGATCTTCGGCCCAATCCAGGATGGGCTCAACCTGCGCCGTCGGACGACAAAAAAGACCAGGAAATCGAATTGCTAAAGGCGGAGGTCAAGCGACTCGAGCAGCGCGTCAGCACACTTGAATCGCTGAACGAGAAGGTCAAAGCGATCGGCAACGAAGTGGCGGCCCAGACCGAGATTAAACAGATTCAAACCGATGCGGACAGGACCAAGACACTCGACGCGCCGGCGGTCAGTGCAAGCGATCAGGGATTTCGTCTGCAATCCGGCGATGGCGACTATCGAATAAGGTTTGGCGGCCTCGCCCAGATGAACGGTCGGTTTTTTACCAGCGGCAATGACGAAAACAACAGCAGCACTTTCTACGTGAACAAGGCCCGGCCGATAATCAGTGGTGCGGTCGCCAAATATTGGGAATTTCAGTTTATGCCCGACTTCGGACAGGGTCAGGTAGTGCTGCAGGATGCATGGATCAACGCCGGCTATTTTACTGAGGCACAGTTCCAGCTCGGTAAGTATAAGGCGAATATGGATTTGGAGCGCATCCAGTCCGACCCGGCCCTCGAACTCATCCAGCGCTCGCAAATACAAAATCTGGTGCTCAATCGGGACATTGGCGCGCAGGTCCAGGGGCTACTGTTCGACAGGCGGGTCGCCTATGCCCTCGCGCTTATGAACGGCGTCCCCAACAACACCGCATCGTTTGATAGCGATAACAACGACGCCAAAGACTTCGTGGGGCGGCTGTTCCTGACACCTTTTCAGCGGACCAAAATAGACTGGCTCAATGGCCTCGGCTTCGGCCTCGCCGGAACCTATGGCAACGAACGCGGTGATACGATCTCATCCTACAAAACCTGGGGTCAGAGCACGTGGTTCTCATACAACAACGGCGTCACCGCGGCGGGAGAACATGCTCGGCTTGGATTCCAAAGCTATTACTACTTTCATCAGTTGGGACTGATGGCCGAATATTCGCAAGATCAGCAGCGGCTCAATCTAAGCAGCAAGAATCTCAACCGCAGTTTCACCAACACCGGTTACCTCCTGCAGGCATCTTACTATCTGACCGGCGAGAAGGCGTCTTTCACTAATGTCTCTCCGAATCGGCCTTTCGAGTTCGGCGAAGAAGGAGGCCTTGGCGCCTGGGAACTCGCGGCCCGCATCAGCAATGTCGCCAATGATTCGAAGCAATTCCAGCTTGGGTTCGCAAATCCCGGCCTGTCTGCGAAAACCGCTACCGAATTTGCGGTGGGCCTCAACTGGATTTTGAATAATAATATCAAGTACATGGTCGACTATGCGCTCACGGACTTCTATGAGGGAGCTGGGACGGCAACGAATCCGACCAATCGGCCGGCTGAAAGCACTATCGAGTCGCAACTGCAGATTGCCTTTTGAGTGCGGCGGGTCTTGCACTCGCCGATCTCTACCAAGTGATCACGGCGCTCAGCACTCGGGTTGATGCCAAAGGACATCTGGTTAATATGAAGATTCACCAAATATTGTCAGCCGTGCAGTTTTGTGGACTTCTCGCCCTGCTGGTTGCCTCATTGACTGGATGCTACGCGGTCCCATCGGGTACAAGCTCGTCACCAATTGCGGTGCAAACCGAGGAGATCGAAAAGCTCAAGTCCGCTGAATATCAGGACGATATCTCAGCCATGAAATTTGAAGACAGCAACCAAAAGCTCGGAAACTATTACCAATCAAAAGCAGTTGAGGCGCATCGCCTGATCGACCAAATGGAAAAAGGACAGCAGGTCGATGAGGCAAAGGTCGCCAAAGCGCTCAACACTGATGACTCCGCCAACTACGATGATCGTCCTCCCGTCCCGCTCGACGACGAAATCGGCAATGGTTACTAGCAAATGCGCTTAGGTTTCTTCGCTATGTCAGCCATCGTCTACGCCACATTAGTTGACTATTAGACGCAACCACGGCGCAACCTCTTGTAGTTGTTCGTGAGCAATCGCACGAGTCTGGGCTGCGTGTGCGTCATCCACTACGGTCGGACGACGCGTGACGAACGTGGGCTAGAAGGAAAGGACGTGTCAACTAGCGGCCAAACTCCGACTCGGGGTTTTTTTCCTTTGTAGCTAGAGCGCCAGCTACTGGCAACGCGATGAACGCGATCTCTGCAAATAGTAGAAAAGCAATGACTAGTTTGTCGTCTGCTGGCGACCGTCGTCCCTCGGTCAGTCCCGACAAGAGAACGACCAATCCGAGGATGCCATTACCAAATGCCAGGCCGAGAAGCACCAACTTAGCTCGGTGTCTTATGCTCCACCAGGTCGAAAGGAGAATACCAATCAACAACAAGGCAAGTCCGAGTAGGGTGCGCAAATGCGGCGCTGAGGACAACCTTTGTGGCAATCCCGAATGAAAGCCGACCATGACAGCGACCATCATAAGCAACGCAGCAATAATTGATAACAAGCCGATCCTGATCTTTGGCATAGGATTCGCCTACCATAGACATTCTACTGTCACGGTGACTTCAGCGGGAAGAAATACCGCCGCAACGACGCCGAGGCATAGAGGCGCCGACGGACCTGTAAATGCACAGCCAATTAATGCTGGGTCTTCGCCTAAACTGATACCGGCCCAGCCAACCGTCATGCAGGCGGCGGCCGAACCCATGGGCGGAGAAGCCGGTGCGCCGCTCGGCGTACTTCCTGTCGTCGACGGACTACCACTGCCTGTTGTGCCTGTCGGCGCGTTGGACGTGCCGGTAGGTGCGCTCGTCGAGTCAGCGGTACCCGAGGCTCCTGTGGTGCTCGTGCTGCTGTCTTGACCGCCCGCACCACCACCCGCAGCCGCTCCGCTACTTGAAACGCCGGTCCCGTCGGTTCCAAACCCCGCTAGAACTGCGTCACCAGTAGTACCCATCCCGGCCGGCCAACCTCCGCCAGCTATTCCCCCTATCCCTCCTCCGAAAACATACCTGCCGGTGGGATCCATACCCGCCAACGGGTTGTTGTTAGCGTATGAATACATCGCGAGGAAACCGTTGGTGCTTGATAGGCCTTGCGGGTCGCGGGTCACGAAGCGGCTCAGCCCGGTATCCAGATAACGCGCGCGCATGTTGTACAGCCCGCCACCACCGACCGCCTCCAGCTCGCGTCCGATAAACTGATAGGGGTTGTCATTGGCCGCGCCGCTCGCGTTGGTGGCGCCATAGGGCCCATAGACGTAGGTGGTCTCGACCACACCATTGCTGTCGGTGAGCGCGATGGTCGAGCCCGTCGCATCGGTCAGGAAGTACGATGCGACTCCGGCGGCATTGACCCGCGCATAGCGCTCATCCATACCGAGACCATAAAGCACATGCGCGGTCCCGCTGCCAGAGATCTGCTCCTGCACGATATTGCTCGTCGAGCGGGGCTTTGGGGTCCTTGTGTCGGCGCTGTCAAAGCCCCGATCAGCTGGTTGTAGATGTCAGGAAGCATCACTAGCCTGCATGATCTGCGGCGTTCTCTCATGGCGGTCGCACGACCAGCGATAACGATGGGCCCCAAGGCGCCTTGGACTTATGGTTACAGATGCAGCAGGCGGTACAAAGTAGACCCAAATATGATTGATAACGCCATCACAGCTGCGACTAAGAACAGCCAATAGGTATTGAGCATTATCGAACGATACTGAGTTTCGGTCACATAAACAGTCCTATCGCCGATGCGAAGAGGACGAATGCCTTCGCCGCTGGGTTGTGCGTCATTGGGGTTTTCGGTTAGAAGCCCTCCTAGAGTGCGTATCCGCTGCAAGCTTAAAATCCAAAACATTACTGCGAAAATCAGTGGGACGATCTGGGAGAATAGACGCGGAGTCATCGCTTGTTATTTCTTTCATCTCCGCTCTGTCGCGCTTTTGCCAGGAGCAGGCAAACCACGAACAAAGCAAAAATTACCGCCGACGTCGGCGTACCGGCAATTAAATATTCGCGGAAATTTAGATAGACGATCGTGCCATGTTCATTGAATGGATATACCCGACCAGCACTCATGATGGGCGTTCGCGGGCGCGTATAAGAGAAAAATTCTCCGGCCAGAAGGCACAGGATAAAACAGGCTAGTAAAAACGACACCAAGCGCTTCAGGTTCAACTGGTGGAACATTGGAATGGTTCACCAACCGAAAGTGTTAGTTCCGGCCGCTGCGTCCGCAGCCGCAACGATGCCAAATTCCGCGCCTCCGGCCAAATCCCCTGTTGAGAAGTTTCCAATTCCCGACAGGCCAGAAAAAACTGCAAATCTTCCAGTCGGAGGCGGGCTCTACAAGATGCGCGCGCGATACCTGGACACCGGACTGAGCCGCTTCGTGACCCGCGACCCATACGCTAACAACAATCCGCTCGTCGGTAGCGCCATGCCGACGATCGGGAGAAACAGAATTCCATGTTTGCGCGAGGATGCGCGGGGGATGGCGCGACGGTCGCTCTGTTTCTCTCTGCGACCGGAGTGCCATCCTTTTCTGAAGGGCGGTCGGGAAATCCTCGATGCGCGGACGCCCTCGGCGGACGCGCCTCCCCGCGCATTGATTGGCGCCACCGATATGCAATTTTCGATTGTGTCAAGGCGGGCATTCGAGTAATGGTTCAACGCGGACGCTTAAACCTCATTTGGCGCAGCGTACTCACTCACTGCATGAATCGTAATATCCAGGGGGAACACCGGCTTAATTAAGCCGTCATCAATGCCAATGCCGATCATTCTGGTTACCGGGGGAGCCGGGTTCATCGGATCCAACTTTATCCAGGGATGGATTGGGGAAGCGGGCGGTCAGGTCATCAACATCGACAAGATGACCTACGCTTCGAAGGCGAACGGATGGTCAGACTCGGTCACCGAGGGCCATCGGTTGGTCACCGGGGATATCGCCAGCCGCGACTTGATCCGGGAGCTTTTGCTTGAGCATCGGCCCTCGGCGGTCATCAACTTTGCCGCCGAAACCCATGTCGATCGGTCAATCCATTATCCCGACGAATTCCTCCAATCCAATGTGATCGGGACGTTTAATCTACTCGACCAGGTGCGGCATTACTGGAGCGCGATGCCGGACGCGGAGAAGGGGAGGTTTCGATTCCTGCAGGTCTCGACCGATGAGGTTTACGGGTCGCTGGCGCCCGATGAGCCGCCCTGCGACGAGCGGAGAAACCCCGAACCGAACAGCCCTTATGCGGCGAGCAAGGCGGCGGCGGACCAGTTCGTGCGCGCGTTCCATCAAACCTATGGGCTACCGGCGATAATCGCGCGATGTTGCAACAATTACGGGCCTTTTCAGCATCCGGAAAAGCTGATTCCCCATATAATCCATCGGGCAATTCGGGAAGAGGCGTTGCCGATATATGGCGATGGCCGGCAGATTCGCGACTGGCTCTACGTGGATGACCATTGCGCGGCGTTGCGCAGCATCATCGCGCGCGGGCGGCCGGGCGAGGTTTACAACATCAGCGCCCGGGCGGAGCGGACCAACCTCGAAGTGGTGCACGCGATATGCGCGGTGCTGGACCGGGAATATCCAAGGAAATCAGGCACTTACGCGGAACTCATCGCGCATGTGACGGATCGCCCGGGGCATGACCGGCGCTATGCGCTGGATTCCTCGAAGCTGGCGCGCGAGACCGGCTGGAGGGCATCGGAGAGCTTCGCGACCGGGCTGGAGAAGACGGTGCGATGGTATTTGGGTAACCTCGAGTGGGTGAGCGCGGTCGCCGATGGGGAAGCTTTCCGCTCGTGGAACAACATCAACTACGGGCAACGTCGGTAATGAATCGCATCGATACGGAACTACCCGGTGTTTACATAATTGAACCGACAGTTTTCGAGGATGCCCGCGGATGCTTTTTCGAAACCTACCATCAGCGGAAGTTTGACGCTCTCGGAATCGATGTTGCCTTTGTCCAGGAGAACCAATCCCTCACGCGCAAAGGCGTGTTGCGAGGATTGCACTACCAGCTTCCCCATCAGCAGGCCAAACTCTGTCGCGTAGTCGCGGGTGAGGTTTACGATGTCGCGGTCGATATCCGCCTCGGCTCGCAGACCTTTGGCCGCTGGATCGGGGTGACTTTATCGGCCCGCAATCGGCGCCAGATTTTCATCCCGCGCGGCTTCGCGCACGGGTTCCTCGTGCGATCGGAGATTGCTGAGTTCCTTTACAAGTGCGATGACTTCTATCATCCGGAGGCTGAAGCGGGCGTGCTATGGAGCGATCCATCGTTGGCGATTACCTGGGGCATCAGCAACCCTGAGTTAGCGCCTCGCGATGCGAAATATCCTGTGCTGGCAAACATCGACCCCGATCGATTGCCCCGTTGTATTTAATGAAATCGGATCGGTCAGAGGAATCGTCGAACTCCAAAGCTTCCAACGATTTTCTCAATCGCGAAATTCAGCGCCTCGAAACCGAACGCGACACGGTTAGACGCGAGCTCCGTCAGATCCAGCGAAGCTACGCCTGGCAGATCGTCAAGCGCTATCGCCGCTGGATCGAGCGTCATCGTGATAATTCGGCGGTTCGACTCTATGAGAAGCTCGCAGTCTGGGTTCTGGATAGGAGCGTGGGCGGCCACCAGGGTGACAGCGTCAACTACCAGCTCTGGCTCGAAGCGCATGAGATGACTCCGGAGAGCCTCGAGGCCACCCGGGCTGCCGCCGCGATGTTCCCCTATCGTCCACTCGTCAGCGTCGTGCTTGAAGTCGCAGGTAATGCGGCCACCGAGAGTGGGCTCAAGGCCGCCGTCGAATCGGTTCGGGCGCAAATTTATGACAACTGGCAGCTTCGCATCGTGATAGAGGAAACTATCCCGCAACCGATTGAGGCGATGCTGTCAGGCTATGCGGGCGGCGACGCGCGCATCTCCTTGACACGTCGGATGCCAGGCACGGACGCTTCTGCTAGCGCGGCCGATTTTCTCGATCTGGCGGAAGGCGAATTCAGCATATTCATGGCGCATACCGGATCGCTAAGCGCGGAGAACTTCTATGCGGTTGTGAAACTCCTGAATCGCAATGACGCGGTCGATATCATTTATTGGGACGAAGACCGCATCGATTCCGAGGGGCGGCGGACGAAGCCATTTTTCAAACCGGACTGGAGTCCTGAGCTGCTTCTCTCGATGGACTACCTGGGCGACTGCTTCATCATCCGAACCGAGCTTGCAAAAAAACTTGGCGGCCCGCGGCGCAGCTTTGGTGCAGGCCAGAGCTATGACTTCGCGCTTCGCGCGGTTGAACACACTGACAGGATCGTTCACCTTCCCGAAGTTCTATCCCATCGCAGCGAAGGCCCTCCAGTCGAGGGTAACGCCGAGCGCGACAGGCAATGCTTACAGGCGCTTGATGAAGCTCTGCACCGGCGCGGAGAGGCTGGCAGGGTGGAAATTGCAGGTCCGGGTTTGTATGCCGTTCGCTACGAGATTCGCGGTGCGCCTCTCGTTTCGATCCTGATTCCTACTCGCGACAAGTGCCACCTGCTCCGCCAGTGTCTCGAAAGTATCGAGCGCAACACCGACTATAAGAATTACGAGATCATAGTCCTGGATAACGACAGCACCGAGCCTGAAACTCTCGCTTACTTCAACCAGATCGAGGGCAAGGTGCAGGTTTATCGCCATCCGGGACGATTTAACTTCTCGGCAATCAATAACTATGGGGCCACGAAGGCGAAAGGAGAATTTCTTCTTTTTCTCAACAATGACACCCAGGTCATTCGTTCTGATTGGATGCGCGCGCTTATTGAGCAAGCTCAGCGGCCCGCGGTCGGGGCGGTCGGCGCCAAGTTACTTTTTGCCGATGGCCGCATTCAGCACGCCGGCGCGGTGCTCGGCATCGGAGGCATGGTGGGTCACGCATTCCGGCTCACGGCTGGCAACGAGCTTCACTACTTTGGACTCAGTGATGTCATACGTGACTGCAGCTCGATAACCGCGGCCTGCATGATGATGCGGCGCTCCGTGTTCGATGAGGTAGCAGGTTACGACGAAAAATTCCTGGTCGATTTCGCCGACATCGATCTTTGCCTGCGCGTGAGACATCGTGGCTATCGGATCGTCTACACGCCGTTCGCCCTGCTCTATCATTATGAGAGCGCGACCCGGCGGCGAATGCATGTCTCGGGCGATCTGGAAGGATTTGTCAAGCGATGGGGCCACTGTTTGAAGCAGCAGGATCCTTACTATGGTCATCACCTTACTCTCGATCGCGAGGACTGGTCCCTGGCGCCATAACCAGCGTCCCGGTCAAGATGTGTTAGCGTCCGCGCAGCGATGATATCGCGCGAACGGTGCGCGCGCTGAACCGCAAATCCGGACCGAACTCGTCCGGCCTGCGTACAACGCGAACGGGGAAACGATGCGCGAGCGGATTGCGGCATTCTTCGAATTCGAGCGCCATAAGACCACCTACAAGCGCGAGTTTGTAGCCGGCGTGACGACCTTCGTCACCATGTCGTACATCATCGCGGTCAATCCCGCGATCCTCAAGGCGGCCGGAATTCCGGAAGGCGCCTCGATGACGGCCACCATCGTTACCGCGATGTTCGGCTCGCTCGTGATGGGACTAATTGCTAACCGGCCGTTCGCAATCGCTCCTTACATGGGAGAGAACGCCTTCGTCGCGTTCACCGTGGTTCGCGCCATGGGCTATAAGTGGCAGACTGCGCTGGGGGCTGTGTTCATCGCGGGAGTCGCCTTCACGCTGCTCACTCTGGCCAAAGTCCGCGAGTGGATGGTCGAAGCGCTTCCACCTGCTCTCAGTTACAGCTTCGCGGCAGGCATCGGGCTGTTTCTCACGTTTATAGGACTGAATGAATCCGGGCTGGTGACGATCGGAGTCGCTGGTGCTCCACTTAGAGTCGGTGACTTCACCTCACCCGCGGTGCAGGTCGCAATACTTAGCTTCGTGTTGATCGCCACCCTGATGCTGTGGCGAGTGCCGGGCGCGATTCTGCTCGGGATCATCGGCGCTTCGGTGGGGGCATTCGTCTCGGGCGTCGCGTCGCCACCCCGTGTCTGGATAAGCAGGCCGCCGGCCTTAACCCCCATCCTGTTGGCGCTCGATGTTCACGGCGCGCTTCGATTCGATTTCTTTGGCGTGATGCTGTCGATCTTCGTCATTGCGCTGGTCGATACGATGGGCTCGCTGGTGGGACTCTCGGCGCGCGCAGGATTCCTTGACGATCGCGGACAACTCCCCCAAATCGAGCGCCCGATGCTCGCCGACGCGTTCTCGACCACCTTCGCCGCACTGGTCGGGACAACGACCGCCGGCGCATTCATCGAATCGGCAGCGGGAATAGGCGTCGGTGGCCGGACCGGGCTGACCGCAATCGTAGTGGCCGCGATGTTCGCGCTGGCGCTCTTTCTCGCGCCGGCCGTCACCGCCATTCCCGCGGCTGCCTACGGTCCGGCGTTGATAATCGTCGGCTCGATGATGATGGCGCCGATCGCGAAAATCGATTTCGATGATCCGACTGAGTTACTTCCTGCCTTAGCCACCATCGCGCTGATGAGCTTCACCTTCAACATTGGGATAGGTATCACCGCGGGTCTGGTTCTGTATCCGATGTTCAAGCTAGTCGCGTGGCGCGCCCGGGAAGTACCTGCTGGATTGTGGGTTCTGTCAGCACTTTCACTAATGTTCTTCGTTTTTTATCCGTATCGCTAAAAGTTCCAGCCGTCGAATTGAGATAGCTCGCAAGTCTGCGGCGAATCCGGTCTGATCATTGTTCCAGGCAAGCACCTAGAAAGTAGTAGACGGTCTCCAGGCAGGGCAGCAGATACCAATCGCCGCGGGGAAATCGCATCGCGATGAAAAAGCCCCAAATCGAAAGCACCGCGCCGACATACTGAGGATGCTTGAGCAGTGAAAATGGAAAAGCCTCGTTCCAGGGAATCTCAAACCCGAACCGGTTGCCGTAGAACACCCCATGGTTGCCCAAGCGGAAGAACACGCCAAGATTAAATACCTGGCCGATGGCAATCAGCGACACTCCCGCCAGGAGAGAAATAAGGCTTTCGCTGGCGGGCAGCAGAGAGCCATCGCCGTAGAGGTAGCACCATCCTACAAAGACCGCGAGTTGCAACGCTTTGAAGCCATAAAAGATGCGCCGCAGCGCGTCAACCGGTTGCCCGAGGATGCCTGCGAGCGCGCCTCGGCACAGGGTCCGAAAGGACTCCGGAGATCGCCAAACCCAGACGTAACAAATGCGCTCGAGGCTCAGCAGCACTGCTGCAACGAGGAAGGCCAACCTCCGTGCCGTTTAAGCCTTCTGCGCATTCGATGGCGCCAACATCTTAGTCACACAGTCATAGTATGCCGGAAGATCGGTGAAAGGATCGGTGATTAGTTTGACAAACCAGATCATCGAGGTGCGGAAATCGAATTTCCAGATGAGATAAGTTACGTGCCCCAGCACCACGGCCGCGGTCAGAAAAAACCATTCGTGCGCGACGGCGGGAACTATCGACGCTAGCGTGCTCAGCGACATCGATCCGGCTTTGACCAGATGCAGCGCCGGCAATAAGAGATAGCCGGCCACCAGAAATGATTTGTCCCGGGTGTTAAACCCCAGCAGAGCCTGCTCCTTGTCGTGACAGGGGGGTTCCAGAATCGCATGGCCAAACTGGCGGACGAACAGCGCCGCAAGACCAATGCACATGGCCTGGGTCAGGTCGAAGAAAATGAAAATGTAGCAGAAAATGAAAACGCTGGAGCTCAGCAGATGAAAGAACTGATTGATCAAATTGCTATGCGACGCCAGGTGGTCGTCGTGCTTGCGCTGCATGATTTCCGCATAAAAGGTCTTAATCGGCTGCGGAACCTG
The DNA here is from genome assembly GCA_963814035.1 of uncultured delta proteobacterium. Classification (GTDB taxonomy): domain Bacteria; phylum Desulfobacterota; class Binatia; order Binatales; family Binataceae; genus DATGKG01. Next base: position 93,570 of record CAWFBH010000020.1, read on the forward strand.
GACGAGGCTTCCGACCATTTCTCGAATAAAGAGACTTCGCATCGCTTTTTCCATCCCCGGCTGCTGTTCTTCGCTCAACCACCAGGCGTCGCGTTTCATTTTGTCGGCGGCGTTTACGATTTTGGTTCCCAGTTCGTCATAGTCCTCGGCGCTGAAGTCCAGGCTGGTCAGACAGCGTCCGGTGCCGACCCAACTCAGGGTCACCCCTTCGGCGCGCAGATAATATTGAAGCAGCCAGTTGTAGCGGCTGGGTCGCTTGAAGAGCACCGTCCATACGGTCGTGAAGTGGACGACGCGAATGGGCAGATCCTGCTCAACCAGCCGCTGGTTGGTCGCTTGCGCCCACTCCTCGCAGCGAACACTCGCCGTCTTATATAGTTCGGTAGCTTCGGGAGTTACCACCCATTTAAGAAACTCGTTCATCGCTCCCATTACCAGCGGATGCGCCGAGAAGGTCCCGACCACATAGGCGATTCGCATCGGATGTTGGGGGTCGAAGCGGCGCATCAACTCTCTTTTGCCGCAAACCAGTCCTATCGGCATGCCGCCCGCGACACTCTTTCCATACACCACCATGTCCGCCTTGACGCCGAAATATTCCTGGGCTCCGCGCGGCGCCAGGCGAAAGCCGGTGAAGACCTCATCGAAGATCAGCGGGATGCCTTTCGAGGTGCAGAGTTCGCGCAGTTGCAGCAGCCAGTTGGCATAGGACGACGTCGAATCCTGGGTCTTACGAATACCGCTAGTGAGCAGGACGGTGTCGCTGGGTGGCGGCAAGTTAGGATGAAATGATTGTACCGGGTTGATAAGGATACCGGCGATTTCATGCGCGCGGCGGCGAAGCACCTCGAGCGACGCCGGACTCATGTCCTTAAGTGTGAGGCAATCGTCGATGTCGCGCTCGCTCCCGAGACCTGGCTGGACGCCGTCCCACCAGCCGTGATACGCGCCGGAGAAGCATACGATGAGTTTCCGGCGCGTGTTGAACCTGACCATCCGAACCGCGGCCATCACCGCTTCGGTGCCGCTCATGTGAAAGGACACTTCGTCCATGCTGGAGATAGACTTGAGCAGTGCGATGTTCTCGGCCACTATCGGATGCAGCGGTCCCAGCACCGGACCCAGTTCTTTTACCCGCTCCCAGCCTTTCTCCGCCCACTCCTTGTAGCGATCGAAGCCCGCGACATTGAGGCCGTATGACCCGCTGACATCGAGACTCCAGTTGCCGTCGAGGTCGCGCAGCTTTGGACCCTGCGATGCATCAACCACGGAACAAAGGTTAAACTTTTCGCGCATCGTGCGCATGAAAGGGAAGGGCACCCGGTTAGCATCGGTGAAGCGCAGATCAGAAAAGCTTTCCCGCACCGCTTCACCCCATGCGATGGACTTTGGACATTGGGCTTGAAAGCTCTCGGCGAGGCGGTTGAGCGCCTGTTTTCGGAGTTGCGCCCAGCGCGGGTCGGCGCCATCGGCGCGCATGAACTCGTCGTCCGAGTAGTCGCGCGATTTCACCCAGCGGGAAAGATATCTTGATAGCGTGGGAGTAACCGCCAGCGCTCTGAAGGTAAGCAACGCGGTCAGCGCTTTGCGGAGCGCGAATAGCGCAAGGAGCGCGAGCGCGACCATCATGATCCATACCCATCCGCTATGCCAATTGATCGCGGTTGGGTTGAGACCCAGACATTGCGTCGAACGATGAAGAAAACCTGCCACTGACTTCCTCCTAAGCCTCGCCCCTGGCGGCGAGCGCCAAGCCACGCGGTGTTACCATCGTTCCCGAGCCCTCGGAGAACGAATCGGTTTCGTCAGACAATTGCTCATGAGTCCCGGTTACCAGCAATTCAAACCTTTCCACGACGCGAGACCATTTGATGGATGAAACATAGTCGCGAGCCTCGCGTCTTATGCGCCCCATGGTGTGTGAATCCCACACCAGCGCGGCCGATGAATCGACGAAGGCTTTCGAGTTCCCGTAGGGAACCAGAACTCCGGTCTCGTGGTCTCTTATATGGAGCTTGGCGGCGGCGTAGTTGTATGCGACTACTACGAGGCCACTCGCCATCGCTTCGAGAGTTACATTGCCGAAGGTTTCGGTTTCGCTGGGAAAAAGAAACATATCCGCCGAGGCGTAATGCTTCGCCAGATCCGCGCCGGTAAGGGTTCCGCGGAAGATCAGATCGCGATGTTCATCCTGCAGAGAAGCCCGCAGCGGGCCGTCACCTACGATTATAAACTTCACCGAATCGCGCCGCTTCTTCATTTCACGATAGGCTTTGACGGCGACCCCAAGATTCTTTTCCGGCGCAAGCCGACCTACGTACAGAATGGCGAGGTCGGAGTCGGAGACTCCCCAGGAGCGGCGCAGCTCGCCACAGCGATGATCGGGACCGAAGCGTTGGCTATCGACGCCCCGGCCCATGAAGCTCACATTTTTGAAACCCAGAGTTTGCAACCTATCGCGCAGATCAGCGGTTGGGACCAGGGTTCCGGTGGTGCGATTGTGAAACCCGCATAAATAGCGAAACACCAGGCGCTCGAGACATCCGAGGCGATAGTGCCGGGAGTAACTATGATAGTTGGTGTGGAATCCGCTGAATGCGGGTATTCCGAGCTGCTGCGCCGCGCAAACCGCCGACCATCCTAGCGGTCCTTCGGTAGCGATATAGACTACATCGGGACGAAACCGGGTCCAGTTATGGCAAAACAGACGCTTTGCGGGAAGCCCGAACTGCAAACCTCGATATCCCGGTAAGGGCAATCCGCGCACCAGGGTAGTAAGTGGATCGCCGGATCGATTATCGGATTCAAGCTTGTGCTGACGGGGGCGGATAATCGTCACCACATGGCCATGCGCGCGCAGTCCTTCAACCAGATGCGACAAGGTCAGCGCAACACCATTGACTTCGGGTGGAAAGGTTTCGGTAACAATACAGATATGTTGCGGGGGCGTTTCGCATTTTCGGCTGAAGCTGTCTGCGTACATCAGATGATCGCTCCGGTCAGGCTGGGTCTATCGGCATTCCGGAGCCGCAGGAGGCGAACTTTCGCCATAGGAGAATCAGCGATCAATTGATTGGCGCCTGACCGTGAAGAAAGGTTTGTGCCGTTTGACCGGTGCTTAGCCACAGCTATTCTCCAACCGCCTCACACGACCGGCTTCAAACAATCGCGTTCATCCTAGGTGTGAGATACACCAAGGTCGAGATAGAAGGTTGACGAGTTGTTGAACATTCGAAGAGTAAGCGATGAATTCCGGCGCGAACCGCGTCACTGCCGCGATTCGCATCACCTGGCGCGATTGCTTTCGAGTTGCGGACGAGAATTCAGATGGAAGGCGGGATGCTGTCAACGCCAATTGAAGGTTGACCCACTTTGCCGGGAGGTTGCCGAAGTAAAACTGCCCCTCGCCACCGCTTGGCGCAGTCACATTGGTGGGGGACTCGTCGGATCAGAATTGCTCAGGGGAGACTCTCAAGACCCGCCTTGTACCAAAGTACAATAGAACGGGGCATCGATTTGACCAAAATTAATGAGAATCGTTCGATAAGGAGCGCAATGAACACGCGATGAACTCTGATCGGAAGATCCCGAAGTTGGTCGGCGCTTTCGTTGTCATCGTCGTATTTCTCGCGTTGAGTCTCCACGCAAACGCTCAGACAGCAGCGCTTGCATCGTGGAACGACGGGCCAGCGAAACAGGCGATCGTTTCCTTCGTCAAACAAGTTACCGACAAGTCTGGTACCAAATACGTCGAACCGCAGGATCGGATTGCCACCTTCGATCAGGATGGCACCCTTTGGGTCGAACATCCCCTCTATACTCAGGCCGCGTTTGCGCTAGCCCGCGTACACGATCTGGCCGCCCAGCATCCCGAGTGGAAACAGCGCGATCCGTTCAAAGCGGTTCTCGCGAACGACCGCGCGGCGATGGCCAGGTTCTCGGAATCGGACTGGGAAATTATCCTTGCAGCGACCCACGCCGGGACGACCACTGAAGCATTCCAGGCGCTGGTGAAGCAGTGGTTGGCAACGGCCAGAGATCCGAGATTTCATCAGCCTTATACCGCGCTCGTTTACCAGCCGATGCTTGAGCTCATGGATTACCTGCGGACCAATGGGTTCAAGACCTATATCGTCACTGGCGGCGGCCAGGAGTTCGTGCGGGTGTACAGCGAAAATGTTTATGGCATCCCGCCCGAGCAGGTCGTGGGATCGAGCATCCTGACCAAATACGAGTACCAGGACGGCAAGCCGGTATTGATGCGGGAGCCCAAAGTGTTCTTCATCGACGACAATGCCGGCAAGCCCGTCGGGATCAACCTGTTTATCGGCAAGCGGCCCTGCGCGGCGTTTGGCAACTCGCCCGGCGACAAGCAGATGCTGGAATGGACCCAGGCGGGCGACGGCGCACGGTTGATGATGTTGGTCTTGCACGATGATCCCGCACGCGAGTACGCATACGGCCCCGCCGATGGCCTACCGGACACCAAAGTCGGTACGTTCCCGCAGGCGCTGTACGATGAGGCCAAGTCCAGGGGCTGGAACGTGATCAGCATGAAGAATGACTGGAAGCGAATTTTCACTTTCGCCAAATGAAGGCGATTCGAGAACGTCCGCGGACGGTTCTTACTCCTATCCAATAGGCGGAGCATTACATGAACAGATACGCGAAGTTCGCCGCAATCAGCATTTGCCTGGCATTGTTGCTGGGCTATTGGGGAGCAGCCATGGCACAACCAAGTCCTATCACTGCCATCGACATAGCGCTGGAGCCGGATGCCACGATGGTGCATCACGCGGAAGCCGTCAACGCGCGCCTGCGCGCGGTGTTCCCGAAGGGCTTTTCGCTCGACGCGTCGCATCATCCGCACATCTCGATGTTGCAGCGTTACGTTCGCACCGCGGACCTCGACCAGATTTACGCCGCGGCCAGCAAAGTCTTCGAAAGCTACCATGTTACGAGTTTCAAATTGAAGGCCTACAAATATTATTACCTTACCTCTCCGTTGCTGCCGGGCTTAGGCTTATCGGGCATCGTGGTGGAGACGACTCCCGAATTGGTGAAGCTGCAGAAGGATTTGATTGACGCGGTGGCGCCTTACACGGTGCAGACCGGAACCGCGGCCGCATTCGTCACCACTCCCGCTGCCCCCGAGATCAATGAGGCGACGATTCACTACGTCGAGGTATATGTGCCGGAGCATTCCGGCGAGCATTTAGAGCTGCACGTTACCACCGGCCTTGCGCCGGAGGACTACCTGAAAAAGATGGTCGCAGCACCGTTTGAGGATTTCACCTTCTCTCCGTCGGGAGCCTCGGTTTTTCATCTTGGCAACTACGGAACGGCAGCGGCAAAACTGAAGGATTTAGAGGTAAAGTGAGTCTTCTTAGGCCCCAGCCCCTCCAAGTATCCCAGCGATAAGTTAGTGTTTGCCGGAAGGAAGGCAGGCCTGAAACGAACGCAGCGAAGGATGAAGCCGGTTACCCTTCTTCAGCCTTAAGGTGATGGCGTTGTCCACGATGGCTGGATAGATTCGAGAGAGACCTATCACCGACAACGCAAACATCAGCGGCCCGTTTACCTCTCGGTGATCACGGTGCGATTTGCGATGTCGCAAGTGGTTGCCGGCGGCTACCGCAAAGGATCAAGAGGGTGAAAAAATACATACTCTTCGATCATGATGGGGTCCTGGTCGATACCGAATTCTGGTATTACAAAGCTGGAGAACGCGCCCTGGCGGACATTGGTTTCACTTTGGACAAGGATCAATACTTGCGGGACATGAACCAGGGGTCGGGCACCTGGGCCCAAGCCAGGGCGGCCGGAATTGATGAACAGACCATCAGCAGGCAGCGTAAGGTTCGTGATGATTACTATCGCGAATATCTTAGAACCGAGGCCATTGAGATTGAAGGCGTCATTGAAACTCTTGCTGAACTGTCGAAATACGTCCGCATGGCTATCGTGACGACTGCAAAACGAGTGGATTTCGAAATTATCCATGAAAAGCGCCAAGTTAAAAAATTCATGGAATTCGTCCTGGTTCGCGAAGACTACCAGTACGCCAAGCCGCACCCGGAGCCATACCTGACCGGCTTGAAGCGTTTTGGAGCCACTAAAGAGGAGACACTGGTGGTGGAGGATTCCTCCCGGGGGCTGAACTCAGCCGTGGCGGCGGGTATTGACTGTGTCATTGTCTATAACGACTTCACAAAAGGACATGACTTTTCACAGGCTAGCTATCGCATCCAAACCCTTATCGAGTTGAAGGAGGTCATCCTTACTGCAGCTTGAAGGAGCATTTGGTAATGTGTCGCAAATGGTAACGCAGAACCATCGTCAGTCCGCCTTCTGACAGGCAGTGGATGCGCGATTCCGCTCAATTCCCCAAACCATTCGTCCGATGAAGCGAGGCTTACGCTGGCGGAGAAGTATATCGATCTTTATGAACGAATGACTGGGGAGGCATTTGAAATCCTCAGAGATGCCGATGTGCCTGTAAGAATAGAAAGGAATCTAAGAGTCCATGCGGCCTAGCCCAATTTTGCTCAGTGGCTGAATTTGGCCGGTGACGGCCGCTATTCGAACAACTTTTATTCCGCGCTTCCTGGAAACTGTCCCCCCCCGGATAGCTGGCGCTCTCGCTACCAGGCGCATGGACGACAGGCGCGCGTCGATGCCGCCACGCTGGAAGTTCTAAGGACGGTGGGCGCCGACGAGCCCGGGATGCCGAGGGTTTCCCGCCAATAAGCCGAGAGCTTTACGAACGGATTTGAATCGTTTGGCTAACGCCGGATTAGCCTGAAGTTCAACCAGCGGAGTTTCGGCCTCGGGGGTATAAACCAACTTGAACGAGGCCAACGACGGACCTGCTACTCGATCTCATCGTCAGCGTATTTTGCGAACGATTCGCGTTCGCGGAACTTTCCTTCCGCCGCCTGTTGCAGACCTCGGCGGACGCTGGCTAGCATCAATGGCGAAAGCTTCAGGATCAAGGACAAGCGCAAGGCCAGCGTGCTCGACTCTCCGGCCAGGATCGCGAGGCGCTAGCGAACTGGTCGAAATCAATGTTTCATCAATTGCTCGGCGATACGCATCATCTCCGCGTACCTCTTCACGGATGATGGCTGGTGGACTACCTCGAACTTGAGTGCATCCGGTCCGAGAAAGTACACCGCATACCAGCCTTCCGGATCGTACGGGAACTCGCCGGGACCATCGAGGACCTTCGCACCGAAGCGCTTCGCTAGCTCGCACGCCCGATCAACCTGCTCACGCGTGTCGGTGTAGAAGGCGATGTGATGCAGCCCTACCTCGTAAACCTCGAATGGATGCTTGGCAAACTCAGGCTTTGCTTCCCAGAGATTTAACACCGCGCCATTCCCATGGTTGACCGTCACTCTAAGGCGCTGCCCATTCGGATTACGTATCTCATCCCAAATCTCATATCCGAGGAACTCCAAGAACGGCCTAAAGAACTGCATAGCGCCATCTAGATCGCTGACCGTGATACCAACATGGCAAATTGCTCCAAGTAGCGGCATAACTGATCGTTGCCTCCGAGGACCGTTCTTACCACATCATACGGCGGCGAGACCAAGTCCCAGGCCTCCGCCACAAGGGGGCGAGGGGAGATCCCCTTCGCACTCCCCCTGCCGCTCAGAGCCCACCAAGGTCGGTCAGCTTTACGCTGAATTGCTTATGCATCCGCATCCGTGGCGCGAAGGAAGATAAACTTTTCGATGCGGGTGTCAAGCATAACATATTTGCCTCTTCAATCGTGGGTTGGTCGCGTACATAAGCCCAAAAAAATGCGCCAGATGACGAGGTCGTCACCTGGCGCAAAAGTCGGCATGCGAGCGCTTAGGGCTTGGGCATGTTAGGAGGCGGATTCGATCCTACGGATCCGGTGCGGGTCCGCGGTGGCGCCTCAACGCTGGGGATGTTCAGGCTCGGGATGCCGGCTCCGCCTTTGGTTTTCTTCATTTGTTTGGAGGACATCTTCTTCGGCTTCGGTTTTGCTGCCATTCGATTCTCCTTTTTGGGACGTGGCCCTGTGGCCCTACGCCGTTTTAGCGTGCTTTTCCAACTGGAATTTGTGCCGTGGCACGTTTTTTAGGCTATAAACCTCTATAATAGACTATCGTGGTTATCACAAGCCCAGTTGCTGCCCGACCAGATGCGCGTAGAGTCCCGCTTTTTCCAGCAAATTCGCATGGTTGCCCATCTCCACGATGGCGCCGCGATCTATCACGATGATGCGATCAGCATTACGGACAGTGGACAGGCGATGCGCGATGACGATGGTGGTGCGACCGCGCGAGGCGCCGTCGAGATTGGCCTGAATCGCTCGTTCCGACTCAACGTCAAGAGCGCTGGTCGCTTCGTCAAGCACCAGGATGTCAGGATCGCGCAGCAGGGCGCGGGCCAACGCGATGCGCTGACGTTGACCGCCTGACACACTCATCCCGCGCTCGCCAACCTTGGTGTCATAGCCGAGCGCCATTTCGCTGATGAAGTCGTGCGCGCCGGCCATCCGCGCCGCGGTGACCACGCGTTCGAAGGGGGTATCGGGATCGCCCAGCGCGATGTTCTCGCGCACAGTGCCGCTGAAGAGAAAAACCTCTTGCGGCACCACGCCGATGCGCCGGCGCAAATTGCGGCGCGAAAGGGCTTTCAAATCGTGGCCGTCGATGAAAACCCTGCCCTCGGAGGGGAAATAGAGTCCGAGGATCAGCTTCGCGAGGGTGGTTTTGCCGGAGCCGGATCTTCCGACGATGGCGATTTTTTCGCCGGGCCGGATCTCGAAAGAAAGGTTCGCCAGGGTGGGCCGATCCTGGCCGAGGGTGTAACGGAAGGTGACGTTTTCAAAGCGGATCGCACCCTCGAGGCGCGGCAAGGTGAGCATGGTGCGCGAATCGTTGTCTTCCGGCGCCGCGTCGAAAATGTCGTTGAGGCGCTGCACGGCGTTGCGGACATCCTGCAACTCGGACCAGGAATCGCTCAGGCGCAGAATCGGCTGAATGAGGTTGGCGGCGAGCGCGGTGAAGGCGATGAGCTGCCCTATCGACATTTGGTCGGCAAGGACCTGGCGGGCGCCGTACCATAGCATCAGGACCGCGGCGATGGTCGAGAGCAGGTTGGCGATGGTGGAGTAGGCATTCTCCAGATGGGCCTCGCGGCGGCCGAAAATGACCGAATCGACAAAGAGATTTTCCCATCGCCAGCGGACCGGGGCCTCGACCGCCATGGTTTTGACGGTGGCGATGCCGGTAATCGATTCGATGAGAAAGGACCATTGCTCGGCATGCTTGGCGAACCACTCCTTGCGGTTGCGGCGCAAGGCGGGCGTGAAGGAAATCGTCAGGGCGGCGAAAATCGGTATTATCGCGGCGACAAATACTGTCAACTTCAGGTTGTAATACGCGAGAAAGCCCAAATATCCGAACGCTAAGGACACATCGAGGATAAGTCCCGGAATCGTGCCGACCATCGCGGTGCGGATTTTTTCGTTCTCGTCGATTCGCGAGATGATGTCGCCGACGCGGCGCATATCGAAGAAGCGCATCGGCAGACTCATCACGTGGCGGAGGAAATCCGACAGCAGGCGAACGTCCGCATGCGTGGCGATGTGTATCAGGAGCTGACGCCGGATGCCGTTAGTGGCGGCCTGAAAGACCGCCACGAAGAGCATCCCAATCAACAACAGGTTGAGCAGATCCGCAGCATGCAGTCCCACCACGCGATCGATAATGACCTGTGTGAACAACGGCACCGCAAGGCCGAACAGATTGAGCAACAATGATGCAGCGAACACCTCCGCCATCAGTGTGCGATAGGGCCGCAGCACCGCGGTGAATCGGCGATACGAATGGCGAACCGGCTGCGTACGCTTCAGCTTATCGGTCGGGGTCAGCTCGAGCGCGCGCCCGCTCCATTTGCGGCGGAATTCGTCGAGGGGAAGTTTGCGGATGCCAATCCCGGGATCGCCCACGGTGACGAACTTATCGCCGGCCTCGTACAGCACGATGTAATGGAAGCCCTCCCACAGCACGATCGCCGGGGTAAGCAGCGCGGTCAGCGCTTCATATGAGAGCTGCAAGCCGCGCGCATGGAACCCCATCGTCTCGGCGGCCTGCGCGAGCGACCACATCGAGGCGCCGTCCTGGTCGGTGTTGGCAAGGTCGCGCAGCCGCGCCACGGCCATCGGCACGCCATAAAATTTCGTGATCATCGCGAGGCACGCCGCCCCACAATCGGTCTCATCATGCTGCTCGACGAAGGGATACGCGCGCAGGAACCGGCGCCATCCGGGTTGCGGCGAGGTCAATCGCGCCTCGGGCTCTTCTGCCGTCGCGGACTCCTCTGAGGCAAGTTTGATTGCGGCGCCGGACGACGCTTCGCTCGGAACATCGCGGCGCGAATAGGATGCCGCAACATGCTCAAGGCGAGTGCGAAACTCCGGCGCACCTTCGATGATCTTTTCGAATGCGGCGCGCGAGAGCGCGTAGAGTTTGGTCTCCGACCGAGCGATGACGGTCGCCGAGCGCGCGGTGCCGTTCATGAGGCCCAACTCGCCGAAAAACTCGCCCGGTCCGATGGCGTTGACGATGCGCTCAGTGCCGTTGTCGCGCTTGACCGCCTGCAACATCCCCTCGCGGACGATGTAAAAAGCGTCGGCCGGCTCGCCCTCGCGCACCACGACGGTGCCCGATGGAACGCTGCGTTCCTCGAGTTGCTCCATGACCTGGCGCAGAAGCGCGGCTGGGACCGCCGACATCGCGGTGAACTGACGGAGGAAGTCGCGGGTGCTGAAATCCTTGAGGTAACGCTCCAGCGCGACGCGCACATGCGGATGTTCGCCGAGGTAGTTCAGGAAGTCATGCCGACCGAGCCGCAGCACGACCAGGTCCTCGGCCGCGCGGACGGTTGCCGTGCGAGGCACCTCGGTCAGCAGCGCGATATCGCCGAAATGGTCGCCGCGCTTGAGCACCGACAGCGAAATCTCCCGCCCCGAGGCATCCTGACCGATGATACGCGCGCGCCCCGACGCGACCACATAGAAAGCATCGCCGGGATCGCCGCGCTCGAAAAGGGTGTCGCCGGTGCGCAAAAAGCACTCGGTCATTCTCGCCGCAAGGCGCTCCTGTTCAAGGCGACTGAGCAGCGAAAATGGGCTGGCTAACTCAAGAATCGAGCAGCGCTGATCAATATCCACTAAGCTTCACTTGTGCCTGAGATGTCTGTATTCGTCAAATCGATGCTGAAAGGCTATATCTTTTGTTAAAGAGTGCCCTTTAGGCGATTCCGACGCTACCAAAGCGGATGGCTACCGACGAAAAAATATCGCAAGACGGCTGGGTCACCGGCGGCGGCGTCACCATCGGTCCCGAAGCGATCCGACTTGAATTGAAGCTCGGGGGCGGCGCCGATTTCCTGCCGAATCTGCTGGCGCGCAAGATCGCGGTTGGGCTCGCGCTCAAGAACGCCATCACCCTTACCGACGATGAGTTGGAAGAGGCCCTGGCCGCTTTCTATAGCGACCGCGACCTTTTCGAAGATGCGCAGATAGCCGGATGGCTGGCATCGAGGCTCCTGGATGAAGCCTCCGTGCGCGGATACGTGCGCGAGGCCGCCCTCGCCGACCGCGCCAGGACGTCTCTCGTCACCGATGACGCAGTCCATGATCGCTTCGCATCCGACCGCTACGACTACACAACCGCCGAGGTCGAGGTCTTCGAGTTCGCCACCGCCGGTGAGGCCAAGGAGTTCATGCTGGCGGTGCGGGAAAAAGAAGCGGAACCGACAGACGGTCAGCATCGTGAGATGATCCGGCGTGACGCTCCCGAAGAAATCGCGGCCGCACTATTCTCCTGCGATCCGGGCGACCTGGTTGGTCCGGTCGAAACCGACGACGGCGCCTTCGAGGTGTTGGTGCTGCACAGCCGCACCAACGCCGAGCTGAATGACGCGTTAAGCGATGAAATTCGCGGCGAGATGTTCCATCAGTTGATCGATGCCGAACTGATCCGCGCCCCGATGAAGTTCCTCAGGTAGGTCCGATCTTATTTGGCGCGCGCCTCACTCACCGATCGAGAAGCCGCGTTTGACCCGACGAATCGGATCGAGGACCACATCCAGAATGGTGCGCTGATCGACGACGATCTCGGCGGTGAGCTCCAAGCCGGGTCCCAGCCGCTCCGCCCCATGAGCGCCGGTCAGCGTCAGTCGATCGGGCTCAATCCACGCGCGATATCTGCCCGATGCATCCGCATCCGGATCGACTGATACCAACCGTCCCGGCAACAGGCCGAATTGCTGATATGGATAAGCCTTCAACTTCATCCGCACGCGCAGATCCGGTCTCACCCGGCGCATCTGATCGTTGGGAATCCATACTTCGGCGAGCAGCGGCTCATCCGAGGGATTGATGGTCGCGGCAATGTCATTCGCGGCGAGGTAACGGCCCGGGCGCGTCGATGACATCGTGGTGACGATTCCTGCAGTCGGCGCGGCCAGCACGGTTTTCTGCTTCACCTCGACATCGCGCGACAGCTTGATCTCGAGCGATTTGATTTTCTGCGCGGTCTCGGTCTCCATCCGATGGTTCTGGAGACTCTCCGCTTCCGAGCGATTGAGGTCGGAGTTTAGCTGCGACAGATGCGCCTGGGTCTCAGCGGCCTCGCGCTCCTTGGCCTGCACCTCGAACATCGAAACCGCGCCGCCCTGATAGCCTTCGCGCATCTTTTCGGCCTGATCCGCCATCAGCTTCATGACCTTTTGCTCGCTGGTTATTTCCTGCGCGAGGTTAGCGCTGGCTGATTCGAGTACCCGGGCGCTCTCGGTATAGCGCGCCAACTCGCCCTTGGCCTGCTCCAGTTCATGGCGATCGGCGGCGGCATCGGCGGCCTCCCGAAACGGATCGATCTCGAGAATCGGCTGTCCCGCCGCGACCCTGCTTCCAACTTCGACGAGCACCTTCGAAACGATACCGCCCTGCGGGACCGACAACCGGACCGGCTCGGCTTGCGGCGCGAGGTGCCCCTCGGCGCGCACCACCATGTTGACCCGAGTGATCGACGCCCACGCGAGACTCGCGATCAGAATGACTGCGATGAGGTAGAGGAGTCCTCGCGAAACGAGAACGCTCGCGCGGGGAAGGACGCGATCAGATGCGGGGACGGCTAGATCCATGGCCAACTAAGGCAATCAGAGCGCGATAAAGCAGGCAATACCCATCAAAGGTGGAGGTCAGCAAGTAAACTGTCGTCGGCCAATGGCAGGATAGCCCGCTTCCGTGAGCGAGAGGACAAGTAAGTTAAGAGGCTGCCAAATGGCCGATTACTATTGTCATACCCACACGCGTCGTGCGGGGAACTCTTCACACGGCCGCGGCTTCATTGAACCGCATCCATTCGGTACCGTTCTCGCGGCTCTAAGTGCCATGTTGAACTTCGCGAAGCTCTGACAACATCCGGTTTCCGTTCGAGATGTCCAGCCGTATCTCGCGAAGAGTGCTGCCCGACTACAGTGAGGATCTGAGCCTGCGAACCAATATGAAAAAAACAGGCACGAACGGTATCGCCAGCAGCGTCGAAGCGACCATCCCGCCGAAGACTACCGTGCCAAGCGATTGTTGACTTGCGGCGCCCGCGCCACTCGCAGTCATAAGAGGGACCACGCCTAGAATAAATGCAATCGACGTCATAACGATTGGCCGAAAGCGGCGCCGTGTCGCTTCCACCGCAGCGTCCTCTACGGACATCCCGCCGGCGGTGAGTTCTCGCGCGAACTCGACAATGAGGATAGCGTTCTTCGCCGCCAAGGCGATCATCAGTATCAGTCCGATTTGCGTGTACAGGTCGTCTGGAAATCGCCGAACCAGCAGGGCAATTACAATTCCCAGCAGCGCCATCGGAACTGTCAGTATGATTGCAATCGGATCTGACCAGCTCTCGTATTGGGCGGCGAGAACCAGAAAGACTAGCGACATCGATAAAGCAAACAGGAAATATGCCTGATTGCCGACGAGTGTTTCCTGATAAGAAAGGCCGCTCCATTCGTAGTCCATTCCCAGCGGTAAGGTTTCCGAGGCGAGGTTTTGCATTATATGCATCGCCTCGCCCGAGCTGAATCGCGGCATGGCTATACCCGTGATCGGTGCCGCGGGATACAGGTTGTAGCGAGTGACCAGCTCCGATCCTAGAACCCGGCGAACATCCACCAGCGAACCCAGCGGGACCATCTGTCCTCCGCGATTATTGACATAGAGATTCGCGATATTATCGATCTGGCTTCGATAGTCAGCCGAGGCCTGAACGCGAACCTGAAAACTCTGGTTGAACTTGTTGAACAGGTTCACGTAGGTCGAGCCGAGGTTGGTCTGAAGCGTTTTCGAAATGTCGTTGATCTCCACTCCGAGCGAGCGCGCCATGGTGCGGTTGATATCGAGATAGAGTTGCGGGCTGCTGGCGCTAAAGGTGGTAAAGCCAATTCGGAGAAACCCGGGCCGATTGTGGGCATCGCGCAAGATTCCACGAACCGATTTCTGAAGTTCTCCAAGACCAGAGCCGCCACGATCCTCAACGATCATCTGAAATCCAAACGCATTACCTAATCCCGGAATCGGAGAAGGAGGTAACACACCGACCTGTGCGCTGCGCAGCGTTAACAATCGTTGTAACTGGGCGATTATCTTTGCCTGGGTCATCCCGGGTGGGCGTCGGTTCCATTCGTCAAATACCACGAACTCAGTGAGCTCCGTGGATAGCTTCGCCGCATCCAGCGCTGAGTAACCTCCGATTGTTACCCATCCTCTAATGCCTGAGGCCTTTTTGAGGCGGGCGTCGATTTCGTCAGCTACTTCCCGCACGCGGGGTTGCGAGGCTCCCGCGGGAAGCTGTGCTACCACGATGCAGTACCCCTGGTCTTCGAGTGGCACGAGTGTACTGGGATAGATTCCAAACGCTACCACAGCCAGTCCCACGACGACAAAGAACACGGTTGCCATGGAACGCGGTCGATGCGCCATCCATGCCACCATCGCAACATATCTCCTCTCCACTGCCGCATAGCCGCGATTGAAGAGTTGATAGAATCGATTCAGTTGTCGATCCTTTGGCACAGGACGGAGGTACAAGGCGCATTGAGTCGGCTTTAGGGTGAGCGCGTTGATGGCGCTTATGATCGCCGTCGCCGCGATCACCAG
This sequence comes from uncultured delta proteobacterium, assembly GCA_963814035.1. Classification (GTDB taxonomy): domain Bacteria; phylum Desulfobacterota; class Binatia; order Binatales; family Binataceae; genus DATGKG01. Next base: position 108,778 of record CAWFBH010000020.1, read on the forward strand.
CGCAAATTGACGGAACATTTGCCCCGTGATGCCAGGCAGAAAAGATGCCGGAATAAATACCGAGGTGAGTACCAGCGTAATACCAAGAACCGGTCCCGTCAGTTCCTCCATCGCCTTGATAGCGGCATCCTTGGGCGTCAGGCCTTGCTCGATATAATGCGACGCATTTTCAACGATCACGATCGCGTCATCTACCACGATCCCGATTGCGAGAATCAAGGCAAACAGTGTCATAAGGTTGACGGTGAACCCGAGCAGCGCCATTGCTGCGAACGCACCTATGATCGTGACCGGTACTGTCGTCGCTGGTACCAGCATCGCGCGGTAGTTCTGCAAGAACAGCATGATAACAACCAACACCAGAATTCCCGCTTCGAAGAGCGCCATATAGACGCCGTGGATAGAATCCTGGATGAACTCCGTGGTGTCGTAGAGACATATGTACTTAAGGCCGGTGGGAAATGTTTTACTCATCTCGGCCATCAGTCCGCGCGCTTCTGCAGCGACTGCCAGCGCATTGGCATCCGGCAGGGCAAAGACCGCGAGATGCGCCGTCTTCTTGCCGCTAAGTCCCGAAAAGACGGAATATTGCTGCTGGCTCAGCTCCACCCGACCGACATCTCTCAGCCGGACAACGGCGGAAGCTTCATTGATTGCTCCGGCGTCCAACCTCGCCTGATCTATGTTCGAAACCGGCTTGCTCTTGACGATTATGTTGGCGAACTGATCGGTATCGGCGAGCCGACCTAACACGTTGACAGTGAATTGAAAAACTTGATTCGGCGCGGCGGGCGCGCCACCGAGCTGTCCCGACGCCACTTGCGCATTCTGGTTCTGGATAGCGCGCTCAACATCCTGGACGGTGAGGTCATACGACTGAAGCTTCTCAGGATCGAGCCAAACACGCATGCTATAGGGTCCGGCGCCAAAGATCTTGACCTGTCCGACACCTGGCAGGCGTGCGAGCGGGTTTTGCAAATTAATGAGTGCGTAGTTGCTCAGAAACGTCTCATCGAAACGGTTGTCGTCCGAGTAAACGCTTTCGATAAGAAGAATGTTGGTACTGACCTTCTTGACATTGACTCCCTGGGCCCTGACTTGTTGCGGCAATTGCGGGAGTGCGCTGTTGACGGCATTCTGAACCAACGCCAAGGAGGTATTCAGATCGGTGCCGATATTGAAGGTTATGGTCAGTGTGTAGCTGCCGTCGCTGCCGCTGGTCGACTGCATGTAAATCGATCCCTCGACTCCATTGACCGCTTGCTCGATAGGTATAGCGACGCTAGTCGCCAGCGTCTCAGCGCTTGCGCCTGCGTAGGTTGCGCTGACCTGGATGGTAGGAGGGACGATTTGCGGATACTGCGCCACGGGCAGCTCGTAGAGACAGACGGCGCCCAGCAGGATCGTGATAATCGCTATCACATTCGCGAGAACCGGCCGTTCGATGAAGAATCTGGACATGGGCGCTATCTGCAGAACGTCATGGAACGTGCCCCGTACTCAGATCATCGACTGCGCCTGGGGTAGCCAACGCTCTATTGTATCCGAGTGGCAGACGATGCAGCTGGAGCTCCTTTGTGACCTAGACGCCAGGCATTGAATTCTTCGACGATTATGTAAAAGACGCCGACAAAGGGTATTGCGAGGAGGGTTGAGGCTACCATGCCTCCGAAGACCACCGTGCCTAGCGACTGCTGGCTGGCGGCTCCGGCTCCAGTTGCGGTCAAAAGAGGGACCACGCCGAGGATGAATGCGATCGAAGTCATCAGGATCGGTCGGAATCGGCGGCGCGTTGCTTCGATCGCGGCGTCGACTGGTGACATGCCTTCAGCCGTGAGCTCCCGAGCGAACTCGACGATCAGAATTGCATTTTTGGCCGCCAGGGCGATCATCAAAACCAGACCGATTTGGGTATAGAGGTCGGTGGCGAAACCGCGAACGATCAAGGCTAACAATACTCCCACCAAGGCCACCGGAACCGTAACCACGACTGCCGCTGGATCAGTCCAGCTCTCGTACTGTGCGGCTAAGACCAGAAACACGAGGATGATGGACAGCGCAAAGATGAAATAGGCCTGGTTACCGATCAGCTTTTCCTGGTAGGACAAGCCCGTCCAATTGTAACCCATGCCCATCGGAATGTTCCCATTCACGGTGTCCTCGACTGCGTCGAGAGCTTGACCAGAGCTATAGCCGGGGGACGAACGGCCAATGATTGGCGCGGCGGGATAAAGATTGTATCGCGTGATGAGCTCGGTTCCGAGCGTTCGTCGGATGCTCATAACCGCACCTAAAGGGACCATCTGGCCGTCGCGATTGGCCACATAGAGATTAGAGATATCTTCGAGCTGGCGACGATAGTCAGCTCCTGCCTGGACCCGAACCTGAAAGCTCTGATTGAACTTGTTGAACAGATTCACGTAGCTCGAACCTAGATAGGTTTCGAGCGTCTGGAATGCATCCTTGATCGTGACTCCGAGCGACTCAGCCATGGTCCGGTTCAGCTCGAGTTGAAGTTGAGGGCTTTTGGCGTTGAAGGTAGTGGTAGTGCCGCGCAATTCGGGGCGATGGTCTGCTTCCACCAGGAGATGCTGTGCGACCTTCTCGAGCTCGTTAAGACCCATGCCGGTGCGATCTTCGAGCATCATCTGGAAACCGCCGGCACCACCCAGTCCGGGGATCGGCGGGGGCGTCAGGACATCGAATTCAGCCTTGCGAATCGACTGTAACCGCCGGCGAAGATCGGCGACTATCGTAGCCTGCGAAAGACTGGCGGGCCGTTTGTCCCAGTCCTGGTACATCACGTATTCGGTGATGACATTGGAAATATTGGCCGAATCCGGATCAGAAAAGCCGCCGCTAGTTACCCAGCCTTTAAGTCCAGGAACTTTCCCCAAGACCTGGTCGATATCAACCGCTAGCCCGTGCACCCTTGGCTGTGAAGCGCCGGCGGGAAGTTGCGCCACAACTATGCAATACCCTTGATCTTCGGTTGGCAGAAAAGCGGTAGGGTGGCGTGCAAAGGTGAAAGCAGTCAGACCGATAACTACAAAGAAGATCGATGCCATTCCCCTTGGGTGATGAGCCATCCATGCAACGATCGAAACATATCTATGCTCCAGGGCCGCATAGCCTCGATTGAAAGCCTGATAAAACCAATTTACTTTCCGGTCCTTGGGGACCGGGCGAAGGTACAATGCGCACTGCGTCGGCTTAAGGGTTAAAGCGTTAATGGCGCTGATGATCGCGGTTGCGGCTATGACCAATGCGAACTGACGAAACATCTGCCCGGTAATTCCCGGTAAAAAGGAGGCCGGGAGAAATACCGAGGTAAGTACCAGGGTAATACCTAGCACCGGACCCGTCAGCTCTTCCATCGCCTTGATCGCGGCATCCTTCGGTGTAAGTCCTTGCTCTACATAGTGCGACGCGTTTTCCACGATTACGATCGCATCATCAACGACGATGCCGATCGCCAAAATCAGAGCGAAGAGCGTCATCAGGTTTACCGTAAAGCCGAGCAGCGCCATCGCTGCGAAGGCGCCGATGATCGTGACAGGGACGGTCGTCGCAGGTACCAACATCGCGCGGAAGTTCTGCAGAAACAGCATTATAACCAGCAGGACCAGAATTCCCGCTTCAATCAGTGCCATGTAAACGCCATGAATGGAGTCCTGGATGAAGGCGGAACTGTCGAGCAGCGCCGTATACTTCATGCCCTTGGGGAACTTTTCACTCATCGTAGCCATGAGCAGCCGGACCTCCTGCGCAACCTTCAGCGCATTGGCGCCCGGCAAGGTGTAGACATTGATCTGGGCGGCTTTCTTACCGCTTAGTCCGGAAAACGTCGTGAACGCCTGCTGGCTAAGCTCGACCTTGCCGATATCGCGCACGCGAACCACAGCTGCGGCCTGGCTTATGGAATTAGGTGATGATTGCTCGGAGCTCTTGTCGGAAGGTGTCGCGACCTTGACGATAATATTTTCAAATTCGGATACCGTGGAAAGGCGTCCCATGGTGTTGACGGTGAACTGAAACATCTGGTCAGACGACACCGGCGGACCGCCCAGCTGTCCTGAGGCCACCTGCACATTCTGGTTCTGGATGGCTTGTTGTACATCGAGAACGGTCAAACCGTACGCGTTCAGCTTGACCGGATCGAGCCATACGCGCATTCCGTAGGGTCCAGCTCCCAAGACCTGGACCTGGCCGACCCCGGGAAGTCGGGCGATGGGATTTTGCAGATTGATAATTGCGTAGTTGCTCAGAAAAGTCTCGTCGAAACGATTGTCATCCGAATAGAGGCTTCCGATGAGGAGAATGTTCGTGCTGACTTTCTGAATGCTTACACCTTGAGTCTGAACCGCGTCGGGCAACTGCGACAGGGCGCTATTAACCGCATTTTGAACCAGAGCAATGGCGGCGTTCAGATCGGTACCGACGGCGAAGGTAATCGTCAGAATATAGCTGCCATCGCTACCACTGGTTGATTGAATGTAGAGTGAGCCCTCAACGCCGTTGACCGCCTGCTCGATAGGTATGGCGACGGTGTCCGCAACCACTTCAGCGCTTGCACCAGGATAGTTGGTGCTCACCCGGATTGTGGGTGGTACGATTTCGGGATACTCCGCGACCGGCAGTCTAAGAAGGCATACCAGCCCTAACACGATCGTCACGATTGCAATGACATTGGAAAGGATCGGCCGCTCGATGAAAAATTTGGACACTGCTGAATCTCTGACTGCTATTCCAACGCGCTCTTGGGCGAATGATTCTCGACTTGCCGTTGCGGGGAGACCGCGCGGCCTGGAATAGCCTGCAGGATGCCTTCGACGATTACCCAGTCGTCGGCTCTGAGTCCCTGTTCAATCGCTTGCAACGTACCAACCTGTGGTCCGAGGGTTACACCGCGACGCTCGACGAGATTCTTGTCATTCACGACCAGGAGATATTCGCCTTGCTGATCGAAACTGACCGCCTCGCCCGGAACCATGAGAGCATCGCGTGGCAAGGCAGCGGGCACGCGAACTCGTGCGAACAGACCCGGGAGTAAAGAGGAATCGGGATTGGGAAAGATTCCCCGCAACTGCAGAGTTCCCGTAGTCTGTGAGACCGCCAAGGAGGCAAAGTCGAGTAATCCCGAGTGTGGGTAATCGTTCTCATTAGAAAGCTCGAACTGTACCGGTATCTGCCTTTCGGCGAGACCCTTACTGGTGAGATTCTTGTTCCGCGCAACGATGCGAAGAAGGTCTCGTTCGTTGATAGTGAAATAGACATACATCGGATCAATTCGATCGATCTGAGCTAGCTGCGATTGCTGTCCCACCGCGCCGACGAGATTGCCGGGATTCACCAAATGTCTTCCGATCCGTCCATCGAAAGGCGCCCGGACGATGGTGTAGCCCAGATTTAGCCGGGCAAGCTCTACTTGCGCTTGCGCTCCCAGCAGCGCAGCTTGCGAGCTGTCCTTTTCGTATTGCCAGTGATCCACGTCAGTTTGCGTAGCAGCATCTTCTTTAAGCAGACTCGTATAACGCGCTAGTTCCCGCTTCGCATGCCAGAGCGCGGCCTGCTGAGCCGAGACCTGCGCCTGGGCCTGTTGCAATTGGGCCTTGTATTGATCCTGTTGGATGGTGAAAAGAAGGTCGCCCTTCTTGACTCGAGAGCCATCCACAAAATGGATGGCCTGGAGATATCCCTCGACGCGGGCTACGAGAGTCACCGAATCGGTGGCCGCGGTGTTGCCGGTGAATTCGAGGTAATCGGTCACAGCCTGGACGATGGGTCTGGCGACGGTAACTTCAGGTGGAAGAGGACCCGACTCCTTACTTTGGCATCCGGAAAGAGCACCAATCAAAAGAATCGCGAGAATTGTTCGCGCAACATTAAAGCGCGCACGCGGGCCGATATTTAATATCACAGGTTTGCGCTTCGAGATTCTCATCAGTCCTAGAACTCCGGCGGGCGCACCAACGGTTTCTGCTCGTCATTGGCCGACGGTAATCCCGCGGCTTTGGGCCGTATTAAGCCTGGCGTTAGCAGGGTTCCCCAATTGGTTCGATTGGTCATTTCGTGTTGCGTCTGAACCGGGATGAAGTCGTGACCCTCGCGAAGCTCCCATCCACCGCCGAGCGCTCGATAAGTAGAGATTAGACCCAGCGCAACGCTGCCAGTGGCGAGCGCGAGGTTGTTTTGCGCCTGGAGGAGATTCTGCTCGGCTGTGAGTACAGTGGTAAAATCAGCAATACCCTGGCGATACTGAATCATTGCGATGTTATAGGCCCCGGTGGCCGCGGTAACGCTCGCCTGCAGGAATTGCACCTGCACACGGGATTGCACGAAAGTCGTAATGCCATTTTCGACGTCCTGCTGGGCACTGAGAACCGTATTCTGATAGTTGATGAGTGCTTCCTGGAATTTCGCGTCTTGTACTCGGACATTGTTAGTGATCTGGCCATAGTTAAGGATATTCCATTGCACACCGGGGCCTGCACCGAAGGCTAAGGTGCTTTTTTGGAAAACGTCGCCAAGGCTGGCCTGACCGATGTTGGTTGCGAACACTCCGACATTGCCGGTCAAGGCGAAAGTCGGCAACAAATCCGCCTTGGCGAAGCCAATCTGGGCACACTGCGCGGCGGCTAATAGTTCCGCCTGTCTGATGTCGGGCCGCCGCCGTAAAAGGTCAGCCGGTATACCGGCTGACAGCTTGATGTTGGTGGTGGGAATCTTAGCCGAACCGCCAAGCGCATCGCTGAATTGTTCGGGCGGGAGGCCGAGAAGAACACTCAAGGCATTTTTCGCCTGATCGAGCTGAATGCCAAGTTGAGGGATAGTCGCCTGGGTTCCACCTAGCACGTCCTCGGCCTGATAAACGTCGCGCTTGGTCGCGGTACCGTAGAGGAATTTTGCGCGTGCGATCTTCAGCGCTGTCTTCTGGCGCTCGACGTTCTCTTGTGCGATTGCGATTTGGGCCTCGACGGTGCGAATCTGAACGTATGCCGTGGCGACATCGGCAACGAGGCTTACCAGCGCATTGTCATAATTTGCGACCGACGCAAGAAAAGCATCATCGGCCGATTCGATCGCACGTCGCAGCTTGCCCCAGAAATCGATCTCCCATGTTGCCTGAGCGCCGAAAGCATCAGCCCAGTATGTATTTTTGCTGAGGAGATAAGGAAATGAGCCCGGTATCCGATTGTAGTTTAGCGACGCACTGGCGGTCTGCTGTTGCGGATAGAACTCGCCGATCGCGATACCGAGTTGTGCGCGCGCCTCCAGCACTCGGACGCCCGCGGATCGCAAGGACAGGTTGTTACGATACGCAAGCCCAACCAGGCGAGTCAGATCTTCGTCATTAAAGACCGTCCACCACTCGTGATAGTCAGCGTATCCACTGTCATCGAGACTGGGGTCGCCGGTCGCGCTCCACTTGGCAGCGATGGGCGCGGAAGGACGTTTGAAATCCGGCCCGATGAGCGCACACCCGGCAATGGTGAATGCGAGCAAGCAGAGAAGTCGTCGCGCGAGCGGCTTCCCACGAGGTTTCATCCTCTCCCTTCTCCGCATTCTTTCAGATGCCGGAAGAACCCCTTTCGATCTTTCATTGAGCAGCATCCGTACCATGGACCAAGCAACAACGGCAACACGCTGAATGCGCGCTGGCACTTTGGAGTGGTCGAGCTTCGCTTACCTCGAATGGTCGAAATCTTCGTTCGCGAAGAGCAAAGTGTTACCCAGCAAATTTAATAAGCGAGGAGAATCGCGCGCTATGAGAACGCCACTTTTCGTTTGCTTGATGGTCGCGCTGGTTGGACTCGTTGGGACGGTTAATGCTGATCCGACGACGTCGCCCGGCACCGTTCACGAAGTTTTCCAACAGTCCCTGACCAAGATGCCGGGAAATGAGGTGACGGTTGTTACGGTTGACTATGCCCCGGGCGAGTCGACGCCGCCGCATGAACATCCGGGCGCGACCTTCGCCTACGTCCTGAAAGGCGCCGTGGTATCGCAGCTGGACGACGCGCCGCCGCATACCTACACCGAGGGTCAAATGTGGTCGGAGACACCGCATCAGCACCACACGGTGTCGAAGAATGCGAGCGCTACGGAGCCCGCGAAGCTGCTGGTCTTCTTCATCGCACCGAAGGGTGCGAAGTTAACGACGATGTTACCGTCCGCGCCTTGATCTCCGCCTAGGCTCGAAGCCTGAAATGAATCGGCATGTGCTTGATGCCGCAATTGAAGTTGGTGCGCAGCCATTCGACTGGCCCCGCCAGTTCAACGTCGGTCATTCGCCTGATGATCTCCTCGAACATCACGCGCATTTCGAGCCGCGCGAGGCCCGATCCGATGCAGAAATGATTGCCATGACTGAAAGTCAAATGACTGTTGGGTGAGCGGTCGATGTGGAAGTGTTCCGAGTCCTTAAAGACGTCCTCGTCCCGATTGGCCGAGGCGAACCACATCACGATGCGCTGATTCGCGAGGACCCGGTGGCCGACGATTTCGCAGTCGCGCCGCGCAGTCCGCATCGCATGCGTGGCGGGCGCGGTCCAGCGCAGGATCTCTTCGACGGCGGAGTCCATCAGCGCGGGATTCGCGCGCAGCCTGGCGAGCTCCGCCGGATTTTCAATCAGCGCATGCATCCCACCCACGATCGCGATGCGCAGACTCTCCAATCCGCCGAGGATCAGCAGGAGCGCATTCCAAAGCAGTTCACCTTGTGACAGACCGACGCCATTGATGGTTCCGCTGACCAGTGCGCTCACCAGGTCGTCGCCGGGATGCTGCCGGCGCTCTGCGAGCAACCGCCCGAGATAGTCGAACATCCTGGTCCGCGCGCTGTCCTCGGTCTCCGTCGAAGTGCGCCCTTGTCGATATTCCAGATCATCGGCGCCGAGCATAGTCTTGCCCAGCTCAAAGAGGCGGTCCCAATCCGCGCGCGGGATACCCATCATCTCGCAGATGACGGCGGTGGGAAGCCGGCCGGCAACCTCGACGGAAAAATCGCACTCGCCGCGAGGCGCAACCTCGTCGATGATCGAGTTGACGATCTGACGGATGTGCGGTTCGCGCGCGTTGACCTCAGGATGGCCGAAGTGGCGATTGACCAGCGCGCGGATTTTTTCGTGGCGCGGCGGATCGGTCCAGTTGAGCATCTCGCCGATGCCGGTATCGCCGCCGGCGCGGTCGCGATTGAGCACGAAGTTGAGCACATTGCCCTGAAGCTCGGAGCTGAACAGATGCGCGTCGGCGAGAACCGCGAGGCAGTCGCGCATTTTGGTCAGCGACCAGAAACCCTCACCGGGCTTGCGCTCGTGCCAATAGACGGGCGCCTCGGCGCGCATGATCCGCCAGGCTTCGAAGCGATCGCCGTCACGGAAGAAATCGAGATCGGTGAGGTCTATCTGTTCGAGCCGCATCAACGCTCTCCTCAGAACATTGCATCGCGTGATTTTCTATTCTTACCGGAAAATGAGGTGCGTCGAAAAAGGTTCGCAAGGTCCTCGGTGAAGACAACAGCAATTGCCACCCGGCAAGGCAGGGAGTTATCAATTTCACGATTCCATTTGCCGAGGCGCGGATGGTAATTTCGAGTTATCGAGGATCCGGTGGTTCCAGTTCGCTACAACCTGCGAAGCCTGCTCGAGCGGCGCGCGACGTTGCTGATGACCGTGCTCGGCCTCGGCATGGTCGCGATGATCTTCGTCATCCTGTTCGGCTTCATCGGCGGTTTGAAGAGCACCATGCTCAACGCGAGCGCCGATCGCAACTGGGTGTTGCTCAGCAAAGGCGCGCCCAATGAGACTGCTAGTTTCATCGGTCACGATGCGATCGAGATCGTGCAGGTGCGTCCGGAGATCGCCCTGGATGCGGATGGGAAACCGCTGGTCTCGAAGGAAGTTTTCGCCGGCGTGAACATCAGCCGCGACAAGCACGTGCGGCAGTTCGTCCAGATGCGCGGGGTGACTCCGATCGCGTTGCGAGTCCATCGCAACATGCACCTGGTCAGCGGGCGCTGGCCGGTTCGCGGACAAGGCGAATGGACCATCGGGCAGAAGGTGCAGGCGCGCCAGCCCTATCTGACCATCGGCAGCCAGGTTCATTTCGGCCGGCGCAACTGGACCATCGTCGGAGTCTTCACTGACGATGACAGCGCGCGCGAGTCCGAGATCTGGACCGATTACAACGACCTGATGAGCGACGTGCAGTACAAGGGCGGCCTCGACACCAACTCATTGCACGTGGTGCTGAAGCCCGGGACGTTGGCGTCGTTTGCGCAGGCGCTCAAGAGCGATGGACGCCTCCATCTCGATGCTTTTACGGAGCGCGACTACTATGACTCACAGACTAAGGTAGTCGATCAGTTGCGATCGCTGGGACTCATCGTAGCGCTGGCGCTCGGCATCGGCGCGACCTTCGGCGGGATGAACACGATGTACACCGCGGTCGCGCGCCGCAAGCGCGAGATCGGCGTGTTGCGAGTGCTGGGGTTCTCGCGTGGCAACATCATCAGCAGCTTCGTGATCGAGAGCGCACTGCTCGGTCTCGCGGGAGGCATTGCGGGAGTGGCGCTTGCATTCATCGTGGCATGGGCCACCGGCCTCAACAGCCGCCTGCTCAGCGTGGGCTCGACGTTCTTCTCCTACCGCCCGACGCCGACCGCGATCGGCGCCGGACTTATCGCCGCGGCAGTCATCGGCGTAGTCGGTGGACTCGCGCCTGCGTGGCGAGCGGCGCGCATCGGCGTGATCGATTCGTTGCGGGAAGCCTGATGCTAGCGAAGCTGTTCATCGTTGCGATGCGCAACATGCGCCGCCAGCTGCGGCGTACGATACTTACCGCCTTGACCTTCGCGGTCGCGGTCTTCCTTTATACGGTGCTGGTTGCGGTGCCGGTCTCGATGGATCGCATCGCCGCCGATGCCGCCAAGGGTCTGCGGCTCATCACCATCGCGCATAACTCCTACAAGCTGCCGGCGAAGTACTGCAATGACATCAAGAAGATGCCGCACGTTCTGGCATGCGCGCCGGAGATCCAGTTCACCACCATCTATCGCGACCCGCGCGACTACATCACCACTTTCGGTGTCACGCAGGACATCTTCACGGTTACTGGCGACAGTGATTTCCAGGTCTCACCGGAGACGCGCCGTAAGATGGCATCGGACCGGCGCTTCTGTTCGGTCGGGAAGGTGCTGATGCACGAGCAGGGTTGGACGATTGGGCAACAGATCATCCTGCGCGCTCCCGACGATGACAAGTTGAAGCTGACTCTGATTCCGATGCTTGAACTTCCGTCACTGCTCACTGCGCGTGCGCTGTTCTTCGATCGACAGGGTACTCGACGACGCGGTGAAGAATGCATTCGGCAGGGATATCAGCGACCGCGCTAACTTCCTGTCGGTCAAGGTGGACCGCGCCGAGAACATGGATCAGGTCATCGCAGAGATCGATGAGAACTTCCACAACTCCGACGCCGAGACTGAGACCACCGAGGAATCCGATGCGCTCGCCAGCGTCGTCACCGGCATCGGCGACATCAAGACCATCATGTACAGCCTCTGCATCGTGGTACTGCTGACGGTGTTGCTCATCGCCGCCAACTCGATGGCGATGATGGTGCGCGACCGCATTACCGAGGTCGCCGTGATGCGCGCGCTCGGCTTCGAGCGCATCCACGTCGTCGCGCTGCTGCTCGCCGAGGCCGGGCTGATCGGGGTCGCCGGCGGCCTCGTCGGAGCAGGCGCGGCGCTGATGGCGTTCCATCGTGGGATCTCTTTAGGCGAGCTGACTGGCGGGCTGGGCTACATGGCGGTGGCGCCGGATACCGCGACATGGGCGGTGGTCATCGCACTGATAGTGAGCATCTTGAGCGCGATGCTCCCTGTGATTCAGGCGGCTCGCATCCCACCCGCGATGGCATTCAGGAAGGTCGTCTAGTCGTCAACCGATACCTACTTATTATGGTCTAAAGCTACTCTATATTGGATAAGATAAGACAACGCGGCTTTTGTCCAGTTAAATCACGGCTCATCGGCATAGTGGGTTTGTTTTTCATTTTCATTTGCGCATAGGCCGCAACTCGGTGGGTTCGTTTGTGCATTCTCGATACCGCGGAACCCCCCTGAAGTGGCGTTGATTTGGTGATCCGTGGGAACTCTGCCATCGGACGTATTCTCGATTTCTCTAGATGACCCAGCAAGAAGAACCCTTGATTTTCCTCGATCATTTGGCTTCGTTTCGTTAATCAAAGCGCATTATCCGGCCGGATAGTGGGTTTGTTTTTGCGCTCTCGTGAACCCATCCGATTCCGATGTGAGGTCTTTTGCCAAGCGCTCCCGACGAACTCGGCGATGCCGTAATGGGTTTGCTTTGCAGTTTCACTATTGCCCATACGCCGATCTTCTCTCGTCCAGTTTCAACTTCTGGGTGGGTTCTACCCGACAAAAGCGGGCGCGCATCGAAGTTCCAACATCCAGTTACAGAGCTCCTTAGGAGAGGCTCCTCTCACTTCCAGTTTCGACGTTGCATGGGCGCTTAGCAATGGTGGCATTGCGGATTCCAGGTTTCGATAGCTAGGAGAGAATTCGCAATTGACGCATGTTCGTTCCCTTCGGGTTACCAGGTTTCGCGGTGGGGTCTAACTTCGACATTGAATGACCACGCGCAACGCTCCTGATCAACGTGCCATATTTCGTCGGCGATTGCAGCGGGCTTGATAAAGAAGGCATCCGCAGCATCGGGCCATCGTTTGCGCGTCCACTCCAAATCGAAGACCGCATCCGGCAGCTCATTCTCCAGCCTCGCGAGGCTTTCGCGGTTGCGCGATAACATCGCGACTGCATGGCCCCCGACCGAGAACCGCCGAGCCGGTATCCGGTCCTACCTCATTTACCACGACCACCGGTCTACTCTCATTGGTGTTTCTTCGACGTTTGAGAATGGAGCACGCGCTGGCCTTCGAGACGCGCAACCTCGGTTGCGTCATATCCCAATTCATGAAGGATAGACGCATTGTCCTCTCCCAGCAGGGGTGCGAGCTTGCGGATACTCGATGATGTGCGATCAAATTGCGCCGCGGGACGTGGCTGCCGGACTTTACCGAAATCGATGCTTTCATGTTCTTCGAGGATCTTGTTCTCAAGGATTTGCGGATTCCGCAGAAGTTCGAATCGACTCAAAACGGGCCCCGAAGGGACATCGTTGGCGAGCAGGCGCGGGAGAATTTCGGCCGCGGTCCATTTCTCCAATTCGGCGGCGGTAATCGCCCGGCGTTCCACCGCATTTACCGCGCGATCGCGCGCCGTCTTGAAGCGAGCATCACTGATGAGGTCTTCACGCTTCAAGGCACGACACATGCCTGCCCATTCGGCATCAGAGAGCGCGGCCGCAGTGATGTATCGGTCGCAGGTGGCGTAGACAAGGTCAGGGCCGGTCTCTCCTTCCGATGGATCCTGTTCCTCTCCAACGAAAGTAAGATCAGGCATCGCCTCGGGCCATAAATATGAAATCATCGCATCCAGCATCGAGATGCGCACGTGTTGTCCTTGCCCGGTCCGCTGACGGGCAAAGAGTGCCGAGCTGATAGCCTGGGCTGCGGTCAAGGCGGTGGTATAGTCCGCGATGATGGTACGAATCATCCGAGGGCGACCGGTATCGCGGTCGCGCTGGATTTCGGCCAGGCCGCTCAAGGCTTGAATGACCGGATCGTAAGCGCGCTGGCTCGCGTAGGGACCGCTCTCGCCAAATCCAGTGATAGACACATAGATTATATCGGGCCGGATGCCGCGCAAGGTTTCTTCTCCCAGCCCAACTCGCTCGGCGGTTCCGGGACGAAAGTTATGAACCAAAGCGTCGGCCGTAGCGACGAGCTTTCGAACGATCGTTAGTCCCTCGGTCGTCTTGAGATCGATAGCTATCGAACGCTTGTTTCGATTGCAGGACAGGAAGGACGCGCCTATTCCCTTGCGTCCGTACGCGAAATGGCGCATCAGGTCGCCACTGGGAGCCTCGACCTTTATGACGTCGGCGCCCTGATCGGCAAGCATCATGGTTGCGACCGGTCCAGCCACCATCGTCGAGAGATCAATTACTCGAACACCATCCAGAGATCCAGGCATCCTACTTCTCCCTTTATCGCTAGCGGTTAGACTTCGGCAAAGTTCTTAGCTAATGCGGCCTGATAAGCCGGCCTTTGCACGATGCGTTCTCGATAGGGGGTGAGGGTCTTAGGAAGGGTAATCCCAGCGACTATGGCCCAATCAAGGCAGGTCATCAGTAAAATATCTGCCACGCTCAATCGATCGCCGAACAGGTAAGGCGCCTTGGCGGCCATTCTTGGACTCATAGCCTCGAGATTGTGAAGGAAGTAGGTCTTTCCGGCCTCGACCGCGGCCGGGGCTTCACCATAAGTCTGCGCCAGGCTTTCGTGACGGCGAGCCACATAGAGTGAGCCGGCATCAAGCTCTGATACTATGAAGTAGCACCACTCGTTGATCGTCGCTCGACTCTCAGCGTCATAGGGAACATATAGCTCGGAGGAGCTTGCGAAGGATTCGCTCAAATAAAGGAGGATTGCGGCGCTCTCCGTGAGAACGAATGACTTATGCCGAAGCACGGGAATCTTATGTCTCGGATTCAAGCGCATGAAATCTTCGGTTAAGGTTGCTCCGGTTCGCGCTCGAATCGGATGACAGACGTAGTCGAGACCGAGTTCCAGCAACATCCAATGCGCGCGCATGGTGCGGCTGGTGCCGATGCCCCATAGAGTTAGATCATCACTCGTCGCCATTTCATTTCCCCGGCTAAAACTTCTCTTTGAATGGCCTCACATCGAGTTCGTGAGTCCACGCACTGCGATCCTGGTGCGCTACATACCAGAACGCGTCAGCGATTGCCGACGGCTTTAGAAGGTCCTCATCTTTAGCATCCGTGCGAAACTTGCGCAGCAGTGGCATGTCAACTCCGCCATCAACATTGATATAGCCGACGTGAATTCCCTGGGGATGTAGGTCTCGAGCCATCACTTGCGCCAGGCCGCGGACCGCAAACTTCGCCGGAGCAAATCCCGCCGATGTTGGCCAGGGTCGAATGCCCGCCGTCGCGCCGGTGATAAGAATCACGCCGCTGCCGCGTTCAAGCATCGCAGGCACGACCTGCCGCGCCCACATGAATGCGCCAAGGGTATGCAGACGCCAGGTCTCCTCGAAAACTTCCACTGAGGTTTCCATCAGGCGCCCGAAGGGCCGCCGTCCGCCATTGTAAACAAGGACCTCGACGGGTCCGAGTTCCCCCACAATCCGGTCATAGCTGGAAGCGATCTGGGTCTGGACCGTCGCATCACTCTGAATCGGAAGCGCGATCCCGCCCGAGGCTTTGATTTCGTCCGCGACTTTGCCAATCACCTCCGCGCTGCGCGCCACTAGCGCAACCTTGTAGCCAGCGGCGAAACGGCGGGCGAGCGCGGCTCCGATACCTTCGCCCACACCGACCACCACGCAAGTTTTCTCCGGAGATACTGTGGAATTGCTCATCTTTCGCTCCTGCCATCCGCGCCCGCGGCTATTGATGACGATCGTAATCTTATGTATATTCATGGCGAGCGTAATCTATTGTGTCAAGAGCATTCAGCTAACGGGGCATCCGAATGCGAGTTTCCAAACAGCAGGCGGAACAGAATCATCAACAAATACTACGCGCGGCCGCGCGGCTGTTCCGCGAACGCGGAATCAGCGCGACTGGAGTGGACGCGATCACGAAAGATGCGGGCCTCACACACGGCGGCCTCTACAGCCAGTTCGGGTCGAAAGAAGCGATTGCCATCGAGGCTATTCGCTTCGCGGCGGGCCGGGGGAAGCGCGTTTGGGAAAGCGCGGCGCAACGCAAGGGTGGAAAACAAGCGTTCGCCGAAATTGCCGCGGGATATCTGTCGCGCGAGCATCGCGACGCGCCCGGCAAAGGATGTGTGGTTGCGGCCCTCGGACCGGATATCGCGCGGCAGCCGCATGCAGTTCGCGAGGCTTTCACCAGCGAAACCGTCAAAGCGCTCGATTACCTGGCAGACCAAATGGCCGGCGAGAACCCGGCGTATCGACGCGAGAATGCGATTGCAGCGTTCGCCTGCATGGTCGGCGGCCTGATCATGGCTCGCGCGGTGAGTGACAAACATCTCTCGGAACTTATTTTGAAGACTTCGACGCGCGGGGCAGTCGAACTCGCGTCCCGGCGTCGACGCAGAGTCAAGCGCTGATTCTTCGCGAAGGCCAGCAGGAGAGCAGATAATGCAAACGAGAAATGCCACCGTGGCAGTGATAGGAGCGGGTGACTACATCGGAGGAGCTATCGCGCGGAAATTCGCGGGCGAAGGCTTCACGGTGTTCGCGGGTCGCCGCAATGGTGACAAACTGGCGCCGCTGATTGAAGCAGTGAAGGCCCAAGGCGGAAAACTCATCGGACGATCCCTCGACGCCCGAAAGGAAGAATCCATAAATGCCTTCTTGCAGGAGGCCGAGAGTCACGCACCACTCGAAGTGTGTGTCTTCAACGTCGGCGCGAATGTCAATTTTCCTTTGGTTGAAACAACCGAGCGCGTATTTCGAAAAGTATGGGAGATGGCCTGCTATGGCGGCTTCCTCACGGCCCGCGAAGCGGCGCGTCTGATGATTCCGCGTGAGCGCGGATGCATCTTTTTTACGGGCGCCACTGCCAGTCTTAGAGGTGGCGCCGGTTATGCGGCATTCGCAAGTGCGAAATTTGGCCTGCGCGCAGTCGCGCAAAGCGCAGCTCGAGAGCTAGGTCCAAAGAATATCCATGTCGCGCATTTAGTCATCGACTCCGGAGTTGACACCGCATGGGTCCGCGATCGCATCAAGGAACATGAGGGCGAGGCTGCGCTGGAAAACCTCGATCCCGGTCGGCTGATGCAGCCTTCGTCGGTGGCCGAGACCTACTGGCAGCTCTATCTGCAGCCTCGCGATGCATGGACCTTTGAACAAGAAATTCGTCCTTTCGGAGAAAAGTGGTAATCCTATGGTTAAGGTGGAATTCCATTTCGACTTCGGCAGTCCCAACGCGTACCTAAGTCATCTTGTGATCCCCGAGATTGAAAAACGCACCGGCGTCAAGTTCGAATACGTACCGGTGCTGCTGGGCGGCGTTTTCAAGTTGACCAACAATCGCTCGCCCGCGCAAAGCCTGGCCGGGATCAAAAATAAGCCGGAGTATGAACGGATCGAGATGAACCGTTTCATACAACGCCATGGGATCACGCGCTTCAAGAGCAATCCTTTCTTTCCGGTCAACACCTTGATGATGATGCGAGGCGCGATAGCTGCGCGGCCGCTGGGCGTGTTCGAGCACTATGTCGACGAAATGTATCGACATATGTGGGCTGAGCCGAAGAAGATGGATGATCCCGAGGTCTATCGAGCCGCGCTCATCGAGGCGGGCTTCGACGCCGAACGATTTTTCACCTTGATTCAAACCGACGAGGTAAAGAATCGGCTGTTGGAGAACACCAATCGCTCAGTGGAACGTGGAACCTTCGGTTCACCAACGTTTTACGTTGGCGAGGAGATCTTTTTTGGTAAGGATCGCCTGCGCGATGTCGAAGAGATGATCATACAAGCGAATCAACAGACCTAGTCGCGCGACAGTCGAAAGAAAAGGGGGCCGGCGCAGCGCCGACCCCCTCGCGATAGCTCTGTTCAGGCTGCGGCCGCTTTTTTCGCCGCCGCCAGCGTAGCCTCATAGTCTGGATGACTCGCGACTTCTTTCACGTACTCCGCATGGGTGACGTTGTCGTTCTTGTCGACGACAAATACCGCACGCGCGAGCAGACCTAGCTCCTTGATCAGGACCCCATACTTATTGCCGAAGTCATGGGGATCCTTGAAGTCACTGACCATCGTGATTTTGTCGACGCCCGCCGCACCGCACCATCTAGCCTGCGCGAACGGTAAGTCCATCGAAACGGTTAGAATCTGTACGTCACCAAGCTTCGAGGCTTCCTCGTTGAAGCGCCGGGTCTGCGCATCGCAGACCGGCGTATCGATCGAAGGAATCACGCTGATGACTTTTACTTTGCCTTTGAACTTGTCGAGCCCGATGGGCTGCATCGCCTTGTCCACCGAATGGAACTCGGGTGCTTTTTGGCCGGCTTTGACTTCCGCTCCAACCAGCGTCAACGGGTTACCGCGCATCGTAACGGCGCCTTTACGTTCTTCCGCCATGGATGAATCTCCTGTGTGAAGTTGAAATGAAAACGCGCTCTCGAAGAGCTGACTTTAGCGGCTTGGGGGTCGCTGGGTAAACCACCGCCCGCGCGATGCCTCAAGTCGTGTATTTGGCCACCCGCAGGGCTTCCGCCAGGTCGGCATCTTCGCGGCTCGGGCGCTCCGGCATCCATCCTTTGGTATAGTCGCGCGTCTCCCAGCCGCGGTCATTCGGATCCCATACGTACGGAAGCTGAACGATTTCGCCGGGACTGCTGATGCTCTCGAAGGCGCGCATCGCATCGCGGACAATTTTGCGCTGGATGTCAGGATCGTTAGGGCGTCCGGTCTGATGGCCGAGGGGGAAGTTGACGAACACCGCGCGCGGCGCTTTCACCGCCTGGGTGATGTCGAGCGCCGAGGTCATACAGAGCGTAGGGATTCCCGCCTCCTCGACGACCCGGGCAATCAGTCCAACGGACTGATGGCAAACGGGTCAGGCAGGCACGAGGTAGAACGCATCGACATGAGCCCGCTTGAGCTCCTCGACGATCTTGGGCGCGAGTTCATCGCGAACCTTGCGCGCCGAATAGATGCCGCCCATGAAGCTGAACGCCGGATCTGACAGCTCGCCGATGATATGTTCGGCCTCGAGTTCGCGCATCCGCTCAAGCGGAAACACGCAATTGGGATCTTTCTCGGCGTCGGCGGTTGGGTAACCGAAATGCCAGATGTATAGGTCCTCGCGCGCAGCATCTTTCGGAATGCGCCGATAGGACGCATCCTCGCGATGAAAACGCGTCTGGTCGCGATACATGATGCCGCCGGAACTCATCAGCGCGATTTTCGACTGCGCGATAGGCTTACGCAGGGGCGTCCAGGGAACGCTCTCGTTGACGACCCATTGATAGGGTTTGAAATCGCTATAGAGCTCGCGGGTCCGCGGTATGTATGCGACTGGCATAGGAGTCTCCTACACCCGTATGCCCAAAAGGAAAAGCCTTTAAGCGCCGTGCAGCGCCGGCAGGACCTCGGCGCTGAAGCGCTCCAGCGAGCGGCGCGCCTTTTTCGGATCGAGGCCGGGAAGCTGCATCGCGATGACCAATTCGGTGATGGGCGCCGATTCCACGATCTCCTCGAGTCGTTTCCGCACCTGGGCGGGCGAGCCCAGCACGGTCGTGCGGCGCAGCCGTTCGGCATCGGGGCGAATCAGCACCTCGCCCTTGCCGCCATCCTGCGACTGCGCGGTCTTGAGCCATTTGCCGTACAGCTCCGCCTGGTACATCAAGGCGTCGCGCGTGTCTGCCCACGCCTGCTCTTCGGAATCGGCAACATACAAAGCACGGCTGTTCACGATGCTGTAGCGCGCGGGATCCTTGCCGGCGGCCTTGAGCGCATCGGTGTAGATGCCGATCTCCTTGCGCCCGCCCACGCATGCGAATGACATATCGAGACGCGCCGCGCGCTGGATGGCCTTGGGCGCGCCGACACCCCATAGCAGTTCGGGAAACGGCTGGCTGACCGGCGCGGGCAGCACGCGCACATCATGAAAATGGAAATACTTGCCGTGGAAGTCGAAGCGCTCGCCCTTCCACGCGAGCTTCAGGATTTCCAGCGTTTCGAGCGTGCGTCCGAGGCGCTGCTCGCGCGGCACGCCGAATCCGTCGAACTCCTCCTGACGATAGCCTTGCCCGATACCGAGCCGGATGCGTCCGCCGGAGATCACATCGACGACCGCGACATCCTCGGCGAGTTTCAAGGGATGCTGAAACGGCGCGAGCAGCACGAAGGTACCGATCTCGACGCGTTTGGTGCGCGCGGCAATCGCCGCGGCCGCAGGCATCATCGCAGGAAGATAGCCATCATCGGTGAAGTGATGCTCGGTGAGCCAAATCGAATCGAAGCCGGCAGCGTCGGCTACCTCGGCCTGCGTGAGCATTTCGGCATAGACTTCCTGAAAACTTCGTCCCGAGTTGGGAGGATTGCGGAAGTCCAGCTGGTAACCAACTTTTATTTTGCGCATGGCATCGCTCCGAGGAAGATTCTGCCCACTGATACCTCATTGTCGCGAAACTTGCCTAACCACCGGGGGCGTCGGAATTCTGGCAATTACGCTGGCTGCATTTGCCAGATAAAATTGGATCTCCCGCTAGGCTACCAGGAGCGCCTTCATGAGCCTGAGGATCGAAGACTACGCCATCATCGGAAACACCTGCACAGTCGCGCTGGTCGGAAACAACGGATCGATCGATTGGCTGTGCGTACCGCGCTTTGATTCGCCGGCCTGCTTCGCAGCGTTGCTCGGCACCAGGGATCACGGCCGGTGGTTGATAGCTCCGAAGAGCGAAATCAAAACCGCACGCCGGCAATACCGCGGCGATACCCTAATTCTCGAGACCGAGTTCGAAACCTCCGATGGCGTAGTCGCGCTCATCGATTTCATGCCGATTCGCGAGCGTATGGGTCAGGTTGATGTGGTGCGGATTGTCGAGGGTCGCAAAGGTCGCGTGCCGATGCATATGGAAGCGGTCTTCCGCTTCGACTACGGACACGTGATGCCGTGGGTTACCGCGAAGCATGAAGGATTGCGCGCGATCGCTGGCCCCGATGCGATCAAGCTGCGCACTTCGGTGCCAATGCGTGGCGAGGATTTTACCACCAAGGCGGACTTCACGGTCGCCGAGGGCCAGCGCATCCCGTTGACTTTGACGTACTACCCATCGCACGAGCCGGAGCCGGGCGAGAAACATCCGCATCAGATGCTGAAAGAAACTGAGGCATGGTGGCACGAGTGGTCGGGGCGCTGCACGGTGGAAGAGCCGTGGCGCGAACCGATCATGCGGTCGCTCATCACCTTGAAGGCGCTGACCTACGGTCCCACCGGCGGTATCGTCGCGGCGGCGACCACCTCGCTTCCGGAGAAAATCGGCGGCGAGCGCAACTGGGATTATCGAATCTGCTGGCTGCGCGATTCTACCTTCACGCTCTATGCGCTCTCGATTGCCGGCTATCACGAAGAGGCCAAAGCATGGCGGCAATGGCTGCTCCGCGCAATCGCCGGCGAGCCGGCCAAGATGCAAATCATGTATGGGCTACGCGGCGAGCGCCGTCTCACCGAATTCGAAGTGCCATGGCTGCCCGGCTATGAGAACAGCGCGCCGGTCAGGATCGGTAACGCGGCGCATGAGCAATTTCAGCTCGATGTTTACGGCGAGGTGATGGATTCCTTTTACACCGCGCGAAAAGAGAAGCTCGAACCCGAGCCGGAAGCGGACGCGGTCGAGAACGCGCTGATGGAATTTCTCGAGGGCGCGTGGAAGGAACCCGATGAGGGCATCTGGGAAGTGCGCGGTCCACGGCGCCAATTCACCCATTCGAAGATGATGGCGTGGGTGGCGGCCGATCGCGCGGTGAAGCTGATCGAGAAATTCGGCAACCGCGGTCCCGCCGACCGCTGGAAGAAGCTGCGCGACCAGATCCGCGCCGATGTCCTCGCGCGTGGTTTCAATCCGCGGCGCAACGCTTTCGTGCAGGATTACGGATCGGAACTCCTTGATGGTTCACTGCTGATGATGCCGCTGATCGGGTTTCTTCCCGCCACGGATTCACGGGTTATCAGCACCGTCGCGGCAATCGAGCGCGAGCTCCTCAGCGACGGCCTGGTCAAGCGCTATCAGACTCATTCCAACGTCGATGGTCTTCCGCCGGGCGAGGGAACTTTTCTCGCGTGCACCTTCTGGTATGCGGATAATCTCACGCTGATGGGACGCCACGAAGAGGCGCGCGCAATCTTCGAGCGGTTGCTCTCGCTGCGCAATGACGTGGGTTTGCTTGCGGAAGAATACGACACTATCGGCAAGCGGCAGGTGGGGAATTTCCCGCAGGCCTTTTCGCATGTATCGATGATCAACACCGCGCATAATCTTTCGCTCTCGAAAGGACCGGCGAAGTCCCGCGCGAATTGACCTCGGATGACCACAGCCGGTTTTGGCCGGTGGAGAATTCGAAAATGCGTAGCAATCCTCTGGAAGGTCAGGCCGCGCTGGTGACCGGCGCCAACTCGGGAATCGGCGAAGGCGTGGCGCGATGCTTTGCGGCCGCCGGCGCGCGCGTCGCGATCAACTACGTCACGCATCCGGAAGCGGCGGAGAAGATCGTCAGCGACATCAAACGCGATGGCGGCGATGCGATCGCAATCGAGGCCGATGTCTCCAAGGAGAACGAAGTGAAGGCGATGTATGCCGCGATGTTCAAGGCCTTCGGCACCATCGATATTTTATGCGCGAATGCCGGCATCCAGGATGATTCGCCATTCGTCGAGATGTCGCTGGAGAAATGGAATCGCGTAATCGGCATCAACCTGACCGGGCAATTTTTATGCGCGCGGGAAGCCGCGCGCGAATTCATCCGGCGCGGCGTCAATCCCGGAATCTCGCGCGCCGCCGGGAAAATAATCTGCATGAGTTCAGTGCACCAGGAGATCGCGTGGGCAGGGCATGCGAACTACGCTTCGAGCAAGGGCGCCATCAACATGCTGATGAAAACCATCGCGCAGGAACTCGCACCACATAAGATCCGCGTGAATGCGATTGCACCCGGCGCGATTCAAACGCCTATCAATCATGCGGCGTGGGGAACTCCCCAAGGGATGAAGGATTTACTAAGCCTGATTCCCGACGGCCGACTCGGGCAGCCCGACGATATCGGGCGCGCCGCAGTATGGCTCGCGTCAGATGATTCAGACTACGTGCAGGGTACCACGCTCTATGTTGACGGCGGGATGATGCTCTATCCGGGCTTCGCCACCGGCGGTTGAATACGACCGCTATTTCGGCGGCTCGGACCTGGCCGGATACTTCAGCGCCTGCCGATCCTGATCGTCGAGTTCGCCGGGACGGCCGGGGCAATTCTGCGCCAGCCATCGCGAGCTAACCTCATCAGAAAGGGCGGTGCCATCGCCACTGGTTGCCCATGCGCGATTGTTGCCGGTCGTATAGATGAATTTCCGCTCGCATCCGCGACAGGTGAAGGCGAGCCGCGAACCGCCACCGGCGCTGACGGATTCCAGGGTTTTGACCTTCCAATCGTGACTCTCCCAAGGCGTCCGGTCCCGCGTCGATTGCATATCAGCATCGCCCCTTTTCGATCCCTGAAAATCGACGGCGGGAAGAGACCGAAGTCCACTTCCCGCCGCGAAGGTTCAGGACAAACCGTACGGCTCGTCCTTATTTAGCGCTGTCGATTACCAGCGGTTTCCACGTCCGCCGCCGCCACTGCGGTCGCGATCTCCACCGCGTCCGCCGCCACCACCACGGGGTCCGCCGCCACCGCCCGCTTCACGAGGCTTGGCTTCGTTCACCTTGATGTTGCGGCCCTTGAACTCGGTGCCGTCGAGCGATTGAATCGCCGCGGCGGCTTCGCCGGCATCCGCCATTTCGACGAAGCCGAAGCCTTTGGACTGGCCGGAGAACTTGTCGGAGACAACCGCGACGCTCTCGACGGTGCCGGACTGTGAGAAGAGGTCTTTCAGATCCTCATTGGTGACTGAGTAGGCAAGATTGCCTACATACAACTTTTTGGCCACTTAGGGGCCTCCTTACTTTAGTGCTGGGAAGCTCGCGAACAGAAAAGCGGGGAGAAATTCCGGCGCTTAGGTGAGGGGATGCGTCCGAGCGGTTTCAACAACTTTATACGTGGTTTATGCGCGGGAGTAAACGGCCTGGCAATAAATTTCGCTTTAACGGCAAGCATTTAGCGGCTTAGCCGCTCCATGGCATTTTTCACTGCGCTCAGGATATCTTCGCTCTGATGCGAAGTGTCCACTATCAGATGACTCGATACGGGTATTTCCGTTAGCGCGATGAAATCGTCACGCTGCCGCAAGTAAACTTCGACCGTCGCATCCGAGGGATTGTTGGCAGTCTTCTGGCGTTCGATCAGTCTGCGGCGGATTTCCGCATCATCGGCGCGGCATTCGATGAAGAGGATTTTCACCTTCGCCCGCGCGGCAAGTTCGAGCACGGCCTTGCGATGCCTGGGATCCTGATACGTACCATCGAGGATGACGCCGTTGTGGTCACGCAACTGACGCTCCGCGTCCTCGAGCATTCCCGCGTAAGTCGATTCCGTGATCGCGTCGCTATAGATGCCGGCCTTGTAAGCGTCGGCGGCATGGCGTTCGACCGGAATCGAGGCGAGTTTCTTCCGCGTGCGATCTGAGTTGATGATGGGGAATCCGAATCGATGATACAGCGCTTGCGCGACGGTGGATTTGCCCGCACCCGACAGGCCGCATACCACCAGGACGGTCGGCGCGGAATCGCGGGCGTATGCATGTGCGAGGGCGAAGTATTTCCTGGCGAGAGCGATTGCGGTCTCGCGCTGCACATCGTCGATTTCAGCCTCGCGGCTGCGCAGGGTTTCCACCACGCCGCGAATGATGGCGCGGTAGCACTTGTAAAACGGCATCAGCAGCGGAAAGTTTTCATCTTCGGTCGATTCCGCGATGGCACCTACAAGTTCATCCGCGAGATGAGGAGCACCGAGGCGATCGAGATCCATCGCGAGGAATCCGACCTCCGACGCGAGATCGCAGGTGCGCAGCCGCTCGCTGAATTCCACGCAGTCGAAGATGGAGATTTTGCCGTCCTCGAGGCAGATGTGCTCGCAGCGCAGATCGCCATGTCCTTCGCGAACGCGTCCGGCATCCACTCGCCCGTTGAGCATTTTCCAATGCGAGGTGATGAATCCCCGCAGGTAATTCTCGATGGCGGAAAGCTCTTCGGCGTTTAACGTCGTTCCGAGGACGCGCTCCATTTGAGAAATCTCGCCGATGACGAGGCGCCACAATTCGGAGGCGACCGCATATCTTGAAGCTCGCGCGGGATCGGCGGCCTGATAAAAACCGACGACCACCGAGGCTATGGAGCGAATCGTCGCGCGGTCAACTTCGCCACGCGCCAACTTGCGATCGAGCATGCATTCGTCAGGCAGACGGCGCATCTTCAGGACATAGTCGGCGGCCTGTTGATGGTGAGTCGCTTGCTCACCCAGCACGAAGCCGGAACCGGCCCGAAGAACCGGAAACATGCCCACATAGACATCGGGCGCGAGCCTGCGGTTGAGGCGGATTTCTTCCTCGCAAAGATGGCGGCGATCGCGCAGTTGGTGGCAATCGAGGAACGAGAAGCGCACCGCTTTCTTGAGCTTGTAGACAAAGGCACCCGCGATAAAGACATACGAAATGTGGGTCTGAATCAGTGCGACCTTATCCGGATGCTCAGGATAAAACGCGGGCTGAAGCATGGCCTCAACCATCGCCGGAAGTGACGTGGTCGCGGGTTCAGCCGAGATCTTCGCGGGCACTGCCATACTCGTAATTCTGCTTACTTTTCCTGGATTGATTGGATGAAGTCCACCAGCGCCGAAATCCTTTGACGCACGCGCTGCGCGGCGTCGGGTTGATCCTTCTCATCGATTTTATAACGCCCGGCCCAGCGCGGCATATCACCCCGAAAGTGCGCCCCGATACGATGGCTTCCGTCGATCGCGTCGTAAACCTGCTGACGGGGAAACTCACCACCGTTGTTTCTACTGATTTGGCTCAGATCGACCGAGATGTAGCCGGGCGCCGCGCGTTTCTCCGGCCGTGCCCCCTTTCCATCGGTGCCGTGACACTCGGCGCAGTCGCGTAGGAAGTCTTGTTGGCCGGGCGGCTGCGCGATGGCCTTTCCGACCGCCATTAGCATTATGAATGCAGCCAGAAATATGGTTTGGTTCGCTATCCCCCGCATCGGATCCTCGCTGCTATGGATGGGTCGGTAATCCATAGCATTTATGAGCGAGGTGATTGCTATGCCCACCGAAAGGCTCAGCCGGAGCCCCATCACCGATGAGATGTAGCGATCGGTGCCAGCGGACCTCAGGCGCTGCAGCGATCCGCACTGCGCAAGCATCCCAACCCGAGCTTTTTGAATGATTTCCATACCGCGAAGTCATTGGCAGGAGGTTTGCAGTCATGCTCCCTCATGAGGCATCGCAACTTTGGAGGCGACCATGGCTAGCGAGAAAGACCGTCTCGGACAAACCCTCCACGACGCTGAGGCTGCGCTCGAAAATCAATGGGCTCGCCAGCAGGACGCTGAATTGCTCGAGCAGATTCGTAAGAAATCGACCAGCGCGCTTCACTGCCTTAAGTGCGGCAAGACCCTCCAACCAAAGGCTCTTGGCAAGGAACGGCTGCTGGCATGCCCCGAAGGCCACGGTGCTTGGGTCGAGGGTGCTGCGATGGAGTCGATCTTAAAAAGCTGAATTTGTGATGGCTCGAAAGAATCTATCGCGAGGTCCCCTTGCCAACGGCGCGATGCCGATACTCGCGCTGCTCTCCAATGACGAGCAGTTGACTCAGACCATCGAAGGCGTTGCGCAGTCCGAATGGTCGATAATCAAGCCCAAAATCGCCGAGATCTCCAATCTGGTCCGAGAGCCCAACGTACGGCTGGTGATTTTCGATGATCAATCGGTGCCGGCCTCGGACCGCGGCCACGCTTTGAGCGAGATCCAACAATACGCCTCCAGGGCTTCCATCATCTATGTTGCTGGCAATCACGATCACGAAAATGAAAAACAGGCGCGCACCCGCGGCGTGCTCTTCTACACCGCGAAGCCGCTGATCCCCGGCGACGTCATCCTGCTGATGCAGCGCCTCCTCCATCTGCAGAACGGGAAAAAACCGCAATGATGCTCAAGGCGATCGCCATGCTTTCGACGGCTGTGGCCTTGTCGGTAATAGCCAGTGTTGCTGACGCCGGCTGTTACATCGACATCGCTATCTGCGGATTCCGTTCGTTGGGATCGACCAGTGAAACGGTAGATGCCATGTCGAACTGGACGATTCTCCACCCCCACACTATCGGTTCATCGGGAGATGGCACTTTCTTTGCCGAGGTGGTCCTGCTGGGGAAATCCCGAGAGCATAACAGCATGTGTTATGCGGAATGGCAGTCTCCGGCTGGAACATATTGCTGCCCCAACATCGAAAATCCAGATCCGAGTTACTCAGTTGTCTCTGAAACTGGGCCGAACGGATCAAACATTTTCAAGATTTCAAAAACCGTGAGATCGGAGTAGCCCGGGCGGCCACGAGAACTTGAATACCCATCGAAGTTTAAACGCGACCTTGCGCACCGATAACCGCGCGGGCAAGGATAGCTGCATCATCGTCGCGCGCGGGTGAAAATGAAGCGAAGAAACCTTTGTCTGATAGCGGCCGTGTTGGCGAGTCTCGCTTTCGGGTCCGCGGCTCGGGCTGGCGACAAGAATGTCAACGCGGATGACGTCCGCGACGGGCGGAAATATTTCGTCCGCTACTGCGCCTCATGTCACGGGACCAATGGCACCGGCGATGGCCCCGTCGCGAAGAGCCTGACCAAACCGCCGGCCAACCTTCGCCTGCTTTCCGACCGGTTTGGCTCACCGCTTCCAGCCGCAAAACTCGCGGAGCTCATCGATGGACGCGATGCGGTCCGGGCTCATGGCACTTCCGACATGCCGGTGTGGGGCGAGCGTCTCTATGCGATGGGGCAGGGCGAGCGGGGCGAACTCGGCATTAGCGAGATAATCGGCAAAATCGTCGCCTACCTCGATACCATCCAGGATCGCCGCCAGGCGATGCGCTGATCGCGGAGGCGCGTCCGGCGAGGGCGCCCGCGCATCGAGGATATCCCGGCCGCCGCCGCTTCAGGCGGAAGAAAGAGAAGATTAGGAGAAGGATGGCACTCCGGTCGCAGAGAGCGTCACGCCATCCGCCCCGCCGCAGCGCAGGCCGTGCCACTTCCGTCGCAAGATGAAGAGCGACGGCCGCGCCGCCCTCCGCGCATCTGTACACCTATCAGGGAGGGGGAGGCACCGATGTTAATGTGCCGCTGTATGATATCTTCGGCTCGACCATCGAATTGGTGGATGCGGCCAATCCTGGCACTCTGCGCAGGAGAAAGGTGATGGAGAAGGTCAATCTGGCCGAGAAGTTGAGCCGCTTCGACGAATACTGGAGCCCGCGAATTGTCGGCGAACTGAACGATTCCTACGTGAAGCTCGCCAAGTTCAAGGGCGAATTCGTCTGGCATCAACACGCCGCCGAGGACGAGTTGTTCCTCGTCATCAAGGGACATCTGCTCATCAAGCTGCGCGATCGCGAGATTCACCTCGACGCCGGTGAGTTCACTATCATCCCGCGCGGCATCGAGCATCTTCCGATCGCGGATGAAGAGGCGCACATCCTGCTGCTGGAGCCGAAAACGACACTCAACACCGGCGATGTCGTGAATGCGCGCACGGTGCGAGATCTGGACCGCGTCTAGTGCGCTTCGCGCAGCGCGGCGCGGGCCAGCAGGCGGGTGGAATCGAGAACCGGAAGGGAGGAATCCTGCTCACTGATCAGGAGCGGGATTTCGGTGCATGACAGCGCAACCGCATCGCATCCACGATCCTTTAACTTCGCAATCACAGCCTGGAAGAATCGGCGCGCTGGAACTTCGAAGCGTCCATACACCAACTCGTCGAAGATGATGCGATTGATGCGCTCCCGATCTTCCGCGCATGGGATCTCATGCTGCGATGCCTGCGGCGGAAAGCTTCGGCGGGTAAACCGGGCCTTCCATCAGGTATTTCGTTCCCAGCACGCCCACGCGATGATAACCGCGCTCTCGCGCCGTCGAAGCGACCTCGCCGGCGATGTGCAGCCATGGCAGCGGTGACTGGTCGATGATCAGGTCGATCGACTGATGCGCGGTGTTATCCGGGCAAATGAGAAAGTCGGCGCCGATGTCTGCCAGTTTGCGCGCCGCGCGCAGAATCTGCTCGCCGCTGCCCGCCCAGTCGCCCGCATAGACGCGTTCCATATACTGCGCGAGCGGGATGGTATGCATCGTGACTTCGGGATGATTGTGCGGCCCGAAGGTCGCCGCGCCCTCGATGCAGATGGTCCGGTAGCAAAGCGCCGCGCCTTCCGCGCTGATGGCGACGATTCCGATATGCTTCGACACGGAAGGATTCTAACGGATTTCCCGATAGCGAAAGCAGTCAACCAGGTGATCGTTGACCATCCCGACCGCCTGCATGAAAGCGTAACAGATTGTAGGCCCGACGAAGTTGAAGCCGCGCTGGCGCAGGTCCTTGCTCATCGCCTCGGCATCCGGCGTCACCGCGGGAACCTCTTTGTGCGCTTTCCACGCGTTGCGCTTCGGCGCCCCATCGACGAAACCCCAGATATATTTGTCGAAGCTGTCGAACTCGTCTTTGACCTTGAGAAAGGCGCGCGCATTCTGGATCGCCGATGCGATCTTGAGCCGGTTGCGGACGATGAGCGCGTTCTTGAGCAGCCGCTCGACTCGGCGCGCATCGTAACGCGCGACCTTCGCGGGATCGAAATCGTCGAAGGCATCGCGGTAGCTGTCGCGCTTGCGCAGGATGGTATCCCAGCTGAGGCCGGCCTGCGCGCCTTCGAGCACGATAAACTCGAAGAGGCGCCGATCGTCGTGCAGCGGCACGCCCCACTCCTCGTCATGGTAGCGGCGCGCGAGGTCGTCGCGAGCCCATGAGCATCGGACCAGCGCGGACTCGGCTTCGGTTTCGGGTTCGCGTTCCGCCGAACTCATGCGCCTCCCGCGGCGGCCGAAGTTGCGGCCGCCGTCGCGGCTTCCTTTTCCGCGTGCGCGGTTTGCGCGCGATCCTTCAACTCCGCGAAGACTTCATCGACGAAGAATTTCATCAGCGAAACATCCGGCATCAGATTGGGGTCCGAACTCATACCGAAACACAACGTCGAGTTGTAGCTGAGGATGGCGACGCCGTAACCGAGAGTCGCCCCGCATGGCACCAGCGGTATTTGCTCGAGGCATTTATGCCCGAACAGGTACTGCGGCACCTGCACGCCCGGCACGTTGGTGGCGATGAAGTTGATGCCCATCGTCGGCAGCAGGAAGCCGTCGGGCCGCGCCTTGTATCCCGACAACTTGAATAGCGTCGAAGCCGCATTCAGCGCCATCGTGCTGAGGCGCGAGCCCATTCCCATAAAAGTCGGCGGGATGCTGTCGGACATCGACATCATCCGCTCGAGCGCCTGTGGCAACTGCGCATCCTTGATGCGCTCGGTTTCGGCGTTGACGTACTTAAGCCGCTCGACCAAGTCCATCGGCTCGGCCGGGAGCATCGGAAACATCATCGAGACGCGATTGCCGAGTGCGGCCGCCTCTTCCTTATGCCGCACATTAACCGGGCATCCGATGCATAGCTGACCGTTCGCCTCGTAGCCGTGATGTTGCAGGTACCGCGCCGCCGCTTCGGTCAGAATCGTCAGCACCACATCGTTGATCGAGCCACCGAATGCGTTGCGGATGCGGCGGAAGTCGCCGAATGACATCGTCGACCATGCGAGCGCGCGCCGCGGTCCGACCAGCCCCGAGTTCCACGGCGTCGACACGATGCGCCGGGTGGTGACCTGCGTCATCTGTTGGAACCCGTCGGCGAAGGTGCGCGCTTCATCGCCGAGCGTCTCGGGATCCCGCATCAGCTCGCGCGAGGTTTCGATAGCGGTCTTGACCGGGACTGCGGCGGCCTCGCGCGCGGCCTCGAAAAACCGGCCTATCGACGTCGAGGGTTCCTCGGGCTGCCATGGCTCGGCGGGAAGTTCGATCGGGTCCGGATGCTGCTTGAGGTCGAACATCACCTTGAGCAGCTCGACGCCCGAGACGCCATCGACCAGCGCATGATGCACCTTGGAAATGATCGCGGTGCGCGCGCCCTCGAGGTTCTCGAACGAATGCATCTCCCAGAGCGGGCGCTGGTAGTCGAGCTTCGGCTCGTAGTGCCGCAGCATCTCGTCGATAGCCTCGGCCTGGCTCATACCGGGGCGGAGCAGATGGCGAATGACGTGATTCTCGATGCGGAAGTTGGGGTCGTCTTCGAGCACCGCGTGCCCGAGGTTGAACGGCACCGTCATCAGGCGCTGGCGATAGCGCGGAATCAGATGGAGGCGGCTTTCGACATGACGCACGAAGTCATCGAAATCGATCTTGCCCTCGAACATCAGGATCGACCCGATGTGGAGCGGACCGTTGGGAGTTTCCGCGTATATAAATGTCGCGTCTTGCGAGGAAAGACGATATCGGCGGGAGGTGGTTTGCTTGTCGGCCATGATCGGACCTCCAGGTTAACGCGAAGGCGGAATTAGGAGCGCAGTATCCCGCGCGGCGACTTGAGCCGCAAACGCGAAACCATCCTGACTTCCGCGCGAAAAAGTGGTTTATCGACATCGAGCTTAGGACACCGTCACTCGAAGACCAACCCCGAAGCGTCGCGCAAAGCGCTTGCGAGGTGGCTATCGATGTTCGTACGATGGCTTCCCTCGCGCCTGACTGAAACCACCTGCGCGCGCGAGTTCACAGGAGATCCTATGGCGGACAAAGGCAACTCGCGCGAGTCATTTCCGAAGCAGATCAAGCTGAGCGACGGCACCGAGGTCACCATCCGCCGCATGGACCCCGACGACCAGGACAAGATTCTCGCGTTCGCCGCCAAACTGCCGGAGGAGGACCTCCTGTTCCTGCGCACCGACATCACCGATCGGCAGTCGGTCAAGCTCTGGGCGGACAATGTCAAACGCGGGAATACGGTGACCCTGCTCGCCGAAATGGGCGGCGAGGTCGTCGCCTACGCCAGCGTGCATCTGGAGCAGGCGCGCTGGACCCGCCGCGTCGGCGAGATTCGCATCAACGCTAGCCCGCGGCTTCGAGGGCGCGGCCTCGGCAAGCGGCTGACGGCGGAAATCTGCGAGCTCGCCAAGTCCCTGGGCCTGCGCAAGCTCACCGCGATGATGACCCCGGACCAAATTGCGGCGCGCGCGGCCTTCGAGCGGCTGGGCTTTCGAGTCGAGGCGGTTTTGGCGGATTGGGTCGAGGATCGCAGCGGGCGGGTGCGCGATATGTTGATCTTGACCGACGACCTCGATGGCTTCAGCGATCAGGTCGTCGCGCAGTCGTAGCGATTACGGCGTCTGCACCATCGCCGCGGCATCTTTGTCCAGCTTGAAGCGGCCGACCAGGTTGTCCAGACCGGCCGCAAGCTGGGATAACTCCTGTGCTGACATCTGCGCGAGGGCGGCGGAATTTTGCGTCTCCTGCGCGGCGTGGGCGACATCGCTGATGTTGCTCGCGATTTCCGCGGTGCCTTGCGTGGTCTCCTCGAGGTTGCGCGCAATTTCGTTGGTTGCCGCGGTATGCTCCTCGATCGAGCTGGCGATGGTGTTCTGAATGTTGTTGACGCGCCCGACCACGCTGGTGATTTCATTGATCACGTTCACGGTGCCGGTCGCATCCTCCTGGATCGAATGGACCCGCTCGCTGATGTCTTCCGTTGCTTTGGCGGTTTCCTTCGCCAGTTCCTTGACTTCGTTGGCCACCACCGCGAAACCCTTGCCGGCCTCACCCGCGCGCGCCGCTTCAATGGTCGCGTTAAGCGCCAAAAGGTTGGTCTGCGCGGCAATCGAGGTAATTACTTTGATGACGTTACCGATTTGCGTGCTCGACTCGGTCAGCTTGGTCATTGTCGCTCTGGTCGAGGTGGCAAGTTGCTCGGCGGTGCTGGCCACGTCGGACGCCTCGCTGGCGCTGCGCGCGATGGCAATAATCGTTTGCGTCATGGCGTCAGTCGAGTCTGCCACCGTCTGCAGGTTCTCGTTCATCTGCTGGGCTGCCGAGGTTGCGGCGCCCGCGCTCGACGCGGTCTGACGCGATGCCGCTTCCAGTTCCATACTTGCGCCGGTGAGCCCTTGCGCCGAGCTATTGAGCGCGCGGGAATTGGCGTGAATCTCCATCACCATGGCGGCGAGGTTATGGATCATGTCGTCGATGACCCGGGCGATTTCGCTGATCTCGTCGTTGGAATGAACCTCGAGGCGACAACTCAAGTCACCATTCGCTACTTTCTTCAGAACCGCGATTTTCTCGCGCAGCCGATCGACGATGCCGGTGGCGATTCGCCATGCCAGGATGGACGCGACCAACAGGCATCCGGTCAGCACCGCAAAGGTAAAACGCAGCCGGCTTCTCGCTGCCGCCGCCGCGTCAGTTTCGTCGTTCCGAATTTGGAGGGCCAAATGTTGGTCCAACTGCTCAACCGCGGCCTCGATCTTGAGATTCAAGGGAAAGGTCTTTTCATGACGGATATGTTGTGCTTCCGCCATCTTGCCTTCCAGGGCGAGCGGGATGATCTCGGTCTCGACAATTTGAAAATACTCATCGATCATGTCGCAGATTCGCGAGAATTGGTCCTTTAGCGGGCCCGCGTGGAGGCGCCCCATCCACTCGCGGCGGTGTTCATGAAAGCGTTTCTCCGTGTCATGGAAATGTGCGAGGTCTTCTCTCACCTCGTCGAGATTGGGCGCCAGGAGCGTCCTGAACATCCACACCGTCGAAGGGAAAGTCGTGGTGTGGGGCATCGCCACATCGGCGCTGAGTGCACGCAATTCGACCAGCGAATTGTATCGCGCGCTGCCGATTCGGAGTGACTGGATGGTGTTATATGAGACGGCCGCAAACAGCGTGGTGCCGACGATGAAGGTGAGGCAGAGGACGCCCAATTTGGCCTTCACGCTCAAGTTGGAAAGACTCAACATTTTTCTTGCCATCCGATCCTTTGACCTGGGCGATGCAAAGACGCACGTCTCCCACGCCGTCTCGATGTAGAGCAAAGCGGGTGCCGGGGGATATGGTGGGTTTTGGTCAGCCGATCGCGGCTTTCAGTCGGAAGCCCTCCGATAACATCGGTTGGGCTGTATCAGTGACGAACGGTCAACTCGCTCCGGTGTCCCTAATTGAATCAGCACAGGCCACTTCAAATGTTCGTGGCGGCGATATAGAAGTTGCGAGTCCCTACCCCGCATCCAAACCATGGAGACGACTCCGATGGCACAGCTGACCGGCGAAACCGTCATGAAAATCGCACGGGAGATCTTCGGCTACGAAATCTCCGACCACGACGCGCATTCGGTCGCGAATACCGACGGCGCGATGCTGACCCTGGCGCGACAACTCGGAGCGCTGCCGCTCTCCGGCATCGGACCCGCTTTCAGCTATCAGAATCTCAATTCGGAAGCCGCATACCTCAACGCGAAAAAAGCTTGAGGAAGGAGCCAACCCACCATGGCATCCAACGAAATTCTCGAGCTCGATGTGGCCGGGCTCGCCGCACGTCTGCGCGATAAAAAGATCTCCCCGGTCGAAGTCACCAGGGCCTATCTGGATCGCATCGCGCGCGTCGATGAAAAGATCCGCGCCTACATCACGGTGACGGCGGACGAAGCGATCGCTGCCGCGAAAAACGCCGAACGCGAAATCACCTCGGGGAACTGGCGCGGCACCTTTCATGGCGTCCCGGTCGGCCTCAAGGATCTTCTTTATACCAAAGGCGTGCTGACCACCGCCGGCTCAAAAATCCTCGCGGATTTTCGTCCCGACTTCGATGCGACCGCATGGGCGCGGCTGAAGGCGCAGGGCGCGGTAATGCTCGGCAAACTGAACCTGCACGAGTTCGCGTATGGTATCACGTCGTCGAATCCGCATTGGGGCGTATGCCGCAATCCCTACGCGCTCGACCGTATCCCCGGTGGCTCCAGTGGCGGATCGGCGGCCGCAATCGTCGCTCGCACCGCGCCGGCGACCATCGGCACCGACACCGGCGGCTCGATTCGCATCCCCGCCTCGCTATGCGGATGCGTCGGGCTCAAGCCGACGTGGAGCCGGGTCAGCCGCTACGGCGTGGTGCCGCTCGCATACACGATGGATCACGTTGGCCCCATCACGCGCACCGTGCGTGACGCGGCGCTGATGCTCAACGTGATCGCAGGTCACGATCCCAACGATTCCACCTCGAGCCGCGAGCCGGTTCCCGATTACACCGCCTCGCTCGATGCGGGCGTGAAGGGCATGCGCATCGGCGTCATCCGCGAGCTAATGGATGGACTTTCTGACGATGTAGCAAAATCCTTCAAAGCGGCGATAAAGCAACTTACCGACCTCGGCGCCACGGTCGATGAGGTCTCAATACCTACGCTGCCGAGCGCGAATGTCATCAACAGCATCGCCACGTTTGTCGAAGCGCTCGAATATCACGAGGAGTGGATGCGCACCCGGCCGAGCGACTATGGCACCGATGTCCGGCGCCTGCTCGAATCGGGAATGGCGATTACAGGTGTCGCGTACGTTCGTGCGCAGCGGGCGCGGGCGAAGATCCTCGCCGACGCACTCGCCGCGATGGAGAAGCACGACGTCCTGGCGGCACCTGGCAGCGCGATCACCGCTCCGAAGATCGGTGAGAGTCGCCTGGTTGGCGATAGTGAGCCAAGGGTCGACGTGGTCGACAAGATTCTACGCTTTACCGCGCCGTTCGATTGCACCGGTCAGCCGTCGCTCGCGATTCCTACCGGCCTCGGAAGCGACGGTCTGCCGCTCTCGATGCAAATCATCGGGCGCCCATTCGATGAGGTCACTGTCCTTCGTGTGTCGTCGTCCTACGAGGCTGCGCGTGGCGCCATTCCGCCACCATCCATCTGATTTGGCGCATCCGTGGCATCGCTGCTTGGCAAGCTGACCGCGTCGCAGCGAACCGAGCTGCTGGCGAACATCTATTATTTGAACATGCAGGAACTCCGTGCGTTCTGCGACGCCCACGCGATTCCGTATGCGATTTACTTCGAGCGCGAGGACGGCCGGGTGCGGAAATCGCGCGATGCCGATCGCAAGGGCATCGTCATCGATCGCGTCCTGCATTTTCTGAACACCGGCACCATCAAGCCGCGCACGGTGTTCGCAAAATCGGTGGTGTGTTTCGAACCGATACGTTCGGCGCCGAAGGAAATCGATCGCATCTTCTATGGTCAGTACAAGGATTCGGATCCCGATTTCCTGAAACTGATGCGCCGGCTCACCGACGGTGCATTCCAAGCTGGAGCGATATCGCAGGAAGTAGTCCGCGCATGCTGGACCCGCGGCGAGGCGCCGACCTATCGCGAGTTCGCACAGCTATGGCTGGAAGCCCGCGCGGATCACATCCAACCGAATCCGGAATGGGCCTTCCTGACCGATCGCGCAAAAGGCACCGCCGGCACCGATTGGAAGCAACTTCGTGTCAAGAAAGCATCAGCGGCGATCGCGCTGTTGAGGAAAACCGCGCCTCAGGCCTAGGGCCGCTCACGCTTTTGGCGGGCAGTAGGGGACGCTCCGCTCAAGACTAAGAAAAAAGACCTTCGCCGACCATCGCGAGGAAATCGGCCGGCCGCTATTGATTCGAAAGGCTAAAGCGTGGCGCGGTGGCGTAGACTTTGCCGCGATGAAGCAGGATCAAATGCCGGTTGCCATGCTTGGATTCCAACACCGGCTCGAGGTCGAGCGCCTCGCCGCGTTTGGTCGCCCATACTCCGGCGGGCACGAGGATGTATCCGGGGGGCGCGTCGCCGAGTTTGCCGCTCCATTCGGGGGCGTCACGATCGAGGTAGAATAAAAGCGGCGCAACTTCCTCGCCGAATCCGTACAGGTAGATCGGCTCGCCCGAAGCTACCACTTTCGAGATTTCCGCAGCAGCGGGACGAAATGAATCCCCGCCGCATTCGCGCGCTTCGCGATGTGGAATGAGGATCAGGTTCACGACCACCAGCACCACGCACATCGCCGCGTAAGCGCCCTTCAAGACGCGGCCGCCAATGCGATCGGAGACGACAGTCACCATCCACGCGAGCATCACCGCCGACGGCGGCCACAGCGGCAAGAGGTAAGCGCGGCGCTTGTAGGCGGCGATCGAGAAGAATACGACGGTGACGCTCCAGAAAATTGCGAAGAGCCGCACCGCCTCGCGCGGCGCCGAGGCCGCCGGAGCCGCGATTTCCTCGGCGCGCGAGGGCCGCGAACGCAGCGCCAACACCACCGCGAGCGGCACGAGCAAACTCAGCGGCCCGGAGTTCAGCAGCAGCGGCATGACGTAATAGAGCGGCGACATGGTGCCGAGCGCGCCGAAAAACCGCCCGACGTTTTCGGTCCCGAGTTGGCGATTCAGAAATCCATATTCCTGCCCGACCCAACAAATGATGTACCAGCTGGAGCCGAGCAGAATCGCAAAGACTATCGCGAAGAGGGAGATGCGATGAAAAGCCTCGCGCAGCCGTCCTTCCAGGAGCAAAAAAATTCCCATCGCCGCGAGCGGAAGCATCGCGCCCACGGGGCCCTTCGCCAGCACCGCGAGCCCGAGCGCGATCGCGAGGAAATACTGCATCACCTCGCTGACGGTTTCCTGCGCGAACGACGGATGCTCGGTGGGCTTGGGACCAATCCACCAGAAGAACGTGAACAACGACAACGCCTCGAAAAATGCGAGCGTCATGTCGACGCGGCCGAATCTTCCCAGCGTGATGTATTGAAATGCGCCCGCGAGTGTCAGCCCGGCCAGGACTGCGCCTTCGAGGCCGAGGAGGTCGTACACAAACAGCATCGTGAGGATCACGCCCGCGACCGCATACACAGCCGACGGGAAGCGCAGGTTGAAGGCGGTGACTTTTTTGGTGTCGGTCGCGAGGTCGATCGCAGTGGCCGTCCAATGAAAAAGCGGCGGTTTGTACATCGGCACGCGGCCGTTTTCAAGCGGAAACAAAAGCTTCCCGTGCTCGACCATCTGCTGCACAAAGACGCCTTCGACCGCTTCATTGCCGCTGCACACGTCGCGCACTCCGAGGCGATAGGTGGTCAGCGCGAAAGTGATGCATGCGATCACGACGATCGCGGCGAATATCCACAACGTCTGCGAAGAAAAAAGTCGGCGGTCTGATGCTTGAGTAGAAACGTCGCGAGGAACGTCGGAGGACGGCGGACGGGTTTCAGCCACACAGCACCTCCATCATCGCGCCATTACATCAGATCGAGGCGGAAAATGCTGATGCGCTCAATGCGCTTGGAATCATAACCGCGCCATTTCAGCGGCGTCACCTCATTGGCACCGACGCGGCGAAACTTGAGCTTCGAGAAAAATCGCGCCGCGCGTTCCTCGCTAGTGCAGGCGAACACGTATTTGAGTTTGCGCGCCTTCGCTTCCTTGAGGATCGCTTTGATTAATTCGGCCGCGACACCTTCGCCCTGGAAACGCGTTAGCGTGTAGAGTGCGGTGATCTCACCAGTGCGGTCGCGCCGATACGGATCGGTCAGCAGCGAGCAGATGCCGGCCAGATGTTCGTCGCCCACGTGATAGCCGAAACACGAAGGGAGGATGCCCTCGATTTGGCTCGGCGAACGCGGCAACAAAAATCCGGCATCTTGCGCACGGACAATCAGCGCCTCGACCTCTTCGAAATCGTCGATCGAGATAGCCGAAACGGTGCCGTACTCGGTCGGAGTAAAGAGCGTCCCCAATCCGGTGAAGCTGAATAGCTCCTCGTAAACCCATCGCGGCGACACCAGGTTCACGGTGCCAACACCGTCGCGAATCGCGTCGGAGGCGAGCCGGACCATTTTTCGGCGCAGCTTGGTGGCGGCCCGCCGTTGCGCACGCGCGCTGCGCTTGGCCTCGACGAAGGACATTCGCTCGCCATTCTCATCGACCAATCCGCCGCCGCGATCGAGCAGGATCAGTTTGAAGACGCGCAGGCGCGACGCGAGTTCCTGCGCGAACACCACCAGGTCTTCGGGATCATCCGTGCTGGTCGAGGCGACGACAATCGAGCCTGCGCGCAACGCGTGCCAGATTTTCGCGACCGCTGAATCGGGCGGATATGGGCGCGTGCGCAGCCCGAAGGTCGGATTGAAAATCGGCGGCGCCTCCGGAGGCGCCATCCTGCCGAGGCGCCTCATCACACGCGCCAGCGCGCTGGGCGACACGATCACGACGCATCGGGTCTGGTTGCGGCGCAACTCGCGCAGCGTTTTCACCAGCGAATCGAAATCGCTCATCCGCTGGCCGACGGGAGGAACCAACGCGAACAGCAGGCTCTTGCCGTAGAACTCCTCGAGATAAAAAGTCTTCTCGGTGAAAGCCTGCTCCGGCCGCTGGGCGGCGCTTGCCACGCTGCTCTCCGGGCTCATCGAGGCTGAGCGTCGCACCCTGGTGCGATCGGTGATGTCTGAGGCAGCTGCAAGTCGGAGGCGTGCAACGATCGAGGCTACTTATGCGAAGCAGCGATCTGCGCGGGCGGAATTTCAGGGAAGCCGGTGCTCATACGCGTCGAGGAAATTTCCTGTAGCGAAGTGTCGGAAAATACTTCTAAAAGTACGCGCTGACCTTTTTCCCACACCCGGTACATTCTGCAGGTCGGCTGCAAGGCGCAGGAACTGGAACCATCGGTGCATACGTTGAGCGTGATCGGGCCCTCGACCGCTTCGATGATGTCGCGAAAGGAAATGTTCGAGGCCGCGCGCGCCAGCTGATAGCCGCCACCGGGTCCGCGCCGGGCATGCACCAGTCCGCGATGCATCAGGTCACGAATCACCTTCTCCAGGTAGTACTTGGGGATTTGCTCGTGGCGAGCGATCTCGCTTCCCCGCGCGACGCCATTGGGGCGATCGGCGAGATAGATCATGGCGCGCAGAGCGTATTCGATCTTGCGCGGGATCTGCATCAGGCTCATGAGTTACCTCTTGAGCGCGAAATCGAATTGTCGCGATGAGGCAAGTTCGTTCGCATCATGACGCGGCGGCGGCTGCCGCCCCGCGTCCGCTCAAAATCCGCTCGACGTACTTCGCCATCATATCGCTTTCGATATTCACCCTGTCGCCGGGCTTGCGGACACTCATCGTGGTGACTTTGAGCGTATGAGGTATCAGTGCGCAACTGAAACGACGGCCGCGAATAGAAAACACCGTGAGCGAAATCCCATCGATCGCAACCGAACCCTTCTCGATCAGATAGCGCGCCTCGTTGGCGGGAACCTCGAAGGTATAGAGCTTCGAGTCGCCTTCCGGCTTGATCGAAATGACGCGGCCAACGCTGTCGACGTGGCCCTGCACGATATGGCCGTTGAGAAGCGAGTTGAGGGTGAGACATCGCTCGAGGTTGACCGGATCGCCGGCGGTCAAACCGCCGAGGCTGGTGCGGCGCAGCGTTTCCGCGGAGACATCCATTTTGATGGTGCCTCGTCCCTTTGCAATCACGGTCAGGCACGCGCCGTTCACGGCGATTGAATCGCCGATTTTGATTTTGGCGATGGGCATGTTGGTGCGCAGCGTCACGACCGCGCCGTCGGCGCTCTGCGCGATATCGGCGACCTTGCCCAAATCCTCGATTATGCCGCTAAACATAGTGTCGTCAAAAACCCAGAAAAATCATATCTTTTTAGCCGCCGACGCCGCAACCATGCCAGCGAAGGCGTCAGTGGAGTGACAGCGCAAACTCTATTAGTCTCAACTTCCATGAAGAGTAAAAGCGGCCGCAAGGATTCCAAGGTCAGCGCACTTCTATTTGATTTTGGTGGGACCCTGGCGTTTCTCGACTTCGAGGTTCTCGCGACCGAATTTTCCCGGCCCGGCCGCAAGCTCGATGCGCTGAAGCTGGAGCATGCCGAATACGCCGGGCGCGCCGCCCTCGATCATCATTTGATGTCCGAGAAAAGCCGCGACCCCAACGCCGCCTACGAGGATTTCTTCCGTGCCTGGATGGATGCGGTGGGAATTCCGCACAACGAATTCGCCGATATCTCGGCGAGGTTCCGCGAGATGCACACCGAGGCCTGCATGTGGCGCATCGTGCGCGATGGCACGCATGACGCGCTCGCGCGGCTCAAATCGGCGGGCTTCAAAATGGGTATCGTGTCAAATGCCGACGGCCGTGTCGCCGCCGACGCGAAGCGGCTGGGCCTCGCGGAATTTTTCGATGTTATCATCGACTCGCAGGTGGTAGGCGTCGAGAAACCGAATCCGAAAATTTTCCAACTCGCCCTCGAGGCGCTCGAGGTTGCTCCAGAAGAAGCGTTATACGCCGGCGACATCTACGCGATCGATATGCTGGGTGCGCGCGCGGCTGGAATCGCGGGCAAGCTCATCGACCAGCACGCGATGTATCACTGGATCGAGCATCCGAAAATCCGCCACGTCGGCGAGCTTCACCTTCTCGATTAGGACATCAAAATGGGATCAATTCGCGAGACCGCGGACAAACTGTTCGCGGGCGAACTTCCGATTCGTGAGCACCATCCGCTCAGCTTCACCGGCGAGTCCGAGGAAGTTGCCGATGGCGTGATGTTCTGCAGTTGGTTCGCGAACGTCAGCGCGATCAAGACTGCCGAAGGGCTGGTGCTTATCGACACCGGCGCGTACTTCAATCAGGGCGCCACGCTGGAAGTGATCCGCCGCTACTCGCGCGACCGCATCAATACCGCGATTTATACGCATGGTCACGTCGACCACGCATGCGGGATGCCGGCCATCGTCGAGGAGGCCGGGAAGAATCACGTCGCGCGCCCTCGCGTGGTGGGACATCGCGCGGTCGCCGCTCGCTTCGATCGATACAAGCGTACCGCCGGCTACAACAGCGTTGCGAACGCACGCCAGTTTAACCGGGCTTCGGTATGGCCGACCGAGTATGTCTATCCCGACACTTATTTCGATCATCAACTGAATGTGGCGGCGGGGCAGCACAAGTTCGAATGTCATCATGCGCGCGGCGAGACCGACGATCATTGCTGGGTCTACTTCGCGGCGCAAAAAGTGCTCTTTGCCGGCGACCTGATCATCTGGGCGGCGCCCAACGCCGGCAATCCACAGAAGGCGCAGCGTTATGCACGCGAATGGGCGGAGGCGCTGCGTGCGATGGCGAAAGTCGGCGCTAATGTTCTCGTGCCCGGCCACGGCTATCCGGTCTTCGGCGCGATCAAGGTTCGGCAGGTGCTGAACGATACCGCCGAGTACCTGGAGAGCCTCTATCAGCAGACGCTTGCGATGATGAACGACGGCGCGTCACTCGATGCGATCATTCACGGC
The DNA here is from genome assembly GCA_963814035.1 of uncultured delta proteobacterium. Taxonomy (GTDB): domain Bacteria; phylum Desulfobacterota; class Binatia; order Binatales; family Binataceae; genus DATGKG01. The sequence continues at coordinate 150,994 of CAWFBH010000020.1, forward strand.
GTGAAGCCGCCCGAAAAATCTGCCGACAAGCCCTACCTGCAAGCGATCTACGACGAGCCGGATTTTATCGTGCGCAATATCTGGCGTCTGGAGGGCGGTTGGCACGACAGTGTCCCCTCGCATCTCAAACCTGCGTCGGAGGCGGAACAGGCGCGCGAAATCGCGGACCTCGCGGGAGGAGTCGGCAACGTCATTGCGCGCGCAATTCAAAAACTCGAATCAGGCGACGTGCCGCTTGCCTGTCATCTGATCGATTGGGCGGTCGGTGCCGAACCTGACAACCAATCCGCGCATGAGGCTCGGGTGCGGATTTACGACAAACGCGCGAAAGATTCCGACTCGACGATGAGCCACGGCATCTTCCGCGCGGCGGTTGTCGAGTCGGCGCAAAAAGCCGGTATCACTGCGCCGGCAGACTCGCGCAGCTACTAAATGCGCGGCGCTGGTGGCAGCGTCAGCTTACCAAGGATCGCCGGAGCGCGCGCGCCGGTGACGCTGGGGATATTGCCCTGGCGACCGCGCAACATTTGATGGCCGAGAATTGCAAACGCCACGACCTCGAGGGAATCGCCATCGATGCCCACCGCTTTCGCGGTCAGAACTTCGACGTCGGGCAAGTAGTCATGAATCATGCGTAAGAGCGTTAGATTGTGCGCGCCGCCGCCGGTCGCGATGACCTGATCGACGCGCCCCAGCGGCAGGATAAATCGCCGGACAGCATCGGCGATCGAGCGCGCAGTCAGCGCGGTAACCGTCGCCACCAGATCATCTCCTCGTACGCCGGTCGAGGCCGCGCGAGGTTCGATTTCTTGCGCGAGGTAGTGCAATCCGAACTCCTCGCGCCCGGTGGATTTCGGCGGACGGCGGCGAAAATACGGATGCCTCATCAGTTCAGTCAGGAGTTCCCCATTTACCCGGCCCCGAGCGGCGATCGTGCCGTCGCGATCCATCTTCGATTTGCCGCCGGAAAGCTGGTTGACCAAGGCGTCGATCAACATCCCACCCGGACCAGTGTCGAATGCGATGAGCGTTGGATCATTCAGTGTGGGGCCGGATTTCAGGTAGGTCGCATTCCCGATGCCGCCGATGTTCTGGATGACTCGGCTGCGCTTGCGATCGCCGAACAGCCAAAAATGGGCGAGTGGTGCGAGCGGGGCGGCTTCGCCGCCGAGCGCCATATCCATCGGACGAAAATCGGCGACCACCGGCCGCCCCGTGGTCGCGGCAATCACCGAAGACTCGCCTATCTGCATCGTCGACGGCGTCTGTCCTCGCGCCGCGGTCCGCGGCGGCAAGTGAAAAATCGTGTGCCCATGCGATCCGATGAAGGAGATCCCGGCGAGCGGAACCTTGGCAAGCTGAGCGATTTTGATCGCAGCCTTGCCAAAGATTTTTCCAAGCTCGAAGTTGATCGACGAAACCGCGGGCGCGCCAACGTCGTTCATCGAGGCGAGCCAAAGCAGGCGCTCACGAAAAGCAGGCGGATACGAAAAGGTCCGAAACGCGAGGGCCTCGGCGCGCGGGTTAGCACGCTCATCGAGGCGCACGACAGCCGCGCTCACCCCATCGTGCGAAGTCCCGGACATTAAACCGATTGCGAGATGATTTCCGCCGTTGAGGCGAACGCGCACTTCAGGGCTGTTTTTCATTTTCATCTTCCGCACCATCGTCCTCGTCCTCGTGCCGCGTCAGCTTGAATTTCTGAAACGACGCCACAATCAGTCGCCATCCGGTAGGGAACTCGATCGTGCCGGTTTCGACATGCGCCTCCGGATTGATCACCACTTTGTGACCTCCATGCCATTGAACCAGGAGCACGCGATGGCCGATCTGGCGCCCAGTTACGCGATCGATCGCGAAATCGCCGAAAAACGTGGTGGTGCGAAGATCCGAAAATACTTCGCGAATTTTGCTCGCATCGAGGCTCTGCGCGGTTTCGATCGCGGTCTTGGCCAGAAGCGCCGCTGCGTATGCCTGTGCAGCAGGGTAATCACACGCGACGTGCGGAAATTGGGACCGCATGCCTCGAATAAAATCTCGCGGCGCGGGTCCGATTTCGGGCCGGAACTGAATCTGATCTTCCCACTGGCTCGGGCCAACCAACCCTTCGGCATCCTCGCCCAAATCGATGCGAAATCGCTCGACTCCGGCGGCGACGCATCCGAGCACCGGCAGATTCAACGATGATTGGGTCATCGCGCGCATCACCGCAACGTCGTGTTCGTAACTGCCCGCGCTCACGAGCGCATTGACGCGATTTCGCCGCAGCGCGGGAAACAACTTTTCGGGACTCGATTCGGGATCGAACCTGCCCGCAAACTTCACTCGAATGCGAACACCTTTTCGGCGTGCATAGCGCTCCTTGCACTGGCGCTCGATGCCATTGGCAATCGCCTCCCCGAAGCCTGTGTTCGATCGGACGATACCAATGCGCTTGCGCCACATCTTCAAGCCCGCCACCAGGTGCACGAAGCCGTTGAAGTAATCGCTCGCCGGACTAAGCAAACCCACCAGGAGTCTATGGTGATGCGAAAATATGTCGTCGTCGGCGCCGCCATGGTTCACGAACAGCATTCCAGCTTGCTCGGCGATCGGAGCGGCGACACGGGTCAGCCTGCTGGAGTAGGGACCGAGAACGATGTCGACTCGATCTTCGCCACAAAGCGAGCGGTAGATTTCGGCGCATCGCGCGGGGCTGCTCGCATCATCCAGGCAATGAAGTTCGACCTCGCGAGATTTGCCGGCGATACGAATTCCGCCGGCGGAGTTGGTGGCCGAAACAAACAGCGCCAGCGCCGCTTCAGCCTGCCGCCCCATCGGAGCATACGCGCCGGTGATTGAGAGCGAGAGGCCGATGCGAATTTTCTCAGCCAAACGGCCTCAGCCGGCGACTTCGGCGAGTCCGCCTTTGATGACCGCGCGATTATCGGAGTTGAAGGTTTCGAAGGCAAAAACTTTGCGTCTGTCGCGTTCGCCGTCAGGCCAGACTCTGGTCGTGATAACCTGGCCCGGCAACACCGGCCGCGTAAAGCGGACGCACAAACGCTTCAACTTGGCGGGATCGCCGCCGCACAGTTTGTCGATCATGACCTTAGAAGTGAACGCCATTGTACACAGCCCGTGTACGATGATGCCGGGCAGACCCGCCATTTTGGCGAAATTCTCGTCCACGTGAATCGGATTGAAATCACCGGAGGCCTCCTTGTAGCGATAGGTCTGATCCTTGTCGATCTGTTGCGCCATCGTCACGATGGGCTCGCCGCGCTGCGGCTCCGCCACCCTGGCATCGGAACCACCTTTGCCGCCGCCGCGGATGAATGCATTGAAGAGCGTGCGATTCACCGTTTCGTGAGCTTGATTCTTCGCGTTAATTTCGATGATCAAGGTTTCGCCGGTCGCCTTGGTTTCGATCGACGCGACTTTCGCGGTGGCGGTGATTTTATCGCCGGGCCGAATCGGCAGGAAAAATTCCATGTCCTGCTCGCCATGCAACAAGCGGATGACGTCGACCTTCAAATCGGGATCGCCGACCACGCTCATGATCGATGACCAGATCGTCACGACCGCAAACATCGGCGGCGCGATGATCCCGCCGTGGCGGCCAGTGTCGAAGAATGCGGGATTGTTGTCGTTGTATGCGCGCGCATAGTTCTGCATCGCCTCGAGGGTCGCCTCGGTAGTGGTCGGGGCGTATTCCTTACCGACAAGCTCTTTGTTCAACCGCATCGAGAAACTCCCTCTTACAGCTATGGCGCGATCAATTCACGACCCGCGAGGAAAACGGATTTCAACTCCAGAGCCTCATTAAGCACGATAATATCCGAGACCGCGCCTCGCTGAAGCCTCCCGAGTTCAGTATGACCGACGAGAGTCGCCGGATTCGAGGCTGCCATCATCGCGACTTCGCCGATTCCCGCACCGACTTTTCGCGTCATCAGGCGCGCGCCGTCGAGCATCGAGATGACCGCACCAGCGAGGGTGCCATCTGGAAGCCGCGCCGCGCCACCGTCGATGCGCGCGCGTTCCCGGCCCACATTCAACGATGAATCCGGCGCAGTCTCGGCCAGCGAAACCTTGTCGGTGGTGAGAATCATGCGGTGAGGACCGCGGGCCATATAGATGAGGCGCAGAATCTCTGGTGCGACGTGGATGCCGTCCGGAATTATCGCTGGCATTGCAACTTGGTTCGTCAGCGCGGCGGCGATGACGCCGGGGTCGCGATGATTGAGCGGGCGCATCGCATTGAACAGATGTGTGAACATCCGCGCGCCCGCCGCGATACCAGCAGACGCTTCATCGAAGGTGGCGTTAGTGTGCCCGATCGACACCACGACGCCGCGCGAGGTCAGCCGGCGAATCGCATCGATGGCGCCCGGCAATTCCGGCGCGAGGGTTACCAGTCTGAGATGCTCCAGCGCCATCACCCGCTCGAATGCCTCTCCCCTTGGTTCGAGGTTGAGCTTCGGATGCGCGCCGAGCCGTAGCGGCGAGATGAACGGCCCCTCGAGGTGCATCCCGAGAATTCTCGCGCCATCGAAGTCGCCTCGCTGCTGGCGATCGATCGCATCGGATATCGCGCGATGGACTTTCTCGATGCGATCGATCGGCGAAGTTATGGCCGTCGGAAGCCATGAGGTGGTGCCTTCGCGGGCGAGATTCCGTGAAATTTCGATGATTCCGTCGGCCGAAGCCGCCATCACATCGATTCCATGGGAACCATTCACCTGGAGATCGACGAAACCGGCAAGGATGTAGTCGGACCCGGCATCCGAGCGCTCAATCGACGAGATGGCGGTGCCGAAACGTATCAGCCCCGCGATCATCGAACCGTCGGGGAGCACGATTCGTCCGGAAAGTGTTCGCATCAAAATGGCGCTGGACGCGGCTCAGTTGGCGCCGTATCGCTCCGCCAGCAAGCGCGAAAAGCGCGGCATATAAAGAAGGTCGAAGGTGTCTTCCTTGCCCGGGAACATCGCCACCGCCGCGCCCTTGAGCGCGAGCACATGCTCCCAAGCCTGATCCAGGGTGAGGGAATCATCCTGCGCGATGGTGGCGAACGTAAGATTGACCAGGAAGCGCAGCCGCCGGATCATCTTATCTTCCAACTCGATCAGGGCTTTTCGCTCGCGATCCTCCATAGCCATACTCCAAAACGCGGTAGGACGAATGGTGTATATCGCAGTATATCATGAGGCGCTAGACGGTCCTGGCGCGGTTCATGAAGAGATCTAACCCGGCGCGCTTGTGTCGTCCCCAAGGCGATGCCAACCTCGATGTCACAGTGGCTCCGGCACGTCTTAGAAGCAGTTTCATATACCTCGCGAACGCGGTTAATGACCTGAGCGGCGATTGGATGGTGCTCGCGCTCGTGCTCGCACCGCTAATTCTGGCCGCCTCGTTATGCCTGTTACCGGATGCGCTGAACATCCAGCATCGCGTGGCGCACACTTTCGAATCCGGCGATACCCACAGCGTCAGTGTGATGTTGCACGACGTGCAGACTCCTTATCGACCGGAAACCAATCCTGCGCCGCCTGCGGATCTATATCCAGAATGGATGACGATCAGCCTCCATCTGGTCTTCCTATTGATTACGTTCGTGATGGTGGGTCTGGTCGTTCTGTGTGGGCTGGTCCGCAAGCATGCCCAGGCTCGAGCGCCGACCGCAATCGCGGAAGCTCTCGAAGTTTACAAACGCGTGATCGAGATCGCGCCGGCATTTCTATGGGTGTCGTTCCTGCAGTTTCTGGTAATCGGGACCGCGTGCCTCATCTTCATGATTCCGCTGATGCTGATGCATCTCCTGATATTTGGCTCGCTCGCGATCGATCCCTACGTGATCGTGCCATTGCTGATTCCCGGGCTGCTGGTCGAGTTGGTCCTCTACTTCTGCAAGATCGCACTGGTGTTCGACGGCATTCATAGTTGGCCAGCGTTGCTGCATAGTCGCGAGCTCGAGCGCGGCCGCTTTCTAAGAGTCGCGATGCGCATCGTGGTGTTCTTCGCGGTATGGTCGGGCTACAACTCGTGGGCTTCGGGTGCGTTCCTGGTCGCGAGTATCCTGCTCGGTCCGGTGGGCGCAGCCGCGGGATATATCTGGAGCATGGTGTTCGTGCTCGATCTGCTATCAGTCGGCGTTGCCTACTTCACGACGGCCTTCTTCGTCGCGGCCGGGGTGCGGCTTTACCAGGACCTGGCTGCGTTACGCGAGGAAAAACACGTTCCCGCGAATGCTCCATTACCCGCAACCGTGCCATTGTCCAATATAGCTGCATCGGCTTCCTAAGTTCCTTCGGCCAGCCGCGATATCGATCGCACGACGACCTGGAGCGCCGAGAGCGAAGTTCCCGGGATGCTCTTCATCTCCGCGATCAGACGCGTCGCCTCGGCGAATTCGCGTGGGCGTTCATTCTTGAAGTGATCAAGCAGCGGTTCAGCCGTATGATGAACCAGCAGGTGTTCGGAAAGCTTGACTCTGGCGCTACCGAGATCCTCGGCCAACTCGCGTGCGGCGCGCCGTTCCCAACGATCCTCGGAGGAAATACTCCCTAGCGCCGCCTCCAAAGTGGCGAAATCGAACACCTCGCAGAGCCCGAAGTAGACCTGTGCGGTCTTTTGAATCGCGCCGTCATGCTTGAGGCTCAGGCCGATGACGCTGAGCAGGTGATCAGAGAAGGCGAGGCGAGCCAAGCCGTGTGCCAGGTGCTCCTCGTTCACGGTGCCGCGCAGGTCCCGATAAATGCGCTCAAAGCGTTCCTGTTCGGTCGACAACAGCATCGATTCAAACTCGGAACTCAGGCTCTGAAACAGAGGCCGAAACCTTGCAATCGCGTCACCGATCGCTACTTCCACCTTGCAATATTGAAGCGCCCATTCCGCCCGCGCTCCTGGTGGCCTGAGCGAGGGCGAGAAATGCACCCACCTCCGCCTCCGCCGTCATGAGGTAGGCGTGCGAGCGCAAAATCTCCGCGCGCGAATGCAGATCGAGGATGTCGCCGGCGATGATCCACGCCCGGATCGCTTCGGGGGCTTGGACATCGTGGTCACGCAACATCGTGAAGATGAAGGTAGACCCCATGATGTCCACCAACTCGTTCACCAGCCGGGTGGCAATCAACTCGCGGCGCAGCCGATGATGTGCGACCTCATCGGAAAAACGCTCGACGATAGACGGCGGAAAATACGGCTGCAAGAAACGATCGACCAGGTAAATGTCGTCCACCAATTCCGCGCTCTCCAATCGCCTCGAAAGGTTGATTTTGGTAAAGGCCGTGACAACGGATAGCTCGGGCCTCGTCAGTCCCGGATATCGCGTGCGCCGTTCACTCAACTCCTCGCGGGTTGGGAGGGTATCTTCACCCTGGCGCACGAGGCCGCGCTCTTCGATCGCAGCCATCAAGTCGCAGAACGTGTACGCGTCGACGCGCGAACGACGCTGCTCGAGGCTGAGCGAAAGCGCCTGGTCGCGATTGTCTCGAAGCACGCGCTCGGCGATCTCGTCGCCGCAGGAGGCGAGGACCTCATTGCGTTCACGAGACGGCAGGGAACCGCGCTTCACCGATGGCTCGAGAAGAATCTTGAGGTTGACCTCGTGGTCCGAGGTGTCCACGCCGGCGGAGTTGTCGATGGCGTCCGTGTTGATCATTCCGCCGCCGAGGGCATATTCGATCCGCGCGCGCGCGGTGAAGCCGAGATTGCCGCCTTCGACTACGATTTTCACCCGCAGGTCTTTGGCGGCGATCCGGCACGCGTCGTTAGTATGGTCACCCACGTCTGCATCGGTTTCATCGCTCGCCCGCACATAAGTACCGATACCGCCGTTATAAAGCATCTCGACCGGCGCGCGCAGAATCACGCGTATGAGGCTCTCGCTATCGAGAGCAGCGGCGTCGGTGCCTATCGCCGCGCGGATTTCGGGAGTCAACTCGATGCGTTTGAGGCCGCGCTTGAAGACGCCGCCGCCTTTGCTGATTAGCGTGGGGTTGTAATCGCCCCAGCTCGATCGCGGGAGCTCGAAAAGACGTTTACGCTCCTCGAAGCTGACTCCAGGATCGGGGTCCGGATCGATGAAAACGTGGCGATGGTCGAAGGCGGCGATCAACTTCAAATTGTTCGAGTAGATGAGGCCGTTGCCGAAGACGTCGCCCGACATGTCGCCGATGCCAATCATCGTGACCGGCTTTCCACGCATCGGATCACGTCCGATCTCGCGCAAATGGCGCTTGGCGGATTCCCATGCGCCGCGCGCGGTGATTCCCATCTTCTTGTGGTCGTAGCCATGCTCGCCCCCTGAGGCGAAAGCGTCACCGAGCCAGAAGCCGCGGTCATTCGCGAGGCCATTTGCGATATCCGAAAAGCTCGCGGTGCCCTTGTCCGCTGCGACCACCAGGTACGCGCCGTCGTCGTCGAGCACTTTCACTCCGGCAGGATGGACGATGCCGTCGTTAGTCAGGTTGTCGGTGACCTCAAGCATCGCGTTGATGAGCGTTTTATAAGCCTCGACTCCATCGGTCGCGGTTCCGCCCGGGCCCTTCACGATGAAGCCGCCCTTGGCGCCGGTCGGCACAATCACCGCATTCTTGACGGTCTGAGTTTTCATCAGGCTCAGAATTTCGGTGCGGAAGTCATCCGGGCGATCGCTGAAGCGAATTCCCCCGCGCGCCACCCGGCCTGCGCGCAAATGACATCCCTCCATCCGCGGGCTGTTCACGTGGATTTCAAACATCGGCGGGGTATCTGGAAGCCCGAGAATTTTCGCGCTTTCGAATTTTAGCGTGAGGTAAGAATGCGGCGGTGGCATCGGCAGGAAATAGTTCGTGCGCACCGTCGCCTCGATCATCGAAAGGACTGCTCGCGCTGTGCGGTCGTCGGCGATGCTATCCACCGCCGCGAGCCGTTCGAGATAGCGGGCTTTGAGCTGCTGATCTTGCACGGCCCTGGAGGCATCAGTTGTTGCCATCGAAGGGTCAAGGCGTGCGCAGAAGAGGTCGACGAGGACTCGGGCCAATTCCGGATGCGCCAGGAAAACGCGACGCAGCGCCGGTCGCGCCGGCGCCAGCTTCATCTGGAACGCGGCACTGAGATAGGCGCGCACGAGGGCGACCTCGCGCCATCGCAATCCCGCCGTCAAAGTCAAAGCGTTGAGCGGATCATTCTCCGCCTTGTTGTCGCGCACTGCGGCGATCGCTTCCGCCAACATCGAAACCCCGGGCATCTGGTCCAGCGCGGTCCCGGCGGGTCCTTGAACCAGGAAAGATTCGATCGTCGTTTTGGATGGCTTCCCGTCGAGCAGCGGGGTCAATTGATGCGCGTCTTCGGAGAGCACGCGGAGGCCAAAGTTTTGCAACATCGGCATGAGCTCGGAAAGAATCGGCGCGTCGCCAACCGCGTAAACCCTCAGCTCACTGGCGTCGGGTGCTGCGCCATCGTGCGAATGGCCGTTGAGCTCGACCTCGAAGCCACCAGCAACGAGCAGGCTTTCGAAATGTGCGGCATCGGCGGTGGCACGATCGACGTCGAACGCCGCCTTGTATTCCGGTGTAAACGCGAGGCCCCATCGCTCAAGCATTTCGTGAGCGCGTGTCGTGCCGAATTGCTTCCCGAACAGCTCGCGTAAGCGATCGTCCCAGGTGCGGGCGAGCGCCGCGATTTCCGATTCGACCTTGCGCACCAGCGTCGTGGATGGCGGTTGCGCATAGAAGCAGAAGTGCAGACGCGCGACGTAGCCCTCGCCAAGCGCGAGATAGTAGTAGAGCAGCTTGCCCTTGAGACCGCTCTGGAGCGCATTCTGGATCCTGATGCGGACCTCCGCCGAGAACGCCTCGCGCGGCATGAGCACCAATGCCACAACCTGCTGCCTACTGGGATCCGGAATTACGCTCAGGCGCACCGACGCGTCGGCCTTGTTGTCAATCAAGAGTCGGATTTGATTTCGAAGCTCATCGATCGAGGCGCGAAACAATTCCTCTTTGGGGAAGGTGTTGAACGCGGCGACGATCTCTTTGTAGTCGTGCGAGCCGACAGTCGCGCTTTCGGCCTTGATCACCTCATTCAGCTTTGCACGCAGAATGGGGATATGTTCGGCCTCCTCCGCAAACGCCTTTGAGGTGAAGAGGCCGACGAAGCGGTCAAATCCTACGACCTTTCCATTCGGCGTTTCACGGCGAATCACGATACTGTCCATTGCTCGCCGCCGGTGGACATGAGATTCGGCGCTGGTCTTCGTGATAGTCAACGGCGGCCCTTCGAAGAGCAGGCTGAGTTCGCCCGCGCTGAATTCGTCGACCGCGCTCGGCGGCGCGAAACGAGAACCTGAATAGTCGCCGAGAATGCCCAAACCGGATTCGAGATCGACCGCGAGCGCGCGGGCGCCATTGCGCGGCTCGTTGCGATATCGCCGATAGCCGAGAAAAACGAAGCCTCCACGCACCAGCCAGCGGAGAAATTCACGCATTTCCACCAGGGCACGGATGGCCGCGGTCTCATCGCAAATCTGCAGCGCGCGCTCTGTCATCCGCTCGAAGTCGTTCGCGGCTTTGCGCACTTCCGTAAGAATGCCGCGCACATCCGAAGCGGCTTCCGTGGCACGCTGCGGCGTCGTGCTGATGCCCAACTCAGCATGAACGAAGGATTCCGCGCGTTCGCGGGTTCCCGCGGTCTCGAACGACTCGATGTCTCCTGAATGGTCGCGCGCTATCCGAAACAGCGGATGCAATATCTCGCGCACCGGGGCACCGATAGCGCGAAAGTATTCCAGCAGCGAGTCCACGATGAACGCGCAATCCTCGGTGACGGTTTCAACCACGGTGAGATCAGCATCACTGGTGACGCGAACCGCAATCTCTTCTTCGCGACGACTGAAGTACTCTAATCCCCGGCGAGCCATCGCCATTTGTTGGTCCGCGGAGAGCTGCCGCAGGAAATCCGGCGTGGCGCGCGCAAAAAGGCGCTCGGCGAAAATTGCGATGCGCTTGGGCTCCTCGCTCGAAGCGCGCGTCTCAGTCATCTGATTCAGGTCAGGCCCGGTCGACACTTGAAGTAACCTCTCTCTATCCGATGTTCCCTGCACCCAATAAACTAGGTCGAAGGACGCCCCTTATAAATGCCTGAAATCGAAGTGAATGCGATGACCTTCGGGCCGTATGCGATCGCGCGCATGGATGGGCATACGGTGATGGTCCCGAATGCCGCGCCGGGCGACCGCCTCGAGGTTAGCATCGCCTCGCGCCGCCGTGATTTTTCAATCGCCAACATCGAGCGCATTATCGCACCGGGGCCGGATCGCCGTTTGCCGCCCTGTCCTTTCCTGCCGCGATGTGGCGGATGCGACTGGCAGCATCTTAACTATGCCGCGCAACTGCGTGCCAAGGCTGGTCTGATCGTGAGCGGGTTGCGCCGCGCCAAAGTCAACGTCGCCGGGGAGAATCGGATCGAGCCCGCCCCCGACGAATTCGGCTATCGCTCACGCATCCGGCTGAAGGTCGGGCGCGACGGCAAATTGGGATTTAATCGGCTTGGGAGCAACGAGCTGGTGGAAATCGAACGATGCATCGTCGCCGAGTCGGGGTTACGCCTGCCGATGGCGTTCGCCTCATCGCTGTGGCGAAACCTCGATGAGATCGAAGTAGTCGCGAATGGCGAGCGCGAGGTCATCGCGGCAATGACACGAAAGCCGCCTTCGCCCGCGGACCTCGATCGCGCGCGAGCGCTGATGGTTCAGGACGCCGCGATCCAGGGAATCATTTTCAGAGGCAGGCGCGAACGCCACGTCCTCGGCGATCCGTCAATCACCATCAACGTAGAGGATGGATTGGACCTGATCGTCGATGCCGACCTCTTCAGCCAAGTGAATCATGCGCAAAACCGCAAGCTGGTTGCGACCGTGATGGAGATGGCATCGATCGATCGAGGCCTGCGGCTGCTCGATATTTTCTGCGGCGCGGGCAATCTGAGCCTGCCGGCGGCGCGTCGCAGCGCGATCGTCAACGGTATCGATGCTGACGAGCTTGCCATCGCGGCCGCGACGAGGAATGCGCAGCGGTTGGGCTTCGCGGATGCTAAATTCATCGCGGGTAAGGCGATCGAGGCCGTCAACTTTCTGCTGCGAGCGAAGTATCGGCCCGAGGTCGTGATTCTCGATCCTCCGCGAACCGGAGCTATCGAGTTGATGGAACCGCTGATCAAGATGCATCCGCGCTCGATCATTTATGTCTCCTGCGACGTCTCGACCCTCGCGCGCGATTTGCGTGTTCTGACCGATGCGGGCTATCGTGCGCAGCAAATCGCGGCATTCGATTTCTTTCCAAATACACATCATGCGGAGATCGCAGCACACCTCCTATTGACTTAGTCATCGGGGCGTTCTTAATGTAGGGCAGGTCGCTCCCGTGACCTTCCCGCCAGAGGGTTAAATCAAAGCGATGCCCAAACAGGAAAAGGAAAAGCTCACCCGGCCGAAGATCACGATAATTCCTGGTCGCGGAGTAGCGCAGACCATCAATTATCTGCTCGAAGATCGGGATGATCTCGAATGGATTATCGCGGTCGGCCGGACCAAGAACGGGGAACTGTTCTTTTATGACACCGGCGGCGACATCGTCGAGGATCTGGGCACGCTGGAATATCTGAAGGCCCGTATCGTGCGCGCCCACTTCGGCGACGAATACGAATAGTCTCTCGCGCCTCTGACCGGTCAGATTCCGTCGTCCGCAAATTCCTCCTGAGGCGGACGCGCGTAAATGATGTCGTCTTTGATCTCGAGCGGCACCCGATAGAGAAATTTTCCGCACGCGCTTGCTGGTCCCGCGATGCATTCCCCGCTGCCCGGCTCGTAGTAGGCATTGTGCGTTTGGCACATCAGGTAGCGGCCCTCCTCGGCGAAGAATTGATTGTCGACCCAGTCCATCGGCATCGGCACATGGCGGCATCGATTGACGTAGGCATGAAGCTCGCCGTTGAAGTTAAGGACGAAGCATTCTTCATCGGCGCCGTGGATTGGAAGCAGGAACTTCAGCGATTCTCCGGGCTTCACATCGCCAACTCGAGCGACTTTGAATCGTGATGCTGTCGGCGTTTTACCGCGAAGCGATCGCGATCCGGTAAGCGCGGCACGGCGGCGAGTTTTATCAGGCATCCAGGTTTCTCGGCCAATCGGCGTCAGGTTGCCGGAGTTTCGCAAAGCCCGTAGCATCTGTAAACGCAGGGATGGCAATGTTTACGCAAGGTTTATGATGGATAAGCCCCGGATTCGCGCAGTCGAAGCATTTCCCATCGAACAACAGGAGCAGACTTATATCTGTCTGCGCGATCCGACCGGACTCGCGCCCGAACCGATACTCCTTGGGATGGGCGCATACTTCATCATCACCCTGTTCGACGGTCGCAACGACACGCGCGATATCCAGGGTGCGTTCGTCAAACGCTTCGGCGAAAATCTTCCAGCCGATAAGCTCAACGATCTGATCGCGACGCTCGACGATGCCTACTTCCTCGATTCGCCGAAGTTCGCCGATCGGGTGCGCCGCGTGCGCGAGGATTTCCTCTCGAGCCCTGATCGTCCCGCGGTTCACGCCGGCGCCTGCTATGCCAAAGAGCCAGCGCCGCTCAAAAAGGAAATCGAAGGTTTCTTCGCTGGCCCGGAAGGGCCAGGCACCGTCGAGCCGCCGCGCCGTGAGGGCGCGCTGGCGGGGCTCATCGCACCGCATATCGATCCGCGCCGGGGCGCCGCCGCCTATGCGCATGCGTACGGGCATCTGAAGGCCCACGAGGCGCCTGAGCTGGTGATCATCCTCGGCACCTCACACTATGGCTCGGGGCCTGAACTCTTCAGCGCGACCAAAAAGAATTATGCGACTCCGTTCGGCGCAGTGAAGACCGACGCGGAATTCATAGATCGGTTGTCGGCGCGATATCGCGGCGATCTCTTCGCCGATGAGTTACTCCATCGCAATGAACATTCGATCGAGTTTCAAGCGCTCTTCCTGAAGTGGGCGCTCGGCAATCACGATTTCACCGTCGCGCCGATCCTGGTCAGCTCGTTTCACGAGATGGTCATGAGCGGCACGACACCCGGCAATGATCCGCGCGTCGCATCATTTGTCGAAGCTGTCCGCGATGGGCTCGCGGGTGAGAAGCGCCGCACCTTGATTGTTGCCGGCGTTGACTTCGCGCATATCGGACGCAAGTTTGGAGATACTTTCACCGCCGACGAGTCCGTGGCCGAGCGGGTTAAGGGCGAGGACATGGCGCTCATCGAGTTCATCAAGCGCGGCGACCCCGAGGGCTTCTTCGGCGACATTCTGAAGGACCGCGATGCGCGCCGGATCTGCGGGCTCTCGCCCATGTACACCCAGCTCGAGCTGCTGCAGGGCCATCCCGCCGACCTGCTCAAGTACGGCATCGCGATGGAGCCCGACACCGGCTCGGCCGTCTCATTCGCCAGCCTCGCGATTCAGTAGACGATCGCTTTTGGCGGTCGCCCTCCGGGGACCGTGTAAAGGGGCAGGCTAGTATATGACTTTCTGCTCCATCAGCATCTTGATTTCGGCGTCGGAGAGGCCGAGCAGGCCGCCGAAGATTTCGCGATTGTGCTGACCAAGATCCGGCGGCAGCGAGTTGTTCAGCTCGGGCACATTGCTCATCCGCACCGGCATATTGGGCAGGACGCGCTCGCCGACCTCATGATGCTGAATCTTGCGGAAGAAGCCCCATTCCCACAGATGCGGGTCGGCGTGGATCTCGACGCTGTCGAGCACCGGACCCGCGGCGACGCCGGCCGCTTGTAGCTCTTTGGCAAGTGCGAGGTGCTCATGATTGCACGTCCACTTCGCGAGATGCGCGTCGAGTTCATCGCTATGTTTCCAGCGGCTGTATTGATCGGCGAATTTTGAATCGCGCGCCCATTCCGGATTCCCCATCACGCGGCATAGCGCTTCCCACTCCGACTGCGTGCCGACCGCGATCGCGATCCATTTGTCGTCGCCGGCGCATCGATAGGTGTTGTGCGGCGCCATCACGTCGTCGCGATTTCCGATCGCGCGCCGATCGCGCCCGTTCATGAAATAGTCCATGTACCATTCAGGCATCTGGCCGATGACCGTCTCGCCCATGCTCGCATCGATCCATTGTCCCTCGCCGGTGCGATTGCGATGCCGCAACGCCGCGAGCACATGAAAAGTCACCGCACTCGCGATCGCGTAATCGGGCCAGGTGCCGCCGGTCTGCCGCGGCGGAGGCTTCGGATTCTCCCGATCGGGATAGCCTTGGGCGTCGAACATGCCGACGAAGCAACATGCCATCGGACCCCATCCGACCCACGAGGCCGGCTCCAGTCCGGTTTTGCCGAGCAGCGAAACCGAAATCATGATGATGTCGTTTTTGACCGCGCGCACACGGTCGTAAGTGATGCCGAGTTTTTTCGCGGCCGGCGTCGGGAAACATTCGAGGACGAAATCGCTCTTGCGAATGATTTCATCGGCGAGTGCGCGACCCTTCTCCGACGCGAGGTTCAGCGTGATCGCCTTCTTCCCGTAATTGAGCGCGTGGTAGTAGCCGTTGCGATTCGGTCCTTGGATGCGATCGGCCATGCCCGACGGATTGATGCGTCCAATATCGATATAGACTTGCGATTCTATCTTTATGACCTCGGCGCCCATCGTCGCGAGCCACTGCGCGATCTGCGGACCATTGATGATCCAACTGAAGTCGGCAACCCGGATTCCTTCAAGTGGAAGTCTTGCCATCGAGATGCCTCCCTTCAGATTACACCGGCGGCGCGCATGCCCTGTTGCTCGCGGAGCGAATAGCCGAGGCGTCCAAGAATTTCAGCGTTGTGCTCACCGAGCATCGGCGCGCGCGTCGAGATCGGCGGCGTCGCGGTCATCTTCACCAGCGAGCGTGGGTATTCGAAGCGGCCCGCGATTGGATGATCGATCTCGACGAACGCGTCGCGTGTGCGCAGGTGCGGATGATGCGCGGCCTGCGCGACCGTGAATACCGGACCAATGGTCAGGCCCAGCCGCTGGCCTTCATTGACGAGGTACTCGGTGTCGTATTGTTTCAGGTGCTCACGGATCATCGGGCGCAGCACATCGTCGTTCTGCTGACGACCAAGCAGCTTGTCGAAGACCTCGCTCTCGAGTTCTTCCGGATTGTGCAGCAGGTCCTTGAGCGCCTGGTAGTGAGCATCCGCTGCCCACAGCGTGTAGATGTACCCGTCCTTGCACGGCATCGGTTCGAGTCCCGATGCGGTGTTGGCCCTTAACCGGCTGAAGGGAAGTCCCACATAAGTGTAGGCCGCCATCTCGAGCTTCGAGGTGCTCGCGATCGCCTGCCAGCACGGCACATCGATCCATTGTCCTTCACCGGTTAAGTCGCGATGGAAAACCGCGAACATTGAGGCCGCCGCGGCTGCCGTCGCGCCCATCATCTCGGCCTGATGGCCGGGCGCGCGCAGCGGATTCTCACGCTCGGCGTTGTCGATCATCGTCGGTGTGTTATAGCCGGTGAGACTCATCGCGAACTCGATAAGGTCGGTGCCCTTCCAATCGCGATATGGTCCGGTCTGCCCGAATGGCGTGATCGATGTGACGATGAGTCGCGGGTTGAGCGCACGCAGCGCCGCGTAACCGAGGCCGATCGAATCGAGAAAGCCGGGCGGGTGATTCTCGATAAGAACGTCGGTACGCGCGATGAGCTTGCGGAAAACCTCGGCGCCTGTTGGTGTTGCGACATCGAGGGCCAGACTCTTCTTGCTGGTATTGAGATAGAGAAACGATCCGCTTTTCTCGGGGTGCGGAATGTCGCCTGGAAACGGCGGATGGGCGCGCATCGTGTCGCCGGCGCCCGGCGGTTCGAGCTTGATGACCTCGGCGCCCATGTCGGCGAACATCTTGCCGCACATCGGTCCCGATACCATCTGCGCGAACTCCACTACGACCAGATCATCGAGCGCTCTGTTGGCCAAGACGCACCTCCCGCCCGAGCACGGAGCGCCGAATATAGCCCACAAACCGGGGCGTGGTGAAATGAGAAATTAACATACCGATCGGTTTGTGTTTTCCGCCAAAATGGGTAGATATTGTCAAAAGTTCTATAACCCGCGTTCAACTCCTAGACGAGGTAGCCTTATGGCGGAATTCGATTTAGTCATCAAAAATGGAATGGTGGTCGACGGAACGCGCGCGCCGCGCTTCCGCAGCGACATCGGAATCAAAAACGGCCGCATCGCAAAGATCGGCCGCATCGCGCATCACGAAGGCGCGAAGGTGGTGAATGCCGACGGACAAATCGTCGCGCCGGGATTCATCGATCTGCATACCCACTATGACGCGCAGATTTTCTGGGATCCGTATCTCACGATATCCGGGTATCACGGCGTGACTTCAGTCGTGCTCGGAAATTGCGGCTTCGGCTTCGCGCCGGTTCGCCCTAAGGATGTCGAGCGCTCGATGCTTACGATGGTCCGCACCGAGGCGATTCCGCTGCGCTCGATGCAGGCCGCGATGAAGTTTAACTGGGAGAGCTATCCGCAATTCATGGACGCGCTCGATGCGGCTCCCAAGGGCGTCAACCTGCTTCCTTATGTGCCGATGAATCCCCTGATGGGCTACGTCATGGGCCTTGAGGAGTCGAAGACCGGTCGCATGCCGACGGATGACGAGCACGCGAAGATGCGCGAGCTGCTGCATCAGGCGATGGACGCCGGTGCGTGTGGATGGTCGGCGCAGCGCCTGGTTCCGAATGGACCGAGCTCGGTACAACGCGATTACGACGGCTCGCCGATGAACACTGACGTGATGCACGACGAGACCTGCCTCGAAATGGCGCGGGTGCTCGGCGAGCGTGGCGAGGGTTTCCAGGAGCTGACGCTCGCGAGCTGGGACCCGAAGAAGGATGCCGACCACTTCGAGAAGATTGCCGAAGTCAGCGGCCGCCCCATCATGTATGAAGCCTTGGTAACCAACGATCGGTTCCCGCATCGCCATCGCAACACGATGAAGTGGCTGGAGAAGTGCCGTCAGAAGGGCCTGCCGGTTTATGGACAGGGCACTACTACTGATGCCGGCCTGACCTTCACCTTCGAGGATTGGAACCTTTTCGACGACTCTGATGCCTGGCGGGAAGCCACCACGGGGACCGTTGCCGATCGCACCGAGAAGCTAGGCGATCCTCGCCGCCGCGCCGCGCTCAAAGCGCAGATGCCGCGCGAGAGCCTCATCACCAACTACTTCGACGAGATCATCATCACCGAATGCCAGAAGCCCGAGAACAAGAAGTTCGAAGGCATGACGCTGCGCCTCGCGGCGAAAGAAACCGGTAAGGATGTCGTCGACACGATGCTCGACATCGCGTCGTCGGAGGAACTGAAAACCGAGTTCTTCGCACCGGCGGTGAATTCATCCGACCTGATGAAGGAGCTGCTCGACTACCCCTACATAACCTTCGGCGTTTCGGACGGTGGGGCACACACCAAGTTCCTGACTGCGGGTCGCTATCCGACCGAAGGTCTGATCCGCTTCGTACGCGAGAAGAATTGGATGAGCCTCGAGGACATTCACTGGCGCATGTCGGGGCTTCCCGCATTCTGCGCCGGCTTCAAGGATCGCGGCTTCCTGCGCGAGGGCGCGCCGGCCGACATCGTGGTCTACAATCTCGACCAACTGAAAGTGCTTCCGGTCGAGATCGCGCACGACCTGCCGGGCGACGAATGGCGCCGCGTGCAGCGTGCCGAGGGCTACAGCCACATCATCGTGAACGGCCAGATCACGTGGGAAGGCGACAAATTCACCGGTGCGACTCCGGGTAAGGTTTTGCGCCACGGAGCAGCGGCATAGCGGCTGGACGCCTTCCAAAGAGCAAGTAGGATTCGTGGCGGATGTTTTCGGGCATCCGCCACGTTTCATTTTCGCGACAGAGAATCTAAATTATGCAGACTGATCATCTCGCACCAACCGCTCACGATGTGATGGCGGCCGTCCTCGCGCTGGAACCGGAAATCAAAGCGGCGTCCCCGGCGATCGAGGCGGAGCGAAGCCTTCCTCCCGCCCTCGCGCATCATCTGATGGAAGCTGGCGTCTTCAGAATGGGCACGCCAAGCGTGTATGGCGGCGGCGAACTCGATCCGATGAGCCAGGTGCGCGTCGTCGAGGAACTCGCACGCATCGAGGGCTCGGTCGGATGGCTATCGATGATTTCGACCGCGGGCAGCTTCATTCCCGCGTTCCTCGAACCCGCCGCGGCACAGCGTCTATTCGGACCAGTCGAGAGCGTTGTCGCCGGGCAGGTGCGGCCTCCTCAGCGCGCGGATTTGGTCGAGGGCGGCTACCGATTGAGCGCGACCTATCACTTCGGCAGCGGATGCCAACACGCAAGCGTCATCACCGCCGGTTGCAACATCTACGAAAACGGCGAGCTCCGCCGCCATGGGCGTCATCCGGAATATCGCGTCCTGCTGATCCCGGCGTCGAAGGCCTCGATCGTAGATGTTTGGGATACCACAGGCATGCGCGGGACGGGCAGCAACGATATCGTGTTGGACAACGTCTTCGTACCGTTCAGCGACAGCACCACGATGGCGGAGAAGCCTCACGTGGGGGGACCGCTGTACCGATTTCCACCCTTATTTTTGGTTTCGCACGCCGGCGTTCCGCTCGGCATTGCGCGCAACGCGCTCGACTTCGTCGAGGAGATCGTTGAGCAGAAGAAAGCGATCCCAAGCGGCCAGCCGATGCGCGAAGATCCGACCGTGCAGGAAACGATCGCCTCATGCGAGGCTCAACTCGGCGCCGCGCGTAGTTACGTTTACAGCACCCTGGAAGATTTGTGGGAGACGCTAAGCAAAGGAGACAGGCCATCGCCAAAACAGCGCGCCGCATATCGGATGATGATGACCTACTCGCATCAGGCCGCGAAGCAACTCATCTCGACGCTGTACGATACGGCGGCGACCAGCTCGATTTTCCGATCAAGCAGGCTCGATCGCGACATGCGCGACATCTTGACTGCATGTCAGCATCGTGTGGTGCATCTCAAGATGTATCGACCGGCAGGTCGCTTATTGCTCGGCCTCGATCCGGAAGAACCGATGTTCTAGGGAATCAACAGCAGCTTGCCCGTCGAACGGCGCGATTGCAGGAAGCGCACCGCGTCGGCGGCTTCGGCGAGCGGGAACTTCTTGCCGATCGGAATCGTGAGCTTTCCCTCGCGCGAGAGCTGAAACACCGCGTCGAGACCGCGACGATGGATGTCCTTCATTCCGTACACCATCGGCACAACGAAGCCGCTGACCTTCTGCGATTTCGGAAACAGCGCGCGGCGAACGTCGATTGGATCCGGCGCGCCGCCCGCGCTGCCGTAAAGAATGAGATGGCCGAACGGGCGCGAGGCAGGTGAGGCCTTTCTCGAAGGTCGGCTTCCCCACCGCATCGAGGATCAGATCGACGCCGCGCCCGTCGGTGATGCGCATGACTTCAGTCGCGAAGTCGTGCGTCTCATAGTTGATGATGTTTGATGCGCCGAAATGACGCACGAGGTCCACCTTGTCGTCGCTCGATACCGTGCCGATCACCGTCGCACCCGCCGCGCGCGCGATTTGCACCGCCGCAATGCCTACTCCTCCCGCCGCCGAATGCACAAGTACCGTCTGATCGGGTGTCGTATGGTGGCAAGAGTGAATTAAGTGCCATGCCGTCAGCACCGCGATGGGAAACGCGGCGGCTTGCTCGAATGGTGTGCCATCGGGAATCGGAATGACGCGCGAGGCGCGCATCCGCGTGTATTCCGCATACGCTCCCATGCCGATGTAGGCGACGCGCATCCCGGGCGCGAGGCCTTTAACGTCGGGCGCGACCGCATCGATGATGCCCGCGCCTTCCATTCCGGGAATATCCGGGAAGACCGGCTTCACCAGGTACTGCCCCTGGATGAAGAAGACGTCGCCGTAGTTGAGCGCGATGACGCTATTCTTGACGATGACCGTTCCCGGTTTCAGTTCCGGCTTCGGCACCTCGCGCAGCTCCATCACCTCAGGCCCGCCGAGGCGGTCGAATTGGATTGCTTTCATCTGTCTAGCGCCGGTCGATGACGACGCGCTCCTTCGCGATCCACATCGAGGAGTTTTTGAAATCGATGAAGTTCCGCTCGTCTTCGACCGCGAGCTCGCCCGCGCGCCGCGATTCGGGGGTCGCGACCGCATTCGCGCGATCGATCCAGGCTTCCGCATGGCCGGTGTAGGGCGGAACTTTGGTGGCGCGGCTCTGGCGCAGTTGCTGTTCGATCGGATCCTCGAAGCGATGCACCTGGAAGTATTTGAGCAAGCCATTGCCCGCCTGCCAGCCCGCGAATGATCGGTCCGTGATTGGTACGCCAATAAAGCTGGGCCTGCTCCAGCGTTTGGTTCGCCAAATGACGAAGCGGAAAGAAAATCTTCACCAGGCTGCTGCTCGGCCGCGCGACGATGAACTCCGAGGGATTCACCTGCGGATATTCATACGCCAGCCAGAGCGGAGAATTGGGCAGGTCGATGAACTTCGCTTCGTCCTCGACCAGTTCCTTGACCCGCCGCCTGACCCGCCGCACTTCCAAAGCTGGACGCGAGCGCTTCGCGCGTCGGCCACCACAACTCCGCGACGCCATCATAGGGCGGTTCCATTCCGCCGCGCGCCTTGGCCATCTGCTCGTTCATCGGATCGTCGAGCGTATGATCCTGCACATAGCGAAGGATATTCAACGTAGTGGCGTGCTTCGCGACGATCGGCCCGTGCACGTTGTGCCAGCGATCCTGAAATTCCGCGAGCGACATCCCGGGCTTGCGCCGTAATGGAAAAATTAGTCGAATCATTCTTCACCTCCTCGCGATCGATGCTGCCCCGTCACTAGCAGTAAAAGCCCCGCGCATCAAAGTGTTCGCAGCCGCGAGGAGTTGCGAGTTAATATTTCGCCATCGAGGAGGAACCTCGCGATGGACCACACCGAAGAACTCGGCAACGAACTACAGATGTTTCGCACCGCGCTCGAGATCGCCGGTCTCCCTCCCAACGCCGCGACCCTCCCCGCCGACCGTCAGATGATAGTCGGCGCGATGCGGATGCATTATCTCGATTGGGGCGGTACCGGAACGCCGATCTTTTCCTGCACGGCGGCGGACTCACCGCGCATACCTGGGACTGCGTCGCCGCGATGCTGCGCGAGCGCTTTCGATGCGTCGCGCTCGATCAACGTGGGCATGGCGACAGCGAATGGTCGCCGGTGGTTGACTACCGCATCGCGTCGCACGTCGGCGACATCGAGGGCTTCATCGATGCGCTGCGGTTTGCAGCGCCCGATCCTCGTCGGGCAATCGATGGGCGGGCTCAACTCGATTGCGTACGCGATTCGCCATAGTGAAAAGATGCGCGCGATGGTGATTGTCGATGTGGCGCCGGAAATCAGCGCGCCGGGCGCCGATCGGATTCGCGATTTCGCCTCGACGCCGGAACTCGATTCGCCCGACGCTTTCCTCGAACGCGCGGTGAAGTTCAATCCGATCCGCAATCCGGCGGTGCTGCGCCGCAGCCTCTACTACAACTTGCGCGAGACGCCGGCCGGAAAGTGGACTTTCAAGCACGATCAGCGCCGTCGCACCGATGACGCGATGCGATCGTTCACCGAGGATCGTACGCGACTCGCGGCGGAAGTATCGAAGATCAAATGCCCGACCCTCGTCATGCGTGGTGCTCTGAGCGACGTGCTGACCGATGATTCCGCCGAGAAATTCGCGCGCTCTCTTCCTAACGGGCGATGGGTGCGCATCGAAAAGTCAGGGCACAACGTGCAGGGCGACAATCCGCGCGCCTTCCTCGATGCGATGCAAACTTTTTTCCGCGAAGTTGGCGTTTCCTGAATCATCACATCGCACTTGATGGGCGACCTCTACTTCGAGTAGCGGATAGTTATGAGCGAAGGCACATCGAATGGCAGGCGCGCGCTCGAAGGCGTACGGGTTCTTGATCTGACCTGGCTGCAGGTTGGGCCGCAGGCGACGCGGCTCCTCGCGACCTTCGGCGCGCAGGTGATTCGAATCGAATGGCGCGAGCGCAAGGCGATCGATTTCATCCGCTACGTGCCGCCGTTCGCGCCCGATCACGCCAATCCCGAGGGTGGGCGCAGTCAGGGAATTACGCCGCGCGGCCACGGCATCAAGGGCAACTACGACCGCGCCGGCATACTTCAACAACACCAATCCCGGCAAGTACGGCGTCACGCTAAACCTCAATCATCCGAAGGGGCGTGAGCTGCTGCGACGGATGGTACGCGACGCCAACGTGATTTGCGAAAATTTCAGCCCCGGCCAGATGGACAAATGGGGCCTCGGCTACGAGGACCTGCGCAAGCTCAATCCGCGCATCATCTATATACAGACCACCGGCGTCGGGAAGGCCGGCACCTACAAAGACTACGTGAGCTATGGGCCTACCGCGCAGGCGTTCTCCGGGCTGACCTATCTGTCAGGGCTGCCCGAGCCGCGGCCGCCCGCAGGATGGGGTTATTCGTATCTCGATCATTCGCCCGGCTACTTCGGCGCGATCATGTTGATGGCGGCGATTCGGCGGCAGCGCAAAACCGGCGTCGGATGTTACATCGACATGTCGCAGAGCGAGACCGGTCTGATGCTCTCGGGCACTTCGATCGTCGAGCATCAGATCACCGGGAAGCCAACCGAGCGATATGGAAACCGGATGCCTTTCCTCGCCTGGTCGCCGCATGGCGCTTATCGATGCGAGGGTGATGACAACTGGATTGCGATCTCGATTCAGTCCGATGAGCAATGGCGCGCGCTGGTCGAGGAGATGGGCTCGCCCGAATGGGCGCGGGATGCGCGCTTCGCAACCGCGGCGTCGCGCAAGCAGCACGAGGACGAGCTGGACGCAAAGCTGACCGACTTCACCAGACGATGCGAGCGCTACGATCTGATGAATCGCTTGCAGTCGCGCGGCATCGCGGCCGGGGTCGTGCAAAAGGCCAACGATCGTTTCGACCGGGATCCGCAACTGAAGGCGCGCGGGTACTATGTTGACCTGCCGCACAGCGACATCGGCACCTGGCCGATAGAAGGATTTCCCGCCAAACTGTCACGCTCGGCGCCCAACATCGGCGGCGAGACGCGCCGCGCGGCGCCCAAACTCGGCGAGGATAACGAGTTCGTATTCGGCAAGCTGGTCGGCCTGAGTCCGGCCGAGATGGCGTCGCTGCGGGAGGAGGAAGTCATTTGAATTCCGAACTCAACCTCAGCAACTCTCTCGACGGCATCACGATTCTCGAAATCGGCGATCAGCTCGGTGATTACGCCGCGATGCTGCTGGCGGGCCTCGGCGCCGAGGTCATCAAACTCGAGCCGCCCGACGGTTCGCCGTCGCGGCAAATCGGCCCGTTTGCTTCCGACACGCATGATCGCGAGCAGAGCATCTTCTTTTGGCGTTACAACCTGAACAAGAAAAGCGCCTTGCTCGAGGTTGACGCTGCGGATTCGGAGGCGCGGCTCGCCGCGCTCGCATCGAAAGCCGACATCGTGCTGCTCTCCGGCGAGTATGAAACCGTCGAGCGACGTCTGGGGCTATGGCGCAAACTCGCCGAGGCAAATCCGCGCCTGATCGTTTGCACCATCACGCCGTTCGGCCTCGATGGTCCCTATCGCGCGCTTAAGGCCACCGACCTGGTGCAGATGGCGATGGGAGGAATCATGGCGGTATGCGGCTACGATCCTGACCAGGACGGCGCGTACGATACGCCTCCGATCGCACCCGCGATGTGGCATTCGTATCATCTGGCCGGCGAGTACGCGGCGGTTGCGTTGATGGCGGCGATCAACTTCCGCGAGCTTAGTGGCGAGGGTCAGTTCATCGACGTCTCGGTGCACGAGGCCGTCAACACCTGCACCGAGGTCGCAATTCCTACCTACGTGTATGCGGGCCAGGTCGTGAAGCGGCAGACCGCGCGTCACGCGGCGCCGAGCATCACGCATGCGCGGCTTTCGAAAAGCGCCGACGGCATTTTTATGCTCGCCAGTCTAAGTCCCTTCGAGCGCGAGATGCGCGCGCTGGCCCAGTTGGCGGACCAGGTCGGAATCGCGCACGTGCTGGGCACGCCGGAATTCGCGCAACTGGAAAAAGACGATCACGTCGCGGCGGCGATCTATCGGCAGGATCTGCTGGAGCAGTTAGTCGAGAGCCTTCCTGCGGACGAGCTGTTCCATCGCGCGCAATCGCAGGGGCTCGCATGGTCACCGATCCGGCCACCGGAGCAGAATCTCGATGATCCGCATTTCGCGGCGCGCCACAGTTTCGCGACGATTCATCATCCCGAGTTGGGACGCGATTTGAGGTATCCCGGAACGGTCGCGAACGATGGTCAGGCGCCGCATTTTTCCTACACGCGCCGCGCCCCGCGTCTGGGTGAGCATACGGAGGAGGTGCTGAAGCGCGCTCGTTCCTGAAACTTCGGAGCGAGAACCCTGATCAATTCTTTACCCTCCCCGACGGGAGAGGTTGCCCGCGATGGTTTGCGAGCGGGCTGGAGCGAGGACTCAGAGTAAGCGCCTACTGCGCGACGATGATGGAATAAATGACTCTGCGAGAGTCGCGGTGTAACGCCTCAAATGCGCGACGCGTTGGAAATCCCGAACGCCGATATTTTCTGAGTCGCGCGGATCGGCGCGACTGAATTTTTGACGTGGCCTCTCATGGACACACTGAGATTCGCAGCGCATTTTGTACCATCAAGGTGTTATGTCGCTAGCGGCCTACTCGCTGAATTTCCATGTGTTCGGGGAGGTGCCGCTGATGCGCCATCGAGGCATCACGATTTTGGGATCGCCGGTATCCTCGAATACAACTGAGGCGGGCAACCCAATCGCCACCTCCGATTCGTCCTCCATCATGACCCCCGCGACGCGAGTGACGGTGCCGTCCTCCTCTTTGCAGTCATCCAACTCGATGATCGCGACGACATAGGGCACCGCGCCAATGAACGCGCCGACGATCGGCTGGGTCACCACGACGTAACTATGGATGATGCCCTTGCCCGCGGTCTCGAACCAATCGATGTCCATCGAGGTGCATTTGCTGCACGCCGGAAGATTCGGTGGAAACCATTTGTGGCCACACTGGTTGCACTTGCGCACGAGGTACTGGTGTTTGCGCGTCGCCGCCCACCATTCGTGAGTGTCGGAATCGGGAAGGATGCGGAGCTTCGAATAATCAATAGTGACTGGCATCGGTCCATTCTCGCTGCCCCTCTGTAATCTCCCCTGAGGGGGAGAGCTAAAGGAAGGCGGCCATCACTCTGTTAGGCGGCCATCCCGCGCAGGATGAGGCAGCTCGCCTGCGCTTCCCATCCCCACGCCATCCCACAGCAGATGCGTGCTTTGCGAAGCTGACGACATCCCTTGCTGCGATCGTAGGTATGTTTGCCCTCGCGCCATCCGGGACACGCGTCGTCAGCGCGATGGCGTAACTGGCGCACATTCTCGATCACCATCTGCACGCCGTGCGTGTAGCCTTCCGAGAGATGCCCGCCGGACAAATTGCTCGGCAGCTCGTGATCGATCTGAAGCCGGCCGCCTTTGACGAAATCGCCGGCCTCGCCCTGGCCGCAGAAGCCGTTGGCCTCGAGCTGGATGAGCGTGGTGAAGGTGAAGGCGTCATAGCAGGAGACGAAATCGACATCGTCATGCGTGATCCCGGCCATCCCGAACGCGCGCTTCCACCCATAGTTACCGGCAACGTAATGGATCACGGGACGGGAGTAGTTCCACTGCGGGTTAGGAGTCATGGTGCGCGCATAGCCGCCCATGATGAAGACGGGCGGATGCTTCAGGTCGTAGGCGCGCTCGCGCGAGGTCACGATGATCGCCGCCGAGACGTCGGTCTCCTGGCAGCAGTCGAGCAGGCGAAACGGCTTCACCACCCATCGCGAGCGCTGATGGTCCTCGATCGTGATGGGCTGGCGAAAGCGAGCCTTCGGATTGAGGCTCGCATGATAGCGATGCGCGACGGCGATTTCCGCGAACGCCTTGGTGGTGCACCCGGTGTCGTGCAGATAGCGCATCGCGGACATGCCGAAGCGCTGCGCCGGCGTCGTCCAGCCCCATCCCATGTTGAACTGATTGTCATCGGTTGCGGTTGCGACCGGGATCGGTCCGCCGGGAATCTGTCCGCCCATTCTGCGCCCCGAGCGGCCGTTCATCGAGCGGAAGATGACGATGGTTTTCGCATAGCCGGCCTCGATGAGCCCGATGGCGTGCGCGACGAGCGCCTCGGTACTCGAGCCGCCGCCGAAAATATCGAGGCAGTAGTTCAGCCGCATCCCCAGCGCCGTCGCGACATGCGCCGAGGTCGTGGAGTCCGCCGCCTGGTAGCTGGTCATCCCATCAATGTCGGACGCTTGCAGGCCCGCATCGGCCATCGCGTTGGTAATCGCCTCGCATGCCATCGAAAGCGTGGTGCGGTTGGAGGGCCGCATATGCGGTGTCTCGCCCACCCCCACGATGCAGTATTTGTCGGTGAGTGCTCCCATCGTTCTCCTGTCCGCGGTGAAGATGCGCGTCGCGGCGCGCCGTTCATCCGCCCGCCCAACTTCGCATGTCTCAGGAAATTGTTAAAGGCGGGCCCTGACCGCTATGCCCGCGTGAGCCAGTCACCGGCGAGAACGCCGTCGCCGCACCATTGGCCGTTCGCCACCAATGCGCGACCGTTCACCATCACGTGCTCGATGCCCGTGGGCGAAATCTCTGGATGGGTGAAGTCCGCCTCGCACGCGATCGTATCGGAATTGAAAATCGTGAGGTCAGCGGCGTAACCCTCGCGGATGAGGCCGCGACCGCCGAGGCGCATCTTCGCAGCCGCCATGCCGGTCATCTTATGAATCGCGCTTTCCAGTGAGAGCAAGCCCATCTCACGCACATAGTGCCCGAGGATCTTCGGATAAGTGCCGAAGCTGGCGGGATTCTGATGCTGATGCGAGGTGAGAATGGTATCCATTTCGAACATGTTGAGCGGATGCGCCATCGCGGCGCAGAGCGTCTCCTCGTGCGCGTCATCGCCGCTATAAAGATGCATCATGACGCGCGCCTGCGCGCGACTTTCGCGCGCGATGGTCAGATACGCCTCCACCGGATCGAGCTTGAGGCTCTCCGCGATCTCGCCGAAGAATTTGCCCTCCAGATGCGCGAAGCTCGGATTCGCGGCCCACATCAGTTGCGCACCCTCCGCGATGAACGGACTGAGCGGCCGGAAACTCTCGCGCAGCCGCGCCCATCCATCGGCGCTGTTCAGCAGGCCGACCAGATTATTCTGCGACCATGCTGGAAAAATTACGCGAATCGTCGTGTTGCCGGCGGTATAGGGAAAGGTATCGAAGGTCACCTCGACACCATCGTTATTCGCCGCCGCGATATCGCCGAGAACTTCGTTCACTGTCGGCCAGGTGCGGCGTCCAACGAAAATGAGATGCGAAATTTGCAGCGGCGTTTTCGCGCGCCGAGCGACCTCGACCATCTCGCGCACCGCGAGCAGGTTGTGCGCGATGTTACTGTCGAAGAACAGCGAGCGCGTCGAATAGGCGCGCAGATGCGAGGTAATGATCCCTCCGGCGCGGCCCGCCACCTCCGCCAGCGCGCCAAGCTCCGCGGGCTTCGCGATCATGCCGGGGAAATATCCGAGCCCGCATGACACCCCGACCGCGCCGTCACTCATCGCGCGCTCGAGCATCGCGCGCATCTCGTTGAGCTGTTCCGATGACGGCTCGCCGGGGTCGGCGCCCATCACCGACAACCGGATGCTGCCGTGACCCGCGAGGTGCGCGACGTTCATCGCAAGGCCCTGGCGTTTGAGATGCACACCGAACTCCGCAACCTCGCGCCATTGCCATTGGAACGGTCGTTCAGAAAGCATTTGCGCCGAGGTATCGAGCATCGCGGCGCGTTCAGGCCTGATGGGCGCGGCCGAGAATCCGCAATTCCCGCCGACGAATGTGGTGACGCCCTGGAGCAGGAAGGGACGCAGGATTTCGGCGTGCTCGGGAATTGGAATGACCCAATCCGAATGCGAATGCATATCGATGAAGCCCGGCGCGACGATGAGACCAGTCGCATCGATTTCGCGCGCAGCCTGTGCCTGCGACGCCTCCGCGGGTGGAATCAATTTGGCGATTTTCCCGCCACTCAGTGCGAGGTCGGATTTGAAACGCGCGGCGCCGCTGCCGTCCACGATAGTGCCGCCGCGAATGATGACGTCGTATTCCATGGTGCGGAAATCTTCCCGCGCGCCGGTTGTGAAGGCAACCGCGCCCGCGCCATCATCGAGAAATGGAACCGATCGAGGTGCTCGGCGTTGAACATATTGATGTGACCGTCAACGATCTCGCGCGTGCCGCCATTTTCTATGACAAGGTGATGGCCGCGCTGGGTTTCCGGCGGTTGGTCGAGGACGACCGGGACCAGGTGCGATGGGGTAATGCGTACATCAGCCTCGCGATTCGCCAGGCGGAGACATCCGCGCGAGGCGCGGCGTTCAATCGACATCGGGTCGGGCTGCATCACCTCGCGTTCAAGGCTAAGTCTCGCGCCGCCATCGATGAGTTTCATCGCTTTCTGATTCGCGAGAATTTGCCGGTCCTCGATGCTCCGGCGGAATATCCGCAATATGGACCAAACTACTATGCGGTATTCTTCGCCGATCCCGACGGCATGAAACTGGAGCTGGTGCACTTTCCATGGGGCTATTGGCGCCCAACGCAGCGCGATGGATCCGACGCGCGCCCGCGTTCCGAAAGCGGGAAGAGTTAGGCGCGAATCAGACCGGAAAGATTGCCCGTCGAGGCTGAGTGAGCGGGGAAGACTTTCGCGAGTTGCGCATCCTGCAGACCCATGTGCGATCTCAGCACCATCGCGAGGGGATCGCGGAAGTCGGTCGTCACCGCCAGGTCGCGTTCCTGATAAAGCGCGCCGGCCGAGAGCCCGGGCCATCGGCCGTAGATTTTCCTGCCGCGCACGGGGCCGCCCATCACCCACATCACGTTGCCATGACCATGATCGGTGCCGCCGTTGCCGTTCTGATGCATCGTGCGGCCAAATTCGGAAATGACGACGACGACCGTGTCGCCATAGGCAGGACCGAGCGCCTCGGCAAAATGCGCGAGGCCATCGGCGAGCGGTTTCAGATGACCCGCGAGCTGGCCGGATGCGCCGCCCTGGTTGACATGGGTGTCCCACCCGCCGAGCGCGAGGAATCCGATGCGGATACTCGGGTCGCGGCGAATCAGCTTGGCGAGGCGGTCCGCATCGTCAGTAAAACCTTGCGGTCCGGGCGCGCCTCCATTGGCTTCCTTCATGTCCTGCTCGAGCTCCGACATCAGATGAGTGCGCGCCTCGCGGCCTTCCTTGTAGGTTCTGCTGAGCGCGTCGCTGCCGTCGTACATCCGATCGAATGACGCCTCGACGATGGGCCGGTCGAGCGGCATCGGACGGGCCGCCGCGCGCCCCAGCGGCATATTCGCCACCGACATCTTGCCGGCCAGGATACGCGGCACCGTCGCGCCGAGGCTCAGCGCCTCGGTCGGGCTGTGATTCCCTGGCATGACTGAGAGAGTGCGATTGAGCCATCCATCGTTGGTGGATTTGACGCCCGGTGTTCCGCTCTCCATGTAGTCCTGCGCATCGAAATGCGAGCGCGTGGGGTCAGGCGATCCGCACGCATGGACGAAGCCGAGCGTGCCGTTTTTCCAGTAGGGCAGCATCGGTTCGAGTGCCGGATGGAGCCCGAAAAATCCGTCGAGGTCGAGCACCCCACCCTCGCCACCGCGCTGTCCGATAGCGATGGTCGGACGCGCATCGTAGTAGTTGGGCTCGCCATGGGGCACCACGACATTGAGGCCATCGACGGCGCCGCGCAGGAAGATGACGACGATGCGCTGCTTGCTCGTATCGCCCTCGAGTGCGCGCGCCGCCCAGGCGTTGGGGCCGAGCAGCAGGACTCCCGCGGCCGAGAGCATCGCAGCGCGGCGGAGGAATTCGCGGCGATCAATGGAATTTGTAATGTCATGGCTCATCGGAACCTAACCCCTAGTCCCTTCCCCTGAGGTGGAAGGGGGATCAGAAAGGAGAAAACCTCCGTTTCTGATAACTCGCTGTTTCGACTCGTTTGCAATCAACCCTCATGCTGGTTTGCCCTTCCGCAACCGGGCGAAGAGGGCGCCAAACAACGAAATCCTAAGTGCTCTTCTGATTCTTCTCCGGTTCCCCTTCCACTTCAGGGGAAGGGGCCAGGGGTTAGGTCTTACCGCATCATCGATTCCGGCGATCCCAAGACCATTGCGGCGCGAAGTTGCGGCGGCGCCGATTCGATCGCATCGCGCGTCCTGGCCGAAAAGGAATTGCCCATCGTCGCCGTCAGCATCGTCGTGTCAGGAGGCTCCATCTTGCGGCCCGGCTTCGCGGGATTCGTATCCAGCTTGATGTTGGTGACGCCCTTCTTGTTGAAATATCCGCGATTGGCGCCCTCGCCGTCGCCATCGAACGGCGGCGCTTCGAGCGGAAGATTGCCGTTGCCAAGCGCGGTCGCGAAGCTGAGCCGCGCCATCATCGCGTCGGGGTTCAGCCACGCGTCCTGCGTGTTGGAGTAGCCGTTGGGCGTCAGGCATCCATAGGTCGGCATCCCCAGAAGCTGCATCGTGCCCGCGAGGGGGCGGAAATTCGTCACCGGCGCGCCGGTCGCGCGCACCGACGAAATCACGAACTCATAAGGAGTCTTGTACTTCGCACGGAAGTCGCGTCGATTCCAAAATTCGGCGCTGGTGAAAATCGTTGCGAGGACCTGACGGATGTCGCCGTCGGTTTCTGAATAGCGCGCGGCCATCCGCGCGACCAATTCCGGCGGAGGCTCATCGGCGACGAAGTATTGCGCGAGCTGATAACTGAGATGCTTTGCCGTCGATGGATGCCGCGCCAACAGATCGAGCGCCTGCTCGACCTCGCTCGCTCCACCGCCGCGGATGGTATGTCCGAGGAGCACCTTGTTGCTGAAGTCGTGCCGATCGGGATCGAAGTAGAATGCACTCCCGTCGCTGAATCCGGCGGCCGCGCCGGGAACCGATTCATCCGGCGTCGCGTCCCGAAAAATCCACTGCGCAGAACCTCGACGCCCGCTTCCTCCGAGCGGCGCTGGCCTTGACCGTCGTCCGCCGCGTTTCGCCAGCCCCCAGCCAGTGAGGATGTGCGCCAGCGCGATGACATCGTTCTGCGAATATCCGCCATTGACGCCGAGTGTATGCAGCTCCATCAGCTCGCGCGCGTAGTTCTCGTTGATGCCTTGAAACTGGCCCTTCGCGCCGGGCGATCCGGGCGCGGTATTCTGCCAGTTATCGAGGTAGTAGAGCATCGCGGGATGCGCGCGGTGGCGCCGAGGAGGTCGCGAAAGCGCCCCATCGTATGCGGCCGAATCGCCACTTCCTCGAAGGAGCCGGTCCATACCGCGCAAAGTTCCTTGCCCGCGAAGATGTTGAAGTGATTGAACCAGAACGCGGTCATCACTTCTTGCAGTTGCCGCGGTCCCTCGATGGCGCGCAGCAGCCGGCCCTCGACCGCCTCGCGCATGACGATTTGCCGGCGCTCGCGCAGCTCCTTCTGATTGTCCTTGTCGTTGGGATTCTGCTTGCGCGCCATCATGATCGGGCGTTGATATTCGACAAACAGCGCGCCCGGCGTCATGTGCAACGTATGGAGGTCATGGACCCGAGCGACGAGCGAAGCTGGAATTGCAATCGTCGCAGGATTTAGCTGCCGATGGAGATAGGCCTCGACCCCGATCGCGAGGACGTGTTCGAAATCGCCCGGCCGCGGCCCGAATGAGAGCCGGTTGAGCGCATGGATCGCGCGCTCGCTGCTGGTCATGTCGCCTGCTTCACGCATCGCTGTCAGGCTCCATGATCAACTACGTATCGGCGCGATTTACGATGCAACCAGTGAATTTCCGATGGTTCGATGGCGAACACTTTGATAGTAGAGCGGCAATGCGCGATTTCAGAATCATCGCGGAATCCTATCCGCCGCGAGCCTGGAGCGAGACCGTCGTTCGCGGCGTCGATCAGCACAACATCGCGGTTACCGGCCTGCCCGACTACTACCCGGTAGGATTCTTCGTCAAAGGACGCGGCGGCGAAGTTATCGGCGGCCTGCTCGGCGATATCTGGGGCGGATGGCTTCATGTCGGCAGCCTGTGGGTCAGCGAATCGATTCGGGGCCGCGGCTATGCGCGCGAGTTGATGGCGCGCGCGCATCAGTACGCGTTCGAAAAATCCTGCACCCACGCGTTTCTCCAGACCGGAAGTTACGAAGCACGTCCTTTATACGAAAAGCTCGGCTATAACGTTTACGCGGAGCTGAAAAATCATCCCGCCCGGCCGCATAGCCGTTATTTCCTGAGCAAAAAGCTGGACCAAAATGATGCGACGCGGCTGCACGTGAAGGATAAAGCCATCGAGATCGATCCTTATCCTTCGAAAGATGCGGAGATGGTCGTGCGCCAGGGCATCACCACGCATGCCTACGCCGCGATCGGTCTGCCGGAAAGGGAATGGGCGCCGCACAACTTCTTTTTGCGCGATTCCGAGGGCGAGATCCTCGGCGGCGCGCTGGGAAATATCTGGGGCGACTGGATGTACGTCGCGTATCTATGGGTCGATCGCTCGCTGCGCGGCAACGGGCATGCGACCAGGCTAATGGCTGCTGCTGAGGAGGGTGCGATGGCGAAAGGATGCGGCAATGCATTCCTCGGCACCTTCAGCTTCCAGGCGCGGCCGCTATACGAGAAGCTCGGGTACCATGTCTTCGGCGTGGAAGAGGATCATCCAAGGGGCATAGCCATTATCTGATGACAAAAGGCCTCGGAGCAGGAACCAGACAAAACACCAAGACACCAAGGTAGGATAAGTGGTCATCGTTGCTTAGGCGCTGGATCAAGGGGACGCGGCCTCGGAGACAGATGCCAGATGCGGCCCGCGGCGGGCCTTTTCGAACACCAAGAGAAGACCAAGAAGACAATCCAGCAGCTCCTGATATTGTGCGAAGTCCTTTCTTCTTGATCCTCCCTTGGTGTACGAGGAGGGCCGCTGCGGCCCGCATCTGCTGGCCGGATCCTAAGCCGCGCCCCCTTGATCCCGCGCCTGACGATGTCGCGCCGCTCATCCTACCTTGGTGCCTTGGTGTTTTGCCTGGACTCCTTTCCTATCTGGATGCCCGTCCCCATGCTTCGATGAGATCCTCGAATGCTCTTCCGACTCGGGATCCTTCAACTCCGGCAACTCCACATGATGCCGCGTCGCACGCGGCACCGCGCGCAGCTCGGCCGCTCGCGCCGGCTCAGCGTTCCCTTCACGAAGCGAATGTCGCGCACACTGTCGTCATGCAGCGAATCGCGCAGCCGCGACAGGATCTGCAGCTTCATCAGGTTGAGTTCCTGAATCCACATCGCGCCCGAAACTTTCACTACCGCCGTATGAAACTTGAGTGATTGCACCTCGGTGCGGCGCGCGATGGTCTCGCCCACCACCTCGGGCCAGGTCTGCATGAGTCGCACGATTCCGAAGTGCCCCTCGCCGTCGAGGCGGTCGAGGATCGGTTGCAGCGCGCTCGCGATACGCTCGGGCGGGCGATATTTGGAAGTTTTCCCCATCATCAACAGAGATAGCGCAGTGGATAGGTGGGTCGAAAGGCGATGCGTTGTTGATACGCTCTATCGACGCTCCTCGATTCTCGCAACCAACCCACGATGCGCATTCTCTCCCAACGGATTCCCGCCTGGCGCGAGGATAAGTTCGACATTAGCCAGCCTTAATCTGACACGTAACTATTATTTCACGAGATTTCATGTCGGCGAAGCTATGGCGAAGACTTATCCACAGCTATTATGTGGTATTGTGGATTGATGGCGGATACTACAGGTTGTGTTTCGATGGACAATTGATAATCTCCGAACCCACCGAGACTGGTCGAAAACAAAGCCACTCGGATGGCGATAAAGATGGAGGCGGGGATGGCTGGGGGAGCTGTAGACTTGGAAGGTAGGATGCCAAAAGCGACGGAACAAACCCACTCGAACTCCCGCGCCCAAACCGCGCGGATTCGCGCTGGAGCGCTTCAATACCCGGCCCGGCGTCGATCCGATGTCGGAGCTCGAATGGGACCTCCGCACCGCCGTCATCACCGGCGAGGATGGCCGCGTCGTCTTCGAGCAGAAGGACGTCGAGGTGCCGCGCGCATGGTCGCAGACCGCGACCAACGTGGTGGTCTCGAAGTACTTCCGCGGCCCGCTCAAGGAAGACCCGCGCGACGTCAATGGCCCAAGCGCGAGACCTCGGTGCGCCAACTGGTTCTGCGCGTCGTCGATACCATCGCCGGATGGGGCGAAAAACAGGCGTACTTCCCCACCTCCGATGCGCGCGAGACCTTCCGCGCCGAGCTGCTGCATCTGTTGCTCACCCAGAAAGCCTCGTTCAACAGCCCGGTCTACTTCAATGTCGGCATCGACGCGAAACCGCAGTGCTCCGCATGCTTCATCCTCAAGGTCGAGGACTCGATGGAGTCGATTCTCGGCTGGTATCGCAACGAGGGGATGATTTTCAAAGGCGGCTCCGGCTCGGGCGTCAATCTGTCGGCCCTGCGCTCGCAGCAGCGAGAAACTTTCCTCGGGCGGCACCGCCTCGGGGCCGCTCTCCTTCATGAAGGCGGCAGATGCTTCCGCGGGCGTAATCAAGTCGGGCGGCAAGACCCGCCGCGCCGCGAAGATGGTGGTGCTCAATGCCGATCATCCCGACATCAAGGAATTCGTCAGTTGCAAGGTTGAGGAAGAGAAGAAGGCGTGGGCGCTCATCGATGCGGGCTACGACGGCTCGCTCGACGGGCCCGCCTACAGCTCGGTGTTTTTCCAGAACGCGAACAACTCGGTGCGCGTCAGCGACGAGTACATGCGCGCGGTCCAGAACGACACCAACTGGCAGACTCGCTACGTCAAGTCCGGCGACGTGTGCGAGGAGTTTCCCGCGCGCGAGTTGATGAGGAAGATTTCCGAGGCCGCGCATGCGTGCGGCGATCCCGGCATGCAGTTCGATACCATCATCAACCTGTGGCATACCTGCCCGAACACCGGCCGCATCAACGCGAGCAATCCATGCAGCGAGTACATGCACATCGACAATTCGGCGTGCAATCTCGCCTCGATCAACCTGATGAAGTTCATCGATGATCGCGGCGAGTTCGACGTGCGCGCGTTTCGCCACGCCGTCGATGTGATGATCACGGCGCAGGATATCGTGGTCGACAATTCCTCGTATCCCACGCCGGAAATTGCGAAGAATGCGAGCGACTTCCGCGAATTCGGCCTCGGCTATGCCAACCTCGGCGCGCTGCTGATGGCGCTCGGGCTGCCCTACGATTCCGAGCAGGGCCGCAACTATTCCGCCGCCATTACCGCATTGATGACTGGCGAGGCGTATCTGCAATCGGCGCGCATCGCAGAGCAGATGGGGCCATTCTCCGGCTATGCGGTCAATCGCGATCCGATGTTGAAGGTCATTGAGCGCCATCGCGGCCATGCCTACAAACTCGATCCTTCTTATGTGCCGCTCGATCTGCTGCGCGCCGCGCGCGAGTCATGGGACGAGGCGCTGCGCCTGGGCCAGACTGCCGGTTATCGCAACTCGCAGGCGACCGTCATCGCGCCGACCGGCACCATCGCGTTCATGATGGATTGCGACACCACCGGCATCGAGCCCGACATCGCGCTGGTGAAGTACAAGAAGCTGGTCGGCGGCGGGATGCTGAAAATCGTCAACCAGACGGTGCCGCGCGCGCTCAAACGCATCGGTTACGATTCGAAGGAGATCCAGGAAATCGTCGAGTACCTCGATGAGCACGAAACCATCGAGGGCGCGCCGCAGCTTGCCGATGCGCATCTGCCGATTTTCGATTGCGCGTTCAAGGCGCGCGCCGGCTCGCGCACCATCCACTACCAGGGCCATCTGAAGATGATGGGCGCGGTGCAGCCGTTCATCTCGGGCGCGATTTCCAAGACCATCAACATGCCCGCGGAGGCGACTCCCGACGATGTAGCAGAAGCCTACATGATGGCGTGGAAGCTGGGGCTGAAGGCGGTGGCGATTTATCGCGACGGCTCCAAGCGCACCCAGCCGCTCAACACCGGCAAAAGCGAAAAGGCCGCGCCGGTCGCCGAAATCAAGGCGATGGTCGCGAGCGACGGTCACCTCAGCCGGCGCAAGCTGCCCGACGAGCGCCACTCGATCACGCATAAGTTCGATATCGCGGGCCACGAGGGCTACATCACGGTCGGCATGTACGAGGACCACACGCCGGGCGAAATTTTCATCAGCATGTCGAAGCAGGGCTCGACGATTTCCGGCCTGATGGATTCGTTCGCGACCGCGATTTCCTACGCGCTGCAGTACGGCGTGCCGCTGCAGTTCCTGGTCGACAAGTTCGCGCACATGCGCTTCGAGCCGTCGGGCTTCACCAAGAATCCGAACATCCCGTACGCGAAATCGATCATCGACTACCTGTTCCGCTGGATGGCGTCGAAGTTCCTCGATGAGGAAGCGAAGCGCGAGGTGGGCATCGTCGAGCAGACGCGCGAAGGCCTCGAGGACAAGCCGACGCTGACGCTCGCGCATTCGGCGCCGCAACCCTCGACGCCGATTCTGCGCGAGGGCAAGGACGGCGGGCTGCGGCAATCATTCGTGAATCAGGCGGATGCGCCGCCGTGCCCGGATTGCGGATGCATCATGGTGCGCAACGGCGCCTGCTACAAGTGCATGAATTGTGGAAGTACCAGCGGGTGTTCGTGAGAGGTTATCTTATAAACGCTTATGAAGATGGAAAGCTCAATGACGTCTGGAGTGATGAGTGTGGAAGCTGAATCGGATGGGGTGAGTGAACTTTCGGTGGCTGATGATTTTGTCGCGCTGTGCAAACTCGGGCATCCGCTCGATGAATGCGAGGGGATGCTCTCCGAGATCGGCGATGTCCATCGCGTCGATGTCCAGTGCCGCATGTGCGCGACGGTGTTCGTGTTTCGCAGCGAGATAGACCAGCCCGCTGACTCTGAGTGGCGGCTGGTCGAGAGTTCGGATCCTTTGGTGTTCGAGTCCTGCGTTACGAAGCGGATGCGCATCGCGATGGCGGAAGAGATGAGGCGGACGCGGTTTCATGCGCATTGGCAGAGCTTTGCGGCGCGGAGCAGATAACGAGGTGCGGTGGCAGTCTGGCGGGGAGATGAGGCTGTGGAGGGGGTTGTTTGAGGCCCCGGAGGAACGCGTGGTGGTGGCGAGAGCTTTTGGTGGATGGGGCAGGTTGCGGATGGATGAGAAGGCGCGCGGCGGCGCTTGATTAAGGCTCTCGGGTTTGGATGATGCGGGCTTCCTCCGGGGCCCGCAAAGAAAGCGAGCGGGGTAAACCGCTTCATGATGTGGTGGTGGCGGTTGAGGATGTGGGAACGGCAGGAGGGGCGGCATGCAAATGTCGCCCCTCCAAATTTGTGCACTCTTTTTCTTTGTCCCCTCTCTCACTGGTGAGAGGGGCACGCGGATTACGTCGCGGCTTCCTTTTCGAGCGCGATCGCAACCACGTTGGTCAACGTGATCACGATTTGTTCCCCAACCTTCACTTGAGTGAGATTTTCCGGATTCTCCACATTGACGGTTTCGACTGACACCATCCGGTCCGGTCAATTCGACGGTATTTTTCACCGTGTCGATTGCACTGACGGTGGCAACCACCTGCGCCTGCGTGCCGGCTACCGCGCCCGGGGTCTGCCCGGAGACGCGCTCACGAGTCCTTGCTGAAGCGAGACGCTGGGGATGTTCTCATTCGGCAATTTCTTGCGTACCGTCACGACTTCATAGAAGCGCGCAACGAAAGGTTCGCCAGCTTTGGCGGCCTTCAGATTGTAGGGATTGTAGACATGAACCGGAAAAGTCTTGCCGTCGGGCCCCTGGATCGTGACCAGTTGCTTCTCGCGATCGACCGAAACGATCTTGCCATGGATCGTGACGATCGTCTCCGAGCCGATCCCGGCCAGATGTTCGCCGGTCGGCGCGGCCGGTTGTGACATTTGCTGAGGCGGTGGCGGAGGCGCCGAAGTGGTGGAGCATGCCGACATTAAGCCGACCATCAGGATGCTACCCAGCAAAGCGGACAGACGGGAGATCAATTGATTGTGGATATGAGATGATCTGAAAACTCTCACGATGCTGCGTACCTCATGCGCCAAGCCTGTAGCGTTGAACGATTGTCACCGCATCGATGCGAAAATGAAATTGGACTTTGGTAGCAGTACCATCGTCGCGACACGTCATCATTGCGATTGGCCACCTCCGATCTTCTCCGCCACCACAATCATTCGCTTGCCAAACAGCATCGCGGGCGAAAAGACATGATGCATAATTTCGTTCGCCAGAGGCCTTGAGGCTACAGGATATTTGCCGCTGCGCCGTCGCGAGGAGATGGCCAGCGCGTAACGCGACGCCACATACATCAGCGGCACGATCCAGGCGAGCGCAA
This sequence comes from uncultured delta proteobacterium, assembly GCA_963814035.1. Taxonomy (GTDB): domain Bacteria; phylum Desulfobacterota; class Binatia; order Binatales; family Binataceae; genus DATGKG01. The sequence goes on from CAWFBH010000020.1 coordinate 190,592, forward strand.
TCGCGGTGCCGCTGTAGCGGTCGGTATAGACGCGCAGACCGTCGAACCCCGCAAGTCGCATGAGGTAGCGCAGACGGAAGTAGTCGATCAGGAAGACATGACCATGGTAGCGATGGGGTCCGTTGGCGCTGCGCAAACTCTCCACTTCGTTGACCAGGCCGCGCTTGAGATTACGCTGTCCGGTCAGCAAGACGCTGATGCGGGCCGACAGATGCATCACGTTCGGCGTGGTCAAGACGATGGTGCCGCCGGGGCGCAATAGACGCGCACACTCGGCGATGAATCCGGTTTGATTTTCCAGATGCTCGATGCCTTCGCGCGAGAGTATGTAATCGAAGCTGGCCGAGCGAAACGGTAGCGGCACGTTGGCGTCCGCGTTCACGGCCATGATTTTCTCGCGTGCCGGTCCCGCCGGCGCGAGATCCGCGGTGACCACCTGGTATCCAAGTTCACCCAGCGCGCGCGCCTGGCGTCCGGCGCCGGCCGGCACGTCCAGCAGACGCCCAGGTTTCATCGCGGCGAACAGGCCGATCCGGCGCCCGCCCGATTTTACCATCACATCCATAACGGCCCGGCGTCAGGTAAGATGCGATTCCGGCAACGGCGCTTCGGCTTCGCGCGGAGCTGTGCCGCCGGCTAGGGATTTTGCCTGCGAGGGACTACGCACCGGCGGCCGCGGATTGCGCGGAGGAGCCGTTCTTGATCTTCGGCATCACATGCTTGGCCAGCAGCTCGATGGTCTGCATCACCTTTTCGTGCGGCAGCGCGGCGACCTGCACCAGGGCCATCAGCAGATCGACGCCCGCCGATTGGTATTGTTTCGCGACTTTCAGGCAATCCTCGGGATCGCCCACCATCACCGAGCCCGAATCGATGCGCTTCTGCAGGCTCTCGGTGGACATCCGGTAGTCGCCGATCGCGACCGCCTGCTGCGCCATCTTCTTGTAGTACTCGTAGCCCTTGACGTCCTTGTTGGCGAAGGGCGTGAAGAGTTCCGCGCCCTTGCGCGTGGTGAAATCAATCGCATGCTTACCGAGCTCGATCGCTTCCTCGCGCGTCGGAGCGCATACACATACGGTGGCGGCGGCGACCTTGTCATTGACGAAAGAACCGACCGGCTCGCAATTCGCGATGGCCTTCTTGTAGGTCTCCACAAGCTTGTCGATGACGCCCGGTTCGCTGATGCCGAAGCCCAGCGCACCGATGCCCTTGTGGCCGGCGACTTCCCAGGTTGATGGCTGGGTGGCAGCCACCCACATCGCGGGATGCGGCTTCTGAATCGGTTTGGGAATCACTTCGCGCGGCGGAATCTGGAAGTACTTGCCCTGGTAACCCTCGTAAACTTCCTGGGTCCACATCTTTGGAATTTGCGCGACCGCCTCTTCCCACATCGGGCGCGAATCTTCCGGATTGATGTTGAATCCGCCCAGCTCCTGCTCGGTGATGGAGCGTCCGGTGCCGCATTCGACGCGCCCGTTGGACATGATATCGAGCACGGCGATGCGTTCGGCCACGCGCACCGGATGGTTGAACGGAATCGGCAGCAGGCTGACGCCATGACCGAGGCGGATGTTCTTGGTGACCTGGCTGAGCGCGCCATACCAGACTTCGGGCGCCGAGGAGTAGGACCATTCGTTCAAGAAGTGATGCTCAACTGTCCACACCGAGTGGAAGCCGAGTTTATCGGCGAAGATCACCTGCTCGGTCGCCTGATGATAGATGTCGTACATGAAGCCGGGATAATGCGGGCGCGAGCGCTGAATTTCGTATTGCAGTCCTAGGTCCATCGATTTCTCCTTGGATGGTTTCCGCTACCAAAGCATTTTTTGGTCACGGACCCAACCCCTGGCGCTCTCCGAAAGAGGAATCGGGACGCGGGCGAGGTGGCGGTTCTATGGGTTGTATCATCTACACAAATAGTCAATTTTGATATCGGGTCTCACGAACAGCCTGCGATGCCTGAAAGTTCCTCTCAAACATCCCCAAAGCGATTCAGCCGGCTATGCAATGGTCTCCCGGCGGGAAGCGGTTTGCTCTCTCCGTGCCACTACCCCTGCGCGCATCTTCGCGGTACCTTCTCCTCATATGGCGGGGCAGCTCGATCTCGCGCTCGGTCCGCCGCGCGCGCGTACTTCTTCAGCGTTGACGGTCGGCCAGCTGGTGCGGCTGGTGCGCGACGCCCTCGATGCGCGCTTCGGCGATTGCTGGGTGACCGGCGAAATTTCCAACGCGCGGTTCGCCAACTCGAATCATTTCTACTTCACCCTCAAGGATGCCGACGCATCGATTAATGTGGTGATGTTCTCCTCGGCCAAGCGCCGGCTGCGCTTCAAGCCCGCCGACGGAATGAAGGTGGTGGTGCGCGGGCGCGTGAACATCTATGAGACCCGCGGCACGCTTCAGTTCTATGCCGAGGAGATGGAACCGCGCGGCGCCGGCGCGCTCCAGATCGCATTCGAGCAGCTCAAGCAACGCCTCAACGACGAGGGCCTGTTCGATGCCGCGCGCAAACGCATGCTGCCGTTTCTGCCGCGCACCGTCGGTATCGTGACCGCGCTCGGCGGCGCCGGTCTGCGCGATATCCTGCGCGTGCTGCTCGATCGCTTCCCTAATCTGAATGTCATCATCCGGCCGGCGCGGGTGCAGGGCGAGGGCGCGGCGGAAGATATCGCCGCCGCCATCGAGGATCTCAATCGCCACGCACGCGCCGAGGTGATCATCGTCGGGCGCGGCGGCGGCTCGCTCGAAGATCTGTGGGCCTTCAACGAGGAAGTCGTCGCGCGTGCGATTTTCCGCTCGCGCATTCCGATCGTCTCGGCGGTCGGTCATGAGATCGATTTCACCATCGCGGATTTTGTCGCGGATAAGCGCGCGCCGACCCCGACCTTCGCGGCGCATGTAGTGGTGCCCTCGCGCGTCGAGTTGCGGGATCAGGTTGGCACGCTCGAACGGACGCTTGCCTCCTCGATGCGCAAGATGCTCGACGACCTGAATGAAGATGTCGATTATCTCGCCGCGCGCGTGAAGCATCCGCGCGCGCTGATGAGCGAGGCGCATGCGCGGGTCGATGAGACAGCCGGCGAGCTCGCCGCCGCGATGGAAGCGCGCGTCCTCGATGCGCGGCGGATGGTGCGCGAGTATGCCACCCGGTTGCGCCCGCCGAGCGCGGTCGCACGTGAAGTGCGTATTCGCACCCGCGAGCTTTCCCGAATGATGGCGCAGGCGCTGACGATGCGCGCGCATCGTTTGCACGCTGAGGTCGAGCGCGCGTCGGTATCGTTGCTGCGCAGCGGTAGTGTGGTGGTCGAGAAGCATCGGATGCGGCTGGGCTCGCTGGCGACGCAACTCGATGCGACCTCGCCGCTGAAGTGCCTCGAGCGCGGCTATGCGGTGGTGACGAACCGTCGCGACGGCCGCGCGGTGATGGATTCGCAATCGGTCGAGGTCGGCGATGAGTTGGAGATCCGGCTGCGCAAGGGCAAGTTGCGCGCGCGAACTGAAAGTCGAGAGGTGTAGGGTGGGTACGATGGCGACGGCAACGAAACCAAAAAAGTTTGAAGAAGAGCTGAAGGACCTGGAAGAGATCGTCGGCAAGATCGATTCCGGCGAACTCACGCTGGAAGACTCCATCGGCGCCTTCGAGCGCGGCGTTGCGCTGGTGCGTTCGCTCAATCATAAGCTCGACGAGATCGAAAAGAAGGTCGAAGTCCTCAGCCAGAACTCCCGTGGCGATTTGAAAACCGTGCCCTACGAAGGCCTTGATGAGGAGAGTCCGGCGCCGCCCGCGCGTCGCGACCGGGAACCGGCAGCCACCATCGCGGTCGTGAAACCGGCGCGCCCGAAAAACGGTAACGACGACGAAGACGACATTCCCTTCTGAATCCGAGGAGACAGGCATAACCACAAAGGCACCAAGAGACAGAGAAGAAAGCAGATGCGTGCCGCAACGGCGCTGTCAGGACAATATTGAACCGGCCCGCTTCGGGCCGCATCCTTTTTGTGATTTCCTCTGTGTCTCTGGGCCTCTGTGGTTATGTCCGGTTCTGTGCCTGAATGCGCACGCGGCTTGACCTCGAATTGACGCGCCGAGGCCTCGCCGACAGCCGCGAGGGCGCGCAACGCCTCATCACGGCGGGCAAGGTGCGGGTGAATTCGCGGCCCGCCTCGAAGGCCGACCTCAAGGTCGATGCCGAGACCGCTATCGAGGTCGTCGGCGCGGCGTCCGAATATGCCAGCCGCGGAGGTCACAAGCTCGCTGCCGCGCTCGATCATTTTCAGGTCGAGGTCGCCGGTCGCCGTGCGCTCGATGTCGGCGCATCCACTGGCGGTTTCACTGATGTGCTGCTGCAACGTGACGCCGCATCGGTGATCGCGCTCGATGTCGGCTATGGCCAAATCGTCGACAAGCTGCGACGCGACCCGCGCGTCATCATGATGGATCGCACCAATATCAGGAACGTGACGCCCGCCGATCTGCCGTATGTACCTGACCTGATCGTGATCGATACCAGCTTCATCTCGCTCCGCATCGTACTGCCCGCTGTGATCGCGATCGCCGCACCCGGCGCCGACATCATCGCGCTGGTTAAGCCGCAATTTGAAGTCGGCAAGGGCAAAGTCGGAAAGGGCGGTGTGGTGCGCGACGGCGAGCTGAGGATCGAAGCGCTCGAAGGCGTCCTCGCGTTCGCGCGCGAGGCCGGTCTCGAGGTCGCAGGCTCGGTCGAATCGCCGATTCACGGCGCGGCCGGCAACATTGAATATCTTGCGCTGATGCGTAAAGGCTCTTTTTGAAACGCGACTATATTGTCGGCCTCGACATGGGCGGGACCAACATCCGCACCGCCGCAGTCTCTAAACAGGGCGAAGTTTTGCTGATGTTGCGGGCTCCGGCGCGCGCGAAAGGCACCGCTGCCGAAACCGTCGAGAACATAGCTGCTCAGGTACTCGCTCTGCAGGATGCGGCCCATCGCAGAGGCCTCGGGCGCACGCTCGCCGTCGGCGTTTCGGTTCCCGGTCCACTCAATGTTCGCACCGGCGTCGTCTATGCGGCGCCGCATGTGAAGGCGTGGCGAAGGTTTCCACTGCGGCGTCAGCTGGAGCGGATACTCAAACGCACCGTCATCGTCGAGAATGACGCGAATGCGTGGACGCTCGGCGAGTATTGGCGCGGCGCCGCGCGCGGATGCCAAAACGTGGTGCTGCTTACACTTGGTACCGGAATCGGCGGCGGGCTCATCGTCGACGGCAAAATCGTCCACGGCCGCACCGGGATGGCCGCCGAGCTCGGCCACGTCTGCGTCGAGGCTGATGGGATGCCGTGCGATTGCGGCTCGCGCGGATGCCTGGAGGCGTATGCCTCGGCGTCAGGATTGTGCGGCCTCCTCAAGCGGCGACTCGGGGTGGAGGAAGCGGAGCTCCCGGCGAAGTACCTCGACCGGGCCGGCGAATTCTCCGCGCGAGGCCTCACCCGCGCGGCCCGCGCCGGCGATCTCATCGCGATCGAGATGTTCGAAATCGCCGGCCGCTACCTGGGAGTCGCGATCGCGTCGTTCATTAACACCTTCAATCCCGAGAAGATCGTGATCGGGGGCGGCGTCGCGGGAGCCTTGTCGCTGATGCGTCGCGCGATGATGCGCGAGGTGAGGGCGCGCGCCTTCGCCGAGGCTGTCGCGCAGGCCCGCATCGTCAAGGCCGCGCTCGGGCCGGAGGCCGGCGTGGTCGGAGCAGCTTTTGCCGCCATGAATCCGGCGTAGAGGGCGGATTACCGATATTTTCGTCACCGGCTAGACCAATTCGCTCTAAAAGCGCCACGCCAGCAGCATTTATCATTCACTCAGACGCGCGAATGGACTAGGGTTAACGGTGGGCTCGATTCGCTTCCATTCCAGTTCGGGCCCTATTGTTCGATGAATCCACCAAAAGCATCATTGCGCGGCGCCGCGCTGATCATCTCGCTCGTTTTGATGGCGGTGATGTCGGTCTTCGCGCAGGAACCGTCAACCTCGTTGCCGGCGTCGCAAGTGACCGCATCGGCACCAGAAGCAAAACCGCCAAAGCCGCACAAGTTTTTCCCTTACACAGTTAAGGCCGGCGACACCCTGAGCACGGTCGCTCAGTACTTCGGTATGACCACCGCCGACCTCGCTCATATCAATAAGCTCCAGGAAGATGATGAGCTCGAAGAGGGCGAGACGCTCAAGATTCCCAATCCGTTCGAGGCATCGCAGCGAAGTCTCGAAGCCGAGGTCCAGCAGCTTTCCGATCAGAATCGCGCCAACGAGCAGAAGATTGAGCAGACCCAGAACCAGGTCGCGACGCTCAGCAATACGAATTCCGACCTGACCTCGCAGAATGCCACACTGAAAGAATCCGTGAAGGTGTTGCCGTGGTGGCGTGGGACCGCGCTCGCGGTCGGTGCCGCCGCCCTGCTGATGCTCGGGGTCACGACGCTCACGCTGTTCGAATGGTGGATGCTGCGCCGGCGCTTCCTCGCGCTCAGCGACCTTTCGATGTCGCTCAGCCGCCTCGACGTGAAGTACAAAGAGACCATCGCGAAGGCGGAGTTGCGGATGCAGCAACTTTACGGACGTCGCCGCCCGGCGGGCGCGCCCGAGCATCTCATCGGAGGCATGAAAACTCCCGACGAGATCGAGGTCGAGCGCCTGAGCCACGAACTTCGCGAGACGCTGGAACGCCACCTTAAGCAGCTCGGCGTGCGCGGCCGCCGCACCGTCGGCACTCGCCTGCGCGAGGCGCTCGACGGCGAAGAAGAGCCGGCGCCCGCGCCGCGCCCGTATCGCCGCTAACGCACAGCGCGCGAGAAAAAGCGGTTTAATATTTCCGCCGGTTGGACAATAATTGGGTTGCCCACTCATCCATACTGGAGGAAGAAATGCGCAAACTCGCTGCTACCGGTTTCGGAATCCTTCTTACTCTTACAACTTGCGGGCTGACTTTCGCCGCCGAGGGCGGCACTCCCATGACGGTCACCGGCCATCTGCGGGATAGCTTTTGCTACACCGTGATGGGCGCGCAGGGGTCCAGCCATCAGAAATGCGCGATTGGATGCGCCAAGGCCGGGATTCCGGTGTTGATGGTCGAGAATGGGACCGACAAGAGCTACATCTTGATTCCTCCCAAGAACGATGAGCCGCTGCCGAAGGACGTTATCGATAAGATGGAAGACGAGGTCACCATCACCGGCAAAGCCTACGAGAAAGACGGCACCCATTTTCTCCAGGTTGAATCAGTGAAATAGCGTGCTCGGGGGTTTTCTTCCCGGCGCGGATCAGCTGCAAAACCCGCATCCGCTGGTGGTGCATTTTCCGATCGCATTTCTGTACGGCGCCGCGCTGCTCTATTTCGTCGCATGGCTGACACGCCGCGATTCGATCGCATGGGCCGCGATGTGGTTCCTCGTGCTGGGCTTCCTTTCGGCCGCAGTAGCGGTCGGCACCGGATTGTGGTCCGCGCCCGGCGTGATGCTCGATCCGTCGGTGAAGGAAAACGTCCTCGAACCACATAAGCGCCTGATGCTGGCGACCTCTGCGATCGCGGCAGCCCTCACGCTCTGGGCGATTATCAAACGGCCGATGCCGGTGTCCGCGGCGCGCTATTTCTTCCTGTTCGGCCTGCTGCTGATGATCGCGCTGATGACCAAGGGCGCGGACTACGGCGGCATCATGGTATACGACTACAACGGCGGCGGCGCCGCTTGCCCCCAACCTATTCCTTACGTTCCTAACGGCGCGCCGGCGGGCTAGCAAGCCTTCAAGGAGAATTCCGATGCCATACGAGCAGATCCAGATTGAAGTGAAAGAAGGTGTCGCGACGATCACGCTGAATCGTCCCGAGAAGCTGAACGCCTATACCGCGCAGATGGGGACCGAGATCCATCAGGCCTTCGCCGAGCTCGACGCCAACGATGATGTGCGGGTTATCGTCGTGACCGGCGCGGGTCGCGCGTTCTGCGCGGGCGCGGATCTCTCGGCGCGCGGCGGCGCCACCTTCGATCGCAGCGCGAATAATCCCGACCCCAATCCGCGTGCGGAGGCGCAAATTCGCCCGTGGAATATGAAGAAGCCGATCGTCGCGGCGATCAATGGCCCGGCGGTCGGCGTCGGCATCACGCTCCCGATGCAATGGGACATTCGCGTCGCGGCCGAAAGCGCGCGCATCGGTTTCGTCTTCGTGCGCCGCGGCGTCATCCCCGAGGCGCTCAGCACCTGGCTGCTGCCGCGACTCATCGGCGTCGCGAAAGCCAACGAGCTGCTGATGACCGGTCGAATCATCACGGCCAAGGAGGCGCTCGATTTCGGCATCGTGAGCCACGTCTGGCCTGACGCGGAGTTCAAGCAAAAGGTGTGGGATCTCGCATCTGACATCGCGACGAACACCGCGCCGGTTTCCGTCGCGATCACTAAGCGACTTATCTACGGGCTATTGGGTGAGCCATCATTCGAAAAGGGTCAGGCTGTTGATCATAAGGCCTTCAACTGGGCCGGTTCGCAACCTGATTCGCGCGAAGGCGTGACTTCGTTCATCGAGAAGCGCAAGCCGGCGTGGAAGATGAAGCCCACGAAGGACTTTCCGAATTTCCTGCCTGAGGTCAAGTGAGCTGAGCTTCTACGATTGCAGGCGCGGGAGCACGTGATCGGTAAATGACAAAAATGTCTGGTGGCTCAGCGGCGCGGCAATCAGGTATTCGAGATGAATCTCCTCGCGCAAGCGCATGATCTCGTCCACCACACGCTCCGGCGAGCCATGGATGACGACACTGTCGACATAGCGCTGCAGCGGATCGCCCTCGGCGCCGATGGCCTTCGGATTAACATAGGTGCGCAGCAGCCATTTCGCGCCCTCGCGTGCGACGGTCGCGGCTTCGGCATCGGTAGGCGCGATCGCGACGAGGCGCGCCATCGGAATTTCACGCCCTGCGATCGAATGCCCATGCGCTGCGAGTTGCGCGCGATACAGATTCCACTGCGCGCCGATTTCGACATGCGTCGGATGCGGACTCATCAGGATCGAATGCCCGGCGGCCGCGGCCCATTTGACCGCCTCGTCGGTCGACGCGGCGACCCAGGTCGGCGGATGCGGCTGCTGCAGCGGTTTGGGCAGCACCTCGATATCCTCGAAGGAAAAATAGCGGCCCTTGAAGCTGATGCGCGGGTTGCGCCACGCCGCGAGCACGATTTCCACCGCCTCATGAAAGCGCTCGTAGGTTTCGGTCGGCGCGACGCCGAAGGCTTTGAACTCGCGCGGATCAAAACCGCGTCCGGCGCCCCAGTTCACACGCCCGCCCGAGAGAATATCGAGCAGCGCAATTTCCTCGGCCAGCCGCAGCGGATGGTAGAGCGCGGCGAGCGTCACTGCCGCTCCGATGCGCAATTTTTTGGTGCGCGCGGCCGCATACGCGCCCATCACCGGGATCGACGGGCACACGCTGTAATCGTTGAAGTGATGCTCGGTCAGCCAGACCGCATCGTAGGCGGCCTGGTCCATAACCTCGATGCGTTGCAGCGCGCGCTCATAGACCGTCGGCATCGAAACCCTGCGGTCCGGCCAGCTGAAGAATTGCAATATTCCGAATTTCATTCGCGTTCCGCCCGGAACAATTACTCGCAGATGTAGCAAGGATATGGAAATGCGCGCCAACCGCATCGAGCTGGCCTTGACAAATCTGAAACCTAGAGGTTACATATCTTTCGCGTGGCAATCGAAAACGAAACTTCGATGACGATTCGCAAATCGATTCGGGTCGAACGGCCTCCCGAGGTCTCCTTCAAGGTGTTCTGCGAGGAGATCGGCGCATGGTGGCCGGGCGGCTTCGGTGGCAAGGACACCAGGCTTGCGATGGAGCCGCGAGTCGGCGGACGCTTCTTCGAGATCCGCACCGATGGCAGCGAATACGAAATCGGCCGGCTCACCGCGTATCGGCCACCCGAAGTTGTTGCGTTCACATGGCGCGCGCCGAGCTGGGATGTCGAGACGGAGGTCGAAATTCGCTTCATTGCCGAAGGCGGCAGCGCCACGCGCGTCGAGCTGGAGCACCGCGGATGGGAGCAGGGGACCAAGCCGCGCGAGTTCCAGAAGAACTACAGCAACGGATGGGAAACCATCCTCGGCCACTACCAAAAGTACTTCGCCTCCGGTCTCTGACGGATACGGTCGGCGAGTAACAATGATCTTTTCAAATCGATGGAGGTACCGCGATGAAACTTTATTATTTCCCGTCCCCCAATCCACAGAAGGTCAAGTTCGCGATGCTCGAAATCGGACTCGACTGCGAAATGGTTCCGGTCGACCTGACCAAGGGCGAGCAGAAGAGTCCCGAGTTCCTCGCGATCAATCCGTTTGGCCGCGCACCGGCGCTGGTCGATGGCGACCTGAAGCTCTGGGAATCGCACGCGATCATCGCCTACCTCGGCGACAAGACCGGCAAGAAATGGCCGACCACGGCGGCCGGGCGCGCCGAGGCGCTCAAATGGCTGTTCTTCCTTTCGACCCATATCTCGCCGCCCGCGACGGAATTGGCCTTCAATCGCATCGCGGTGAAGCTCCGGGGTGGGACCGGCGACGAGGCCGCGATTGCGCGCGGCGAAAAAGCGCTCCCCGAGGTCCTCGGCATCCTCGAGGGCCAGCTGGCGAAGAGCAAGTGGATTATGGGTGACGAGTTCAGCCTGGTCGATTGCGCATACGCTCCGGTGTTGAACGTGATCGAAAAGGCCGGGTTCAGCTTCGGCGATTTTCCGAAGGTAAAGTCCTATTTAGATGCGATTCGGGAGCGCTCGGCATGGAAGGAAACGCCCAAGCTGCCGATGTTATAGGCATGAATAATATTGCATTCAAGCACGTCTGTTTGTTTGTTACAAGCCGGACGCGCGTAATTTTTAGAGACTTTACGTCTATTCTCTGGAGTCATTATGCGCTTTAATATGCACTCGCATCTAATCTCGATGGGTGGGGTATTCGTACGTCGTTTCTTTGCAGAACATCTGTCGTGCAGCGAATCGTTGCACTTTTGCTACTTTCTGTATTGTTCTATGCCCTGATTGGAACTCGTACGGTCGCCCTTTTTGCGCAGTCCGCGAACCCCATCCAAATCGAAAACCAGAACCCCGGTACCTCGGCCTGGTTAATTACCAATGCGGCCAACAATCACGAGATCGAGGGCTACGCGAATCTGACCAGCGTCAACGCCGGTAACCAGATCGATTTTTTCGTCAACACCATCGACTCGCAGTACACCCTGACCATCTACCGGCTCGGCTATTATGGCGGCCTCGGCGGGCGGCAGATGACCCAACCGGTGACTCTCGGTGGCATCGCGCAGCCGATTCCGACGCCCGATCCGACCTACGGTATGGCCGAATGCGACTGGACCAGTCCCTACGTCTTCACGGTGCCGTCCAACTGGGTGAGCGGAATTTACCTGGTCAAGCTGATCGGCAGCCAATCCGGCAAGCAGCGCTACATTCCATTCGTGGTGCGTAATGACGGCCGCGCCTCGGACCTGATGTTTCAAAGCTCGGTCTCCACCTATCAGGCGTACAACGCATGGGGCGGGAAGTCGCTTTACGGGTTCAACAGCACCGACGGTGTGGACGCGGTGAAGGTCTCCTTCAATCGGCCCTATGACGACGGCCAGGGCTCGGGCCAGTTGCTGTCATGGGAAGTGGACATGCTCGCCTACCTCGAGCAGGAAGGTTACGACGTGGCGTATTCGACCAATCTGGATACCCACGAATCGCCCTCGGAACTGCTGCTGCACAAGGGCTTCCTGTCAGTCGGTCACGATGAGTATTGGTCCTACGAGATGCGCCAGAACGTCACTGCGGCGCTCAATGCGGGCGTCAGTCTGGGATTCTTTTCCGCCGATACCTCCAATTGGCAGATCCGGCTCGAGACGAGTCCCATCACCGGCGACGCCGATCGGACCGAGGTTGGATACAAGGAACAATGGCAGTCGGATCCGGATGCGGCGAATCCCGCGACCTACTACCTCATCACCTGCGAATGGGGGAGGACGCGCTTCACCTATCCCGGCCATCCCGAAGACGCGCTGATGGGCTCGATGTACAACGGCAAAGAGCCGGTCAACGGCGATATTGTGATCGGCAATACCGCGGCTGCGCCCAGCTGGGTGTTTGCCAATACCGGACTTACCACCGGGAGTGTGCTGACCGGGTTGCTCGGCTACGAAGTCGATGAGGAGGAAGGCCATCAGCCGGCCAATACCATCGTGTTGGCCCATTCGCCGTACACGTTCACCGACGGATCGACTCAGTACGGCGATATGACGGTTTACCAGGCGGCCTCGGGCGCGACGGTATTTGGCACCGGCAGCGTTCAATTCATGTGGGGCCTGAGTAACATGAGCCCATGGGGTCCGAGCAGCAACCTGGTCAACCCCGCCGCGCAGCAGCTAACGCAAAACGTCCTCGCGCAGTTTATCAATCCCGCGGCGACGCCGACGGCGAGCGCGGTCACTCCCACCGCGACTCCGAACTCCGGAGCTCCCACCGCAACGCCCACACCCGGAGCGGTGCAAATAACCGCGCCGCTCAACAACGCGACCGTGTCCGGTACCGTGACGATAACGGTGGTCAAAAACGCTACCTGGGCGAACATCTATATCGATGGTGGTTACCTCGCATCGACGCCACCTTCCACCTTCAGTTGGAATTCGACCACGGTCGGCAACGGAACGCATACCATTTCGGCCAACGCCTACAATGGAAGCGGCACCCTGATTGGAACCTCGGCAGTGACCGTGAATGTGCAGCAGGGCGCGACGCCAACCCCCTCCATGACGCCAACCGCAACCGCGACACCCTCGACACCCATCATCTACGTGGGTTCGAGTCCGTTGACCGATTCCAGCACCGCCATCACCAGCGTGACCGTCGGCGTACCGAACGGGATTGCAGCGGGCGACACGCTGGTTGCACAGATCGTTATCAATGATGGCACGGCAACCAATGTTCCCACCGCGCCCGACGGCTGGAACACCATCCGCGACGATGTCATTAAAAATGGTGGAAACGCATTAACCTCCTGGCTCTACTACAAGGTCGCCGATGCCAATGAACCCGCTTCGTACAGCTGGACAATAAGTTCGAGCTTTGCGGCCGGTGTTATGGGCGCGTGGCGCGGCGCTTCGGCCGAGCCGTTCGACGTTGCTTCGGGAACTACCGCCGGAGGTGCCAGCCCCGTCACGGCTTCGGCACCGTCGCTGAGTCCGGGCAACAACAACGAGTTGCAGATCTTTTTCTATGGGGCGCAAGGCGCCGCGGCTCCGGCGATTACCACGCCAGGCGCACTCAACCAGCGCTTCAACACCAGCTCCTCGAGTGAAGGCTTTAGTCTCGCTTTCGCCGACCTTCCGGCGCCCTTTGCCGATGGCAACTCTCCGACCTATCCTGCCACTGCGAGTGTCGCCGGTTCCCTGGTGATGAGCGCCCAGGCGGTACTACTTACTACCGAATCGGAAGGTCCGCCGCCGGGCACCCCGACGTCCACCAAAACGGCAACCGCGACGCCCACTCTGACGGCTACCGCGGCGGCGACGCCGACCAGCATTCCTTCTCCTACTGCGACGGCAACCCTGACCCCCACCGCGACGCTTACGACTACGCTAACCGCGACGGCCACTCCGACCGCGACGCCGACTCAAGCGCCAACTCCGACTGATACGGCGACCACCACTGCGACTCCAACTGCGACCCTCACAACAACCTCAACCGCGACCAGCACCCCGACCGCGACGTTAACGGCGACTGCCACGCAGACCGCGACCGCAACGCCTACGGCAACTGCAACGCCGACCGCGACCCTAACCGCGACCTCGACACCTACAGACACATCGACCGCGACGCCGACTCAAGCTGCAACTCCGACTGATACTGCGACTACCACTGCGACTCCGACCGCGACGCTTACCGCAACCCTAACCGCGACCAGCACCCCAACCGTGACGTTAACGGCGACGGCCACGCCCACTGCGACTGCAACGCCGACAGCGACCCTAACCGCGACCTCGACACCTACGGACACATCGACCGCGACGCCGACTCAAGCTGCAACTCCGACTGATACTGCGACTACCACTGCGACTCCGACCGCGACCCTAACCGCGACCTCGACACCTACGGACACATCGACCGCGACGCCGACTCAAGCTGCAACTCCGACTGATACTGCGACTACCACTGCGACTCCGACCGCAACCCTAACCGCGACCAGCACCCCGACCGCGACGTTAACGGCGACTGTTACGCAGACCGCCACCGCGACGGCGACACTAACCGCGACATCGACTCAAGCAGCTACTCCGACCGCAACCGAGACGGCAACTGCGACGTTGACGACGACACCAACAGCCACGCCGAGTCAGGCGCCGACCCCGAGCGCCACCGGTACCGAAACTCCAACGGCCACCAGCACGGCGACTTTGACCGCGACCCCGACAGTCACATTCACGGCCACATCCACCGCGACGCCGACTCAGCCGGCGACCCCGACGGCTACGCCAACGACCGCCGCCACCCCGACGGCGACGCTTACCGCAACCTTGACTCCCACGTCGACGGCAACAGCTACCATGTCTTCGACGCCGACTGCTGTTCCAACCAGCACGCCGACGCGTACAACGGCTCCCACCGCGACGCTAACCGCAACGCGGACGGCGACGATCACTGCGACGCCGACCGGGACTGCTACTCGGACCGCGACCCCTACATCAACAAGGACCGCGACGCCGACTGCCACCAGAACCAAGACGCCAACCGCGACGCCGACTCCGTCGGCCCTGGTTCAAATTACCACGCCCAGCAATGGCGCGACGGTGTCGGGCACCGTGACTATCACGGTAGTGAAAGGTACCGGAGTCAGTTGGGCTAACGTTTACATCGACGGTGGTTACTTCGCGTCGACCCCGCCCGGAACGTTTAGTTGGAGTTCCAAGGCCGTGGCTGATGGTGCCCATACCATTTCGGCGACTGGATACAGCGCGAGTGGCACCGTGCTCGCGACCGCGTCAGTATCGGTGACCGTATCCAACTAACGATAGCGCAGAAGTGGCAGCCTCAGACGCACTGTCACCACAGAAGCGGAATCAATCGATACCTGACTTCGTGGCAGTAGGCCTCATAACCCGGCAGGTTGGCTGAGAGATAGCGCTCTTCGTCGAGCAGGCGGACGACTATTCCTATGTTGATGGCCATGGCGACCGGTAGTGCCCATAACGATCCGAGCGCCAATGGCGTCGCCAGCAGAAGCAGCACGCCCCCCGCGTACATCGGATGGCGCACCAATCGATACGGCCCCGTCGAGATCACGCGCTGCTCGGCCTCGACCTTGATGGTGCTGGCGGCGAAGCTATTTTCTTCGAAGACTCGATAAATGATCAGAAAACCCAGTAAGACGAGCGCATTGGCCAGTATGACTATCGACGCCGGCACGGTTGACCAGTGGTAGCGATGGTCGAGACCGGGAACGATTACGAGGATCGCGGCCAGAGTGCCGGTGAAGGCCTGGATGATCTTCTGAGTGGTTTGTTGCTCGGCGCCGGGGCCGGCCTTCATGCGATTCTCGATTAGATGAGGGTCGCGCTTGAGAAAATAGAAAGTCAGAAATACCACTGAGGCGAGGAAGACCGCCGAGAAGAGCCATCCTTGCCAGAAGCGCAGCGTCCCGGCCGGAATGAAGATCAGGAGCATCATGATGACCTGCAGCCTGGCCAGCCCAAGTACTACTTCTCGCTGAAGGTTGCGCGTTCCACTCGCGGTGTTGGTTCCTTCAGCCATAGCTATCCGCGCGACCGGCAATGTTCCCTACCAGCGAAATCCGTGATCGTATCGAGGATCGACGCCCTGCAGAACAGCAGACCCGCGCGCGCTGGAGAGAGACCGTTGCGGTCGGTATAGAAATAGAGGAGGTGGAGGCCGGTCTGGGGCTGCGAGTATGTTAAAATCCGTATCAGGACGATTTTTTCCGTCGAATCGCCGATTGCCACAGGTTGAGGAATCTAACTGATCGCCGTGAGCATAAGAAATAGAAGACATCCAATGCGCGGCCAATTCGCTATCGCGCTCATGCTGGTTTGGATGTCGTCGGTGCTGTTCGGATGCTCGATGCTCAAGAAGAACTCCGCGGCGCCGGAGCCGATCGTCGTCGATGATCAAACGCCGATGCCGGCAACCCCGACCTCGATCCAGATTTCCTACGCCAAACCCGACGACACCCTGCAATCGGTAGCTGTGAGCACCTTCACCGGCGCCAATACCCTGCGCACCATCAGCGATGGCGATAACGAAGCCGCAGTGGTGCGCTTCGATGGGGGCGTGCCGGTGTGGAAATTCCACGCCAATCGCAGTCTGCTAAACCCGTTGAGCAAGACTCCCTATCATGTAACCAGCGTCGAGTACGGCAAGCTGCCAAACGGCTTCGTGCAGGATCAACCTGAGGTCGGCCCGCCTCCGCCACTCGACGCCGGTGGCTACTACATTTTTGCGATCCAGCGCGGCTCGGGTGCGACCAGCTACCAGGCCGTGCGAGTCAAATTGGACTTTTCTCTGGAAGTCTACGATGCCGAGCCGCGCGCCGGCACAAGTTACAAACTGTGTTGCGATGTGGCCTCGGATTTCGCCGAGCCGACGCCCGAAAACGGCATCGTCGAACCCGACAGCGTTCCGGCATCGGCGCCACCCGACACCGAACAGCAGCCCTAGTCCTACCAATGCGGCCTTTTTGAAAGATACGAATCGCTCAACCATTAAATGAATCCATATTCAGTTATGAGTACATGCTCGGTATTGACTCAAAATTCATAGTCGATTAATTTCTCACTTCTGATGACGGCTTCGGCGCGGCAAATACACGAAGGTTCCAATCGCTTCGATCGTCGGCGGGAGAAGACCCGGCTCGATTTGCTCGAAGCTGCCGAACGTGTCATCGCGAGTAAGGGCTACCATCAGACCCGCATCGCTGACATCGCGACCGAAGCCGACGTGGGCCTCGGCACCTTCTACCTCCACTTCAAGACCAAGAACGAAATCTTCATCGAACTGATCGAGACCGGCGCCGCCGAGCTGCGCGCCGAGGTGAATGCCGCCAAGGCGGGCATCGAAAGCGTCGAGGAAAAACTGCGCATCACCATCGGCACCATCCTCGATGCGGCGGCGGAGCATCCCGAGCAGTTTCGCATCGTGTTCGGACACGGGCCGGCATTTCTCGATCTGATGGTGCGCGTGCATGAGATGTTCATCGAGGATTTGCGCCGCGACTTCGAGCCGACTCTCGGTGAGCGTGCCAACGCAGTCGCGAATCTCACCATCGGCATGCTTTCGCAGGCGGTGTCATGGCTGCTGGAGCGCACCGACTTGCCACTCGATGAGATCAAGCAACTCACGGTCAATTTTGCGCTGGGCGGCCTGGGGCGTGTCGCGCAGAGCAATCGACAATAACTTTTCGCCGCCGCAGCGGCAGGTACGGAGGTTTCGTCGCGATGATTAACAATGTCCGAACCGAAGTTCACACCCCACTCGACAGCATTTTCCATTGGGACTATGACGTGCAGCTTCCGATGATCGATCGGTTGTACGAGAACGCCAAGCGCGACCAATGGAACGCGACGACGCAACTGGACTGGAACAAACCCATCGAACGCGAAGTCCTCGACATGTCGCAGATGCCGATGTTTCAGACCGAGCTCTACAAGTCGCTCAGCGCCGGCAAGAAAGAAGAACTCGCGCGCAAGTTCGCGGCCTGGCGCTTGTCGCAATTCCTCCACGGCGAGCAGGGCGCGCTGATGGTATGCGGACAACTCGTCGACGCGGTACCGGACCTGGACTCCAAGATGTGCGCGGCGGCCCAGGTGATGGACGAAGCGCGCCACGTCGAGGTCTTCCGCAAGTACATCCAAAAGCTCGACAAGATTTATCCAATCGATCCGACGCTCGCACGTCTGCTCACCGGCATCATGGAGCAGGACAACTGGGAGTCTAAGTATGTCGGCATGCAGCTCATCGCCGAGGGCCTCGCGATAGCGGCGTTCCGCTTCATGCAACATGAGTCGAAGGATGCGCTGCTGAAGGAGATGCTCGAATACGTGATCAAGGACGAATCGCGCCACGTCGGCTTCGGCGTGCTGGCGCTGCGCGACGGCATCAAGAAGCTGGCGCCCAAAGAGCGCATCGAGCTGGAAGACTTCTGCTTCACCGCATGCGACATGATGGTGACCAAGGTTGAGGACGGAGTTCCTCGCGACGGGTTCCTCTCGGGCATGTCGGTCTTCGATGAGGTCGGAATCTCCTCGAGCGACCTGGAAGAGGAGATGAAGCGCAATCCGGCGTGGGCGGAGGCGGAAGCGGACATGGAAAAGAAGTTCAACTCCTTCCTGTTCGTGGACACCATCATCCCGAATTTGAAGGGGCTTGGGCCTGATGAACGAGCGCACCGAGCCTCGCTACCGCGACCTCGGGGTGCTGGAGATGTACGCGGGATAGTTGCGACGTCGCGCGCTGGTCGCGGCGAGCATTCACATAGAGGGGCGGGTGCGCATCGCGCACCCGCCTCTTTTTTTGCCTTACCTCGATGTAAGGAATATGATCTGAAGTAAGGAATTATCCGATGGCCGAATCCACCATAACCAGCAAGGGACAAACCACGATTCCGGTCGAAATCCGGCGTCACCTTAAATTGAAAGCTGGCGACCGAATCGAATTCGTGGTCGGACCTGACGGCAGGGTGACTATCGTTCCGGCTAGCATTGATATCACCGCGTTCAAAGGGATGCTCGGACCAGCGCGGCGGCGGGTTTCGCTTGAGGAGATGGACGCCGCGATTCGGAAGGGCGCGGCGCGCACAATGCGCAAATGATCGGCGTCGACACCAATGTACTGGTGCGTTTTTTCGTCCAGGACGATCCTCCACAATCAGCACGGGCATTGCGATTTATCGCGTCCCGCTCGAGCGATGATCCGGGATTCGTCGATCACATTGTTCTATGCGAGCTGGTGTGGGTGCTTGAATACTCCTATCGCCTACCGCGTGAAAGAATATTTGAGGCCTTGGAACTTATCATGCTGAGCGATCAGCTCAAGGTAGCTGAGCCGCTGCAAGATGTTTGGGCGGCACTCCACGAGTACCAGGCTGGTGCCGATTTTGCTGACGCACTGATTGCGAGGACTAATCTGCGCCTCGGATGCGAACATACCGTGACCTTCGATCGCAGAGCGGCTCGCCACCCGGGATTCCGCGCGTTGTAGGTACATTCGCGCACGAGTGGCCGCGGATCGTGTATCGCCCTGTCAGACGACCATTGACAGTCAGTGAAGGACAGTGTCAGTTGTCCGCAGTAGAAATGTTTGCATTCGCGATTGAAGGACCGTGTGCCAGTAGATTGAGGTCCAAGCGCCCCTGCGGACGGTTCTTGTTCCTATCCGCGAGCTTCTTTTTCATCGCCGCGATTGCAGGATGCGCTCCTACTCCAGTTTACATTCCCCAAACGACTTCGGCCTCGATGGCTGGAAGGCAGGCTTCGCCGCCGCCGAGTTCTGGGAATGCCCCGGTGCTCGATCTATGCCCCTTGCCGAACGCGGCATCAGCCGATTTGCGTTCGAAGTCCGGTTACATCGAATTCGCAGTCTCCCCACTTGACGCGAAAGGGATTCCGATTGCCCACCTCAGACAGTCGGACTTCGTGGTGAGCGATCTTCAAAGGTCGTATCCGATCGCTCACTTCAGCGAAAACGCCGGTAACAAGACGCCTGCTTCGATCATCATCGTCGACGATGCCTCCGCGACGATGTTTGGAAAGACTACGATGCGAACCGCCACTCTCGAGACACGGACCGCAGTCGACAGAGGTGCGGATGCAATCAACGAATGTGACGAGGTGGGCGTCGTGACCGTCGGGGGCAGGTACTCCCGATATTCCAAACCGGAAGGATTTGGCGAAAAAGATCCGCCGTTGCTCCCGGAGGTCAGCCTGCTTCAGCCTTTCACCACCGCTAATGCGTCAGCGATCGCCAAAATTGAGAACGTCATTCCGGCGGGAGCGGACCATTTGCCAGAGGGTATCGAGCTCGCACTCTCGCAGCTTGAAATGGCGCACTATCCGGATCGCGCACTGGTGATCGTGACCGATGGTCTCGACCGAGCTGCGGTCGACGCGAGCATACCGGTTTTAGAGGACGCGCGCGCGAAGGGTATCGGTGTGTGGATCATAGGAGTTGGGGATCGCGATTCGAACCGCAGCGCTTCGGCGTCTCCCGATCAGATGTCGCGCCTTCAAATTGTTTCCTCAATAGAACGCCTGGGGGCGGCGGGAGGCGGGCGAGTGCTGTTCGCGCGACCGGTCGAGGAAGATTCTGGAGCGTCCTTGGGGCAGGCCATCACCACTGTCGGCCAGCAGGTCGGACAAGGATATTCGATCGGTGTTCTAGCCTCATCACCGAATGCAACCCCACGAGTCGCCCTCGCGAAGCCGGACGGAACGATGCTTCAGATGGCGGTCATTCCACCAAAGCTCCTCGCCGATGCGGCATCGCGACACGCGCCGCTCCCTGAACCCCAGTGCGTCGCCCGGGAAAACTTGTCGTTGCCTCCGGCGGCAGTCAGCTCCAAACCCGGGTATCGGCAGGTTCGCGTCGCAGTTGTTGATGCCAATGGAACTGCGGTCCGAGGCCTGAAGCGGTCAGACTTTGTGATATCCGCGGATCCAAAGCGCTCTCCGGCTGCCTTCCTTTATGAGTATTCCGCCACGACTCCTAAATCGCTGGTAATCGCGATCGATTCCTCGGGCAGCATGGAACCCAAACTCGAAACCGTGCGCAAGGAATTTGGGAAATTGATCAGCGGACTCAACCGCTGCGATGAAGTAGCGCTGGTCGCCTTCCGAAACAGAACATTCATGCTGCAAAAATCGACCACCGATCACGCGGCGGTCGTCAACCGCCTCAACCTCCTTGGCGCGTACGGCCCGACCGCACTCTATGACGCGATCGATCGAAGCCTCAGGATCCTCTCAAAAGGTAACTATCGCGATCGCGCGATGATTCTTGTAACCGACGGAATGGACAATTCGAGTCTGACTTCTCGAGACAAGGTCCTTAGCATGGTCGCTTCGAATCAGGTCTCAATATACGCGATTGGCATCGGCGTCTCGTCTGGGTCATTCGCAGCCAGAATGGGTGTCATCATGCTGGGAAGTGCCTCTAAAGATGCTGTCGACACCGAAACGCTCAAGACCATCGCCACTCGTACTGGTGGGACCGCCGCTATCGTCCCGCCGATGAACGAGGACCAGGGCAAGGCATTTGCAAACGCCGTCGCAAACTTGGGAGAGGCG
Source organism: uncultured delta proteobacterium (assembly GCA_963814035.1). Taxonomy (GTDB): domain Bacteria; phylum Desulfobacterota; class Binatia; order Binatales; family Binataceae; genus DATGKG01. The sequence continues at coordinate 211,947 of CAWFBH010000020.1, forward strand.
CTCAACAGCGGATATGAAGTCGGCTTCGTCGCGCCGTCGGCGACTGCCACACCTACCATCTCAATCGCAAATCACCCCGACTATGTCGTTCGTATCGTAGGTGCACCACTCGCATCGAGCGAAACGATCTCGGCGGCGAGCCCGTAGCGACCTCTCGATTCAAACCTTCAGCGGCTTCAGCGTCAGCGCGTACACCGGTTCCTTGAACATCGGATCCACTTCGCCCGTCGTCTCGAAGCCGAGGCTTTTGTACAAGGCCGCCGCGTTGTCGTTGCCGCGAAAGCACGTCAGCTTGATGGTGCGACACTTAGGGTAGCGCTGCGGGATCAGCGCCAGCACCAGCTTCATCGCGGCGCGCCCGTATCCGCGCCCTTGGTAGATCGCATCGATCATGATGTCGTCGATCCAGTAATCCTCCAAGCTCAAGCGATCGCAGACCAGCGTCACGTACCCGACGATGGTATCGCCGTCGTTGATAACCATCGGTGAGTACTCGTAATGGTCGCCGTAGCGGCGCACATAGCAGCCGGAAAGCGACCACGCGGGCGTGCTGACGAAATGCTCCTGGCCGGGGCGCGTCGTAAGCCGCACCATCGCGCGCCAGTTGTCGCGATCGACGGGCTTCAGTTCCACCTGCACCTTATCCATGGGGTTACCGGCCTTGCACGTTCAGGAAGATGTCGCGGGTGCCTTCGGCGCTGAGCTGCTTGATCGAGGTGATGCGATCGCTGAACTGCGCCAGCGTGGACATCTCGCTCGAACCGACGTCGACCAGCACGGCGAAAATAGAAAAATCCAGCTCGTCCTTGCGCTCCTTCAGATGCGCGAGCCATTGCGGACTGACCTGGCATTCGCCGTCGGTGATGATGACGATGTCGGCGCGCTTGAGCTTTTTCTCCTCGATGAGTGCCATCGCGGCGTCGATGGGCACTTCGAAGTCGGTGCCGCCGCCGGGAAAATATTCCGCCAGCTCCAGCACCTTGCTCATCTCGGGCTGATAGCGCCGTTCGCGATTGAGGTCGAGCACCTTGACCACGTTGCTAGAGGAGAACATCACCGCGCGAAAGAGCCGCCGCTGCCGCCGCGCGATATCCATCAGGGTTAGGCTCACCGCCTTCGACCATAGCTCCTTCTGCCCCTCCATCGAGGAGCTCACGTCCACGCACACCACCATCGGGCCTTTGTGCTTCTGCTCGTCATCTTGAATGCGGTATTGCAGGATCGATCCCTCAAGAAGCCGGCGATGGAAGTCGTGGCGCAGTATCGGGTGATGCATCGCGACCAGCTCCGACGGAATCATCCTGCCGAGGTCGGCGCCGCGCTCGACGTCGTAAGCCTCCGCGACGCCGCGCTCCAGCGTGCGTTTGCGAAGCGCGCGCGCATCCTGCTTGAAGCGCCCGACCATCCGTGCCAGCTCTCCCAGCTTCTTGTTGCGCGCGAGCCGGCGTCCGAGCTCGAGGCGCTCGCCCGCGGACATTTTGCCGCCCTGCCCGAACTCGCGGCTGAACGCGTGACTGTCCTCGGTCGCCTGATCGATTTCGCCCGCGAGCTCGGCGGCGCGCAACTCCATCCGTTTGAGCTGGCTCAAGTCGCCGTTCTTGATGTCGTTTTCGACTTGCCGCGCCTTCTGATTGATCCGCGCCTCGGAAACCTTGGCGGCATTTTCGGCGGCGTCGGCCAGCTTGTTGATTTTTTCCTTCAGCTCCGCATCCGCCTCGGGCTCGCCTTCCTTGGGAGGACCTTCCGCGTCCGCCTTCATCTGCTCGACGTTCTTCAGTGCGTCGGCGCGCTCCTTGAGGTCATCCTCCTGATGCGCGAGGTCCCACAGATCGAGCATGTCCTTGCGATTGACGATGCGCTCGCTGCGCACCATCTCGAGCACCTGCTCGCCGAGCACAATCGCCGCGATGGCGGCTTTGTCTTCTTCGAGCAGGGTGCGGTTCTTGAGCGCTTCGAAGGTGGGCGACGGCACCAGTTGATCGAGAATCGTGCGATTGAGGATGGCGGAGCGGCGGACCGCGTCGGGCTTCTGGAAAATCAGGTTGTATTTGAAGAGCGAGAAAAAGAGGTCTTGCAGGAGCGCATCGAAATGCGGGATGAGCTCGCCGCCCGAGTCGGCTAGCTTCGCGAGCGAAGGCGCGCTGGAGCGAATCTCGTTCCAGGCGCGGCGATCATAGCTGTCGCTTTCGAGCCACGAGATCGCATCCGGGACGTTGGGGATGTAAAGCTTGCGCGGCTTTACGACTTTGGTTTTGCGCGCCATCGAGAGATCAGCTTACCCGATAAATGAGAAACGGGGCTATGACTTTCGTCACCGCCCCGTTCCGTTCGCAACATTCGCGCTGTTCTACTTGATGGTGAATCCGGTCAGGAATTCATCGGTGCCGCCATCCTGCACCACGAAGTTGCCCGAACCCACTGTCCCGCTGGTCCCGATAGTGCCGGAGCCTTTGCCGTTGCCGTTCACGTCGGTGGTGATGGAGATCGGCGTGGTGACATCCGCGGTTCCATTGATGGGTCGGAATACCACCGTGTAGGTCGTGCTCGGCGCGGCGCCATCGAGGGTCACATTGAGCACGCCATGTTGGCCGAGGACCGCGCTGCCCGAGCCGAGCGGGTCGGTACCGCATCCGGTCAATGAGCCGCCGTCGGTAACATCAATGCAGCGGACCAGGCCCGAGGTTGATGCCGCCTTGGGCCGCGGCTTCAGCGAGACTCGGAAGCCGCTATACGCCTGATCCTTTCCCTCGCGCGTGAGCACTACGGTGCCGGCGCCCATGGTTCCCGCACTGAAGACGTTGGAGGCAACCAACTGGCCATTGCCATGGCTATTGGTCGCGAGGTTGCCGCTTCCGATCGTCAGGTTGGTCGCGCCCGAGCGAAGCACAACACCATAGGTCACCGAGGCGGCGGCGCCCTCCACCTGGATGTTCACGTCGCCATCAACCGAATCGACGGAGACTTGTCCGTTCTTGAAAGCGTCGCTGCCGCATACGCCGGCGCTGATGGCTGGAGGAACGTTGACTTGCGAGCACGAGACCAACTCGGGACGGAAATCCGCTCGCGCGCGATCGCCGCCATTCATTTCGATGGCGATGCCGGTGACGAATTGCGTCGAACCCGCGCGGCTAAGGAACAGGTTGCCGGCGCCAACCTTGCCCAGTGGGAAAGCGACGGCCTTGATCACCAGGCCGTTTCCCTGTCCGCCGGTGTTCAGCTTGGGAGTAAGCATGGTCGCCGTAGCAGCGTCCTGTCCGAACGACAGGGAGTAGGTTGTGTCGGTCGCGGCGCCTGAGATCGAAACGGTAAGGTCGCCTTCGTCATCAATGCTCGCGGAGCCCAAGGTCAGCGGATCGGTTCCGCAATTGGTAAGCGCGGCAGGACTGGTGACGGCCTGACATTGCACCAAGGGTGCGCTGTAGTAAGCAGCCGCCGAGCCCGGCAGCATCCACAAGGCCGCAGCACTAAGGAATACGGCTAAAGCTGGAAGTATTGGCGATCGTGCCCCTTTTTTCATTGTTCTCTCCTCACTCGGAAGTTCGAAATATACGCAGCTTTGAACGCTAACAAAGATATTCTCCTCCAGTGAACTACAAAGTTTGTCCTTCGGAGAATTTCCACTAAGGCTACTATTGCCCTCTGACGAATTATATCGACGAGTCGTTTACACGATTTTTGACTTTTCCCGGATATTCGATGCGAGCTGCTAGCTTAGGCAGCTTCGCGACTGCAGATTGAGGCACTTTTAACGCGCGACGCTCATTGGCCTCCAGATTTTGTCCTAGCCGGCAGCCAACTCGATTCAAGCGTCAAACTCCGAAAATAATGTGGATTCTCCTCGGAGGGCGATGCCGGTGCGCGATCATCTTCAGGTACTGCTGTCCGCCGCATTGCTTCCTCATGGACAGTGCTTCAGGTGGCAGTCTTCGCTGCTGTGGCTGCATGGCGGATCCGATGGAGTCATCGCGCTCGCCTACTACACGATTTCCCTGGAGCTCCTGTACCTCGTGCATCGCGGGCGCAGTCTGCGCTTTCGGCTGATCTATGGCCTTTTCGCCGCATTCATCTTCGCGTGCGGCACCACTCATCTCCTCGATGTGTGGACGCTATGGCATCCCGACTACTGGTTATCGGGCGAAATGAAGGGATTCACCGCGGTAGTTTCGATTGTCACCGCGGCGGTGCTCGCATCGGCGATCCCGAGCGTGCTGACGATGCGGACCCGCGCCGAATTGGAGAAAATCAATCTCGAGCTGGCGACCGCGCGCGATAGTGCGATCGGATCGGCGGCGAAGCTTGAAACCGCGCTCGCCGATGCTCAGGCGCTGGCGGGCGCGCGCGATGCGGCGGTGGCGAGTGCGGAGGTGCTGGCGGCGGCACGCGATGCGGCCTTGGAAGCGGATCGCATCAAATCGGAATTCCTCGCCAACATGAGTCATGAGATCCGCACTCCCCTCAACGGTATCATCGGCATGTGCGAGCTGCTGCGCGCGGGGAAACTGACCCGCGACCAGGCCGAATGCGCCGATCTCATCGGGAACAGCGCCGACTCATTGCTCGCCATCATCAACGACATTTTAGACTTTTCAAAAATGTCCGCCGGCAAACTGGTCTTCGAGGAGCTCGATTTCGAAGTGATTCCGACCGTCGAAGCGGTAGTTAACCTGTTGGGCGAGCGCGCGGCCCAGAAAGGAATCGAACTCATTCTCGCGATCGATCCTGCGATTCCTCACTGCCTTCGCGGAGATCCCAACCGGCTGCGCCAGGTGCTGACCAATCTGCTCGGCAACGCGATCAAATTTACCGACCATGGCGAGGTAGTCGTCGCCGTCAACCCCGTCAGCGCGAGTTCGAGCCAGGTCATTCTACAATTTGAGATCACCGATACCGGCATCGGCATCAGTGCCGAGGCCCAGCGCGCCTTGTTTCAGCCATTTCATCAGGCGGATGGCTCGACGACCCGAAAATACGGCGGAACCGGTCTCGGCCTGGCAATCTCCGCGCAGTTGGTCGAGAAAATGGGCGGCAAGATCGAGGTAGCAAGCGACCCCGGCAAAGGTTCGCAATTTTATTTCAATGCGAGCTTCCGCCCCTCGGACTCTCGCCTGGGAAGCTTCGCCAAAGAAAAAATGCTTTCCGGCCTGCGCGTGCTGGTAGTGGATGACAACGACACCAATCGCCACATCGTCGAACGTCAGATCGCGAATTGGGGCATCAGCAGTGCTTCGGCGTCGGGGGGATCCGAGGCGCTCGCGGCTTTGCACGAGCATGCCCATGGATCGCCCTTTGATGTGGCCATTTTGGATCTGGCGATGCCCGGGATGGATGGCTTGATGCTGGCGCAGTTGATCAAGACTGATCCCGCGATCGCGAAGACGCGCCTCCTTATGATGTCCTCGATCGGCAATCGCGGCGAAGCAGGCGCCAGCGCTGCCCCAATCGAAGCGTGGCTGACCAAGCCGGTTAAACAGTCGCAGCTATACGATTCGCTCGCGACACTGATAACCACGGATCTGGCGGTCGCTGAAAGTCCCGACCAACGGCAGCCACCCAGCGATCCATTGTACGCGGCGCGCCGGAAATTCAGGATCCTGATTGCCGAAGACAACCTCATCAACCAGACCGTCGCGTCACATCAACTGCGCAAGCTCGGCTATCCGGCAACCGTCGTCGCAAGCGGTGTCGAGGCACTCGCGGCGCTGGCCGACGGCGCTTTTCCCCTCGTCCTGATGGACTGCATGATGCCGGAAATGGACGGTTTCACGGCCGCTGCCGAGTTACGTCGCCGCGAATCAGTCACCGGACGCCACACCATCGTGGTTGCGATGACGGCCCATGCGATGGAGGGTGACCGCGAGAAATGCCTTGCCACCGGGATGGACGACTACCTCGGCAAGCCGGTGCAACTCGAGGAACTGGCGGCAATCCTCGATCATTGGTTGCTTGGAGCCGAACGGCGCCGCACCAGCGACGAAAAGCCGTCGGTCATCATCAATCGTTTTTGAGCGAGCCGCGCGCCGGATGTGGAAACGCATTAGCCATAACGCTTGAATAAGCTCATTGTAAGGAGAGAAGATTATTAACGTGCGATGACCAACGAAGCGGAAAAATCCCTCACCGGACGACGTCATGCGCTGCTACTTGCGGCGGTTTCGGAATTTATCGCTACTGCGGAGCCGGTCGGGTCCAACCAAATCGCGTCGCGTCATCACCTCGGCATCAAATCCGCGATGGTTCGTAACATGATGTCGGAATTGGAAGATTCCGGCTTCCTGTCACAGCCGCACACCTCGGCGGGGCGCGTGCCTACCGACAAGGCGTTTCGCTATTACGTCGATCATCTGGCCGGCTCGCGCATCGGATTCGAGGATCGCTCGCAAATCGAGCTTCACTACTCGGGACGTGGGCGCGATATCGCCATGTTGATGCGTGACACGCCAAAGCTGCTATCGATCCTCACCGGCCAGGCCGCGATGGTGATGGCCCCGCGCATCGAGTCGGTGCAGCTCGAAAGAGTTAACTTCATCCGCATCCGCGAGCAGCAGGTACTGGCGGTCTTCGTCTCGACCGGTGGAGCGGTGCAAAACCGGCTCGTGATGACGGATATCGACCATGAGCAGGGCGAGTTGGACCGGATGGCCGGCTATCTCAACGAATCGCTCGGGGGACGGACGCTGGACGAAGCGCGGGCATGGATTGAATCGCAGTTGAAGCTGGAGCGCGCCCGCTACGATCGCTTCATGCGGGATGCGCTGGTGCTCGGCGAGGCAATCGCCGGGAGTTCGGACGCTATCGAGGTTTACGTTGATGGCAGCGTGCAGGCGCTCGAACAGCCGGAGTTCGCTGACCTCGGAAAAGTGCGGGAATTGCTGCGCGCCCTCGATGACAAGACCGCGCTATTGGAGCTCCTGGAAAGAAGTATCAAAGAGCAGGGCGTGATGGTTTCCATAGGATCGGAAAACCCTCGTCTTGCTGGATTTGCCGTGGTTGCTGCCCCATACGTCGGAGGCTCCAGGCCGCTGGGCAGCCTCGCCATCGTGGGTCCGGTGCGGATGGACTACGAGCGCGTCATCCCCCTGGTGGAATATACCGCCCGCGCACTATCGAAGATTCTGGAACACTAGTTCTTGGCTCTCTAGAACGTCGTTCCTGACTTCAATAATTCTACTTACCGCCTAGCCAACTTTCGATCCATGCTTATGTTCTCTACGAAGCATTCAGGTTCCCCGTCGTTGAGAAATGAGCAAAAGATTTAAGGACGATAACGACCCCATAATTCTCACCCCCGATTCTGCGGTGCATGCGCGTATGCATGAGCCGAGCTATCAGGGGCGTGGCGATGTCACGGGTCCCACTCCGCTCTCAATCGAGGAAACCGTCGAGGTTCTGGGTGAGATCGACAAGCTCAATGCACGTGTCCAGGAGCTTACGACTGAGGCGGAGGCGAAAGACCAGGAAATCGCGCAGCTCAGGAGCCAGATGGCTGCTGAGGCCGGTGCTCCTCAGACTGACCAGGCGGTGTCCCTCGAAGAAGGCGACGCGAAAGACAAAGAGATTGCGGAGCTCAAGGACAAATACCTTCGCACTTTGGCCGAACATGAAAACTCGCGCCGGCGCATCCGCCAGCAGAGCGAGGATTCCGTAAGGATTCAGAAGGAAAACCTGCTGCGCGACCTGCTTCCCATTGTCGATAATCTGGAACGTGCGGTCGAGGCCTCCAAGGGCGGTTCCGATGGCAAATCAATTGTCGAGGGGGTCAGAATGGTCCTCGCCTCGTTGATGGATTACCTCAAGACCAACGGAGTTCGCCCGATGGCCTCCGTCGGCGAGCAGTTTGACCCCAATCGGCATGAAGCGGCCGATCAGGTGGCGCATCCGACTCATCCGCCGAATACCGTAGTTGACGAGTTCCATCGCGGTTATTTGATGAATGACAAAGTGCTGCGGCCGGCGCGAGTCGTCGTTTCCAAGGGCGATGGCAACGGCAATCGGGCATAAACGGCGGATTTGATAGCATTTCCCATTGAAAAATCACCAAGCGTGCTTATTTCTTAAAGACAGAGGTCCGGGTTAATGGCAAAAGTAATTGGAATCGATTTAGGTACTACCAACAGCTGCGTAGCTGTTATGGAGGGCGGCGACCCGGTCGTAATCGCCAACTCCGAAGGTAGCCGCACCACCCCGTCGGTGGTGGCATTCACGGAATCGAATGAGCGTCTGGTCGGCCAAATCGCGCGCCGCCAGGCAATCACGAATCCCGAGAACACGATATTTGCGATCAAACGCCTGATGGGCCGCCGCTTCGAAGACGGCGAAGTCCAGAAGGCGATGAAAATTTCCCCGTTTAAGATCATCAAGAATGACGATGGCGCGGCATGGGTCGAGGTGCGGGGCAAAAAGTATAGTCCGCCTGAGATTTCGGCATTTATCCTGCAAAAGATGAAGCAGACCGCCGAGGACTACCTCGGTGAGAAGGTGACCGAGGCCGTCGTCACCGTCCCGGCTTATTTCAACGACAGTCAACGTCAGGCAACGAAAGACGCCGGCCGCATCGCGGGGCTGAATGTCCTGCGAATCATAAACGAACCCACCGCGGCGTCGTTGGCCTATGGCCTCGATAAGAAGAAGGACGAGAAAATCGCGGTCTTCGATCTCGGTGGTGGTACCTTCGACGTTTCGGTGCTCGAAATCGGCGACGGCGTCTTCGAGGTCAAATCGACCAATGGCGACACCTTCCTCGGTGGTGAGGATTTCGACCAGAAGGTCATCGACTATCTGGCCGACGAATTTAGGAAGGACCAGGGCATCGACCTGCGCAAGGATCGGATGGCGTTGCAGCGTCTCAAGGAAGCCGCGGAAAAAGCCAAGATGGAGCTTTCCACGGTCACCGAGACCGACGTCAATCTGCCCTTCATCACCGCCGACGCTTCGGGCCCCAAGCATCTGAACATCAAGCTGAGCTCGCGCGAAGCTCGAGTCGCTATGCTCCGATTTGCTCGACCGGCTCGACCCGCCTTGCATCACCGCATTGAAAGATGCGGGCATGAAGGCCTCAGATATCAACGAGGTCGTGCTGGTCGGTGGCATGACCCGTATGCCTGCGGTGCAGGAGCGTGTGAAGCGCCTGTTCGGCAAAGAAGGGCATAAGGGCGTCAATCCTGATGAGGTGGTCGCGATCGGCGCCGCGATTCAGGCCGCGGTGCTCAAGGGCGAGGTCAAGGACGTTCTCCTCCTCGACGTTACCCCGTTGTCGCTGGGAATCGAGACCCTCGGCGGCGTGTTCACCAAGCTCATCGAGAAGAACACCACCATCCCGACCAAGAAGAGCCAGGTCTTTTCGACCGCTCAGGAGGATCAGACGGCGGTTACGATTCGCGTCTTCCAGGGCGAGCGCGAGATGGCGGCGGACAACAAGCTGCTCGGTCAGTTCGATCTGATCGGTATTCCGCCGGCTCCGCGAGGATTTCCGCAAGTCGAGGTCACCTTCGATATCGACGCCAACGGCATCGTGAACGTCCATGCGAAAGACCTCGGCACCAACAAGGAGCAGTCCATCAAGATCACCGCTTCGTCGGGTCTTAATGAAGAAGAGATCAAGCGAATGGTGCGCGAGGCGGAGGCGCATGCGGACGAGGACAAGAAACGTCGCGCGCTGGCTGAATCGCGCAACAAGCTCGACAACCTCATCTATACGACCGAGAAGACGTTGAAGGACTACGGCGCGCAGCTCGATGACGCCGGGCGCAAGGCTATCGAAGATGCGCTCGACTGCGGCGAAGGCGAAGCTCGAATCGAAAGAGCCCGCCGAAATGGATGCGGCGGCGGAAACGCTCTCCAAGGCATCGCATAAGCTGGCCGAAGCGATGTACAGCAAGACTCGCGAGCAGCAGGGCGGCGGTGCGGGACCCCAGCCGGGTGCCGAGCTGGCCCGCAAGGCGGCAACGGCGGCGGAGCCGAGTCCGGTCCGAAGGAGGACGTCGTCGATGCGGACTTCAAGGAAGTCAAGGATTCATAAGACACAGCGGCTGACCTTCAGGCGTCATGATTTGGACAGAGGCGCGAAGCGGGCGAAGCCACGCCGCAGGCGTCCCGAGGCGGAGCGCAGCGGAGTCGAGGGCCAATTAAAAGGACATAAGCGGCGGCGTGGGATGTACATGAGTTACTAATGGCATCCCGCGCCGCCTTGGTTTAGATGGCTGCCTCGATGCCTGCTGAAAAAAAACGCGATTACTACGAATTATTAGGCGTTACTCGTGGGGCGACCGAAGAGGAGCTTAAGAAGGCGTACCGCAGGCTCGCGATTCAGTACCATCCCGATCGCAATCCCGGAAACAAAGAAGCCGAAGACAATTTCAAGCTGATCAACGAAGCCTACCAGGTCCTCTCGGACCCGAGAAGCGCGCGCAATATGACCGCTTCGGTCACGCGGCATTTCAGGGCGCTGCGGGCGGACCCGGGCGGATTCGGCGGCTTCGATTTCAGCCAAGGCTTCGAAGAAGTTTTCTCGGACATCTTCGGCGACTTTTTCGGCACTGGCCGCGGCCGCACGCGCTCGACGCACTCGCCGCGGCGACGATCTCCGCTACGACCTCGAGATCGATTTCGAGGAAGCCGCCACGCGGCACCGAAAAATCCGTCAAGTTTCAGCGTCTGACCCAATGCGACGAATGCAATGGCAGCTCGCTCCAAGGGCGGAGACGCCAGCGTCCGCACCTGCCCCAATTGTCGCGGCACCGGCCAAGTGCGCACTCAGCAGGGTTTTTTCTCGATCGCGACCACCTGCGGTAATTGCCGCGGTGAAGGCTCGATCATCACCGACCCTTGCGCGAAATGTCTGGGTCAGGGCCGCGTCCGCAAAGCGGAGACGCTATCGGTGCGGATTCCCGCGGGCGTCGATAATGGCTCGCGACTGAAACTTGCGCAGCGAGGGCGAGGCCGGCTTCGCGGGCGGACCGGCGGGCGATTTGTACGTGGTCATTCACGTCAAGGAGCATCCGCTGTTCGTGCGCCAGGAAAACGACGTCATCATCGAGGTGCCGATCAGCTTCCCGCAGGCGGCGCTCAGCTCGGAGGTTGAACGTGCCCGACACTCGAAGGCAAGGTCAAGCTGAAGATTCCGGCCGGCACACAATCGGGAAAAATCCTGCGACTTAAGGGCAAGGGCATCGTCGATCTGCATGGCTACGGCCGCGGCGATCAGCTCGTGAAGATCGTGGTCGAGACTCCAAAGCGTCTGACTGCGCGCCAGCGCGAGCTGCTCGAGGAGTTCGCGAAAGCCTCCGGCGAAGACGTAAACCATCCGCTCTCGAAAGGCTTCGTCGACAAGCTCAAAGAGATGTTCGGCTAACATCCAGCGAATCTGCTGACGCCCTTGGATCTGTAATCCTGGAAGCAAGCCTCACACCTTCACCGAGCCGCTTCGCAGGATGCTGCCACGGGAGCGTCGCCGCTGCGCCGAACTCTGTCGTTGAGCTTATCCACGATACGCGAGAATTCTTCTTTCGCTCTTTCGGGAGTCGGCAGCACCGAAATGTGAAATCCGCTCCGCCATGCCCAATGCTCCCAGGTCTCGATCCTCTTCACATGCGCGCCCGAGGCGGTATGTACATCGTCGCCGAACACCAGCAGCCGCAATTCGAGCGTGCGCGCATCGGCGCCCTTCTCCTTCGCGGTTCGCGCCCCTTTCAATTCGTCCATGCGAAGGCTGCCAAGGTCTTCGACTTTCTTCAGCATCGATTTTGCCGATACAGGCAGCGCGTCGAGTTGCCATGGCTCTTGTGCGGTACCGATCGCGATCAACTCGGGCCAAAGCGGCGATGGACGTAGGTGGTCTTGCCCGAGAGCAACTTGAGGAAGATCGCGTCGGGATGTGCATGAGTCGCTGGCAGATCAGGTGGATCTCATTCGCCATCGGATGCGCCCACCACGAGCCTTTGACCGGCTCGCGCACCATGATTCCGGTGAGGCTTGGGGAAGCCTGGTCGGTTTCGAGCAGCACGCCCAGCCTGCGCAGATAGTCGAGAACATCATCGACGGCGATCGCGGTATGAAGCCTGCATGGGTGACTCCGCATCGATCCACCAAAGTGGAGCGATGCCGAATCTAATGCTTCGCCGCGCTTGGGGCTAGTTCGCGATCAGCTTCTTTTCTTTCAGATATTCCTGCCAAAGATCATGCTCCGGATCCTTTTCAATCTTCCCGGCTCGTTTCAACTCGGCCCTCCAGGCGCCATACGAATCCTCTGCACGCGAAAGGAGTGCGTCGATGTTGCGACCATCGTCGGTGTCGGGGGCAAGCGTCTCCGAATAGAAATCCGGATCGAGTTTCTTCATTCTTGCAACCTGCGTGATCTCATGCTCGACGGCCCTTCCTCGGGCGACTTGGCCGAATGAGATGCCGTGCCTTAATGATGCGGTGGTGGGGCCACTTCTGCGGGAACTCGAAAAACCGACCGAGCATCGCAAAGACATTGACACTCTGGGCAAGGCCCAGATGCCTCACCCAGGCGGGCGACGACCTTCGAGCATCACGAAATGAAGCGCTCACGAAATAACTACGTCCGGCCGAGACGTGCGAGAAGCGCATTCCGCATGACACCAAGTGGCGGCGCGACGCGATTGAACAGCTCGAAAGCCAGTTCGCCCTGATTGATCAGCATCCCCGCGCCGTCGGCATTGGGGCGGCCGAGCGCGATCGCTTCGCGCAAGAAGGGCGTCGCCTCGGCGACGATAAATGGCATCGTAGAAAAAACATTCGCGCGCGGTCGCGGCATAGTCCAGCGGCGCGAATGCGCCGGTCGTAAGTCCCATCGAGGTGGCGTTCAGCACCAGCGCGGCGTCGCCGAGAAGAGCGGCATCGGTCAGAGCGTCGAGGCCACATGCGGTCAACTGACGCGGCGAGACGAGTGTGGAGAATGGAAACGCCGCGCCAGGCCCGCCGCACGCGAGCGGGTGCGATTTGCGATCACGATTCGCGCGGCGCCCATCCTCGATAATGCGAGGATCGCCGATGCGGCCGCACCTCCGGCGCCGATCACGATTGCCAGCCGCGAGCGGAGATCAACGCCGAGCGCGCGCAGATCGCCTCGAGGCCGCGGGCGTCGGTGTTGTCGCCGCGCAATTTGCCGCGATCGTTGATGACGCAATTCACGGCGCGCAGCAGCTTGGCCTCGCGCGCTCAGGTTCTTGACGATCCGTGCCGCGGCTTCCTTATGCGGGACCGTGAGGTTCGCGCCAAGAAAACCGAGCGTGAGCATCGCATGCATTGCGGCACGGAGATGTTCCGGCGTCACGTGAAACGCGAGATAGACGCGATCCATGAAGAGTGCCGCATAGGCCGCGTTGTGCATCGCAGGCGACATCGAATGCTCGACCGGGTCGCCGAAGACGGCCGCGACGCCGGTCCGTCCGCCGATCGAGATGGGAGCGCCTGGAATTTTCGACGCTCCGACCGCATGCGAGGGATTCGAGGTCATCTACTTCAGGCTTTTGGCGGCCGCGCGAACCTCCTCGGCGGTGAAGACCCATCGATACTGGAGGCCGGCCTTGCGCGAACGCATCAGCCGCGCCCTCGCCGCGCTCGACGATGGTCAGCACATGGGTGACATCGCCGCCGGCCTCGCGCACCGAAGCGAGCGCCTGCAGCGTCGAGCCACCGGTCGTGATGGTGTCGTCGATCATCGCGGTCTTGACGCCCTTACGGAACGCGCCTTCGACCAACTGCTGCAGGCCGTGCGCCTTGGTTTCCTTGCGCACGAAAAATCCTCGCAGGTCGGAACCATGACGATATGCCGCGGCGATCGCTGCATCGGTCACGGGCAGCGCTCCCGCCGCCATCCCGCCGAGTTGCGCGACGCCGGCCGCCTGCGCCAGTTCGAAGATCGCCTCGCCGGCGAGATATGCGCCCAAAGGGAGATAGAGGGTGCGCTTGCAATCGATGTAATAATTGGAGGCGCGACCCGAGGCGAGGGTCAGTTCGCGCTCGAAATAGGATTCGCGCGCGAGCAGATTTAGCAATTCTGTCCGTTCCGAAGACTTCATAATCGTGAAATCTTATCGGAACAGGCGGTCACTATGTAAAGATGGCGTCATCGCTTGTTCACAGCGCCGGAACTCCGCACCGTCCGGGAAGGTTAACATCACTAAATGCAACTCGCACCGCATATCAGCGGAGTCGGGACCGCGCTTCCCGAAAATTACGTTTCGCAAGAGGAACTCACCGGAGCGCTGCGCCAACTGTGGATGCAACGCTACGGCGATGTCTCGCGCTTCGATCGGCTGCAGGGCGCGCTCGGGATCCAGGGCCGTTACCTTGCGCTGCCGATGCGCGATTACTATCCGCTCGATTCGTTCGCGAAGGGCAACGACGCGTGGCTGCGGGTAGCGCCTGAACTCGCCGAGAAGGCGTCACGCACGGCGCTGGAACGCGCGGGCCTCGAGCCTCGCGATATCGATCACGTCTTCTTCGTCACGGTGACCGGAATCGCTACGCCCACCATCGACGTCGCATTGTCCAACCGCCTCGGGATGCGCCGCGATTTGAAGCGCACGCCGATCTTCGGGCTCGGATGCGGCGCGGGCGCGGCCGGCCTCGCGAGGACGGCCGACTACGTGCGCGGATTTTCGCGTGAGACCGCGATGCTGGTATCGGTCGAGTTGTGCTCGCTCACGCTGCAACGCGATGACCTCTCGGCCGCTAATATTATTGCGTCGGGATTATTTGGTGATGGCGCGGCAGCGGTGGTGGTGTCAGGCGCCGATCGTGGCCACGGCGCAATGCCGCGAGTCCTCGCGACGCGATCGATTCTCTATCCCGATACGCAGCGCATCATTGGATGGGACGTGGTGGACGGCGGATTCAAAATCGTGCTCTCCCCGCATCTGACGGAACTGGTGCGAAAGAACATCGCGCAAGAGGTCGATGACTTCCTTGCCGCGTCCAGACTGAAGCGCTCCGACATCGCGCATTGGATCGGGCATACCGGTGGGCCGAAAGTATTGCGCGTTCTCGAAGAGCAACTTCAGCTGCCCGACGACGCTCTGGCGCGCTCGTGGCGATCGCTCAAGAACACCGGGAATCTTTCTTCGGCGTCGGTGCTCTTCATGCTCGAGGACATCCTCAAGAGCGAGGACGCGAAGCCCGGCGATTATGGCGTCATGATCGCGATGGGACCCGGCTTCTCGGTCGAGCTGGTTCTCTTCGAATGGTGATTTCCGAGCGCGCGTACCTGATTCTGCTCGCGCTGTTGGCGGCTGAACGGGTCCTCGAACTTTTCATCTCGCGGCGCAAC
This sequence comes from uncultured delta proteobacterium, assembly GCA_963814035.1. Lineage (GTDB taxonomy): Bacteria > Desulfobacterota > Binatia > Binatales > Binataceae > DATGKG01. The sequence goes on from CAWFBH010000020.1 coordinate 227,236, forward strand.
GCGCGCCGTGCCCTCGCGCATGGTGGTATCGAGGTGGGGGCGGCGCACTACCGCATCATGGTCACGATGCACACGCTCTTTCTGGCTTCATGCGCAGCGGAATCGCTGTTCGTTGCCCGCGCGATTTCGCCGCTCGTTTCGATGGTGGCGTTCCTCGCTGCCATGCGTCGCGCAGCTCCTCCGCTATGCCGCGGTGATGACGCTCGGTGAGCGCTGGAACACGCGCATCATTGTGATGCCGGGCGCCGCGCCGGTAACGACTGGCCTGTATCGATGGGTACGGCATCCGAATTATGTCGCCGTGGTAGTCGAGATCGCGGCGCTTCCGATGATTCGCGGATGCTGGATCACCGCCGGCATCTTCACCATTGCTAACGCGCTGATGCTCGCGGTCAGAATTCCCGCCGAAGAACACGCGCTCGGCACCGGCTACTCCGAGGCTCTGGGCAGCGTCGGCCGCTTCTTTCCGAGCCGTCATCGGATCGAATCGCGGTAGCGGCGGCGGGTTGCTATCATCGCGCGATGGTTTTTGCGCCCTTCCTGATTTTCTACGCGCTGATCTTTATCGGCATCTTGTTCCTATGGCTGATGTTCGTGTGGGTCGGCGTCATCAGCAACGTTTTCCAGGCGCTTGGACTTCCGCCGAATCTCGCGTTCATCGCGCTGCTGATGAGCTTCCTCGGCAGCTACATCAATATTCCGCTCACCGAGGTCGAGAGCGGTGACGGCCGAATGCCGGAAGTCGTTTCGCATTTCGGCATGCGCTACCGGATTCCGACCCGCTACCAGACCGGAAAAACCACCATCGCGATCAACGTCGGCGGCGCGATCGTTCCCGGCCTCATCTGCTTGTACGTGCTGAGCCATTTTCCCGAGGTGACTTTTTCCGCGCTGATCGGAGTCGCGATCGTGGCGATCGTGGTGAATCGATTCGCACGCCCGGTTCCGGGGCTAGGCATCGCCACCCCGATGTTCATTCCACCGATCATCGCGGCGATTTGCGGATGGTGGCTCGGCAGTCACTACGGCGCGCATCATGCCGATGCGGTCGCATACGTCAGCGGCGTGATGGGAACGCTGATTGGTGCGGATCTGATGAACCTGCGCAAGATCGGCGGCCTCGGCGCGCCGGTCGCCTCGATCGGCGGGGCGGGAACCTTCGATGGAATCTTCCTGACCGGAATCGTCGCGGTTCTGCTTGCGTAAACGAGAGTTCCTTTTTCTCTGGTCATCGCACCACCAGTCCAAAGCGCTACCAGAGACGTGGAACCACCGGATTTTGGATAAGCATCGGAGTGGTTGTGAATTCAGTTCAAATGAGTTTTGCTGATGGCGTTGACACGAAAAACCAGCTCCGGTTATGGTCAATAGTATCGGTCGATCTCTCGTGCGTGCGTTTGCTACCCACGACAAATCTTTGTTTACTTTCGTATCTTTCTGAGGTCGGGAAACATTAGATGGCGACAGTCATTACCAGCGAGTGCATCAATTGCGGCGCCTGCGAACCTGAATGTCCCAACACCGCGATCTACGGCGGCGGCGTTGCGTGGGAACTTAACGGACAAGTCAGTCCCGCCATCGCGCAGGATATTTACTACATCGTTCCGTCCAAATGCACTGAGTGCGTGGGATTCCACGACCATGAGGCATGTGCCGCCGTGTGCCCGGTCGATTGCTGCGTGCCCGACCCCAATATTCCTGAAACTCCGGATGTATTGCTCGACGCGCCCGCGCACTGCATCCCGAGCTGCACGATTCCCGACGACGCGCCTTCGCGTCTTCAACAAGGAACCGAGCGGCACATGCCACGCCGGCGACCATTTCCGCCTCGGGGCAGATGGCGGCCGCAAACGCGGTACCAATGGCGCCGCGCATGCTGCCCCCGCTCGCGGCCCCAGTTGCTGCCGAAGACCCGCTGCTGCTCCCGCGCCAGCCCGCGCCACGCGCGACGGTGGCATGCGCCGGCCGCCATGATGAATCTGCCCAAGGACATCGGCACGTTGCCGGGTCCTATCGGCGAGAAACATTTCCCGGGCGAATTGGCGGAGGATTTCGATGCGGTTCTCGCCACAGTCGATCTGGCGGAGGTCAAGAGCGCTCCGATTCCTGTGAGGATCGATGCTGGGCTCGCGGAACCGATCCTGGGTGCGTATGCCGGACGCATCAAAACGCAACCTCGAAAACGCGGTGGGTGATTCGGGCGCATTTTCGCGCGTGCGATCGAGCGCCCTCAATAGCTCATCAATGCGATCCTTTATCCCGCGATATCTGCTGGCGTTTTCGCGGTTGTGGTAATGGGCGATGGAGTTGTTCTCCTCCGGCACCTACGGATGGATCCTGCTCGGCGATGTTGCTCGGCGTGGCTGAGGCGGCTGGCGGATGCGCGAAGGCATGCTGCACGGAAGTCCCGAGCAAGGAAATGACTTATCGGGCGGCAGCTTATGGACTCGCGATACTGCTCCGCTCGGAGCGCCCTCGCCGGCGGGAGCAAGCTTCGCAGCAGCCAGCGCAAAGTCGCATTCGACGGCTTCATGTCGGACCTGCTATGATGAAAAAACCGAGCGCGATCGCCGCTATGGCACGGTTTACACTGTATCCGAGCATGCGAATGCGTACCTGGTCCGCCTCGAAATGCCGCGCAAGCTGCCACCCTCGTCACTCAAGCGATTGTGGAATTTTCCCGACGAGATGCCGGACTATGACTACAACATCGCGCTTCTCGACAGCGTGTTGACTATCAGCGCCAGCGTGCGCGGCGAGGCGCTGCGCCGGCTTTGCCACGTTTCGTCGTCGTGCCCAGCGGATTTCACCACGCGGGTCGATTTCGGCAAGCCGGTCACGACATTCAAGCATCGCCTGCGAAACAAATGCTCGACATCATTGTGATGAAGGGAGATACGGGAGAGGTCCGCGCCGCGGCATAAGGAGACGAAAACGGCCGAAACAAACCCACTCGGAGGAAGAAACAAGCCACTCGAATCGACCAAACAAACCCCCGTCGTGCTATGATTGTTTCCGACGGCCATGGAATTAAGGGACGCCATCGCACAGTGATCTGCCGCGGATCATCGAGATAGAGCGGATGGCTTATACCTCGCCATGGAGTCTCGATCATTCGAGCGCGAATTGACGTTGCCATTTTCCCGCACCATCGTGGCAACCTTATTTCCCAGGCTGAGGCCGGAAGACGATTGCCGCTTATCGAGCGATGCGCGGCCGGTTTTCTATGCCGATGGCTGGTGGCCGACGAATGCCATGTGCTGAACATCGCGGTACATCCCGAATTCCGCCGCCGTGGGGTCGGAAGCTTCCTGATGAACTCGGCCATCGCCGAGGCTGTGGCCAAGCAGGCGAGTTGCGTAACATTCGAGGTTCGGCGAGCAAATCTTGGCGCACGGCAGCTCTATCGGCAGCCTGAAATTTGAAGAACGTCGTTTGAGAAAACACTATTATGGGCCGGGCGAAGACGCAATTGTGATGGAATTGCAGCTAACTCCGGCTTCCAAAGCACGCGACTCTCGAAACAGTCGTTCTAATACTCGCTGCCGCTATTGTCTCTCGAACAAAGCCAGAGGTGACAACTTCCACAAACTGTGCCATAATCGAATACAGAATCGCTTCCAGTCGCTCGGGTAGTGGTGAACCGGCATTCCGGTCGTCAACCTCCCGAACTCTACGGCTGACAGGCGTGGTGCCTAAATACGATGAATTTGCAGTTTAAGAAGGGCGAAAAGGTCGTCTATCCGGCCCACGGGGTGGCGGTAATCGACGACATCCAAGTGAAGGTCATTTCCGGGTACCGAGCGCCGTTTTTACGTGCTCAAGATTCTCGGGACCGAAAAATGACCATTATGATTCCCACCGAGAACGTCGATTCTGTCGGACTGCGCCGGGTCATCGGCAAGGATATGGTAGACAAAATCTACCGAATTCTGCGCCAGCGCAAGGTCGAGGTCGATACGCAGACGTGGAACCGCCGCTATCGGGAGTATACCGAGAAGATCAAGACCGGCTCGCCGCTCGAAATCGCCAAGGTGCTGCGCGACCTGCTGGTGCTTAAGGGCGACAAGGAGCTTGTCCTTCGGCGAGCGCAAGATGCTCGATACCGCGCGCAGCCTGCTGGTGAAAGAACTCTCGATCGCCAAGGCGCATCCGGAAGAGAAAATCATGGAAGAGCTCAAGACGATCTTCGCCAACTAGACGCATCGAAATCTGATCGCGAAAGGCCGGGTGTCTCTACACTGGCCTTTTTATTTTGATGACGATGCCCGTCAAAATCTGTCCTAACGATCGCGCAACCGCATTCGTCGCGCTTCGTATGCGATCGCGATATATGAGCAACGGCTCGATGAGGCTTCCGCAATCATAGTCGCCGCCGGTAGCGGCAATCCGCCTCGCTTTCGGCGAACCCAAGGCCTTCGTGAAGCTGCACGGCCACCCGATGCTCCACTACTCCCTCGCGACACTGGCGCAGATATCCGTCGATCGACCGAAGTCGTCATCGCGATTCCCGCCGGGCTCGACAAGCGTACCCGCGACGAGGTCGCGCGAGCCGGCCTCGAGGTCCCGGTGAAAATCACCCCCGGCGGTACCGAGCGGCAGGATTCGGTGCGCCTCGCGCTCGCGCTCACCAGCGCCGAGGCCGCCAGGTCATCCTCATCCACGACGCGGCCCGTCCCGTTTGCCGATGCGGCCCTGTTCCGCCGATGCCTCGAAGCTGCCATCCGCGCGCGGCGCCGCGATCGCGGCGATCCCCGTTGCCGATACCCTCAAGCGCGTGGCCGACGGCGTCATCGTCTGCGACGGTGAAGCGCGCGGGCCTCTACCAGGCGCAGACGCCGCAGGCATTTCAGCGCCGGCTGCTGGTCGCGGCGCATGAGCGCGCGACCCGCGAGCACATCGTCGCCACCGACGACGCGGATCTGGTCGAGCAGATTGGCGGCACCGTCGAGATCGTCGAAGCCTCGGCGTTGAACATGAAGATTACGACACGCGCCGATTTGATGATCGCCGAATCCCTCGCTACCGGAAGCAAAAGCAAATAAGCGGTCAACCTTCACCTGCCCTGGCCCGCAAGACTAGGCCAACCGGAAGTTGAGCTTCGGGGCATTCTGCTTCGTTGTCCTGACAGAGAGCTTATGGTTGAGTGAGTTAGGTCGATCTGCTCGTTTCGGATTGAGAGGGGGAAATGATTCTTCGGAAGATCTCTGCGCTCTGCGTAGTCGCCGCCATCGGTTTCGCTTTTCGCACTTCGTGGGCACAGCAGAATTTCCCAGACGCGAAGGCGAGGCCGCTGTTCAGCAAGTTGGCGGTGGCACCGACAAAACTTTCATTTGGCCGAACCGCTTCACAAAGCGAGAAATTCGTGATCAGAAATGCGGGCAATGAGCCGCTCACGATCGATTCCGTATCTTTAGCGCAAAATCCTGGGTTCGTTCTGGTAGAGACACCTCAGGCTGGTTCTATGCTCGAGCCACGGGCTGAGGCCACCGCGGTAGTCGCTTTCCAGCCGCCCGCCGACGGACCTTTCACCGCTACAGTCTCGAATCCTTACCAATGCGAGCAAGGGAAGTTCGACCGCATCGGTGCAGCTTCAAGGCACGGGCGACCGAACGGTCTTCATCTCAACTTTAAATCCGGGATCCGCTGTGGCAAACGGCGCCGGGTTCACCCTGAATGTTACCGGGCAAAACTTCACTCGTAGCTCTAAGGTCAGGTGGAACAGCAAGGTTCTGTCGACCAGATATGTTTCCGCCACCGAATTGACGGCTCACGTTCCCGCCGCCGACGTTTCCACCGTGGGAACCAAGTTCGTCACTGTCTCATCACGAGGAGGCTCTTCGGAGGCCTCGACTTTCCTGGTCGGCTCTGAAGGCGAGCCCGGCCTGGCCACGCTAATAGTGGACACAGCAGTGAATGACATGGCATATGATCCAGCGCGGCAGGTAATTTACATATCGGTGCCTGAGTCTTCGTCGATCGGGGGACCACCACCCGCACTGGCCAACACCATTGCGGTACTCGATTTGGCCTCAGGGACGATCAGCAGATCCCTCTTTGTGGGAAACAATCCGAACCGTCTCGCGATATCCGATGATGGCCAGTTTCTCTATGTTGGTGTGGACGACATTTCATCGGTCGAGCGCTTTACCTTGCCAGCTCTGACGCCCGACATAACCATCGCACTTGGACAGGGCCTTATCTTCGGTCCTTATTTTGCCTTCGACTTGCAGGTGGCACCACAAAGTCCGCATACCACCGCAATCTCGCTTGGGACTTCGCGCGGTTCGCCGCAGTCGACGGGAGGAATTTTCATCTTCGATGACAGCAGCGCACGTCCCAACGCTGCGGCCGGTCGAGACAACGGAGGAGGAGTGTTTGATTCGATTCAATGGGGAAGCGATTCAACCGCGCTTTACGCCGACAATGACGAGACGGGAAGCCTTGATTTCTATGCGATGACGGTCAACTCCGAAGGAATTTCATCGGTCAACGACTACGATTCCGCATTCATCAGCAATGAAAGACGAATTCACTTCGATCGCGGCACTGGGCTGATCTATTCCGACAACGGCCAGGTCATCGATCCTTCAACCGGGAATACGATAGGACAGTTTCCCGGGCCCGACGGGGCACCGGTGTACGGGATGGTGCCGGACTCGGCAATAAATACCGCCTTTTTCCTCTTCGACGGCATCACCTCTTTCAACCTGACCGATTTATCGATGATCAACTCGATATTTCCGGGTAGTACGGGAGGCTTCTTCAGCACGACGGCTCAGTCGAGTTCCGGGGCCGACACATCTTTGGGCCCACCGCCCGCCCGGATTATTCGATGGGGCAACAACGGTCTCGCATACAAGGGGTCGATAGAGGGACCGGTCTTTATCGTGGGCGGTGGCTTTGTCCACTAAGAGAGTTGATAGATCAGAACGGCGCTTCGGCAAATCTGTTGTTGTTCGGTGTAGGATCCGGAGCGGGATAAAGCTAGAGGTCCCCTTCTCGAACCGTTGTTCCCCGCTGCAACTTTACGATCTAAGTTGACTCGGCTGACCGGTAGCATTGTGTATTCGGCGTCGGTAAGACTCACCTCGTGGCGAAGCGGAATAGAAGGCGCTCAAACAACACAGGCATCGCTCCGCTTCAAGCGCAGGCCAAACTGCTTCGCGAAAGCTGGCCGATGTATGCCATTGGTTTGGCGCTCGTCGCAGTTGTTACATTCGCGGCGGTCGGAATTCGTCGGTCGCATCGCAGCGATGGGGGCGGCATCGCGTCGGCTCCGCCTCTGGCCCGGAGCGCGCCGACGTTCGTTGGGTCGAGGGCCTGCGCGACTTGTCACGCGGCTGAATTCAAAAGCTGGATGGGATCGCATCATCAGCTTGCGATGCAGCCTGCGACCGAAGCGACCGTGCTCGGCAACTTCAAGGATGAGCAATTTACAGATAGCGGCGTCACTTCAACTTTCTTCCGGCGCGATAACAAATTCATGGTGCGCACCGACGGGCCTGATGGCGCGATGCATGACTACGAAATCGGGTTCACGTTCGGGGTCTATCCGCTCCAGCAGTACCTCATCGCGACGCCCGGGGGCAAATTGCAGGCGTTCGGCATCGCGTGGGACTCCCGCGCGCGCGAGGCCGGCGGCCAGCGCTGGTTCCATCTTTATCCCAACCAGAATCTATCGGCGCCGGAGCCGGCGCATTGGACCGGGATCGACCAGACCTGGAACTACATGTGCGCGGATTGTCATTCGACCAATGTCCGGAAGAACTACCGCCGGCAAACCCGCAGCTATGACACCAGCTATGCCGAGATCAACGTCGCATGCGAGGCTTGTCATGGGCCCGGATCCAATCATCTCGCATGGTCGCGAAAGCCCGATGAGCAAAAGAAGCTCGACGCCACTGAGGGTCTAACTATCGCGCTCGACGAACGGCGTGACGCGGCATGGGAGATCGATCCCGCATCGAACCAGCCGCATCGGAGCAAGCCGCGCGAGACCGAGCGCGAAATCCAGATGTGCGCGCGATGCCATGCCCGCCGCGGCGCGATTCACGAGGATTACGTACATGGCCAGCCTATAGAGGATGACTATCGAGTGGCGCTCCTCAGTCCCGATTTATATTTTCCCGATGGGCAGATCAAAGGTGAGGTCTATGAATACGGCTCATTCATTCAGAGCAGGATGTTCCATGAGGGCGTGACGTGCAGCGATTGTCATGACCCGCACAGCTCCAAACTGCGCGCGGATGGAAATGCGCTATGCCTCCAATGTCATCTCTCCCAGAAGTATGACTCGCCGCAGCACCATTTCCACAAGATGGGCACCACCGCGAGTCACTGCGTGGAATGCCACATGCCGACCCGCACCTACATGGTCATCGATGCGCGCCGCGACCATAGCATTCGCATCCCGCGACCTGACCTATCGATCAAGCTGGGAACGCCCAACGCTTGTAACGAATGTCATACCGATAAGACCGCGCAGTGGGCCTCCGATGCGCTAGTTCGCTGGTATGGGAAGCATCCTGTCGGGTTCCAGACCTTCGCCGATGCGCTCAATAATGGCGAACAAGGTGCTCCAGGCGCGGGTAGCGCGCTCGACGCGCTGATCGAGGACCAGAAACAACCCGCTATCGCCCGTGCCACCGCGTTGAATCTACTGGCTTCATGGGCTCCGGCGCCGAGCAGCAAAGTTGTATCGGATGGCTCGATTGATAACTCGGCGTTGGTCCGACGCGCATCCGGCAGCGCGCTGACGAACTCTGACTTGCAGTCTAGTCTCGAGGTGCCGGGATCGCTGTTGAGTGATCCGGTGCGAGGAGTCCGCATCGAGGCGGCCGACGTTCTCGCGGGCAAGACATACGGTCTAGATCTCACTTTCTCCAATGCGCTCAATCACGCGACCGACGAATATATCGCCGCACAGGAGCTCAATGGAGACCGTCCCGAGGCGCATCTGAATCTCGCCTTGCTGTATGCGAAAGAACAGCATCTGGATCGCGCCCAAGACGAGCTCAAAACCGCGCTTTTGTTGGATGGAAGCTTCGCACCCGCAGCGGTCAATCTCGCAGACCTATATCGCGAAACCGGACGCGAGGCCGAGGGTGAAGCGGTCCTCAAAACCGCTTTGCAGCATTCGCCTCACGACGCCTCGTTGCTTCATGCGCTCGGCCTTTCGATGGTGCGGCAGAAACGCAGCAAGGAAGCGCTCGATCTTCTCGCCGCCGCCACGCACGCCGATCCTGCAAACGCACGCTATGCATATGTTTACGCGATTGCGCTGCACGATAGCGGCAACAGCAAGGCGGCTATAGACATCCTCGAAGGCAGTCTTAAAGCGCATCCATTCGATCGCGATACCTTAGCTGCACTGGCTAACTGGTGGAACGACGCGGGTGATCGCGCGAGGGCGCTCGGCTATGCCCAACGCCTGAACCAACTAGACTCGAAATCTAACTGACGAAATCGGGATGAGCGGCCAGTACCGATTCTGGAAAGAGCGCGGCGCTGCAGGTCGCCGCGGTCAGCTCCCGAGGAATTGACATCAAGCTGTTGTAGTCCGGCGAACGCCGATCTCAAATCTTCGAAACGATTCCTTACGATACTCGCCTCGAATATGACTGCGGCTCAGGTCACGGCAAAACGATTTCAAGGAAGTTCACATTAGCGCTCGATGGTTCTCCGACTCGCTAAGCTAGCGGCTATCCGGCGACAAAATTCTGCAACGCGATGCGATTTCCGGTGTTGTCTTCGAGACTAACGATCTTGCCTTCCTCATCGATCTCGATTTCCTCGACATCGCCCATCCGCGGCTCGTAGATGAAAATGAGTTCGTGGCCGTCCTTGTGCCGGAGCGTCTTCTTATGCGTCTGCGCGGTCAGGGTGCTCGGGTCGATGGTGGCAACGCGACTGGTCCATCGGGACTGACCGCGTGCCCGCATATGCGCGATCATCAGCGCCTTGAACAGCACCAGCCCGCAATCGACCTCGCGATAACGCCCGAGCTTGGCCGTCTCGACGGTGCGGCTGCCCATCGCGCTCACCGTGCCGCGCAGGAAATCCATGTTGGCCTCGTAGGTGGCACTGCGCGAAAACGGTCCGCGACTGTACCGCCCAGTGACGCTCGCAACCATGCCGTTTTCATCGAGCATCGCGGTCGCCGCGAAGGAATCGGAGCCGCCGGCGGATTTACGAATGCCGCTAATCTCGCGGTTCGAGAAACGATCCTCCTCGGTGGCGACGAGATCGTTGCCGCGTCGGATTTCGTACTGATATTGGCCGGCCGGAATCATCTGTCTCTCGGAAAGCTTTGCACAACTCGTGGAAGCTTTCCTCATTTGCGTGAACGATACGCGCCGTAAGCCAGCCCTCTCCCTCCAACCGCCCTCGTCATGCGATTTCAAGCAGCCCGTAGAGGAGGAAATACTTGACGGTCGCCATGATTTTTTCGAGCTCGACCGGGGGACGAAAGCGTTCGGCGGCATCCTTCACCGTCGGCGACTGGTGCACCAGAGCGAGCAGCTTCAACGCATCGGCGTTTAGGTCGGCGGGCCGCACCAGAAGCCACGGGCTGAGGCGCGCCATCAGCTTCGAGGACGCGCTGGCATCGAGACCGCCGCGCTCCTCAAGGAAGGTGGTACCCTCGGGCACGCGCAGCCTTGCATTCAGCATCGCGTGCTCACCGCGAGTGGCAAGGTCGCGCGCCGCGATCATTTTATCGATGCGCTCACTGGTCAGTATGATTTGCCCGGCACCCTGGATGTCCACCACCGAAGTCCATCCGGTGGGCGGTTCCGCGGCATGCTGCAGGATATTGATCGCGATGCGGAGGCCGCGAATTCCCATCGCTTCGAGATGATCGCGCCGCGCGAGGGCATCGCGCTCGTACTCGGCTCCGAGGTTCGGATGGTCCGCGGCGGCATAGATCGCGCAGTAATCGTTCAGGCTGCTGCCCGGACATTGCAGGATCATCATTTTGATATCGGCGGCCGGCATCGCGGCGCGGACATGTTGTTCAACCGTCTCACCCGCGAGCTCCGGCCACTCCGCGAGAATCACCGCGCGGCCATTGGGCGCCAGATAGGCGGGAATCTCACGCAAGAGGCGCAGCGGCAGCTCGTCGCCCCGCGCACCGCCGGACTCATATGCGGCCGCTGTGATGCCGGGAGGCGTGGAGACAAACGGTGGCTGCGAAATGATGATGTCGAACGTCTCTCCAGCCACCGGAGCGAACATATCGCCCTCACGAAATTCGACGTTGCCGATGCTGTTCAGCGCGGCGTTGATCCGCGAAAGCGCGACCGCGCGCGGATTGATATCGGTGCCGATGACCCGGTCAACTTTGGCCGCGAGGCTAAGCGCTCCGGTTCCCGCGCCGCATCCCAAGTCCAATCCCCGCGCCAACCGCCGCGACGGCCGGCTAGCATCGCACATAAAGGTGGTGGTCTGGCCCGCGCCCATCACCGCATCGGCGCCGTGGGACAGATGATCGCAAATCACGAAAATGTCGCTGACGATGTTGAGATTGAACGGCGAGACGTAATTTCCGTCATCGAGGCGGCGAATGAAACACCCATCGACCAGCGTGTCGAGTGGAAGGTCGCCGAGCGCACTCTCAGCCTCGACGCGCGAGATGGCGTCGTCGAACATCAGCATGCGCATCGCGAGGGCCGCGGGATCGCGCATTTTTCGCAAATGCCATTTGCGAATCGGCGCGCGCGCCGCGTCGAGCATGAACACCCCGACCTGGGTGACCTCCTGCGCGCGCGCCAGCGTGAGGCCGATGGTCCGGAGTCGCGTGCCGAGCGCCCGCCACGTCGCGGGCGCCAGCCGCGCCATCCTCGAAACGTCGGGTAGGGACATAGCACGAAGCTACGTACCTACCTTGAGCGTGACAAGTTGCTAAGGCGCTTAGTCCGGAATCGAGTCGGCGTCGCCTTTGCGCACGCCCATCAGGTATGCCTCGATAAACGGGTCGATAGCGCCGTCGAGGACCGCCGCGGTGTTCCCGATTTCGACGCCGGTGCGATGGTCCTTCACCATCTGATACGGCTGGAGCACATAGGATCTGATCTGGCTGCCCCACGCGATATCTTTTTTGTCTTTGCTGAACTTCTCGAGTTCCTCGCGCTTCTTGCGCTCTTCGAGTTCGAACAAGCGCGCGCGCAGAATCTTCATCGCCATCGCGCGATTCTTGTGCTGCGAGCGCTCATTCTGACAAGCCACCACGATGCCGGTGGGTATGTGCGTGAAACGCACCGCGGAGTCGGTTTTGTTGACGTGCTGACCGCCGGCGCCGCTCGCGCGAAAAGTGTCGATCTTCAGATCGGCGGGATTGATGACGACCTCGATTTTGTCGTCAATGGCCGGGAACACGAACACCGACGCAAACGAGGTATGGCGGCGCGCATTCGCATCGTAGGGAGAGATACGCACCAGCCGATGAATCCCGACCTCGGCTTTCAGGTAGCCATAGGCATACTCGCCGTCAACCTCGAAGGTCGCGTTCTTGATGCCGGCGCCATCGCCGGGTTGCAGGTCAGCCACATCGACTTTGAAGCCATGCCGCTCAGCCCATCGCATATAAAGGCGTAGCAGCATCTCGGCCCAGTCCTGCGCCTCCATGCCCCCCGCGCCCGGATGAATCGAGACGATAGCGCCGAGGCGGTCGTGCGGTCCGCCGAGCATCACTTGCAGCTCATGCTTCTCCAGTTCGGTGCGCGCCGCAGTGAGGGCGGTCTCAGCCTCGCGCGCCGCTTCGGAATCGTCGGCACCTTCTTCCTCGGCCATCTGGAAAAAGACGCGCGCCTCTTCGAGGCGATCGCGCAAGCGCTGGAATCCCTCGACCTGGCTTTTAAGCTGATCCTGTTCCTTCAGGACGCTCTGTGCGTTGTCAGGGCGATCCCAAAATTCCTGTTTGCTGGAAAGTTCAAGGAGTTCTTTTTGGCGGGCGGTCAGTTTGGGGAGGTCAAAGACGCCTCCCGAGCTTGTCCGCGCGGGATTCGAAATCGCTCAGTTGTTCTCTGATGTCACTGATCATTGAAATGTCCTCACCCAGCCACCTGAGGCGGCTTCGCCGAATTGCTTATTGTGACAGAAAGCGACGAGCTAATTAACCGCTACGCGCTTGCCGTTGCGCGAGGAGAGGATCTCTTCGACATGCGCTTCCAACGGCTTCAGCTTGCGCGGCCAGCGCCATCCCCAAACCAGCGCGATCGCCGTGAGCAAGAGGCAAATTTGCGCGAAGAGATCGCCGACGATGGTGTACAGCGTGCGCATCGGATGCCACGCAACATCCTCGAGCTCGGTGCCGCGCTGGAACAGAGGAGTCGTGGCCGTAATGCTGCCGTCATCGAGGATGATTGCGCTGATGCCGGTGTTGGCCACGCGAATCATAGGAATCTTGGTCTCGACCGAGCGCATCGCCGCCATCGCAAGGAGCTGATACGGCGCCGAGCTGGTCCCATACCACGCATCGTTGGTGATGTTCACCATCACGTCCGCACCTTCCTTCACCGAGCGCCGGGCGAGGTCCGGGAAGATGCTCTCGTAGCAAATCAGTACGCTTAGTTTCGCGCCATTTACGTCGAAGAGGGTCTGCTGCGTGCCGGGAACCATATCGCCCATCCCATGGACGATGCGGTTGACAAAGTATCCGAGCACCGCGCGAAAGGGGACGTACTCGCCAAAGGGGACGAGTTGGATCTTGTCATACCATGCGGTGACTTCACCCTTGGCTGAAACCATGTAGGCGCGATTGGCGAAGCCGGTGACGTGGTCATCGCTCACGACCAGTGCCGGCGCACCGAAGAGAATCGGTTTGCCGATGTCGCGCGCGAGTTGCAGAAGCGAGTTGCGATAACCGGCATCATCCGCCGCCGCGGCCGGATAGCGATCGTCGGGCTGGAAGATAAATGTCGCCGCCGCCTCGGGCCATACGATCAGATCCGCGCCCTCCTTGGCGCCCTGGGTGCTCTGGTCGCTGTAGATTTTAAAAGTTGGCGCCTGCGCGGCCTCATCCCATTTGACGCTTTGGGGGATGTTGCCCTGCACCATCGCGACCCGAAAGCTTCCGTCGGGTTTGATAGTCTTCAGCTCATGCATCCGCCAGTTGCCGAAAGCGAGCGCAGCGATCATAAGCGCCGTCAGAGCGGAAAGACTCACGGTTTGTGCGCGACGCGAGCCACGCCGCAACAAGACCATGAAAACAACGACATTGAAAAAAATGATGAGCGCGGAAATCCCGTAGGTGCCGGTAAATTCTGCGAACTGAATGAGCGCGAGGTTGCGATACTGGGTCTCGCCGAGCAGGTTCCATGGGAATCCGATCGGAAAATAGGTGCGGACGAGTTCCACGGCCGCCCATGCGATCGGCATGGTGAGCACGATCGGAAGGCGCAATCGTCGCGCAGTAAATTCTCCTGTCCAAAGGGCGAGTGCGGTGTTGAATCCGACCACGCCCGCCAGCAGGAGCATCGGCAGCAGCGACAAAACAAAATGTACACCGGCAAATTCGTGAAGCGTGATAACAACCCAGTAGAGCGAGCCGACGTAGCACGCGAAGCCTTGCAACCATCCCCACCAGAAAACGTTTTTGAGCGGCACGCCCTCGACCGCGTAGAAGTACGGCACGAATGCTACCCAGGCGAGCAGGCTCACGTCTGATTTCGGGAACGCCAGCGCAAGCGCGAACCCGCTCGCAATAACGAGCGCGGCACGGGTTATGGTGTCCGACGAAATTCTCACGGCGTTTCGAAGAGTTCTCCGACTGGAATCACGCCAGCGCACGGAGGTTTGCCGTTGAAGCGTTCGTATATCTCATCGACGTCCCGCCATCCCGCGACCAGCGCCACCGAGAGCTGCGGCTTAAGCGGCAAATCGCCGAGCAGGCGCCATTCGCGCTCGAAGGTCCAGTCAATCGGGGGATTGCGATTCATGTCGATACTCACCACGCGCCACATCTCGTTCTCATCGAGGATGGTCCCGGCTTCAGCGCTCGGCATGTAGATGACCGGCCGCGCGCCTATCGAAAAAGCATACCGTTTATCGACGGCTACGCCGAAGGGTTCGTAGCGGCGCCGATTGCGCGGCGTCAGCAGATGCCCCAGTTCATGCGGAGGTGCATCGAAGAGGCATACGCCGGGGTGGCCGCCGCCGATCATCCTGGTCGAGCCGCGAATGCGACCGTCCTCTAGAATCCAGAGCAGGTTATCCAGCGCTGAGGTTTTTCCCGACGCGCGAGTGAAATGCGCGAGGGTCGGAGCATGCGGCAGCTTGATGGATTCACGTTTCATCGCGACGAGACAATCATGAGCGCGGCAAGTTGGCGCTCGCGTGCGAACATTTTACGCGCCTCGGCAGGCGAGCGCTCGTGGTCATAGCCGAGCAGATGGAGGAAGCCATGAATCAGCAGCGTGCGAAGACGCTCGGCCGGCGAGATGCCATACGCGCGAGCCTGTGCGAGAGCGGTATCGACGGAAATCACCACATCGCCCAACGGCATGCCTTTGATGTTCGTGACCGCGCGAGGATCCGGTGGCGCGCTCCCAAGTTCCTCGATTTGCGAGAACGAGAGCACATCGGTCGCGCGATCTTTCTTGCGATACGCGCGATTGAGAAAGCGAATCGATTCGTCTGAGGTTAGCGTCAGCGAGAGCTCGCAATCGGGCAGGCCGGCAGCCTCCATCAGAGAGACAGCGTCGCGCTTGAGGGCGCTGCTATAGCGGCGTCCCGTCGACGCATCGCATCGAAACTCGACGCTCAAGCTATGGCGTGCCGTTCTTATCCGGTCCGGGTTGGGTCCCGTCGTCACCGCGATTGAAGGCCTCGTACGCCAGGATGATTCGTTGCACCAAGCGATGCCGAACGACGTCGCGATCATCGAAGATGGTAAAGTTGATACCTGGAGTATTCGCGAGCACGGTCCGCGCCTCTTTCAGCCCCGAGAGCTTCCCGCTCGGCAAATCGATCTGCGTGATGTCGCCCGTCACCACCGCCTTGGAGTTGTAGCCTAGACGCGTCAAGAACATCTTCATCTGCTCAGTGGTGGTATTTTGCGCCTCATCGAGGATGATAAACGAGTCGTTCAGCGTCCGCCCCCGCATGAAAGCCAGCGGCGCGACCTCGATTGTCCCCCGCTCCAGCATCCTGCGCGCGCGGTCGAAATCAACCATATCGTGCAGCGCATCATATAAGGGACGTAGATACGGATTGACCTTTTCCGACAGATCGCCGGGAAGGAAGCCCAGTTTCTCGCCCGCTTCGACGGCGGGTCGGCAGAGCACCATCCGCGTCACCTGATTCTTCATCAGCGCCGCCAACGCCATCGCCATCGCGAGGTAGGTCTTCCCGGTCCCCGCCGGACCGATTCCGAACACGATGTCGTGGTTGCGGATCGCGTCGATGTAGAGCTTCTGGTTCATGCTCTTCGGCGCGATGACGCGTTTATGCGCCGACACGTACACCGTATCGAGGAAGATGTCCTTCAGATCGGCGTTGCGATCGCCACGCAGAATCCGAATTCCATATTCGACGTCGCTGCCGAAGACCGGATGCCCGCGCTTGAGCAGCTCGTACAAATCGCCGAGCAGCTTGCCCGTCATCGCCTGTTCGGCATGCCCTCCCGAGATGCGCAGGGAGGTGCCGGTCGCGCCGATACGGACGCCGAGCGCCTGCTCGATGGTGCGGATGTGCGCGTCGTGCTGGCCGAGCAAATCGGAGAACAGCCGTGGGTCGTCGAAATGAAGTTCGAGAGAGTCTTCAGCAACTAGTTGGGAAATATTACTGCTAGACCTCGCTGACTCAGGATACTTGACGCCGTTAGTATGCGGCGCGATTGCCAATCCTAACGCTTTTTCTTCTCTCATTAAAAAGGCGCGGTTACTGATTCTTCCTCACATCCTCCTCCGCGTTGTGGATACTGCCACCCCGATGCCGCCGCGGAGAAGCACGCAACATAAATATAATGATGGCCACCGTGACCGTCACATCTGAGCTTGCCAGACCTGTCTGATTGTCGCGATACTCGCGCAGTCGGTTTCCGGGAGAAGGCCGAATGCGCTGTTCCAGGTGCGGAATCGAGAACCCGATCGGCAAGAAGTTCTGCGGCGATTGCGGTGCGCCGCTCGTAATCCCGACAGCGGCGGTCTCGGTAAAGAAACCCGACGACCGTCAAATTCGAGTAGCCGACGCCTGTCTGAGAGCCGGACGCATCGATCATGGATTGAAGGCAATCGACGACGCCTTGGACCTGGTGCGTCGCGGTGGCGAATGTTTCTGGGAAGCGGAAATTAATCGTCTTCGCGGGGAGTTGCTGCTGGGTCAGAGTCCTTCCAATTCGGCTCTGGCGGAAGGGGCGTTTGAACACGCGGTCGAGCTTGCGCGACAGCAGAGGGCGAAATCACTCGAACTGCGCGCGACGACCTCGCTCGCGCGAATGCTGAACAGAGCACTTAGCCTCCAGACCTATTCTGGTTCCCTTCCCTCAAGGGAAGGGGTTAGGGGTTAGGTCAACGACGAGCATCACTTTGCTTGACGGCTCGACCGCTTGATGAACAAGTCTGGCCTGACAACCCACAAGGAGCAGGGGACATGGCAGGTCGAGTTTCAGGCAAAGTTGCGCTTATCACTGGCGGCGGTTCCGGCATTGGCCGCGCCGCCGCGATCCTATTCGCACGCGAAGGCGCAAAGGTAATGATCGCCGACTACAATCGCGAGGGCGGCGAGCAGACCGTCAAAATGATCAAGACCGCGGGTGGCGAGGCCTCATTCGTCGAAGCCAATGTCGCCGTGGCGAAGCAGGCCGAAGCGATGGTCGCCAAAACCGTCGAGACTTACGGCCGCCTGGATTGCGCCTTCAACAACGCCGGTATCGAGGGTCAGATGGGCGGCGAACATCGCCGATTGCAGCGAAGAAAATTGGGGGCGGATCATCGCCATCAACCTCACCGGGGTGTTTCTCTGCATGAAGTATGAGATCCCGCAAATGCTCAAACAGGGCGGCGGCAGCATCGTCAATACCGCCTCGGCAGCCGGCCTGATCGGCTTGCCGGGTGGGACCGCATACGTGGCAAGCAAACATGGCGTGGCTGGACTCACCAAATCGGCGGCGCTCGAATACGCCAAGTCGGGCATCCGGATCAATGCGGTGTGCCCCGGGTTCATCCGCACCGCGATGGTGGAGCGCGTGATCGACGGCGGCTCGATCAGCGAAGATGCAATGGTCGCCGCGGAGCCGATCGGGCGCATCGGGAAGCCAGAAGAGATCGCCAATGCCGTTTTGTTTCTATGCTCCGATGACGCCTCGTTCGTGACCGGACTACCAATGCCGGTGGACGGCGGCTACGTCGCCCAATAGCGCAGGGCGCCGACATTCTGATTCCCCTTCCCTCAAGGGAAGGGGTTAGGGGTTAGGTCAGTCGGGGGTTAGGTCATCCCATCAGCGCCGCGACTTTCTCCAACGCCGCGTCGAGCTTCGAGGGATCCTTGCCGCCGGCTTGCGCGAAATCTGGACGCCCGCCGCCGGAGCCGCCGACAATCGGCGCGATCGCCTTGATGATGTCGCCGGCCTTGTGCTTGCCCGCCAAATCCGGAGTGACGGCCACCACCAGCGCGACCTTGTCGCCCAGGTTCGAGCCGACCACCGCGATGCATGAGCCATGCTTCTGGCGCATCTTGTCGGCGATCTCGCGCAGCGACGCGGCCTCGATGCCCTCGAGCTTGCGCGTCACGATTTTTACGCCGTGCGCGACGACAACATTCTCGCCCGAACTCGCGCCATCGGCGGCGCCCGAGGCGAGTTTCTGTTCCATCGCGCGCAGCTTTTTCTCCAGTTCTTTTTCGCGCGCGACCAGTTTTTCGAGGCGGTCGAGCGCCTGCGCATCGCGCGCGCCGAGATAATGCCCGATATCTTCGAGAATCTTTTCGCGCTTGCGGACCGCTTCCAGAGCACCCGCGCCGGTCAGCGCCTCAACGCGCCGCACGCCCGCCGCGATGCCCGATTCGGCCTCCAGCTTGAACATGCCGATCTGCCCGGTCGCATCGACATGAGTCCCGCCGCATAGCTCGACCGAAAAATCGCCCATCCTGATCACGCGAACCACGTCGCCATACTTGTCGCCGAAGAACGCCAGCGCGCCCGCCTTGATGGCATCGTTGTAGGCCATCTCATCCATGCGGACCGTCGCGTTCTCGCGCACCCGCGCGTTGATTTCCTCCTCGATGGTTTGCAGATCGGCTTCGGAAATCGCCCCGTTATGATGGAAGTCGAAGCGCAGGCGATTCGGATCGACCAGCGAGCCCGCCTGATGCACTTTGTCGCCGAGCACGTCGCGCAGCGCGTAGTGGAGGATGTGGGTTGCGGAATGGTTGCGCATCGAAGCATCGCGCCGCTCTTTGTCCACTTTGAGATGCACGCGGCGACCCTTTTCGAATTCGCCGATTTCGCCGCGCAGCAGTCGCCCGATATGCACGATGGAGCCGTCGGCTTTGCGCGTGTCGATGACTTCGAGCAACGCGCCCGAGTCGGCCTCAATGACGCCGCGATCGCCGATCTGTCCGCCGCCCTCGGGATAGAAAGGAGTCTCGGCGACGACGACCACTGCTGATCCATCGTCGCCTGCGGTCGCTACGATCACTTCGGCGTCGCGCGCATATTCGTGATAGCCGACGAAGCGCGAGGAAGTTCCTGCCGCGAGCTGAATTTCCGGCGCAGCCATATCATCTTTGCGCGCCGCGCGAGCGCGCTCGCGTTGCTGGTCCATCAACGCCTCGAAACCTTTCACATCGACATCGATGCCATCGTTACGCAGTACGTCCTGCGTCAAATCGAGCGGAAAACCGTAAGTATCGTAGAGTTTGAAGGCGACCTCACCGGAAAGAATCCGGGAACCGTCGGATTGCATCTTCGCGCGTTCGCGCATCGATCAGTTCGAGGCCGCGATCGAGCGTCTCGCCGAAGCGCGCTTCCTCGGCGGTGACAACCTCGGCGATTTTCTTCGCCTCCGCGCGCAGCTCGGGATACGCGTCGCCCATCGCATCGATGACGCCCTTCTGCACCTGCGCGAGGAACGCGGTGTGGATTCCAAGATAGCGGCCGTGGCGCGCGGCGCGCCGCACCAGGCGGCGCATCACGTATTCGCGATCGCTGTTGCCGGGAGTCAAACCTTCAGCAGCCAGAAAACTCACCGTGCGCGCATGATCCGCGATCGCGCGAAACGAAATATCCAACTCCTCGTTCTGGCCGTAGCGCGCTCCATTGCCGAGCTCGCCGGTCACGCGCTCGATGCTTCTTGATGATCGTCTGGAACAAATCGATGTCGTAGTTGCCCAGCAGCTTGCCGGTTTCGATGCTCTGGATCGCCGCCGCAATCCGCTCCAGGCCGCTGCCGGTATCGACATGCTTCATCGGCAGCGGAGTCAGCTTGCCCGACGCGTCGCGGTTGTACTGGATGAAGACCAGGTTGCCGAGCTCGACGAAGCGCTCGCATCCATCGACGTTCACCGCGCATTTCGCGCCCGTGATGCGAAGTGGCTTTGCACGCCGCCTCGCCACGATCGTAGTGGATTTCTGAGCAGGGACCGCATGGCCCGGTGTCGCCCATCTCCCAGAAATTTTCTTTCTCGAAGCGCAGGATGCGTCCGGAGAGCAGGTCAGGAATCTTCTTCCAGTAACCCTCGGCCTCGTCGTCATCGGTGTAAATCGTCGCCCAGAGTCGCTCGGTCGGAATCTTCCAGACCTTGGTGATGAGCTCCCAATGCCACGGGATGGCCGCCTCTTTGTAGTAATCCCCGAACGACCAGTTACCCAGCATCTCGAAGAAAGTGTGATGATAGGTATCGCGCCCGACCGCTTCGAGGTCATTATGCTTGCCGGAAATGCGCAGGCACTTCTGACTATCAGCCACCCGCTTCGAGGTCGGCGTGCGGATGCCGAGGAAGTAGTCCTTGAACGGCACCATGCCGGCATTGGTGAAAAGCAGCGTCGCGTCGCCTCGCGGAATGATCGAGGCCGAGGGCACGATCTCATGGCCCCGCTGCTTGAAGAAATCCAGAAAAGATTGCCGTGATTTTCGCGGTCGTCCACTGCATAGAGGACGATTATTTTAACTTACTCACGCTGCGTGTTCCCACTGCCCGGCGAGGGTTGCCGCCCGCGTTTCAGCTACAATAAACGATGTGGAAGTAAGCCCTCCCGATATCGCCGCGAGCGCGAGACACCTCGGCCTCGAGGCTGAAATTTCCCGATTCGCCGCCGAGTCCGAACGGGCGCGTGATGGAGGCAGAGAAGCCCGCAGACCGGGATTCAAGAATTTTCTCTTCACCCATAAGGGCGACCTGACGCTGGCGTTTTCGGCGCTGGTGTATGTCGTCGCGTGGGCGGCGCTGCGCTTCACCCCGTGGCATTCGACCGCCGAGATGATTGTTGCGATTGCCGAGGCGGCGCTCATCGGCGGGCTTTGCGATTACATCGCGCTGCGGATGATCTTCGAGCGCAAATGGTATCTGCCCGGCTCCGGCGTGCTGCCGCGCAATCGCGAAAAGCTCATCAACGGCATCGCCAATACCATCGAGAAAGAATGGCTGACGCCCGCGATGATCGGCGAGCGCCTTAACCGGATGAACCTGGTGGGGCGGCTCGGCACCGCGCTCGAGGAGGTCGACCTCGCGGAGTTCCTCGCCACGCCCGCGTTCGAGCGCCTGCTCAATCGCGCCGCGATGTATTTCGAGGCGCCCGAGGTCGTGGATCGCCTCGAGACGTTCCTGCGCAAGGCGCTGCCGAATTCCTATCGGCGCATCTATGCCGCGCTGAATCGCATCGGGGTGAAATCGATCAGCTCGCAGGTCGCCTCAAATCTGCGCACCCGGCTGCCGCAACTTCGCAACGATCCCGACTTGATGGCGACGCTGGAAAGCGCGGTGCATGAGATCGGGCAACAGCTTCATGACCCCGAGAGCTCGGCGCATGAGCTCGCGGCGCGCGTCATCGATACCTTCGTGGAGCGGGCGGTGGCGACCAGCCGCGGTCAAATCACCGCGATGGTCAAGGAAAACCTGATGAAGCTCGACGACGAGAAAATCCGGTACCAGATCGAATCGAAGACGCGCCAGCATCTGGATTGGATTCGCGTCAATGGCGGCATCTTCGGCGCATTCTTCGGGCTGATGTTCGCGCTCTCGCGCATCCTGGCCCATCACGGCACCGAAATCCTCCAGCGCCTGCATCTGGGATTCTAAATCCCTCCTGAAACATAGCCCGTAATGGTTATGTTTCAATTTACGATGAAAGCCACGGTACGTCGCATACTTAATGATGATTACCGGCCGGTGGCTCCCGCCGCGCCCGTTTCCTCTCAACCAAACGATGCCCAACTGCTCGACGCCTACTCGACGGCGGTTTCCGGCGCGGCCGAAAAGGTCAGCCCCAGCGTCGTGCATGTCGAAGTCGCGCATGCGAAAACCTCGGGCGGACCACATGGAGGCTCCGGTTCCGGGTTCATCTTCACCCCCGATGGGTTTGTTTTGACCAATAGCCACGTCGTCAATCGCGCCGCATCGGTGCATGTGACCTTGCTCGATGGCCGCAGATTCTCGGCTGAAGTGGTCGGTGACGATCCTGATTCCGACCTCGCCGTGCTGCGGATCGGAGGTCCCGATTTGGTCGCTGCCGAGCTCGGAGACTCCTCGGCGCTGAAAGTGGGCCAGGTCGCGATCGCAATCGGAAGCCCCTACGGATTCCAGTACAGCGTGACTGCCGGCGTCGTCAGCGCGATGGGTCGGTCGCTGCGCGCGGCTTCGGGCCGGATGATCGACAACGTCATCCAGACCGATGCGGCCCTGAATCCTGGCAACTCCGGCGGCCCGTTGGTGAACTCGCGCGGCCAGGTGATCGGCGTCAACACCGCCGTCATTCTGCCGGCGCAGGGAATCTGTTTCGCGATTGCGGTGAACACCGCGAAGTTCGTGGCGGCGCGTCTGATGCGCGATGGCCGTATCATCCGCGCGCAGCTCGGTATCGCCGGGATGAACGTGCCGATTCAGCGCAAGGTGGTGCGCTTCTATCACCTCGCGGTCGAGCGCGGCGTGATGGTGTCCTCGGTGGAGTCCGGCGGCGCGGCCGACAAGGCGGGCATCAAGCCCAACGACATCGTGATCGCGTTCGGCGAGCATCCGGTGACGAGCATCGATGTGCTGCACAAGCTGCTCAGCGACGAAGGCGCCGACGCGAAGACGCCGGTCACGATTTTGCGCGGTACGGAAAAACTCGCGCTCGAGGTGACGCCCGAATATCCGCGCTGAGTCGGCTCGATAGAGGTCGCGGCTGGGCTGGAATCTTCGCGTGGTCCTGTTTAAGGTGATTCGGTCGGCATCTCTACCACCTGGAAGGACCTGTGCGGGAACCTAGAAGTCCGAAGCCGAAGACTTCGCTCGCCCGGCGCTCCGCGTCGCCGGAGCAGCCTCGCGCCTCCAAGCGGCGCGAGATTCCCCACGATTTGCTCGCGCGGGCCGGACAGGAATTGTCCACCTCGCTCGATTATCAGGCGACCCTCAAAAAAGTCACCGGCCTCATCGTTCCGGTTCTCGCCGACGATTGCCTGATTTTTCTTAGAGGCGAAAATGGCGATCCGCATCTGGTCGCACGCGCTCATACCGATGAGGCACGCGGCAGTCTCTTGTTCGATTTCCTGAAGCGACTCAATCCGCGCGAGCATCCGAAGATGCCGCTGTTTGAGGTCTTGAGGACCGGCATTTCGCAGCTGATCCAGGATCCCGCACTGGACCCCTCACCCGCGCCCGCACCCAACGAAGAGATCCTTCGGGTGGTGCTGAAGCTGGGACTCCGTTCGCGAATCATCGTACCGCTCAAGGCGCGCGGCGAGATCATCGGTGCGATGAATTGGTTCAACGTCGATGCGGAACGGCGTTACACCGAAGACGATCTGAAAATCGCACAGCAAGTCGCGCTTCATGCCGCATACGCAATCGACAATGCCCGCCTGTACGAGGCCGAAAGGCTTGCCAATCAGCGGTTCAATGATCTCCTGAATGGCTTGCAGGCATCGGTCTGGGAGGGTCGTGGCGTGCCGATTCAGGAAGTCACTTACGTCAATCAGTCGGCGGAAGGGCTGTTCGGATATCCGGCCGAAAAGCTCAAGGAGGCGGATGCCTCGCGCCGGATCATTATCGACGAGGACCACGATCGCGCGATGAGCCAGTACGCTGCCGGGATGAGCAGCGGCCGTGATTTCGAAGTCGAGTTCCGCGCACGTCGCGCCGATGGCCGAATCATCTGGATACGAGATGCGGCCAGAGTGAGCACCGCGCCGGACGGGCGGCCGATGATTCGCGCGGTCGCCACCGACATCACCAGGCACAAGCAGTTTGACGAGCGGCTGCGAATATTGGCCGAAGCCGGCAGGACCCTGGATACTTCACTGGATTACGAAACGACGCTGGCCAACGTCACCGGGATCATCGTTCCCGCGCTCGCCGACGATTGTATAATTTTCCTTCAATCTGATCTGGGAAGACTCGAGATGGTGACCAGCGCGCATAGCGATCCCGCGCGTGCGGATCGCGCGCGGGAGTTTTTTCGCCTCTACCCGGGGGCCGAAAAACCGGAGCAGCCGCTGCAAGTCATTCATCGCACCGGCCAGTCGGTCCTGCTGCCGGATGCGACGAGCGACATCGAGGAGCCGCTCGCGCTAAGCCGCACCCAATATGAGGCGTCGGTCGGAGCGAGCGTAAGCGCGGGTTTGGCGGTGCCGCTGAGATCGCGCGGACAAATTCTGGGGGTGATGGTGTGGGCCTGCGTCGAGTCCGGCCGCCAATACAGCGAAGATGATCTGAAGCTCGCGGAGGAGATCGCGAACCGCGCCGGTATCGCCGTTGACAACGCGCGACTGTTCAAAGCCGCACAGGACGGGGTGGCGGCGCGCGATCGCTTCCTCGCGATGTTGGGGCATGAACTGCGCAACCCGCTGAACTCCATCAGCATCGTCGCGAGGATGCTGGAGCGGGAAAGCCTCAGCGATGAGCGGCTGACCAAGCTTCGCGCAATGATCGGGCGCGAGACTCGCCAGCTTTCGGCACTGGTTGATGACCTGCTTGACGTTTCCCGGGTGCTCGCCGGAAAGATGAGCCTAACGCTTGAGGCAATAGACCTGACGGCGTTAGTGCGCGAAAGCGCGCAATCGTTCGAGGACATGGCGCGGCAGCGCGGACTGAAACTCGTGCTGGAAATTCCCGCTGAGCGGGTAGGCATCATGGGTGACTCGGTCCGGATGCGTCAGGTGATCGCAAACCTGTTAACCAACGCCGTCAAGTTCACCGAAGCGCCGGGTCTCGTCGAAGTGACGCTGCGCGTCGAAGCCAACCACGCGCTGCTCACTATCCGCGATACCGGGATTGGAATCGCGCGCGACATGCTCGACCGCGTGTTCGAGCCGTTTGCGCAGGCGGTGTTGCTTCCGCCGCATGGACTGGGGTTGGGCCTATCGGTGGTAAAGCAGGTGGCGGAACTCCATGGCGGCAAGGTCACCGCATCGAGCGAGGGAGTCGGAAAGGGTTCCGAATTCACGGTAGTGTTGCCGCTCGCGAGGACGAACTGATCCTATTGCTGCGGCGCGATTGGACCGAGCGGACCGGTACCAACTGAAGATGGATTGGTGCGCTGGGTAGACCAATTCTCGATGGGTCCGAGCCCGGCGGGCGCTTCAGACGCGGGACCATCCACCTGAATCTCGCCCCCGCCCGGAATCGGAACTGCGACAGTGCTGCCGTCATCCTGCAGAATGGCGGTGGGGTCCGGGATCTGCTCAGACTCTGGAGCAGCGTCCGGCGCGGCATATTCTCCCGGCATCGGAACCGTAACATCTTGCGCGAACGCCGATAATGCCGGCATCGACAACATCATGAGAACGGGAACGGTCAATAAGTAGAATCGGGATCTCATCGAATGGTCGCTCGATGCCGCTACTCTTCGCCGAACTTATCGTCGAACAGCGCCTGGACTGCCTTCAACGCGTCGTCAGCGTCCGCGCCGTCGGCTTTGACGATGAGCTTGGTGCCGATGCCGGCGCCAAGCGTCATCAGGCCAATCACGCTGCGCGCGCTCGCGCGATCCTTGCCGCGGGTCAGCGTGATAGCCGAGGAGAATTTGCCGGCAGTCTTCACCAGCAGTGTTGCGGCCCTCAAATGAAGCCCCAACTTGTTTTTGATCTCGACAGTCCCCTCCGCCACGCTCACGATAATAATCCTGACGGCATGAGGACTCTATCACGACGCGCTGGTGCGCTGGGCTGGCGCCCGGCCGTCGGAATCCTCGTTTGCGTCCGCCAGATCAGCGACCAAGAGCTCGCGCAGCCGCGCTTCGATGGGCAGGTCGCGGGTGGTGCCTTCGCGGGTGCGCCATGCGCGCAAGGGAATCACGGCCTTGGCCATGTCGCGATGACCGCCGCCGCTGCCGATTTCGCCGGCCAGTCGCTTGGCCACTTCGCCGGCGGGCTGGCGCGTATTGCCATGATTTCGCACCGCGACCACGAGGTTGGGTCCGAGTTTGCCGGCCACCGCCACCCACCGAACGCCCTCGAACTGCAGGCAGAAGTCCGCCATCTGCACGATGAGATCATCGCGCGCGACCCTGCCGAGGTTGAGGACCACCAGGCCATCGCTGATTTCGAGGCGGCGCATCGCGCGGGAAAGAATCTTGGCGAACTGGAGCGGCAACTCAGGACGTTCGAATTGCCGCAGCAGACTGTAGTTGGCGATCGGATATAGATGTGTGAACGCGAGCACGTCATCGTCGGTGACGCGGCGCGAGAGCATCACGGTGTCGGTGCGGATGCCATACAGCAGCGCGGTCGCGAGCCGTTCGCTGATGTGCTCGTCGGCGTTGATCATGTACTCGGTCATGATGGTTGAGGTCGCGCCGTACTTGGGCCGCAAATCCTGAAACGTCGAGCCATGTGGCCCATAGCCGGGATGATGATCGATCACGATGTCGGCACTTTTAATCTTGTCGCCAAAGTAGGGCGGCTGCACATCGAGCATCGCAATCTTGTCGAACTCGCCGAGCGCCTCGGGCGTCGCGGGCTGGATCTCGATTTCGAGCAGATGCACCATGGTGCGGTTTTCCGGCCGCGTTACCGGCGCGAAAGTGAAGATCGGCGTCGTCTGTTTGTTGCGGCCGAGCAGCGCGCGCAACGCCATCGCACTCGCCATCGCATCCGGGTCGGGGTCATCCTGTAAAACAATCGCGATACGATCGGTCTCAGCGACCATCGCGCGAAGTTCCTTAATTTTTTGTCTGGTGAATTCCTTATCCATCTATAACTGAAGCCTGGCGGCAACTCGCATCAACGTCAGCTGAACGGCCGCGTTCAACCGAGCTTTTAAGCGCGGACGAAGCAGACGCACAGTGCTAAGGGGGAACGGGAGCGGACTCCGAAACGGACCGCAATGGCCAAGTCAGGAGCAATGCGAGGTTTTGAAATTGCCACGGCCTTAAGTCCCATCAATCTATAAGACCGGCGGGGCTAAGACAAAGCGTCCCGCTCAAGTGCAACGGACCATGCACCTCGACGCTAACATTAGTATAGAATAGTGCGCTCTATGCCTCAGGATGATTCGCGTTCCGATCCGCCGCCGACCTGCGTAATTTGTCGCCGGCCCGCCGTCGAGTGGCTTTTGAAGCTGACCGTGGAAGACGCGGGGGGCTTTCGGCATGAGGGCCTGGTTTGCCCGAACTGCGGCGTGAAGCTCCGGCTTTCGTCGGAAAAGACTCGCGACCTGCAAATCGATCCATGGGTGCATGAGGCGGTCGCGTTGATTCTGCGCGGCAGACAAGCGGAAGAGGAGTAAATCGCACGATGGCGCCCGAATCGAAGACCCAATCTGACCTCTATTTGTGGCCGTACGAGGAGGCCAGGAAGGTCGCCGATCGGGTCGCTCGCTTTGAACCTGGCCGCGCCGCCATTTTCCAAAGCGGCTTCGGGCCCTCGGGCATGCCGCATCTCGGCACGATGGCCGAGATCCTGCGACCCTCGTACGTGCGCAAGGCCTTCGAGCAGCTCAAACGATCGGGTGTCATACCGGCTGACCGACAAAGCCGCCTGATTGTTTTCATCGACGACATGGATGGTCTGCGCAAGGTTCCCGAGAATATCCCAAATCGCGAGGGCACCGGTTTTCATCTCGGCGAGCCGGTTTCGCGCATCCCGGATCCATTCGGTGATTGTCATCCGTCGTTTTCGGAACACATGCTGAGCCTGCTCGGGAAGTTCCTCGCGCCGGTCGAGATCGAATACGAACTGATCAAATCCACCGAGATGTATGGAAGTGGGGCGTTCGACGAGGCGCTGAAGCTGATCCTGCTGCGCCATCAGCAGATCATCGAGATCATCGCGCCGACGCTACGCGAGGAAAATCGCGCCGGATGGTCGCCGATCATGCCGGTGTGTCCGCAATGCGGGCAGATAAACTCGACCCTCGTCACCGCCTATCATCCGGATCGCGCAACGGTGGAATTTTCCTGCGAGCGGCAGTTCGGCGGCGCGAAGCCGTGCAACTTCAAGGGCGAGCAGTCGGTGCTCGGTGGCAAAGCCAAGGTCGGATGGAAGGTCGACTGGGCGCTGCGATGGTTCGCGCTCAAGGTCGATTACGAGCTGTATGGCAAGGACCTGATCGATTCGGCGCGCCTTTCCGGGCAAATCCTCAAGGTGCTCGGCGGCAAGCCTCCGATTGGATTTCCGTTCGAAATGTTCCTCGATGAGGAGGGGCACAAAGTTTCGAAGTCAGTCGGACGCGGTGTTACCGTCGATCAATGGACCCGCTATGCGCCGATCGAGGTGCTGAAGTACTTCCTGCTGCTGAACCCGCGCCGCGCGCGCAAGTTGTTCCTCGAAGCGATCCCGCAATACGTTGACGACTATCTCGATGCGTTACGCGCATATGCCTCGGCGCCCGAAGAAGAGCGCACGAAGCATCCCATCGATTTGGTCATTCAGAGCACGACGCCGCGCCGCTTCGACTCGGAGTTGACCTTCGGCATGATCATGAACCTGGTGTCGGCGCTGGGCACCTCGGATCGGGAGCTCATCTGGAACTATCTGACCGGTTACGACCCTAAGATAGCGAGCAATCCCGAAACCGAGAAGATGGGCAAGGTGCTGATGGAGTGCGCGCTGAACTTTTACGCGGACTTCATCGAACCAAACAAGCAGCGCTATATGCCGCAGGCGGCGGAACGGGATCAGCTGCGCGCCCTGGTCGAGTTTCTGGCGGGGAACATGGGCGCGTCGGCGGAAGAGATCGAGAAAAAGATCTACGACCTCGGGCGCGAGAACTACGACAAGCCGGGCAAGATTTTTCCGCTGCTGTATCGCGTGCTGCTCGGCCAGGAGCGCGGCCCGCGCCTCGGCGCATTCATCAAGCTCGCCACTCCCGAGCGAATGGTCGAAATCCTCAATAGCTCGCTCGCTAGCTGACATCGTCTACACGAATTCTGCGAAAACTGAATCGGCCAGCTCGAGGCCGCGATCGGTCAGCCGAATGTGGCCCCCTTTATTTTCCAACAGCTCGCCCTCGAAAAGACGTGCCATGCGGGCGCCGAAGACATCATCGAAGCTCATGTCGAAGCGCGCGCTAAAATCCGATAGCGCAAAGCCCTCGCGCAAACGCAGATTCAAAAACACATACTCTCCCATCGCGATGCGAGGCTCGACGGTTTCGCTCCCGGTCTCCGCGATTCCTGTCTGCGTCGCGAGCGCGATGTAGCGTGCGGGTCCGCGTTCATTCCACCATCGCCGGCCTCCCCCACCGTCGCGCGCGAAACTATGCGCACCGGCACCGATCCCGAGATAGGTTTCGTTGTGCCAATAAGTCAGGTTGTGACGGCATTCGCGGCCGCGCTGGGAGTAGTTGGAAATTTCATACATCCCGTAGCCGCGGCGAGGGAGTTCTTCCCGCACTGCGGCATACATCTCGGCCTGCTCGTCGCTTTCGAGGGGGCGAATTTTCCCGTGCCGCATCTCGGTGAAGAATACCGTGCCTTCCTCGAAGGTCAGGTTGTACGCGGAAATGTGATCGGGCTCGAGCGCCGCCGCCTCCGCGAGATCGTGGAGCACATCGTCGCGGGTCTGACCGGGCACCGCAAAAATCAAATCCAGGTTGAGCCGCTCGAAGCCCGCGCGATGCGCCATGCGAGCGGCCTCGCGGGTCTGATCGGCGTTGTGAATGCGCCCGAGGAACTTTAGCGTCGCATCACCGAACGATTGCGCTCCGAAGCTCAGCCGATTGACGCCCGCCGATCGGAATCCGCAAAGTTTCTCTTCATCGACGGTGCCGGGATTGGCTTCCAGCGTAATTTCAGCATCGCGTTCGATGCCGAAGGCCTTCTCGGCGGCGTTGAGTATGGTTCCAATCGAAGCCGGGCTGAAGAGCGACGGAGTTCCACCGCCAAAGAAAATCGTCGATACGGTGTTCCCTCGAAACGGCGCCTGCGCCGCGCGATGCTGCATTTCGCTTACCAGCGCGGAAGTGTATTCCTCCTCCGGCCACGCGGACGCCGCATGCGAATTGAAATCGCAGTACGGGCATTTCGCCTGGCAGTAGGGAATATG
This sequence comes from uncultured delta proteobacterium, assembly GCA_963814035.1. Classification (GTDB taxonomy): domain Bacteria; phylum Desulfobacterota; class Binatia; order Binatales; family Binataceae; genus DATGKG01. The sequence goes on from CAWFBH010000020.1 coordinate 257,856, forward strand.
CGCATAAAGGGAAAAACCCATCGCGATATTCTATCGTCCTTTCAGCGTCGGCGCTTGATCGTGCGAGAATTCATTCAACGTGGGATTAGACTGAAGATTAGGCTAGTCTATGACTGGTCAAATTATGGCGACTCTCGGAATTTATGAAGCTCGAACCCATTGGTCAGAAGTGATAGATCGCGTTACGAAGGGCGAGGAGATCACTATCACGCGACACGGAATGCCGGTGGCTAAATTAGTTCCGGCGAATGGTCGGGGTAAACCATCTGTTGCTGACGCTATCGCGGAGCTTCGCCAGTTTCGCCGCAAACACAAGCTTCGAGGGCTGACCATCAGGCAAATGATCGAGGAGGGTCGCCGCTTTTGAGTGATCTCGTTCTCGATGCCTCGGTGACGCTGGCTTGGTGCTTTGACGACGAGGACGATGGTTACGCCGACTCGGTGCTAGGTTTTCTCAAGGATCACGTCGCTGCAGTGCCGGCCCTTTGGTTTTCCGAAATCGCAAACGCGCTCGCAGTCGCGGAGAGGCGTGGACGAGTCCGGCGAGCCGAAATTGCGCGGGTGGTGGATCTCATTTCATCGATTGCGATTAGCGTAGACCATACTCTGACGGTGCAGCCTTGGATGATGAGTGTCACATCGCTGGCGCGAAGGACCGATCTTTCCGCCTACGATGCAACTTATCTGGAATTGGCAATGCGGCTGGGACTTCCGTTAGCGACCACTGATCGTGCACTTCGCCTCGCGGCGTCGAAGAACAACGTCGTGGAGTTTTAGCCGCGTCGGTCCGGCTAATCGTCCCACCTACAAGCCGGTTCACGCGGTCGCTATACTCAGGCGATCTTTTCAGGAGTCGCTGCCGTAGCCATTCAATCCGAAAAAAAGTCGCTCGATGCGATCGAGGTAGCGCATGATGCTGCCATCGACGCCGGCGCCGCCAAAGCTGCCGCCAAGCCGGTAGCGGTCGGAGGCGCGGGCCTCGTCGCCTCTGGAATCCTGCTCAGTCGAATCGCGGGCGTAATCCGCCAGAGTGTCTTCGCGCACTACTTCGGCGAGTCCGCCGCCGCCGACGCCTTCACTGGTGGATTTCGGATTACCAACATTCTGCAAAATCTACTCGGCGAAGGGGTACTCTCGGCTTCATTCATACCGGTTTACAGCCGCCTGCTCGGCGAAGGCGAAGAGGAGATGGCCGAGCTACTGGCATGGGGAGTTGGCGCGATACTGGCGTTGATCGCCAGCGTGCTGGTGCTGGTGGGAGTACTGGCCGCGCCCTATCTCATCGATGTAATCGCGCCCGGCTTTAGCGGCGAACGGCGCGAGCTAACTGTCGCGGTCGTACGGATCTTGTTTCCATGCACCGGGTTGTTGGTGATGTCGGCATGGTGTCTCGGGGTGCTCAACAGCCATCACAAATTTTTCATGTCGTACGCGGCGCCGGTCGGATTCAATGTGGCGATGATCGCGGCGTTGCTGTTGTATGGGCCGCGACGATCGCAGGAAGCTCTCGCAATCGACATCGCATGGGGGGCCGTCGCCGGCGCGGCGCTGCAGGTCATCGAACAGCTGCCCCAGACGCTGGCATTGCTACGAAAACTACGCATCGATTTCGCGAAGGTGGCGGTCTCTCTTCGCGCAGTGTTCAAGAATGTCGTTCCGGTCGTCACCTCGCGCGGCGTCGGCCAAATCAGCGCCTACATCGATAATTTCCTTGCCAGCTTATTGCCCATCGGCGCGGTTGCGGCATTCAACTATGGGCAGATTTTCTACATGCTGCCGGTGAGCCTGTTCGGGCTCTCGATCGCCGCGGCGGAATTGCCCTCGATGTCGCGGGCGAGCGCGGGTAATGGCGACGTCGAGTCTCGTCCTGCGACGGCGGCTCAATTTTGGCCTGCGGCAGATAGCTTTTCTGGTCGTTCCTTCGGCGGCGGCATTTTTCGCGATCGGAGACGTAATCGTCGCGCTGGTCTATGAATCCGGCCATTTCACCCATAGCCAGGCGGTTTATGTGTGGGCGGTGCTCGCCGGATCCGGCGTCGGAATGCTCGCGAGCACGATGGGCCGTCTTTACAATTCCGCATTCTATGCATTGTGGGATACCAGGACGCCGCTGAAATTTGCGCTGGTGCGAGTCACGCTCTCGTTCATCCTTGGATACCTGTTCGCGATCCCACTGCCCGGCTTGATCGGAATCGAACAACGATGGGGAGTGGCCGGACTCACCGCATCGGCAGGAATGGCCGCATGGGTCGAGTTCACGCTGCTGCGGCGCGCGCTAAATCAGCGCGTCGGATGGACGGGGCTCGATCGCAAATTCCTCGCGCAACTCTGGGGCATGGCGACACTGGCGGGCGTGATCGCCTTCGCCATCAAGTACGCAACTCCGCACACCGGCCCGCGCCTCCAGGCGCTGATGGTGATTCCGGCCTTCGGAGCGATCTACCTCGGCCTCGCCTATGCGCTGGACCTGCCGGAGTTTCGCGGATTTGTAGGAATTATCAGGCGCCGTTTTGGAGTGCGCGCATCTTCTTAATCGTGGTCGAGGTGCTTTTCCCCCGCCAGCAGCGGCGCCAGCGCGACGCTCCCGCCGTAGGACTCGACGAACTTTGCCCATCGACGATTTGCCCCGATAATCCTCGCCCTTTACCAGCACATCGGGCCGCACCAGCCTTACGACTTTCTCGGCGCGGATGTCATCGAAGATCATGACATAATCGACCGGTTCCATCGCGGCGAGAATCCGTGCCCGTTCCGAGGCTGGATGAATCGGTCATCGTCGCCCTTCAGCGCGCGCACGCTGCGATCGCTATTCAGCCCGACCACCACCCTGTCGCCCTGCGAGCGCGCGAAGTTGAGCAGCTGCAGGTGTCCCGCATGAATCAGATCGAAGCATCCGTTGGTGAAGACAACGGTCTTGCCGGCGCGACGATGACGCGTGAGCGCCGTGCGAATTTCATCATCCGAGAGAATCTTGCGCTCCGAATGCTCGTTTTCCGGCGTCATCGCGCGAGAAGATCTTCGCGCGAGATCACATCGGTGCCGAGCCGCGTCACTTCCAGGCTTGCCGCCAGATTCGCCATCCGTGCTGCTGAGGAGCAGCCCAGGCCACCAATCACAAACAGCCCGAAGGTGCTCAGCACTACATCGCCTGCGCCGGTCACGTCGAAACCTCGCGCGGCGCCGTAGGAATATAGGTGGGCGCGGCGCTGCGCTCGACGAGATACATCCCCTCGCGATCGAGGGTGATGAGGCATGCTTCGAGGCCGAGCCTTTCGATCAGATGTTCGCCCGCCTTACGCCACGCGTCGCGGTCAGTCATCTTGATCCCGGTTGCGGTTTCGGTTTCGAAACGATTGGGCGTAATCGCGGTCGCGCCGCTGTAGATCGAAAAATCCTCGGTCACGCGCGGATCGACGATGACCGGAATTTTTCTTTTGCGCGCGCCATCGATAATCGATCGCAGCAGCTTCGGCGTCAGCAGGCCTTTGTTGATGTCCGAGATCAGCACGCCATGAACCCGGGGCAGCTCGCGCTTCGTTCGCGAATATGAGTTCGCGCTCGAGCGCGGGAGCCAGCGGCAGACTGTCCTCTTCATCGACGCGAAGAAGTTGTTGCGCGGCGCGATTGGCGCTCTGCACCGAACCGAGCAGGCGCGCCTTGACGGTGGTGGGACGTCCCGGGTCGGACAGCATCGCGCTCATGGCGATCCCGAGGCCGCCAAAAATGTCGCGCAGCAACTGTCCGTCACGATCGCCGCCGACGACGCTGGCCGCGCTGACTTCGGCGCCGAGCGCGCGCAAATTCGCCATTACGAAACCGGCGTTGCCCGGCTTCTCTTCGCGTCGCGTCACCCGCAAAATCGGAATCGGCGCCTCCGGCGAGATGCGCGACACGTCGCCATGCAGGTAGCGATCGAGGATGACCTCGCCGACCACCAGCACGTGCACCGGGCCCAATTCTGGCATCGCGATATGGGCGGAGTGCGCACCGTGCTCGCCTCGATGCGAATGGTTCGGGAGTGATCGAGGCTGTTGGAGCGCTTTCTGGCCATGGTAATTCGCGATATTAGGCGATCCAATGGCCGGCGGGGAATCGCGGCGCTATCGGATGGCGAAGCCGCCGTCGACGTAAACCACCTCGCCGGTCACGAAGTTGGAGGCCTCCGAGGCGAGGAAGATTGCCGCGCCCGCCATTTCCTCAGGCTCGCCGAATCTGGCGGCCGGCGTGCGCATGATGATTTCGTCATAGAACGGCGTGCCCTTCACCCCAATCGTCATGTCGGTCCAGATCCAACCGGGGACCAGGGCGTTGACCTGGACGTTTAGCGCGCCAGCTCGATCGCCATCGATTTCGTTAGCTGCACCACGCCGCCCTTCGCGGCCGAATATGACGGCACCGCGCCGGAGCCGAAGCGCGAATATTCGCTCGCGATGTTTATGACCTTGCTGCGCTTGCGCTTGACCATCGATTGCGCGGCGATTTGCGAGAGCAAGAACACCGAATTCAGGTTCGTTTCGATGACGCGATCCCACGATTCGGCTTCGAGCTTGAGCGTCCCGCGCTCACCGAAATGCCGGATTGTTTACCAGAATATCGATGGGTCCGAGCTGCGCCTCCACTTCGTCCATTGCAGGCTTTAGGGTTGCGCGCTTGGTGACATCGAGT
>CAWFBH010000021.1:0-252848 GCA_963814035.1 uncultured delta proteobacterium
TAGTGCTTCTCCAGAAGATTCTTCATCGTGATGCCCATCTCGGCCGGGCTCATCGCAACCGTGATGCCCGCGGCTTTCAGCGCCGCGATCTTGTCCGCCGCGGTTCCTCGACCACCTGAGATGATGGCGCCCGCATGGCCCATCCGGCGTCCCTTCGGCGCCGTCTGCCCGGCGATAAATGCTACCACTGGTTTCTTGACGTTTTGCTTCACGTACTCCGCCGCTTCTTCTTCCGCGGTGCCGCCGATCTCGCCGATCATGACGATGGCGCGCGTCTTCGGATCCTCATTGAACAGGCGCAGCGAATCGATGTGCGAGGTGCCGACGATCGGATCGCCGCCAATTCCGATGCATGACGATTGCCCGATGCCGAGGTTGGTGAGCTGAAAGACCGCCTCGTAAGTGAGGGTGCCCGAGCGCGACACCACGCCGACCTCGCCCGGCTTGTGGATGTATCCGGGCATGATGCCGATTTTACATTCGCCCGGCGTGATGATGCCGGGGCAATTCGGTCCGATAAGACGGCTCTTGGTGCCCTGCATGTAGCGCCGCACTTTCACCATATCGAGGACCGGCACGCCCTCGGTGATGCAGATGACCAGTTCGATGCCGGCCGCGACTGCTTCGAGGATGCCATCCGCCGCGAAAGCCGGTGGCACGTAGCTCACGCTCGCATTACATCCGGTAGCTTTTCGCGCCTGCTCGACGGTATCGAAAATCGGAATGCCCTCGAAGGTGGTGCCGCCCTTGCCGGGCACCACGCCCGCGACCATCTGGGTGCCGTATTCCTTGCACGCGCGCGTATGAATCTGGCCAGTCGCGCCGGTAATGCCCTGCGTGACGACCCTGGTGTTCTTATCGACGAGAATGCTCATTGTGCTGCCTTGACTCCGATCGCCTCGGTCACTTTGCGCGCCGCATCGGCGAGATCAGTGGCTCCGATAACCTTGATTCCCGATTCCGCGAGAATCTTTTTCCCTTCGACCACGTTGGTGCCTTCCATCCTGACTACCAGTGGTACGCTGAGGTTTACCTGCCTGGCCGCTTCGACGACGCCCTGCGCGAGCACGTCGCATCGCATGATGCCGCCGAAGATGTTGATGAGGACGCCTTTGACGCGCTTATCCGAGAGGATGATGCGAAACGCCGCCGCGACCTTTTCGGTGCTCGCGCCGCCGCCGACATCGAGGAAGTTGGCCGGCTCCGCGCCGTAATGCTTGACGATATCCATAGTGGCCATCGCGAGCCCGGCGCCATTCACCATGCATCCAATGTTGCCGTCGAGATGCACATAGCTGAGGTCGAACTTCGCGGCCTCGGTCTCCGCGGGATCTTCTTCATTAGGATCGCGCAGCTCGCGGATCTCCGGATGGCGAAATAGTCCGTTGTCGTCGAAAGACATTTTCGCGTCGAGGCAGATGACGCGGCCGTCTTTCGTAACGACCAAAGGATTGATTTCGATCAGAGACGCATCGGTCTCGATGAAAGCCTTGTACAGCGCCGTCAGCAACGTCACGAACTGGCCGACCTGCTTGTCCTTCAGCCCGAGGCCGAATGCGATCTTGCGCCCCAGAAACGCCGACACGCCAAGCAACGGATCGATCGGCTCGGTCATGATGCGATCGGGAGTCTTCGCCGCGACCTCCTCGATTTCCATCCCGCCTTCGGTGCTGGCGATGACGGCGACCGACTGCGCCTTTCGATCGACCACGAGGCCCAGGTACAGCTCGCGTGCGACTTCGCTGGCCTCCTCGACATACATGCGCCGCACGATGCGCCCCTCGGGGCCGGTCTGATGCGTCACGATTTTGTTGCCGAGCCATTTGCTCGCGAATGCGCCCGCTTCCGCGGCGCTCGAGACCACCTTGACGCCGCCAGCCTTGCCGCGTCCGCCGGCATGGATTTGGACTTTGATCACCGCGCGTGGCTGGTTGAGAGCGGTGAATGCCTCGGAAGCTTCCTCGATAGTCGAGACGCCCTGCCCTTTTGGGACGGGCGCGCCGAAGCGGCCTAGAACCTGTTTCGCCTGGAACTCATGAATGTTCATTCGTATGCCTTAATCTGTCTGCCCCATCCCGCGAGGGATTTTAATGGAATCGAACCCCGCGATTATATGTAGAACTTCGGAGAATTCCGAGAGCAGGGAATAGCGCCAGATGGTTCTGCTGAACGGTGGCCACGCTGCCGGACATTCCTATGGCCGCCTGCGGACCCGTACTCGAGCGGGCTCGACGACCGTGAAGCTCGCTTGAAGCCGAATGCCTAACTTCGCGACGGCCTCCGCCACCGATGCCGGCTTGATCGAACGAGCTTTTCGATGAAATTTCACGAACAACACTCCCGTCGAAGAATGTCCGCGCGCAAACACGAGCTCGCCAAAGTCGCGGTCCTCGGTAATCACGACACGATCCTCATTCACGGCACGTTCGATCACCACCTCATCGCGCGCGCCAGCTTGAACTTCGGCAATCGCTACCAGATCATGGCCCGCTGCGCGCAGCGCCCGTATAACCGGACCGGCACAGCTTTCGTCGGCCAAAAGCTTCACGATTCAGGATTTCGTTGTCGCTGGTGAGACGTCGAGAAAAATCACTTCCTCGTGAGCAACGCTCGCGGCTCCATACGCAATTGCGGCGCGAACGTCTTCGATTTCGAGATGCGGATAGTCCTCGAGGAGCTCTGCTTCGGTGGCACCCTCGGCGAGCCTTTGCAGGATTAACTCGACGGTGATCCGAGTACCCTTGATCACCGGCTTGCCTGTCATAATCGCGGGATCGATTTCTATGCGCTGGGTTGTCATCGCCACTTGTAGATGTGTCGATGATAGCGCTCGCCAATGACCACGGGCAACGCCGATTGAGTCTGGTCGTTGAGGGTATCGAAGCCGTGGGTAGCTGCCCTCGGTCGTATGATTGGGCGAGGTGGACCGGCGCAGTTCATGCGATGGCGGCGAGCACGAACTGTGACGGGCCGGAGCGGGACCTCAGCTCTGGGATTGTGGATTTTCCGGCCGGAGTTCTCACGCCAATTTGCAAAATCTCCCCGAGCCGCGAAAAGGCTAATGGACTGGAGCCAGGTACTTCCTGACTACCCCAGCCTGAAAGCCACTCGCCGTTTTCACGAATTCTCCGCATCCAAAATCCCTGAGCCGCGACTCTAAAAAGCTGGGAATCGTGAGCCCGATTACATCGATGCCAAAACCGTTTGAAAGATGCGCATAAAGATGGGCCGGATCGGTTCGGAGCGCCTCATATTCTCGGTCACTCTGGCCGTAGTGCTCTTCGATGTCCGGAAGTATCTCCAGCAGATTCATTTCCCGCTCTCGAAAATCAGCAACCTCGAATGAGGTGATACTTTCCGCCGCAGAGGGCTAACGGATTGCCCTCGCGGGCTTCTGCGCCAAATGCGCTCGAATACGGTGCGATTGGTCGGCGTGTCCACGATCCAAACCGGCAAGCGCGCCGCGACTTGTTCCAGTAACTTTCCGTACTCCCGGATCCACGACAATGCACAAATTTATTTCTCGCGAACGCTCCGTCATTCAGTCCTCTTGGTTGCGGAAAATGATGACATCCGGTCGTGTGCGAGTCAGCCGCGTCAAGAACGTGCAAGCACGTCGCCGGAAGATTGGGCAGGGACGCGGAATCCAGAGCTGAGCTCCCGCTCCGGCTTGGACGCGCGCGAAGATGATGCCGAATGCGGAAACAAACCCACTAAGCTGTCCTCGTAAGATATAAACCGCGGAGAATTCCAGGAGCGTTAAGCCCATAATCGGGTGATTCAGGCGCGTAAATGCGCGCCGATAAACGCCCACGCCGTCACCCCGCACGAGATGCCGGGTTCACCGTCGCTCGAACTATGCTAACATCACCGGCGGTGGCGCCACGGAGGGTGAATCCCAGTGAAGCTTCGGATCGACGACATAACCGCCGAAGCGAAGGAGATCTCCTTCGCCGAGCCGGCGGACGAAACTAACCGCCTCCTCGAAAAAGGACCGCTCACAGAGTTCCGGGTCCAGGAGCCTATCGGCGTGAATGTTTCTTATTATCGCGCCGGTACTGAACTCTTCTTCGAGGGCGGCCTGCACGCATCGACTACGGCCATCTGCGCGCGATGTGCCGAGGAGTTCGCGGCGCCGAGCGATCGCGACTTCCGTTTTGTGCTGGCGCCGAAGGCTATCGGCTTCGACGATGACAAGGATCTTCGCGACGAGGACTTGGAATTTTCGCTTTATGATGGCGATCAGATCGATCTTTCGCCTTTAATTCGCGAGCAGTTCCTGCTTTCGCTGCCGACGCGTCCGCTGTGTCGCGAGGATTGTCGCGGGCTATGCCCAAAGTGCGGGGTGAACCTGAATCATACTCAATGCGGATGTAGCCTCGACATCGGACATCCAGGACTGGCAGCATTGCGCAACCTTAAGGTTGGCCGCTCGTCTTAATTGACATACAAATAGAAGCTAAATTTAACCGGGATTATTTAGATGCAAGCACCAAAACGTCGTACCTCACATTCGAAGAAGAACATGCGCCGCGCGCATGATGCTTTAAAGCCTCTCAATCCTTCCAATTGCGCGCAATGCGGCGAGCCGGTCCTCCCCCATCGCGTATGCCGCCATTGCGGTACCTATCGCGGACGCCAACTCGCCGAAGCGACCGAGTAGAGTCGCGGGAGTACATCTTTGAGAATCGCGCTCGACGCGATGGGGGGCGATCTTGCCCCCAAGGCTGCCGTTGAAGGAGCGGTCGCGGCGGCGCGTGATTTCGCCATCGAGGTCGTCCTGGTCGGTCTCAAGGATATCGTCGAGACCGAGCTCGCCGCGCACGATACCACCGGCCTTGCGATTCGAGTCGAGCATGCGCCGGAAGTAGTCGCGATGGATGACTCGCCGCTCGAGTCCGTCCTCACCAAGCCGCATTCGTCGATTCATCTCGGGATGGAGATGGTCAAGCGCGGCGACGTCCACGGCTTCGTCAGCGCGGGCAACTCCGGCGCGATGATGGCTGCGGCGATGGCGATCCTCGGCAATCTCGCGCATGTCGACCGTCCCGCCATCGCATCGCTGATTCCCGCGACCGGCGGGCTGACGCTTTTGATCGATGCGGGCGCCAATACCGACGTCAAGCCGATTCACCTGACGCAGTTCGCCGTGATGGGCAGCGTCTATTCGCGCCGGGTGCGGAACATCGCGCGTCCGCGCGTCGGCATCCTTTCTAATGGCGAGGAAGCCTCGAAGGGCACCGACGTGACGCGCGGCGCCGCCGCGATGCTCCATCAGATGGCGTCGGACGTAAACTATGTCGGCTATGTCGAAGGCCGGGACATCAATCGCGGCAAGGTGGATGTCGTTGTCACCGACGGCTTCACTGGCAACGTCGCGCTCAAGACGATGGAAGGGCTTTCGGCGTTCCTGCTCGGCTTACTGCGCGAAATGTTTACCGCGAGCTGGCGCGGCCGAGCGGCATACCTCCTTATACGCAAGGCGCTCGGCACGATGCGCGAAACCCTCGATCCGCACGAAGTAGGCGGTGCGCCTCTGCTCGGCGTCAATGGAGTCGCGATCATCGCGCACGGCTCTTCCAATGCGCGGGCGATTCGCAATGCGATCCGAGCAGCGTCGAACGAAGCGCTGGTTCATCAGGTTAATACCGAGATCATCGAGATCCTCGCGAGGAACGAGGAGGCGCTGGGCGCCAAGCCTCAGGGCAAAGGGATTCGCGGAATTTTCGCGAAAATGCGCGATCGCCTGTCGCGTTCCAAGGAAGCTGAGGAGCGCGAGCGGCGCATTAACGCCGGGGCCTCCACTGTGCCGGTCGGTGCGGTCGCGCATGATGACATTGTGCCGCGCGAGGATCGCGTCAAGGAGGACCGGACCAGGAAGGAACCCGCGGAGCATGCGCGCAAGGAGACCATCAAGGTCGACCCGCCTCCTGCGGTTCCCGTCATCGAACCGCATACGACACCGCTTAACGGTGCGAAATCCACCGGCGAACTTCATCTTCAAAATGGCGAAAACAAAGCCACTTCGAGTGCCGAAATTGACGAAACAAAGCCACCGCGAACAACGTGAGCGGTGGTCCTGAGCGCTGCGCGAAGGACCTCGAATGGCAAGATGCCAAATAACAAAACGCAAAAACAAACCCACTTCTCGGGATCGCCGAGAAGTGCGTGAGGCCCGGCGAAGGACCTCGAATGGCACCGCTTCGAATTCTGAAAATCGCTAAAACAAACCCATTAAAGGTCCGAAATCCCTAGAGAATCCATGAAACTTGCCTTCCTCTTTCCAGGCCAGGGCGCCCAACGCGTGGGTATGGGCGCCGAACTCGCGCAGAACTTCCCGGTCGCTCGCGACACCTTTAACGAGGCGGACCAGGCCCTCGGATTCTCGCTCTCGAAGCTATGTTTCGAGGGCCCTGAGGACGACCTCCGGCTGACCACTAACACCCAGCCCGCCATGGTGACAGCGGCCATCGCCGCTATGCGTGTTTTCGAGTCTGAATTTCAAATAACGCCAGTAGTCACCGCTGGACATAGTTTAGGCGAATATAGCGCATTAGTGGCAGCTAATGCTCTAAGCTTTCCCGATGCGGTCCGCGCCGTTCGCGAGCGTGGTCGCCTGATGCAGGAAGCGTGTCCTCCCGGGCAGGGTGCGATGGCCGCGCTTATTGGCCTCGAACTGGATGCTGTCAGGGAAATTTGCGCGACGGTTTCCGAAGGCGGCCAGATCGCCGTGCCCGCGAACCTCAATGCTCCCGGTCAAATCGCCATCGCCGGAAATGCCGAGGCGGTGCGGCGCGCCATCGATATCGCCAAGGAGCGCGGTGCGACGATGTCGGTGGAACTCAAAGTGAGCGCGCCGTTTCATTGCCCCCTGATGAAGTCCGCGCAGGATGGCATGACCCCGATCATACGCGGTCTTAAGATTTCGCCGCTGAGGTTCCCCGTCATCGCCAACGTCACAGCCGCGCCCAACAGCGACCCCGCGAAGGTCGCCGATCTTCTCATCGAGCAGATCACTGCGCCGGTGCGATGGATCGAATCGATGGAACAGCTCGGCAAGCTCGGCGTGACCGACGCGATCGAATTCGGATGCGGCAAAGTTCTGATGGGCCTGATGCGCCGCATCAACAAGAACATCCGGGTGCGCCCGCTCGAGGACCTGGCGTCGCTGAAAGCGATCGGCGAAGTTCTCGCGCAATCGAAAAGCTGATCGATCGTCTCAACGGCGATGATCGCCGCGCCGCGAAACTTGCCTATCTCGCATCAAGCCCATATGCTCCCCCAATCGACCTAGCTTTGAATTGTCCGGCGCTGCATTGAGTCGCCGAGGAGGAATCGCAATCCCGATGGCTGATAACATCGAAGAAAAAGTGCGCGAGAAAATCGCCGAACAGCTCGGCGTCGCCGCCGACGAAGTCAAACCCGAGTCCTCGTTCATCGAAGACCTCGGCGCCGACTCGCTCGACATCGTCGAACTGGTGATGGCGCTCGAAGAAGAATTCAACATCGAAATCTCCGACGAAGACGCCGAGAAAATCCGTACCGTCAAAGACGTGGTGGGATACATCCAGGCCCACAAGAGCTGATCCGCCGCGATTCCGCACTTCGAAATACCGCAATATATTGGATGGCGGCAGGCCGCCGTCATCCAGACTTCGCAGGCTGAGGGGATGGGGATGGAAGATGAAGCGGGCTGCGTCAGGTTCTAATCATGCGGTGTCCGTTCTGCCGTCATAAGGGTAACCGCGTCGTCGATTCCCGCATGTCGGGCGACGGCGCGACCATCCGCAGGCGCCGCGTCTGCTCCGCGTGCAAGAAGCGCTTCACCACCTACGAGCGCGTCGAGGAAGCCGCGCCGATGGTGGTGAAGAAAGACGGGCGCCGGGAACCGTTCGACCGCGCGAAGATCATCGCGGGCATCAAGCGTGCCTGCGAGAAGCGCCCGGTCTCGATGGAAACCATCGAGCAGATCGCCGATCGCGTCGAGTCCTCGACGCTGGAGCGCGGCGAGCGCGAGGTCGCCAGCACCTTCATCGGGAGCGCGCTGATGAGCGAGCTACATGAGATCGATCAGGTGGCATATGTGCGCTTCGCGTCGGTCTATCGATCATTCAAAGACATCGATGAGTTCATGCATGAGCTGGAGGATTTGATTCGGCTGCGCAAGACGACGCCCGGGTCCTCGCGCTCGCGCGACAAAAAGGGCGAAGCGGCGCCGGCCTACGACCTCAAGCCCTCGAAGGAATGATGCACTCCTCTTGGAACGAACCTAGCCGTGGCGAAGGACCTTCACGAAAGCGACTTTCTATCCTGTCCCTTCTCTCGCAGAAAAGAGCGAGAGAAGGGACGCGGAGCAGAGCATTGCTTGCCGTAGGTCCTTGGCCACGGCAGCCGTGCGGAGATCCGGTCTAAGTTATGACCACCTCCCGCCCGGACCTCGAACGTGACGCGCGCCTGATGGAAGAAGCCATCGAGCTGGCGGAATCCGCGCTCGGATTCACCTCACCTAACCCCGCCGTCGGCTGCGTCATCGTCGCGGGCGGCAAAATCATCGCCCGCGCCGCAACCGCCACCGGAGGCCGTCCGCATGCCGAAACGGTCGCGCTCGCGAAAGCCGGCGCACGGGCGCGCGGCGCGACCGCCTACGTGTCGCTCGAGCCCTGCGCGCACTATGGCCAGACGCCACCATGCGCGAATGCGCTGGTCGAGGCGGGCATCAAGCGCGTCGTCATCGGATGCGGCGATCCGTTCCCCAAGGTGCGCGGCAAAGGCATCGCCATCCTGAAGAAGGCCGGTATCGAGGTGACGGTCGGCGTCGAGGAGGACGAATGCCGGCGCATCAACGAGGGCTTCTTCACTCGTGTCGAGAAGGGCCGCCCGATGGTCACCCTCAAGCTTGCAATGACGCTCGACGGACGCATCGCGACTTCCAGTGGCGACTCGCAATGGATCAGCGGCGAGGAATCACGCGCCCTGGTCCATCGATGGCGTCGCTATAGCGATGCGGTCATGGTCGGTGCGGGCACCGTCGTCGCTGACAATCCGCGCCTGACCTGCCGCGATGAAGGCGGACGCGATCCGTATCGAGTCATCATTGATGCGAAACTGCGCAGCGATCCTCGCGCGCGCGTGTTCACCCAGCGCTCGAGCGCCTCGACGATCCTGGTGACGACTCCTGCGAACTACAAAAAGGCGCACGCGCGATACGGCTCCGACAAAACCGAAATCCTCGCGATAAGGACGGTCGGGAAGGAAATCGCGCTCGCGCCGCTCCTTCACGAATTTGGCCAGCGCGGATGGAATCGTGTAATGCTCGAGGGCGGCGCGCATCTGGCAGCCTCGGCATTGCGACAGAAGGTGGTGGATCGCGTTGCGATGTTCATCGCGCCGAAACTCCTTGGCGGCGGTCTCTCCGCGATCGAAGGCCTCGGCATCCTGAAGATGAAGGATTCCATCACAATCAATGACATGGAGGTCTGGCAGATCGGGAACGACCTCCTTATCGAGGCACGCATCGGATCGTAACGCCAGCGCTGCGTACCGCTCGCCGCAACACTGTGGCTGACGTGGCAGGCCTCGCGAAAACGCGTATATTCTTGGTCGTTATGGCACGCTCGAAAGTCGCCGCGAAAACACGCAATGGCCGTGAGCATCGATATACGGTCTACTTCGAACCGCAATTGGACGGTACCTATAACGTCGTGTTCCCAGGCATTCCCGAAATCGTGACTTTTGGGCGCACGCTCGAAGAAGCACGCCGAATGGCTGCCGACGCCCTACGGTGCCACTTGGAGGGTTTGATCAAGAGACGGAGCGCTATTGCCCCTGGAAAAGTCCCCACGCGGAAAGCTCTCCAAAGAGGAATTGGTAGTGACGCTCCAATAGATGAGTCCCGCGCTACCTGTACTGAAGCCAAAGCGAGTCGTTCGGGCCCTTCAGCGAGCTGGGTTCTACATCCATCACACCGCCGGCGTCATGTGCAGATGAAGCACCGTGATAAACATCTGCGGGTTACCATACCGTACCACTCGATCGACATTCCGCCCGGAACGCTGAATTCGATCATTCGGCAAGCCGGCCTGACGCGCGAGGAGTTTTTGAAACTTCTCTAAATAATCTTGTTCAGCGGATACTCGACGATGCCGACGGCGCCCGCTTCCAGCAGCTTCGGAAACAGCTCGCGCACCTTATGCTCCTCGATCACCGTCTCGACCGCGACCCAATCAACTCCTTTCAGGTTGGGCGAGGCATAGAGATGCGAGATGGTCGGCGCAGTGATCGAGGGCAGCAGATCGATCACCTTGTCGAGATTCTTCTTCGCGACGTTGAGCTTGAGGCCGACCCGCGCGTCAGCATCGAGGGCCGCGCGCATCAGCACCGCGATCTGCTTGATCTTGGCCTGCTTCCATTCGTCTTTCCAAGACGCCTGATTCGCGACCAGTACCGGTGTCGAAGTCAGCAGTTCCTCGACAATACGCAACTTGTTGGCGCGCAACGACGATCCGGTTTCGGTCACATCGACGATCGCATCAACGAGACCATCCGCAGCCTTGGCCTCGGTGGCGCCCCATGAAAATTCAACATTCACGTTGACTTTGCGCTCGGCGAAAACCCGCTTGGTGAAGCCGACCATCTCGGTGGCAACCAGCTTCCCTTCCAGATCTTCCAGCCGCTTGATTGACGAGGCTTCCGGAACGACGAGCACCCATCGCGTCGGCTTCATCGAAACTTTCGCGTAGATGAAGCTTTCGACTTGCACCAGGTCGACGTCATTTTCCATCACCCAGTCGCTGCCCGTAATGGCGGCGTCGAGGTGGCCGTCGGCGATGTAGCGCGGCATCTCTTGCGGGCGCATCACGCGCAGGCTGAGCGCGGCATCATCGACGCTTGGGATATAAGAGCGGCTATCAACCGAGATGCGCCATCCGGATTTGCGCATCAGCTCGATGGTCTGCTGCTCGAGGCTGCCCTTGGGGATGCCGAAGCGGAGGATTTTTTCTGCCGATGCCATTTTAGCTCGCGGCCTTCTTCGTGTCCTTGGCGTCCTTGGGAGGGTGACCGTAGTTGGGGCCGTACTTCGCCGGATCGACGAGGCGAGTGTCGACGGTCTGCCATTCGCCGTCTTTCCACATCCGAAAAAAATCCGATTCGTAGCCGACGTGGCAGGCGGCGCCGTCGCCACGCTGCTCGACCGAGATGAGGACCGTGTCTTCATCGCAATCGAGACGGATTTCACGCACGACTTGGAAATTCCCCGACTCTTCGCCCTTGCGCCACAGCTTCTTGCGCGAGCGCGAGTAGTAGCACGCGCGGCCGGTGGCGACGGTTTCCTCGAAGGCCTCGCGATTCATGTAGGCGAGCATCAGCACGCGGCCGTTGGCATGATTGACGGTAACGACCGGAATCACGCCGCCATTTTTTTCGAAATCGATCACTGAGGATGCAGGGGTGCTCATGGTGCCAACTTGGCGAATCTTTGAACCAAACAGTATTTGCGAAAGGTCCCGCCGATTCAACATCGCGATTATTAAGAGATGATTCGACCCAAGTGCTTTACCGAACTGGCCGGGTAACCTAGATTGACGCGAATGAGGCGCAATTTGTGGGGCGTGATTCTGATGTGCACCATTGCGCTCGCGATTACGCTGCCGGGTTGCCGCAAGAAGCCAAATCCATCGGACGTTCCGAGCGTTCCCCGAACTGCGCTGGCGAAACCGCCGCCGAAGCGCTCGGTCGTGCAGCCGTTCAACTTCGAAATCGCGCTGGGCCCGAATCATTATCAAATCGAAGGCTACGTGGTTAAAAGTCCCGAGGCCGGCAAGCTGCCCGCCGTGCTGGTCCTCAACGGCGACGAGGGCGACGCGCATCAATGCGTGAAGAAAAATGGCGACCTCGCGACCATCCTCGGAATCCAGGTCGCGTGCGTCAGTATCCCCGGCTATGGCAAATCCTCGGGGCCGAGTCGCCTCGTGGGGCCACAGGCAGTCGAGGCCGCGCGGCATGCACTCGATCTGCTCGCCGCGCGCGATGACGTCGATCCGAATCGGATGGCGGTGTGGGGCGTGGCCGATGGCGCAGTGGCCGCCGGCCTTCTGATGGATTACGACAAGCGCCCCAAGAGCCTCATTCTGCAATCGGGCGCATACGACATGGTAAAGTTGTGGCCCGAAGCGCCGCTGCGCACCAAGCTGAAGATGCTACATGAAGTATGGCCCAGCAAGCGGGTCCTGAAGGAGCGCAGCGTCATCGAAAATCTGCCGAGTAAGCTCGATTGCAACGTGCTCATCATGCATGGCGAGAATGATCAGCGCAGCCCGTTGCGGCAGGCAACCAAGCTTGCGGATGAGTTGCGGGCGCGCGGCGCGCACGTCGAGACCGCGTACTTTCCCAACGGCAGCCACGACATCGCGAAGCAGGCTAAGCTGCCGGCGCAAAATTTCCTCCGCGACACGATCGGCGAACCTCAGCCGCCCCGGCCTCCTGAATGCCTTCATCGCGAGCATAGACTTTCACCTGCGATTGATTTTGCGTCCTGCTGCAGCCGATCGGCGAGGCTGAAGTCTGGCTCGCAAATGAGACTAGAATCGCCACATGAAAGCGATGACGGTAAACATCCCCGGCCCCATCGAGGAGCATCCGCTCGCGCTCGCCGATATCGCGCCACCTGAACCCGCCGAGGGCGAAATCCTCGTGCGCGTGAAGACCTGCGGGGTATGTAGAACCGACCTCCACGTCTCCGAGGGCGACCTGCCAATGCATCGCGAGCACGTCATCCCTGGTCACGAAGTGGTGGGCGTCGTCGCGCGCCTCGGCGCCGGATGCAAACGCTATCGCGTCGGCGAGCGGGTCGGCATCGCATGGCTGCGCGAGACTTGCGGCATCTGTGTCTATTGCAAACGCGGGCGCGAGAATCTCTGCCCCAATGCGAAATTCACCGGCTACGATCACGACGGCGGCTACGGCGAATTCGCCACGGTGCGCGAGGACTTCGCGTATCGCATTCCCGACGCGCTCGGCGATGAGGAAGCGGCGCCGCTGCTCTGCGCGGGCATCATCGGGTATCGCGCCATCAAGCGCGCCGCCATCGAGCGCGGCATGACGGTGGGTCTCTACGGCTTCGGCGGTTCGGCGCATCTATCGATGCAGGTGTTGAAGCATTGGGGATGCAAGGTTTACGTGATGACTCGCGGTGGCACGCATCGCGCGCTGGCCGAGAGCATGGGTGCGGATTGGGTCGGGCGCGCCGAGGATCGCCCGCCGAAAAAACTCGATGCCGCGATTCTGTTCGCGCCCGCGGGCAACCTCGTTCCTTCGTGCATGGAGGCGCTCGATCGCGGCGGGGTGCTTTCGATTGCGGGCATCTATCTCACCGATGTGCCTTCACTCGAACTATGAGAAGCATCTGTTCGAGGAGCGCGAGATTCGCAGCGTCACCGCCAACACGCGCCGCGATGGCGAGGAGTTCATGCAGATTGCGGGCGAGATTCCGATTCACACGCACACACAATTCTTTGGCCTCGAGCAGGCGACCGAAGCGCTCATTGAATTGAAGCACGATCGCATCCGCGGCGCCGCAGTATTGCGGGTGGGATGAGCGATATGAAAAACGTCGGATCATCTCTCGATAGCCGTAGATTAGATTGCGGCGATCTATCGATGGCCTGCTAGTTGGAAAATTCGGAAGTTTTGCGATGTCGCGGCTGGTGCAAAACGTACTCATCTTCGTCGCGGTCGGCGTTCAGGTCGGAGTCGCTATCCTCGGGTTGGGCGGGCTTGCGTTCTTCTTCGCCCATGACGCGCTAATCGCCCTTGCGATCGTCGGTCTCGTGATGCTGATCGTCTCGCTATTCAGCGAAGGAAATCTGAGCTCGGGCGAGCGCGAGGATCGCGGCAATCGCTGGGTTCTCGCGGCCTTTGGCGCGATCCTGCTGATGATCTCCTATCTGCCGCCCTACACCGATCGCATGAACTTGCTGACCATTGACGGCGAAGCCACGCGATGGGTTGGCGTCCTGTTGTTCACGGTCGGCTGCGTGCTGCGATTGTGGCCGGTGTTTGTTTTGGGAAGGCGATTCAGCGGCCTGGTAGCAATTCAAAAGGGTCACGCACTCGTCACCACCGGCATCTATAGTGCCATCCGCAATCCCAGCTATCTTGGAATGCTCATTACCGTGCTCGGATGGAGGCTCGCATTTCGTTCCCTAGTCGGAATGTTTTTGACAGCGGTTCTGGTCCTGCCGCTTATCGCCCGCATTGATGCCGAAGAGGCAATGCTGCGATCCCAGTTCGGCGCCGAATACGATGCATATTGCGCCCGCTCTTCACGCCTGATTCCCGGTCTCTACTGATGACGCGGGGGGAAGCGGCGCTTCATTGGCAACCTCGCGTTCATTAGGAATTGTTGACCCCATCCCGAGGCGGTTGATACCTTAGGAACTGCAACCACGAGGCACATCATCAATGGCTGAGAACAAGCAGACCGAGGGGCTCGCGCAGGGCGGCGATGAAATCCTGCTCGGCGATACCGCCGTCCTGACCCGGCTCGACAAGGCGATCGGATGGGCGCGCAAGTTCTCGATTTTTCCCTATCCGTTCGCGACCGCATGCTGCGCGATGGAATATATGTCGCTCTCGATGACGCCCTACGACATCGATCGCTTCGGCGCGCTGCTTCCACGTTTCACTCCGCGCCAGGCCGATCTGCTGATGGTCATCGGAACTGTGACGGTGCGCCAGGGACCCATCCTGCGGCGCGTCTTCGATCAGATGGCCGAGCCGAAATGGGTGATGGCGTTCGGCGCGTGCGCATCCACCGGCGGCTTCTATGATAACTATGCGACGCTGCCCGGCATCGATCGTATCGTGCCGGTCGATGTCTATGTTCCCGGATGCCCGCCGCGCCCGGAATCGGTGCTCGACGCGCTGATGGCGCTGCAGCGGAAGATCCAGGGACAGAAGCAAAAATTGATGGCGCTCGACACCAAGCACGACGTTCCGGTTCGCTAACACTCCGACATACAATGGAAAGAATTCTCACTCGCTGGCTGGACATCCCGGATCTCCGCAAGCTCGAGGTCTATCGCGCGCATGGCGGTTACGAAGCGCTGCGCAAGGCGCTCTTCGAACTGACGCCCGAGCAGATGATCAACGAGGTCAAAAATTCCAACTTGCGCGGACGCGGCGGCGCGGCGTTCCCGACCGGCACCAAATGGAGCTTCATTCCGAAGGAGCCGAAGAAGCCGGTCTACGTATGTTGCAATGCCGATGAGAGCGAGCCCGGCACCTTCGCCAATCGCTATCAGCTCGAAAATGATCCGCACGGCATCATCGAAGGCATCCTGATTTGCTGCCGCGCGGTCGGATCGCATACCTGCTTCGTGTACCTGCGCGGCGAGTTCACGGTCCAGAAGCGCATCCTCGATGCTGCCATTGCCGAAGCGCGCGCGGCCGGGCTGGTCGGAAAGAACATCATGGGCTCGGGCTTCGATGTGGAAATCTGGACCCATCGAGGAGCGGGCGCATACATCTGTGGCGAGGAAACCGGACTGCTCGAATCGCTCGAGGGCAAGCGCGCGTATCCTCGCAACCGGCCGCCGTTTCCCGCGATCCAGGGCGCGTTCATGTCGCCGACCGTCGTTAACAACGTCGAGACGCTTTCGAACATTCCGCATATCATCAATCGCGGCGCCGATTGGTATAAGAGCATCGGTCCTGAGAAGAGCCCAGGCCCGAAACTGTTTTGCCTCTCGGGTCACGTCAAACTGCCCGGCCTGTATGAATTGCCGATGGGTTTCCCGCTCAAGGACCTTATCTATGGCGTCGGCGGCGGCATCCTCGGCGACAAGCAGCTCAAGGGCGTGATTCCGGGCGGATCATCGTTCCCGGTTTTCACCGCCGAAGAAGCATTGAAGGTGAACATGGATTTCGATTCGGTGCGCGCAGCCGGATCGCTGATGGGCACCGCGGGCGTGATGGTGATGAACGAGGACACCTGCATGGTCGATGTGCTGAAGACCGTCGCGCACTTTTATCATCATGAATCGTGCGGACAGTGCACGCCGTGCCGCGAAGGCTGTGGCTGGATCGAGAAGCTGCTGACCGACCTCGAAGAAGGCCGCGGCAAGATGGAAGACTTGCAGTTGCTCATCGATATTTCCAGCAACATGGAAGGCAACACCATCTGCGTGCTGGCCGACAGCCTCTCGATGCCGGTAAAGAGCTTCGTGCCGAAGTATCGCAGCGAGTTCGAGGATCACGTGCGGCTCGGCCGATGCCCATTTCGCGAGCGCAACGGCGGCAAGTTCGCCATCGCAGCTTAACTAATCAGGAAAAAGTAGATGCCGAAGCTCACCATCGACGGCAAGGAAATCGAAGTAGCCGACGGGCTCAACTTGATCCAGGCCGCCGAGCATATCGGGGTCGACATCCCGCACTACTGCTATCATCCGGGGCTGACCATCGTCGGCAACTGCCGGATGTGCCTGGTCGAGGTCGAGAAGGCGCCCAAGCTTCAAATCGCGTGCAACACCAAAGTTGCCGAGGGCATGGTCGTCCACACCCAGAGCGCGAAGACCAAAACGGCGCAAAAAGCGGTGCTGGAATTCCTGCTCATCAACCATCCGATCGATTGCCCGGTGTGCGATCAGGCGGGCGAGTGCAAGCTGCAAGATTACTACATGCAGTACGATCAGCAGCCTTCGCGCTTTCCGCTCGAAAAAAAGGTCCGCAAGGGCAAGGCGATTCCGATTGGCTCCGATGTGATGCTCGACCAGGAGCGCTGCGTGCTCTGCGCGCGCTGCACGCGCTTTTTCGACGAGGTTACGCATACGAGCGAGCTGGCGATTTTCGAGCGCGGTGACCATAACGAGATCGACATCTACCCGGGCCATCCGGTCAACAACAAATACGCCGGCAACGTCATCGACATCTGCCCGGTCGGCGCGCTGACGGAAAAGGATTTCCGCTTTCGGATGCGCGTGTGGTACCTGCATCGCGCGACTTCAGTATGCGGCGGATGCGAGCGTGGATGCGCCATCGACATTCATCATCAGCGCGCGCGCATCTATCGCTACAAACCTCGCTACAATCCGGAGGTGAATTCCTACTGGATGTGCGATGAGGGGCGTCATCATTTCACCACCCTGCAGAACGAAACGCGGCTGACCGCACCATTGGTGCAGCAGGGCGAGCACCTGGTGCCGGAGGAATGGGGCGTCGCGGTGCGGCGAATGGCGTCGCAGATCGGCAACTTCAAAAAGAGCTTCGGTCCGCGCTCGATCGGCGCGATGATCGGCGCGCAAGCAACCAACGAGGAGGCCTTCGCGCTCAAGCGCCTGATGCTTGATACCATCGGCTCCGATCGCCTCGCGATGGTCAGCTACACGCCGCCGGGGATGAGCGGCGACGACGACTTTCTGATTCGCGCCAACAAGAACCCCAACACCCGCGGACTCGAAGCGATGGCAATTCCGCCCGCCAATTTCGGCGATTTCGGAAAAGCGGTCGCCGCGGGCGAACTTAAGATGCTGATCCTGATGCGCACCGATCTGCTCGGCATGATGGGCGAGACCGAGTTCATCCGGGATTTCAGCGCGCTCGACTACCTGGTCGTCCTTGATACCGATGCGAGCGAGACCGCGCAGATGGCGAATCAGGTGCTGCCTATCGGCGCCTATCCAGAGACCGACGGCAGCTTCACCAACTTCAAAGGACGCGTACAGCGCCTCTCGCAAGCATTCCCGCCACCGGGCGAGGCGCTGACCGGAATCGAGGCGATTGCGCGCCTCGGCCACGCGATAGATGGCAAAGAGCGCACCGGCGATGCGAACGCGATTTTTATGCAGCTCGCCGCATCGGAGCCGGCATTCGAGGGCATCAGCTTCGATGCGTTGATGCCCTACGGCGTCAGCCTCAAAGGCGCCGCGCAGTAGTCGCGCTCGCTATCTCCTCGCGACATCGCGAGGAATCTCGTTGCGCGAGAATAGCCAAAGGTCGAACGACAGACCTCCCGCGCCGACGATTAGTAGAAAGATCAGACTCATTGTCATCGCGAAATCGGTTCGCGCATCGCTCACCATAAACCAGAAGCCTTGCCCGGGATGAAAGAGCTCCGGAATTTTGGTCGTGGCAATTGCAGTCAAGATGACAATCAGTAGCGGAGCGCTCGCGAGCCGGGTAACCAGACCAACCACGATTAGCGCCCCACAAACGGCCTCGAATGTGCCGACGAAATGGGCGGTGAAATCGGGAAGCGGGAAGCCGATCCGCGCGAAACGCATCACGCCGATATGCGGGTCGACGAATTTCAGAATCCCTTGCGTGAAAAAGATCAGCCCTGACCGCGAGGCGCACACAGGCGACGCTTCGACCGTTCCACGCAGGCGCGAGCAGGCGTTGCCACATCTCCTGCATGCTCCACTAACCGCCGTTGGGCTTCTTGCGCTTCTTCGAACGCGGGCCCGAACCGTAGTCGCCAAACGGATCGTCGCGCTCCCGCACGGCCTGTCGAAAACCCGCCTGCTGCGCGCGAGCGATGAAGTCGATCCCTTCCTGGGTATGGCGCGCGACCCCGTCGAAGAGGGTGCCGAGCGCGCGCGAGGTCGCCAGCCCCATGTTCTCGGCGGTGTGGTTGCACAGCATCTTCAACATCTGGAGTTGATTGCTGGGGACGCGCGCCATCCGCTCCGCAAACGCGATGGCGTGAGCCTGCAGCGTGTCATCGGGCACCGTCTCGAGGATGAGTCCGGCGCGCGCCGCCTCGACGGCGGGGATCTCGTCGCCGGTAAGCAAGTAGCGCTTCGCGCGTTCCAATCCCATCCTGTACACCCACATCGCGGTAGTCGGCGTGCCCCACACCCGCGACGGGGGATAACCAAATGACGCATTTTCCGCTGCGATGATTATATCGGTGCAGAGCACCATGTCGGTGCCGCCGCCGACGCACCATCCGTGGACTGCCGCGATAGTCGGCTTAGCCGCGTACCATAATTTCATGTAGACATTCACGAACTTCGACATCGCGTTGTAGTCGGTGACCGAGTCCCACACGCGCTTGCGCGCCGGCTCGCCGACCTGCAGCCCGGTTCCCCATTCGAGGTTGTACCCTCCGCAGAAGGCCGGACCTTCCGCACGCAGAAGGATGACGTGGACGTCGTGATCGATATCGGCGTCGTCGATCGCGGCGCTGAGCTCATCGCGCAGCTGCGGGGTGATGGTGTTGTAGGCCTCGGGGCGGCAGAGGATCAGATGCCGGACGCCATTGCGGGTTTCGACACGTATCGCGGAGTTCGCCATGCATCGGAATAAACCACAAAGACCGCATGCCACAAGGGTCTCCATTGGAGAGCTTTCTGCTCCTAGAATCTCTCCACTCAAAAATCATGCATTTGGTGCGTTCGTTCAGGGCCCGTTGGCAGGATACGTATAGGGGTGTGGCGGGGCCGACTATCGCTCGCCGTCGCCACAGATGCGCGCCGCTTAGCGACGAATAAGCAGCGCCATAACTACCCAAGCCAGCACCGCGCCATAGGCCAAAAAAGAAGCATAGGTGGCGAATCGACTGGTGGGCATCATAAACCATCTCCCTAACCGAAAAACGATCTGGTATTCCAATGAGCAAGTCTTCTGCCGAAGGCATAGCTCATGAGAATTAGACGG
Source organism: uncultured delta proteobacterium (assembly GCA_963814035.1). GTDB lineage: Bacteria > Desulfobacterota > Binatia > Binatales > Binataceae > DATGKG01. The sequence continues at coordinate 19,657 of CAWFBH010000021.1, forward strand.
CGAAGAAACGAGCAATTTCAGTTCGTCGCAACGTTTCGCCGAATTGTCAAAGCTACTGCCGGTTTGGTGCAGAATTTACACGGATACCCGCCCGGCCATTCATCGATGCCGATTGGCCGCGTGAATTTCCATCGCCAGCACCCCGAGCACCAATGCGCCTACTACCACTTCGTTGGCCAACGTGGACTGATTCGCTGTTCGTTCGGTGGGCGCGTTTCCCGCGGGAGGGTTGGAACCTGCCGTGTTCCGAAAGGACGGGTCTTGGGCCTCGTAGTCATCGATGTTCCCTAGTCCCGCCGGCAGAGGGTCGGCTGAGCTATGCCGCGATACCGGTGGAGTCGCAGCAGCGACGGAGGGATTCGATGCCGAACTTGAGGCGCTCTGAGGGAGTTCCAGAACCTGGTTCGCAAACGCCGTTCCCATCGGAATAATCGCTGGAGTCATCCCGATGGACAGGGCTAGAGTTGTTGACAGCGCCAAGCGCCGAAGGCTCAGGACTCGACGCTGCCGCTTTCGGGGCGCGTTATGTTCCAAACAGTGCGCCTCTTTATACCTCGTCATCAAAATTCCCCAATCTGGATACGTTGGCGGCCGCTAATGGATGCAGCCGACTCCGGGCAAAGGAGCATCAAACGTTCCAACCGAAACGCCGGTAACCAGCGGCGTTCAGTAGCGTATTAACCTCTATGCAAACTCCCGCTGCCTGATTATGTTAGGCGCTTGCGTCGAGGGGAGTGCCTTCAAATGTCGCAACCAGAGTCCTCGGATCGATCGGCTGAAGTTGCCGAGGTCGAGCAGCGCGAAGCGCTGGCCACCCTCGGCAACGATGTTGCCGTGCTCGATACGCTCTGGTCCGAAGGCTTGGTCGTAAGCAGCACCTCTCAGCTGGTCCTGAGCAAGAGCCAGGCGCTCACCCTCTTTCGTGCGGGGCGCATCAGGCTGAAGACCTTCGAGCGGCGAATCTCGAAGCTGGCAGTCCTTGGTGATGTCGCTCTCGCGACCGGAAACGAAAGCTTCACCGTTAAAGATGATCCTCTCGGCGCCGACGGATCAACGACGGATCTCTTCGTGTGCAGCTATATGAATGCGTGGAGGAGAGAGGGCAGCGCCTGGAAGATGTTCGGGCGCCACGTCGGGTTCATCGCACGCATACCTCCACAATCCAAATCGTAAACGACCTCGCCCGGTACCTGACAGATCACTTCTCCTCCGAACAATATTTCGGACGACCCGGGAGTTGACCGCCAACCGCGCACCAGTATCTCAAAAGTCAAAAGACTCCGCTGGTGCGGAGAGCTATACTGAAAGGGCCGCATCAGGCTGGGCATCGAAATGGCGAACGTATGCCCATAAATCGACAGGTTTCAGCCTTCAATGCCACGCGCTCGAGTATCGGAGCGGTCGGCGCATTCCAGGCCCGGCTCGACTTCACCTTCCGATCACGATTTGCTCGCCCGCGGCATCTATCTTCTGTCGCTTGCCTGCGTCCATAGATCAGGGCAATTATAGGCCGCTTGGCGACGGGCGCCTTTTTGAGGAGTCGAAGTTATGGGTGAACTGGTAGACACCAAAGAGGACCTGATCCGATATTTTGAAACCGGTGCGAAGCCACGGGAGCGATGGCGGGTCGGCACCGAATACGAAAAAATCGCGGTTGACGCCGCGACCGGCAGAGCCGTGCCCTACTCCGGCCCCGATGGCGTCGAGACGATGATGCGCGAGCTCATCGATCGCTTCGGCTGGGAAATCGAGGACGAGGAAAACGGCCATCTGCTCGCACTGAGCCGCGGGCCGGCTCGGGTCACCATCGAGCCCGGCGCTCAAATCGAGCTTTCCGGCGAGCAATGCGAAAGTATCCACTGCGCGCAGAAGGAATTCTCGCAGCACGTCGCCGAGCTGGTCGATGTCGGCCATTCGCATGACGCGGTGCTACTCGGGCTCGGAATGACGCCGGTCAGCCGGATCGATGAGATCGAGCTGCTCCCGAAGCATCGCTACCACATCATGTATCCCTACATGGCGCGGCGAGGACGGCTCGGGCAGCGCATGATGAAGCAGACGGCGGGCGTGCAGGCCAACCTCGACTATTCGAGCGAAGCGGACGCGATGCGCAAGTTTCGCGTCGCGATGGGAATCGTGCCGCTGGTGTATGCGATGTTCGCCAACTCGCCACTGGCCGACGGCGGTTTGAACGGCTATCAGGCCTTCCGCGGTCACATCTGGACCGACACCGATCCCGATCGATGTGGGATTCTGGAACTCGCTTTCCGCGACCACGCCGGCTTCGAAGACTACACCGAGTACGCACTCGACGTGCCGATGTACTTCATCATTCGTGATCACAAATACATCGATTGTACCAAGGCGCCGGGAATCACCTTCCGGCGCTATATGAAAGAAGGACTCGGCAAGGAGCGCGCTACCATTGATGATTGGGGCGACCACCTCACCACGATTTTCACCGAGGTGCGGCTAAAGAAGTATATCGAGAGCCGCACCGCCGACAGTCAGCCTCCCGCTCTCATGCTGGCGCTGCCCGCGCTCCTCAAGGGCATCCTTTATACCGACGACTGTATCGACGGGGCATGGGACCTGGTGAAAGGATGGAGTTTCAAGGAGCGCCTCGAGATCAATAACGCCTCGCACAAGGGCGGCCTCGAGGCACGCGCGGGCAAGTCCACACTGAAGGACCTTTCGATGGAGTTGCTCAAGATCGCCAGCGCCGGATTGCAGCGCCAGAAAGCATTGAATGACCGGGGCGAGGATGAGACGATCTATCTATGGCGTTTGATGGATCAGGTTCGCAGCGGCTACTCGCAGGCCGCCCTCACCATCAACAATTGGAAAGGCCGTTGGAACTACGACGTCAAACGGTTGGTGGCGGGAACGTCCTACGAGGCCGAAGCCTGGCCGTAAACAAGGGGCTAGGAAAGGCCCAGCAATCCGCCAAAGGCACGATTCCCAACCCCATGGATCCGAAAGTTGGCTTCTTTGCTTCACCATCTTTCGCTCGGAAGTTGGCTTCCTTCATTTTTCCGTCTCCTGTAGGGAGAGGGTGGCGCTGCTGCGCCGGGTGAGGTCGCGAGGAGTTAGAGTCGGGTCATGGACACTAGGCTGACCGAGCGCCACATCGTGGCGCTGAATTTTCTTCTGGTCGCGCTGTTGGCGTACTTCGCGGCGCTCTCGGTCAACGACATCGTCCGGCTGCGTTTGGTTCCGGCGACCACTCCACTGCCGCCCGTGGTGCAGATGCCAATCGAGAACCTCAATGTCCGTCGTTCTCGCGGCGCCTATCAGGAAATCGTAAGTCGCGACATTTTCAATATCGCGCCGCCACCCGCTGAACCGGTCCACGTGGTCGAGAAGATTGACCTTCACCTCGATCTCATCGGCGTGTCGATGGCGACCGCGGGTAAGCCGCCTTTCGCCATCATCTCCGATCGCATCGGACAGCAGAACGTCTATAGCCTCGGTGAGACGATCGAGAACGCCGGCAAGCTGGTCGAGGTTGACTCCGATAAGGTTTACATCGACCACAGTGGCAAAAAGGTCGCGCTCTATCTTCCCAAGAATGAGATGCCGGGACCGGTCGAGGCTGCGGAACCGACGGAGCCTCCGGCGGTTGACGACAGCGCTGATGCGAGCGACTCCGACGCGGAACCATACGACCCCAACGTCGAAGATCTCGGCGACAATCGCTACAAAATTCCCAAGGATACGCTCGACCATACCGTCGCTAATCTGTCGCAAACTCTCACCGAGATTCGCGCAATCCCGAACATTCAGAATGGCAAAACCAACGGCTTCGCGCTGTCGGAAATCGAGCCGGGCTCGGTCTTCGATGAGATGGGGCTGGAGGAAGGCGATATTTTGCACAGCATCAATGGGCAGCCCATGACCGATCCGGCGATGGCGATGCAGATGATGAGTCAGTTGCGCAACGCGACCCAGATCAGCATCCAGGTCCTGCGCGACGGCCATCCGACCACCCTCACCTATCAGATTCAATAAGATGGAATATCGGGCGGCGCGCCGTTCCCAGCGCGACGAAGTCCTTGACCTGCTCGCGCTGTGGTATAACGACCGCGAATTTTTCGCGCGCTACAACCAGAACGATCCCACGTTTCGCGATGAGCTATGCCTGGTAGCCCTCGATGGGGGCCGCATCGTTTCAACCGTGCAGATCTTCGATCGCAAGATAAACCTCGATGGCGAAGCCGTGCCGATGGGCGGCATCGGCTCGGTATTCACCCGCGAGGATTATCGGCATAAGCGCGTCGCCTCGGGTCTGATGAATCTCGCGGTGAGCACGATGGAACAGGAAGGCTTCGAGGTTTCGTTGCTGTTCGCCGAGCGCATCACGTTTTACAACCAGTTCGGATGGAAGGAGCTGACGCGCCAGTTCAGCATCCTGGCAAATGCCCTAACATTGCCCAGCGCCGATTTTGAAATCGATGTTTTCGACCTCGACCGCGACCTCGACGACGTAATGCGGCTTCATCGGGACTACAGCGGCCGTTTCGACGTGACCGTCCATCGGAGCGAGGCTGATTGGCGCGCTAACTTGAAGTTCGCCGGCAACATGCCAGCCGATCCCGTCGGCGGATGCGATGAGTATTTTGTCCTCACGCGGCACCACGGCGACCTCGCCGCGTATGCGCGGGCGACGCGATTTCACGGCGTCCCCATGATGATGGAATATGGTTACTCGCATCCCCACGCGGCAATGGCTTCGTTTCGGCATCTAGCTGGTCAGTTCGCGCCGTCGGGTAATACGATCCTCGTGACTCATAGCGCGCACGATCCCGGCCTCGAAAAGGCGCTCTCCGATGCTGGATGCCCGGTCGCGCATCATCCGGACAACTTTTATATGTGGCGCGTTAACCTGCCCGAGAAGCTGGCCGACCGCTTCGCGATGACCCCCGAGGCCGCGTCGCGTTATGTCTTCGCGAAATTCGCCGATCCTCGCTCGCTCTTCTGGACCGCCGACCGCTTCTAAGTAATGATTAGTTGCGCTCGCCTCGTAACCTCCGGTTGGGCGGTGTGGATGATGTTGAAGATGGGTTGGAGGATTTCCGATGAACATTTTGAGTGGTTTCGCGCTCCGTAGCTTCGGGGCATTCGCGCTCGTTTGCGCATTCGGGTTCGCTGCCACGCCGGCACTGGCCGCGCGTCATCATCACGCGAAGGTGCAGCCGAAAGAAGCGTCGGAAGAGTCGGCGGAGAACGGCTCGACCGATACGCTCAAGGGTCCGTACCAGGCGGCCTGCGTCATCGAGCCCAATAGCGGCACCGTCCTGTTCGCCAAAAATGAGCATCAGCCCTGGCCCACCGCCTCACTCGCTAAAATGATGCTGATGGAAATCGTCGCCGAGAAACTCGACGACGGCAGCCTTAAGCTCACCGATCAGATCCCGACCTCGGAGAAGGCCGCGAAGATGGGTGGCTCGCAGGTTTACCTCAAACCCGGCGAAAGCTTTTCCGTCGACGACACCATGAAGGCGATCATCGTGCATTCGGCCAATGACTCATCGGTTGCGATGGCGGAATACCTCGCCGGCTCGACCGAGGCTTTCGTGCCGATGATGAACGCCGAGGCCGCGAAGCTCGGCATGAAGGATACCCATTACTATTCGGTGCATGGATTGCCACCCGCGACCGGGCAACAGGCCGACGTCGCAAGCGCCTACGACCAGGCGCTGCTGGCGCGCGCGCTGGTGAAGCATCCGCAGATTCTGCAATGGTCCGGGATCACGACGGCGCCCTTTCGCGCAGGCACCTTCGAGTTGCGCAACACCAATCACCTCGTGTTCAACTACAACGGATGCGACGGCCTCAAGACCGGTTTCTATTACAAGGCCGGCTTCAATGTGGTCGCGACCGCGCATCGCGGCGGATTGCGCCTGATTGCAGTGGTGCTTGGCTCGCCGCGCAAGGGCGAGAATTTCCGTTCCGCCGGCGAGCTGCTTTCGCAGGGTTTCGCGCAATACGAGATGAAGGCGATCGCGAAAAAGGGCAGCGCCTCGAACGTAAGCGTCGCGGTGACCGACGGTTCTGCTCCCAAGCTCGTTCCGGTATGGGGTGATGATGCCGCGATCTTCACCAAGCGCGGGGACAGCAAAACTTCGTACAAAGTCAACTATACCGTTCCCGCGATGCTCGCGGCGCCCATCCATGCCGGACAGAGGATTGGCAGCGCCGAGGTAATCGTCGATGGGCAATCGACCACGACCGTCGCATTGCTGGCGCCTTCGGATATCGCGGAGAAAAAGCCCAACCTTGTGGGCCGGATTCTCAGCAAGTTCTAGAGCCTGATTTTGGTCAAATGTTAACCTCGCGTTAACCAAAGTTCCTTCCTCCAGAAATCGATGCGGGAGTAAAATTGCGCCGCATTGATCGAGTCGCGATTCGCACGTCCGAGAGGCCGGAAGAGCTAATCCCTCCGGCCTTTTCTCGATGGGATCGAATCGACCAAGGCTTCAAACCGCAGCAACCGTGGAGGGAACAACGATTCAATGAAACTTCGACCGCCTCAATCGATCCTAAACCCCGCCCTCGCAACCTGCCTCGCATTCGGTCTCGCGATGGCGATTTCAGGATGCTCCACGCAGTCTCCGCCACCTCGGCAATGGGGCACCTGCGGCCTGGTCGGCGGCGTGGTCGGCACCGGAGCCGGAGTCGGCGCGGGCTACGGCATCGCGGTGCTCAACAAATCTCATCCGGATACCAGCGAGTACGCCGGCGCCATGACTGGGGGCGGTGTGATCGGCGGTATCATCGGCGCCGTGGTAGGGCATGAGATCTGCGATCCAGTGATTCCGCCGCCGCCGGCTCCTCCGGTAATGGCAGCCACTACTCCACCGCCTCCTCCACCGCCTGCGCCAGCACCTGCTCAGCATGAGAAACTGGTGCTCCGTGGCGTGCACTTCGATTTCAACAAGGCGAAGATCCGCCCCGGCGATGCGGCCATCCTCGATGAGGCCGTGGAAATTCTCAAGGCGCATCCCGACGTGAACATCTATGTCGATGGGTATTGCGACGCGATCGGCGGCGAGGAGTACAACCTCAAGCTCTCGCAGCGCCGTGCCGACGCGGTCGCCAAGTACCTCGAAGACCACGGGATTGCGGCCTCGCGCCTGATTCCACGCGGCTTCGGCAAGACCAACTTTGTCGCCTCGAACGATACCGACGAGGGTCGCGCGCAAAATCGGCGCGTCGAATTAGTGCCTACCGAGTAAGTCTCTTTTCAACGGGCGGCAGCGGTCCACCTTCGGACCGCTGCCCGCTCCAGCCCAAAAATTCTCACTTCACGGCTCTTAACCTGACCAATTCCAGTGGTATAATGCGCGGCCATGATGGGGAATAACATGGGAGCTATCAGCAAATCATTGGCAGTGGTTTCGATGGCGTCGCTCGCCATCGCGTTATCCGTCGCATCCGCTCGATGCGCTGATCAACCATCCGGAGTGATGAACGCGGCCATCATAGCGCCGGTCGCGCCGCCCTCGGATGCTCCGGCTGCTCCCGCCGCGAAGAAGAGCCTCAAGACCAAGGTCAAGGCCGCGCTTCAGAAGGTCAATCCTCTTCGCCTCCTGCGCGATCGCGAATTCAAAAAGGCCGCGGCGGAATTTCCCTCATTTTGTAAGGATTGGGAGCGCAAGCTCCACGATCGCGAAATCAACAACGAAAGTCACATCGCCTGGCAGGTGAAGGATGGGTGGGAGACCGGCACCTATGTCGGATACAGCCCGGTGTCGCAATGCGAATGTCATCAGTCGAGCGACGGCTACTCCATCGGCAAGGTCAAGTACGACGAGTTCAAGTATTACATCGTGGGCAAGACCACCGATGAAGCGAAGCATGCCAAGCCTCGCGTCACCGACGATACTTCCACCACCGAGCTCTTCCGCTGGGACAAAGAGAAGTGGTTCTACTAAGTCGCTGAATCGATTCGCGACGAATCCAGGAGCCGATGGAGCGATGCTCCCTCGGCTCTTTGCATTTCGGAGCGCAGCCGGACAATCGACTCCGATGAGGTTTGATGTTCGCCTGACAAAATGTTAACTGCTGAGTCGGATCGGTAAGTTCACCGTTTCAGGCAGACGGAAGCCCATTTATGCTCGGGAAGATTTCAAGAATCCCGCTCCTGATCGCGTGCGCCGCGATGCTTCCGATCCTGGCCGCATGCGCACCGACTTACGACAACATCGCCGATCAGATGCTCGCCGACACGCAGACGCAAGCCGACGCCGGATTGCTGAAGCTGGAGACTCTCGCCACCACGATCGATAGCATGCGGAACAACCACGATCCGGATGCGCAGAAGGTCGTGGCGGATGCGAAGAAACAAGCCAGCTTCGCCTCCAACACGGACTTTTACGATCAGCTCCAGTCGTCGCTGTCCGCGCTCGAGACCCGCATGACCGCGATGCCCGATCTTTCCACCTCGAAGCTCAACACCGCGCTGGCAGACCTCGACAAAAATGTCGGCCAGATTCGTGCGACCCACGCCACCGAAAATCTCCTGGGCGCGGAATATGTAAAAGCCAGCCGTCAATTGCTCGATCAGCAATTCAAGGCACTGACGGTATATGAACTGACGATCAAAGGCGGCAGCAAGCCGAATTGAAGGAGGGCCCCGAGGATGCCAATCGACTGGCAACAAGTCGGTACAGACGTCAAAGCGGCCGTCCTCCAAGTGCTCGGCAACTCCTGGCAGACGGTATCGACCGCGGCGGGCCCCCAGCTCGTCGCGATGGTGAGCATCGGGCAGAGTATCGAGCAGAGTTACGCGGCCGGGACACTGAGTCCGGCCGAATATCAATCCCTGCGCTCGATGGAAAAAAACGCCCTTGAGGGAATCCTCAGTTCGTATGCGGCGGTCGGCATCGTCGTCGCGGAGCAAGCGGCCGATGCGGCCTGGAGCGTGATTTCACAAGCATTGCTGAAAGCAGGCCTCGCCTTCGCGTAGCAACAAGGATGGATTTTCGCGCTCCTTCGATTCGCCGATTTCACCTAGCCGCGCCAAGAGAGGATCGGAATAGCCTCGATAGTCTTTCCGAGCCGCTGCGCCGCCGGCCACGCCTCGAACCGAGCTTGCGTGTTGCCGCCGCACCACTGCGCCCGACAACGAGATGCGAGTTAGTTCAACTCCTTGCTGCTGTACCCCAGGATGCGGCGCGCGACGATCAGCAGATTGATCTGCTGCGTGCCCTCGAAGATGTCGTTGATCTTCGCATCGCGCATCCATTTCTCGAGCAGAAACTCCCGCGAATAGCCCAGCGGTCCCAATAGCTCGACCGCCTTCTGCGTGATCAATGTCACCGCGAGGCCGGCCTTTGCCTTCGCCATCGAGGCTTCGAGGTTGTTGTGTTTACCGACATCCAGCAGCCACGCCGCACGCCAGGTGAGCAGCCGCGCCGCCTTGAGCTGAACTTCCATCTCCATGAAGTCGCGCTCCAGTGACGTCAGCCGTCGCGGCGAGATGCCATAGCGCACCGGGATGTTTTCCTTCTTCAGGAAGTCGCGCACGAAATCGAGCGCCGCGCGACCGACGCCAATTGCCATCGCGGCGACGATCGGCCGCGTCGCATCGAAGGTTGCCATCACGTCTTTGAAGCCGCCTTCCTTGCGAACTTCAGGACTGCCGAGCAGGTGGTCCTTGGGGATGCGGCAATTGTCGAACACGATCGCCGCGGTGTCGGACGCGCGGATGCCGAGCTTATTCTCGACCCGCACCACCGTCATGCCGGGCGTGCCGTGCTCGACCACGAACGGCTTGATGCCCGGCCGCCCCGCGCTCTTGTCCACCGTGGCCCACACCACGATGAAGCCTTCCGACTTCGCCGCGCGGTCGCCGCCGGTGCAGAAAATCTTGGTCCCGTTGAGCACGTAGTCATCGCCCTCGCGCGTCGCGGTGGTGGTGACCTGCGATGAGTCGGAACCGAAGCCCGGCTCTGTGATCGCCATCGCGCCCCACTTTGGCTGGCCGCTGCGGAAGCGCGACAGAAAGCGTTCCTTCTGCTCCGCCGTGCCTGCCGCCATCACGGCCGCGCCGCCGAGGCCCGCATTCGGTGTCGCGAGAAACAGCCCCGCATCGCCCCAACACAACTCCTCGGTAGTGATGACGGTGTAGAGGTTGCGCATCGGACTGCGGGCGGGCGCCTTGTCGTCGCCTTCCTTCTTCTTCGCAACGTCGATCGAGGAATCGGCCATCGCGTTGGCGGCCCACATCGTCTGGAAGTATTGCTCCGGCTCCTCGTGTTCTTTCTCGTCATACTCGCGCGAGATCGGGCGCATCACGCTGTCGGCGACCATATGAAACATTTTGACGCGCTTTGCGACTGAGGGTTCGATTTCAAAATCGATCATGTCGATTCTCCTAGACTTGGATGACGAGGGTTCAGACCGTGGCGATGCCGTCGAGCGCGGCCAACCCGCGCGCATTGCGCAGCCACATCTCGACCGGATGCTCGCGGATATAGCCGTGACCGCCGAGCACCTGCACCGCATTGTCGGTGATCTTCAGCACGCTGTTCGCGATGTAGTTTTTCGCGAGATAACTCGATGCGAGCGCGTCCTCGCCGCGATCGAGCTCCCACGCGGCTTCCCACACCAGGAGGCGCGACGCATCTACTTCGATCGCCATCTCGGCGAGGATGAAAGCGATGGCCTGCTTTTGCGCGATCGCGGCGCCGAACGCGCGCCGCTCTTTCGCGTAGTCGCGGGCGTACTCATAGGCGGCGCGCGCCATTCCCACCGCCATCGCGGCGAGCGCCACTCGCGTCTCGCTCATGATCCGCGAGAAGTTGATGCCGCCCTCGCCTCCCAGCCGTGCCTCGGGACCGATTTTGCAATCCTTAAATTCGAGGCCATAGGTCTCCAGCGCCTTGAAGCCCATGTTTTTCTCGCGCTCGGAAATGGTCAGGCCAGAGGCGTTGCGCGGAACAATGAAACCCTCGACGCTTTGGTAGCCGCCATCCGGATCTGAGGACGCATATACAAGCAGCGACTCTGAGTCAGCGGCGAGCGGCACGAAACATTTGCGCCCGTTGAGCACCAGGCTCGCGCCGTCACGGCGAACCGAAGTCGCGAGCATGGTGGTATCGAAATCGAATCGCGGCTCCATCAGCGCGGCCGTCGCGGGAACGAACTTGGGCACGGCGAATTTCTTCAGATAGCGTTCGCGCTGCTCCTGGGTACCGGCCTCGAGGATGGGAAACGCGAACAGCCGCGGCGCCAGCGCGTGCGCCGCGATTCCAACATCGCCATGGCCGAGTTCCTCGGCAATCACCGCGCCGGTGACGGCCGAGCGCGTGTCACCCGCGCCGCCGAGCTTCTCGGGAAGCGCGCTCTGCACCACCACGCCGAGTTCCCATAGCTTCTCGATGAGGTCGGCGGGCACCTTGCCGGTCTCGTCCGCCTCGCGCGCGGCGGGCCGCATCTGCTCGATGGCGAAGGCGCCGACGGTGTCGCGAATCATTTGCTGCTCTTCGGTCAATTCAAAGTCGATCATGGGGAGCGTCAGGTCTCCATTTGGAATCTAATCTATTACTTTAAGTAACTGGTTCGCCGCGATGGTGAGGCGCAGGGTCGAGCAACCTTACACGCATAAGGTTAGCCGGAATCCGCGCAGGAGTGGAGAGCCCGGCGGCGTTCAGTCATCAGCGCTTGGAGGAGTCTTCGGTTTGGGTTTCTTCCCGACGCACCCGTTCCCGCTCGCGTTCACGATGGTAGCGCTTGAGGTCCTCCTCGACCCGCGAGGGCGGCGGAACCGGTTTGCGCACCTTCCGCATCACCGCACCGGTTTCAGACTTGGTCGGTTTCTTCTTCATGCACTAATTCCAATGAAGCTGATTTGCAGCCCCGATGATGCATTCGCGCGGCGCGAGAAGAAGCGATCATTGGCGCATTTGGTGCACGGTCCGATATTGAGGATCGCCTCGCGAGGGAGTCCGGCGCGCTCCAACTGGTCGGTGATGATGCCACGCAAATCGAGGTGCGATTTCCCCGGACGGCCCGGGCCGCGAATGGCGCTCGGAACCCGCCACCTCGCGTGCGAACCGATGCGCGAGGTCCTCATCCACCTCGAAGCAGCATTGCCCGATCGAGGGCCCCAGCGCCGCGCGAATCTCATTCGGCCTTGCGCCGAGGCGCTCCATCGCGCGGACACCCTCCCCGGCAATTCCCGCGATGATGCCGCGCCATCCGGCGTGGATAGCGCCGACGATTTCGCCACCCGCAGTCAGCAAAATCGGCACGCAATCGGCGCTCGCGACCGCCAGCAGGATGCCCGGCTCGGCGGTGACCATTCCATCACCCGGTGGCTTCTCCGCGAGATTTGCAGGGGTCACGATGCGAACGTTGTTGCCATGCACCTGATGGCATCGCGCGATGGGAGCGTGGCCGATGGTTTCGCGCAGTCGGCGCCAGTTCTCATCAACATGGGCACTGTCATCGCCAACCCAGTATGCGAGGTTGAGACTCGCGAAGGGTCCGGTGCTGACGCCGCCGAGGCGGCCGAGGAAGCCGTGCGTCAGCCTCGGCAAATCCCACGCGGTCAGAATCGGAATCGATGATGTTGATGGAGCTTTCACACAGACTGTTCGCGCGAACAAAGATACCCTATAGTTAGAGTCTTTGAAATTTGATGTTTAAGCAGCCTATTGAGATGCAACTTGCCAGCCCAGCCCTCACTCTTGTCTCTCCCAGTAGGGAGAGAAGGTGAAGGAAGGCAGCAGTTTCAGGAATTTATATGGACGGCTATCAATACTTGATTCAGCGCAACAAGCTGATGATCCAGTTGGAGGATGATCTCTCCAAATTGAAGGATCTCCCCGACCCCGACCGCGAGAAGGAAACCAAGCGGCTGCAAACGAAGTTCGATTTCGCGCTGGCCGACCTGTACGCGAAGGTCGCCGACGAATTTCCCGGCGAACGCAAAAAGAAAGCGCGTCCGATTTCCGATCCTCGCTAGGTCCAACGCCGCTTGCAGGGTTCCATCAACATAATCGGCGCCCGCACCCACAACCTTAAAAATGTCTCGCTCGAAATTCCGCGCGGCAAGCTGACCGTCGTCACCGGCGTGTCGGGTTCGGGCAAGTCGAGCCTGGTGTTCGATACCCTGTATGCCGAGGGGCAGCGGCGCTACGTGCAGTCGCTCTCGACCTACGCGCGGATGTTCCTGGCGCGGATGGAACGCCCCGACGTCGACGCGATTTCCGATATCCCGCCGGCGCTCGCCCTGCGCCAGAAGAACACCATCAAGAACGCGCGCTCGACGGTTGGCACGGTCACCGAGATCAATGACTACATCCGGCTACTTTTTGCGACTGTCGGTAAGACCGTGTGCCCGACCTGCGGCAACGAGGTCACGCGCGACTCGGTCGAGGCCGCCGGACGCCAGGTACTCGCGACGCCCGGGATGTACATCTTCACCGCGCCCTTCGAGATGGGCTCGCGCTCACCCTTCGAGGCCGCGAACTGGCTGATCGCCAACGGATACCATCGCGTGTTCGAAGGCGGCGCGGTGGTCGAGACCACCGAGTTCGCTGAGCATCTGAAGAACGGCGGCGCGTCGCGCGTCACCCCGCTCGATGCGGTCATCGATCGCGTGTCGGTCACCGGCGAGAGCGAGGCGGAACGCGTGCGCGAGGCGCTGGAGAAGTCATTTTACCTCGGCGGCGGGCGCGCACGCGTCGTTCGGGCCGAGCGCCGCGATGGTGTCGTTGCGGAAGTTGACGCCATCGCGCTGGATAGCCGCTTCAACTGCTCGCGATGCGGGACTCCATTTCCCGAGCCGAGTCCCGCGCTGTTTTCCTCCAACAGTCCCATCGGCGCGTGTCCCGAATGCGAAGGCTTCGGGCGCACCGTCGAACTCGATTTGGAAAAGGTCATCCCCAATCCGAATCTCTCGCTTCGCCAGGGGCTGATCGCGCCATGGCGCACGCCCGCTTATCACGAGATGAGCGAATGGATGATCAAGCTGGCGCGCAAGCGGAAGATTCGCACCGCGGTTTCGTTTCGCGAGATGACCGACGAGGAGCGCCATTGGCTGATCGAGGGCGAGCCGCGCCCGCCGAGGCCGTTGTCGAAGGCGACAAGCGCAGGCATCGCGAGTTCGACGAGGATCGCTGGCCTGGAGTGCGCGGATTTTTCCGCTGGCTGGAGGGCCGTCGCTACAAGACTCACGTGCGCATCCTGCTCGCGAAGTATCGTCGCTTCGTGACCTGCCCCGTGTGCGCCGGCAGCAAGCTCAAGCCCGATGCGCTCAACGTGCGCGTCGAAGGCGCCTCAATCGCCGACATCGGCAGGCTCTCGGTCAATGAGCTTTCGGCGTGGATCGATTCGAATCAAGCAGAAGCCAAGCGTCGCCGATCGATGCGCGACCGTGTTGCGCGAATTGAAGAATCGCGTCGGATACCTCACCGAGGTCGGCCTCGGCTATCTGACGCTGGAGCGTCAGGCGCGTACGCTCTCGGGCGGCGAGGCGCAGCGGATCCATCTCGCGAGCGCGCTCGGCAGCCTGCTCGTCGGCACGCTGTACGCCCTCGATGAGCCAACCGTAGGGCTGCACTCCTCCGACGCGCGCCGCTTGCTCTCGGTCCTGCGTCATCTGCGCGATCTCGACAACACCGTGGTCGTGGTCGAGCACGATTCGACGATCATCGATGGCGCCGATTTCGTGGTCGAGCTGGGGCCCGGCGGCGGTAGCGAGGGCGGCGCGCTGATGCATGCCGGTGCGCCCTCGAAGAGCGCAATCGCCAGCGCACACGGCACCGCGGGACGCGTGATGCTGATGCGCGCGATGTCGCGCGAGCGGCGCTTCACCAAGCATGACGCCGCGATTCGCATCAAGGGTGCGCGCGAGCACAACCTGCAAAATCTCGACGTCGCGATTCCGCTCGGCCGGATGGTCTGCGTGACCGGCGTTTCGGGCTCCGGCAAATCGACGCTAGTCGAAGACGTCCTTTACAACCATTATCTGCGCCGGCGCGGCGAGGCGGTCGAGGCGGGAGCATGCACGCGCATCGATGGCTTCGAGCTGATCGGCGCGATGATGCACATGGGCCAGGAATTGCCGACCCGTTCGATGCGCTCCAATCCTGCGACTTACCTGAAAATTTACGACGATATCCGCAAGCTGTTCGCCTCGACCGCGGAGGCCAAGCGACTCGGAGTCACCTCGCGCGATTTTTCCTTCAATGTCGCGGGCGGCAGATGCGAGAAATGCGCGGGCACCGGCACCGTCACCATCGAGATGCATTTCATGGCGGACCTCGAGGTGCCCTGCGACCATTGCGATGGGCGCCGCTTCCAGAGCCACATTCTCGCGATTCGCTTTGCGCGGATGAACATCGACCAGGTCCTCGACCTCACTATCGACGACGCGATCAAGTTCTTCTCGCATCATAAGGCGATCCTGAAGCGCCTTGACGCTCTGAGTTCGGTCGGGCTGGGCTATGTGCGACTCGGCCAGACCACCTCGACGCTGTCCGGTGGCGAAGCGCAGCGGCTCAAGATTGCGCGCTTCCTGCTCGCCGACCTCGAACCCGCGCCGGTCAATCAAAACGGCAAGACGCTCCCGCGCATGTTTCTCCTTGATGAGCCCACCACCGGGCTGAGTTCGTCAGATATTCGCCGGCTGATTCGCGTGCTGGGGCGATTGGTGACCGAGGGCAACACGCTGGTGGTGATCGAGCACAATTTGGAATTCATCGCACATGCGGATTATGTAATCGATCTGGGACCGGGCGGCGGCGAGGGAGGCGGGAAAATCATCGCCGCGGGGCCGCCACTCAAAGTGGCCGCGGCGGAGAAATCCGCGACCGGAAAAGAGCTGCGGCGGCTGTTCGGCTTGCCTGTGAACGCGGGCGGGAATGCGATACGCTCGGCGGCACGCAGTGCGGCAGGCCTGTGATGAGGGGAGGTATCGAGTGAGAAGGTCCGGATTCGGAAAATTTCAACGTGGCGCGACGCAACTCGGTTTTCTCGATATCGTCACTGCGATCGTCGTCCTCGCAATCCTGGTCTACGCGGCGTCGCGCCAGTTCCCTGCGTATCGCAATGGAATGACCTCCACCACCGAACAATCGCAGGCTCATTGAATAATACGAGCGCCGAGCGACTCGACCACTACCTGGTGCGCACCGGTCATGCGGCTTCGCGGCGCGATGCGCGCGAGATGGTGGCGCGCGGCGCGGTACTGCTCAACGGACGCCGTGGCATCAAGGGCGCGATCGTCAATGCCGGCGACAATGTCGAGGTCGAAGCGCCATCGACACTGGTCGCAATCGATCCGGATGCTAATCTCCGCCTCGAGATTCCATTCGAGGATCCAGCGCTCATCGTCGTGAACAAACCCGGCGGCATTCCGTGTCATCCGCTGCGGCCCGGCGAACGCGGCACCGTAATGAATGCAGTCGTGGCGCGGTTTCCGGAGATTGCCGACATCGGCGACAAACCGGTCGAGGGCGGATTGATTCATCGCCTCGATAATGGGACCTCGGGAGCGCTGATGATCGCACGGACGGCGGATGCGTTCACGACGATGCGGCGCGCGATTCGTTCCGGCGCGATCAAGCGCAAGTATCTCGCGCTGGTGGCGGGAAATCTGAGGACGTCGCTCAACCTCGACCAAGCCGATCGCGCATCATCCGAAGAATCCGCGCCGGATGGTTGTGGCCTCCGACGACGCCGAGACAGCAAAACTCGGTGCGCGCCCTGCCCTCACCCGCGTCGAGCCTGTCCGCCGGATTGGAAACTTCACGCTGGTTGGAGTGACACCAGCGACGGGCATGCGTCATCAGATTCGCGTCCATCTTGCAGATGCGGGATATCCCATCGTCGGCGATGAACTCTACGGAGGCCCGCCCGCAGACCTGGGCGCCGGACGCTTCTGGCTGCATCTGGCGGAAATGGAGTTCGAGTCGCCCGCGTCAGGCGCGAGCAAAGTATTGGCGCCGCTTCCCGATGACCTGGAGAAAATGCTGGGCTAGTCGCAGGCGCATCGCGCGCAGCCCGCGGAGCGGGGTGTGGTGCCGCTCTGAGCTGCGGAAGTTTCGGTGAATACGGTGGTGCCACGGAAACCACTCGCGACATTGCCGGGCACGCCCAATGGATTCACCGAAGGGTATGGATTGCGCCCCAGGCTGACGCCTCCCGGCGGGGTGATATAGGGAGACTGCGTGCCGCTGTTTTGTGCATACGAAGAGCATTGCGCGGCAGCGGCGCTGCTCGCATTCAGAAAATTCGTCGATTGAACCTTCCCAACCCATCGCGTGCCGAGGCCCACTCCGAAGCATGAACAGGTGAATACTGACTGTGGGGTTGGGACCGTTCCGCCCGCGACTACGGCCGGCGCGGGCGCGAGCGAGGGCAACGCGCTTACGGTTGATAGTGCCGCTGGAGCTCCGGGCGCCGCCGCCACAGGCGCGGCCGCGGGCAGGCTGAGGGGCGTCAGCGTGTGCGTGGTAGCGGAGGCATTCGAACCGCTGGTCGAAAGGGGTCCCGTCACCGAGGGGATAAGCGGCGTGCCGGCAGCCACGTTGCTTTGCGCCAGCGCGCGGGAATTGGGTACGAGCTCGATCAAACAGAATCCGAGCAGCGCGATGATCGCGATAACGAAACGGGGTGGTCGCCGCATTCGTCCTTCCACGTATATATTCACTGACTATTGATCTCGGTTCGGTTCACAGACAACGCAAACTGTCTTGGATATAATCGCGAGCCGAATCGGACTGTGCAAGCTCTTGTAATCGCACGATTGCCGGCGTCGAAGGGGCGGACGTGATGGCAAGGAGGGTTTTCGAGATGTCGAAGTCTATGAAATGTGCCGCAATCGCAATCGCGATGCTGGGCCTGCTGATGGGCAGGGCTGGGCTCGCGGCCGCGCAAACGCCGCCGCGTTCCGGCGCGGCGTCTACCGGCAATCCCTATCAGCCACCGCCACCGCCGGATGCGTCGCTGCAGGCGCCAGCGACCAGCGGCACCATCCAGCTCCAAAGCGTGCCGATCGGTCCACAAAACGCCGCCCGACGGCAGCGTGCCGGTGCGGGAGACCGGACAATTCGAGCATCATGATTCAGCGCTCTCCTTTCCGGAGATCTTCGTGCAGCAATGGTCGCCCACCCATGTAGTGCCGCCGGAGAGCCTGATCAGCGAGAGCTACCTGCGCAGCGCCGAACAGAACGCGCGCAAAATGACGCTCAAGGAAGCCGTTTACATCGCGCTGCGCAACAATCCCAATGTGGCATACATCGAGCTCAACCCGGTCGCCGGTCAGGAAGCGATCAGCCTGGCCAACGGAGCATTCGACCCCAACCTGACCTCGCAGGTGGACGTAGTAAAAAGCGTAGTGCCGGCAACCTCGGTGCTGGTCGGTGCGACCGCATCCGCCACCAAGCTGTATGACTGGAACTTCGGGGTGAACAAGCTGTCCGCGATTACCGGTGGAACGATGGGCGTCACCTTCAACAACGAACGCGCGCTCTCCAACTCATTGTTCGCGTCGGTCAATCCATCCTACAGCCCGACTCTTGCGGTGTCGCTGGCGCAGCCGCTGCTGCAAGGTTTCGGCTGGCAGTTCGCGACTATCAATGTGCGGGTCGCCGAGTCCGGCCAGAAGCAGGCGCAGTGGACTTATGAGCAATCGTTGCAGGATCTGGTGCAATCGATCGCCGGAGACTACTGGAACGTCGTGCTGAGCGAGGAGAACCTCGAGGTCGCGCGCGCGGCGCTCAAGTTCAACCAGGACCTGGTGCGTCAAAACTCGATCTCGGTCAAGGTCGGCACCCTGGCGCCGCTGGACCTGCAGGAAGCACAATCCGCATCCGCCACCGCTGCGGCCAACGTCTTCACCGCCGAGGCCAATCTGAAGACCGCGCGCGCGCAGCTTCGCCAGGACGTCATGTTCAATCCGCAGGGGACTTTCCTGCCGGCGGAGATTCAGCCCTCGCAGCGACCCGATCCGCATGAAGCGATCACGATCGACGAGGATGGCGCGCTGCGGGCGGCGGTGGAGTATCGGCCGTCCCTGGCATCGATGCGGGAGTCGATTCGCGCCGCGCTGCTCCAGGTCCAATACTCGGAGAATCAGACGCTGCCGCAGCTCAATCTCGGCGCGCAGATCGGAGTGACCAATACTGCCGGTCACTTCGCAATGCTTCGCGGGCCTCGGCACCCCTATGATGGATACAGGAAATTGCACGCCGTCGGGAACCTCGCAACGGAGCGCCTTTCCCGCCTGATTCCGGAACCAGGTTGCCATTCGGCGGCATCTATGGCGACGCCTGAACAAGATGTGGAATTTCGGCTTCTACAACTATGCCGCGGTGCTTGAGCTTCCAATATGCCCCTCGACGACGCGGCCCTCGCGCCGCGCTCGCACAGGCGCGGGTCCAGTACGAGCAGACGCGCCTGCAGTATCGCGCGCAGCTATCGGCCGCAGTGGTGCAGATCGAGAACGCGCTGGCGAATCTGTATGCCGACCAGAGGCGGGCGCAGGCGACCGAGCAGGCGACCTTCTACGCGCGGCAGGCGCTAAATGATGAAAACGTGCGTTTTCGCGTGGGTATGGCGACTACGCACGATTTATTGCAGTTCCAGGAAGAGGAAGTATCGGCGGAAGGCAGCCAGGTGCAGGCGTTCGTCGACCTCGAGAATGCGAAGATCAACCTGCAACATGCGCAGGGAACTCTCCTAACCGCATATCAACATCAACTTCCAGATCCAGGATCCGCATGAGACGCCGTGGTACGCGACATTCTAGACCTAGACCCACTGTCTAAGTATGAGAGCCTGAACATCGATGTTCAGGCTCTCTTCATTTTGTAGAATTGGGGGCCGAGCTACTTCGCGCCGTCGATGTTGACCCGGCGGCTTTCGAAGCGCCATTCGCCGCCTACCTTGCGCAGACGTGTCGGTGATAGGAGCCCGCCGCCGACAGTGCGGCCTTGCCATCCTTGCAATGGTAGTAGGTCAGGTAGCATCCGCCGGTGGCCTTATCGCCGTCGATTTTGAAGAGGACATTAGTCAACTGATGGAACGGCTTGGCGCCGCCAAGCGAGTCCTTGTAGATGGCGGTGAAGCGTCGCAGGCCCTCACGCCCACTATGCTTGCCGAAGCGGGGGCTCTCGAACACGCCGTCGTCGGTGAAGCAGTCGAGCCATTCATCGTAGCGGCGGTTGTCGATGGTGTGCGCGTAGCGCGCGTAGAGCTCGCGAATCTCCTCGCGATCCTCGAGCGAGCCGGTGATGGTCCCCATAGTTCACCTCATGCGAAAAGTCAGATTACATTTGCGTCGCGCAAACGCGCGACATCGTCCCAGCTATAATCGAGCATCTCGGTCAGCAGTAACTCAGTATGCTCGCCCAGCTCCGGCGCATGACCGCGCGGCTGCCCCGGCGTCTCGCTGAGGCGCACCGGCATGCCCATCAGCCGCGTCTTGCCCAGCCCGGGAATCTCGTGCTCGACGACGTAGTCATTCGCCTTCACCTGCGGATCGTCGGGCAAATCGTTGACCGAGTTGACGACGCAATAGATGAAGTCGCCGCCTGCCTTGAGGATCTTCATCCATTCGTCGCGCGGCTTCTCGGCGAACTTGCGATCGAGGATGGGGATGATCTCGCCGGCATTTTTTCCGCGCGATCTCTGATCGGCGTAGCGAGGATCTTCGGCGAGCTGCGTCAGCCCCGTCGCCGCGCAGAAGTCCTTCCAGTATCGATCCGGCTGCAGCATCGCGAGCGCGAGCCATTTGTCATCGGCGCATCGATAATGATTCCACAGCGGGTTGTAGGATTCGTCGCGCGTGTTCTTCGCGAACTCCTTGCCCATGATGGTGCGCATCGAAACGTTGAGGCCCTGCAGCGCCATCATCGAGCCGAGATGCGAGGCATCCACCTGCTGCCCGACGCCGTAACGCTCACGCGCCAGCAGCGCCGCGAGGACACCGTAGGCGAGCATGATGGCGCCCATCTGATCCGCGATGCCGCCGGTGGTGTAGATCGGCTCGGCGGACTTGACGCCGTGGGTGTACATGACGCCGGAGCGCGCCTGCCCGAGATAATCGAAGGACGGCTCGGCGCTGTCGGGACCCTCGGGGCCATAGCCGCTCGAGTTCGCATAGATGATGCGCGGATTTTGCGCGCGCAATGCCTCGTAATCGAGGCCGAGCCGCTGCGCGACGCCCTTGCGGAAATTCTGCACGAAGACGTCGCTCTTCGCGGCAAGCTTGTGCACGATCTCAATCGCCTCGGGCCGCTTCAAATCGAGCGCGATACTCTTTTTGTGACGATTATTCGCCTCGAAGTAGAAGTTGCGTCCGCCGCGCGAGGTGTCGCCACCCGCGCACCGCCATGATGGCGCGTCCGGGGTCGCCTTTGTCGCGTTCCTCGATTTTGATGACCTCGGCGCCGAGGTCGGCGAGCATCGTGGTCGCCACCGGCCCCTGCTGCCAGATCGTCCAATCGAGAACCCTGATTCCTTTGAGTGGGCCTTCCATGATTGCGATGTATACCACAACTTCGGCTAATACTCGCGACCCAAAGTTGCTTTCGATGGGGGCGGGACCGGCTTGAGTTTAGACGTATATCGGACAATCTATTGGGCGTGGATGTGGCGCTTCGGCATGTTGCGAATTTTCTCTATCCGCCGCGATGCGCGGTTTGCGGCGATCGCTTCGGCCTCGAGGCCGAGCGCCGCGTATGCGAGCGATGCCTGGCGCGCGTCGAAAGAATCCGCGAATCCGATCTGCGCGATTTGCGGCGCGCCGATGGCCCTCCGCCACGTCCATCGAGGATCGCTGCGCGCAATGCGCTCGATCGTCCCCGCATTTCGCCCGCGCTCGCGCCGTCGCGCGCTATCGTCCCTCGGCGGAGAGCGATCGCCGCTCGTTGCCATCGCTGATTCGCCGGCACAAGTACGGACTCGATCAGTCGTTGCAAAAGGCGCTGGCGGAATTCCTCGGCGACGAACTCCCCTACTCTTCCACCGATTGCGATGTCGTGATCCCGGTGCCGTTGCATCCTCGGCGGCTATGGTGGCGCGGCTTCAATCAGGCCGCGCTCCTCGCGATGACGATTTCGCGCCGCCTCGACAAGCCGCTCGACCTCGATGCCTTGATGCGATCGCGCATGACGACTCCGCAGACCAGCCAGGATCACGACGCGCGACGCCGCAACGTCCGGCGCGCTTTCTCGGTGGCGCGGCCGGCGCGCATCAAGGGGCTGCGCATCCTCCTCATCGATGATGTCATGACGACCGGCGCCACCGTCGACGAATGCGCTCGCGTGCTGATTGCGGCGGGCGCGGCGCGCGTCGAGGTGCTCACGCTGGCGCGCGTGCTGTGACTTCGGAACAACGCACAAAATGGAACGAGACGCATCGCGGGAAGACGTCGGCCGGTGATGCCGAGCCGTTCGTCGTCGAGATGCTGCCGCTGCTGCCGCGCGGAGGCCTCGTGCTGGATGTGGCGGCCGGACGCGGCCGCAACTCAATTCCGCTTGCGCGCGTCGGGATGCGGGTCGTCGCGGCGGATTTCTCGGAAGTCGCGATGCGCACCCTCGCGGGAATCGCACGCGCCGAGCGGCTTCCGATATGGCCGGTGCTCGCCGACTTCGATAGGTTTGCGCTTCGCGATCGCAGCTTCGATGCAATCATCAATGTGAATTTTCTCGACCGCGCGCTGTTTCCGGAATTCATGCGCGCGCTCAAACCGGGAGGGATTTTGTTGGCCGAGACTTTCTTGTCGACCAGGCCGAGATCGGTCATCCGAAGAATCCGGACTTCCTTCTCAAACACTATGAGTTGCGAGGGTTGGTCGCGGGACTCGAACTGCTTCGTTATCGCGAGGGCCTGGTGGCCTATCCCGATGGCTCCCATGCGTGGCGCGCGAGCGCAGTGGCGAGGCGAAACCGCTGATGGCGTTCACCTCGACCTACAAGGACGCCGGCGTCGATATCGAGCTGAAGGAATCGCTGATTCCGCCTTCCGGAAAATCGCGGGCGGGACTGGCAGCAGAGGCGGCGCGCGTGTCATCGGCGGCATGGGAGGCTTCGGAGCGCTGGTCGCATTCAATGCCGCGAAGAAAATGCGCGCTCCCGTCCTCGTCTCGGGAACCGACGGCGTCGGCACCAAGCTCAAGGTCGCGCAGGCACTCGGACGGCATGACACCATCGGCATCGATTGCGTGGCGATGTGCGTCAACGACATCATCTGCCACGCGGCCAAGCCGCTGTTCTTCCTCGACTATATCGGCACCGGCAAGCTCGAACGCGAGGTCGCGGTAAAAATCGTCGAGGGCGTCGCGCAAGGATGCGCGCTCGCCGGCATCAGCCTGGTCGGCGGCGAAACTGCGCAGCTCGCCGAGGTCTATCAGCCCGGCGAATACGACCTGGCGGGATTTGCGGTCGGCGTGGTCGAGCGCGCGGACATTCCGAATCCCAAAAAGATCCGCCCCGGAGATGTTCTTATCGGGTTGGCGTCGAGCGGGCTGCATTCCAATGGATACTCGCTCGCGCGCAAGGTGATCGCAGAGCGCGAGATCCGTCTCAATCTGCCCATCGACGAGCTCGGATGCACGATGGCCGATGAACTGCTGCGGCCGACCACCATCTATGCAAAGATCGCCGTCGAGCTGTTCGCGAAGTTCAAGATCAAAGGGCTCGCGAATATCACCGGCGGCGGGGTGCTGGAAAATCTTCCGCGCGTGATGCCCGAAAAAGTTCAAGCCATCGTCGAACGCGGAAGCTGGCCGGTCCCACCGATTTTTTCGCTCCTTCAGCGCTTGGCCGGCATCGACGAGGCCGAGATGGATCACACCTTCAACAATGGCCTCGGGATGGTTGCGATCGTCGCGAGCCCGGATACGAGTCGGGTCATGAAGCATCTGCGCCGGCGCAAATGCCCGGCCTACATCATCGGCGAAGTTCGGCGCGGTCCGCGCTCGGTGCTCCTGAAATAGATACCCTGGATGGTTATGTTTTGGTTGGACGTGAGTTGCGAGGCGGGTAAGAATGCTGGTGGAGGCATCCAGTGGCTAAAGTCGAACTTTATACGACAACCTTCTGCCCCTACTGTGTGCGCGCGAAGTCGCTGCTCAAGAGTAAGGGCGTTGATTTCATCGAAATCGATGTGACGGACGACGCGGAGTTGCGCCAGAAGATGGTCGAGCTATCGGGCGGTCGCCGCACGGTGCCGGAGATTTTCATCAATGGCCAAATCGTCGGTGGCTACGACGATTTGAAAGCGCTCAACGACAAGGGCGAACTGGACGCGATGCTCGCCGCTTAGTCTCGCTCGATTCGCACCAAAATAAACGGGCAGACCTGTGAGACAGGCCTGCCCATTTTTATGGAGCGTCAGTTTTTCGCGAACAGTCCGGTGATTAGTTGCCGCTCGGCGAAGCGACCATGCCTTCGTTCATCTTGTGCAACATCGCGCGGTCGGTTGACGACTCATATTGAATCGCCTCCGCTGAAACCTTCACCGTCGATCCGTCGTCGGAGACGTCACTCTTCTCTTTGACCAGCGCGTCCAAAGTATCGGGCCACTTCGCATAGCCCATGTTCTTCAGTTTTTCCTTGATCTTGGACTCGTTGATAGCGTCCGGCGTGAACGGCTCAGTGTAAGTCACCTCGCCCAGCACGGTGAACGGCTTGTTAGGCGGCGGATCATCAGGCGTCACATAGATGTGCGCGATATCGAC
Organism: uncultured delta proteobacterium; assembly: GCA_963814035.1. GTDB lineage: Bacteria > Desulfobacterota > Binatia > Binatales > Binataceae > DATGKG01. The sequence goes on from CAWFBH010000021.1 coordinate 44,360, forward strand.
GTGCTGCACGAAAGTCTGCTGCTTCTGTTCCTGTGCCTGGCGTTCCGCTTGCACGGCGGCGCACGAAGAAAGCGCAACGGCCGCAACGCCAATCAGCAGCGACCTGCTTATCCATTTTAGTAACATGTTCGACCCCATCTCCCCTTCGCGAGTGGTTTAGAATTTCTATATATCCCTTTGCAGGGAACCTTGTCTAATCTTCCCGTTCCTCCACCATACTCCGATTCGGTGGCGGGAAAGATGCGGACCCTCGCCGCGCCCGCTACAATCGCCGGGTGACGAAATTTGCGGTCTGTTTCCTGCTGGTCTTCGGCGAGCTTGCTCTGGGCGGTATGTTCGCGCTCGCGATACCGCCATTTTTCAAAATCGAGCGTGGATTCTATAAATCCACCGCCTGCGTGTACCTGGCCTCCGCCCTGATGGCCACCGTCGGTCTGGGCGATGCTCGCCTGGCGGGCGACCGGCAACCACACGCCGGGCCCGACTTCGCTCTGGATCGTATGCGCTATATGGGCCTTCTTCTGCCTGCTCTTCGCGCTCTATGTCGTGACGCTATGGACCGATCTCGCCATCCTGCGCGCGCGCGCGTTCAGCTTCGGATTGCTCGCCGGCCTGATCGCGGTGTCCGCGTTGGTGCTGCTCCTCAAGCCGGAGGCCTTCGGATGGGTCGCTTCGACCGCCTACATCATCACCGCCATCACCTCGGCGATGGTTCTAGGGCTGGTTAGCGGCGCCATGATGTTCGGCCATTGGTATCTGATCGATTTGGGCATGGATGTGGAATACCTGCGCAGCTTCATCCGCATCATCGGCATCGCGCTGGTCGCCGACCTCATCGCGATGGCGCTGGCGCTCGCCGTGCTGGCGATTTTCGGCGGACCTGGCGCGACCTCGGCGATCGCGGACCTGTTTGAGAATCATCTCACGCTATTTTTGATGCGCATGGTGCTGGGGCCGGTCGCCTCGATCGTGCTGGCCTGGATGTGCTGGCAGACGCTGAAAATCCCGCAGACGATGGCGGCGACCGGGCTGCTCTACATCGCGCTGATGTCGGTGGTGGTCGGCGAGATGCTCGGACGCTTCATCCTGTTTCGGACCGCGCTTCCGCTGTAATCCCGCGAATGCTATTCGATGAAGCGTGAGTGAAGATTTCGACAGCGAACGGTTTCCCGGTAACTTCTACCCGGGGATGATCATGCGGCTCGATCGCAATCGCGGGCGCGGCGTGGTGCGATCGCATACCGGCAAGGAAATTCCGTTCGAGTTTCCGCACGTCGCCGTCATCGGCGCGGAGATCGGCGGCAAGGCCCCGGGCATCGAGCTGCTGCGCGAGGGCGACAGCATCGGCTTCGACGTGGGATGGACCTCGCACGGCCTGGTCGTCACCACCATCAAGCCGCACCTCAATCGCTAGCGCTTGCGCTGCAGCATCCGCCACATTTTGCAGCCAAGCGGATTAATCTCGCTGAGCACCTCATACCCACGCGACTGATAATAGGAAACATTTTCCTGGGTGCCGGTTTCCAGGTAGACGCCGCATAGCGAGGAGCGCGCGGCCGCCAGCCGTCGAAGCTCCTCGATCAGCACGCTGCCGCAATGATGCCGCTGATAGTCGGGATCGACGCCGAGGAAGTTCAGATAGATGTGCGGCTCATGCGGATGATTCTTCAGCAGCTCGCTCTGCAACTGGATTCCGCGCTTCAGCCCGGCCCAGCCGATGCCTTGAAGCATCCGCGGCATCTGCAGGAGCCCGTGAAGAACCAGCGTCGTGACCGGCACGCCGCCGCTTTCGAGAATCGCGGCGGCAACGACCTTGTCGTCCATCATGACGCCGAGAACAGGCTCGCCGGTCCGCGCCTGAATCCCCAGCATCGCCTCGAAGAAAAACGTCAGCAGCCGCGCCCGCTCGATCGGGTCGGCCGGCTCAGGAAGCATCACCTTGATCGGAGGATCGTTGATGAAGGCGCGCCCCAAGGCCCGCGCAGCCTCCGGGTACTGTTCGGGGAAAATGATTGACGCGGCAGGGCGCTGATCTTTTGATTCGTGCGAATCCATATTGTGATTGTATCAGTGCCGGGTCAGCACGCGCGAAACCGCATCGCGCCATCCCGCCAGCAGTTGATCGCGCAACTCGCCGCGCATCTTCGGGCGGTAGACTTTTCCGCCTTGACGTAGCTTGTCGAGCGATGCCGCGGATTTCCACACTCCCACCGCCAGCCCCGCCAGCATCGCCGCACCCATAGCCGTGGTTTCCGCGACTTTCGGCAGTACCACCGGCCGATCGAGCAGGTCGGCCTGAAACTGCATCAGGTAGGGATTCGCCACCGCGCCGCCATCGGCACGCAGCTCGCTGATGCGATGTCCGGTGTCGCCCTCCATTGCGACAATCACGTCACGCACCTGGTAGGCAATCGAATCCAGCGCCGCGCGCACGATGTCCTCGCGCGTCGTGCCGCGCGTGATGCCGAGGATCGCGCCCTTCGCCTCGGCATCCCAGTACGGCGCGCCCAGCCCGACAAACGCCGGTACCAGGTACGGCTCGGTGCGGGTGCGGCTCTTGCGCGCGACGGCGAGGCTCTCGGCGGCGGTTTTAATAAGGCCCACTCCATCGCGCAGCCATTGAATTGCGGCGCCCGCGATGAACACCGAGCCTTCGAGGGCGTAGGCGATCTCGCCCTGCGGTCCGAGCGCCGCCGTCGTCAACAATCGATTACGCGAGGCGATGCGCTGATTGCCGGTGTGCATCAATAAGAAAGCGCCCGTCCCGTAGGTTGACTTGGAGTCGCCGGGTTTGACCGCGCGCTGCCCGAACAGCGCCGACTGCTGATCGCCGACGGCCGCGCCAATCGGTATCGCGCGATTCCCAATGGTGCCGGCAGTGGCTTCCGCGAAGGGCCCGCGCGAGCCGATCGCGCCCGGCAGCAGCTCGGCTGGGACATCGAGCATCCGCAGCATCTCCTCGTCCCAGGTGTGATGTTCGAGGTTGAACAACATCGTGCGCGAGGCGTTGGTGTAGTCGGTCACGAATGCGGCCCCGCCCGAAAGGCGGAAAATCAGCCAGGTATCGATGGTCCCGAAACATAGTTCGCCGCGCGCCGCGCGTTTGCGCAATTCGGGCTTCGCGTCGAGCAGCCATTTGAGCTTGGTGCCGGAAAAATACGGATCGAGGAGCAAGCCGGTGCGCGTCGATACTTCGCTTTCGTGGTCCGCCAGTCGGCGGCAGATTTCCGCGCTGCGGCGGCATTGCCACACGATCGCGCGATAGACGGGACGCCCCGACTTACGCTCCCATACCACGAAAGTCTCGCGCTGATTGGTAATGCCGATGGCCGCGACATCGGCGGCCGCCGCGCGCGCCGCCTTCAGCGCCTTCTTAGCCAGCGTGACCGACGACCGATAGATCTCCTCGGGATCATGCTCGACCCAACCCGGCTTCGGGTAGAACTGGCGAATCTCGCCGTAGGCGCGGCCACGAATTTTTCCGCGCGCGTCGATGACGAAAACCGTGGTGCCGGTGGTGCCCTGATCGATTGCGAGTATGAGGTCGGCCATCGCGCGCTATTTTGCGACAGCCGGTCTGCGTTTGCGAGGCGGCGCCGGTCGGTTCGCCGCCAGGTTGACCTCCACCTGCGGGCAATCGGAAAGCAGGGTGCATTGCGGACAGCGCGGACGACGCGCATCGCAGACTTGCCGGCCGTGCAGAATCAGGCGCATCGAAACCGGCGTCCAATCGCTCGGCGGGAGAATCGCGCACAGGTCCCGCTCGATAATTTCGGGCTCGCGACTCCGAGTCAGCCCGAGGCGGTAAGAAACCCTCCGCACGTGCGTATCAACCACCAGGCCCGGCTTCCCATGCACGTGGCCGAGCACCACGTTGGCCGTCTTGCGCCCCACGCCGCGCAGCGTCACCAGGTCTTCCATCGTGTCGGGGAGCTTATTGTTGAACCGCGCGACGATGTCCTGCGCCGCGGCCATCAGCGACTTGGTCTTCTGCCGAAAAAATCCGGTCGTAATGATCATCCGCTCGACCGCGCGCGGATCGGCGGCGGCCATCGCGGCCGGATCGGGATACTTCGCGAACAGCGCGGGCGTGACCTGGTTGACGCGCTCATCGGTGCATTGCGCGGACATGATGGTCGCGGCGAGGCATTGCCACGGAGTGTCGAAGTTCAGGCTGATGCGCGCTTCCGGGTACAACTTCGCGAGCGCCTTCGAGATGCGCGCCGCCCGCGCCTTGCGATCGTCCAATGATTCCCGTTTCGCCATCGCAACTCGTCATGCCGCACGGCGGCGCTTCAAGTCGGTTACGAATCCCGACAGCTCGGCTTCCTCGCGCGACGTGTCCCAGCCTAGCTCGGCGGCCATGATGCGCGCGACCGCGGGCGCCGCCGCCTCCGCCTCGATCGGATATCTCCAGACGAGCGAAGTGCGCCGCACCAGGAAATCCGCCACGCATTGCGCCATCTCGTGGCGAATCGCGTGGATAACTTCGGCGCCGATTGCGGGGCAATCCTTCGCCAGCGGCACGCTTAGCTCGGGACGCTCGGCCGCGATGCGGGCAATCTCCCGAACGCGCGTACCATACCGAGCATCGAGGAATTCCGCTTCAGCGCCAGCTGAACGCGGTGTATGAATTGTCGTCGCTGTCGATTGCGCGCGCGCCGGGCAGCGGTGTCGTTCGCGTCGGGCTCGCACCCACGCTACGTCCCATCTTGCGCAGCAGTCGATTGACCACCTTCTCTCCGATCTCGCGATGCGTGGTCAGCTTGCCGCCCGCCACCGACAGCATGCCCGATGCGCTCTCGATGATGGTTTCCTCGCGGGGCACCGCCGACGGCGATTTCTCATCGCCGCTGATCACCAGCGCGCGCAATCCAGCAAAACTTGAGGCAATGTCGTCCTCGGTCAATTTGATTTTCGGCAGCCCCTCGGCAAGCACCTTCAGCAGATACGCAATGTCGCTCGGGTCGGCAGTGACAGTGCGCCGATCGCCGGAAAAATCAGTGTCGGTGGTGCCCACGAGGACGTAGCGATCGTGCGGCATCACGAAAACAATGCGCTCCTCGTCATCGCCCAGCACGATCGCTTCATTCACCGGTAACGCGCGAAGTGGAAACACCAGGTGGACACCCTTGGTGAGCCGCACGCTCAGCTTCGCGGCGGGATCATCAAGCTTGCGGATGTCATCCACCCACGGACCGGCTGCGTTTACGAAATGACGTGCGCGGATCTCCAGCCGGTTGTCGTTGATAAGGTCGTGAACTCGCACCGCTTCGATGTGGCCCGATTTTTTGCGTGAACTCCTCGACGGTGAGATAATTCGCGACCGCGGCGCCATGCAGTCCGGCATCGAGGACATTTTCGAAGGTGACGCGAGCATCATCCGCCCACGCATCGTAGTAGAGCGCCGCGCCAGTGAGATTCTCGGCCGCCAGTCCCGGCTCGCGCGCGAGGGTAGCCTCCGGATTTAGGACGCGATGGCGCTCCGACCACGCAATCCGCGCAAAGATGTCATAGAGCCACAGCCCCATGTCCATCGTGAGGCGGCCGAATCCCCTGCCCCGGTAAATCGGAAATAAAAACCGAATCGGCTTCACCAGATGTGGCGCGGTGCTGATGGCGCAGGCGTTCGCGCTCGCGCAGCGCATGATAGACGAGGCGGAACTGCCACTGCGGCAGGTATCGGAAACCGCCGTGAATCAGCTTCGAGGAGCGCGAGGAGGTCGCGCCAGCGAAATCACCCGCCTCGACCAGCGCAACGCTCAGTCCGCGCAGGGACGCATCGCGCGCGATCGCGGCCCCATTGATGCCGCCGCCGATGACGCACAGATCGAATTCCTCGCGCGCCATCCGCGCAAGGCTGTCCTCACGCGACCAACCTGCTGGCGGCGACGAGGTCAGTCAGCGTCCTCTTGGTAGGAGTACCGTTCCTCTTTCCATGGATCGGCGTGGTTATGATAGCCGCGCACTTCCCAGAATCCGCGCCGGTCCTGATCGGTAAACTCGATGGCGCGCACCCACTTCGCACTCTTCCATGCGTAGAGTTTTGGAACCACCAGGCGCAGCGGCCATCCATGGTCGGGTTCGAGGTCGCGGCCATCATGGCGATGCGCGAGGATGACGTCGTCATCGAGGAATTCGTGCAGCGGCAGATTGGTGGTGTATCCGCCATCGCAATGAATGACGACGTGGCTGACGTCCGGGCCACGCTTCACCATCGCCATCAGATCCCTGACCAATACGCCTTCCCATACGTTGTCGAGGCGCGACCAGGTCGTCACGCAATGAAAGTCCGCGACCATCCGGGTCTGCGGCAGCGCGCGGAATTGCTGATAATTGAAGAGCAGCGGCTTTTCGACCAGGCCGACGACGCGAAAATCCCACTTGTCGGGATTGAAGCGCGGCGTCGCGCCAAAGCTGAGGACCGGAAAATTGGTGGTAAGAGTTTGCCCGGGCGGCACGCGATTACCAAGCTCGCCGGGCGCGATGATCTTCTTCATAGAGGCGCTAATTATTACTGGACGGCGCGATCGGGTAAAAGGCGATCGAGCTCATTTCATCGCGTGGATGATTGCGCGCGTCATGTCGCCGGTGTTGGCCTTGCCGCCCAGATCGCGCGTCACCTCCTTGCCGGATTTCAGCACGGCGGCGACGGCCTTGCGCACCCGCTCCGCCTCGCGAGGATGTCCCATGTAATCCAGCATCATGGCGGAGGACAAAATCGCGGCGGTCGGATTGGCGAGGTTCTTTCCCGCGATGTCCGGTGCGGTTCCGTGGACGGCCTCGAAAATCGCGCCATGCTCACCATAGTTCGCGCCCGGCACCACACCGAGCCCTCCGACGAGACCGGCGCACAGGTCGGACACGATATCGCCATAGAGGTTTTCCAGCAGCAGCATGTCGAATGAAGTGGGCTCGGTGACCAGCCGCATGCAGGCCGCATCGACGATCTGCTCGGTGTATTTCACGTCGGAATACTCGCGCGCGACCGCGCGGGCGCACTTCAGAAAAAGGCCGTCAGAAAGCTTCATAATGTTGGCCTTGTGAATCGCGGTGACGAGTTTGCGGCCGTTCTTGCGCGCATATTCAAACGCGAAGCGCGCGATGCGCCTCGACGCTCGCGCGGTAATCACCTTGACGCTCTCGACCACCCCGGGCGCCACCTGATGCTCGATGCCCGAGTACAAATCCTCGGTGTTCTCGCGCACGATGACGAGGTCGACATTTTTGAAGCGCGTCGTAACACCGGGAAAGCTCTGCGTCGGACGGAGGTTCGCATACAGGTTCAGCTCGCGACGCAGGTACACATTGATGGAGCGGTAACCCTCGCCGACTTGCGTTTCGAGCGGGCCCTTGAGCGCGACGCCGGTTTGCCGCAGCGATTCGAGAAGCTGGTCGGGCGCAGGCGAGCCGTAGCGCTTCATCCCCGCCGCGCCGGCAAACTGATGCTGCCAGTCAATCTTCACCCCGGTCGCGTCGACTACCGCTACGGCCGCGCCGATCACTTCGGGACCGACACCGTCGCCGGGAATCAGCGTGACCGGGCGCGGCGCGTGGTTAGTTGGCTTCGTAGCGTCGGGCGGAACTTTATACTTTTTGAGTCGCGGCATGGGTCAGTAGTTTACCAGCCCGATGAAAATATCGGCGACATTGGTACCGGTGGGGCCCGGAACAAAAAGGTCATCGATACCTTTGAAACAGTTGTAGGCATCGTTGCGAGATAGCGCGGTTTCCAAGTTGATGCCACCCGCCTCCGCGCGCGCAACGCTGTTGGGGAACGCGAAGGCGCCGGCCGCGTCGGTCGGACCATCGATGCCATCGGTACCCGCGAACAGCGCAGCGATTCGACGATCGGTGCCGCGGCGCGAGAGCTCCAGCGCCATCGCGAGCGCGGCCTGTTGCGCGCGGCCGCCTTTCCCGGAGCCTCGGACGGTGACGACCGGCTCTCCGCCTGCGATGACGCAGATTCTGTCGCTTCCGATTGCCGTCATATGAGATGCAAGCCCGCTCCCTAGCTCATTGGCCTCGCCACGCAGCTCCTGCGATCGATCGACCTTGTAGCCGAGCTCGCGCGCGGCTGTTTCGGCCGCATCGAGGGCGGTTCGATTGCTACCAATGATGGAGTTGCGGACTCGCGCGAAAATCGGATCATCGCTCTTGGGCGTCTCGGGGACCTGGCCCGCATTGCCACGCTCCAAATAATCGCGAATCGATTCCGGCGCGCGGCCCCAAAGCTGGCGGCGCTTCAGCACCGAAATCGCATCGGCGAAAGTCGTCGGATCGGGCGCGGTGAGGCCGGACCCGATAGTCGCTAAATCATCGCCGTGGACATCGGAAAGAATCAGGCTGAGGACGCGCGCACCATTCACTGCGCGGAGCAACGCCCCACCTTTCACCATCGAGAGATGCTTGCGCACCGTGTTCAGCTCGCGAATCGAGGCGCCACTGCGCAGCAGCGATTGCGTCAGCGTGATCTTGTCGCCGAGCGGCACGCCCTCGGGCGGAAGCGCAAACATCGCGGATGCGCCGCCGCTGAGCGCCACGATCACGAGGTCCTCGGGGCGCGCGGCCGAGAGCATCGCGAGGGCGGTCCTCGCAGCATCGGCGGATTTCTCCGAGGGCAACGGATGCGACGACTCGCATAGAGTGATGCGCGAATCGGATACCTGCGAGGGCGCGCCCGCAAGTGCAACGATGGTCGCGGCGGCGAGGCGATCACCCAAGCGCGTCGCGAGGACGGAAGCCATCGACACGGAGGCCTTCCCGACCGCGAGGACATAGACGCGCGCGCATTCTGGGATGTCGGCGTCGAGGGCACGCGCGGTCAGCCTCGCGGGATCGACGGCATCGACAGCCGCGCGATAGATGCGCTCCAGTTCTCCTCGGATGCGCTGGCGTGAAACCAGAGACCTAACCCCTAACCCCGTCCCCTGAAGTGGAAGGGGAAAAAGAGAAGATTGGATGGTTACGATGTGCTAACATCGGAATGTGGCGCCCGCTGGGCGCCATCGTCGTTTATAGATGATACGCGGAAATGCAAAAGTGCAAAAACAAACCCATTAAGTGCAGGGAAATCAAGGAGTTTTGGGATTTGGCATATCGCAAAAAAACACTGACGACGGCCTATGCCATCTTCTGATGTAGCACGGGCTTCAGCCTGTGTCTTAAGGCGATGACTCGCCTCAGCTCCGCAAAAACAAACCCACTTAAGGGCCGAGAAGGAGGAGGGTTCGGGGACTTTCGTTATCGCGAAGACACAGGCTGAAGCCGGTGCCACAAGTCGCAGGAAATGCGCTACCGACGTTGTGTCGAGACGCCGGTTAGCTCTTCGCCTTGATGATGCGCGGGTTGCTGTCCTCCGAGGCCACCAGCACCACGGTCGCCATCTTCACGAAGATGCCGGTGCCAAGGACGCCCGGGATCGCCAGCAGCTCGCGCTCCAGCCTCGCCGGGTTGCGGATGTCGCGCACGATACAATCGAGGATGGGGTTGCCATTGTCGCTGATGAATTCGCTGCCGTCGGAATTTTTGCGCGGTGCGGCCTTCATCCCGAGTTTCGCCAACGCGCGCGTCACGAAAGGTAAGCCGAATGGAATCACCTCCACTGGCAGTCGCCTGCGCGCGCCCAGATGCGGATAGAGTTTCTCCGGGCCGACCAGCACGAAGAACTTCTTCGATGATGCCGCGACGATCTTCTCGCGCACCAACGCGCCGCCGAAGCCCTTGAGCAAGTTGAGGCGCGAATCGACTTCATCGGCGCCATCGAAGTCGGCGTCGAGTTGCTTCACGTCGGCGAGCGTAACGATGTCGATGCCGTGCTGACGCGCCAACTCCCCGCTTCCGTTCGAGGTCGGCACGCCTCGCACCTTGATGCCGCTTTCGCCGAGCGCGCGGATGAATGCACTCGCCGCTTTGCCGGTACCCAGACCGATAGTCTGGCCCGGCTTGACGTAGCGGACGGCGTATCGCCCCAAAGCTTCGAGCGCGGCGTCCGAAGCGGGAGACGTCATCACGTCGCCTTGCGGATGAGGTTCATGAACTCCTGGCGGGTTTCATGATTCTTGCGGAACACGCCCAGCATCGTCGAAGTCATCACCACCGAGTTCTGCTTCTCGACCCCGCGCATCCGCATGCACATATGCTCGGCCTCGAGCACCACGGCCACTCCGAGCGGCTCGATTTCTTCCATGATGGTCTGCGCGATTTGCCGCGTCAGGCGCTCCTGCACCTGGAGCCGGCGCGCGAAGATTTCCACCATCCGCGCGAGCTTCGAGAGCCCGACGATGCGCTTGCTCGGCAGGTATGCGACATGCGCCTTGCCGAAGAACGGCAGCATGTGATGCTCGCACAACGAATAGAAATCGAGGTCCTTGCACAGGATCATTTCCTGGTACTCAGCCTCGCTGAAGAGCGCGCCGTTGATCTCTTCCTTGGGATCCTTGGTGTAGCCGCGAGTCAGGAACTGCAACGCGCTGGCCACTCGATGTGGCGTGCGCTCCAGTCCCTCGCGGTCCGGGTCCTCGCCCATGTAGCGAAGCAGCGTGCGAACCGCGGCCTCGGCTTCCGAGCGGCTGGGAACCTCGACGAGCGCCGCGCCGTTTCTCAGCGCCGGTGCGAGTTGTCGTTTTGCTTGCGCCATTGGGTAAACTCCAGTGCCAGTTCTATCGCGAGCGAAGGCCCGCCTCCACTCATTATGTTGAAGCCCGCGACCTCGGTCGCGAGCGACTGCATCAGCGCAAGGTTCTCCTCGATCGAGCGCCGCCGCACCTGCTCTTCGCTCATCCCGGCGAATTTGTCCAGATGTCCGGCGACGTTGCCGAGGTCGGCGATGTTCTTCTTCATGTAGGCGCCCATCGACTCGCGCTTGACCGGCAGGATTCCGAAGATGGTTTTGAGGCCGAATTCGTTGGCGCGTTCGAGAAACCGTCGCGCGGTGTCAGCCTCGAAGATGGGCTGCGTGATGACGAACTTCGCGCCCGCCTCGGCCTTGCGCTTCAGCATATCGAATTCATGGACGATGTTTTTGCGATTCGGATTCGCGACCGCGCCCACGAAAATGTCGGGCAGCTTTTTGAGCAGCGCCTTGCCCTCGCCGGTGTCGCCGCGATTGAGCTCGGCGACCATCCGAAGAAGAGCGAACGCATCGAGGTCGTGCACTGCGCGCGCGCCCGAAGGATCGTCGGGAGGAATCTTATCGCCGGTCAACGCGACGACCGCATCGATGCCGAGTGCCGCGGCGCCAATCAGATCCGACTTGAGCGCGAAGCGGTTGCGATCGCGACACGAGAGATTAATCACCACCGGCAGCCCAAGCCGCAGCTTGACGATGGTGCCGAACGCGATGCTCGACATCTTGACCTTGCCGAGCGCGTTATCGGTGAGATTGATCGCATCGACATGGCCGACCAGCGCCGCGAGCCGTCGCAGCAACGGCTCCGGATTGATGCCGCGGGGCGGCCCGACTTCGAGCCACAACGAGGGCGCATGGCGCGCGAGCTTATCGGCCAGCGCCGCCATAGTTGTATTCCGTCATTTCGAGCATTGAGCGAAACCAACACTATGGCGTAAGAGTGCTGGCGCGGAAAAGACCATCGGAAGGCTTTTTTACCCGGACGGATTCGTCTGGCGTGATTGCGAGACCGTGTCCACGTCGAGATTAATCGCCGGTGTTTGTTCTCAAGAGAACGCTACGATCGCGCGCAGGATGGCCTTGGTGCAGATGACCACCGTAAGATGGGCAAGTCGGACACAATAACCAATCGAGTCCGAGTTTGATCCGGCCTGACGGTGGCACTTCCTCTTGCCTTTGACCACTATCCGCTCGACCAACGCAAAGCGTCTAGAAACGAAGGCTGCGGAGAAGCGCAATGAGGTCGCCTCATTTCCTTTCCTTCCCGAACTTTTTGAAGAAACGTTCGATTCCGATCGGCGCGCAGAGATCGCCGACGATCGCTAAACAATGGTGAAATTATGAAGACAACCGTCACGCAATTAATGTTGGCCGGATTTATTAGCGTCGCCGCAGCAGGTTTGGTCGGCTGCGCCGATACCGCGGATAGCTCCTACACTCCGCCCATCACCGCCGCCAGCCAAACCACGACCACGCGGGAATACACTACGGTGCAGCCGGCAACCCAGATAGTTGATGTGCCAACCACAGTGACCACGGTGCCCGCGACCGCGAACTCAACCACCACTACGACTCAATTCAATAACGGCACGGTCGAAAAGCGTACGACGACCGATTACAACCCTGCGTATACGACCGCCGGGCCTCCGTACGCGACAACAGTCGTGACCTCGCCGGCGATGGTAGCAGCAGCTCCGGTTGTGATGGCGCCCGCAACCACCACCACGCGCACTACAACCACCAGTGACGACGATGGCGCCACGGTGCAGAAGCGTACCACCACCACGGTGACACCAAGTTACTGAAGCGACGAGCTCGCTGGCAGCGATACGCCGTCACCCGAGGCGGCGTATCGCTTCTCGCCTTTGAAGCTCGCGGATATTCAATCGAGGAACCGCGCGGTGCGATCAGTCGAATGTGTAGCGGCTGCCGACATCAGACGGGACCACCACTGATTCACCGAAGGCATTGAGGAGGGCATGCAGCGCGCGAAAGCCGGTGCAATGCGCGGGGATTATCTGCTTCAGGCCGAACTGCCGGAGGCTGTTGACAGTGTCAGGGATGATTTTTTCCAGCGTGCCGACCAGATGAAGCCCGCCGAACACTCCATAGATGGGGATGTCGCCGAACGTCCCGCGCGCGTCGAGCAGAACGTTGATGACGCCCGCGTGTGAGCATGAACTGAACACGATCAGCCCCTTGTCGCGCAGATTGGCGACGAGGTAGCGCTCATCCATCAGCAGCGGATCGGGTCGCCATGCGCTGGCGGAATCGTCTCGACACAGATGATCCTGGCGACCTTTTTCGAACGCGGTGAGACGAGGGATTTCGCCGCTCAGAAAAAAGCAGTCGTCGAGCAACGTGTGCGCGTCGAAGGAATTGACGACCTCGGCGCCGTGAGCCGCGAGAATGCTCGGCGACGGCACGATCTCGAAAGGCGCGACGCTGCCGTTGGAGAGTTGCGCGGCGCGTTCGAGGAACATTCCGGGATTGATGTGGCATGGCACCTTGCGACCGCCGCGCGTGATCGCATCCAGCGCGTGAGTCAGCGCTCCCATGTGATCCCAATGGCCATGGGAAATCGCGACCGCCTCAACATCATCCAGCCTCACGCCGAGGTTGCGGCAGTTACGGACGAAGATGGGGCCTTCGGGACCCGCGTCGAAGAGCAATTTGTGGCGCGTCGAACCGACCTGCGCCGTGAGCATCAAGGAAAGCCCAAGTTGCGCGCAGCAAAGCGTCGAGCCGGAGATCTCGCGCGCGCCGGCAGCGATCACATTGTTGAATTCCGGCGAGACATGCGCCGGCTTGCTCGAATAGCTGTCGCTGAGGTTGTCGATCAGGACATCGACCTGGAGGCTATCCAAAGCTTTCAAATGAGGCATGCCACAATCCTCTGCGCATTCTACTTCAGCGACGGATCGATGAGCGTCAGGCGGGTTTGCGGATCGAAGGCCTTCTTCATCGGGATCGGATCGACGGTGACCATCACTTCCAGAGTCGGCCACACAATCGCCTCGAGGAGATGGCCGCCGCGCGCGCTCCCATCGGAAGTTCCCACCACCATATGCGCATGGACGACCGGCTTGCCATTATACATCGCGATATCGCCGATCATCGAAAGCACTTCGACCTGGCTCTCGATGGGAATCTTCTTGAACATCTCGCGTTGCGTATCGAACCATCCCAGCGTGCCGCGCTTCAGCCCGCCGATGGCGGTGAAGTGCGCGCTGGTGACGTGGTACTGCTCGGCGAATGCGAGCATCCCGGAAAACGCCTCATCGCCCTCGGCGAAGATGACGGCATATTCCTTGAGCTGCTCGCCATTGCTCAGCAACTGCACCTTCATGCCGGGAGCTTTACCGTTCGGGACTGCCTGCGCCGGCGCGATGTAGTCGCTGCTGGTATCCTGCGCCATCGAGGACGTCGCCATCGCGATCAGGAGGAGCATCAGCATGAGGAGGTATCTGGTTCTCGACATAGGATTCTTGCGGATGAGGAATCTTAGGATTCTAGAGGATAGCGTTCCGGATTTGCGGGTGCATGTGGTCAAAGACAGAAAGAATCCAGAGCTGAGGTCCCTCTCCGTCCCGTCACAGTTCGTGCTCGCAGCTATCGCATGAACTGCGCCGGGACACCTCCCCCAAACAATGGGGGAGGAGCAATCCGGAGGAGGCACGGAGCATTCTAACGAGAGGCCACCTTGCTTCGCGAGCGACGCGGCTTTTTCGCAGCCAGCAACGCCCTCCGGACATTCTCGGGATCGTGCGCGATCACATCGAGATAGGCGCGCGCGGCCTGGTCCGGCTCGGTCCGGCCCTGCTCCCAGTCGCGCAGGGTGCCGATGGGGATTTGGAATCGCAATGCGAACTCCGCCTGACTGAGGCCCATTTGCCAGCGCAGGGTCTTCACGCGGGGGACGCGATGCATTTTCGCCAACTGCGCTTTCGTTAACGGCGGGTTGTCGGGATCGCTTCGAGCTGCGGCCTCGATTTGTTCGTCTGACCACTCGTGGAACGGCTCCACCGGGATCGGCTCTTCAGTGCCGTCGCTCAGCACACGCACTACTCTGCCCTTAGCGTCGATTCTGGCGATAGTAATTTTCTTTTTCATATCGATTTGCTTTACGAGCAGAAATGATTCGGATGGTGTCCTGCCTCTCCGTGTAGACGACCATGAGCAGTTGTCCCTCGCTGATCCCGATCCGGATGAAACGGTCTTCGCCATAATCGGCCCGATTATCAATCTCCTCGGTCGAAAACGGATCGAAGAAAACCAGCGCGGCCTTGCGGAAAGCGACGTCGTGGACGGCAAGATTTTCGGCCGCTTTGTCATCGTCCCATTCGAATTCTATAGACATTTGTGACTATACGGAAATTCCGTAGGAACGTCGATACAGTGATTTGGCAATGTGCCTGAGTTCGAAACTCGAAGTAATCCGGCAACACGCCGCAACTCCGGCAACCCCCAAGGAATTTCGTCGCAGACCTTTTTCGGGCATCGTGCCTGTGGAGCCTTCCGAAGCAGGAGAATGCAAATGGGATGGGTCGATCTGTTTTCCCTAAAGAATCAAGTTGCGGTCGTAACGGGCGCGGCGGGGGGGACTGGGATACGAATTGGCCACCATCCTGGCGGAGGCCGGCGCGCGACTCGTCCTCGCCGATACCGACGAGAACAAACTGAGGCAGTTAGCTCAAACGATCGATCCTTCGGGAGAAAAGGTCCTCCCTCAACAGTGCGATGTCACCCAAAAAAGCGACATTCTCCGTCTCATTCACGAGACACATGACAAATTCCAGTCGATCGATGTGCTGATCAACTGCGCAGGAGTTCTCGGTGACGATTCGCTCCTGTTCGGGGTCACGGAAGACGAGTGGGACAAGGTTCTGGAGGTGAACCTGAAGGGCACCTGGATGGCTGCCACCGAGGTCTCCAGATACATGGTGGAACAAGCGATCGAAGGCAGCATCATCAACATCTCGTCGTCGTTGGGGTTTCGATCGCAACTCAAACGGGTTCCCTATGCCGCCTCGAAAGCGGCGGTGGAACATCTGACCCGCAACCTGGCGATGGAGCTGGTTCAGCATAAGATTCGGGTCAACTGCCTGGCGCCGGGCTGGATGAACACCGCGATGGTAAAGAGCATCCTGGATGGACCCGACGGCGCGAAATGGCGCAGGGCAATTCCGATGGGCCGGGCCGCCGATCCCTCCGAATTGACCGGCGCGCTGCTGCTCCTCGCCTCGAAGGCATCGAGCTACATGACCGGAACCGTCCTCCGGGTCGACGGCGGCTATTCCTATTGCGGCATCGAACTGCCGGATTAAAGGTTGGGAGTTTCGAACCTGAGGATGAACTGGAGGTCGTCAAGGTTGCTCGAGCGCCGTTGGAGGTGACTCCCGGTCTAGAATATGGTTCAGCGCACGGGGAAAGACCATGCCGCAAAGTCAAACTGAACCGAGCCCAAATCCAATCCAGGTGGCGGCCGCGCTACGTCCGCTGCTGGCACGCAATGCCGCCCGCGCCGAGCAAGAGCGCCGTCTGCCGACCGAAAACGTGGAGGCCCTGCAGTCCTTCAATCTGTTTAGGGTGATGATGCCGCGTCGATGGAACGGTTATGCTGCTTCATTTCCGGTAGTCCTGAGCACCTTTGCCGAAATTGCACAGGGCTGCGCTTCGAGTGGCTGGGTGACGATGATTCTCAGCGGAGTAAATTGGTGGGCGAGTCTGCTTCCCGATCGCGGCCAGGAAGAAATCTTTGCGAATTCGCTCGACACCAAGGTCTGCGCGGCGAGCTCACCGGCTCCGACGGTACGGCAGGTTGAGGGCGGTCTGCGGATCTCGGGGAAATTTCCGTTTGCGTCGGGATGCCTGCATGCCGCGTGGGGTGGACTCGGGGTTCCCATTACCGATGATTCGAAGGAGGTCGTCGACCAGGTCACTGCATTCGCGCCGATCTCGGATCTTGAAATTGAGGATACCTGGTTCGTCGCCGGCATGTGCGGCACCGGTTCCAATACTCTTGTCGCCAGGGACGTATTCGTTCCCGCTCATCGATTGCTCTCGATGACAAAAGGTCCGAGCGCTGACGCCTCCGCCCGGCATAAATCGCACGAACCTTCGGACAGGTATCCATTTTCAGCAGCGAACACCCTGATTGGAATTGCACCCATTCTTGGAATAGCCAAGGCCATGGCAGATCAGGTCATCGAGGGTAGCCACACGCGCGGCATCACGTTTACAACCTATACCCGTCAGGCCGACGCCCCGGTCATTCAGCGGGAGCTGGCAAAGGTATCGCTTCAGATCGACAGCGCGCGCCTTCTGGTAATGAACGCCGCCGCAGAAGTTGAGGAGGCTGCCGTGGCGGGCAAACCGATGGATTACGTCGCACGCGCGCGAACGCGCGGATTGGTGGGATACGCGTCCGGGCTGATCCGCGAAGCGGTTGACGCGCTGGCGTCGATCGGTGGGGCAAGCGGGTTTGCAAATTCGAGCCCGCTACAGCGGATGTGGCGCGACGCGAACGTGGCGACTCGACATGGTTTGGTCACGACTGACCCTGGCCTCGAGATTTTCGGGCGCGCGCTTCTCGGCTTCAAAGACAACATCACACCGCTCGTTTAGACTGCGTGCCTTCCGCGAACCTCAGACACGATAGTCGCGGTGCAGTTGGGAGGGCGCAGCGACCTCAGAACCGCAGGATGAACTGAACGTCGCCGAAACGGACGCGGGTGCCATTGCCGAGGGTCTGTGAGCCCGCGAGGCGGCGATCATCGATGAAAGTGCCGTTGGTCGAGTTCAGATCCATCAGCTCGTAGGCGCCGTTGCGCTTCATCAGGCGCGCGTGTGCGCGCGACACGCTCGCATGAGGGATCACTACGTCGTTGTCTTCGCCACGTCCCACCGTGACCTCATCTTTGAAGAGACTGTATTCCGAAGGGACCGGATCGACGGGATTGACCGTCATCAGACGCGCGGCGCCGCCGGTTGATGCTGCCACGCGGGGCGCCGTCGAAGGCGAGCCCGCGGGCGCGCGCGGTGGAGGCTGCGCGATGACCGGAGCGCGAGGAGCGGCGACAGGAGTGCGAGCCTGCGCCTCGAGGGCGGCCTTGAGCTCGTCGGTGGAAACGCCGAAGCGCAATTTCGAGAGCGCAAACAACATCGCCAGCGCTATGAGTGGGACCGCCCCGTTCCACCATTTGAATGATAGCTGCTGGAGGCCGGTACCGGTGGTGTTGGCGCCGGACCCGGTGCCGTTGTCCTCGGGCACGTTGATGGCCGCGCCACCGACGCCACGCACCCGGTACGAGGTGGTCGCGCCGCCGCTGTTGCCGCCATAGTCAACCTGCAGTTCAACGGAACGATCGGTCCCATCTTCGATGGGACGCGGCGTGCGATAAGTGAGCGAGTACTCGGTCGCGATCGAATGCCCAATCTCGCGGACCAGTGAGGCGAAGCGGCCTTCTTCGGTAATGATGTTGTAGGACTTGCCGTGGGTCGCATCGACAATTTCCTGGTATTCCGGCGCGATAAACGGCGGCGGCACTACAGCATACAGGGTCAGGCCGTTTTTCTTGAGGGTCGCGGCCACGTCGTCGCCGGTTTCCTCGGTGACATCGGTGTCGAGTGGGTGATGGTCGTGGTAGGCCTGATCGTGCTGCGTGTAGCGGGAGCCGTCGCCCTTATGATGAGGCGGGGCATCGGTCACGATTATGATGATGCCCTCGGCATTGGGCCGGAACGGGAAGCTCGCCGCGTACGCGAGCGCATCGAGCTGATCCTCGGGAATGTCGCCGCCGCCGCCCGCGTGGAGGCCACTGACCCAATCCGTGAACTCATGAACATTGGAAGTGAAGCTGTCGCGGTAAGCGCAATTGCAGTCGGGATATTTGGAGACGACGTAATCCTCGAAGGTCACCAGGCCGAGGCGATAGTCGCGGTTGTTGGCCGAGAGGTCCTGCACGAACTGGATGACGTTTTGCTTGACCGCATCGATGTAGGGTTGCATCGATTCTGTGACATCGAGGACGAAAACGATATCGACCGGGCGGCCCTGCCCCACACCCCGGAAGTCGATGATTTTGGCCGGCTTGCCATCCTCGAAGACTTTGACGTTGTCAGGTTTGAGATTGCCGACCGGCTGCCCGCTACTGTCGGTCAGGCCGAAGTTGAGTTCCACGCCGCCATCGGAATCGAAATGCTCGAGGTTGGGATTTCCAATTGAGAGCGAGAGCGCGGCGTCGGCGGTGCGCGCGGCGGCCATCGAAAGGAGCAGAATCGCGCATAGTGCGAGGAAGATTGGAAGGACGGAAATCGGTCTCTGGCGGAGGTTCATCATCAACGAACGCGTCGGCAATGCCATTGATTGTTGGGATGCGCGAGGCTGGCGTCAAGATGGCGTCGGCGCGGACGTGATTTTGGTGGCTTCCTTGCGTTCATGCATCTGTTAGGTTATCCCAAACCGTTACGTTATCTAAATCACCTGCTTGAATGGATTACGCGTGAATCATCGACGTCCGTGGTGGATAGTTTTTTCTTTGCTGCCACCCCTGATTGTATTGTGCGGCCTTATCATTCCCTCGGGATGCGGCGGCGGAGGCGGATCCTCTCCAACCGCGGCGCCCACTAACGCCAGCGTCGCGGTGGCGCTGATAGGTTCGCCTCCGCAAGGCAATTTCAAGAGCGTTTTGCTCAACATTTCGGGGATTCGAATCAATCAAACCGCCGACGCGGGCCCGAATGCGCCGGGATGGGTGACGATCGCGGTTCCCTCGGGAGTCGGCAGCGGCAACCAGGCCAACCCCGGCGATCTCCAGATCGACCTCGTGCAGTACCAAACCGGCGCGAAAATTTTTAACGTCGGGGGAGTTCCGGTGGGAGCGTATCGAACGGTGCAAATACTGGTCGATCCGACCAATCCAGGCACCATCGTGCCGGCTTGCCAATCGGGAGTTTCAAATACCGAGGGCTGCGTCAACTATCCGATCCAATTCGACACCAACAATCCATCGGCGAACTCCATCATCTTCACGCTGGGCACCTCGCTCCCGGCGACCACGAATGCCACGGTACCACTACTGATTCAGCTCGGGGTGGACATCACACCCTCCGGTAATCCGGTCAACACCGGCGACTCCTACATCGTCAGCATCGTGGGAAGCGAGGTCGATGCGCAGTCTTTTCTCGCGGCGGTGAATGGAACCATCAAGGTTCATGGGTCCACCACCGCAACCGGACACCTCTCGCCGACGAGCGTGGGGGCGGAACTTAGCGGCACCAGCGATATCATCGAGACGGTGCCGGTTAAGGCTAAAGGCGTGTACACCCTGGAACTGCCGGCTGCACCCAATGGAACTACGTACGATATTTTCACTTTCGGCGGAGGCAACACCTACGCCTCGATGCAAAACGTTACAGTCGTGCCGCGTCAAGGTATCACTGAAAACCTGGACGTGACTGGGACTTCGGCGGCGAATTTTACCGGCTCGGTAGTCGATGCGTGTGTGGGCACCGGAATTGCCGGCGCACAGTTGGAACTCCTTGCGCCTGCGATTAACGCCAACCCTACTCCTTCCTCTTCGATCACGCTGACGCCGACACCGCGCCCAACTCCGCCGGCGACAGGATATTGCGTGAGCAATCCCCAGCAATGCGTGGTGGTGGCAAGTACCACGACTGATCAGTCGGGCACCTATCCCTTGCCGGGAACCGTTCTCAATCCAGCGCTTTTTGCGCAAGTACCAATCAACCTCTCCAACCTTGCGGTACGAGTAAGTGCGAGTGGATATTCCACCTTGTTGTCGAGCGCGTTCCTGAAGAGTAACACCAATCAAATCTGTTCAGGGTCGAGCGCCAATCCCAACACTATCTGCAACTTTTCCCTGACCACTGGATACATCAACGGGACGGTGAACCTGGTCGCCGATCCGCCACCGGGAAACTCGGTTCTGGTCGAGGTCTTCGCGGAAAACAGCGGAACTAATCAAATCGTTTCGGCGCTTCTGCAACCACTGGTTTTCATGCATCAGCAAACCTCGCAAGCGTTTACGCTGAATGTTCCGATAACCGGGGCCGGACCGAACTTTGATCTATTCGCGGTTGCGATCGATCCCTTCCTTGGCGCGACGGCGCCTTTCCCCGGACACGATTTTTCCGTCCTTGCCAATGTTCCGGGACCCTCGGGTAATTGTGAATCGATACCGCCGATACCACCATCGCCTTCGCCGTCTCCGACACCGATAGCAATGCCCGCGATGGATTGCGTTGGTCATGGAAGCATCACTGGAGTGGCGCAGAATCCTGACACTGGCACCTACATCGAAGTCGAAAAACAAGGCGTGCAAATTCTGGGAACCGCGCCGGGATTGTTCTCTTCCAATGGCAGTAACCGGAACAACACCGACTACACGCTGTGTGTTCCGCCCGATGATTACACGATCCAACGCTTTGAAGTTGCGCCCACTCCCGTCGGTGAGCCGACCATCATCGGAACTGACACCCCAACACCGATCGCGACACCGGTACCGGGGCCTCAACAGACGATTACGGTTCCGCAACCGGCCTCAACCTCGTCGCCTTGTCCGAGTTCGTGCAGCAACAACTCGGATTCGGCATCGGGGCCGTGTCCGGGAATCTGCACTGGCACCGCGGCTAGTCCGCTTTGAGCGCAAGAACTCCGATGCGAATGGGGTGGCGATACTTTCATCTGTGGGCGTGGGCCGGCGCGATGCTGGCGCTGCTATCGCCCGGCTGCAGTCAGGGCCTGGGTGCTTTTCAGGCCGGCGTCGGCGATACTCCCAATAGCCCGCCGCTAGCGGCATTTCGGGTCTTGGGACAGTTCGGACTACCTTTCAGTGGAATAATCTCCGACGCCACCTCTACCTGGAAGGTTCGTGGCTCAGTTCCAATGAACCTCATCATCATTAACAATCAGACTCCAGTCCGCCTGGTCGCGACCAAGCAGACCGGTGGAAATGGGATCCTCAGTCTGCAACTAACGCTGGGGTTTATCGTGCAGGACGTATCCTCGACCAGTGATCCCTATGGGACCGCTTCAATACAAAACGGCATCGCCAACCCCGGCTTCGCTCCCCCTCCTCCGCTCGCAAATCCCGATGTCCGCATGTTCGTAAAGGGACCACTCAGCGAACGTTTTTCGGGACTGTTCGAAGACAGCACGACTGGCTATGAACTAAGTGATCGCGCTCCAGCACTGTTTCTATTTGAAAACCCTAATGGCGCGGTTGACGCTACTCTGGACCAGATTCAGAGCTTGGGACCGTTCAATGTCGATCTATTACTTGACGGCAATGTCGTAGCGCACGTTACCGGCAGCCCAGTGGTCACTATTCGACAACCCTGACACCGAGCCACGCGCGTTGGGCAGCAGGTAGATGACCGGCGGCAGGCGCAAAGTCGCCAAGGTGGTTTGACAGCATCGCGGGATCACGCAAAGTTAGCGAAACTGTTGATATAGAGGCATGGATTGGGCGCCCTCGCGGATCTGATTCCGCCATGTGGCGCGTCGAATAAAATATGAAATCTCCCTGGCTGCGCCGGGCACTGTTGGCCGTCATAATCGTGGCGATCATCGTCGGCATCTTTCCCGCAATTCGTTACTACGGCTATCTCTCCACCCACGTCTCCACCGATGACGCCTATGTCGACGGAACCGTGGCGTTGGTATCGACCCGGGTCGCCGGGACCGTATCCGCCGTCTATGTGGAGGACAACTGGACCGTGAAGCGCGGCGATCTGCTGGTGACCCTCGATCCCAGCGATTTCCAGGTCCGCGTGACTCAGGCCGAGGCGCAACTTGCACGCGCCAAGCAGACCGTCGATGAAATGTTCGCGCAGGTCAATGCCGCAGAGGCGGGCCTGGCGCTAGCTGATTCGCAAGCCAAGCAGGCCAAGCTCGATTACAATCGGGCAGAACAGCTGCGCAAAGCCGGCGTAGTTTCCAGCGAATTTTATGATCAGGCCGTAACCGCCTATCGCATGGGCGAGGCCAACGTCGCGCTGGCGCAGCATGAAGTATCGCAGGCGCGCGCAGCCCTGGGCGGGACCATCGACGATCACGGCGCGACTCCGGCTACTTTTGCGGATACCAAAGATGATTCAAGCGCTGCCGCAACTCAGGAGGCCAAGAGCCAGGCGGAAAGCCTCGACGATTCGCGCTACGACCGGCCCATCGTGCAGCAAGCGCGTGCGGCGCTCGAACAGGCCAAGCTCGATCTCGCATACACCCGACTGACCGCACCGTTCGACGGCATCATCACCCACAAAAGCGTTCACGTTGGCCATCGTGTTCAACCCGGCGAGCCGCTGATGGCTGATGTGCCTACTCAACATCTCTACATCGTCGCGAATTTCAAAGAGACCCAGCTTACCTATGTCCGCGTGGGGCAAAAGGCGACCGTCGAGGCCGACATCTATCCCGGCCACGTCTATCAGGGTCATGTCGATTCGATCAGTATGGGCACCGGCGCTGCATTTTCATTGCTGCCACCCGAAAATGCTACCGGCAACTGGGTCAAGGTGGTTCAACGAATCCCCGTGAAGATCGTCCTCGATGAGGAACCTCCCGCTGACAAGCCGCTGCGCCTTGGACTCTCA
Source organism: uncultured delta proteobacterium (assembly GCA_963814035.1). Classification (GTDB taxonomy): domain Bacteria; phylum Desulfobacterota; class Binatia; order Binatales; family Binataceae; genus DATGKG01. Next base: position 67,608 of record CAWFBH010000021.1, read on the forward strand.
GTGGACACCTCGATCGATGTCAGCGATACCCATGGACCATTGCTAACCTCAATCATTCAGCGCCACTTCTTCAAAGAGGGACGGGTGGTACCGAATGAAAACCTGCCGCCGGCGGAGCGTCCGCTCTCGGATCAGGAGCGCGACTCGTCGCAGCCGCAGCATCACCATCTGATGAGAGAGCTGCTGCACAAGCTGCATCCGCATCGTCAACCCGAGTAGCTTCGTTATCGCGAAACTGACACGCGTGTCAGTTTCTTGCCAGCGTGTGGCGTCTGTACTAGCTTCGTCGCAACACCGCGATGCTGGAACTTGCCGAGATTCAAACCCGACTCGCCGACTACCTCGGCGCGCCGCTGCTTTCACTCAAGGTCCTGGCCAGCGGATGGGAAACCACGGTTTTCGAATTCGCGACCGCTTCCGACTCCTCGCGCATACCCGCGCTGCCCGCGCGCACGCCGATGGTGCTGCGCTTCTACCAGGGCCCGTTTGCTGACGCCAAAGGAGTCCGCGAGAACGCCACCATCGCGAAACTTTCGAGCGTAGGGTTTTGCGTTCCGAAGCCATACGCCTATGAACCCGATCACGATGTGCTCGGCGCTGCGTTTCTCATCATGGAGCGCGTGCCGGGCGGCCCGCTCTTCGCGACGCACAGTTTTGCCAGCGCCTTCAAAACCTTCTCGCTAGGGTTCTTCGGCTTCGTGCGCGCCCAAGTCCGGCTACATCAGATGGAGTTACGCAAGTCGGGCCTCGATCAAATTCCGCGTGCTTACGCGCCCGAGGGAATCGATGCGAACGCGCCGCTCCTCGATCGCTTGCTCAAGATCATCGAGCAACGCGTCGAACAGGGTCCGCTGCCTGGATTGAAGGAAGCGTATGCACGGCTCGCCGCACGCGCGGCGGAATTCCGCAGCGCGCCGCTTTCGGTCGTGCACATGGACTATCATCCGCGCAACGTCGTGGTGCAGGGATTTCGCGTCAACGGCGTCATCGATTGGGTCAATACTGACATCGGCGATCGTCACCTCGACGCCGCGATGACTGCCGCGATCCTATCGTCCTCGGCGATGGAGCATCCGCGCTGGATGCGCGACAACCTCGCCGGCAACTCGCTGCGGACCCTATTCGCCTCACTCTACATCCCGCTCTATCACGCGATGGCGCCGCTGGACTTCGAGCGCTTCCGCTATTGCCAGGCGGTGGGCTCGCTGCTGCGTCTCTCGATGCTGGGGATGATGCGCACTCGCGGCGCCGAGGTGGTCGGCTTCCGCCCCGAGGCGCTCGGCGAGGTGACCCCTGCGGTGGTGAAATTGCTATCTCGCTATGCGGCGCGCAAGAGCGGCGCAGCGGTCCGCCTCGATCTCGCGAAACCGATTCCGGTCTAGATCATCTCGCGATAGCCGCGCGAAGCTTGTCCTCGTAGTGGCTCGCGAGCGCTTCCAGCGGAACGCGCCCGTCCCCGGAAAACGAAGATCCATGCATCAGGGCCAGTTTGCGCGGGTTCAATGCCGCCAGCTTTCGCAGCGTCGCGACGGTATCCGGTGACGCGGCCGTGAACGGTAGCGCCTTTTCAAGGGCGAGCGCGGGACTGAGAATGTCGTTTTCAGTGAGGGCGGGCCCCTCGCCTCCATGAGTGAAGATGTCGCTCGTGAATAAGGTGCCGGTGGATTCTTCGTAAATCAGTCCCGCATCCCAACAATGCGGCAGATGGGGCGTGTCGAAGCGTCGCACTTTCTTTCCGCCGAGATCGAGCACCTCGCCATCGGCGAGCGCTCGCGGCGGCCGATCCGACATGTCATTGAGCCAGATGTTGCATCCGATGCGGCCGTGCGCGGGAGTCGCTTTCGGCGCTACCGCGAGCCATTCGTTGAGCGCGCCACATTCGTCGGATTCGACGTGGCTGAAGGTAATCCATCGTAACTTCGCGAGATCGATGATGCGCGCTGCCGCAGTGGAAATCGCAGGAAACAGCGGCCGCTGCCCGGTGTGGAAAAGCAGCGGTTCGTCGGAATCGATGAGAAATTGGTTGAAGGTGAGGCCTGCCGGTCCGGCAACGCCAGGGATCAGCGTCGAGAATCGATAAATCTTGTCAGCGATTTCGTGAACTTTGGTCTCCATCCGTATCGCCCTCCGATCAAACGAGGCGGTCCTCGGTAACGCTCTCGGATGTGTACCGTACTATGATGTCACCTCGATGAGCGAATCATCCATGCCTGCGCGGCTCGACATGATCCGCGCCTCGATCCGGCGCGATCCGTTCGTATGGCTGACGGCCGCGACATTGACTGTTATCTATCTGACGCTCGCCGGACGTTACGACACCTTTCGCAACGAGCTCTACTTCATCGCTTGCGGACGACGACCCGCTTTCGGCTATGCCGACCTGCCGCCGCTGGTGCCGTTGATTGCGGCGGGAACCCAACTCTTCGGAGATCATACCTGGCTGTTGCGTCTTCCATCGATTGCCGCCGCTATTGCGGCGATACCACTCACCGCGGCATTCGCGCTCGAGTTGGGAGGCAGTCGCATCGCGGCATGGATGGCTGCTTTGGCGGCAGGCATCGCACCAATGCTGGTCGCGCTCGCCTCGACGCTCGGCACCTCGAGCTTCGAAGCCCTGACGTGGACGATGTTCGCATACCTGCTCACACGCGCGACGCTTCGTGACGAGCGCAAAGCCGCACTGTGGGCCGGCATCGTGGCGGGAATTTCGCTCGAAGCCAAGTACGGCATCTCAACCTGGATGATCGGAGTCGCGATCGGAATTCTTCTGACACCGGCACGCCGTATCCTGTGGTGGCGCGAGCTATGGTATGGCGCGATCCTCGGCGCGCTAATCGCCGCGCCCAGCTTCATCTGGCAAACGATGCATGGATGGCCATTCCTGCAATCGATCCACTACGCGACGCAATACCGAAATTTCACTGGCAGGCCCCTCGGGTTTCTAATCAAGCAAATCTTCGCGATGAACGTCGCGCTCGCGCCGCTCTGGATCGCCGGGGTGGTCGTGCCTTTTATCAGCGCCAGACTGCGCGACGCGCGCTTTCTCGCAATCGGGTTCATCGCAACGACTGCCATCATCATCGGGTCGCATGGAAAGGATTACTACTTGGCACCGGCGTACCCGACGATGTTTGCGGTAGGCGCCGTCGCCTGCGCCAGGGTGAATCGATGGGTTCGACGCGGATGGATTGCCCTCATCATCGCGCTTTCGATTCCGATCGCGCCGATTGTTCTGCCGATCCTCGATCCGCCTGCGCTCGCCGCGTATCTCGCGAAGTCGCATCTCCGGCCGCGACCCGACGAACGCGAAGGAATCGGCGCACCGCTAACCCAGGTGTTCTCCGACGAGCTCGGCTGGCGTGACATGGAAAAGCAGGTCGCGGCGGTTTATCGATCGCTTCCGCCCGAGGATCGCTCGCGCGCAGCTATCCTCGCAATGAACTATGGTGAGGCGGCCGCAATCGATGTCTACGGATCCGCCGATGGCCTGCCGCCACCAATCTGTGGACAGCTTCAATACTACTTCTGGGGCGCCCGCGGCTACGACGGCAGCGTTCTCATCCAGGTGAACGGCGACCCTGAACGGCTCGCTCGCGCATGCGAGAAGAGCGAGGTCGTGGGGCATTTTGGCGGACCGTACGTAATGCCCTACGAAAACGGCCCCATCATCCTATGTCACGGGCTACGGCGCCCGCTCGATCAGATCTGGGACCACTTCCGCAGAATGCACTAGGTTACTTGCAGTAACTCGCGCAACGTCAACGGCAAAATCCCACCATGCTTGATGAACTCAACGTCGTCCGGAGTATCAACCCGCGCGAGCGTTTCGAATTCCGTCACCTTGCCACCGAGCTCCGCGCGCACCGTGAGTTTCTGCCCGCGCTTCAATCCCGCCGCGAGTCCCGCGATGGTGAATTCCTCGCGACCGGTCAGACCTAGCGACTCGCGATTTTGCCCGTTGACGAATTCCAGCGGCAGCACCCCCATCCCGACCAGGTTGCTGCGATGGATGCGCTCGAAGTTCTCCGCGATCACCGCGCGCACGCCGAGGAGCTGCGTCCCCTTCGCCGCCCAATCGCGCGAAGATCCGGTACCGTACTCCTTGCCGGCGATCACAATCAGTGGAATGCCTGCTTTGCGATATTCTTCCGACGCCCCGAAGATCGTCATTTTGGCGCCGTCCGGCTGATGCGCGGTCACGCCGCCCTCGACTCCCGGCACCATCAGGTTGCGCAGCCGGATGTTCGCAAACGTTCCACGTACCATCACCTCATGATTACCGCGCCGCGCGCCATATGAATTGAAATCCATGGGCTCGATTCCGTGCGCGATCAGGTACTCACCCGCGGGACTCTTCACCGCGATGTTCCCGGCCGGCGAAATGTGGTCGGTCGTGACGCTGTCACCGAGCACCGCCAGCACTCGCGCGCCGACGATGTCCTGCAATGGGGTCGGAGTCTTCCCGATGCCATCGAAGAATGGAGGCGCCTTGACGTATTCGGATTTCTCATCCCACTGGAAGAGATTGCCTTTCGGGACCGCGAGGCTCTGCCAGCGCTCGTCGCCGTCAAAAACCTTCCCATATGAGTTGCGGAACATCTCAGAATCGATGGAGCTCGCGACCGTTGCAGCGATTTCCTCCGAGGTGGGCCAGATGTCTTTCAGAAAAACCGACTTGCCATCCGGGTCGGTACCGAGCGGCTGAGTTTCGACGTCGAAATCCATCGTGCCCGCGATCGCGTATGCGACCACCAATGGTGGCGAGGCGAGATAGTTGAAGCGCACAACCGGGTTGATCCGGCCCTCGAAGTTCCGATTGCCGCTCAAGATCGCACTCGCGACCAAATTGTTCTTGCTAATCGCCGCGGCGATCCCCTCCGCAACCGGACCGCTGTTGCCGATGCAGGTGGTGCATCCGTAGCCGACGATGTTGAATTTCAGCTTCTCCAGCGGCTCGATGAGCCCGGCGCGCTTCAAATAATCGTTGACGACCTTTGACCCCGGCGCGAGGCTGGTCTTCACCCACGGTTTGACGGTGAGGCCGCGCGCGACCGCCTTCTTCGCGAGGAGACCCGCGCCGATCATGACGGATGGATTCGAAGTGTTAGTGCAGCTCGTTATAGCCGCGATGACGAGGGAGCCGTGACAGAGCGCGAAGCTGGCGCCATTGGCATCGACTTGCACGCTGGCGCCGAGAGGTTTCAGATGCGAGCCCTCCGGCTCGGCAGCATTAACGTTGCCGCCTTCCTCGATCCAATCCTCGACGCGCTGCTTGGCTGGTCCCTGCACATCGCCATGGATCTCCTTGACCAACTGTCGCCGAAAATCCTTCTTCGCTTTAGCGAGCGGAATGCGATCTTGCGGACGCCGCGGCCCCGCGAGGCTCGGCTCCACGCTACCCAGATCGAGTTCCAGCGTGTCGGTGAAAATTGGCTCCGGCGAAGCGTCGGTGCGAAACAGCCCCTGCTCCTTGCAGTAGGCCTCGATGAGCGCGAGGCGGTCGTCCGGCCTACCGGTGACGCGCAGATATTCGAGGGTCTGCTGATCGACCGGGAAAAATCCGATCGTAGCACCATATTCCGGCGACATGTTGGCGAGCGTCGCGCGATCGGCTACGCTCAGGGTCTTGATGCCGTCGCCGCAGTATTCGACAAATTTGTTTACCACGCCGCGCTTGCGTAGCATCTGAGTCGCGGTCAGCACGAGGTCGGTGGCCGTGGCGCCCGGCTTGAGACTACCCGTCAGCCGCATGCCGATAACGTCGGGAATCAGCATCGGCATCGAGCGCCCAAGCATCGCAGCTTCCGCTTCGATCCCCCCGACGCCCCATCCGACAACGCCCAGCCCATTGACCATCGTGGTATGCGAATCGGTGCCGAGCACCGTATCGGGATACGCCTCGTTATTCTTGGAGCTGAACACGACGGGCGCGAGATATTCGAGGTTCACCTGATGCACGATGCCGGTGTCTGGCGGCACCACGCGAAAATTGTCGAAGCCTCCCTGGCCCCACCGCAGGAAAAGGTAACGCTCCCGATTGCGCTGGAACTCGAGTTCTGCGTTGGTCGCGAATGCAGCGCGCGTACCGGACGCATCGACCTGCACCGAATGATCGATTACCAAATCGACCGGTTGCAGTGGATTGATGGTGGCGGGATTGCCGCCAAGGCGCTTGATCGCATCGCGCATCACGGCGAGGTCGGCAACCACCGGCACCCCGGTAAAGTCCTGCAGGAGCACGCGCGCCGGCATGAACGAAACCTCGCTCTCGCCGCCCTTGCCGTTGAACTTCGCAACGGCCTCGACCTGGTCCGCCGTAACGACGCCGCCATCTTCGCGGCGCAGCACGTTTTCCAGCATCACGCGAATTGAGAAGGGCAGCCGCGAAATCACGAAGCCGCGCTTCTCGAGCGCCTCCAGTTTGAAAATCGTGTAGTTGGTTCCGCCGACTTTGAGGGTAGTACGCGCGCCGAAACTATTGCTCGCCATGAGATTCCAATCCCTTCCTGAGAGGATTCGAGTTGGGTACGCGCTGCTCGGCGCGACCGAGATAAAGTGATCGCTGCAACAATAGCGCGACCGCGATATCGATAAAACGGTTTCGCGATGCGATGCGCGCCTTGTCTAATGCGAGATGCCGGGGCGCGCGCGCATCGGCGCCGGACCCGGCAGGCCGTCGAAGACCAAGGCGCGCCCATCGGAATGAAAGCGCAGCGCCGCAAGTAGCCCGACGCGCGAGGACTCCAGCGCCGGCGCGTCATCGACCATATCGATGCGCAACTTGCCCCGCGTCGCCATCAATGCCGCGGCAGCAGCCGAGAAACTATCATCGTCGAGCGGTTCGGAATCTTTATGGAGCGAGGGTCCGGTGAGAATCGCGTGGCCCGCGAGCGCCAGAATCAATCGACCGCCGCGAATCACCACAATGTTGCTCGGTTCGCGGGCGACTCCGCATCCTTTGAGGATCGCGCCGTAGGGATTTGCAGGATCGACGGCGCTCGTAGCGAGCGGTTTCTCGCGCGCCGGATTCAAGCCGCGCATCGCGCGCAACATTTCGACCGCCTCCGGGAGCGCATACTGCTCGCCCGAAAGCGAATGCACGAACCATCCGCGCCGAATCGTGCCGCCATACTCCAACCGGCGCAGCGCGAACTGGATTTCCGACCATGGCATGTTGATGGATTCGAGAGTCATCACCTCGCGCGTGACAATGCCATGACGCTGTAGCAGCAACATCGCGATCTCGCGCGGACGATCACTACTGTCATGCGAATCCGTTTTAGGCGCCATCAATGCGGACCATCGCCCCGACACGCTCGATTTGAGCCGCGCACGCATGGCGGCATCCCGCCGCGTTCCGCCATGTGGCCTCGCGACCTCGATGAGACGGGCAGCATCGGGGGTCGCGGTAAAGAGCCGCAGTGGCGCGAAGCTGTCGTTCGAGACGCGACCCCGCGCGGCGAGTTTCCATAATGCCGCGAGCGCATCACGTTCGGAAACTTCGGCGCGATCGGCAACTTGGTCGAGGTATTGCGCACCTCCCGCGATGAGCGCGCGCCAGATGGCGAGTTCTTTCCAATCGGCAGGCTCCTCGTCGGTCGCGGGCTGAAAAAGGAATCGTTCATGGCGATTCACGAATGCGACTTTCGACGGTAGGTCGGGGATCTCCTCCTCTGGCGGCAAAGCTACCCAGGCAAATTGTCCACCCAGGCATAGAAGGTCCAGCAGTTCGGGGCGGTAGCCGGGAACGCGCGCGGGCAAAATCGAGCGCTCCCAGACCTCGGGCGCAAAGGTGAGGCCGGAGAGCTGATCGAGCACTGCGGCGAGGCCGCCCTGCCCGTCTTCCAAATCGGCGCCCGCGAGGTGGTGCCACCGCATCAGAAATGCGGTGTATTCGTGATCGGCGCAGGGCTCGACCTCGGCGCGCACCATAGCGAGCGTATCGCGATGAATCCGCTGCAGCACATAGCGATCGCACCACTGCTGCACCGCGCTGGAGCTGAAATGACCGCGGAAGACTGCGCCAGAAGCTTCCAGTCGCGTCAGCGCACCGCTGATCTCCGAATCCGACAGATGAAGGCGCAACGCCATCTCTTGCGGCGTGATAGGGCCCGACGTCTTGAATGCGCGACGTACGATCTCATCACGCGAGGCATCGGGATCGGGCTTTTCGCGGATTTCGATCGCATCACGCAAAGACGTTTCGGGATACGCGCTGATGTATAAAGCAGCGTCCTCGATGGTGACGAGAATTTCCGGCGCGATCGGCGTTGACCGCAGCGCGATGATGCGGTCCTCGCGTCGAAGCTCATCGATCATTGCATCGCAGTCGCCGCGCACGCGGTCAGCGATTTGATCGATCGAAAGCCCACCGTGCGCGCGAATGATTTCGCATAGCTCGTCGGGCGTGCGGGCGCGCCGATTTGGCGCGGTGCTGGTTATTTCGGCGACCACGCCTTCGATCGCCTCGCGCGAAAGCATTTCCGATAAATCTTCCGAACGCAGTACGTCTTCGGCCATCCCACGATTCATCTGGACGGTCCGCGACCGCCGATTGGCGCGCTCGCCGTCATCGAGGAAGGAATAGTCCCACGCGAGCAGCAATTTATGCGCGAAGACCGATGGCGCAATCGAGTCGATGGCGTGCGCGCGAATCGTACCGGCTTCGAGGCCGCGCAATACCGCCTCCATCCTCGCGGCGTCGGTCGATTCTTCGAGGCATTCGTGAATCGTCTCCGTCAAAATGTAGTGGTCGGGCAAATCGATGGCGGGTGGCCGATTCTCGAAGCATGCCTGCTGGCCCGGGAAAATCGCCGCGAGCAGCTCCTGCGATCGCAGCCGCTGCAGGTACGGAGGAATCCGATCGCCCTTATTGGATCTCATGATCGCGAGCGCGCGGCTGGCGACATGACGGAAACGAGTCTCGAACATCGGCGCGTTCAGCAGCGCCTGCGTGAGCGTCTCTCGCGCGTTGCGCGAGGTAACCATGTGCAAAACATCTTCGAGCGGAAAGCTGTGGCGCGCGTTGAGCGCGAGCAGGCACGCATCATCGATGGCCGAAGCTTGAATCTCGAAGTCGAAGCTCTGGCAGAGCTTCTTGCGAATCGAGAGGCCGAGCGCGCGGTTGAAGCGGATCCCGAACGGCGCGTGGATGACGATCTGCGTACCGCCGAGGCCGTCGAAGAAGCGCTCGACCACAATGTTGTGTTCGTCGGGAACCACTCCAAGAGCGGCAACCCCGCGCCGAACATAGTCCACCGCCTGCCGCGCTGAGCCTTCATCGAGCAGGCATTCGGTTTCGAGGTAAGCCCTCGCGCCCGCTTCGCCGTCCACTTCGAGATGTGTCGCGATTTCGCGGCGCAGGGCGCACTGCTCTTTCGAAAGCCCCCACGAACGACCGGCGGCCTCGGTCTGCCAAAACGGCAGGGTCGGAGTCGCGCCGGGCGCAGGTTCGACCATCAGCCGTCCGCGTGAGATGCGTTTGATTTGCCACGGCATCGAGCCGAGGGTGAAGACGTCGTTGCGGGCGGACTCCTGCGCGAAATCCTCTTCGACGTCGCCGATCTTGCGCCCTTGCGACTCAATGACGACATCGTAGTTTCCATTTTCAGGGATGGTACCGCCCGAAGTGATGGCGGCCAGGCGCGCACCGCGCTTAGCGGTGACGCGGCCGCGGCGCGGGTCATAAAAAATCTTCGGCGCCGCGCCATAAATACGCTCATTAAGCTCGGACGCCATCTGCTTGAGGAGCAAACGAAATGCGTCTTCGCTCAGATCCGCGAAGTTGTATGCGCTCCGCAGAATCGCGAGCAACTCATGCTCGCCGACGCCGGTCTCGCCTTCTTCCGCGGCGATGGCGACGACTTGCTGCGCGACGACGTCCATCGAACCCATCGGAATTTCAACTTCGTCAAGACGCCCCGCCCGAATCGCGCGCACTGCCGCGGCGCATTCGATTAGATCGTCGAGCGTCATCGCGAAGAAACGTCCCTTCGGCGTCGCGCCGAGGCTGTGTCCCGAACGTCCCACCCGCTGGATGGCGGCTGAAATCGACTTCGGTGTGTCGACCTGGCAAACGAGCTCGACCGCGCCGACATCAATGCCGAGTTCGAGCGACGCAGTGGCGACGATCGCCTTCAGCTCGCCGCGCTTGAGGCGCTGCTCGGCATCGAGGCGCTCCTTGCGCGCGAGGCTCCCGTGATGCGCCATGACAGCATCGTTGCCGAGGCGCTTCTGGAGATTGATTGCCACGCGCTCCGCAGCGCGCCTACTCAAGGTAAATACCAACGTCGTGCGATGCTCACCGATAAGCTTCGCGAGCTCGTCGTAAACGGCATCCCAATGCGGATGGGTCGCAAGCGGCCCTAATTCCGGTCCGGGTGTGAGGACCCGCAAATCCATGTGGCGCGCGCGATCATCGGCGCGAACGATTTTTATTGGGCGCGGCGTGCGCACATCCTCACGAGATACTTCGGCGCCAGCGAGAAATTCCGCCAGGCGCTCGATCGGATTCAGCGTCGCCGAAAGCCCGATACGCGTTGGGCGCGGCGCGCCGGTCGCCATGACCATCCGCTCGAGTCGCTCCAGCGTCAGCATCAGATGAGCGCCGCGCTTGTTGCCCGCAATGGCGTGCAACTCATCGACGATCACATGACGCACCGATTTGAGCTTCTCGCGAAACCGCGCCGAGGTCAGCAGGATGAACAGCGACTCGGGCGTCGTGACGAGGATGTGCGGCGGCCGACGCAGCATCGCACTGCGCTCATTGGCAGGCGTATCTCCCGTCCGAAGGCCGGCTCGAATTTGCGCGATTTTGATCGCGTTCTCGCGCGCGACCTCGCTTGCGCCTTCCAGCGGCTCTTCGAGGTTGATGCGGATGTCGTTGGCGAGCGCCTTCAGTGGCGAAACATAGAGGACGGAGACTTCATCCCGAAGCGCGCCCTGCTCGGCCTCGACGACGAGGCGGTTGATAGCCCACATGAAGGCCGCCAGCGTCTTTCCACTTCCAGTCGGCGCGCATAGCAGCACGTCATGACTGGGGGCGCGATTGGCATCCGCGATTACCGGCCACCCAAGCTCTTGCGCGCGCGAGGGCGCGGTGAAGCGGCGCTCGAACCAGGTGCGAACGACCGGATGGAAGCGTTCGAGGATGGATGCCATAGCGAAGTTATAGCATGGCGGCGAAGCTCGCGAATATTCTCGCTTCCGTGACGCGGTACAGGACCGACCGCCGGCTGAATGGTTTCACCCCGGAAGCAGTCCAGGGTGACTCGGAAATGGAAGTCTATCGTTAAACCGTAGAAGCCCGGATACCTGCATCCTTAAGCGCAGCCAGTGCTCTCAAGGCGTCGGTCTCGCGCTGTAACACAATGGCCGCGGCGCCGTCACCGAAGCGTCCCGCACCGCGGATCTTGATGGAATACCCATGCAGCGCGACCAACGCCTTCTGGATTTCGAAGTCGACCTCGAAGCTAGGAGCATCGGGTCTGGGCGGCTGGAGAAGAATACGCATTGTGGCCACCTCTCAGTCTAGTAAGGACATTTTAACTGGTTGACGCATAAAGCCAAGTGCAAAACAACGCACTAGACTACAAAACACGAAAAATTATTCGAGCTGTCAATTTGATGACATTTTCTAATTCATCGAGCCTTCTCCACCACGATGACCGACGGCACTTGCTTCGCCACCCTCGATAATGGTCGAACGTTTACGGCACTTCACTAGTTGTTAACGGAAACCCGAGTCTAACCTTGCCCCCCAGTTAAGTCCAATGATTTTTCTGCGATGCCAAGGAAGGGCGGTCGCGGACCGCCATTGCTAAGCAAAGGAAGTCCCTTTGCGACTCTTCGGTCAGCGCGGGTTGGCGCCAATCGCGCCCATCGGAACAGGTCGAAGCCCGGCGGATGCGTACGATCCCCGTTTATATCGAAGCGGCGGGGCCAGTTGAAATTGGTTGGACGATTGGTCGTAACTTAGCGTTCAGTTTACCGCTGTCAAGCAAAAGGATGCACCGCTAGAAGGGCATTGAGTAAAGCCGCCCGCGATCATCGCAGTTCCATCGTCCAGGACCGACGCGCCCACGAAAAATCGATCGCGGGGCATCGAGCCCACTCTTTCGAAGGCGCCCGCCCCCGCGACGACATACCTTTCCGCGCTCGCGAGGCTTGACCCGGCATCATCGATTCCGCCGCGGATCAGAACATCGCCATTTTCCAGTAACGCAGCGAAGTAGCCCTAGCGCGAGGTGGTCATCGAGGCTGCGGTACTGAACTGCCCTGCGAGCTGATCGTAGAGTTCAGCACTAGGAAAACTCTTGCGCCGAGGTCGGGCGAATTCTCGCCTCCCACTATTTAGAACCTCGCCATTCTGCAGGAGCGTCGCGGTGTGCGAGAGGCGACCGGCGTGCATCGATCCGACCTGCACGAAAGCGCTCGCGTTCGGCTCGAACACTTCGGCGCTCGCGAGTGCACCATTTGGATTGAAACCTCCGGTTAGCAGGAGCATGGCAGTGCCACCGGATTGTGCGCCTCCATTCGGACCGCCGCCTTGGCGAAACGACTTGCGCCCAGCACTCGATAAGGCCGTTCGTGAAATGACATCGTGGCGGTATCTAGGGTAGCGAACAGGCCAATGGCGTTGTGCATCCGTGCGACGGTTTCGTAGGCGGAACACAAATTCTTCTCGCGCTCTCGCCAGGTCTCCGCGGCAAGAGCGGCGCGCAGGTTCGGTTCAGCTCGCCCCCGCAACTCAAACGAGAAAACGCGGAACCGAGCCATTTGCTGTACGGCGCGTAGGGGCGCTCCAGGAGAAACATAGCCGCATCACCTCGCGCACCAGTCGCGCCGCTATGACGCGCGACCCTAGCTCGTCGCCTGCCTCGCCGCATCGGCTCGGGAACGGCTCCTCCGCCGAGTCGGATCCATTGACAGGCAACCATGAACAGCCAAACGTCGTGTGGATACCACGCCAGCTTTTGTCGCAGCGGAATCAATTCCCCGAGGCCATCGTGATAGACGGCGCCACCGGTGATTTCCAGCAGCGCACCTTGATACATCAGCAGCTAGTCGATGTTGGTGGGAACGCGGCGTGGATAGATGCCGAGATAGGTGCGAACAAAGTCACGGACGGTCTGGAAGTAGACATGATGGCGCAGGTCCCCGGGTTGCCCAGGAATCATCCAACGGACGCGATTGTTTTCGGTGTCGGCGAAGTTAGTCGAATATCCCCTAAATTTTGCTCGAAGGCGCCCTGAAAGGATCGTGCTGATCGCGGCGGCATGATTGCGATGATCTTCCGCGCTCGGAAAAATGTGCAGGCGCGGTCCCCATTCATGATCGGCCGAGCAGCTCGGAATCGAAACCTAGTACGTCGGAGCCATGACCGATGAGTGCCGCGGAGTAGCGAAGGTCCGGAAACGCACCCGCGAGGATCGGCGCCACCGCTTCCCGATAGAACATCTCATTGAGCTGCACGCCGGGAATGAACTGCGGCATTGGGCACGCTTTCCTACTTCGGGGCATCGGGGATCAGCTTCAGGCGGCCCTGTTTCGCGCGAGGCGCGGGGCTGTCGCTCTTGGCTTTACGCATCCCGCGCGTACGCATTCCCTGAATGCTCGTTTCGGGTGGCTTCTGTCGCTCCATCCTCTCGCGATTTGCGCGGATGGCGCCAGTGCCCGCTGAGCCGGGCGGTAGCGAGGGAGGTTGCGGGGCGCGCTCGGTTCCCATCGATTGCCCGAAGACCTTGCGCTCAAGCTTCTTGATGCGGTCGCGGAGTTCAGCAGCGCGTTCGTACTCCAGCGCCTCGGCCGCTTCCATCATCTGACGCCGAAGGTCACTGATACGATCCGATAGCTCATGGGCAGGGAAGTCATCTTCCTTGTTCGGCTTACTGTCGCCAATTTCCGGCACCACGGCCCACTCGGGCGAATACATCTCGACCAGCGACGCATCGATGGCCTTACTGATGCTGGCGGGCGTGATGTTGTGCTCCTCATTATACGCGAGCTGCTTGGCGCGGCGGCGGTAAGTTTCGTCGATGGCGAACTTCATCGAGTCGGTAATCTTGTCGCCATACATGATGACCTTGCCGTTGATGTGACGGGCGGCGCGCCCGATGGTCTGGATCAGCGAGCGCGGCGAACGCAGGTAGCCTTCCTTGTCCGCATCGAGGATGGCCACCAGAGAAACCTCCGGCAAATCGAGCCCCTCGCGCAGCAGGTTGATTCCCACCAGTACATCGAAGTCGCCACGGCGCAGGCCGCGAATGATCTCGACGCGCTCGATGGTTTCGATATCGGCATGGAGATACCGGACGCGCACGCCGAGGTCGTGGTAATAATCGGTCAGATCCTCGGCCATCTTCTTGGTGAGACAGGTAACGAGCACGCGCTCATTCACCGCGACGCGTTTGCGAATCTCGTCGAGGAGATCATCGACCTGGGTGCCGGCCTTGCGGACCTCGATTTCTGGATCGATGAGGCCGGTAGGGCGAATCAATTGCTCAACAACAAGGCCCTCTGACTTTTTGAGCTCCCAGTCGCCGGGAGTCGCCGAGACATACACGGCCTGCTTAATGGTTTGCTCCCATTCCTCGAAGTTGAGCGGTCGATTGTCTAGCGCCGAGGGTAGCCGGAAACCGAAATCCACCAGCGTCTGCTTGCGCGAGCGATCGCCGCGATACATCCCGCCAATTTGCGGGATCGTCACATGGCTTTCATCGATGAAGAAAATCGAATTCTTGGGAAAATAATCGAGCAGTGTCGGCGGCGCCTGGCCCGGCATCCGGCCAGTCAGATGACGCGAATAATTTTCGATGCCGGGGCAAAAGCCCATTTCGGCGAGCAGTTCGAGGTCATACATCGTGCGCTGTTCGAGGCGTTGGGCCTCGAGGAGCTTGTTCTCCGAACGGAATAATTCGAGGCGCTCGCGTAACTCATCGCGGATGTTCTTGACCGCGACCTCCATGCGATCCGAGGTCGTCACGTAATGCGAGGCTGGATAGACACATACCGTCGAGAGTTTGCGGATTACCTTGCCGCGGAGCGGATCGATCTCATATAGGGCCTCGATCTCGTCACCGAAGAACTCGATGCGCACCGCCCTGCTCTCCTCGTATGCGGGAAAGACCTCGATGGTGTCGCCGCGCACCCGAAAGGTCCCGCGATGGAAATCGTAATCGTTGCGCTGATAAGCAATATCAACCAATTTCCGCAGCACCTTGTCGCGATCGATGCGCTGCCCTTCCTCGACGAACAGAACCATCTCGAAATAGACCTCGGGCTCGCCGAGGCCGTAGATGCAGGAAACTGAGGCAACGATCAGAACATCGTTGCGTTCCAGCAGCGCCTTGGTCGCCGAATGACGCAGCTTGTCGATTTCATCATTGATGCTCGCGTCCTTCTCGATGAAGGTATCGGTCGAGGGAACATACGCCTCGGGCTGGTAGTAATCGTAATACGAGACGAAGTAGCGGACCGCATTGTCCGGGAAGAGGCTCTTGAACTCATTATAAAGCTGCGCCGCGAGGGTCTTGTTGGGCGCCATCACCAGCGTAGGCCGATTCACCCGCGCGATGACATTGGCCATTGTGAAGGTTTTTCCGGAGCCCGTCACGCCCAGCAGCACCTGATGCTGCAAGTTCTCATTGAGGTGATGAACCATCGCTTCGATCGCCGCCGGCTGGTCGCCTTCGGGGCGATAGCTGGAGACGAGTTTGAAGCTTCCTTCCTTACCTCGCGCCAATGAAAGCATGATGAATCGACATTATAATCATTCGACGCCGCTGCGTCTCAACCCCGCTCCACGACGCTTGCAGGGAGGATGACCACCGGCTATGCATAAGCACGAAAACCGAGCATCGGAGAGCCAACTGGGGAAAATTTACCGGCTGTCCGTCCGGTAAGGATTGTTACGAGATGTTGAAGTCTTGAGCCGTGACCGTTATATTTCCCGCAATTAGTTTCCAAAATGCAAAGTGCGGATGATGCACGCGGCGGTTAGTCCCACCAGCCGAACCGAACCTGATGAGGAGAGCTCATGAGATCTAAGTCCTGGATACTCAAAGGATTAGCCGCAGTTGCCGGATTGGCATTTTGCGCCGGCGCGTTGGGCGGATGCGCTCCGCTGGGAGGGCGTGAATGGGGTGGCTGTGCCGCCATCGGCGCTGGGCTGGGAGCGGGCGCCGGTGCCGCCTCGGGCATCGTAATCTACGATAATTCGCAGGGCAGTGGAGTCCACCACAACGACTCCAAGGCCTACGCCGGAGTTGGGGGTGCCGTCGTCGGCGGGCTGATCGGTGGACTGGCCGGTCACTTCATCTGCGATCCGTTGGTACCACCGCCACCGCCACCTCCTCCGCCGCCACCGCCGCCTCCTCCGCCACCGCCGCCTCCTCCGGCGCCGGCCAAGCATGAGAAACTGGTGTTACGTGGCGTGCACTTCGACTTCAACAAGTCGAACATCCGCCCGGGCGATGCGGCGATCCTCGACGAGGCCGTCGAGATCCTGAAGGCGCATCCGGACGTGAATATCTACGTCGACGGATACTGCGACGCGATTGGCAGCGAAGAGTACAACCTCAAGCTGTCACAGCGCCGTGCCGATTCGGTTGCCAAGTACCTCGAGGATAAGGGCATCCCGTCCTCGCGGCTGATACCGCGCGGCTTCGGCAAGACCAACTTCGTCGCTTCGAACGATACCGACGAAGGTCGCGCACAGAATCGCCGAGTGGAATTGGTACCCACCGACTGAGTTAGTCCTTAATCGGCAGGCAGCGGTCCAGATCTCTGGACCGCTGCCTCGCCCTCTTGCCGCTATCTTTCCAGGATCTGCTTCCGCAGATTCTGCGATTCTACTAGGCCGCATCCGAGACGGTGCAGCGCAACGATGGCGTTTCACTCTGCGCGCGCGCCGTGCACAATGAGCCTCGATGTCGCGCAAGACCAAGCTTTCAATCGTCGTTATCGTTGGCGCAGTATTAATCGGGTGGATCGGCGGCGGATTGTTATTGCACTTCGGTCAGAAGCGCCACGACCACCTCAATTACGATATCGACGCGCATTTTCCACCCAATCAGCCCTTCAAACCGGGCGAGATTTTCGCTTCGACGCTCGCCGAGATCGTGGATCATGAACTCCATTCCACCTTCGGATGGCGTCCCAACGACTTCTTTCTATGGGGTCCCAAGGTTCTCGCCGACAACAATGCCAATCGTCAGATCGGCATTATAATGGCGGTGCGCGAAACGATGCGCGTATTCAAAGACCATCTCACCAAGGTCTCGTCCAACGAATACGATCCCAATCTGGTCATCGCGGATACTGATTTTCGCAACGACGCCGAGCGATGGATTCTGCCCGCTCCCGAAGGCAAGTACGAAGATGGAGTAGAACATCTTCGCGCGTACGTGGCCGGTCTCCACGCCAATCCGGAGACCTCGCGCGAGCTCAATCAACGCAGTGTCGAATTAATCCGCCTGATGCAGACCTGGACCGATTTGCTCGGCGATGCGCATGCGAAGCTCTATCAGACCAGCACCTACGGCGGTCAGCAAATTCACACCTGGGACTGCGATGATCTTTTTTATCACGCGCAGGGATACACCCATGTGATGTATTACATGATGCAGGCGATTCGCCGCGAGTACGCGGGACAGATCAAGGAAGACCCTGTCCTTGCGTCCCTCATGGAAGAAGCGACGGATGCGCTGGGCAAGGCCGCGATGCTGAAGCCGCTGATCGTTTTCAACGGATCGCCGGACGGAATCTTCGCCAATCATCGGCGCAACCTCGACACCTACGTCGCCGAAGCGCGCCAGAAAATGTATTCGATTCGCGAAGAACTCGAGCGCTCGCCAATGTGAGCGTTCAGCAACAGCTGAATGCTCATCCTGAGCGTTGCGCGAAGGATCTTGGGCCTAGAACTCGAGGAAAGGTCCGAGCATCACCACCCCACCGTGTAACAACAGACGCGTCATCGCCGGCATCCATCGCGCAGGCATCCCGGTCAGCTTCGATGCGATCGAAGAAATTGCGTCCGCTTCGCCGGCGTTCATCGACAACTTCAAAGCATTGATGAAACGCGCCTGGCTGTAGGAAACCAACTCGTGGGCTTCGCCCGCCGGTATTCCGGCCTTTTCGCGCGCGATCTCGATCGCACGCGCCAACCCGCCGACATCGTCGATAAGGCCGCTGGCCTTCGCCGCGGTTCCACTCCAGACGCGCCCGCGCGCAAGGTTCTCCGTCGCCTCGCTGTCGAGTTTCCGTCCCTCGGCAACTTTGCCGGTAAAGATTCCATAGAGATGACCCAGGACTCCGTCGAGTTGGCGAATCTCGCCTTCCGTCATCGCGCGCGTCGGCGACATCGCATCGCTCACCGGATGGCTCTTGGTCCTTTCGACATTGATGCCAAACTGGTTCATCAACGACGAGACATCGAACTTCGCGTACACCACGCCGATCGATCCGGTTATGGTCGAGGCCTGCGCGACAATCGCATCGGCGCCTGCCGCCACGTAGTAACCGCCGGAACCCGCTACGTCGCCCATCGAGACCACCACCGGTTTGCCCCTCCCCTGCGCCGCTCGAACGGCGCGCCACACCAAGTCGGAGCCGACGGCTGATCCACCGGGAGAATTAACCCGGAAAACGATCGCCTCGACATTTTCATCGCGCGAGGCACGCTCGATTTGAGCGCCGGTCGTTTCGGGGCTAATGAAATCCCCCGTCATCGAAGGCTCACCCGAAATCACCGGACCGACACCACATATCAATGCGATACGATGACGCTGGCCGCCCTCGTTCAAATACATCGCATGACGCAGATAACGCGCTAGGCCGACGAACTTTTTGCGCTTTCCTTCGGGGTCAAACTCGCCGCGCACGTCTTCCGCGTAGCCTTCGCGATCGATGAGGCCGGCCTCCAGCGCATCGCGCGCGCTCATGAAGCCGCGACCGACCAGTTCCGCGACTTTCTCGACCGCAAGGTTGCGGGCGCGCGCGATTCGTTCCGTCAATACCTGGCGCCAATCACCGATGATGGCCGAAAGACTCTCCCGCAGCGGCGCCGACATGCTCTCACGATTGAACATCTCGGCCGCGCCTTTGTACTCCTTGTACTGCAGCGTCTGAACCTGGATGTGAAGTTTTTCGAAAGCGCGCTTCAGAAAGACGCCGCCCGCTGAAACTCCGAGCATCGTGACCATCGTTTCGGGATTGCAGACAATTTCGGTCGCTGCGGATGCGATTAAATAATCGCGTACTCCGGCCGATTCACCATCCAGCACCGCGACGACGCGCTTGCCGGATTCGCGCACGCGCCGGATGAGATCATGGAGTTCCTCGGCGGTGGCAAGGCCATTCTCGATGCCTGCGATTTCAACCACCAGTGCCCGGATTGCCGGATCGCGCCGAACCTCCTCGAACACGTATCGAAGATGCGAAAGCGCCGGAAATGCCCGGCCACGCAGCTGATCGATGAGCGATCGATGCGGCTCTTCGGGAAGCGTCCCAGCTAACCGAATCGTCAGTACCGCATCGCGCGGGATACGCGAGGGCCGGATCACAAAGATAAAGAAGGCCGCGCCCATCGCGATTGCGGTCACCAAAAGCGAAGTGCCCAGCGAATTGTGACTGAAATAGAAAGACAGCAACGAGAGAAAAATCAGCAGCGCGCACACGCTGCCTACACGGACGATTCGAATTTCGAACAATCGAGCAAGTGATGATTTGGTCATTCGATTCCTGCCGGCTATCCGTGCCGGATTCTTTGAGATTGAAACGATGGATATCGCTCCAATAGATTAGCTGGTTCCGATGCTCAGGTCTTTCCTCCCAATCTTCGCCCTCACTATTGCACTCTTATTCGGCGCTATCGGTTGCGCCACGCAAAAGCCGCCGGCGAATCCGCTTCCGACCGAGAGCGTGCGCACCGCAACGATGAACATTACCCCCGGAATCGAGGTCCTCGCGCGCATCGCACTGCCCGAGGGCTTCGTTCCGTCCCCCGACTACCCTCCCATGTGGCTTCAGGCCGGAAAGGAGATTGCGATCGTCGGAACTCGCAATGGGCAGGCGGCGATCATGGGCTACAGCGGCATCGGCTATCGCACCACCCGCATCATCGCGGAGGACGGCGGTATCGGCGCCCCTGACGGACGCATCGTCGATCTGGCTGCCAGCCCCGATGGGATGGTACTCGCACTAGCGGTCACCAATACCAAAGAAAACCGGCTCGATGTGGTCATCCGCGATTTGATTTCCGAGGGCGCCGCCAATCCCGTTTCGAGCTTCGATGGTGACTTCGAGAGCGTGAGTATCGGATGGCTCGGTGAGTTCACCATCCCGCTGGCGTTGCGCGCACAGCCTGCCGAGCAGCCAGCGGCGCCCTCTCTCGCTGCTTCGCCGGAGGCCACGCCTGCCCCGCTCGCGCTCGCATCGAGTGGGCTTTACACCATTAATATGAGCGGCGTCGTAACCACCGGATATCTGAAGCTGGACTGTGGGATGTCCCAGCTCGACTGGGCGCCGGATGGCGTGACCGCAGTGGGGCTGGGCTCCAAAGACACCCAACCGATCATCATCGATCGCGCCAAAGAGTCTTGTCAGCAACTCCACGGGCAGGCGCCGATTCGAGTACTCGACTGGGCGCACGACTCGAAGTCGTTTCTCTATGAGGAGACCACGCAAGCGCTTGGCACCGGCGTTTATCGCTATAACCTCGCGAGTGGATTGGCGCGCCTGATCGCGATCTCGTCAGATGCCGCAGTCTTCGTAGGCAACGAGCAAATCCTTGCGCTCGGCAATGGCGCGCTCACCTTTCGCGGGGCGCAGGCTGCCCCGGCAGGCCCGGTTCGGGCCGAGGTGGCGCTCTCGAATCCGAGCGGGACTGAAACCGAGGTGGAATCATTGGGATTCAATTCCACTCCCGCGATGCTCGCCGCCAGTAGCATGACTTACACGCATGCGACCGATACCGCGGCCATCGCGACTTTCAGTCCTACTACCGAAGGCCCGATGCGCAAGATCATCATCTATTCGGTGGCCCCAAAGACCGCATTCCTCGTCGCATTCGGACCGACCCGCGGCGACGTGGCCTTGAGCTGGTCGCCGCGCGGCCGCTATTTGGCCATAGCGGACGGTGACGCCACCGCGGCCGCCCTGACCATCATCTCACCGCCGCGCTGATTGAATTGCTATTTCACGTTCCGCCATCGGCGGTGTTCTACTTCCACGTACCCATCGACAAGGAGCAGACCATGGACACAATTATGCAACGCCAAAAGGCAGAAGCTT
This sequence comes from uncultured delta proteobacterium, assembly GCA_963814035.1. Lineage (GTDB taxonomy): Bacteria > Desulfobacterota > Binatia > Binatales > Binataceae > DATGKG01. The sequence continues at coordinate 88,899 of CAWFBH010000021.1, forward strand.
TCCGCAAGCTGCACGACCGTTCGAAGATTCTCGTGCTGCCGAATGCGTGGGATGTCGCAAGTGCAAAGATTTTCGAGACGGCCGGTTTTCGCGCCGTCGCCACCACCAGCTCCGGCGTCGCCAATTCGCTCGGTTATCCTGACGGTGAAGCAGTTTCGCGCGACGAGATGCTCGATGTAATCAGACGCATCGCGCGCGGGCTGACCGTGCCGCTGAGCGCGGACATCGAAGCCGGCTATTCGTCGGAATTGGATCCGCTCAGGAATACCATTCGCGCCGTCATCGATGCGGGCGCGGTAGGTATCAACCTCGAGGACTCGATGAAGGGCGGCGCGAATGAGCTCTTCCCGCTCGAGACCGCGGTCGCGCGTATCAAAGCGGTTCGCGAGACGGCAACCGCGGCTGGAGTGCCTATCGTCATCAACGCTCGCACCGACGTGTTCCTGCATGCGATCGGCGACAAGTCCGCGCGTTTCGATCAAACGCTAAGCCGCGCCCATGCTTATCTTGCGGCGGGCGCCGATTGCATCTTCGTTCCAGGACCATCCAACGCGGATCTCATCGGTAAACTTGCGTCCGCCATCAAAGGGCCGATCAACGTCATGGTGCTGCCGGGAATGCCGAGCGCGCCCGAGTTGGAAAAGCTCGGCGTCGCGCGCGTCAGTACCGGCGGCGGCCCCGCGCGCGCCGCGCTGACTGCGCTGCGTCGCTCGCCGATGAACTGTTCGAACAGCGGCACTTATTCGGCGTTCGCCGCTCCCGACCTCATCAGTCATATGGAGATGAATCAGTTGGTGTCGAAGAAACCGTAGCAGTCGAAATATTCAGGCCGGAATCAATCGCCGCGGGCCTTCGCCAGCAGCTTGTCCAGTTCGCGACTGATGTCGTCTGCCGCTTTCAACATCAGGTCCAGGCTGCGATCGAGGGTCTCCTGGTCGAGCTTGCCATTCGATCCGTGGACGTCGACGAAGGTTTGCAGCTTCTGTTGATTTTCTTTGGTCTTCTTCACGAGGTCTGCCAACCGTTGCTTTGAATTCGAGTCGAGCGGATAAGCGTTCAACTCGCGCGCTTCAGCAAGGCCTCAATTACAAGATGACCTATTCGTTCAAGTTTGTCCACAATCAGCGGTCAATCTAACCGATATCGCTCCGATTTCGCCACAACGAACTCGGCCGGCACCGCGCCCGACCTCATCAATAATATGGAGATGAATCAGTTAGTGACGAAGAAACCGTAACATCCCCGCTCGCCGCGTCATGCGCGCTCCGGTTCCTTTCTCGTAGGGCGAATCGCGAACGACCCCTACGAGAGAAGAACCAATCGATCCATCATCTCATCATCTCGGCAATTGACCGCTCGCAGCGGAAATGAGCTATGTTCCTCGATGCGGAAAACGTTTCGATCCGCGTCGCCAACCGACCAATTTCGCCGGAGAACATCATCATGAGACTGGAAAACAAAATCGCAATCATAACGGGGGCCGGGTCGGGCATGGGCCGCGCGGCCTCGATCCTGTTCGCCAAGGAAGGCGCCAAGATCGCCGCGGTCGATATCAATGTCGAAGCCGCCGAGGAAACCGCGAAGCAGGTCAAAGCCGCGGGCGGCAACGCATTCGCGATGCGCGTCGACGTCTCCAAATCCGCCGACACCACCGCGATGGTCGATGAGACCATCAAGCGCTTCGGCGTGCCGAACATCCTCTACAACAACGCCGGCATCGAGGGTGAAGGCAATTTCCTCGCGCAACTGAGCGAAGAGGCCTTCGACAAGGTTATCGCGATCAACCTCCGCGGCGTGTGGCTCGGGATGAAGGCGGCGCTGCCGCACATGATCAAAAACGGCGGCGGCTCGATCATCAATACCGCCTCGATCGCGGGGCTGGTCGCCAACAAAGGCGCGGCGGCGTATTGCGCGTCGAAGGCCGGCGTCATCGCGCTGACCCGCGTCGCCGCGATGGAATACGGACGTTACAACATCCGCGTCAATGCGATTTGCCCCGGCGCAATCGACACTCCCATGGTGGAGCGCATCAACAAGGCCGCGGGCGCTCCGGTGAATAGCGGCGCGCGCACCTCGTTCTTCGGCCGGGTCGGCAAGCCCGAGGAAATCGCGAAAACCGCGCTTTTCCTCGCCAGCGATGATTCGTCATTCGCGACCGGCGCGCCGTTCATCATCGATGGCGGCTGGACGGTCAGCTGAGACGGACGGCGAAATGTGCTAAGATTCGATGGTTGGCGTCCGCCTGGTGCGGGCGCCATCGTCGTTATGGGGTTGATGTGATGGAATATAAAAGTGCGAAAACAAACCCATTAAATGCAGCAAAATCAAGGAGTTTATCCCGGCACACTGCCTTTATGATGAGTGCGCAGACCACCGGCCGGCGCAACTTGCCCAGATCCGGGCAGACCGAGATATCCACTCGGCGACGACCCGGCCTTGATTTGAGGCGCTGATTCCAAAACCCTGCGCATACTAGGAAAAAGATGCAAAAACAAACCCATTAAACGCAGGAGATTCAAGGACTTTTTGCCATGGAAGCACAAATGACCCGACTCAAAAACAAGGTGGCGATTGTCACCGGCTCGGCGCAGGGCATCGGCCGCGCAATCGTGACGCGCCTGGCGAGCGAGGGCGCCAAGGTCGCGGTGGCCGATATCGATATCGAAGGCGCGAAGCGCACCGCCGAGGAAATCAAAGCCGCCGGCGGCAATGCCATCGCGGTGAGGCTCGATGTAACTAACCTGCAAGATGCCCTCGATGCGGCCGACCTCGTCGAGCGCGAGCTGGGCGCTATTGATATTTTAGTCAATAACGCTGGATGGGACATTATCGAGCCGTTCCTCGAGAGCAAGCCCGAAACTTGGGACAAGGTCATCGCCATCAACTATCGCGGCGTGCTGAACTGCTGCAAAGCCGTCGCGACGAAGATGCAATCGCGCAAAAGCGGCAAGATCGTTTCGATCGCCTCGGATGCGGGACGCGTGGGATCCACCGGCGAGGCGGTCTATGCGGGATGCAAGGCCGGCATCATCGGATTCTCGAAGACGCTGGCGCGCGAGCTCGCGAGGTACAGCATCAACGTCAATGTGGTGTGTCCCGGGCCGACGCAGACCTCGTTGCTCAAGAATGCGATGGCGGGACGCGAGGGCGTCCTCGATGCGATGGCGCGCGGCATTCCGTTTCGGCGCCTGGGCCAACCCGAGGACCTCGCCGGTGCGGTCGCTTTCTTCGCATCGTCGGACTCGGATTACGCTACGGGCCAGGTCATCAGCATCAGCGGCGGTCTGACGATGGCGGGTTAAGCAACTTGTGAATAAGAGCCGACGCGGCGTCGATGACGCGCGGCCAAATCTCAACGCATAGCAAAGGTGTCTCTTTTACTCGACGCCTCCAGCGGGCAGAATTCTTGGTGTGCTCGGGAGAGAGGTCGAGTGAAGAAGTCACCTGCTACGGCCGCGTCGAAGCGCGCCGCCGGCCCCAAAGCGCACATCCGCGCGATGGCGCCTGCCGAGCGTTACGACGCCAATATCGATTACATCCTGCACGCCGCCGCCGAGGTTTTCGCCGAGAAAAGTTTCGGCCTCGCCTCGATTCGCGATATCGCGGCGCACGCGCACATTTCGTTTCCCCGCATCTACTACTATCTGCGCAACAAAGAGGAGCTTCTCTACCTCATTTCGAAACGCGCCTTCGAGCAGCTCTCCAGCCGCGCCGAAGCTCGGACGGCCGGGGTGCAGGATGCGGAGGAGAAACTCAAGCTCTTCATCCATGCGCACATCCAATATCAGCTCGACAATGTCGCCGAGATGAAGGTGCTGATCCGCGAGGCCGGCTCGCTTTCGGGCCGCAACGCCACGCAGATCACGCGGCAGATGCGCGAATACTCCAACCTGTGCCGCAGGATCATCGAGCAAGTCGCCGAGCGCCACGGCGCCACGATCGATCGCGAAACCTCGCGCATCCTGACCTCGCTGCTGTTCGGCGCGATGAACTCGGTCTTCGGATGGTACGAGCCGGCGCGCGATCGCGAGCAGCGCGGCAAAATCGTCGATGAGGTTTACGCGATGATCGTGGCACCGATCGTAGCGCGAAGATCGGCGCAGGCCTCGCCAAAACCGCCCGCCGAAGCATAGCTGTGGGGATCTTCGATTGCGCGGGCTCCCTAAAGCTCGAATAATGCCCGCGCATGCGCTTCGTTCCGATCCTGCTCGCCTGCGTCAGCTTCGCCTCGACTTGCGCGGGCGGAATGGCAGCGGTGCGATTTCGCGACCGGCTCCATCTTCTGCTCGGCTTCAGCTCCGGCGCGGTGCTGGCAGTCGCGCTGTTCGACATCCTGCCGGAGGTTTTCGCGGTCGGCGGGCCGTCCTACATGCCGATTGCCGCGCTCGGCTTCCTGACCTTCTTCGGACTCGAGCGCTACACCGCGTTGCATCGGGCGCGCGAGCATCTTCATACCGATCTCGCGCACGAAACCGAGCTGGGGACGCTCTCCGCGGCCGGCCTCGTGTTGCACAGCTTCCTCGATGGGGTTGCGATCGGCGTCGGCTTCCAAACCAGTACCCATGTTGGCCTGCTGATCGCACTCGGCATCATCGCTCATGATCTGAGCGACGGAATGAACACGGTGACGGTCGTCCTTGCGCATGGCAACCCGCTGCGGCACGCGGTGCGATGGCTTTTCGCCGACATGACGGCGCCGGTGCTCGGTGCGACGCTTGCCACGGTCATTCATATTAACGGAGCGACGCTGCCATGGGTCCTGGCATTCTTCGTGGGATCGTTTTTGTATATCGGCGCGTCGGATTTGCTGCCGGAAGCGCGCGAGCACGATTCGCCCTGGGTCATGGTCGCTACCATTCTCGGCATGGTCGCGATCTACCTCTCGACTGCGATTCTACGCGGCTGGTGACCGGAAGCTCGGCGAACAACCTGACATGATGGACCGTAAGTCATTCCGGCTGGCATTCGTTCTAACCGCCCTCACGATCACATCGCTATTATTTTTGCGGGCACTCTTGGTTCAGTATCCGGTGGAATTCTCCGATGAAGCCCATTACGCGCTCGAAGCGAAGTTTCTGAACGATCCGCGCTTCACGACCACCATGCCCAACATCTTGTATTTCTACATCTACCATCCGACGTCATGGTTCGGAGCCAATCATTTGGCGGCGGCGAAACTTTTCAATGCGGTTTTTTTCGGCTTGTCGATGTTCCCTCTGTACGGGACGGCTCGATGCTTTTTATCGAGATCGGGAGCGTTCATTTTCGCAGTGCTGATCGTACTTTCTCCGATCAGCTCCTACTCAGTTTACGTGATGCCGGAGTCGATGTACTTCTGCGTTTTTTGGATCCTGGCCTATGTTGTTGTCGCCCAAATCCCGCGCAAGCCCGTCCTTGGTGGGATATCCGCGGGCGTAGCACTGGCGGCTTTGTCCGCGATCAAGCCGCATGGAGTGGTGCTCGTCGCGAGCGTCCCGGTAGTGCTGTTGACTCTATACTTTCGCCGGTCGGAAGAAGAAACCTCCGCTAGCCAACTGGCTGGCGCGATTTTGAGTTATTTCGCGGCGCTGGTCGTCGCGCGCCTGATCATCAACTATATGGTCCGCGGCGATCTCTTCGTGTCTCTGTTCGGTAGCTACTCTCAGCAGGTGTTTACCCCCTCGATGAGGCCGAAGCATTTGTTGCTGTCACGCGAGCTTTGGTATTCGCTGCGGGGACACCTCAGCTACCTCGCGGTGCTTTTTTGGCCGGCGGTTGCATTTGCGATTTGGCCATCCGAGACGCCCATGCTAGAGAATCGTCGCCGGTCGTATATCGCCTTGCTGAGCTTCTCGACCGTAGCATTTCTGATCCTCATCGTTATGGCGGCGAAGTATACCGCCGATGTAACGAGTGACGGCGGACCGACACAAGCCTGTAGGCTGGACGGACGCTACTATGATTTCGCTTTGGGGATGTTGGTGTTGCTGTTCCTTGCAAGGACGGGCACCGGCAGCTTCGTGCCACGGCGAACCAACCTGCTCCGCCTCGTGTTGGTAGGAGTAGCAGTGGTAGCTGGTGTGGCGGCGGGTTTCGCATTCATCGACTATTGTCCTAATTCGGTTGATTTTCCCGAGGTTGTAGCTTTTTCGATGTTTCGAGCCGGCCTGGCGCTTGTGATTTTAGGATCTGTCGGATCCGCTCTCTGTCTGGCGTTCTGTTCTACGCCGGCGGCCAGGCTCGTCTATCTGGGGTTCCTCGGAACCTTGGCCTTGACGACCTCGGCCGCGGTCTTCGTTGGTCAGATCCTGTATGCGTCTTCGCCGCGTGAGGCTGACCTGGCGGGTATCGCGGTGCGGAACATGGTCCCCGAAGAAATCGACCAGGGTATCGTGTTTGCGAAAGTCCATGACGCGCGGAGCTACCGCGCACTGTTCCAACTCTATTCACTCTCGGAACAAAAGATCCTCGATAAACCCACCTTAACTGCCAATGACATTCCGCCCGGCAGAAAATGGGCATTGCTCCTGGACCCCTACACGTTGGACCTGCCTTACTATGCCGCGGTGCGGGGAAAGGGATTCGAGTTCGTCCAGCTCGCTCCCGGAGGAATCATCGTCACTGGCGGTTCGAATGGCTCATCGCCACGACCCTAGCGACCTCCAGGGCGAAGAATCGCAGCGCTGACATTCGAGCGGCAGCTTGCTAAGAAAATCGGATGGATATCCAAACGGGTCTCGGCCTGCTCAATGGACTCATCAAGCGACTGGAGCGCAACCATCGCACCCTGAAGTCGCATCCGACCATCGATAAGATCGAGCGCGGCGAGTTGAGCGCCGAGCAACTGCGGCACTGGGCCACGCAGCTCTACATCGGCAACAAGGGCCACAATGCGAATATCCTCGGGCTCATCTATGCCAAGTGTGACGACTTCGGCGCCCGCCGCGCCATCGTCGAAAACCTGCTCGAAGAGGAACTCGGGCGGCAATCGGGCGTGGGCCGCTCGCATATGGAGCTCTACCTGGAATTCGGCGAGGCGGTCGGCATCCCGCGCGAGGAACTTCTCCATGCGACGATGTCGTCCGACGCCACCGCAATGGTGCATTGGATGTACTGGCTGGCGGATTCCAAGCCCTGGTACGTCACGCTGGCCGGCATCAGCCTCGGCTCCGAGCTGTTCAATCCCGATGCCTACGTGCGCGTCGTCGAGGGGCTACAGAAACATTACAAATTGTCGGATGCGGGGGTGCGCTTCTTCACGGTGCATATCGAGGTCGACAAGGATCATGGCGATTCCAGCGCGGGATCGATCTTTCGCGCAATTCCCGAAAGCGCCGCCGCCGAGACGCTGTGGGCGGTCGAGATGCACATCGAGTTCATGCGCCGCCTGTGGTCGGACATCAACCCGCCGGTCGCGTGAGTTGTTCGCTAACGCGTCATGAGCGGCGCGTGGCGCCACGATCTCATCCCGGTCCTCAGCTTGACCGGCGTGATACTCGACGCGCTGGGTGGCCTGTACCTTGCCTATGATCTCTTCGGCGGGAAGCACGGGCCTCTCAGAACCATCACGAAGAGCGCCAGCTATGGAGTACTCTTCGGATGCGCTTATGGCGCGGCACTCGGGGTATGGTTCGCCCTGGCAGGCCTGGTCGTATCGGGCCCGGTATTGAGCTTCGAAATCTCGCACCGAGAAGGTCGCGACACCCGTCGGTTTCTCGACGCGCTAGGGTTCGGCTTTTTGCGCGCAGCCAGCTTCGGCGCCGCCGGATGGCTCGCGCGCGATGCCTGGTTTGGAATCGCTTTCGGAATCTTCAGCCTGATCGGATTTGTCACCGCCTATCTCATCGTTGGTCCGCCGCGTGCCGACATGAGTTCAGGCCATCCGCAAATTGACCGAGCCGTGCTGGAGCGTGCAGCATTTCGTGGAGCTTCACTCGGGTTGGCCGCGATTCTCGCCGGCGCGATTCATCGGGAGCCCGACGCCTTCGCTTACGGCCTCAAGGTGGGATTGGTCACGGGCCTGTCGAGTGCGATTCTGGTTGCCTTGGCGCCTTCCATCGAGGCATGGGCTGACAATCTGCCCGACCGCCGGTTGGGCGGGTACGGGGCGATGTTGGTTCTGATCGGTTCCTTGCTTCAGACCCTCCAGTACCTCTTTCCGTTGTTGGGTTGGTCAATCACTTGAGCGCGGACCAATCGCTTTGAAGTAGATTATCGTGCCGGTCAGGCCGCCATGCGGTTTGAGCGCGTACCCGGGAATGATGCCGACGCGCCGATATCCGAGGCCTTCGTACAGGCCCGCCGCGCCGCCATCCTCGGCGGTGTCGAGCACCAGTAGCGTGCGGCCGCGCTCGATTGCGATGCGCTCGGCTTCCAGCATCAAGCCGCGTGCGATGCCGCGTCCGCGATGGCGGACCCGCACCATCAGCTTGGCAACATCGGCGCGATGTGGCTGGTTGGGCGGCGTCCCAAGATCCAACGTCACGGTGCCGACGAGATCCGCGCCTTCCCAGGCGCCGAGCACGACCCTTCCTCCGGTAGCGGCGCGGGCGAGGGCGTCCCTCCAGAAGGCTTCCGCCACCTCGCGCGAGAGCGGATGCATGAAGCTGACCGAGCCCCCATTCGCGACGACTTCGATCAGCAAATCGGACAGCGCCGTGATGATTTCGGGATTCGCGCTAAGCAACGCGATTCGTGGCAGCGCGGCCATCCGCTAGCTCCTCGTGAGTGCGACGATGTAGAGGCAGGCATCCGGCGATTCATTGGCGAAGGTGGAATCAGCGGGGATGCCGAAGGCGTAGCAGTCGCCCGTAGTTAGCTCATGCCGCACGCCACCCTCCTCGATGACGAGGCTCCCCTTCATTACCCAGACTAATTGTCTGATACGAGCATACGATGAAGCCGGCATTCCGACTCGAGCGCCGGCCGGTAACTCAACCTGGACCAGCTCCACCGGATGATCGGCGCGCTCGAAGATTTGACGGCGCAAATACCCCGATGCGGGATCGCGCCAGAGCGGTTGGTCGGCCGCGCGCACGACCGGACTCTGCTCTTGCTCGGCGCGCGCCAATAGCCCTCCGAGGGTGAGGTCGAACGCACCCGCCAGGCGGACGAGAATCGCGGCGGTCGGGCTGGCCTCGCCTCGCTCGACCTTGCTGATCATCGCCCTCGAAACGCCGGATCGAGCGGCGACCTGCTCCAGCGTCCAATCCCGCGCCTCGCGCTCCAGCCGAAGGCGCGCCGCGAGCCGAGCACCGGAGTCTTCCTCGATAGTAGACATTAATCTACCATCCGAGAACACATTACGAATCGCAACTCCGACGTTGAAAATTTCGATAGACGAAATTCACGCTTACGCGGTTAAATGAGTGCTCTGAGGTTCTATCATGCGGCTAGTTTGGCTCGCAGTCAGAAATTCGACCGGATCGTGAACTTTATGAGGTTCAATCGCGTCCAAGATAACAACCGTGGATGGGGCAGCAAAAGTTCTGGTGGTGGACGACGACGCAGGGTCGCTTGCCGCTATGGCTGATATCCTCTCGCTCGAAGGATACCTGGTCCTGACCATGTCCAATGGCCGCGAGGCGCTCGATCACTTGCAGGCCGAAGCCGAGCCTCCCGCGCTCATTATTCTCGACCTCTTCATGCCGGTGATGGACGGCTGGCAGTTTCTAGCCGAGATGAAAGCCGACCCGCGCCTCTCGCAACTCCATATCCCGGTGATAGTGGTCACCGCATTCAACGCGAAGGTCGAAGAGGCCAACGCGGTCATTCGCAAGCCCATCGATATCGAGCTGCTGTTCCATACTCTGAAGACGCTGGAAAAATCGCCGAGCCCTGCGGCACATTGAGTTCCATCGTCAGCGGCGGTCGCCGCCGCATCGTGGTCCAGCCTCGCTCCTTCGGTTGCCGATTTCCGATCGGTGCGCTAGCGTCGGCCTGCCTAGACGACGGAGGGTTTATGAAATTGGAAGGCGGTTGTTATTGTAAGGCGCTGCGCTACGAGGCCGAGGGCGAGCCGATGATGAAGGCCCAGTGCCATTGCCGGGAATGCCAGTACATCACCGGCGGCTCTCCCAACGTGTTCATCGCGATGCCGACTGCGGGATTCAAATACACCAAGGGCGAGTGTAAGCAATTCAGCCGTAGCGACCTCGAGCGGCCGGTCACCCGCGAGTTCTGTTCGAACTGCGGCACGCATGTGGTAACCCGAGCGCCCGGATTTCCCGCGGTCATCATCAAGGTCGGCTCCCTCGACGATCCGAAGCAGTTCGGCGACCCGCAGATGGCGATCTACACCATCGACAAGCAGAGCTTCCATCAGATTCCGAGCGGGATGAAGACCTTCGAGCGGCTGCCCGGATAGCGCCGCTTCATTCAGTTCCTCCCGATCCTCTCCCCCATTGATTGGGGGAGATGGCTCGGCGTGATTTTCGCCGTGGCTGCGCGCGAAAATCGTGCCGAGCCAGAGAGGGTCATCAGCTCTGGATTCTTCTTCTGCCGGAAACATTGCGTTCACCACCGCGTGATCGCGCGCGCCGACAATTTCCCAATACTTTGCACATTCGATAGAAATTTATCTGTGGCGTGGCGGCGAAGAAGACGGCGAGCTTCTCCATTTTACTGCTCACTGAAAGTCATGCGGCGGTTCCCGCAACTACCTCGACAATGGAGTCACTATGGCAAAGATGCGTGCTGCTCAGATCACCCGGGCTAAGGGTCCCATCGAAATAGTCGAGCGCGATATTCCAACGCCGGGCGCCGGCCAGGTCCGCGTCAAAGTGCAGGCGTGCGGGATTTGTCACAGCGACGTGTTCGTGAAAGAAGGTCTCTTCCCGGGGATCCAGTTCCCGCGAGTGCCAGGCCACGAAGTTGCCGGTCTCGTCGATGCGCTCGGCGCCGGCGTGATGCGATGGAAACCGGGCGATCGCGTGGGCGTCGGTTGGCATGGCGGCAACTGCGGATACTGCGACGCGTGCCGCCGCGGCGATTTCTTTGCCTGCCAGACCGCGATGTTGATTACCGGCATAACCAGCGACGGCGGCTATGCTGACTACATGATCGCGCCCGCGGAGACGCTCGCGGCAATTCCGCCCGAACTGAGTCCGGTCGAAGCAGCGCCGCTGATGTGCGCGGGTGTCACTACCTTCAATGCATTGCGCAACAGCGGCGCAACGGGAGGAGACCTGGTTGCCATTCTGGGCCTTGGCGGGCTCGGCCATTTGGGAGTTCAATATGCCGCGAAGATGGGATTTCGCGCGGTCGCGATCGCGCGCGGACCGGACAAGGAGCCGTTGGCGCGCAAGCTCGGCGCCACCCATTACGTCGATAGCGCGGCGTCCGATCCCGCGGTGGAACTCGCGAAGCTGGGGGGCGCAAAAGCGGTCCTCGCGACGGTGACTGACAGTGGCGCGATGGCATCAACCATCGGCGGCCTCGCACCCAAAGGCACGCTGATGATCATCGGCGCCGGCGGACCTTTCACCTTCGATCCGCTTCCCGTCCTGACTCGAAGTCAGTCGATCAAGGGCTGGTATTCGGGCACTTCGATCGATTCGCAGGACGCCCTCAACTTCAGCGTCCTGACCGGGGTCCGCTCGATGAACGAAGTCCTTCCGCTGGCGCAGGTCGCCGAGGGCTACGACCGGATGATAAGCGGCAAGGCTCGCTTCCGGGTCATTCTGACGACTGGTCAGTAAGACCTCGGTCAATTACCGACGATACGTCGATATTTTCGCGCCTGCATGCCGAGGATGACGCTTAACCGCTTCCCATCCTCCGGCTTTTGCGCATCCGCGATTTGAAAAGAGCCCGATTTCCCTCGATGATTTGGCTTCGTTTGGTAATTTCATCATTTGCGTGCGCTGTAAAAGTGGGTTTGTTTTTGCACTTTTTTCCTCAGCGCCACGGTGACTTCGCGGAGGCTCCGTTGGTGTAATACCCATCCGGGGGGCGATAGTCCGGGTCTTCAGAATATGCCCCCGGGACTTCCCCGGAGGTTTGCCGTCCGTCATCGTCACGGCGCAAATTCCTTTAAAATCAGGCACTTAGTGGGTTTGTTTTGACATTTTCGCGTTGCGTGATCGTCACCTCGCAAATGAAAGTGGCACCCATTACGGGCGCCACTTTCGAAGAATAGCACATTCCGGCACGTTTGGGCGCCAAGTCCGCCCTACCAGGAGCGGAGCGGGTTACCGCATGAACAAGTCGCGCAGCCACTTCACTGTCGCCTTGCGGCCGACCCATCCGATGGCAGTCGTGAGCGGAATGTCCTTCGGACAGACCTCGACGCAGTTCTGCGCGTTGCCGCAGTCCTCGATGCCGCCTTCGCCCATCACGCCCGCCAAACGTTCGTCTTCGTGCATCGCGCCGGTCGGATGCTGGCTCATCAGATAGACCTGGCCCATCACTGCGGCGCCCATGAACTTCGAATGCGTGTTCACTTGCGGGCATGCTTCGAGGCAGCATCCGCAAGTCATGCATCGCGAGAAGAGATAGCCGAACTGCTGCACCTCGGAACTGATGCGCGGGCCGGCGCCGAGATTGTAGCTGCCGTCGATCGGAATCCATGACTGCGCGCGCTTGAGGCTCTCGAACATCTTGGCGCGGTCGACCCACAAATCGCGGATGAGCGGGAACTTCGACATCGGCTCGAGCGTCGTCGGACTCGGCAGATTGGTCGCCAGTGCGGTGCAGGCCTGGCGCACGCGCCCGTTGATGACCATCGTGCAGGCACCGCATACCTCTTCGAGGCAGTTGGCGTGGAACACCGGCGCGCTCACGCGCTTGCCCTGCTTCGTCACCGGGTTGCGGCGGATCTCCATCAGCATCGAGATGACGTTGTGATCGTTCTTGAAAGGAATCTCGAATTCCTGCCAGTAGCTCGCAGCATCTGGAGAATCCTGCCGCTTGATGTTTAGGACTATCGTGCGTTCCGCCACAATCTGTCTCCTGAATCCTGCGTTATACCGCTTCGCTGCTAGGCTGCTTTCGCTTTCTCGTGCGTGGTGTCGACGTCGTAACGGCGCGCGCGCAGCGGAATGAGACTGGTGTCCACGGCTTCCCATGAAAAGCGCGGACCATCAGATGACCAGTTCGCCATCGTGGTTTTGAGGAAGTTCGCATCGTCGCGCTCGGGGAACTCCGGCTTGTAATGAGCGCCGCGCGATTCGTTGCGGTTGAGCGCGCCGATGGTGATCGTCCGCGCGAGCTCCAGCATGTTCCAGAGCTGGCGCACGAACAGCACTTCCTGATTGGCCCATTTGCCGGTGTCGCTGAGCCCGATCTTTCCGAAGCGATCTTTCAGCTCCAGCAGCTTGAGGTCGGTCTCTTTGAGCTTGTCGTTGGTGCGCACGACGGTGACGTTGGCGGTCATAATGTCGCCGAGCTCGCGCCACAGGGCGAACGCGTTCTCAGGACCGTTCAGCTTGAAGATCTGGTCGAAGTCCTCGCGCTGGCGGGTAGTTTCCTGATCGTAGATGCGCGAGTCGGTCGGCGCCGAGTGTGCCTTCGCATAGTCGGCCATCACCGGTGCGGCCACCATGCCGGCATAGATGCACGATAGCAGTGAGTTAGCACCCAGCCGGTTGGCGCCGTGATACTGGTAGTCGGCCTCGCCGCCCGCGAACAGGCCTTTGATGTTGGTCTGTTGGTTGTAGTCGCACCACAGACCACCCATCGAGTAGTGCATCGCGGGGAAAATCTTCATCGGCACTTTGCGCGGATCCTGGCCGACAAACTTTTCGTAGATTTCCAGCACGCCCGAGACCTTGGCATTGAGGATCGCGGGATCGATGTGGCTGACGTCGAGGTAGACGAGCGGCTGGCCATCGACGCCGAGGCCCATATCGTAGATGACTCGGAAGATCGCGCGCGTCGCGATGTCGCGCGGCACCAGATTGCCGTAAGCGGGATACATCTCCTCGAGGAAGTACCAGGGCTTGCCGTCGCGATAGGTCCACACGCGGCCGCCTTCGCCGCGAATCGATTCCGAGATGAGGCGATTCTTGTCCTCGCCCGGCACCGCCGTGGGGTGCACCTGGATGAACTCGCCATTGGCATAGGTCGCGCCCTGCTGATACGCGGCGCCCGCGGCCGAGCCGGTGTTGACGAGCGACTGCGTCGAGCGCCCGAAGATGAGGCCGGGACCGCCGGTCGCGATCATCGTGGTGTCGCCGCGAAACGCGCGCAGCTCGAGCGAGCGGTTGTCGATGGCGCAAATGCCTTTGCAATCACCCGACTCATCGAGCACCAGGCTGGTCATCTCCCATCCTTCGAACTTGCGGATGAGACCGGCGACCTCGTAGCGGCGCACCTGTTCATCCAAAGCGTACAGAAGCTGCTGACCGGTAGTGGCGCCGGCGAACGCGGTGCGATGATGCTTGGTGCCGCCGAAGCGGCGGAAATCGAGCAGACCCTCCGGGGTGCGATTGAACATCACGCCCATGCGATCGAACAGGTAAATGATGCCCGGCGCGGCTTCGCACATCCCTTTGACGGGAGGCTGATTGGCGAGGAAGTCGCCGCCGTAGATAGTGTCATCGAAATGGATCATCGGCGAGTCGCCCTCGCCCTTGGTGTTGACGGCGCCGTTGATGCCGCCCTGCGCGCACACCGAATGCGACCGCTTGACCGGCACGATCGAAAACAGATCGACCTTCTCGCCCTGCTCGGCCAGCTTCATCGCGGTCATCAGACCGGCGAGGCCGCCGCCAACGATGATGTGATTTCCAGGCATCGTCAAAATCTCCTACGCTGGAGCCCTAAACGAGATCAGCGTCACCACCGCCATCACCGAGAACGCGAGGAACAACGCGACGCATGCGCGATTAACCATCGTCTGCGCGCGCGGTCCCACCGTCAGTCCCCAGGTGATGCAGAAGGTGAAAATTCCGTTAGTCAGATGATACAGGCACGAGATCGTCCCCACGATGTAGATGAGCAAGATGACGGGATTCATCATGAAGTCGTGCATCCGCGCGTAGTTGGTCTCGACGCCGCTGAGGTAGAACCATCCGCGCGTGGTGAAAAAATGAAACAGGATGAACACCAGCGCGAGGATGCCGGTGATGCGCTGCAGGGTGTATTGCAGGTTGCGCTCGTAGCCGTAGTTCGAAACGTTGGGGTCCGCGGTCATCGTGATCACGACGCCATAGACCGCGTGATAGCTGATCGGAATCCATAGCAGGAGCGCTTCGACGATCACCTGGAACGGCAGGTCGCGGGTGAACGCGCTCTCCTTCCACCACGCCTCGCCACCATGAGTCACATACGAATTTTCGAAGATGTGGAAAAACAGGAACGCGCCGATCGGCACCAGTCCCGTCAGCGAATGGAGTCGCCGCAGAATCCAATGGCGCTGGTCCTCCGCGCTAAGGCGCGAGGCTCCGACGCTTGCTACCGCTTCTTCAGCCATGATTTTCCCTCAGCGGGCCTTTCAAAAGAATTTTCACGGCCCGCTGCCCTCACTGTAATCTCTCCCAAAGGGAGAGAACTAAAGGAAAGCAGCCATCTCACAGGGTGTTGAGATTCAGCCTTCCGATCATTTTTACCTCAGGTTCAACACCCTGCTATCCCGCCAGAACTTTGTCCATCGCATCGACCAGCTCGCGCACGTGCGCGACCGAGCTGTCGAAAGATTTCTTTTCCGCGTCGGTCAGCGCGATCTCGATCACGCGCTCGACGCCGCCCGCGCCAATCACCACCGGCACGCCGGCGAATAGTCCCTTCACGCCATACTCGCCGTCGAGGTACGCGGCGGCCGGCAGCACCTGCTTGCGATCGAGGATGAAGGCCTCGACCATCTGATACACGGCGGTTCCGGCCGCATAGTAGGACGAGGTTTTCATCAGGTTGACGATCTCAGCGCCGCCGTTGCGCGTACGTTTCTCGATTTCCTCGAGGCGTTCGGTATTGATGTACTTTTCGACTGGCACGCCGCCCGCGCGGGTATAACTCCGCACCGGCACCATGTCGTCGCCGTGGCCGCCAAGCACCATTGCTTCGATGCTCTGCACCGACACCTTCAGCTCCATCGCGAGGAAGGTCCGATAGCGCGCCGAATCGAGCACGCCCGCCTGCCCAACGATCATGTTCTTCGCCAGTCCGGTCACGCGCTTGAGCTGCGTCACCATCGCATCGAGGGGATTGGTGACCGCGATCACGAACGCATTCGGCGCATGCTCCTTGATGGCCTTGCCGACCGTGGTCATGACGCCCGCGTTGATCTTCAGAAGATCATCGCGGCTCATGCCGGGTTTGCGCGGCGAGCCCGAGGTCACGACGATACAGTCCGCACCCTCGATGGCGCGGATATCGGTGGCGCCGGTGACGTTGACATCGACATTGAGGACCGGCGCCGATTCGAGCATGTCGAGCGCCTTGCCCTGCGGCAGTCCGTCGATGATGTCATAGAGAATGATGTCGCCGAGCGAACGCAGGAAGCATAGATGCGCGCAGGTTGCGCCGACGTTTCCCGCCCCGATGAATGCGATCTTTTTCCTCGCCACGGTTGCTACTCCGATACGCGCGGCCATCCGCGCAGACTAAAGCCTAGCTTATAATCGAAAATTTGTTAATCAGGCAATCTTAACTACGAATTTAATGTATGCCGATATCCGGCGGTGCCCCGACCATCGGACTCGACCTTACTTAGCAGTCATTTTGGGTGAAGTGAACAGGGCGTGACGGATTCATTTTCTTTTGCGTGCCTCCTCGGGCAGCCGTTTTCGCGCCGCTTGTGATAGACTGCGCGCTTACCCCAACACTTACGCGACCGTCTCCGCGGTCCCATCTGGAAGGAGGATTCCATGAAACTCTATTACTCACCTGGCGCCTGTTCCCTTTCCCCGCACATCGTGGCGACCGAGGCCGGCGTTCCGGTCGAAATGGTCAAGGTCGATCTCGGCAAGCACAAGACCGAATCCGGCGAGGACTTCAACGCCATCAATCCGAAGGGCTACGTGCCCACGCTCAAGCTCGATGACGGTACCGTGCTGACCGAAGGCCCCGCGATCGTTCAGTACCTGGCGGATAAGAATCCGTCGAGCGGACTCGCACCCGCGAACGGCACCGTCGAGCGATACAAAGTCCAGGAGTGGCTAAATTTCATCGGCACCGAGCTGCATAAGAACTTCGGGCCGCTGTTCAACCCCGCGACGCCTGATGCAGTCAAGGAGATGTCGAAGGCCAACATCACCAAGCGCCTCGCGTATCTGAATGATCAGCTCGCGAACAAGCAGTATCTGATGGGCGACAAGTTCACCGTCGCGGATGCCTATGCATTCACGATCGTGAACTGGACCAACTTCATTAAGATGGACCTGAAGCCCTACCCGAATGTGGCGGCATTCATGGGACGCGTCGGCGCGCGCCCCAAGGTACAAGAAACCCTGAAGGCCGAAGGCCTGATGAAGTAGCTCTCTCGCGATCGGGCGGCCTTGCGGTCGCCCGGTCCTCTCCAGTGCGGCGATGCACACCGCCGCAGCTCTTTTCCGAGCATTTCCCAAAATCGCGCCATGAGGTAAATCGAGCCTCATGGCCGAGAATGTCCCATCCATTGCTAATCCCCCGGACGCTACCCCGAGCTTGCGTGCAATGGTCCCCGATTTGGTCGTCGATGGCGCCTTGCCCGCGATCGCCTACCAGGTCCTCACGCGCTATGGGGTAGCGGTGGTGCCGGCCCTGACTGCCGGGGCAATTTTCCCGGTGGCCAACATCGTTCGAAAGTTCATCGTGACTCGCAGTCTCGATCTGATCGGCGCGATTGTGCTGGTGTTCCTCGCGATTGGGGTGGTCAGCTCGCTGCTTTCCGGCAACGTGCTATTCGTCCTCGTCAAGGAATCGTTCATCACTGGTTTGGTCGGCTTGCTCTTCCTTTCGTCGTTGCTGTGGAAGCGCCCGATCATTTTTTATCTGGCGCGGCAGGTGATGGAGGCTGGAGGCGCCGAACGTCTCGCGTGGTGGGACGGCCTGTGGGAGCGCGCGCGCTTTCGCCGCACGATGCGCCTCATGACCACCGTATGGGGCGTCGGCTACGTCATCGAAGCCAGCATCCGCGTAGTGTGCGCACTCACGATGACACCGGGCACGGTGGTGATTTTGTCGCCGATTATGGGCATCGGCACGACCGTCGGGCTGATTGTCTGGACGCGGAGATATGGGCAGATCGTGCAGGCGCGCGCGGCCCGCGAAGACGCGCTAGCCGCTGCAGCGGCGCAAGCATGACGGAAAAATCTGCGTCGTTCGATCGCACAGGCGAATTCATCTGGCGCGTGCAGGTCGAAGTCGCGAAGTGGTACCTCAAGGATCCGGCATCATCCAACTACGGCGTCACATCGTTGCAGCTTTGCCCGCGCCCCGATTCGATCGGTCGCCGCGCCTTCGCGGATGATTTGATCGAGGGGTGGCGCGGGCGTTGGACCCTCGAAGCCCTGCACTGCCTCCGCGCCTACGGCCGCATTTAACCGCGATTACCTTCCGGAAAAGTTAGGCTTGCGCTTTTCCTGGAAGGCGCGCGGTCCTTCTTTGGCATCGTCGGAGGAAAAAACTTCTCGTGCGATTTCGTTTTCGATTTTGTAGCCTTCCTCGAGTGGCCGTCCCGAAGTCCTCGCCACGCCTTGCTTGATGGCGCGCACCGCCAGCGGACCATTGGCCGCTATTTTTCTCGCGATCTCCTCGGCCTTTGCCATCACCTGTGCGGCCGGCAATACATGATTGATCAGTCCGAGGCGGCGCGCCTCATGCGCATCAATCCTGTCACCGGTGAGGAGCAATTCCATCGCGTTGCAATATGGGATCTGGCGTGGTGTGCGCACCAGCGAACCGGCATACGGAATGAGTCCCCATTTCACCTCCATCAATCCGAAAGTTGCGTGTTCGGCGGCAATCCGAATGTCCGTCGCCAGCATCAATTCCATCCCGCCGGCGACGCAGTATCCATTGACCGCCGCGATGATCGGCTTATGCATCTCGAATGGATGAAGCATGGCGATATCGCGTAGCCCCGGGTTTTTCAGGAGCGCGTGATCCCACTCGTCTTCGGGCGCCCGCTCTCTCGTCGTCAGGGGCAGGAATCTCACCAGGTCAGCACCGGCGGAAAATGCCTTGGTTCCGGCACCGGTAATTATTGCCACTCGAACCGCATCATCCGTTGCGACGCGTTGCCAGGCTTCCGCCAATTGAACCATCAACTCAGGATTGATTGCGTTGTGGACCTCGGGCCGGTTCAGGGTGAGGTACGCAATACCATCGTGGATTTCGAAGAGCAGAGCGGGCATAGTCGGCCTCCTGGACGGAAGATCACTTCAAGATTTGCACGAACTCCACCGGGACGCCGTCGGGATCTTCGGTATAGAAGCTGCGCGCATTGCGCGCGATCGGCACAATTCCGGAAGTGATTTTCACATCACCGCGCGCCTGTACTTCGGCAAGCTTGGCTTCGACGTCGGGCACGCCGAAGCAAAAGTGCGGACTGCCGATATTGTTATGATGGAGGTCGAGCGCGGTTCCACCACCGGCCTCATATTGGAGGAGCTGTAGCATGAAGGACCCGGCGCGTAGATGAACGGCGCGAAGGCGCGCACCGGGATTGTTGGTGAGGGTATCGAATTCGGCGCTCTGACCGAGTTGGATTTTGCCGGCGGTCATTCCGGCGACATCGCGATAGAAGGTGAGCGAGCGGTCAAGATCTTTCACGGTCAGGCCGACATGAAAAAGTTCCGCCATGGCAATCCTCCGATGGAACGCAACCTACCACGCTACGCGTTCTCCGCAATGAGCCACTGTCATGCCAGGCAAATTGTGCGAAGCTGAGTCGGCGCCAAAACGGAGGCGCATACGACCATGCCGCAGGAACTCGATCCGCATAATCTCGATTTCACCGGAATCATCCGGCCCGGCGACCATATCGTATGGGGTCAGGGTTCAGGCGAGCCGCAAACGCTGGTCGAGCGACTGGTCGAGCAGCGCCATCGAATCGGACCGGCGAGTGTCTTCCTGGGCGGCATCAGTTACACCACGACGCTCAAACCCGAGCATGCCGATATGCTCACCTTCAGCGGCTATGGCGCCGTCGGTCATCTGCGCGAACTCGCTAGGGCCGGCGCGCTGCGCACAATTCCATGTCACCTCTCGCAACTCGTTCCCTATTTGAATGACGGCATCGTTCGTTCGGATGTGGTTTTCGTGCAGACCAGCCCGCCGAATGAGCGCGGCGAATACAGCTTCTCACTTACCAACGACTATCAGCAGGCCGCGATCGCCAAGGCGCGAGTGGTTATCGCGGAGGTCAACGAGCAGGCGCCGTGGACCTACTGCGATGCGTATCTGGATGCGTGCCGGATTGATTACCTTGTCAAGGTCTCGCGGCCTCCCGTGGGTCTCGAGCCGCGACCGATCGGCGAGAGCGAACGTGCAATCGCACGCCACGTCGGCCGCTATATCGAAGATGGCTCGACGATCCAGATCGGCATCGGCGCGATTCCTGATGCGGTAATGGCAAATATCGGCGATCGGCGCGACCTCGGTCTTCATTCCGGACTCATCAGCGATCGCATCGCCGATTTGATGGAAAGCGGCGCCATGACCAATGCGCGCAAACCTATTGATACCGGTATTGCTGTTGCCTGTTCGGTGCTCGGAACGGATCGCGTCTATCGCTTCGTCCACCGCAACCCGGCGCTGAAGCTGTTCACCCTGATGCATACGCATCGCTCGGAAGTGCTCTGCCAGTTGGGCCGAATCGTTGCGATCAACTCGGCGGTCGAGGCTGATCTCACTGGTCAGATTAACGCAGAGGTGGCCTCCGGCTCATACATCGGCGCGGTTGGCGGGCAAGGCGATTTCGTGCGCGGCGCTCAGCTTGCCGCCGGCGGGCGATCCGTGATCGCGATGCCTGCGACGGCTGCCAGAGGCAAGATCAGTCGCATCGTCGCGCGCCTCGATGGCCCGACGACTACCGCGCGCAGCGACGCCGATATCATCGTGACCGATTTTGGCGCCGCGGAATTACGCGGTCAGCCGCTGGTCGAGCGCGTGCGTCGCATGATCGCCATCGCGCATCCCGATTTTCGCGAACCGCTTGAGCGCGAGGCCCATGAACTACTGCGCCGCGGCGCATGGTAGGCGATCGCAAATTGCCCTTGCTATCGCGCGTGCGCTTCGACAGTCGCATCTGACGGAGCAAAGTCTGCGAGCATCCACTCGCACAAGAAGAACCATCCCGTGAGCAGCAGCGTGCCGAGGCCCACCGCGAACGGATAAATCAGTGTCGGGTTCGTCATCACCAGCGGCAGCAGCGCGACGGCGAGCGCGGGCGGGACGTGCAAATCCAGCGTCCGCAATACAATGATGCCCCATCCCATGCAGAGCGCCGCCGTGATCGGCGTAACGCCGAGGAATTTCCAGAAGATAAAGCCACCGAGCGCCGTCAGGAAGCATGCGACCGGCAACATCAGCGGACGCTTCGCCCAGGGACAGACGTCCGGATGCACGAACATCTCAAATCCGATCACCACTAGCGGTGGAAACAGGATGAAGCGCCATCCGGTGATCTTCACCGCCAGCACCGCAACCGCGACGAATGCGAGCAGCGCCGCAAGCTTTTCCCATCGCGCGCGAACCGGAGCCGCGACCTCATGCGTAATGTCTTCCGCGACTTCCTCGGCACTCTCGACAATCGGCAACCTCTCGCGCGCGGCGTGGCGCTTCCATGGAATCGAAAGTGCCGCGAGCAGCACCGTCCCGAACATGATTCCCGGCGGGTACCACCAGCTCGTCACGCCCAGCACCAAGGGCAAAATCCGGCTGATATCGCGGGGGCGACCGGCGAGCGCAATCCGAGCACCACGATGATCGCGCCGATCACGTTGAGCAGCACCGAGAAAAAGCCATAGGGCAACGAATTCGTGATGACAATTCCGATCGCGCCGGTGATGACCGGAGTGATTGCGACCATGGTCGGCGAATTCGCCCAGGTTCCGTGCGGGCGCGCGAAAACGTCATGCGAGAGCGCCCCGAGCTCGGGAAACAGCACGTAGAACGCGCCGGTCGCGTTCGCCACCAACGCGATGATGGCGATATAGACCAGCGAGATGATCTCGGCGGCGACCCGACGGCGCGGCGTAAGCTCCATCGTCAAGGAATCGTCAGCTCGCCGCGCATCACCTCGACGCAGTTGCCGCCGACGCGCACATTATGGACGCGGACGCCGTCGAGGCCCGCGCGCACGAAGATGTCGCTCGGACGGTTCATTTCGAGGCCTTGAGCGATGACCACCTGCTGTTCGGGCTTCGCGAGGCCATGGCGAACCATCCACGCCGCGGTGCATCCGGCCGCCGATCCGGTCGCGGGATCCTCGCCGCCGTAGAAGAGCATTCGCGCGCGCAGGTCGGGTGCCTCGGCGCCATCGCGTACGATGAAGTAGAACTGGCGCGCATCGGTGTTGCCGAGGTAGGCATAGGCCCTCTTCAGGTCGAGCTGAATTCGCTCGAGCGCCGCGATTGAGCGCAGCGGAACGATCGCGAATGCGAACCCGGTCGAAACGGTCTGAATCGGAAACGCAGTGTCGATATCGTCGAGCGGGATGTCGGTCGCTTTCGCGATAGCGTTCGGATCATGAATGCTGCCGAAATCGGGATTGCGCTGCATCATCTCACCGAAGCGCCCGTCGGGCGTGGCCTTGAAGTTGATTGGAATTTTCCCGACTTTGAGATCGAGCGTAACCTCGTCGACGTTGCGCACGTTTGCAAGGACGAAGGCGGTGCCCAATGTGGGATGTCCTGCGAAGGGCAGCTCCTCCGCGACAGTGAAAATCCGCACCTTGATCCCCTCGGCACGTTCGGTCGCGTCCTCACGCGGAAGGATGAAGGTGGTCTCCGAAAGCCGTGTTTCAGCGGCGATAGCCTGCATCTCCGCGTCGCTCAGCCCTCGCGCATCGGTGAAGACCGCGACCGGATTTCCTGCGAGCGCGCGCGAACTGAACACGTCGACCGTCACGAATGGAAATTTCCGCATCCGATGGATCTATCGGAGATCGCGGAGCCATTAAACCTGTTTTTCGTTGGAGCTAGATGTGGAGTTCTTCGAAGACCAGGCGATTGCTCTCGAAGCGCGTGCGCGCGAGTGCAGATGCGTCGAGAGTCGCGGAATATTTTCCATCGGCGATGAATCCGGCGAGCGCCTGCCCCGCGCCGTAGGATTGCATCACACCGCGGCCGCTGAACGAATGCGCCTCGAAGACTGACGGCGCCGCCAGCCCGACGATGGCGCTGCGATCGGGCGAGACTTCGTAGAGACCGGCCCATCCGGTGACGTGGCGCAACCGCTCGCAGCGCGACATTCGCGCATACATGCGCGGCCAGATTTCCTTCTGAAAGAATTCCTCGCCGTCGTAGTTGAAATGGTAACCGGGAGCTTCGGGCGGGGAATATCCCGCGAGGATGTGCTGGCCTTCGTTGTGAAAATACAAGCCGGTGGTATCGACGATCATGCCGTATGCGGCGAGGTTGAACTCGCGGTTGTCGACCACGCTGATCTGGCGGCGAATCGGCTCGCTGTAATCCTTGAGCCCGAGCAGGCGCAGGACATTCCGCGACCACGCGCCGCCCGCGATTACGATCGCGTCGGCTTCCAGCGTTTCGAGATGCCCCTCCTCCGCTTCGCCGGGACCATCCTGGGTCATCATGCGCATCAGAGCGGCGTCGGTCATCGGCGCATCGGCATGCCAGGTATCGACGCGGACGCCATCGCCGCGATTGTCGATCGCATAGATGTAAACGCCATCGCGAAACTGCGCGCCCATCTCTTTGGCACGATCGCGATAATGATTCTTCAGCAGGTTCGGATTGATGAGGCCGTCGCGCGGCGAAAATGTCGCGCCTTCGATCCCTTCGAGGCGATCGATCTCCGGCACGCGCTGTTGCACCTCATTCGCCGTCAGCGTCTCAATCGGATGACCGAGGCCGCGCTGCAAATCGACGTGCGCGAGCGCCTTGGGCCAGGTCTCGGCATCGTAGAGCCAGAGGTAGCCCTTCTGCCGGAAGCCGACCTCGCTCGCGATGCTCTGGTAGTATTCGATCGATGCGCGACACAACGTGATGTTGACGGCCTCCCACCACGTCGCGCGCACACCGCCGGCATTTTTCTCGCTCGAGCTGAGCCGACCCGACAAATCGATATCGATGGTCAGGGTGCGCTTGCCGCGCTCTGCCAGCGCCATCGTGATCGAGCTGCCGACGATGCCGGCGCCAATCACGAGCACATCGTATCGAGAGGTCGCGCTCACATAATCATTGTAGTGGAATCGCGAAGATGGTGCCTTCGTTGGAGGTACCGCCGAAAACCGTCATCCCATAGAGCGTGTTGTTCAGCATGATGACGTTGTCGATCGGCTTTTCGCCATCGGGATTGCCCGCGAAGCTATGCAGGATCGAGAAGCCGTTTCCGTCGGTGCTGAGGTGGAAGAGGGTTCCCTTGTTCGAGGTGCCGCCACTCGCAGTGGTGCCATACAGATCTGTGCCGTTGATGAGCAGCGAGCCATAGGGATTCGCGCCGTCGGTCGTGCCGCCGGCGAAGGTATGCAGCAACGTAAAGGAACTGCCATCGGTGTGGATGCTGAAAACTACGCCCTCATTCGAAGCGCCACCGAAAGTAGTCATCCCATAGAGAATGTTGTTGGCATCGAGGACGAGATAGCCGTGGTCGGTCGTCGCACCGTCATGCGCGCCGCCGAAAAAATAGTGCAAGACACTATAGTTCGATCCGTCAGGATCAATTTGAAAGATAGTTCCAAAAATCTTTCTTTTTCCTGGATGCGGAACGGCACTGTTTGGTCCGCTTCTGACCGTAATGACGCCTTGCTTCGTCATTCCATATAGATGCGTGCCGTCATACGTGAGGCGGCCGTGAGGATCGTCGCCCTCGCTCGACTTGAAGTTGTGCAGGACCGTGAAGTCCGAGCCGTCCAGGTTCACCGAATAGATGACACCATGATTGTGCGAGCCGCCCGCCGCCGTCATCGCATACAGGACATTGTTGATGACGACGAAGCAGCTATGTTGCTGGTCGCCGGTCTTCGAGGCGAGGTCGTCCAGCTTCGCGTAGCCGGTGCCGTCGCCATTGATGCTGAAAATCGTGCCGCCGCCCTTGCCGCCCTGCAGCGTCGAGCCGTACAGCACGCCATTGAACAGCGTCATCGCATCGTGGCGCGGATTTTTGCCGTCATGCTTCGAGGCCGGGAAGGTGTGCAGGATGCTATAGGTGCTATCGCTGGGATCGAGGGAGAAAATCACACCACCGAGCTTCTCTCCTTTATTGGAAGAGGTGCTTCGACCAAGATGCCCCTTCGTCACCACTTTGAATGTGGCGGTGGTCCGGCCGAACAGGATGCCATCGACATCGGTCAGCGTTCCCTTCGGCTGCGCCCCGTCGCCGACGGTGTTCCCGAAGGAATAAATCGTCGCGCTCGAAGAGTCGGCCACCGCGTAGCCGGCAATTGCGAGAAACCCCAACATCGCAACTGCGCCAATCGCCTTGATCATCGTTCCCCCGATAACTAATTGTGGCACAACGTCGCCCGATGTTCACCCCTACGCGACCTCTTGTGCGGGCGCTATGATGCCTGCCAATTTGAGAACCGGCGGCATCACCGCACTTGGAGAGCCGCACAAACCTATGTGCACACTCGCAATCTATTTCCAGATGACCGATGACTATCCGGTCGTGATCGCCGCCAATCGCGACGAATATCTCGACCGCCCCGCCGCCAAGCCGACCACGCTGTGCGCGCGGCCCCACGTCGTCGGAGGCAAGGATCTGCGCGCCGGAGGCACCTGGCTCGGCGTCAATGAGCATGGCCTCGTGGTGGGGCTGCTCAATCGCCGCACCGAGGCGGCGCCGAATCCCGATGCGCGTTCGCGCGGGCTGCTCGCCCTCGACGCGCTACGATGCCGCACCGCGCGGGAGGCCGCTGACTTCGCCGCCCATCAGCGCGCGCAGGATTACAATCCGTTCAACCTGCTGATTGCGTCGCGCGATGCCACTTTCGTCGCCTACAACCGCATCGAGCGCATCGAGGTGGTGCAGCTTCAACCGGGGTTCCATCTGCTGACGAATCTCGACGTCAATGATTTCGAATGCCCACGCATCAGCGCGTCGTACGAGAAATTCGCCGCGCTCGGCAAGGATGTCGGCTTCCGACGCGACCCGTTGCTGCGACGGGTTCAACTGCAGCACTTGCTCGCAGATCACAATACGCAACTCGATCCGCGCTCTGGCAGGCCCAACTCGATTTGCATGCATCTCGACGCGTATGGGACGCGATCGTCGAGCCAGATTTTCGTCGGGCGCGACAACGATAACATCGAGCACTACTTCGCGCCCGGACCGCCATGCAAAACCGCGTACGAGCCGGCCGACGTCCCGAATCAATCGGAGGGTTCGTCGTTACTGAAGTAGCCCGCGATCGCCGCTACGATGAAGCATCCGAGGGCGATGGCGGCGCAGGCGAGAAAAATTGACGCCAGAAACGGCGGCTCAATCACGAAAAACAGTATGGCGCCGGAGATCATCGCGAGCACGCTGGCGATGATCGCGACCACGATGGAAACACCTCGCAGTTGCTTCATCGCAAATATGCCCTTGACCGATGTGGACCCGGACGTGTACCCGATGATGTCATTCGCACGTGACCAAACAAATGTATAAACGCATCCCTCTCATCGCCTGCCTGATTGTGGCGATCGCCGCCGCGCTTGCAAGCGCCCCCGTGACACTAGCGCAGCAGCCCCAGGAATCCGGGCTCTCATGGCAACAGCGATTCCTCGGCATCCTGCCGCTGGTCAAGCCGGATCCCAAAGATCCGGTCGTCGTCACCGTCAATGGCGCGCCGATTACCCTCGCCGAGGTGCGCGACTACGCGAAAACCGAGCAGCGCCTCATCAATGCCAACACCACCGAAGAGACCCGCGCGGTCTTCAAGGACGCGATGGAGAATCTGGTCAGCCGCCAATTGCTGATCCAGGAAGCCGAAAAGCGCGGCATCAAGATTCCCGAGGGCGAGGTCGCGCAGCGCGCGCGTGAGTTCCAGGTCCAGGGCATCGGCGGCGAGACGATGTCGTCGACCGGGAACGCGCCGGACCAAATCCTGCTCAACCAGGTTCGCGGCTCGATGGAAATCGAGAAAATGTTCGACGAGGAGTTTCAGAAGCATAAAGTCGCGCCCACCGAGCAGGACATCCAGCGTTACTACGATGAGCACAAGGATCTCTTCGTGCAGGATCCGGGCGAGGTGCGCATCTCGCACATCGCGATCAAGCTGCCGCCCAATGCGACCGACGCGCAAAAGGCCGCGGGCATGAAGCGCATCACCAAGTTGCGCGATGAGGCGCTCAAGACCAGCGACTTCGCGGCGCTGGCGAAGGCGAACTCGGAGGACAAGCCGACCGCGGAGAAAGGCGGCGACCTCGGCTACTTCACCAAGGGGCAGCTCCCACCGGTGGTCGATCAGCTCGCGTTCTCGACTCCGGTCGGACACATCTCGAGCATCCTGCAGTCGAACATCGGGTTCAGCTTCCTGAAGGTTACCGATCGGCGAGGAGCGTCTTATGCGCCGCTCAGCGCGGTGAAGGCCAAAATCGCGATGGTGCTGCTCGACTTCAACGAGGAGTACATCGTGAAGAACACGCTTAAAGGCCTCGCTAAAGAAGCCAAGATCAAATTCAGCAAGCTGCCGGGAGAGCCGACCGATTCGCAGGACACTCCGTCCTAATCATCAGCGCACAGGCCGCGCATAACGGGTCGGATCGGGAACCCCAGCCTCGCTAAAACCCTGCACACGCTCGGCGCATTTGGTGCACGCGCCGCAATGAAGCGATCCTCGCGGATTCGCGCAGGTGAGCGTCAGTTGCAGCGGGAGCGCCCTGCCCTTTCTGATCACGTCGGATTTTTCGAGGCCCTCGAACGGGGTCAACACTCGCAGTGGAAGTTCCATTCCGAGTTTCACGGTATGCTCAAACGCGCGGAAGAATTCCGGGCGCGCATCGGGAAAAGGATTGCTCTCAAGCGGCGCCATCGCGATCTCGCCGATGCGGTTGCGCGCGCAAAACATTGCGGCTTTCGTCAGCAGGCTCAGGTTGCGACCGGGGATGTAGTTGGACTCGATGGCGGCGCGATAGCCGGGCACTTTGCCGCTCACGCTCCAATGATCGCCACTGATGTCGACCGTCGGAAAATCGAGCACCGCGACCGGCTCGATATTGTCGCGCTTAAGCGCCGCGATGAATTTGCGCAAGCTCGCGATCTCGACCCGCTCCCATCGCAAGCCGGCGCGGATGTAAACGGGAAAAACCTGACGGCCTTTGCGCGCGAGCTCGGCGAGCAGCACCGAACTGTCGAGGCCTCCGCTGGCGAGCACTGCGACGCGCGAGCGAACCGGTTTGATGGCGAATTTTTTCAGGCGCAATGCGTCAGTTGGTGAGCGAGGCGCGAATCGCCTTGACCATCGCGAGGTTGTCGGAGTGCCCGGTCTTGGAAGCGGTAATGTGTCCTTCGAGGGGGCGGCCGAGCAGGTAGAGATCGCCGATGAGATCGAGAATCTTGTGGCGCGCGAATTCTTCCGGGAAGCGCAGCTTGGTGTTCACGATTTTCTGATCATCCACGATGATCGCGTTGTCGAGCCGCCCACCCATCGCAAGACCCATCTGATTCATCTGCGCAAAATCGCGCACAAAGCCGAACGTGCGCGCCGGCGCGACTTCCCTGACGTAGGCATCGGTGGAGGTGAGCTCGAAGTGAACCTTCTGCACCCCGATCGGCGCAGGATAATCGAGCGTGTAATCGATGATCAGGTGATCCGCCGGCTCGATGGTCATGAACTCGTCGCCTTTGCTGTGCACCGTGATGGGGCTGGTGATGCGAATCGGCTGAACCATCGCATCCTGGTCGCGCACGCCAGCCTCAGCGATTTGACGGCAGAACTCGGAAGCCGAACCGTCCAGCGCGGGAACTTCGTCATCGGTTTTGATCAGCAGGTTAGTGATGCCGAAGCCATGCAGCGCCGACATCAGATGCTCGACCGTTCGCACCGAGCGCGCACCCGAGGCGAGCGTGGTGTTATAGCCGGTATCAGTGACGTTTTCGAGCTGCACCGGAATCTGGGTTTCATCCGACAGCGACGCGAACACGATTCCGAAATCAACCGGCGCGGGATGAAGGATGACGCCGGTCCGCAGACCGCTATGCAATCCTTGCCCGCCGAAGACAATCGATCGCGCGATAGTCCGTTGCCGCCGAGCACCCTGAACCGCCGGTGCGATGGTCGATTTTCCGTTTGCCTCGCCGAGTGCCGTCGCACTTTCGGCGGCCGGTCCGGCATCGCCACCATCGAGCACGCGCGCGATCGCGGCGAGCAATCCCGTCACGGAGAACGGCTTCTGGATGAAATCCGCGGCGCCTAGTTTGGTCGCGGCCACCGCGCTCTGAATGTTCGCATGCCCGGAAATCATGATGACCTGAACCGCGGGACGCTCCGCCTTGATGCGGCGCAGGAGCTCGATGCCATCGATGTCAGGCATCCATACGTCGAGCAGCACCACCGCGGGATGCTCGCGTTCGATCAAATCCATCACTTCGGGGGCGCGGCCGGTGTCGAGGACGCGAAAACCCTCGTCGCTCAGAATTCCACGCAGTGACGATCGGATGCGATCCTCATCATCCACCACCAGTACGGTCTCATTCACTATTCGGTTCTCGCTCGAAAAGGCGCTCGCAGCGCGGGTTAGTCGGTCAAGCCTCGGCCCCAATCGGAACTGTCGTTCAGCTCGCGGCTTTGGTGAATTGACGCTCTCTTACCGGGAACTCCAGTATAAATCTGCTACCGGCAGGCGCATTATCAGCCACCCGCACGAAGCCGTGATGATCAGTTACGATAGCAGAAACAATCGCCAGACCCAGCCCCGTCCCGCCGTGCTTGGTCGAGAAGTAAGGCTCGAAAATCCGCGTCCGCAACGCCGGGCTGATGCCGGGCCCGTTGTCGCGAACCTCCAGCACCACCACTCCGCTGGTCGGATTTACCGCGGTGCGCAGCTCGATGCGCGGTCCATGGCCGTTGCGGACCACTCCGGCCGTCGCGGAGACCGCATTATCAAGCAGGTTGATGAGCGCGCGCTTGAGCGACTCGCGATCGATCAGGATACGCGGCAATGAGGGTTCCAGGTCCAGCACGAATTCCACGCTGGTATGCGCGGTTTGAAAACTCGCAACCGCCTCGGTCGCGAGCGCGTTGAGATCGCCAGGGACCGGGTTCAGATGCGGCATTCGCGCGAAGGCGGAAAATTCGTTCACCAGGCGCTTGAGATCCTCGACCTCGCCGATGATGGTGCGGGTGCATTCTTCGAGCAGCGCGCTGTCATTGGGCGCCATCTCGGCGCCGAGTCGCGCCAGCCGGGGTCCGAGTTGGCGCCGCAGGCGCTCGGCCGAAAGCTGAATCGGGGTGAGCGGATTTTTGATCTCATGCGCGATGCGCCGGGCAACCTCGCGCCACGCCTCCATCCTCTCCACCTTGGCAATCTGGCTGACGTCCTCGAAGAACAGCACCGACCCCAGGTTAGTGCCGGCGTCATCGCTTAGCGGCGACGCGGTGATCATCAACTCGATTTCGGCATCATCGATTTCAACCTTGATCGAGGAGCGACTTTCGCGGCGCGCCGGAAACGCCGAGAGGATCTCATCCATCGCATTCAGCAGCGGCGGGCGCAGCACTTCGCGATAGTTGCGCCCGATTACGTCATCCAGACGGACGCCGAGCAGCCGCTCCGCATGCGGATTGATCGCGGTCAGCCGCCCCTCCGGATTGAGGCCGACCACGCCCGCCGAAACGTTCTTCAGCAACGTCTCTGTATAACGCCGGCGCCGCTCCAGTTCGGCTTGCGACACGCGCAGATCGGTAGTCATCTGGTTGAAGGAATCGACCAACTGCCCAATCTCATCATCACCGACCGGATCGATGGTGTAGTCGAGATTGCCGACCGCGATCGCATGCGTCCCGGCGGCCAGCTCGCTGATGGGGCCGGTGATTCCGCGCGCGAGATACATCCCGAACCAGCTCGCCAGCAGCACCACGACCAAACCAATCAACACCAGCGCGAGGATGTAGCTGTTGAGAATCGGCTGTTTGAGGATTCGCAGCTGAAAGTAATCCTCCGCAGTCCGGGAAATGTTGGCTGCCGGCTTCGCGATGCTTTTGGGAAGGAAATAATCGACCACCACCGCGCCGATAACATTGTCGGAATCGGGGCCGGAAAAAATCGGCGCGCTGCCGCGAATGATATCGGCGCTGCCGAACGGGTCGGTACGCGTCATCGCCTGCCCTTTCAGCGTTTGCCCCAACATCTCTGAATCGGGAGAGACTCCGATTCCGGTCGGCGTCTTGGGACTAAGGGAAAGCAATAGGAGCTTGCGATCCTTGCCGAATACCTCGATGGTGCCGAGATTGTATTCCTGCTGACGCTTCTCGATGAACTGCTTCAGGTCCCCGCGTCGTTCCGGCGCGAGCAAACCATTGCCGGCGGTCTGCTCGGCGATCGCCCGCGCAAAATGCGCCGCGTTGTTGGCGGAGTTGAGGTAGTAGGTCTTCGCGATTTCGAGCGAGTCGCTCATCACGCGCTCGTACTCGGGGTTGAACCAGCTATCGACGTCGGCATGCAGAAACGCGCCCGAAACATAAAGCAGGAACGCGCTGGGCACCATCGCGACCGCGATGAAGCCGAACACCAGGCGCATCTGGAACTTCGAGCCAATCAGTCCGCGCCTGCGCTCGAACATCACTTTGGCGAGATTTCTTCCCACCAGGTAGAGCAGCAGTCCGAGCAGGAGAAAGCTGACATTGAACAGGCTGATGACGGCGAGGTTGGAGCCCAGCGAGGTATGCTTGGTGAGCGGGGGCAGCGCGGTCTGCGCGAACACGAACGCGACCAGCGTGATCGCGGCCACCGCCACCGCGATCAGCTCGCGGCGCCGGCGCTTCATCTCGACGCGCCGTTGCGCGATTTCCCGGACGTCTTCGGCCATCGTTCAGCGCCTCATCAGCGCAAAGATCAGGCTCACCACGATGCTTATCAGAATGCACGTCACGACGGGGAAATAGAAGGTGAAGTTCCCGCGCCTCAGGTAGATGTCGCCGGGCAGCCGGCCCAGGAAGGGTACGCCGGAAAAGAGCCATAGCACGACGCCAAGAGCGGCGATCCCGAGGCCCATCAAGATCAGCGATTTAGCCAAAAGCGCCATTACGGTAGCGCCTCCGATTCTACGCCGTGCGGGCACCCGGCCAAAGTTGCACGCATGCTACAAAAAGACGCCTTTGTATGGCACCCCGCTTGCGTTGAGGGCTTCGAGCTTTCCTGTCATGCCGCCCACAAACCTTGAATCTCAAAGCAACCCGGGAACCTCCAATTCAATCGACTCAGAGTCGCTGCTTTCCCGGCTCTTCGCCGGACTCGACGCAGTAGACTTTATCATCGCAGGTTCCTTCTGCGCCTACGCCGCGATCTTTATCTTTAAATCGAGTTTCAAAATCGGCGAGGTCCGATACTTCTCGCTCTTCGACGACGACATGATCTCGATGCGCTATGCGGCCAACCTCGCGCACGGCTACGGATTGCGGTGGAATCCGGGCGGGGAAAAGATCCTCGGCTTTACCAACCCGTTGTGGGTGCTGTACATGGCGTTCTTCCACTTGCTCCCCATAGCGGCCGCTAAAGTGTCCCTCTGCATTCAAATAAGCGGGGCTTTGTTCCTGCTCCTGAACCTTTTCGTCGTCAGAGCGATCTGCCGGGAATTGATGCCTGGAGCCCGGTCGGTTGCGATTGTCGCGATGACTCTGACCGCGTTCTACGGGCCGCTCGACAACTGGGCATTGCAGGGCACCGAGGTGAGCATTCTGACGCTCCTGGTCAGCGTCTCGGTATGGTTGGCGTTGTTGGCCGCGAAGTCAGAGATTCGTCCGACGCCGATATATTTGCTGTTCGGAATCTCAACCTTGATACGCCTCGACATGGTGGTTTTTTCCGGCGTCGTGCTTCTGGCTATGGCCGCAATGCAGCCGCAGCGGCGGTGGCATCACTTGGTCCTCGGCGGTCTGACGCTCGCAGCGTTTCTTGTCGTGCAGGCCGGGTTCAACCTGCTCTACTACGGGGACCTGCTTCCCAACACCTACTATCTGAAGATGATGGGGTTTCCGCTTTGGCCGAGAATACAACGAGGGATGCGCGTTGGAATTCTTTTCCTACTCCCGTGGATACCGATCATACTGGCGCTCAGTCTGAGCGGATTTCACAACCATCTGCGCCGAGCGTGGTTATTGGCCGCCGCTATAGCTGCGCAGTGCGCCTATAGCATCTGGGTAGGAGGTGATGCGTGGGAATGGTACGGAGGAAGCAATCGTTATATTTCGATTGCAATGCCGTTAGTGTGCGTTCTTGGCGCGATTGGGATCGAAGGCCTGGCTGAGCGGCTCGGGAATAGGAATGTGTCATCCGCCGGACTTTGGATCCGAAATCTGACCCTCGGCGCCTCGGCTGCCATCTTCCTCTTTTTGGTAAACTTTTCCCATTTGCAAACCAACTTGCTGCTCAAACGTCCGGTCCAGACCGACGGAAACGAAGACATGGTGCGTCAGGCCCTGCTACTCCGTGAACAACCGATGATGATGCCACGGTAGCAGTGGTCTGGGCGGGTGCGGCACCGTATTTCTCGGGGCGCGAGGCAATCGATCTACTCGGAAAGAGCGATTCCAAGATCGCCCACGAACAGATGCACGTCGATCCGGCCCTCATGGCGAGATCCTTTGGCTTCTGGCCGGGGCACCTAAAATGGGATTACGACTACTCCATCGGCCAGCTAAAGCCCGACGTGGTATTACAACTCTGGGCGGTAAGCCCTGACAGCATCACCGGCCTCAGCCGCGACTATGCGCCGGTGAAGGTGGACGGTTTCACCTGGTACGTGCGGCGGACTTCTGATCACATCTTATGGACAAAGCTTCAGGCTCCAAACCCTTCTTCGGCCATTGAATTCCGACGCATCGTCTCTTCGGACCAGGCTAGTTCGGGCGCGAGGGAATCAGCGCGAAGCGCGACTTCAGACGCAGGAACGGGGTCTCCAGAAACCGGTAGGATGTCGCGGCGAACGCGATCGTCAGGGCCAGCGCCAACATCGTGATGAAGATGCTGCTGTCGACCCATGCGCCCAGCCATGGGAGCGGTAACGTAACCATTTTCTTCGCCAACTCCAGTCCCAGCATGTGCCATATATACAGGCCGTAGGAAATTTTGCCGAGGTACGCCAGCGCGCGGATCGTAGGTCTCGCGAGGTGCAACTTCAGGCCCAGGAACGAAAGGAAGATCGCGACACACGCCAGCGTCACAACCGGATAGCCTACGAACAAGGTCAGCCCGGAATTCGGGCTCCAGTACGGATCGCACCATGCCGAGACAATCAGCATCGTGGCGAGGCCGGCCACCAGGAGTGCTGCTCTCATCGCCGCGCGCGGACTGAACCGCCGATGCATCGCCCATGCGCCGAGCAATATTCCAGCCGCGAGGGGATCGAGACGCGTCAGCGTGTTGGTCCATACGAACGATGCCGGCGCACTCATCCACCAGCAGACTGTTCGCGCGACGACGCTGACGGTGATCATCACGAGCGCGGCAGTGACGAGCGTGCGGCGGCGGCCACGGCGGACCACCAGCGGCCATAGCAGGTAGAACTGCTCTTCCAGCGAGATGCTCCAGAGTTGCGACACGATAAAGGCCGGCGTCCATCCCCAGAGCGCGTCGGCAATGTTGCCGGACATCAGCACCAGCAGAATCAGATACTTCGGAGTGATGTGAAACTGCGCCACGAACTCCCCGAGAATCGCCGCGCCGAATAGAAACCCGAAGTAGAGCGGCCAGATCCGAAGGATTCGGCGAATGTAAAACCGACGGACATCGAGGCGCCCGGTCGCCTCGAGCTCACGCAGCAGCAGTTGCGTGATGAGAAACGCGCTGATGAGAAAGAATAAATCGACGCTGTAGCCGCCGCTCCAGGCGAGGATCGATACCGCCCTGCCAACCCAGTTCGGATGGAATTCGGGAAAGTAGTAAGCCGGGGTTTTCTGGAACGAGTGCTGCAGGAATATGGCCATGAAGGCCAGGCATCGGAGCACGTCGAGCTCAGGCAAATAGTAGCGCGCGGCGGACCTCGCGACCGGGTCGGCGCGGCGCAAAGAAAATCGGGCACCCTCGAGAACTTCCGCGGGTGCCCGATTGCTAACCGTGAAACTAGGCGTGGGCGTGCGCCGCCTTTTGCGCTTCGCGCTTGGCCGCCTGCTCCTTGATGACTTTCTCGGCGATGTGCGGCGGCGCCTCTTCATAGTGCGAGAACTGCGCCTCGAAGGAGCCGCGGCCCGAGGTCATCGAGCGCAGGTCCGGCGCATACTTGAGGATTTCCGCCATCGGCACCGTGGCCTTGATGACCTGGCTATGGCCCTTGGTTTCCATCCCCTGGACCTTGCCGCGGCGC
Organism: uncultured delta proteobacterium; assembly: GCA_963814035.1. GTDB lineage: Bacteria > Desulfobacterota > Binatia > Binatales > Binataceae > DATGKG01. The sequence goes on from CAWFBH010000021.1 coordinate 124,434, forward strand.
GAATTGAGGTCGCCGATGACGTCGCCCATATTCTCGTCGGGTGAAGTAACCTCAACTGACATAATCGGTTCGAGGATGATGGGCCGGGCCTTTTCCATCGCGGTCTTCATCCCCATCGACGCCGCAATTTGAAACGCCATATCGGATGAATCGACTTCGTGGTAGCTGCCGTCGAAAACCGAAACCTTCACATCGATGATTGGGAAGCCCGCGAGGAAACCCTCGTGCAGCATGTTGCGCACGCCTTTTTCCACCGAGGGGATATAGTTGCGCGGGATCACGCCGCCCACGATTTCGTTGACGAACTGAAAGCCGGTGCCGCGCGGCAGCGGCTCGATTCGCAACCAACAGTCACCATACTGGCCGCGTCCGCCGGACTGCTTCTTGAGCTTGCCCTGCGCCTCGGCCTTGCCCTTGATGGCCTCCTGGTAGGGAACGCGCGGCGCGGTCAATTCGACCTCGACACCATACTTGCGCTTGAGCTTTTCGACCGTCACCTCGATGTGAAGCTGGCCGGTTCCGCCCAGGATGATTTCGCCGCTTTGCGGGTCACGATGCATTTCGAGCGCGAGGTCTTCCTCCACCAGCTTCTGCAGCGCCGCCGAGGCTTTCTCTTCGTCGGCCTTCGACTTGGGGCGGATGGCGAACGAGATGACCGCATGTGGGCGATGCATCGGCTCGAACATGACCGGCGCCTTCTCATCGCACAGCGTGTCACCGGTCGAGGTGTCTTTGAGTTTCGCCACCGCGGCGATCTCGCCCGGAAACGCGACTCCGAGTGGCGCCTGCTTCTTGCCTTCAAGGCGCAAAAGTTGCCCGAAACGCTCCTTCGATTCGCGCGAGGAATTGTAAACGCCGGCGTCGCTATGCGCGGTACCGGAGATGACACGGAACAATGTCAGCTTGCCGGCGAACGGATCCATCACGGTCTTGAACACGAACGCCGAGAATGGCGCATTCGGGTCGGCGGCGCGCTCTTCGGTCGCGCCGTTGCTCGCATGCGTGCCCTTCTTGGCGGGGCGCTCATTCGGCGCCGGGAGCAGATTGATGATCGCATCGAGGAGCGGCGCGGCGCCGATATTTTTCGCACCCGAGCCGCATAGCACCGGCGTGAGTTTCCCGGCGATGACGGCGGCGCGCAGCGCGGTCCGCAATTCATCCTCGGAGAGCTCGCCGCGGTCGAGATATTTCTCCAGCAGCGCGTCATCGGTCTCGGCCACCGCCTCGCACATTTTGGTGTGCGCTTCCTCGGCGCGCGCCTTGAGATCGCCGGAGAGGTCCTCTTCCTTAGGCTTGCCGGTGGTGTTGTCGACGTAGGTCAGCGCCTTCATCCGCAGCACGTCGATGATGCCGTTGAAGGCGAGCTCCTCGCCAATCGGAAGACTGAGTACGACCAGCTTGGCTTCGAGGGTCTTTTCGAGATCAGCCAGCGCGTTTTCGAACTTGGTGCGCTCGCGATCGAGCCGCGAGACGAAGGCGATCCGTGGGAGGCCCAGCGTCTCGGCCTGCTGCCAGATTTTTTCCGATTCGACTTTGAGATCGCCACCGGGAGTGGCCACGAAGACGACCGCGTCTACTGCTTGAAGGGTGTTGAAGGCATCGACGATGAAAGCGCCGTAACCGGGAGTATCGCCGAGGAGGATTTCGTTCTTTTTCCAGTTGAGATGATGGAACGAGGAATTGATCGAGGCCTTGTGATTGAGTTCTTCAGGCTCGAAGTCCAGAACCGAAGTTCCGTCGTCCGGACGTCCGAGCCGGGTTGTCGCGCCGGCGGTGAAAAGCATCGCTTCGGCCAGTTGGGTCTTCCCTGAGCTGCCTTGGCCAACCAGCGCGATGTTTCTCAACCGCCCAATTTCCTCCACAGACATAGGATCACCTCTGCGAATTTATTTACGCTCTCGTCGCTTGCCGCCCTATGGCGAAAACAAGATCGACGTTGACGTCTCACTGATAGGCACCCTCCAATGTCACGTCACCCGCGATGATGCGGCGCACGCCACTCGAGGTTTCGAGCAGCAGCGCGCCGTCGGTATCGATTCCCTTCACGATTCCTTCCTCGCGAGTTCCCGCATCGACGACCGTCACGCGTTTTCCGCTCAGTCCCGAGTAGCGCTCCCAATGGGGCCGGACCGCCGCGAATCCCTGCGTAACACTCTCGTCATATCGAATGTTTAGTCTCGTAAAGAGCGTGTTGGCAACCCAAACGCGATCGCATGGATGCCCAGTCGCGATCAAAACTGAAATCGCGCGATCGCGCAGCTCTTGTGGAACGTCATCGATCGCAAGATTCAGGTTGAGTCCGATGCCGAGCAGCACCGAATCGAGCCGTTGCGCGCGATCGGTCACCGCCTCGGCGATGATGCCGCCGGCTTTGCGCCCGTTAAGCCACACGTCGTTCGGCCATTTGAGTTGCACGATGCCGGGCGCCACCTCTTCGAGCGCTTCGGCGGCAGCGACTCCAGCGACGAGACTCAACCGAGGCACCTCGGCCATCGGGATCTTCGGCCGCAGGATGATGGTCGTATAGAGATTCACCCCCGCGGGCGAATGCCATCCGCGCCCCATCCTGCCGCGACCGGCGCTTTGGGTTTCGGCGATGACGGCGGTGCCGTGCGGCGCGCCCTCGGCAGCGAGGTTACGCGCGATATTCTGGGTTGACTCGACTTCCTCGAAGTAGTGGATGGCGCATCCGATGACGCCGGGTTGGTGGTTCTCGATCGCGTTATAAGGATGCTTGGGCACGCACTATGATCACTAGCATGGGCCGCGATCTCCTCGACAACGGTGGGGTGATTTTGCCGTAGGCTCAGGCGTCAAGAGCGCTGAATTCCCTAATGTTACCAGCGAGTTTCGCCGTTTGTTCTCCTGTCACGAAGTGGCTTTGTTTTCGCACTTTTCCATGGAGCATTCGATGTCGTTCAGGGAGTCGCGAGACCGCTGCTGGCGATACTCTGAAGTGGGTTTGTTTTGCGCGTTCTTCGGTGTGAAGGTGAGGCGCCGCGAATGCCGCAAACTTGCGTTTTCACCACCTCGATTTTGGAAAAGCCTTGATTCTCCTGGATGATTTGGCTTCGTTTCGTAATTCCCGCGAGTGCGCTGCTTCATAAGATGACTGCGGCGTCCTCGAGGACGCCGCAAATTGAACGATAGCAGATTCGCGTCTGCCTGTCGGTCCTTTCTCCTCAAATCGTAGGGCGCTGCTGGTGCCATTCGGTGGCGTGCTCGAAGGCGCCGCCCGCGCGAAACAGCGTCGCCTCGCCCAACAGGCGGCCTACCAACTGTAGGCTTGGAGGCGGGCCGCCCTTGCCGTCGCCACCCGGAAGCGACAGCGTCGGGTTGCGGCTCATGTTGAAGGGCGCGGTGAACGACATCAACGGATTGGGACCCTTGAATGCTTCCGCATTCGGCGGCATCGAATCTTTGGGCAGCGTCATCGCGACCATCGAGGCGCACGCGAGGACATCGATCTGGCTAAAAAGCTGCTGGAACCGATTCGTGAAGCGCTCGCGCACCATCTGCGCGTTGGCATATTCGACTCCGCTAATCTTTCCGCCCAATTCGACGAACGAGCGAAATCCGGGACCGTAGTCGGCCGCTCGCGAAGGATAATTCGCGGCGTGCGCCGCTAAGGCTTCGGTCGCCGCCATGGTCGTCCATGCCTCGATGGCGGGATCGACATCCGGAACTTTTACCTTGATGATGCGCGCGCCGACCCGTTCGAGATCGCGAACCGCGTTGCCGATCGCCGTGGCGACATCATCGGAGGCTCGCGCGACGTAAGTCTCATCGAAGCCGACCCGGACGCTGAACGCGCCGCTCCTTGCGGCGGCGGCATAGTCATCGAGTGGCGCGGCCAGCGAGGTATCGTCGCGAGGATCCTGACCCGCGATAACCGAAAGAACCAGCGCCGCATCGGCCACCGTCCGCGTCATCGGCCCGATATGATCGAAGGACTCGCAGAGCGGGAAAACTCCATGGCGGCTTACCCGCCCCCAGGTAGGCTTCAGTCCGACGATGCCATTGGCCGCGGACGGAAACCGAATCGAGCCTCCGGTGTCAGTCCCAATCGACGCGTAACACATTCCCGCTGCCGTCGCCGAGCCGGAGCCGCTCGACGATGCGCCCGGCCATAGCGCGGGATTCCACGGATTTGATGGGCCGGGAATTTCCGGATGGTACCAGGCCATCGCAAACTCGGTCAGATGCAGCTTGCCCAGCAGCACCGCACCTGCCGCCTCGAAGCGATCGACGACGGTGGCATTGGAGTCGGGACGGAAATCGCGCAGCACCTTGCTCGCGCAGGTGGTCGGGACGCCCTTGGTCCAGCACAAATCCTTGACCGCGATAGGCACGCCATGAAGCGGACCACGATACTTGCCCGCCGCGATTTCCTTATCAGCGGCTTCGGCCTGACGCAGCGCGGAATCGTCCAGCACCGTCAAATATGCGTGCAACTTGGGATTAAGCTGGTGAATGCGATCGAGAACCGCGCGGGTCGCCTCGACCGAGGTGACTTCGCGCTTGCGTAGCGCCGCCGACAATTCGCTGAGCGAGAGGAAACAGAGTGCCTTGGGATCCATGATACTCTCCATGGTGCGATTTTCCGAATCTTGACCACGAATGTGGCCTATGTCGAGGGAAACGCGATCATCAAAGCGATGGGCGCGGAGCGATTTTTATCCCAGCGACCAGGCGACCCCGCCGTTTTCATCGTAAAAGGTTTCCTTGAGATTGGGTCCGTCCAGGGTGAGCATCGCGAAGCCGTTTAGCACGCGATGTGGAATCTCCGGATCCTTCGCGAGGCGGGCTTCGAACCAGTCGACCTTGGGGTTCTTGTCGAGCACCTTCGCGAAACCCCATGGTATCGCGCCGTGACCACAGCATCGGCACTGCGTGATGGGTGAGGCCTGTACGCTGTAAACGGCCGCGGCATGCGAATGACCCCAGTACCAGCAATACGGCGCGCCCGCACCAAAGGGCGCCATCACCTGGTCCCACAAAGCGGTATGCGACGACCCATCGAGCGACAGGCCCTCATGATGACTGAGGATGATGACCTTGCGGTTGTTCAGATTGCCCAGCAGGTTGCGCACGAAAGTGACCTGATCTTGCGCGCCGCCGGGACGAAACAGCGAGCCATCGAGGTAAAGGCTGTCCTCATTCGCGAAGTAGGCGGTATCCAGTCCGATTATCACCCAGTCGTTATTCTCAAGCGCGAAGAAGCTGCTCCCGTTTTGCAGCTGGAATTTTGGATTCGCTAACACGGTTCCGAAATAACCATCCGCGCCGGAATACATCTCATGATTGGAATTCAGGCTGAGCGCGCCTTGTTTTCCTTCCGGCCATAGGTCGGCCAGCAGATACTTCTCCTGTTCCGGAGTGCCGGCATAGTAAGTATCGCCGAGATGAATAGTCAGGTTGGGCTGCAGGAACGCCATGTGCCGCTTCACGTCGGTGCTCGGCGCGGGGTTGGCATCGGTACGCCAGTCGCCGGTGCCCCAGTCTCCCGCGATAGCGATGGTGAGCTGAGATGGAATCGGGATTACCTGAGGCGGGCCGGGAATGAAGTGCGCCTTGGGTTTAAGGAAATACTCCAACCACACCGCGCCAGCTTCGGCCCATCCAGGATCGAGTTGCTCATACTTGCCGGTGCCCCAGATCTCGCCGCTGGGACCCACATCGATGAACAGTCCGGGCGATAGATTTGCCAGCACCGAATCCTTGTCGCCATTCAGCGCCGAGCCAATCAGCAGCGCCTGACGTGGTACGTCAGTCGCCACCGGAGGGGCCTGCCGATTTTGGGCGGCCAGCAACGCATGATGACCCGCGCGTGCGATCAATGGCGCCAGCCTGGTTTTCTGGTCCGCGGTCAATTTGCCCCAGGCGTCATTGATCCTTTTCGACATGATCGGGTCGATATTAAGTTTCATCCCGCCTCCCGCATTGTTCTGGCAATGACACAAAGTCGGCTGGTAGCTCAGCCAAAGAATAACTCTTTGTCAAGAGAAGGAAGGCCTGAAAGATGAGCATTTAACGCTGAGCTACCGCCGCGAAATCCTCAGGCGACATTCTTAAGTTGACGCAGACTGAGGGTTTATCGCAGTATCTGGCTGTTCATCGAGGAGGCCGCCATGGACCCAGCCGTGATGTTGACCCTCGCCTCGATTATCTACCGAGGCTGCGAGTTGGATTTGTCCGATCCCGCCGCCCGCGAGCGTGGCCGGAATGCCATGGTGGAGTGCCTCAACACTTTCGACAAGGTGAGGGGCCAATGGGAGCTGGTTTGGGGCCCCGCCGGCTTCGCACCCACCATCGCCGGCCTGGACATCTCGGCTATGTATGTCGCGCGCCAAGTTGCTGATCCGTCGCAATTTGCGGTGGTGGTGCGAGGAACTAACCTTTATTCGTTGACTGACTGGGCGAGCAATCTTCTCATCGAGCAACGTCCGTGGCCGTATGCCGCGCGGACAACTCCAGCCGCGATGATCTCGCATAGTACGGCGCTCGGGCTGGGCTTCCTCCAGCGCCTGCTGTCCGCGTCGCCCAGCACCACTGCTCAGACCGCTGGCTTGTGGGCCAGGGCCGGTGAATGGGTTGAATCGCACAAGGCACGTTTGGAGTTTAACCTTCTGAATCGCCTCGCCGGGCTAAATATTCCTCCGACGCTCGATGTCTTCGGAACAATTGAGAATCGGATTAACAACCTCGCCAGCAGTGCTCTATCACGGAGCGAGCTTGCGATAGTTCGGCAGTTTGCGTCGAAGATCGCCGATGGCCGGGCCCAGCCAATCGATGACGCCGCGTTACTGGAGCAGGTAGATCGCGAGCAGCAAAACATCGCTAGCGGCATCAGCCTGGTGGACTTTCTGCGCGGTTGCATCGAACCAGGCGGGCCGCACCTCGACATTTATGTGACCGGCCACAGCAAAGGAGGCCCACTCGCGGTTGCTCTCGCAACCTGGCTGGCCGATACGCAAAGCGGAGGTGATCCCGCCGAGCAGTGGGATACCAGTCACCGCGCCACCATCCATAGCTTTACCTTCGCGGCTCCCACGCCGGGGAACGAGCCTTTTGCACTACACTTCCGAAACCGCGTCACCGGCGACCGCCACCGTCTCTTCAATCCCAACGACCTGGTCCCGCATGTATGGAAGGTCGAAGAGGCGCGAGCGATCCCGGCGCTCTACTCAGGTCAGCTCAGCTTCCTCGATGGTGTAGTTGCGGCTGTCCTTCCGATCCTTGAAGCAGCCAAATATCAGCACGAAATAACCGACCCGACCCCCTGGACGCCGCTTCCTGCTCACCAGGGCGATCTGATCGAGCAGATCAAGTTCAACCACCTCGATGCCTATCTCACGCAACTCGGCATCCTCAGCGGCGATCTCTGCTTCGCGAAACTGTTCGCTCCTCTAACTTAACGCGTTAGGCCGGGCCGCTGCGGAGCACGCCTTTCCCTTCCAGCTCGCGCACGCGCGACGGCGAGTATCCCAGGTCCTTCGTCAGAATTTCCTCGTTATGCTCGCCCAGCTTCGGCGCCTGTAGCTCGAGCGGCTTCGGGAATTTCGAGAAGCGGAACGAAAATCCCGGCACGTCGAAATCGCCCAAGATCGGATCATGCACCGTTCGCACAGTCCCGCGCTGGCGCAGATGCGGATGCTTGACCGCCTCTTCCACCGACAAGATCGGTGCATGCGGCACGCGAAACTCCCTGAGCGCCGCCAGCGAGGCCTCGTCACTCGGCATCGAGGCGAACCATCCTTCGATCTCGGCCACCAGCGCATCAACATGAATGAGGCGGTTGGAATTGAGGCGGAAGCGCGGATCCTCGAACAGCTCCGGCTTGCCCATCGCGCAGCACAGGCCCTTAAAGTGATGGTCAAGCGTCGCGATGATGATCATGTAGCGATTCTTCGCCTTGAACACGCCGCACGGGAGCGCATACCACGATTGCGTCCCCGAGCGAGTCGGCTTGAACTCGCCTTTGGTCAGGCTATGCGCCTCGACGGCCGCCTCGTGGTAATGGAAGTAGGTGTCGAGCAGCGAGAGATCGAGATGCTGCCCTTCCCCGCTCCGCTCGCGGTACAGGAGCGCAGCGCAGACCGCGCCGCATGCATGCGCACCAGTACTCACATCGCCCATCGCGGTCATCGCGAAATAAGGTGAGCCGTCGGGCTCGCCGCCCATCGAGCTGATTCCCGCATAGGCCGCACCGAGAAAATCGAAACCCGGCTCATGCGCAAGCGGCCCGGTCTGGCCGAATGCGGAAATCGAGCACATCACGATTTTAGGATTGAGCGCCTTGACGTGCTCATAGTCGAATCCCATGCGCCCGATGACGCCGGGTGCGTAATTTTCCACCAGCACATCGGCCTTGCGAATCAGGTCGGCAACGATGTCGTGACCCTCAGGCGTCTTGATATTCACGCAGATGCCCTTCTTGCCGCGATTGTGTTGCACGAAGTAGCCGCTGCGCCCTTCCTTGCTCAGATACGGACCGCCGCGCGCGGGGTCGCCGTTGGGCGTCATCTCGACCTTGATAACGTCGGCGCCCATTTCCGCCATCATCAGGGTGCAGGTCGGACCCGCGACGATTTGGGTGAAGTCGAGAACCTTGTAGCCGTCGAGGATGTGTCGAGGAGTGGCCATATCGATGCCTCCAAGCCTGGCGCGATCGCCGTTTGGGTTTTCTATAGCACCGAATCGAAAATATGCGAGGGCTGATGAGCGATTCCCGCGGTGAGACTCGGGTTCGCTCCTTCGATTGACTCACTGTCGCAGCCTCTACACATTGTACGATATGAGTACGACCAGGCGGCCAAGCGGCGAGCCTCACGATGGCGTCCAGTGGGCGTGGCTCGTGATCGGATGCCTCGCGGCGATCGATGCGATTTGGGCCTGGCGCGCCGGCTTTCGGTTCGAGGGATTTCGGCAACTGCTGCCGCCCCTGGCCGGCTTCCTCGCGCTGGGGATCGTCTGCGGCTATAGCGTGCGTATTCGGTGGCTGCGCGACCTCGGGCATTATGCCGCGTTGTGGCTCGCGTTCGCCGTGGTGGTAAATGTAGCCTCCTATCTCGCGGCGACGATGCGTCTCCCCTTGTGCGACGGGCAGCTCTCAGCGCTGGACCAGTTGATCGGTTTTCAGTGGCTGCCGTGGTTCAGCTTCCTTCGCGGCAGCCACGTCGCAAACCTCGTTTTGCCTTCGATCTACAGCAGCATCATCCTACAGGCGTTCGCCTCGGTGGTGTTCTTCGCGCTGATCGGAAGCACCGAGCGCAATCGCGAGCTGTTCTGGATCGCGCTGTTTGCGGCAATCGCAACGGTCGCGATTTCCGGATTCGTACCGGCACTCGGACCGATGACCGCCGACTCAGTCCCTAAGTGGACGACGACGCTCTTGAAAATCCGCGCCGGCACGCTGCATCGCGCGACCTTCTCGACGATGCCGGGAATCATCGCGTTCCCATCGTTTCACACCGTGCTGGCGATGGTCTTCGTTTACGTCCACCGTCCGCCATTCAAAACGTTCATCCCGATCGCCGCGATCAATGCGCTGATGCTCGCCGCCACCCCATTCCTCGGACATCACTACCTGACCGATGTCATCGGGGGAGTAGCGGTAACAGTCATCGCGATTGTCGCCTACCGCATCGCGACCGCGCCCGCTCTCGAACAGGCCGGCATGCAGACCCGACCTGCGCTCGCCATTCAGCGCGCCAACCGCTCGTAGTGCTTTGTTCGGCCCCGATTACTGAACGATGCGCATGCTGAGGTCCATCGCGCGCGCGGAATGCGTGATCGCGCCCGACGGAAATCAGATCGACGCCGGTCTCGGCGATCGCGCGCACCGTATCGAGGTTCACGTTGCCTGAGGCCTCGAGAATCAATTTGTCGCCGACCAGCTGCCGCGCAAGCCTCATCGAGTCGAGGTTCATGTTGTCGAGCATGATGATATCCGCGCCGGCGTCGCGAGCTTCCTCGACCTGCGAGAGAAACTCGCATTCGACCTCAATTCGAAGCGTATGTGGCGTGATTTTCCTCGCGCTCTCGATCGCCGAACGGACGGAGCCGGCGGCCGCGATGTGGTTGTCCTTGATCAGCACGCCACCATCGAGGCCGAAGCGATGATTGGTACCGCCGCCGCACCGGACCGCATACTTTTCGACTGCGCGCAGCCCCGGATGGGTCTTGCGCGTATCGACGATTTTCGCGCGCGTGCCCTTGATGGCCTCCACATATTGATGCGTCGCCGTCGCGATTCCCGACATCAGCTGGATGAAGTTGAGCGCGGTGCGTTCGCCAATCAGCAGCCCGGCGAGGTTTCCTTCGATATTCGCAACGATGTCGCCCTTCGCGAGTTGCGCACCCTCGGCCGCGAGCGAGGTGATCGTCGCATCGGCGCCGGCGAGTCTGAACACTGCGCTCGAGCAGGATCCCGCCGCAGAAAACCATCGATGGCTCTTTGACGGTGATCCTCGCGCGCCCCTGCTGCCCCGGCTTCACGGTCGCGGCGGTGGTGATGTCGCCCTGGCCGAGGTCCTCGTCGAGCGCGCGTTTCACGAGCGCATCGAGGTCGAGCTGCCGGAAGATTTCCATCGCGCTACTGCGCCTCGCCGAGAATCCGGAGCTGTTCGCTCAGCAGGCGACGTTGCGTTTCCAGCTCCTGCGCGCGCTGCTGGGTTTCCTCGCGCATTTCGGGCGCGGCCTTCGCCATGAAATCCGGATTAGCGAGCCTCTTCAGATGCTGCTCGTGATGCCCGGTGACCTCGCCGAGTTTCTTTTCGAGCACCGCGCGCGCTTTCGCAAAATCAAAATCGAAGGGCGCGGCAATGGAAACCTCGCACCACTCGAGCACCGAGGTGACACTTCTTTTCGGCAAAGGTTTGTCCGCTGGGTAGATTTCGAGGTTCTCGATTTTTGCTCGGCTGACGAAGTAGTCGCGGAACCGATCGATCTCAGCGGCGAAGCCCGTGTGCGAAGTGCCGTTTCCACCAACGCGCGGACGCATAATCGAGTTGACGCTTTGACCAGGATGAATGACTACCAGGTGGCGCAGCGAGTTCACCGCCTCGGTCGCTTCGATGCAATGCTTCATCGCGAGCGCTTCGGCGTCGCTCAGCGCGTGCTCGTCGCGAGGCGTTGGGAACTTCGCGATCGGCAGGTTCGCCGCGAGGTCGGTATCATCCATATACGGGCCGAATCACCTGCCAGATTTCCTCGGACACGAAAGGCATGAACGGATGCAGCAGGCGCAGCATCTGATCGAATCCGTGGATGATGACGTAGCGCGCGGCCGCCTGACGCTCGCCGCCCGCCTTCAGCGCATCCTTCGATAGCTCGATGTACCAATCACAGAACTCGTGCCAGATGAAGTCGTAAACCTTCATCGCAGCGACGTTGAATTCGTACGCATCGATGGCGGTCGTCACTTCGCGAATCGCATCGTTGAGGCGATCGAGGATCCATCGGTCCGCGAGGCTCATCTGCGACGGCGCGACCTTCGGCAGCGGCTGCGGCGCGTCGGCGAGATTCATCATCGTGAAGCGCGCGGCGTTCCAAATCTTGTTGGCGAACGCGCGCGAGGCCGCCAGCCGCTCGGGCGAAAGAATCACGTCGCGGCCCTGAATCGCCAACTGCGCCAGCGTGAAGCGCAACGCGTCGGTGCCGTAGGTGTCCATGAGCTCCAACGGGTCCACCACGTTGCCCTTCGACTTGCTCATCTTCTTGCCTTCCGCATCGCGCACCAGCGGCGTGATGTAGATGTCGCGGAAGGGAACGTCGCCGGTAAATTCCAGGCCGAACATCATCATGCGCGCGACCCAGAAAAAAATGATGTCGAAGCCGGTAACTAAGAGACTGGTCGGATAGTAGCGCTGAAGTTCCGGAGTCTCGGCCGGCCATCCGAGCGTCGAGAACGGCCACAGCCCTGAGCTGAACCAGGTATCGAGGACGTCGTCATCCTGCACCAGGTCAGTGCCCTCGCACTCCTCGCACTTGGGCGGACGGACCGCCACCACCATCAGATGATCGCAGCGCTGGCATCGATACGCCGGGATGCGATGCCCCCACCATAGCTGGCGCGAGATGCACCAGTCGTGGATGTTTTCCATCCAGTTGAAAAACGTGTTCTCCCAGAACTTCGGGAAGAACTTCGTGCGCCCGTCCTTCACCGCATCGATGGCCTTTTTCGCCATCGACTTCACATCGAGGAACCACTGCTCCGACAGCATCGGCTCGACGATAGTATCGCAGCGCGAGCAGGTGCCGACCGCGTTGGTATGCTTTTCCTCCCGTTCGTAGAGGCCCGCTTGCTTGAGATCCACGAGGATGCGTTTGCGCGCGGTCTCGCGATCGAGGCCCTCGTAAGGACCTGCGTTCTCGTTCATGCGCGCGCGGGTGTCCATCACCGAGATCTGCGGCAGCTTGTGCCGCCGCCCCATCTCGAAGTCGTTGAAATCATGCGCGGGAGTAATCTTCACCGCGCCGGTGCCGAATGCGCTATCGACTGCCGAATCCGCGATGATTGGGATCTCCCCGTCCAATGAGCGGAATGCGCGCCTTCTTGCCGACTTCGTAGCGATAACGATTGTCCTCGGGATTCACCGCGACGGCGGTATCGCCCAGCATCGTCTCGGGTCGCGTCGTCGCAACTTCGATGTAGCCGGAGCCGTCGACAAGCGGATACTTGAGGTACCACAGACGTGCCGGTGCGGTCCTTGTGATCGACCTCGAGGTCCGAGAGCGCGGTTTCGCATCGCGGGCACCAGTTGATGAGCTCGCCGGTCCTTGTAGATGAGGCCCGCTTTATACAGCCGCACGAAAACTTCGTTGACGGCGCGCGAGAGCCCATCATCGAGGGTGAAGCGTTCGCGGCTCCAATCGCACGAGGCGCCGAGGCGCCGAAGCTGATTCAGAATCCGATTGCCATAGGTCTCGCGCCACTCCCAGACTTTCTTTTCGAACTTGTCGCGTCCGAGCTGATGGCGATTCTTGCCCTCTTTCGCAAGGTCCTTTTCCACTGCGTTCTGCGTGGCGATGCCGGCGTGATCGGTGCCGGGGACCCATAGCGTGTTGAATCCCTGCATCCTGCGCGTGCGAACGATGATGTCCTGCAACGTGACGTTCAGCGCATGCCCGAGGTGCAGTTGTCCGGTGACGTTGGGCGGCGGGATGACGATGGAAAATGCCGGGCCGGGTTTCTCGGGATCGGCGGCGAAGTAGCCGCGATCGATCCAGAGCTGGAACCATCGTTCCTCGGCCGCCTTCGAATCGAATGTCTTACTGAGCTCCAAATTTCCGTCCTAAAAGGTGCGGCGCGGATGCGCGCGTGGAGAGATCATATTGATGCGTCGGGAACGCATGCAAGCACCCTTCCCGAAGCCGAGTAAAATCGAAACCGCAGGCTAGAAGGCCAAAACGCCGCCGTCGATCGGATACGCCTGGCCGGTGATGAACGAGGCCTCGTCGGAACATAGATACAGCGCGAGCGTCGCAACTTCTTCGGGCGTGCCCATCCTGCCGATCGGCTGATATTCCGAAAGCTGCTTGAACATTTCATCCTCGCGGCCCGGATAGTTGTTGCGCAGGTAGCCGTCGACAAACGGGGTATGCACGCGCGCCGGACACACGCAGTTGCAGCGGATGTTGCGCTTTACGTAATCGACCGCGATCGATTTCGTCATCGTGAGCACCGCGCCCTTGCTCATCGAATACGCGAAGCGATCCGTCAGGCCGATCAGCGACGCCATCGATGCGAGGTTGAGAATCACCCCGCCGCCGTCGCGCAGCATCAGCTTGATCCCGGCCTGCGAGCATAGATAAACGCCCTTCACGTTGACGCTGTAGATGCGATCGAAGTCGGCTTCCGAGGTGTTCTCGACCGTACCGACGTGCGCGATGCCGGCGTTGTTGATGAGGACGTCGCATCGATGCGCCGCGCGATCGACCTGCGCGAAGGCATCCGCCACCGAGGCGGCTTTTGCTACATCGCACGCGATGGCGTCGGCCCGGCCGCCTGCCATGCGGATTTTTTCCGCCGCGGCTTGGCCCGCAGCGAGGTTGGACTCGAGCACAAACACGCCTGCGCCAGCCTCGGCAAAGGTGTTCGCGATGGCATTGCCGATTCCGGAACCCGCGCCGGTAACGACCGCAACTTTGTTGTCGAGACGGAACATCAGGGCGTCCTCGCTGTTGGAAGAGATTTCGCAGCGCCACGATAGATCAATGGTGTGCGCCGCGCCAAAGCGATTGCGCCGAGAATTTCAGATGTCGATGGCCGGCCCCTCAGCCACCGGACGATCCAGGCTTAATGGAGAAAGCGTCGCGCCCGCAGGCCCTCGCTCTTTTCCATCGGTCGGTTCGCTACCGGTTCATCGCTGTGGTCGTAGTCTTCGAGTTGCGTGGCAGACAGTCCGTGGAACCTGGACGAATGCTGGTCGAGGAGGCGACGGGTCTGAAAATGCAACTCACGGCCGAACAGTTCGCATACCGGGCATTTCATGCGCGAGAAACTCGCATTATTGGTTTACAGTTGGCAAGTCCCAGAGTCGTTTTTTTGCGGCGAATGAATGTCTCCTTTCGCAACACTTGGCCATTACCCTTTTTTGCGGAAAGTTTTCTCCCGATAAGCGCGCGCGGCGGCGCGGGATTCGTCGGCGGTCCCGGCACCAAGCAACACGTCGCCATCGGCGAATGCGGTGATGCCCGCGCTCATTGCGCGCGTGACCGCATTGACGTGTTCCTTGGTGATCGCGACCGGCACCGACGGCTTCTCGATCAGCTCCCGCGCCAGCTCCTCGGTTTCGCTTTGCAGCTTCGCCAGCGGCACGACACGATTCACGAAGCCCATCGCCTTCGCTTCACTGGGACTGAAGCGGCGGCACGTCATCACCAGTTCCTTGGTCATCGCGGGGCCGATCTCGCGCACCAGCTTGGGAATCCCGCCCCATGCGAGCGGGAGGCCGAGATCGACCTCGGGAATGAAAAACCACGCGTCTTCGGCAGCGACGCGAAGATCGCATATAGCCATCAGCACCACGCCGCCACCGACCGCATAGCCATGCACCTGCGCGATAGTGACCGCGCGCATCTGCTCGATCGCATCGGAAGCACGCAATCCGTATTGCCCGACCTCGCGCCGATAGAGCCAGCTATTGGTTTTTGAATCCGCGGCCGCTGCCGGCGAGTCCTGCAAATCCGCGCCCGCACAGAACGCGCGACCCGCGCCGCTCATGATGACCACGCGCAATTCGCGATGGCTGTCGAACCAGCGCGCGGCCTCAGCGAGTTCCTGCAGCATCGTCGCGCCGATGGCGTTGAGGCGGTCGGGCCGATTGAGCGTCAAGCGACCGAGGCCATTGTCCTCGACCTCGGCTTTGATGGTCTGGAAATCGCGCGTGTCTTTCATGGCAAAACCTTCTTCAGCACGGGTTCTGGCTCGATGACGGTAGTCGTCCGGCCGGCGTTGTGATTGAACGTACCCACGTTGCGGCCCGCGACGGCATCGGCGGAAATCAAATGGGTGACGTGCCGCTCCGGGCCGAGATTAAATGATTTCGCCCGGTTCTCGAAGACTTCGTCTGAGGCGGTCAAGCGGTCGTGCTGGCGCAGATGTTCGAGCCAGGTTTCGTTCACGAAATGCTCGACGAAACGATCAGGCTCATTCGCATCGATGAAGAGCCCCCAGAACACCGCGCCGTCGCGCAACCGGATGACGCGCTGTTGCCGCATCGCGTCAATGAACTCCTCGGTCTTCGCCGGATCGATTCGATATTCCACTGTGATCAGCGCCGGTCCGCTTTCGGGATCAATGTCGATCGCGATTTGCGGATGCGGCCACAAGTCCACCGGATTGGTGTTGACTTGATCCGCCGCGGCAAGACGCCAGCGATAGACCGCGAAGCCAACCAGCATCGAGGCCGCGCCGCATCCGAGCGCGACTTGCAAGCCGTACCAGACGCCGATCGCGCCCCATAGTGCGCTCGCCGCCGCCAGCCCGCCCTGCACCGCGATTTGATAGACCGCCAACGCGCGGCCCTGAACCCATCGCGGCACCGAGAGCTGCGCGGCGACGTTGAGCACCGAAAACGCCGATACCCACGCCGCACCGCCTAGCCCCATCAGAATGCTCGCGACGATGGTGTCATGCGTGAAGGCAAGTCCCACTGTCATTGCGATGAAGAGAGCCGCCGCGCCATGCACAATGTTGTCGTGCGAGGCGATTTGCTGCAGCCGCGTGAGCATCGCACCGCCGATCACCGCGCCGAGGCCGAACCATGCCAGCAGCAGACCGAATCCGGCCGCCCCGAGGCCGAGCTGTACGCGCGCGATGAGCGGCAGCACCGCCCACATCGCGCTGGCGCCGAACACGAACGCCACCGTACGCACCAGCACCGCCCGCAGCGGCGGCGCATACCGCACATAGCGGACGCCGATGCGAATCGCGCCGATGACGCGCTCGGCCGGCAACACCCCGGGACGCGATTGCCGACGCCATTCGTAGAGCACCACCATCACGCCGAGGAACGAGGCCGCATTGAGGATGAAGTTCACATCGGCGCCGAACCATGCGACAACAAATCCACCTAGCGCCGGACCAGCCGCACGCGCGAGATTGAAGTTGATGCCGTTGAGGGTGATGGCGGGCGTAAGCTCCTCGCGCGGCACTAACTCGGGAATGATTGCCTGCCACGCGGGAGCATTGAGTGCGGAGCCGATGCCGAGCATGAAGCTCAGCCCCAGCACCGTCCATTCGGTGGTCATGTGCAGGTAAGTCAGGATGCCGAGCGCGCCCGCCGCGAGCAGCATCCAGACTTGGGAGAAAATCAGCAGCTTGCGCCGATCGATGATATCGGCGAGCGCGCCGGCGGGCAGCGCAAGGAAAAATATCGGCAGGCTCGAGGCGGTCTGGATCAGCGAAACCATCAGCGGCGATTTCGAGAGCGAGGTCATTAGCCATGCGGCGCCGACGTTTTGCATCCAGGTGCCGAGGTTGGAGGCGAGCGCGGCAATCCAGAGCGCGAAAAATACCCGGCGGCGCAGCGGAGCCCATGCGGACACGGCCGCGACCGCGCCATCCTCATGTCTCTTGGTGGTGCGCGCGCCGCCAAATGCTACGAAGCCGGCCATGTTGCGATCAATTCTCCAGGTTCGAGGATTCCGGGTGGCGTGCCGAATCCGCGTGCGGATTGGCAAAGTACATCGAGCCTATCCAGTCGTTTTGGGAGCCGCAATCGAGCGGCTAAGATGAGCGCTTCGCGGCACGCATGAGCAACCATGTAGCTAGATGAAGATTCGTTCCGCCAGCGGCCACTCCGGGTCATTCGAACAAGTCGCGATTGCGATCCTCATGACCTGGACCGCTGGATTCATCGACCTGGTCGGTTATATCGCCCTGTATGGGCTGTATGTTTCGCATATGAGCGGGAACACGGTCGCGATGGCGCGGCACATGTCGCATCTGGACTGGGTCGGCTTCGTGCGGCACGGGTGGCCGCTGGCGACCTTCCTTTTCGGCCTGATCCTGGGCGCGTTCATTTACGACGCGGAAAAGCGCCGCCACATCAAAGTTCCCTTCCCCGCCACCATCGGGCTGGAGGTTGTGCTCGTCACCGCATTTATCGCGGCCGGCGCGAGCAGCGGTTTCAAGGCCGACATCCCGCCGCAGCCGGCGCTCAAGTTTTTCGTGATGGTCGCGCTGCTGACGATTGCGATGGGGCTGCAGAACGTCTCGATTCGAAAGGTGGGCGGCATCAATGTTTACACGACGTTTGTGACCGGCTCGCTGGTAAAGTTCGCGGAATCCGTCTCCGAATTCCTGTTCTGGATGCGCGATCGGACCTATCGCCGGTTTCGCAGCCGCATCTGGAAGGTCCTCCTCGTATCGCCGCGGCAGGTTTCTCTTCAGCGCGCGGCGCTTACCATCGCACTGTACGTCGCCTATTTGGCGGGTGCGGTCTGCGGCGGTTTCGCCACCGATCGATGGGCGCTGCGCGGAATGATCGCGCCCCTCATCGTGTTGGCGGCGATCGCGGCGTTCGGAGCGTTCCAACCATACCTCGAGCAAGTGGACGACGAATGGTGAGAAATCCGCGGCCGTGCAAATTCCCGGGTAAACGTTCTTCCTGACTTTCAGGAATTCGTTCGTTCTGTTTCGCGTCAGTCCACCCCCGCTGATTAAGCATCTCGCGACGGAATTGTCTCAGGATGCGACACATCCGCACCTCCGATTTTGGCCCGCGACGTGCTCTAGAGGCCAACTGCTTCAGGAGAAAACACAATGCGAGACCTGATCGAATTGGCTATCGAGCGCGAGGGTGAATTGTTGGATGCGATCCTGGAATTTCCCGAGCTTCCCGAGCCCCCTTGTTTCACCACGCGCAACTATCGCAGCCGCATTCATCCGCAGGCGCGGAAGTTCGTCGCGCGAGGAACCTCGGGCCGACGCTTCACCGCGCAGACCGCAACCCCGGCCCGATATGCTAACTGATCGCGGCCTGATTTTGTCCGGAGAAGTTTCTATGGCAGCTTCGCCAATCGACTCGGCACTCAATGCGGTGCGAATCCTGATCGTCGACGATGACCGCCTCAACCGTTCGCTGCTCAAAGCGATTTTCGAAGCCGAAGGATGTCACGTCACCCTCGCCGATGGTGGCGCGACGGGTCTGGACGCTTTCACCCCGGACGCGATCGACATCGTGCTCCTCGACCTTCGCATGCCCGGGATCGACGGCATCGAGACCTTGCGCCGAATGCGCGAAATCACAGCCAAAGTTCCCATCCTCATCCTGACCTCGCAACATGATGTGAGTGCCGCGGTCGAAGCGACCAATCTCGGCGCCGACGACTTCATCACACGCCCCATCGAGAATCAGGAATTGGTGGTGCGCGTGACGCTGACCATCAAGCATCGCAGGATGGCCGAAGAGCTGGAGACGCTGAAGAGTAGACCCAACGTCAGCGACTTCATTCGCAGTTTGATTGAACAGCGCGAGCGGGATGCGGAACTCGGTCCGAGCGTGCCGCCGATGCCGTTGCGCAAGCTGCGCGACAACCTCATCGGACAGATCGAGCGCGCGGCCATCGCGCACGCCATCCGCTTCGCACGCGGGAACAAGACCGCCGCGGCCCGGATGCTGGAGGTGGACGTAAAAACGCTCTATACCAAGCTGCGCCGCTATGATTTGGAAATCCCTTCCGTGGCAAATATCAAACGCCGTCCGATCGCCGATTAGAAAGGATCGAGACTATTTGCGCTTCGAGGTGCGCGCGCGCGTCCTGGCACCCTTCTTCGCCGCGTTAACGCGATTCTTGCGGCCTCGCGCCGTAGCACTTTGATGCGCCTGGCGCGCCAACGCTCGTGACGAAGCCGCCGTTTTCCCCTCGCGTTTGAGCGCCGACATGGTAGCGCGCGATCGCTTCGGCGATGGCTTCGTTCGGCTCTTCGCGCGGGCGGAGTCTTGCGCAGCTTTCTTACGCGTGCTGGCCGAAGTCGTCTTTGGGTTGGGTGCCGGCAGTTTCACTCCGGCGCGGCGCGCCTTGGATAGTCCGATGGCGATAGCTTGCCTGGTGCTGCGAGCGCCGTGTTTTCCCTCGCGAATGTGATCAATCTCCTCGCGGACGAATTCGCCCGCCTGCGTCGAAGGCGATTGGCCCTCCGCCGCATCCCCATGGGCTCGTTCCAGAGTTTCCTCTTCGGGCATTTACTTGGACCGCCTTTCTTCAAGTTATTTCATGATTTTGGACGGGCCTTTTCGCCTCACCATTCGATTTGACCTGACGCGATTCGCGCCATCGCGAGCACAATCGCGCCAACGACGAAATGCTCGTCTAGACACACTCTGGCGCCGGCAAAGGCGCTTTGGTTCGCATTCGCGATTATCGAGCCGGTCGAGAAATGTTTCGATAAGTGAGGACACCCCAAGGGAACCCTCTATCTTTCAAAGAGAATCGTTCCAGTCATGATTGGCATAACAGATGCTGTTTCAGGGGTTGTTGTTACCAAACAAAGCCATCCAAAACTAAAGGAAGGAGGATTTGAGCCATGTCTCGATTAACCGAGTGGAATCCACTGAAAGAGCTTGAGAAATTTCGCGGCGACCTCGATCGCGCGTTCGATCGCTTCCGTAATCCAGCGTGGCTGAACGAGGAATTCGAGGGTGGGACATTGCGCCCGCGAATCGAGTCCTTCGTTGAGGATGGGAAGCTGTCCGTGCGCGCCGATATGCCCGGCATCGACCCCAAGGACATCGAGGTAAACGTCAGCGGCAACATCCTCAACGTTCGTGGCAAGCGTGAGCAAAAAAAGGAAATCACCAAACGTGACTTCCTGCGCCGTGAAGTGCGCTATGGCAGCTATGAATATTCGACCGAACTGCCCCAAGGCATCAAGGCTGAGGACATCAAGGCCATCTATCGTGATGGCGTCCTTGAACTGAGTGCCCCGTTGCCAAAGGAACTGGCGCCCAAAGACGTGAAAATCCAGGTCGAAACCGCGGAACCTAAGAAGGTCGAAACCAAAGCCGCGGCCTAATTCACCAGACCCTAGGCGTCGCGGATGCAGTTTGGTCCGCGTCGTTAAAGCCGTTGCCGGGATGGTAGCCCCCCTGCTGTCTCGGCAACGCAATATTTCCGGAGCGTCAACTATGAAAATCGCCGAAATCATGCAACCTACTGTCAATGTTTGCCGCCAGGACGAGAGCCTCAACATTGCCGCAAAAGTGATGTGGGATAACGACTGCGGATGCGTCCCGGTCATCACCTCTAATGGCAATGGCGCAGTTATCGGCATGCTGAGCGACCGCGACATTTGTATGGCCGCCTATACGCAAGGTAAATCGCTGGCGGAGATTCCCGTCACCGTTGCAATGGCGCGTTCAGTGCTCACCTGCAAACCGAGCGACGAGCTCGCGCTCGCCGAGGCGATGATGCGCGAAGCGCGAATTCATCGCATCCCGGTAGTGGATGATAAGGGCGCCGTGGTGGGAATCATTTCCCTCACCGATATCGCCCGCAACGCGCTCAGCATCGGCGACGGGAAGGTTGCCATCGGAACCCAAGCGGAAGTAACGCGAACCCTCGCAGCTATCTGCGAGCCTCGCGGCCGCGACCTCGAAGTGCTGCCACAGGCGGCTTGAGCGGAGGAATAGGTCTAGGACAGGCGCGCGCGGACCATATTCGCACCTTCAACCATCGCTTTAAGTTTCCCGAAGGCGGTTTCGCGTGGCAGATACTTCATCCCGCAATCGGGCGCGACGATGAGCCGTTCGGCGGGAACGTGTTTCAGCGCGGCCTCGATGCGCGCAGCGACAATCTCGGGGGTCTCAACGTTCTTGTCATTCAAGTCGAGCACCCCGACGATCATGGTTTTGTTCGGCATCTCCCGTAGCACCGCGAGATCGAGCTTCGGTTGCGCGGCCTCGATCGAGACTTGGTTCACTACGCATCTTT
Organism: uncultured delta proteobacterium; assembly: GCA_963814035.1. Lineage (GTDB taxonomy): Bacteria > Desulfobacterota > Binatia > Binatales > Binataceae > DATGKG01. The sequence continues at coordinate 145,878 of CAWFBH010000021.1, forward strand.
CGAACTCGGTCAGGAATGAGTACGCCGAGGGCTTGTTCGGAACCACCGCCGCATAGCCGAAGCAGATGTGGATCGCGGTCGTGCCGCTGATGCCTTCGAGCGCCCGATTGACGACTTTCACGCCGTACTGTTTGGCGCGCTCGGGAAAGCGCTGCATCCACGGCTCATCGAGTTGCACGATATCGGCGCCGGCGGCGAACAGGTCGCGCACCTCTTCGTTCACGGCTGCCGCGAGCTCCATCGCCAATGCCTCGCGATCGCGATGATGGCTGGTTTCCGATTGCTCCGACATCGTGAAAGGACCGGGCAGCGTTATCTTGATGATGCGATCGGTATTCGCGCGCAGAAACGCGACGTCGCGCACCTCAACCGGCGCCAGACGGCGCACCGGTCCTGAAAACAGCGGCACCGGCATGCTCACCGAACGGCCCGCATTGGAGATCGTCAGCGTCCCTTCCTTCGCGCGATCGAGGCCGGCCAGCGCGTTGGAAAATTTGTTGGAGTAGCTCTCGCGGCGAATCTCACCGTCGCTGATGATATCGACGCCCGCGCGTTCCATCGCGCGAATCGCCACGATGGTCGCATCATCCTGCGCCTGCTCCAGCCATGGCTCCGGGATTCGCCATAACTCGGGCACGCGCGTGCGCGGAACGAACTTGCTGAGCTTCTCGCGATCGATGAGCCAGTCCGGTTGCGGATAGCTTCCGACGACCATCGTGGGGAGGAGCTTCGATAGTGACATAGTCGCTTCCTAAGCCCCCACTGTAATCTCCCCCAGAGAGGGAGAACTATAGGAAGGCAGCCATCTTTGCGCAGGGTGTTTCAACACCCTGCTATAGCGGTGTTTTCGGCGGCTGCCCGAAACGCAGCGCGCCGAGGTTGGCGATGGTGCGCGAATGTTGCAGCACCACGTGCGTGCGCATTACCGCGAGGTCGCGAAAATGTCGCCCCAGCATCGAATCCTCGCGTCCACTGCTGGTGCCGCTGGAGGTGAACAGCAGCTCGACCGCCTCCCAGCACATCTGCGTGCACTGCTGCAGCCGCGCGATGAGGGCGCGCTCCTCGGTGCCGCCGAATTTCGCTTCGTCGCGCATCCACGCCGCGCACAAATTCGTGTAGTCGTCGGCGAATTTCAGCAGCGCCGCCTCCGCCGTATCGACCAGCGCATGCGCGCGGCCGAGATGTTCCTGATGCTCGTAATTTTCGCTGCGCCGCGTGAACGGCGGAAAATAGGTCGGCTTCTTCGCGCCGAGATCCTCGTAGATGTCGATGGCGCCGCGCGCCGTTCCAATGATTACCGCGGTCGCCTCGCCCACCAGGAACGCCGCGAGCCGCCCGTGATAAAGCGGGTTCTCCAGTCCCGCGATGCCTCGATGCGCCGGCACCTCATCGGTCAGACCGCCGCGGGTGGTGCGGTACTCGGGCACGATAATTTCCTTCTCGACCAGGATGCGCTTGGAACCTGTCCCCTGCATCCCGAATGTCTGCCAGTTATCGACGATGGTGTACTCGCTCGGTTTGAGCAGCAGCAGCATTTGTTGCGGCGGCTCGCCGGAAGCGCCCGGCAGGATCCCAGGGCCGATGAAATGCGTGCCGACGTCGCACCCCGAGGCATAGTCCCAAAAGCCCTTGACCTTGTAGCCGCCGTTCACGCGCTCGATGATCACCGGCGCGCCGGTCGCGGGCGCGCGGAAGTCGCCGTCGTTTCCATACGCCTCGATCTGCGCGCGCTCGCCGAAGCGCGCGAGTATGATCGGATGACCGGCGGTGAGCGTCACCACCCATCCACTCGACGGACATCCGCGGGCGATTTCGATCATTGCGCGATGATAGTTTGGGATGTCGGATTCGTATCCGCCGAAACGTCGCGGCTGCATCATGCGATAAAAGCCCGCTTTGACGAATGCCTCATGCGTCGCGGGCAGTATACGCCCTGCCCTTTCGCATTCGGCTTGCTGCTCGCGCAGCATCTGGCGCATCTCGCGGGCGCGCGCGATCATCGCCTCGGGCTTGAGGTTAGGTTCGGGAGGTTTGATGGAAGCTGCGGGCATCGACGCGGATCTCCTCGTCTCTACTCGCATTGAATGAGAGCCGGTTGCAAGGCGCAATTACGGTCCGGAAGGACCTATCGCGATCGCCGAGCCGCCGAGCGCGGTGAACGGACCGCGAATGATTGCACTCGGTGGAGTGTTGCCGTTGCTGCCGGCCTTAAATTCCAAAATAGATATGGAAATGGGAATGCCGGTGTCAAAAACACCGGGGACGATAAAGATATCTGGATTTTTACCGGCGAAGTCGCCTCCAGCGATGCTCGCCGTCGTTCCTTGCTCGAGAGCACATCCTTCGCCCCAGCTGCCAGCACGGCCCACTTTGCCGCCCCGGCCGCCGTTGACCGAACTCCCACCATCGACGACATAGATATTTTCATTGGAATCAACCGCGATTCCTTCGGGAATTTCAAGTTGCGTGAGCGCGCCTTGAATCGTGGCGATTGGCTTGGCGTTTGCCACGCTGACCGGAGCGTAAACGGTAATGCTCCCGTCGCCGACTGGACAGCAGCCGAAGGAACAATCCACCGGACCCTCATTCGCGACGAAAATATTGCCGCGTTTACTCACGGTGATCGCCGAAGGCGACGCAATCCCGGTTGCGTAACCTGTGATAACGGCGCTGGCCTTCGCATTTCCGTTGGCATTCGCCGAATAGACATTTATCGAACCGAGACTGGTTTGATGGCAGTGGCCGTTATTGTTGCATTGGACGCCCCCTTGATTGGCAACGTACAGTGCGCCGTCAGCGCCCCGTGCAATACCAACCGCATCGATGTTGTCGGAGAGGTTTATCGTCTCTGAGGGCGTGACATTCCCGGTGCTACCCGCCGGATATTCGGTTATCGTACCGTCGATGTTGAGCGCCGAGATATTGCCCCCCGCATCGACTGCAAGCTTCTGCGGGTAGTTGAGGCCGGTGTTGTCTCCCATAATCACCGAGGCGGGCGCGGTGGTGGCATAGCTACCCGGCGCAAAGATTGAGAGACTGCCGTTGGGAAAGTCAGGACCTCCATAACTGTTGGCAACATATATTTTTCCCGCGGAATCCAAGGCGATCCCGGAAGAGCCATCAATTCCCGTGAAGGCGCTGGTGAAGGTGTTGATCGGCGCCGCATCGCCGCTGCTGCCGGCCGAGAAAGTAGTCACCTTGGCGCCATTCAGCGCATAAATATTTCCGTCGGGGTCCAGAGTCATCGCGGACACATAGCTCAGTCCGGTATCGGCACCGCTGATGATGGTTGTTGGCGAAACATTCCCGTTGCTCATCGCCGGGTACACATTGATAGTGGGGATTCCCATGCTCGTGAATCCGGTCGCGTAAATATTCCCACTTGAATCGAGCGCCAGGCCCGAAGGATAGGCGAGGCCGGTGTTCGTACCGCCGATAACCGCGCTCGGCTGCGCGTCCCCTGCGCTGCCGGCCGGATAGACCACAATACTTGGCTCATTGATGAAGGTCCTGCTGACGTAGAGGAAACCGTTAGCGACATAGATATTGTGGTTCGCATCCAATGCGATGCTGACCGGCTCGATCAGTCCAGTCGCGCTACCCTTTATGATGGTTGTCGGCGCGACATTTCCGTTACTCCCCGCCGGATACACGGTAATCGTGCCCTGCCTGATCCGCTGGCTAGGAACGACCGGACCCCCCGCCTGATTCGCCACATAGATGTCGCCGCTTCCATCGACGGCGATTGCGATCGGCTGTTTGAGCTTCGTCTTAGGCCCGGCGATCACCGCCATCGGAGCCTGGTTGAGCGGCGGCGTCGGCCCTGACCCCGTATCAAACACCCCAAAGGACGCGTAAACAGTGATCGCTGCGGTCGCGCTATTGAGCACATATATATTGCCGTTCCGATCCAGTGCGATCGCGCTCGGATTGCCTAGCCGAGTCTTGGAGCCGCCGACTATCGCGACTGGCGGAACGTTGCCGGTGGCATCGGGTAGATAGATGGCAACTGTGTTGGTGGACGGGTTGGTGACGTAAATCCGGCCGCTGCTGTCGCGCGCGATTCCGGTCGGATAGATCATGTCCGGCGTTATCGCGAGCGGCGCCACATTCCCGCTCGCGCCGACCGGATATGCGGTCACATTGTTGTAATTGTCGACGAAGATCGTCGGTTCCCCTAAAGTTCCCGCCAAGACGGTACCGAAAGTCGCGAGGCCCAGGACGATCACGAACGCCGCAACGAAACTATGTGAGATTTTCATCGCGTGTTGAGCACGCGACCGCGGATCGATGTCATTGCACTAACTATGAGTCAAAGAGTCATCACGATCAACAGGATTTCCCAGCCGTCCGACAATGTGGGCGTCCGGAACCAATCGGCGATCCGCCCCTCCTCGCGCGCTAGACCGCATCGAGGAGATTGGTCTATACCCTCATCTTAAGATTCCGATCGGTATGTGATGCCCGCGGGGGCATGAGGTGGTAATGGCTGCAAAAGATTCGGTTCGTGAGGAAAACCATAGCGTCGGCGCCGAGCAGCTCATCGTGATGAAAGGCGGTTCAGGCAAGCCGCTGCTCGTCCTGCACGAGGAGCTGGGCTGGCCCGGCTGGATGAAGTGGAATGCCGCGCTCAGCGAGCGCCGCACCATCGTGACGCCGCTGCTGCCGGGCTTCGGCAAGACGCCGCGTGCCGAATGGGTGGTGAACGTGCACGACCTGGCGAGTTTCCTCGCGCGATTCGTGCGCGAGCAGAACCTCGCTCCTATCGATGTGATCGGCTTCTCGCTCGGCGGATGGCTCGCCGCTGAGATGGCCGCCAACGATCCCAACCTGTTTTCGAAGATGGTGCTGGTCGCGCCGGTCGGCATCCGTCCGCCCGAGGGCGAAATCAAGGATTTGTTCACCGTTCCCGCGCTGGTGTATCTGCGCGATTCGGTGCGCGATGCCGCCAACACGGCCGAGTATGCCGCCCTTTACGATGGTGGCGTCTCGGAGGCGCAGTACGAGGCCTTCGAGGATGCGCGCGCGCAGACCGCGCTCATCGCATGGCAGCCGTACATGTTCAATCCGAGCCTGCCGCATCTGCTCGAAGGCACCGTGAAATCGCCGACGCTGATCGTATGGGGACGCGATGACAAAGTGGTGCCAATCTCGGCGGGGGCGGTCTATCAAAAATCCATCAAGGGATCGAAGCTGGTGACCATCGACGGGGCGGGTCATCGGCCGGAAATCGAAAAGTCCGAACAGTTCATCAAAGAAGTTCAAAACTTCCTGGGATAAGGGGAGAGACACCTATGCACATGATGTGGTTCACCGAGCGGCAGTATCATTACGATCCGGAAACCGAAACGGCGAAGAGCGACCTTCTGGAAAACCAGATTCTGCGCAACCGCAGCTTCTTCGGATTGCCGAACAAAAACTTCGATGCCGAAACCGGCTCGATGCTGCTCAACCAGTACATCGACGAGAAGGTTTACTCCGAGGACCTCGGCTTCGACGGCCTGATGCTCAACGAGCATCATGGCACGCCGTTCTGCCTCGGCTCGGTGATGGATGTCGAGGCGGCGGTGCTCGCGCGTGCGACCAAGCGCGCGAAGATCGTGCTGCTGGGCAATCCGGTGCCGACCGTCGCGAATGCGCTGCGCCTCGCCGAAGAGCTCGCGATGATCGATCTGCTCTCGAAGGGCCGCCTGGTGCCCGGATGGGTGCGCGGCGCCGGCAGCGAGCAGCTCGCCAACAACGCCAATCCCGCGCTCAATCGCGAATACTTCGAGGAAGGCGTCGACTTCATCATCAAGGCGTGGACGACGCCCGGCCCGTTCCGCTACGAGGGCAAGCATTTCCACTTCCGCTTCGTGAATCCGTGGGTGCTGCCGCTGCAAAAGCCGCATCCGCCGATTTGGATTCCCGGGCTCGTCAGCCCCGACACAGTGTTGTGGTGCGCGAAGAAGCGCTTCCCCTACATCGCGCTGGCGACGCAGCTCGAGCCGACGGTCGAGCTATGGAACATGTACACCGAACAGGCCGCGCGCGAGGGCTATCAGGCTGGTCCGGAGAACTTCGGCTATCTGCAGCCGGTATTTGTTTCCGACAATCAGCAGCGCGCCGAGGAGCTCGGCAAGCGCTTCCTCTATGGCGGCGCGTTCGCGCATTTCGCGCGTCCCGAATGGATGTTCCCTCCCGGCTATAATTCCAAGGAAGCGACCAAGCGCCTCGCGCGCCTGGCGGCCGGCGCGAACCTGCCCGGCAAGCCCATCACCGATGTTATCGGCGAAGAGAGCGATGCCGAGATCGAGGCCCTCAAGCAGGGCGTCTATGCAACCTACGACAAGACTCGCGAGCAGCTTCAGATGATCGCCGGCACGCCGGACTATGTCATCCCGCGCCTGCGCAAGGTGCTGGAGGTTCTGCGGCCGGGCATCTTCTCGTTCTGGCTCGACGGGCCCGTCGGCGCGAAGGATCGCATGCGATGCCTCGAGCTGCTCGCCCGCGACGTCATGCCCGCGTTGCGCGAAACCGGCAAGCAACTCGGCCTCGTCGATCCGTTCCAGCGCCGGCCCGGCTCGGTGCCGCTGGCTGCCGGACGGACCGCGGAGCGTGTCGCGCATCCGGACATGCTCTCCGCATCGGTGGCGGGACGGTAAATATGCACTGAATATCCGCGCGACCTCGCTCGCGCGCAGGAGGATCATATGCACGTAGGTTATGGAGCAGTGTTTCAAAACACGGACATGAAGATGTCCGATCGCGACGTGTGGAAAAACGAGATTCGCCTCGCCGAAATGGCGGAGCCGCTCGGCTTCGACTCGGTGTGGGGTGTCGAGCATCATTTCGACGACTACACGATGTGCCCCGACGTGCTGCAGTTCCTGACCTACATGGCGGGCCGCACCAAGACCGCGAAGCTCGGCTCGATGGTGGTGGTGCTCCCGTGGCATGATCCGGTTCGGGTCGCGGAGCAAATCGCCGTTCTCGATCACGTCTCCAACGGCCGCATGATTTTCGGCATGGGCCGGGGCCTGGCGCGCATCGAGTACGAGGGCTTTCGTATTCCACAGGATGAAGGCCGCGAGCGCTTCGTCGAGTACGCGCAACTCATCATCAACGCGCTGGAAACGGGCGTGATGGAAGGCGGCAAGCTGACAGGGCAGCCGCGCCGCGAGATTCGTCCCTTCCCCTTCAAATCGTTCAAGAACCGCACCTATGCTGCCGCGGTTTCGCCCGAGTCGATGCCGATTATGGCGAAACTGGGAGTCGGCTTGCTGGTCATCCCGCAGAAGCCATGGGATGCGGTCAAGGCGGACTTCGAGGTTTACCATCGCGTCTGGAAGGAAGTGAACGGCGCGACGCCGGCGCCGAAGCCGCTCAGTGGCGGGTTTGTATTCGTCGATGAGAACAAGGACCGCGCCGAAGAGCAGGCGATGAAGTGGCTGGCGGGCAACTACAAAACTGTCATCAAACACTACGAAATGACGTCCGACAAATTCGGCACCAATAAGAGCTACGAATCTTATCGGATGGTGAGCAAGTTCATCGCCAAGCACGGCATCGACGGCGCTGCCGCCGACTTCGCGCAATTGATGCCGTGGGGTACCCCCGACATGGTGCTGGAGAAGCTCGCCTTCATCAAAAAGACCATCGACAACCAGGGCTTCATGCTCAATTTCAGTTACGCCGGCATGCCTTATGACGAAGCCGAGCGCAACCTGAAATGTTTCGCGAAGCACGTGCTGCCGGAACTGAAGAAGTGGCAAGCCGAAGACATCGGCGGCGGCAAAGAACTGCCGATGGCGGTTCACGCGGCGGCCTAAACTAAAGACTGCGATCCTCCGAAGGCGCGCCTCCTCAATGGGGGCGCGCTTTTCTACAAAGGGGAGATTATGTCCACATTCAAGATCGGAAAGCTCTTCCACCTCACCCACGTGGTCAGCGATCTGAACGCCGTCGACAAATGGTACGACGACGTTTTCGCGGTCACGCGCTACTATCACGGCTTTGCCAAGGCTGCGGGCCGCGATGCCTCGCTCATCGCAATCGGCGACGTCATCATGGAGCCGATGACGCCCTCGAAGGTCGAGGGCCTGCGCAATCAGTCGGTCAAGCGCTTTCATGATCGGTTCGGCGAACACTTCCATTCGATCGCGTTTTACGTCGACGACGTTCCCGCGATCTCCACCCACCTCGCCAACGAGGGCCTGCATATGTGGGATGTCACCGGCCGCCCGGTCACGCCGCCCAATGAGAAGTTCGCGATCTGGACGCATCCGAGGGAGACGCCCGGTCAGCTCGAATTCGCGATCATCGAGCGCAACACCATTGACCCGCGATTGCAGCCCGCATGGTCGAAAGAATACTGGCGCGAGCACCATCCGCTCGGCATCGAGCGCGCCTCGCACATAACGACGGTGGTACGCGACCTCGACGCCGCGAAGAAATTCTACGTGGACGTCCTCGGCGGCAAGCTGATCCATCGATATGAGGCCGCGGGTCGCAAACGGAGCGCATACGTTGCGATCGGCGAAGACACGATCGTGGAGCTCGCGCAGCCGATCTCCTCGGACACCCCGGAAGCGCGTGACCTCGAGAAAAACGGCGAAGGCGTGCATGCCCTTGTATTCAAGACCCGCAACGTCGCGCGCGCGTCGGACTTTTTGAAATCGAAACTGCTGAGGCCCGAGCCCGATGGCGCCGGCAAGGTTTTGCTCGGCAGCGATCAGTGCTTCGGGATGGTCATCGGTTTCACCGAGCGCCCCATCCCAGGCGACCCGCGCGAAAACTAACGGACCGACGCAGGAGACATCATCGATGGCAACCACCGAATCCCGACGCGATGCGAGCGCGCGCGAGGCCTGGCTGAACCAGATCGAAGAACCGGTCCTCGAACCCGACCTGCCAATCGTCGATCCGCATCATCATTTGTGGGATCACCCGACCAGCCGCTATCTCCTCGACGAGATCCTCGCGCGATACCGGCTCGGGTCACAATGTCCTCGCCACCGTGTTCGTGGAATGCGCCTCGATGTATCGCAAGGACGGTCCCGAGGCGATGCGTCCGGTGGGCGAGACCGAGTTCGTCAACGGCATCGCCGCGATGAGCGCGAGCGGCGGCTATGGCGACACGCGCGTGTGCGCGGGAATCGTCAGCTTCGCGGATTTGGCGCTGGGAGCGCGCGGTCGAGGAAGTCCTGCAGGCGCACATCGCGGCGGCGCCGGCGCGCTTTCGCGGCATCCGTCATGCGGCCGGTTACGATGATGATCCGAAGATTGCCAATTCGCATACCAAGCCGCCCAAGGGTCTGTATGCGACGAAGAACTTTCGCGAGGGTTTCGCGAAACTCAAGAAGCTCAACCTCAGCTTCGATGCGTGGCAATATCATCCGCAGATTCCCGAACTGACCGACCTCGCGCGCGCGTTCCCTGACACCACCATCATCCTCGATCACTTCGGCGGCCCGCTCGGCATCGGACCGTACGAGGGCAAGCGCGCCGAGATTTTCCCGAAGTGGAAGGCGGACATGACCGAGCTGGCGAAATGCCAGAACGTGGTGGTGAAGCTCGGCGGCATCAACATGGCGGTGAGCGGCTACGGATGGCATCGCAACCCGCAGCCTCCCACCTCGCAGCAACTCGCGGATGCGACTCGCGACTACTACCTGCACACCATCGACAGGTTCGGCCCCAAACGCTGCATGTTCGAGAGCAACTTTCCGGTCGACCGGGTGTCGTGCTCGTACCTGGTGCTATGGAACGCGTTCAAGCGGCTGGCGGCCGACTACACGCCGGAAGAGAACGCATGGCTGTTCCATCGCACCGCGGCGGAGGTCTATCGCATCCCACTCGCGACGAGCTGAGGCATCGCGGAAACACCGAAGCGGAGGCGTATGGCTTCAGGAGAAGCTAAGAGGCCATTTTGCGGCCCTTCTTCGCGAGGAGTTTCTGCTCGACCTTGCGATAGCGCAGGATGAGGTCGCCGCTGGGCGAGCGCCGGCCGTTCTCCAGGTAGGCGACGTGCGAAGATTTGACCCCGAGATAATTCGCCATCTCGCGCTGCGAAAGCTCGGCGGAGAGTCGCAGGTCGCGGATTTCCTTGGGACGCGGCACCAGCTGGACGCCGCAGTTGGGACATTTTTGCAGTTGTTTCATCGTTGTGCTCCCTCGATCCGTTTTCGATCGCACGACACTATGTCTTAATGTGATAACTCAGAGATACCGTTAAAGCAACAGCCACTCTGAGCTACTATTTCCGACACGAGCGGGCGGTCGCGTCAATATCCAGGATTAGGCATCGGATTTGAGGTGAGGCCCAAATTCGGGTTTTAAATCGGACTGGACAGGAGATTTAATGACGGTCGAGCAGCACAAAATAAGCGCACGCGCATTCGGTTTTCTATTTTATGGATGCTGCTGGTGTTTTGTTATCAGCTTGGCGGTTGCGATAGAAATCTGCCATGCGGCCGTTCATCCGGTGATCACTCCCTTTCGCGAGAAGGTTTCATTCTATCGCGCAAGTGCACAGGACTCAGCGCCACAACAAAAGTGTTACGCAGATACGGTTTGGACCGCTGAGATCCGCGACGAATCTGGAAAGCCAATCTACAAACTCACGCTCGAGCCTATGTGCATGGTGGGCGGCTACGTGATCGGTGTGGATTTGCTTTTAAAAGATGCCGACCGGCCTAATGAATACAATCTTCTCTGTCCAGACGACGTTTGCATCGGCTTGCAAAAGTTCGATTTTAATGCCCGTGATTTTGTCCATGGTCCTGACAAATCTATCTTTGGAGCAAAGCGAACAATGTCGGTGCCGGGCAGGAACATTGTTGTAACCGCGACAGTTCTTAACGTGGTGGTAAGTCCAATTAGCGGAACAGATGATTTTCAGTTGGAGCACATCAATTTCGATGTTTACGCAGACTATGCGCAGGGCCGCGATAAGAATCCCAATCGATGACTACTCTGGAGCGGGCGCAAAGATCCGATGCATCAGGGGAGTTTGAGTGATATGCTTTGAGCTGTGGCGCTCGCGAGGGCGCCACAACTGTTTTGGAGCCACACGAGAAATTGTAAAAATGCAAAAACAAACCCATTAAATGCTTTGGATATAAGGAGTTTTCGCTTTTCAGGGCGACGCGAACATCCTGATTTCTTCTATAGGGCGAGACCGTGTTCACTCATCAAGCGACGACTATCCGATTACATAAACGAACCCACCGCTCAGCATCTCACGGTCGGTGAAAGTGGAAAAACAAACCCATTAAAGACAATCAAACACTGGAGTTTCTCATAATCGACGTAATGTCGGTAAGATGGACGGTCCCGATCCCTCGGGCCGCCTCATCATGAGGTTTGACAACCTCGCGCCCTCATAGCTATTGCTCCGATTGGTCTATGGTCGCAGCGGGAGGTGACGTCCCATGAATACAGATTTCACCATTTGTGTCGGCACGGTCGGCGCCGGCGTGTGGTTCAGTCCCGATGGCGGGGAGCATTGGCGCCGCAGCCGGATGAACCTGCCGTTCGAGGCCGAGCCCGGCGAGATCCAGATTCGCTCGCTCGCCGTCTCGCCCCATAATTCGCATCATGTGCTGGCCGGTTCCGAGGCGGGTCTCTATCTAAGCGAGGACAACGGCGCGAAGTGGGACTCTGATCGAGTCGCCGTCGGGCAATCGGCAAATCTGGTCGGTCGCGTTTCATCCCGGCGAGCCCGACACGATGTTCTTCGGCACCAAGCCACCGGCAGTCTATCGTTCGCGCGATCGCGGCAAGACCTGGGAGCAGCTTCATGTGCCGATGGCGGAGCGATGCCTCGCCGGCGCGCCGAAGGTCACCAATGTCATCGTCGATCCGCGCGACAAGAAGACGCTGTGGGTGGGCGTCGAGATCGATGGGGTCTATTGCTCGCGCGACGACGGCCAGACCTGGACCCATCGCAAGATGGGCGACAAGGAACTCAACCAGGATGTCCATGGCCTCGCGCTCACCGACGGCGCGCATCCGAAGCTGCTGGTGACCACACCCGACGGCATCTGGAGCAGCACCGACGACGGCGCGAGCTTCGAGCTGCATGGCTTCCCGACTTTCGCCGAGCGCGACGCGATCTCCTACTGCCGCGGCGTCGCGGTAAAGCCCGACGACTCGAACACCATCTTCGTCGCCAATGGCGACTTCATCCCGGGCAAGCGCGGCGCGATTCAGCGCACCCGCGACGGCGGCAAGACCTGGGAGAAATGCTCACTGCCGGTCGAGCCCAACTCGACGATGTACTGGTTCGGCACGCATCCGTCGAACCCCAACATCATCGTGGCCAACAGCCTGCACGGCTATGTCTATGTCTCCACCGACGCGGGCGATACCTGGACTAAGGTGCGGCGCGAGTTCGGCGAGATTCGCGCGATGGCCTGGATGCCGAACTGACCCGCGATTATGGCTGTTACTTTCGGCACCAACCGCTTCAGCTTTATCGATCTTGAGCGGCTGGCGAAGTCTTGTGTCGAGGCCGAGCAGGCCGGCTTCGATCACCTTTGGTTTCCGGACAGCCAGCTTCACGCCGGTGATGTCTTCATCAATCTGCTGACCGCGTTGCGCAGCACCCAACGCGTGCATGCGGGAACGTTGGTGGTAAATCCAGTCACGCGCCATCCGAGTGTTGTGGCTTCGAGTATCGCGGCGATTGACCGGGAGGCGCCGGGCCGCGTGATGCTCGGGATCGCCAATGGCGATACTTCCGTTTGGCAAGTGGGCTTGCGGCCCGCGCGGCTCGCGGAACTCGAGCGCGCCATCGGCACCACTCGCGCGCTCGTGAATGGAGAAGGCGTCGACCTCGGCTGGACGGCGCCATCGCGACTGGACCACCCGCGTCCGCTGCCCGTTGTAGTCGCGTGCGGCGGACCAAAGAGTTTGCGCATGGCCGGTCGCTCAGCCGACGGCGTAGTGATTCGAGTCGGCGCGGATCCGACGTTGGTGCGATGGGCATACGACGAGTTTCGCGCCGGAGCCGTCGAAGCCGGGCGCGATCCGTTGACGATGTTCGTGGCGCTGCACTTCCATACCGTGATTACCGACGATCCCGACCTCGCGCGGGCGCGCGGACGCGTCATGGCGGCGGGTTATTACGAAGTCAATCCGCGCCTGTGGGAAATCGCCGGACTAAAATGGCCGTGTGCGCCGGTGCACGAAATCCTCAAGACGGTGCGCCCGGACTTTCATCATGCGATGGACATGGACCTCGCGGCGCGAATGGTCGCTGCCATTCCCGAGGAGATCGCGCGACGCTTTTGCCTGATGGGTAATGCCACCGAAGTGCGCGGCCAACTCGAACGGCTGCTGGCGACCGCGCCCTGGGCCAACCACGTGGTGCTGCAACCGAATCTGCCGGGCCGCGCGTTCATCGAGGCATGCGGGAGCCAAATCATCCCAGCCTTCAAGTAATCTCTCGATCGGGTTTGGAATGGCGTGGATGCTGAGTTGATCTGAAGGGGGCAGAAAACGAGGGATGACGTATCAGCGCCATCCCTCGTTGGTTCACGGGTTAATCGGACGACTTGGCCGACGATGCGCCACCGCCCGTTAGCTTGGCGCGATGCACCACGCAGGTGCCGAGGTTATCCAGCGGCTCCGGCCAGTCGTTCGCGACGCAGTCCGGAATTACCTCGAGTTGCGAAGTGGTTACCCCGCGCGCTCGCAGCTCCTTGCGAATGCAGTCGCTGTGGTTCTTGTCCGAGCCGGGGACCGCCGCCGCATCGTCAGCCCCCTCGACGATGATGGCGTAGCGTAGTGCGCGCAGCAGTCCCGGGTCCTTGGTGGTCGCGAGCAGTGAACTAACTTTGCTCGATCCCCCACAACTTCCTACCGCATCGACGAAAGCTTCTTCGACCGAAGTCGAGGTATCGGCCGCGGCGGCCATGGTTGCTCCGAGCGCCAGAACCACAGCGCAAACAAGTACCGAAAAGCGTTTCATTGGCGTTCCTTCTCCTTCCCAGAGGGTAGTTTATCGACCTGCCGTATTCATGAACGGTCTCAGCGCAAAAATCCAGCCTCGGCAGTCTCCTTCCGAGACGACCTAATCGCCATTCCCGCTTTGCCTACATCAACTTCGATGGCACCATCCTCATCAGTTCGCATGATGCGAGCTCCCTGAGAGCGATAGCGGTCGACCACCTCTGGCGCCGGGAAATGGAAGCGGTTGCGATATCCCAGCGATATGACTGCCAGCTCGCGGATGCGAAGCCTCGACGAATGCGAGCGACGACGAAGTATGGCTTCCGTGATGCGGCACTTTGAGAACCGACGTCTGGAGATTGCGCGAGGAAGCGAGCAGCGCCGATTCGCCGGACGCCTCGAGGTCGCCGGTGAAAAGAAACGATTGCCCTCGGTAGGCGAGGTGCAACACCATCGACGCATTGTTGCGGCTGGTCGAATCAGTCGCGCGAGGATTCAGCGCCGTCAGCCGCACGCCATCAACGTTCACGGCTGGCGACGTCGCATCGACTTGGCGGATCGGCACTTTCAACTCATTGAGCGTCGCAAGAAGGTCTTCGTAGGCGGTGTCGTGATTTTCGACCGCGACCTCCCAAAACTCATTCGGAGAAAAGTTGCGCGCAACGAAATCCAGGCCGCCGAAGTGATCCTGATCGGGATGACTGAGCGCGATCCAATCGACCTGCATGATTTTCTGCGACCATAGATAGCGCGCGACCACCCGCTCGCCGAGATCGAAGTCGCGCCACGCGCTGCCGCCGTCGATGACCATCACCCGCGCACCAGGAAAACGCACCACCGCGGCATCGCCCTCTCCGACCGACAAAAACGTCACCCGCAATTCGCCGCTTCGATAACGCTCACCGAACCACCACTTCGCGTCGATCATGACCGCAAGCGTCAGCACCGCGAGGACCACATGATGCCAGTTAAGGCGCTGTATCCATTTCGCATTTGCAGCATGCCGGCGCGGCCAGGTCAGCCAGGTGAACAGCAACGCATACGCGAGAGCGATTTCTATCGATGTGGGCGTGAACACGCGCACCCACGCCATCGGCCATTGAACGAACCAAGTGGCGAGAAGGTTGCCGGCCAGGATGAAGCGCGCCGCAATCCACAACATCGCGATCGCCGCGGGCATCCAGACGAAACTCATCGCGGCGGCGGCGAGCCCGATCACCGTACCGCCGATGCCCATGATCGGCACCACCACCGCATTCGCGATGAGCCCGACGATCGAGAACTGGTTGAAGTAAAATGCGGTCAGCGGCGCGACCCCGAGCATCGCCCAGAACGAGACCGCGATATAGCCGAGCGCCCACTCCCATGCCTGCTCGACTTGCGAGGTTGCGATCCCCGCTCGATCGGCGCGGCGACACTCCAGCCATGCCGCATAACGACGCATCCCGAGGATAATCGTCAGCACCGACGCGAACGACAGTTCGAAACCGACATCGGCGCTGGAGCCCGGAAGGGCGATGCATATGATGATGCACGCCAGCGCAAGGCTCGCGACGCCTTCACGCGCGCGATCGATCACCACCGCGAACATATACGCGAGCACCATGGTCAGCGCGCGCGTAGTGGAGACATGATGCCCCGCGATCGAGGCATAGGCGATCACCACCAGCGCGGCGGCTATCGCGGCGAACTTGTTGGCCCAGCCGCGCAACGCGATCGCCGGGAACATCAGCATCACGAGACGCAGCAAGCCGAATGCAGCCGCGCCAACCATGCTCAGATGGAGACCGGAGATCACCAGCAGATGCGATAGCCCGGCACGCCCGAAGGTCTCATGCATTTTTTCGTCGATGCCGCCGCGATCTCCGATGATGAGCGCGCGCATTTCCGCCCTGGCAGGATCATCGAGATTGCGATCGATGAAGGCGGCGATGTCGCGTCGAATCGTCTCGATGACGCTGCCAGGAAACAGCCGATGATGCGAAACGACTTCGACCTCGGTGCGCTGATTGCCCTTGACCGCGAGCATCGTCGCCTCGATGCCTTCGCGTCGCATGAAGCCCTCATAGTCGAACTCACCTGGATCGCCAAAATTCCGCGGGAAGCGGATTCGACCCTGGAACCTGACACTATCGCCGAGCCAGAATGCGCCCGGATGAAGCATGGTCAGACGAATCACGCCATGTGCCGGATGGCTGGCCGCTCCCTCCAACGATATTCGATCGACCTCGACATAAAGTCGCATCTTGTCGGGAAAGGGTTCGGCTTCGCGGATCAGATGACCCTCGACCGTCAGCATCGAGCCTTCAGCGATGTTGCGAATGCTCAACGCATCGAACGCCGGCGCTATCATATGATACACCGGCTCCGTCATGGCGACGGCAATCGCGATTGCAGCTAAGGCCACCGCACTTCCGGGTGCGCGGATCAAGAACAGACCGCAGGCCGTCGCGCTCAGAACTATCGCCACTGAGAGGGGGAAGGTGAATCCTAAGGCGCCCAGCCCATCGCCCACGGCCACCGCGATCGCCACGATATAGATGGGTGGGCAACGCACGAACCACGCCATGCGAGCCCGCCGGACCGGCTCGGCAGATTGAGGGATGACGAGACCGGAGACGGGCGCCGTAACAGCCGCCATTGCCGCTTAGTCCTTGCCCCGAGTGCGATTCGACTCCTATATCGGAGGGCCAGACTTGATGACAGCGGAAGCGGACGGTGAGTCATCAGCCAAGCGAATCGAGAATCTTAATCGTGAATCTTCGACCAACGCGCGTAATCGGCCAATCGCCTGATCCCACTGTTGCGAAATCTGACTCAGGTAGCTTTGCACGTCTGAGAGCCGTCGGGGGTCGAGCTTCCACATAGATTCGCGGCCGGTGCGCGAACCCCTCGCAAGCCCCGCCGCTTCGAGGACCCGCAGATGTTTCGTAATGGCCTGGCGCGAGATTTTCGCCCCCTCCGCCAGCCGCAGGATCGACATCGGGCCCTCGCCGCATAGCCGCGTGACGATGTGCAATCGACGCTTGTCGCCGAGCGCCGCGAAGAGCGGCGCCGCCGCCTCGAGCCTGGCCGCCGCGGAAGTACCCGGCTTTGACCTCGATCGACGTGGCTCAGGCCGCGTGTGCAATGAATTTCTCGATGAGCTTCGCCTGAGCGGTCCAGCCTGCGTCATTGCGCGCGAAAGCATTGGCGCGGCGTCCGAGCGGAATTCGGTCGAAGCCCGATTCCGAAATCGTCAGCATCGTGCCGTCGGCAACTTCTTCGAGCTCGAAGGTGACCAGCGTGGTCGGCTCCTTCGAGTAATCGACATTCACCTCGATGGCGAACGGATGCCATCGAAAGGAGAACATTCGCATCGGTTCGATACGATCGACGAAGAACTCGAAGGCATACCCCGCATACGGCTGCTGGGTTTTGGCGACCTCCGGATCGACCTTGGTCGGCGCGAGTTTTCCGGTGATTCGGGTATTGACGACAAAGGGTTGGTCGAACTCGACACCGAACCAACTGCCAAACTGCTTCGAATCGCTGATGGCACGCCATACGTGCTGAAGGGGCGCGCGCAAAAGGACCTGTTTCTCGATACGATCGGTATTGGAACTCATGTGCAACCTCTGGGTTGCATATAAGATAGGTCCGATGCTAAACTAAAAGCAACTGTATGGTTGCATATTGCTCGATCTCGACCCTCCGTTATCCAGACCCATACGCCGTCGCCTGGGGAGCGTAATCATGCTCGAATGTGCGGACGAACAACCATGCGCATCCTCGCAATTTCAGGAAGCCTGAGGGCCGCCTCGTCCAACACCGCGCTACTTCAGGGCGTCGTTCGCGCGATACACGCGCCTGCTGAGATGTATCTGTTCAATGGTCTCGGGACGCTGCCTGCCTTCAATCCGGATTTCGATGAGGCCGCGCCGGAGAGCGTCGGAGCGTTTCGCGCGATGGTGGCGGAAGCGGACGGTGTGGCGATTTCAACTCCGGAGTATGCGCACGGCGTTCCGGGTGTGCTCAAGAATGCACTCGACTGGCTGGTTGGCAGTGGAGAGCTCTACCGCAAACCGGTTGTGTTGCTGCATGTCTCGGATCGCGGTGAGTATGCGCAAGCATCGCTACGCGAGATTCTCACCATCATGGGCGCCATCATCATCTTCGAAGCCGTCGTGGGTAAGCAGCTCGATATTGACGCCGCCGCGAGCGCGATACTCCGCGCTCTGGCCGAGGCTCAATCGTTCACCGAGGACTAAGCGTGCGCCTCGATACGTCCGCTGGAAAAGAGCGGCGCAAAAGCGTCGCGATGCATCCAGGCGAGGATCACTTCGAACGCCACCACAACCACCGCGACCGGCAGTCCAGCCGGCGCCAGGAACAGGTGGAACATGATGATGTGGACGACAACCGGACCAAGCAGCACCAGCGCGAACGGAACCATCATGCCAGTCAACAAAAGTACGCCCGCAACTACCTGCGTCGCGCCGAGTAGCGGGAGAAAGTAGCCGGTCCGAAAGAGTGCGCCGAGAAAGTCCGCGGCGGCCGGAGGCTCGGCCGGATTGGGAATGAAGTGCAGAAAGAAGTTTAACCCAAAGATCAGAAAAACCAGGCCCAGCAGGCTGCGTAGAATGATTACAGTTAGCGATGATTTCATGCTCGCCTCCCAGTCGGTTTATATAGCCAAGCGCCACCCCATTTACGACGGCTGGTCAATCCAGTCCAGCGGTGGCCGTTTCGAGGTTTCTTTCAGCGTAAGCGCAAACATCAGCGAAACGAATGCCGCGGCCTCGGTCTCTTCGATGAGGTAGGTCGCGACCAGCGGCGTGGTCCCTCCGAGCAGCGGCGCACCGTCCGATTAATTTTCAGTTTGGCTCGCTAGCTAAGCTTGATGCCGGCGGATGAACCCCGCGATAGCCGCGTAAGACTGCTCGGGCTGCTCCAGCCAGAAGCAATGACCCGCGGGCTCGAGAATCACCTCCTCCGCGCCCTTGATCCGCTCGGCTAGAATCCGTGAATTCTCCCATGAGATGAGCGCGTCGTCCTTGCCGGTTATCACCAGCGTCGGGCATCGGATCGCGCCGAGCCGATCGTAGGTGTCATGCTCCATCGCGGCTTTCATGCGATGCGGAAACGCCGCCGAATCGATGGGGCGGCTGCGCCGCGCCTCGATCATCGAGGCGACAATCTCAGGATGGCGCTCGACGTAGCCCTTGGTGAAGGCGGCTTCCGCCAGAGCCTTGCCTCGCTCTTCAGGCGTCATCGGTTTGGTGGAGTATGCGTTGGTCAGCGCATCGCCACCGAGTCGGATCGATTTCGGCCCGCCCGGCGTGGTGCAGCCTAAGACCAGCGAGCGAACCTTGTCGGGATGGCGCAGCGCGAACTCCTGCGCGATCATCCCGCCCATCGAGACTCCGATGATGTGCGCCGAGGAAATCTTCAGATGGTCCATCAGCGCGGCGGTGTCGTCGGCTAGCATCGCGATGCTGTACGGCATGTCGGGCTTCTCGCTCAGCCCGGAGCCGCGCTGGTCGAAGGTCAGCACGCGGTAGTCCTTGGCAAAGGTCGATGCCATCCCGGCGAACATACTTTGATCGCCCTGCGCGCCATGAATCATGGTGATAGGTGTGCCGGCACCGCGTAGCTCATAGGCGATTTCAATTCCGTTGATGCGCGCGCGTTCCATAAGAGTCCTCCAAAGGATCAGATGACTTTCGCATAAAGCGCTCGTGCGCAGGTAGCGCCGATGGGATCGCTCATTTCGGCATTGTGAGAATGATTCTCAGAACGCAGCTCGCTTTTGGTATTTTCCCGGACCCTGTAGTTTTTGAAGAGTTCGCCGACCTATTCATCACGCGTACGAACCATGACATCGTTCGAACGCGACCAGCCTGCGGCGAATACTAAGCCATCTCGATTCATAGTCGCGAGGAGAAAATCACTCCGAATGAGTTGTAGCGAGCACCTTCCGATTAGCAGTTCGATCGGATCGGTCGAGCTCGATCCAAGGTGCCGCATTACTGTGAACGCGCCGATCCTCGGCCTCAGCAATCAGTTCCGCCGTCCTAGCGTGTACGGAAATTTGAACATCGCTGTACAGAACTTTGAACATGGCTTGAACTCCGCGAGAGCAGAACGGTTCATAGTGCCCGTCCGCCCGACAGAAGCGGCGAGCGGACACCGCGAAGTGGTGGCATCACACTTGCGCCTATTCGGAGTTGATTCGCCGACTCGCGCGTTCGTATGGCCGTTGGGAGAATTGCGGCCCGGACTTGTAGGACTACCTGGAATTACCGGGTTAGCGGCCCTTGGCAACTGCCGGCGCCGCGCGTCGTCAAATGAACATCAGGTCTCAACATTATTTTTGCTCCCCCGCCCCTTCGAGGGTCCTCGCCACCGAGGCAAATCCAGCCTGGGCCTCCTGATGCGTGCTGATGGTGGAAGTTACACGTGATGCTTTTAGACGGCCCGCTATCCGGTGGAATGGCGACCACTAGCTCCGAAGAAACGCGCATCACGCGGCGTTGGCCGTTCAGCGTGCTACAGAGCGTGATCGGCCGAAGCGACTCCGATTTGATGGCGCCAGACTTTGAGTCAAATCGGCGCCAGGAGCTTTTGTTCGCGGTCCTGAACGAAATCCTGATCGGAGCGTTGTTGGCGTTACAGACCTTCTCGCGAATCGTTCGTGGCCGGCCCGCCATATCGGTGATTGTGGTTCTCGCCGCCGGCCTGACCGTCGAATCCATCCACGTCGCCTGGCTGCACTACCGAAGGACCGAGCCAGTTCCCTCTCCTGACCCTAGGACCTTCAGCTATTGGTCGATCTTCTTCAACTCGGGACTTGCGCTGCTGCTCACATCCCTCACCATCCGAGGCGACACTGCCTACTACGCCCTGATGTTGCTTCCGGTCTTGGAGGCGGCATTCAGGCTCGAGTTTCGCGGCATGATCACTGTCGTGATGCTGGCGGATTTAATCAGTTTCATGGGCGCCTGGGGTTTGAAATTCGGCGAGTACATCGAGGCCGGGGCAATGTCGGTGATCTTCACCGTCATGGGGATGCTGGTCTGGTTGCTGGTCAGGAATCTACGCGAGCGAGAACTAAAGTTTGCGCGCAACCTGGAGGAGCTCGAGCACACTCGGCATCAACTTCTCTCCGAGGAGAAACTGGCCGCAGTGGGCCGTTTGTCGCGAGCGCTGGCGCATGAGATTCGCAACCCGGTCGCGATGATATCCAGCTCGCTCGCAACCGCGATGCGCACGGGGCAGGACGAATCGGAACGAACGGAGATGTTCGCAATCGCCGCCAAAGAAGCGGCGCGCCTGGAGCGGCTGACGACCGACTTCCTGATCTATGCCCGTCCGCGCGCACCGCAGATGGCGCGCTCGAATCTGGCTGACCTGCTTAATTATACGGGCACGGTTGCGCGAGCTCATGCCGCCAGAAAAGGAGTCACCATCGATGTCGCCGCCGAGAACAATCTCGAGGCCGACTTCGATCCCTCGCAGATTCAACAGGCCCTGTTGAACCTGCTTATCAATGCCGTCGAGGCGTGCGGGCGGGGCGACGCGGTCTGGCTCCAGGCGGAGAAAAACGCCGGCAGAAATGCCATCCGCATCGATGTCACAGATTCGGCCGGCGCGATTCCTGAAGAAAGCGTGAATCGCATCTTCGAGCCTTTGTTTACCACCAAACAAGGCGGCAATGGGCTCGGACTCGCGATTGCCCGCACCATCGTCCGCGCTCACGGCGGCGAAATCATACTCCGCGCCAACGAGCCGGGCCGAGTGTGTTTTTCAATCGAACTTCCGGCCGACAATACACCCGGATAACAAGCATGGGCAAAATACTGATTGTTGACGACGAGCCACATCTGCGCAGAATCCTGTTTTCCAATCTTAAACAGGCACGCCACGACATCATCGAAGCAAACGGCGTGGCAGAGGCCAGGCGTGCGCTTGCCGAGTGCGAATTTGATGCGTTGATTACTGACCAGAAAATGGGCGACGGAGAAGGGCTGGATGTCCTCGCCGCTGCGCGCGAAACGGACGCCGCTCTTTCGGTGGTGTTCCTGACCGCCTTTGCGACCATCGAACTGGCGGTCGAAAGTATGCGTTGCGGCGCGTTCGATTTCATCACCAAGCCCTTCGTTCCCGAGGTCGTACTAGCATCCGCGGTTCGCGCCATCGAACATACGCGGCTCCTGCGTGAGAATGGCCGGCTTCGCGATGCCGTAGTTCGTTTGGAAGGTTCTTCCGAGATTGAGGGACATAGTGACGCGGTGCGAGCACTGCGAAGCAAAATCGCTCGCGTGGCTCCTACCGATGCGACGGTCCTGATCTTCGGCGAGACCGGTACCGGCAAGGAACTGGTAGCCCGCGCCATACATCGCAGCAGTCATCGCGCTTCGAAGCCGCTCATCGCGGTAAACTGCGCGGCCTTTACCGAGAGTCTCCTGGAGAGCGAGTTATTCGGGCATGAACGCGGCGCTTTTACTGGTGCGGATCGCGCGCGTGAAGGTGTCTTCGAAGCCGCCCATGAAGGCACCCTCTTCCTCGATGAAGTCGGGGAAATGTCGATGGCCGCACAAGCAAAGCTGTTGCGCGTGCTAACTGATGGTCTGGTAACACGGGTCGGATCGACCAAACCTCGCCAGGTCGACGTTCGGCTGGTCGTCGCAACCCATCGCGATCTGGAACATCTCGTCCGTAACGGCCTCTTCCGCGATGACCTCTACTATCGACTGGCAGTTGTACCGATTATGGTCCCGCCCCTTCGTGAGCGTAGGGAAGACATTCCATCGCTGTGCGATCTCTTTCTCGCGCAAGCTGCCGGAGACTTGAAGGTCCCGACCCGCACCATAAGCGCTGATGCCATGGGCATCCTTTTGAATTATGACTTTCCGGGAAACATCCGCGAGCTGAGAAATCTCATCGAGCGCGCGTGCATTCTGTCGAGCGGAGCTGAGATTGCCGCCGAGAACTTTCCCGTGGCGGACCGGACTCGTGCGGCGCGTGCGGTATCTTCAACGCTAACGCCCTCCACCCCCGAGCAGCATGCGGAGATGCTGCCCGAGACGCTGGACCTGCGGGCATTTCTGACGGCGCTCGAAAAGGCGCTAATCCAACGCGCGCTCAGAGCAAGCAATGGTGCACAGGCTGAAGCGGCACGGCGGCTGGGACTGTCACGAAGTGACGTCTCTTACAAGCTGGGAAAGCATCACATTAGAAGCGATATGAGCTGAGGTCGAGGCTTATGGCAAATTCGGTCCGCCCCGATTCGAAGCGCCGGATTTTGTAAGGAGAACTTTCGTTAGTAATGATTAGTGACACGCTTTTCCCTGCAATCCGTTCTATCGGATGTGCATTGCCGCAAAATTGTTATCCGCAGGAAACTATCTCTGCCGCTTTATGGAACGAATGGGGAGGGTGCGACGAAAGCCGCGCCCGTTTCGAGCGTCTCCATCGATCGGTCGGCGTCCGCAAACGCCATCTGGCCTTGCCGATGGAGCGCTACCGGGAACTCGACTCCTTCTCCAAAGCCAACGACGTGTGGATTGAGCGCGCGACCGAGCTCGGGATGGAGGCGGCCGAATCCGCGTTGGCGCAAGCGCAATTGGTTGCGACGGATGTCGATCACATCTTCTTCACCACTGTCACCGGCATCGCGTCGCCCAGCATCGACGCCAGGCTGGTCAATCGCATGTCAATGCGGACCGATATCAAGCGCACGCCCATCTTCGGCCTCGGATGTGTGGGCGGAGCGGCCGGCATCGCGCGCGCGGCGGATTACTTGCGCGCGTTCCCGTCGCATACCGCGTTGCTGGTATCGGTGGAACTCTGTTCGCTGACGCTGCAACTCAAAGACAAGTCTATCCCCAATGTGATCGCTTCCGGACTCTTTGCTGACGGCGCCGCCGCGGTCCTGCTCGCTGGCGGGGCACGCGAATCGAATCATTTGGCCCCGTCCGTGGTCGCCTCACGTTCGATGTTCTTTCCCAACACCGAAGAGATGATGGGATGGCGCGTGACCGACAGTGGATTTCAGATCGTGCTCTCGGCGGGCGTACCCGACCTGGTGCGCAACAACCTGCGCCAGGGGGCGTTGATGCGTTCCTGGAAGAACATGGAATTGGTCGCCGCGACATCTCGCATTGGCTCGCGCACACGGGCGGTCCGAGGGTGTTGCAGGCGATGGAGAATGCACTCGAAATTCCGCGCTGCGAGCTGGCGCGTTCGTGGAAATCACTGGCATCGATCGGAAATCTGTCGTCGGCATCGGTGTTGTACGTCGCCGCTGATTTTATGGCTTCCAGGACCGCATGCCGCGGTGACTACGGGTTGCTACTCTCGCTCGGGCCGGGATTTTGCGGGGAACTGGTGCTGCTGCGATGGTGACGCGTGGCCTCGCAATGCAGTCGTTGGAACCATCGTCGAATCTGTGGGACCTCGCAATCGTGGGCGGAGGCCCGGCAGGATTGGCGGTCGCAATCGTAGCTGCCGAACAGGGCCTTTCGGTTATCGTGCTGGAGCGGCGCGAGTTTCCCTCCGATAAGGCCTGCGGCGAGGGCGTTCTGCCACCGGGAGTCAGTGCTTTAGAGCGTTTGGGGATCCGCGACCGCTTCGATCGCACAAATTCGTATCCATTCAGGGGAATTCGCTTCGTACAGGAAGACGGTTCCTCCGCCGAGTCGAGCATGCCATCAATCGGTATGGGAATCCGCCGCACTGTGTTGATCGAGATGCTGTCACGACGGGCCGAAGAGTTGGGCGCCGTCCTGCGCCATCGATGCGTGGTAGCCGCATTCGAGGCGCGTCCGGATCGCGCCATCGTCCATACGGCGGAGGGACCTATCGGCGCCAGATTGGTCGTCGCAGCGGACGGCCTCCACTCGATGTTGCGGAAGGCCTCGAAGCTTGAGGCGTCTCCGAGCTCGCGCCGCCGTTTCGCGTTACGTCAGCACTATGAAGTCGCGCCCTGGTCCGATTTCGTCGAGGTCTTCATTGACGCCAAAGGCGAGGCGGTGGCCACTCCGGTTTCGGACCGCTGCGTCGCGGTCAATTTTGTTTGGGAGGACGGCGCCTTCGAGCGCCCCACCCTGCCCTCGCTCGCGAGCCGTTTTCCCGCGCTCGTAAAGCAGCTCGCCAGTGCGCCTCCTCTGTCATCCGTCAAAGGCGCCGGGCCGATGGCGCAACGCGTTAAACGGCGCAATACCGATCGCATGGTGCTGGTCGGTGACGCGGCCGGGTTCGTCGATTCGATATCGGGCGACGGCCTCTCCGTAGCATTCAACTCCGCGCTTATCCTCGGCCAGCACTTGGCAAGAATAATGGCACGCGGGGCGAGCCAGGAAAGCATGCACGCCTACGAGCGCGAGGCGCGTGGGCTTTATCGCGGCTACTGGTTCGTCACCAACGGGCTGCTAACCATTGCGCGTCATCCTCGAGCGCGGAGGATGATCATCAATTCGTTGATGCGTCATCCGAAGGTCTTCCGCGCAATGATGGGTGGCGCAATGCGCATGATGGTATCGGCTGTGTGAACGCTGTGAAGTTGTCAATGCGCCGGCTGAGCCGTCCATTTCAGCAGGACCTGTTTTTGGTCGTCGCTAAGACGCGCGGAGTGATCGAGCGCGGTGTAGTCGCCGGGCGGCATCGAGCCCGCGCTGACGGACTGCGCGATGCTCTTGAGTTCCGCCGCCCGCTTATCGGCACCGTAGGTCTGCCAGTCGGAGAAATTGAGCACCCCGCGAGCGGAGTTAGCCATGAGATACGTCGGCGACATCGCCGCATACCACGGAGCGCTTCCGGTGTTCGAGTGACACTGGAAGCAGGACGTTTCGAGAATGGAACTAACCGCCGGATTGGAGCCAATAGCGCTGGATGTGGCCGGCTCAGGAGCTGTGGTTGGCTGCGAACTGGAGCATCCAGCCAGCAGCAGACCGAGACTTAGCGCAAGGATACAGGTTTTCTCTGATGAAATTCTCATGATCATCTTCCTTGTATTCGATTGAACTGATTTTCGCCAATTGAACAGGTGAATGTAGTTTATGGCTGAAGCACGCACCGCTAACGTCCACCAATCATCGTATGAAAGGTACGTTAATCCTCAGTGGGTAAGACTCCTGGACGTTCTCGGGATGAACGTCCACTATGCTTCCTGCCTCGGCGCCGAACTATTCACTGCTAACGGGCAGCGTATTCTCGACTTTAACTCCGGATATTGTGTCCACAACATAGGTCATAACCATCCGGGCGTGATCCGCGCGCTCAAGGCCGAGCTCGATCTTCGTGGCCCTGCGATGTTGCAAGGGCACGTTCCTGAACTCGCTGGAGAGTTAGCAAATCGCCTGTGCATAAGAGCGGGCGGACAAGTATCCAAGGTGTTCTTCTGCAGCTCCGGCAGCGAAGGCGTCGAAGCCGTTATCAAGTTCGCACGCGCGCATACCGGCAGGTCTGGGATCCTGTACGCGAGCGGTGGATTTCATGGTCTTACCTGTGGCGCGCTTTCCCTGATGGACAACCCTTTCTGGACCGCCGAATTTGGACCTCTCTTACCTGAAACTAAGGCCGTACCCTTCGGAGATAGCAACCACTTAGAGGAACAACTCGCGAGCAAACGCTATGCGGCTTTCATCGTAGAACCGATTCAGGCCGAAGCCGGTGTCATCATGCCGCCCGACACCTATCTGCGGGAGGCACAGAGACTATGCAAAAAGTATCGAACCCTGTTCGTGCTCGACGAAGTGCAGACTGGCATGTTTCGCACCGGAGGGTTCCTTGCGGCCCACCATTTTGGAGTTGAGCCAGACATGGTAGTCCTCGCGAAGGCACTGAGCGGCGGTCTGGTTCCCTCCGGGGCGGTCCTCATGTCCGACGCCGTCTACAACTCGGTGTACACCTCCTTTAAGCGGTCGATCATCCACACCTCGACTTATAGTGAGAACAGCCTTTCGATGCGTGCAGGGCTTGCCACGCTCGACGTCCTGGATGACGGTAATCTCGGGGAACGCGCCGCGAATCTAGGTGGCTACTTACGTGAGCAACTAACCCAACGGCTATCCGAATACCCAATGATCAAGGACATTCGGGGTCTCGGCATGATCTCGGCGATTGAGTTCCGGCCTCCAAAGAAGCTGCGTTTCAGGGTTTTGTTCGAGACCTTCTCGCGAATTCATCCCGCGATGTTCGGTCAGGTACTGGTCATGCGCCTGTTTAAGGACCATAGCGTCTATAGCCAAATCTGCGGCAACAACTTCATGGTGCTCAAAGTTGCGCCGGCCCTCATCGTCACTCAGCCACAAGTAGATACGTTTGTTGACGCGATGAAAGCGGTCGTGGACTTAATGCATAACTCTACCGGCTTCTGGACCGAGGCTCTCGGCATGGCGCGGCGCGTGATCAATGTCATTTAACGCAGGGTTTGCGTTCGTTATGGTCGTGTTGATATTCGCTTTCCAGTCCATGGCATGGTCTGCCGACTCGCGAGTTGGTATTCTGGAACTTGACCCGTCCAAGACGATGGTGGAATTCAAGCTGGCCGGCTCGCTGCATACTACGCACGGCACGTTCCGGCTGAAACGTGGTGCTATCAGGGCCGATGAAGCTACCGGTCGCGCGGAAGGTGAAATCGTCGTTGACGCGGCTAGCGGCAGCAGCGGCGACTTCCTGCGCGACGATCGCATAAGGAACAAGGAACTCGATTCGACGACTTTTCCGGAAATAGTGTTCACGCCACGCCACATCGACGGCCATATTGACGCGCAGGGCAACTTTCACGCGAAGCTCGAAGGTACGCTAACGCTGCACGGAGCCGGACATCCCGTCGAAATCTATACTGAGGGGACGTTGAGAGGTAACGATCTTATCGCGTCCGGGCATCTTTCGGTTCCGTACGTCGAATGGGGACTTCAGGATCCCAGCGTTATGTTTCTGACCGTCGCCAAAGAAGTTCAGATCGACATCGCCACCGCGGGGCATGTGACCTGGCAGATTCGTACCGACGCGTCGGAACTTTCACGCTAACAGCTCTCTCGGGTTCCGCTTATAGCGCCTCGATCCCGGGCGTGCCCTTCGATCGTATTCCCAGTATGATACGCCCGATCAGAGCATACCGAATATGGCATATCAGACCAATTCCCTAGTGGCCTCCGAAGTCGATTCCGCGACGCTTGCTGCTTATCACGCGAGTACGGAGAAAGCACTTCGCTACCGGGAGGAACGAATTGGCTATTGGAAGAACTATGAACGTCGTCGGGCAGGCCGTTACTATCACGAAGAGATACGTCGCATATATCAGTTCCTGGTCCCTCCGGATCTTCGAGTGCTAGAGCTGGGATGCGGAGAAGGAGACCTGCTGGCCGCTCTCAAACCCAGACGCGGAATGGGCATCGATTTTTCCCCTCGGATGGTTGAACGGGCGCGCGCAAATCATCCGCACCTCGAGGTCATCCTTGGTGATGTTCACGACCTAAGGCTCGATGAAACCTTCGACTATGTGATCCTTTCCGATCTGGTCAACGATCTCTGGGATGTGCAGTCGGTTATTGAACACATTTCTCCCGTTTGCGAGCGTGGCACGCGAATAATCATAAATAGCTATAGCCGGCTGTGGGAGCTTCCTCTCTCAGCGGCACGTCGCATGCGACTGGTACATCCGTTCATCACGCAGAACTGGCTTACAGCGGAGGATCTGGAGAACATTCTTTATCTGGCCGGGTTTCAACCGGTTCGAAGTTGGCAGGAAATTTTGCTGCCGAGCTGGATTCCCGGAATCTCCAGATTCTGCAATTCCTACCTTGCGCGGATGTTCCCCTTCCGAATCGCGGCACTAACTAATTTCATCGTAGCCCGGCCCGCTCCAACAAGACTTAGAGTGGCCGTGCCCGATGCTGTCGTCAGCGTTGTAGTTCCGGCCCGCAACGAAGCCGGCAACATCGAGGAAATCTTTCAGCGCGTCCCCGAGATGGGGGCCCGAACCGAACTGATATTCGTCGAGGGTACTTCTACCGACGATACCTACCGAACCATCGAGTCAGCGATCGAAAATCATCCTGAGCGGGACGCGCGGCTATTGACGCAACCAGGCAAGGGCAAAGGCGATGCGGTAAGAGCCGGATTTTCAGCCGCGACCGGCGATATCCTTATGATCCTCGATGCCGATCTGACCGTGCCACCCGAAGACTTACCGCGATTCTTTGAGGCGCTTCGCTCCGGCAAGGGTGAATTCATAAATGGGGTGAGACTCGTCTACCCGATGGAACAGCGCGCGATGCGCTTCTTCAATCTGATCGGCAACAAGTTTTTCAGTCTCGCTTTCTCGTGGCTGTTAGGTCAGCAGATCAAGGACACGTTGTGCGGCACCAAGGTCCTGCGCAAGCGCGACTACGAATCGATCGCGGCCAACCGCGCTTACTTCGGCGATTTCGATCCCTTCGGCGATTTCGATCTGCTCTTCGGCGCCGCGAAGCTCAATCTCAAGCTTGTCGATATTCCGATTCGCTACGCTGAACGTACCTACGGCGATACCAACATCTCGCGATGGCGCCACGGCCTGCTCCTGCTGCGGATGCTGGGGTTCGCGCTGCGCCGAATAAAGTTCTTCTGAGAGATGCTTGCGTCAACACGCACGACGGTCCATTCTCTTGTTGAACTCAGTAGTTCGCTTGATGAACTGCAGCGGAGGCGATCATGAGCGAGAGTGCGACTTCACGAAACGGCGACGGATGGGAAAAGACCGCCTGCGTCCTGTGCAGCGTGAATTGCGGTCTGGAAGTGAAAATCGAAGGCCGCCGCATCACCCGCGTGCGCGGCAACAAGGACCACGTCGCCTCGCATGGCTACGCGTGCGAAAAGGCGCAGCGCATCAATCATTACCAGAGCGGCAAGGACCGGCTCGACTCTCCGATGCGCCGGCGTGCCGACGGCAGCTTCGAGAAAATTGACTGGGACACCGCGATCGCCGAGGTCGCCGCGCGCTTGATGCGCGTGCGCGACGAGTTCGGAGGCGCGGGCATCTTCTATTACGGCGGCGGCGGACAGGGAAATCATCTGTGCGGCGCCTACAGTACCGCGACGCGGCGCGCGCTCGGCGCTGTCTATGCCTCCAACGCGCTCGCGCAGGAGAAGACCGGCGAGTTCTGGGTCGAAGGGCGCCTCACTGGAGGCCGTCCCTCGCCCGATTTCGAGCATGCCGAGGTTGCGGTGTTCGTGGGCAAGAATCCGTGGCAATCGCACGGCTTCCAGAGTGCGCGTCCCACGCTGCGTAAAATTTCCACCGATCCGAATCGCGCGCTTATCGTAATCGATCCGCGCCGCACCGAAACGGCTGAGCTTGCCGATTATCATCTGCAAGTCCGCCCCGGCACCGATGCATTTTGTCTGAGCGCGCTTCTCGCGGTGATGGTGCAGGAAGATCTCATCGCGCACGATTTTCTGCACGAACACGCGAGCGGCGGCGCCGATCTCTTCGACGCGCTGCGTCAGGTTCCGATCACTGATTACTGTGCGCGCACCGGACTGGCGGAAGCTCTCGTGCGCGAGGTTGCCCGCCGTATCGCCCGCGCCTCCAGCGTCTCGGTGCTCGAGGATCTCGGTATCGAGATGTCACCGCATAGCACCCTCAACTCGTATCTCGAAAAGCTGCTGTTCTGCATCACTGGAAATTTCGGGAGCAAGGGCGCGATGAACCTTCATACAGGGATGGGAAAACTGTTCGGTGATGTACTCAAGGATCGCCGCAGCCCGGTCGGCGGCCATCGCATCATCGGCGGGATGATTCCGTGCAATGTCATTCCCGATGAGATACTTACCGATCATCCCAGGCGTTTCCGCGCGATGATCATCGAAAGCGCCAACCCGTTGCATTCGCTCGCCGACAGCCAGCGCATGCGCGAGGCGATCGATTCGCTCGACACGGTGGTCGCCATCGACGTCGCGATGACTGAGAGTGCACGTCATGCGCATTACGTGCTGCCCGCGTCCTCGCAGTACGAAAAATGGGAGGCGACGTTCTTCTCGAGCGAGTTTCCCAACAACTATTTTCATCTGCGCGCGCCGATCATCGACCCGCTGCCGGGTACGCTGCCGGAGGCGGAGATTCATCGCCGCCTGGTTCGCGCGATGGGCGCGCTCAAAGACGAAGACCTCGCGCCGCTGCACGCGGCCGCTGCTAAAGGCCGCAGCGAATACGCGATGGCTTTCCTGCAGGCGACTTCATCCAATCCGACGCTCGGTGCACTCGCGCCCGATCGTACTCTATGAAACTCTCGGGCCGACGCTCGGCAAGGGTAACGAAGTAGCGGCAATCATGTGGGGCGCCGCGCAAACCTGCGCGATGACTTATCCTGATGCGATTCGGCGTGCGGGATTTTCTGGCGAGGGTCCGGAGCTCGGCAACGCGCTCTTCGATGCGCTCTTCAACGGGCGTGACGGGGTAACGTTTTCAGTGGACGATTATGAAGAGACCTGGCGCCGGGTCAAGACTCCCGACCAGCGAATCCATCTCGACATTCCCGAGTTGATCGAGGAGCTGAAATCGCTTGCCGATGAAAAACCTGAGACCGACTCGCAGTTTCCGTTCATCCTGATGGCCGGCGAACGGCGCTCCTCGACGGCCAATACTGTCATCCGCGATCCCGCGTGGCGTGCGAAGGATCGCGGTGGCGCGCTGCGGATGAGTCCTGCCGATGCGCAGTCACTCGGCCTCGCAAGCGGCGGCAGAGTGCGCATCACTACGCGCCGCGGCAGCGCGGAGGCCGTCGTCGAGGTGACCGATCGTCTCCAACCCGGTCATGTTTCCCTACCAAATGGCGGAGGCCTCGAGTATCCGGACGCCGAGGGCCACACGGTCGTTAACGGCGTGCCACCAAACGAACTGACCGCATCCGAGGATCGCGACTGGCTGGCAGGAACGCCATTTCACAAGCACGTTCCCGCGCGGATCGAGGCGATCGCCTGATGCGACGGACGCGTTTCGATCGCTGGCCATGCCCGATCGCCCGAACCACCGACCTGGTCGGGGATTGGTGGACGCCGCTGGTGATGCGCGAGGCCTTCCTGGGTCGGCGCCGGTTCGAGGATTTTCAGCGCTCGCTCGGGGTTCCTCGCGCGGTGCTCACTAAGCGTCTCGATCGCCTGGTCGAGGAGGGATTGCTCGACAAGGTGCGATACGAAGAGCATCCGCCGCGTTATGAATATCGGCTTA
The DNA here is from genome assembly GCA_963814035.1 of uncultured delta proteobacterium. Classification (GTDB taxonomy): domain Bacteria; phylum Desulfobacterota; class Binatia; order Binatales; family Binataceae; genus DATGKG01. The sequence goes on from CAWFBH010000021.1 coordinate 178,012, forward strand.
CCGAAAAAGGCCGCGCCTTCTGGGATGTCCTCGCGGCCATGTGGCGATGGGGCAGTGACTGGTTGTGGGGCGAGAAGGGTCCGACTCTGGCGCTGTTCGATCGCGAAACCGACAAGGAAGTGAAACCGGTCGTAATCGATGAGAACACCGGCAATCGACTCGACGTGCGCAAGTTGAAAGTCGCGCGATTCAAGCGCCCTGGTCAGTAACCGTTCCCGGACTGCGAAGCCGCGCATTCGTTCTTTCGCAAGCGCCATCGACTCGCCGCAACTTGTCAACGCGAGTCGGCCAGATTTCCGACATATTGATTCGCATCGATGGGTTGGTAACCTTAAATATGAGCCTGCCTTCCGTTAGCGGACGACGCTAATGGTTACCCTTCGGGGTTTTTGGAGACACGTTGGCACCCTACAAATACTTACCCATGATAGCCACGAATCCATGGAAATCCTGGTGCGGGGTCCTGCCACATGGCGCAATCTAACCTGCTGGTTGAAGCGCCCGAGGCTCCCCGCCGCGGCCTCCTGCTGATTGCCGCGGCAATTGGTGCGGTATTCATCCTTTATTTGCTCAACGGCGGTTCGTACTACCCGGTGCTCGGAATAGTCGGCCTCGCGGGAGCAATCGCCGTTTACAAAGCATCGGCGATAACCCGAATGGACCGGCAATGGTTGATCGTACCGTTGGCGATGTTGGCGATTTTTGTCAACAGCCTTTTCCTCGCCGGCGCGCCGCGCGCCGCGTTTCACTATGGGCTGGTCATCTTGTTTTGCGCCCCCTGCGTTCCGATTGTTTGGCGCGAAGGTTACTTCAGACGCGGCGGCTTCGAGCTTTACTCCGTCTACTTCGCGTGGGCGTTGTTCACGATTTCCTACTCATTGGCGCGTGAATTCTCGATCCTCCGGCTGCTCGACGCGACGCTGGTTTTCTCCGCATTGAGCGTTGTCGTTTTCGAGCTCAAGGACGGCGCCGATGTCGCGCGGCTGGTCGAGCGCTTCATCATCGGATGCGGCTTCTTCGTCGTGCTGCTCGCAATCTCCGCCGTGGCGCTTCCGCGCAGCATCACCTGGGACGTCCCGGATCTCTACACCCTCAATCAACAGGTCGAACGTTTCCGCGGGCTACTCGACAATCCCAACGACGTCGGCGGCTTGATGCTGATCACCGTCGGCCCGACCCTGGCATTCTGGAACCGCTTCAATCCGCGTCGGAGGAAGTGGCTGGGGATCATCGCCTTGGTCTCGGTCGGGGAAGCGGTAATTGCCGACTCGCGGACTCCCTTCATCGCGTTGGCAGTCGGCATCGTCTGTTATGTTCTCTGGCGCTATCGTCTGCGCGGAATTCTGCTACTGGCCGGCGCCAGCGTGTTGGCTGTCGCGGCACTGCCGCTCCTCGGGCACAACATCTCGGAATACACCGGGCGCGGCGATGTAACGACGTTGACCGGCCGCACCGAGATGTGGGCCTACGTGGTTCAGGAAATCCAGCACCGTCCGCTGGTCGGATATGGCTACGAAGTGGCGGGCATGATTTTCCAGAGCAAATATTTTCCGATCTGGTTCGGACCGTGGGACGAGGGCGCTCAAAGCTCGCTGCACAACGGCTATCTCAATCATGCGATCGGTGTCGGCATTCCCGCGACACTGTTTTGGCTGTTCATCATGTTGCGGCCGTGGTGGTTCGTGATGCGCCAGAGCGAGGATCCATGGAACCTGAAACCGCTGGCGTTGCTGGTGGTGATTCCGTGCCTGATACATAACATGTCGGAGGCTTCCATCGGCGATTTCCTCGGCATGGTCGGAATCCTCTTCGGCCTCAGTTGGGCGATCGGCGAGCGCTATCGGCTGCTGGTGCAGGAGCAGGCGGTGGCGGCGCGCGAAAAGGCGCTCGACCTGATGCCTCCAGGTGTCGCCGCGCTGCAAACGCTTCGAGCTTAGAAAGTTCATGGCCTAGTCCCCACCTCATAAACCTCTCATGCCGCACCTCAAATTCCCTCGCCTTCCGCTCACGATCTTCTTAACCGTTTTTGCGATATTCGCGTTGACGACGAAACCTGGCGCGCAATCGCAAGGTCGATCGTTTTATGTCGATCCCGCGGGCAACGATGCCAACAGCGGCAGCAGTCCGAGTTCGCCCTGGCGCACCATCGCCAAGGTCAACTCGCTCACTTTTCAGCCTGGCGATACCGTCTATTTCAAGCGCGGCGGAATTTGGCGCGAAACTCTCGAGCCGCATCGCGGCGGCGCGCCGGGAAGGCCGGTCGACCTTCACCGCCTACGGAGGCGGAGCGCAACCGGCGATAAATGGCAGCGACATCATCAGCGGATGGACCCGCGCAGACGGCCCAATTTATCCGCTCACTCGGAGAAACCCGCCAATATGTACCTCGACGGACGCCCTGGATGGGGGCTGCTGCACGCATGTTGCCCGCGCGGCTCTGGATGTGCGCGCCGAGCGGTTCGTGCGCTGATCGGCAAATGAATCGGGCAGCTGGACCTGGGATCCGACGACCAAGGAACTATGATCTGGATGCCCGGCGGCGCGGATCCGGGCAGCCACATCATAGAGGTTGCGACTCGCAACTTTGGCATGAATGTGGTCGGCAAAGGCGGCGAGAAGAGCAATATCGTCGTCGATGGGATTACCTTCGAGCGCACCGCCGGCGGGGGACTATACTTCTTCAGCAACGATACGGGTGGCGAGTGGATTCAGCGGCATCGTGGTGCGCAACTGCATTGTAACGCAGATCGGGACCGGCCAATCGACGATGGCAGTTACCACAACGGGATCCACTACTCGCAGCATGTGGAGATGCCAACCGCGCCGATTTTCCAACACAACCGGATCTCCTTCACCGGAAATCATGGTAACGGGATCAACAGCCAGGCCGCCGATAACGCGCAGATACTCGACAACGATGTGAGCGAGTTCAACCACTCGGGCATCGACATGAAAAATTCCAAGGACGATATCGTGCGCGGCAACGTCGTGCACGACAGCTACGACACCAATGCGATTTACCAGGAATACTGCCGCGGGCGGGCTTATCGAGAACAACATCGTTTATAATGTTCCCGGGACGTGGCCGGGACGCGGGTCCGGAATCCAAATCGATGTGGACAGCACCGGCGCGCGCATTTTAAACAACTCGATTTACAACGTCTTCAGCGGCCTGTACCTGATTCATCCGGCGACGGTGCAATACAACGCGATCGCAGACACCAAGCACGCCGTGTCGATGCCAAGCAGGGCGGCGACTTCGCGCACAACGTATGGGCGCCGAACTCGGTTTTTATCCTCGACAATCAGCCCTATGGTTTTCGCGGCATGGCGAACGGCCGGCCATGTCGGACGCATATCGCCGCCGAGCCGATGTGGACCGATCCTGGCCAGCGGCAATTTCAGGTGCCGTCGACCGTCGCCGCTGATTTCCGCGCACGCCGGCATCACTGCGGGGAATCACCAACGGCGAAACTAAGTTCGGATTGCATGCGGTGGGAATTGCGGAGGATCGTTCGGCACGCGAGGCCTTCCCGAATCGTTGCGAGGATCTTCGCTTCAGCGCAATCGCCATCGGCACCCATCGATACGCGCCCATCAGCTTGAGATGGAACTCCAAGCGCCAGTCGTTCAGGATCGACGCGCACCCTTCCGAGCGACGAACTCCGTCGGATTCGCCGGCTCGGGCACACAGGTGAAAACCCGATCGTAGCCCGCCTCACGGCAGGTCGATATCAGATCCTCGCGATACTCGCCGTAAGGAAAGCAAAACATCGTAACATCGTCGGCCAAGGATCGCCCGAAGTTGTTCACGTGATTCGCGAAGCTCGCGGATCGCGTGCTTGAACCGTCCAATCTGCTCATCACCGCATGGGTTCGCGGTATGCGATCCAATGGTGACAGATCTGCATCTAGGCCGCACAACTCATCTCGGTGACCAGGCGATCGAAGGTGATCACCGTCGACACTCTGCCGAGCCGCTCGCGAAATGGCAAATATCGTCACCGGAATGTTGCGGCGGATCAGTTCGGGCACCGCGTTATCAGCAAAACTCTTCCATCCGTCGTCGGCAGTAACCATCGAGTAGCGGCCGTTGGGTCGGAGCGGCTGCCTTTTGATCGGCGCGCAAGGGCTTGGTCCATCGGATCAGTGGTCGAGTTGGCGCGCAAAGCGCTGGCGCGTTGATCCGCCGGCACGTGATGGTAGTAGATGACGACCGCCTGTCGGCGGCGGTTTTTTTCCGAAGAGCCGAAGTATCGCGCGCCAACTCTCCGAGACTAGGTAAAACGCCGATCTAATGGAAACTTCATCAAGCGCGAGACGAGGCGCGGCGACTCCGCATCCGTCACATCGCGGATAGCTGTTGCGCGGTTCAGCCATGGAAGCCGTTAGTCGAGGCTCTCGCTTCGGCGTTGATGGCGGCGGCGTCTTCGTCGTATGCGATCGCGCCCTCAGGTGCGGAACATCGCACGGTGATGAAATCACATTTCAGCGGCTCGACGGTCTGGAGAATCATTCCTTTGCCCGTGCCACCGTCGTTGGTCTCGCATGGCTGGAAGCCGATCGCGCACAACACATTATGCGCCGGCGTGTTGCGATCGGTTTTTTGGAAGTTTACCCAAATCGCCTTCGCGCCACCGGGATTGTGATGCTCGAGCAGATGGCTGAAGAGCGCCTGCTCGATGAATTTCGATTGCACCCGGCATGAGAGCATGAAGTCGAGCACCTCGACCGTGTCGGGTTTATCCTTCACCAGGCAAAAGCCGACGGTGCCATATGTTCCATACTTGTCGCTTACACGCAGAACGTACTTGCCTAGCGTCGGATTCGCGATGATCTCATTCAGCTCCTCGCGCGAGTATTTGCGCCCCGAAAAATTGAGCTGATTGGTCCGCTGCACGAGCTCCGCGACGCGCTCGGCATCGTGTTCCAAGTAGCCGCCGATTTCCAGTTCGATACCGCATGAGGCAAGGAAGCTGAGATAGTCGTTGCCGAATCCCTGCTCCTCGTTCTCGCGCGTCATCTGCTCCCGGTACATCTTGCGGCGCTGCCGCGATTCCTCGGTGACGCTTCCCTGGAAGCGCGGATCTGACCTCAACGAAGCGATTTGAGTAGCGTTGATCGGCAGCAGTTCGGGGATCACGCTCGCAACTTCGTCGAGCTCGAACTGTTTGTCGTCGATAAAGGCCAAGGTATCGATACCGATGTTGAGCCGCTTCGCGATGTTCTTGATCTTTTGGCTTTTGGGGAGCCAATCGATTTGCGGATAGAGAAAGCAGTCAGCGACGCCGAGTTCCTGCAGTTTCTTCCACGCGGGATCGAAATCGTTTTTGCTCACCACGCTGAGTAGAATCCCGCGCTCATCCAGATATTTCAGCAAGCTCGAGGATTCCAGGATTCAGCGTGACGTCGTCACCTTCAACCAGCGTCCCCTTCCACAGCGTGTTGTCGAGGTCCCATACCACGCATTTGATTTTGCGTGCATCAGCTCTCGCGGCGGTCCGCGGCTTGAAGCGCACCAAGTCGGCGCTCAGGAAAACCAGCCGGCCATTTCCGTCGGCCTCGGGCACCATCGTGATCTTGAACGGCACTCCGCGACCGAGAATGTGACGGAACGCTTGCGCTCCGATCTCGTGGCGCGAATAGCCAGGCGGCAACGCAACCGTATTGATCGAGGGGGGCACCAGCGGCGGCTGCTGGCCGCTACGGGTTACGTCATCGATCGAAACCCCGAAGATTACCTGCAGGCGAATCTCGCTTTCGGTCGGATTATATACTTCGAGGAGAAATGCCTCCGCCTGCGGACCGTTACTCCCGCGCCAGTTCAGCCGCCGGGTAAGTTTTTCCGTCGCCGTGTAGGACAGCTCGTCCCAGATGCGTTTGCCGGTCGCGCGCTTGACCAGATGGCCAACGACGTTCGCGATCGGAGCGCCAGCCTCGACCATTCGCTCCCAGCGCAGGACCGAGTCGACCGGATGAATCGCGGTATCGCCGAAGGCTTCGATCTTCGCCCATTTTTTGAAGGAAACTTCGACCCCGTAACCGCGCAGCGATTTGAAAGATGGATTCTTGAAGGCGCCGAAGGCGAACCGGCGGCATCGCAAATCGGAGCGCGGCTGATAGAGGTCGCAACTCGAATAGCAAGCCGGCGCGGCGCATTCGACGCAATGCTCGCCCCAGTGGAGGAATGCGATCTCATCGACGTCGTCAGCCGGCGAATATTGCCGCACCAAGGTCGCCGGTTTCTCGCGATGCAGCCTGGGATCGTATTTATCGAACTCGAACATCTAATGCCGCATTATCGTAGCAATTTAAGCATATTGAAGCATCTCTAAATTCGCCAAGAATGATCGCCCTGCGTCTCGATTTTTTAGACGCCGCGGCACCGCAAAAGTTTCGGATTGGGAGCTACGATTTGCGCGCGACGGACCGGCGTGACTTTGAGCCCAAGTCTGGACCTCCGTCAGCCCACGCAGTTTCAGCGAGATAGATCAGCGCTTGAAAAAGATGGCATTGCCAACCTGCGCCAGATAAACCAGGCTGAGTTCGTCGTTATAGATGCCGGTGCAGGTGCCGTTGCGGCAGGCGCTCGAGGAAAAACTTATCGCGCCATTGACGTAACTGTAGCTGTAGGTACCGCTGAAATTTCGAACGCCCTCGATGGTCAGCTTGCTACCATCGGAAAAGCTCAACTTGGCAACATGATTAGCGCCGGCACTTATCAGGCATTGCGAAAACGTTCCTCGCGGGACGGTCGTCGCTTGACTTAACGCCTTGAGGTTCAGTCCGCGATTGTCGACCGGAAAAATGGCGCCGGCCGCGCCTTGCTGATAGACCGCATAGTTTCCCGCGATGCCGGAGAATTTGAAACCCACTTTGGGCAGCAGAACTATTGGTCCCGCTATCGGCACGCTGCCATCGGTGCAGCCGCCACTGCCATTGAAGTTGCCGCGCTGGCACCAGGCGAATTTATCATCAGAACCGATAGTCAGTTGCCCGAGAAAATTCGCACCGGTTAGAGTGTTAAAGGTACCCGCTACCTTGGCAGGATCATCAATCACCGCGTCGTCCGCGTAACCGACGAAGCCGCCACCTTGAAATAGATTGTGGTCGGCGAGGTACGGCAGCGATTGGCCACCGATACTGATGGTGTGCTCCTTCAGGGAAACCGCCATCGTATTGACCCCGGCGAACGTAGCCGCCGTATAGCTACCTGTCTTTCCCTGGAGCTGCAGCTTGCGATTGCCACTCGCAAGGACGTAGGTCTGATTGATTCCATTGAAAGAGCTGTTTGACTCATCGGATCCACCGCATCCGAACATGCCACCAAGAATTAACAAGGTAGCGATGACTGACAGGCCTTTAATCAATCGCATATGCATGGCTGACGTCAGAAAACCGAGAAGATGACGATCAGTGAAGCCGCGAAGTTCACTCCCGACTCGATAGCGCTCAAAGACTTCGCCGATGGCTGTTCGATAGGCTGCGTTTCGGTAAAAAGCGGTTCGCCGTTACACACTGCCTGGTCGCTGGTGCTGAAGGTGGGCCAACAGGGCATCGGGATATTTGCCATGTTGGGAAAGCTGTTAGCGATAGGGATATAGGTGTCCTCGCTTCCCGCGTTGCCGTAGTTGCTCAGGTAAGATGGGACATTAATCGCTCCCTGCCCCCAGGCATTAACGCTCGGTTCGGAGTTCCACAGAATCAGCGGATCGCTCGATGATGGCGTAGCGGTGCTGTTGTACTGAAATCCGGGAAAGAAGGAGCCGGGATTACTTCCCGTAGTTCCGTAGTAATAAATCGTCAATGGCCAGTTCTCGACGTCATTGGGTATGTTGCACATACTGCCGATACACGGACTCACGGCAGTCGGCGAGAGCCCGACGAAGGCCTGGCTGGTTATCGCCGGGCCCGCATTGGGAGCGTAAGACCCAAGCGCGATGTAGTACTGGGCATTCGAGCCGAAAGCATTGTCGGGTACGTTCATGGTCGGGAACCATTCGGGCACCCAGCTACCCGAGGGCTCATAGCACTTTGCTTCGCTGCTCGAGGGAGGATCGGTCTGGGTTATGCCGACATTATAGTTGACACTATTGTTGATTCCGGAAGCAGGATTTCCTTTGAGGCACACCTGCATGTTGTCGGCATTTACGTCGTAGGAAAGTTGATTCGTTCCGTCCATCAAGCTGGAATTCTGAGACGTGCCGGAGTCGCAAAATGCGAGGTAATTGGAGAGCGCCCAAGTATAGCCGTCATATTGGCAGGAGGTGGCGCTGATCGAGAATTCCAGGTTGACGCCGCTGGTGGCGTCCTGAATACCGACCAGGAATGACGAGTTCTCATCACTCGATTCGGTGGGTATCAGCGCCTGCCCCAGAAAGAGCATCTGGGATCCGGTTACCGCCTGTTCAAAGGGATCGATTTCACTGTTCGGATCGCTGGTGTTGTACGCCGGCCAGGTAACGGTGATCTGATCATTGGTCACGTTGTAGAGCGCGATCTGTAAGGTTTGATAAGCATCCGCCGGGCTCCCGGCCAGAAGCATCGCCCCATACAACGCAAGAGCAACTCGGAGTATCGCGGCTCTTCGATTTTTCATTATGCGTTGGTCTGGAAATGCGCGAGGGTGGAACACATTACTCGAATGAGGAACGGCGCGCCGCCACAGCATCCTCCGGATCCGTAGGACCACTTGTCGACCGTGAATCCATTGTAGAAGCCCTGGATATCGATCCCGACCGCCGGAATCTGGTTGGCAGACAGGCCGGTCTCGCTAGGATTTTCCAACGCGTATACCGAGAGGTTCTCCTGCACGGTGGCGAGACTCGGGGTTTGCGAATTGACCACCCCATAGTTGGTCTTGACTTGGCAAGACGAAGGTAACGAGGTCGTGATCTGCGCGGTGACGGGCATCTTGTTTGTGCTCCCCGCCTGCTCGAATTCGATCGGAATCGCGAATGAGAAAAAGTTACTTTGCCCGCTGTTGACCACCGAACAGGTGCCGATGAGCACCGTGTAACCGGTTCCGCCGGTCCATTCGAAATAGGTGTTCTGGACCGGCACGTCATTGGCATCGACGGGCGTTTCGGTCGCTACCGGGTCAAACGAAGTATTGTCAGGATTGCAGTTCTCCGCGATCAGCGGCCCAGCGTCAGAAACCGTGCTGCTGGTACCTGCCTGGGTCACCAGAAATTGAATGAAGGTTTCGTTGGTAAGACCGATGACCGAATCGGCCGCGCCGACTTGGGGTGCGAATGTGATCAATAGGACAACAATTCCGATGAATCGCCCAGTTCTGCTGACCATAAGCCGTTGCTTTCGCCTAAAAGGCTAATCTGCCGCCATTGCGTTATTTTAACCGATTGCAAAAAAATATAGCTAAAAGAAATGTAAAGGCAAATCGCGGCCCTCAACATTAAGTCAGAAAAAGCGGGGCGTCGCTGCACCGCGCACCTGGAATCGGACGTGTGCTATGCGGCCCCGATTCCTGGATTAGAGACGAGCAATGTTTCCTCTGCTCGCGCAACCCATCCATTCATGGATAGCGCGCGAAACTGCTGCGTCGCAGCGCTGAGCAACTCCCGGGCGCGCTCTTTTGCCTCCCCTCGCCGCGTCAACATCAGAGCTTCGTCATAGTCAACGATCGCTCGCAGTGGCCGGGCGCCTGCCTCGTCGAGGATCCCACGAGCACGGTCAAACCACGCAGCCGCCTCATCATACCGATTGCGCAAGGCGCAAAGCCGGCCGAGCGCCAGCCGCGCGTCGCGCATCGGCCATCGAAAATCGGTCGGCAAAACTTTTTCCCTGATTGAGCGTTCAATTTCGTCGATAAAATCAGTGTGGTTCGTGTACCAAAGGACGGCAGCAGCGTCGCACGCTATCGCGCTGTAGGAGGCTTCCCACGGCGCGCCGCGGTCAAGTGCGCGGGGCAACATGCCGAGCAATTGGATCGCGGTGTCCGGAATGTTGGTTCGAGCCGCGAGATAGGCGCCGTTGCTGCACGTCATCGCGAAAGCCCAGTTCTGCTCAGGTTTGGGCTCGAAAAACAATTCGCTGGTGCCATCTTGAAAAGCGTCTTGCCAGCCTTCGTCGAGCGCGATGCGCAAATCGTGTCGCGCGCCCATTAAATCCATGTTGACGAAATGCGAGCCGAGGCCGACCGCGCGAGCGGTTAGCGCGAGCGACCGATCGCATGCCGCACGGGCCTCGGCAAATTCCCCCAGCGCGACGTGGCAAGCCATCGCATCTGCCCACAATCGTGCGGCGCGCGCGATGCGACCCTGCTGTTCTGCCCGCGCGGCGGCGGACCGCCAAAGCGGCAAGCAGCGCCGGCAATCGGCCGCGAGGAACAGAAGCGCAACCGGCGTCGCCAGGGGATCCTGAATGACCTCTTCGCGATTTTGGTACGATGGCGGAAGATCCCGCGTCGCAATCTGCTCGCGCGGAATCGAGCGCAGAAAGCTGCGCAATTCGCGCTGGCCGGGGGTGTCGGTGCGGATTCCCGGATTGCTGCCATCCTCGGCCTCTTCGCGCATCAAGTCCAAATCCTTCAGGCTGGCCCAGACCACATCGCGGCGGTCCCCGATCATACCAAGCGCCACTTTCGCGATCTCCCACGGCTCGCGTCTGAGCCCGGCGCCATACATGGCCGATGCGGCCGCTTCCAGGTAATCCACCGCCGCAGTGTCGCCCTCGGCTTTGGCGATCAGCTCACCCGCTTCGAGCACCACTTTCGCTGCTTGATCGCGCTCCGCAGTCCAGACGAGCGCCGTGCCGAGGCGGGCCATGACCGCTCTCCTGCGCTGGTCGGACTCCGGCAAGAGTTCCAGCGCGATGCGCAGGAACGCGACCACTTCGTCATACGCGTAAGCAGCTTCGGCATTGTCCGCGGCGGCGATCGCGTACTCGACGCCGCGAGTATTTCCCGCCGCAGTACCTGCGCGCCAGAAATGGTAGGCGACATCGGCGGCATGTTCGGCGGCACGCTCACCCCAGGTACCCTCCATCGTTTCGGCAATTTTCCGATGCAGCCGGATGCGCCGGGCAGGGTTGAGGCTGGAGTAGAGAGTGTGCCGGATAATTGCGTGGGTGAACTCAAAGGTCTCTGGGTCGGCGGTCGGATGCAGCAGCTGCGCGCTGATAGCTTCATCTAACGCATTCAGTGCCGCGTCTTCGTCGAGGCCTGCCACCCGGGCCGCAACCGAGAATACGCAAGCTTCTTTGAAAGCGCTGGCGACTACCAGCAGACGGTTAGCATCATCGGAGAGGCGCTCCAGCCTCTGCTCGACTAACTCTTTGATGCCTTGCGGGATATCGAGTTCCTCGAGGCTGAATTTCGCGAGCCAACTTTGACCCTCGCTCAGGATCTTACCGCTCTCCCGCAGATAGAGGAGCACTTCGCGAATGAAAAACGGATTCCCGTTGGTCTCCTTCCGACGGCCTTAACCAATGCCTAGGGGGCTCCTTCAGCGCCGATCGTATTGAGCATTTCCTGGATGTCGTCAGTGGTCAGACCTTCCAGCACGACACTCTCGAAATCCGGGAGTCGCCGTAGCGAGGCCAGCACAGGCCCGAGCGGATGCCTGCGATCAATCTCCGAGTCACGATAAGCGCCGAGCACGAAAATCCGGTGGGAGTCTGTCAGCCGCGCGAGGTGGCTGATCATCGCCGCCGTCCCAGCGTCCGCCCAGTGCAGATCATCCAGCACGAGTACCAGCGGTGCTCGCTCGGAGGCCGCGACAAGGAACCGGCCGACGGCATCCAGCATGCGTTGGCGCTCCTCATCCACGTCGAGCCCGCGCGCTTCAACGGTGTTTTCGAGGAAACTCCCAAGCCCTGGTGCGATCCGAATGAGAGCACCGGCCGTGCCGCCGACTACCATTGCGCTGAGTTGTTGAGCACCCTCGCGGAGTAGCGAAGGCCATCAGTATTTCTGCGAAGGGACAGTAGGGCCTATGCCATTCGCCGGCGTAGCAATTACCGCGCAAGACCCGCGCACCGTGGTGCTGGGCCCGGTCAACGAACTCCTCAATCATGCGGGTCTTGCCGATTCCCGCTTCCCCCACGAGCATCGCCACTGAGCCATGTCCCTTGCTGGCGCCCTCGAGTTTGTTCGTCAGCCGGTCGAGTTGTTCAGTTCGTCCGACGAAGGGCATGCGCTTTAGAAGCGCGGCGGGGTCATGCCGCTGGAATGCGACTTCGCAAACTTCCACCGGCGTCGAAATACCCTTCAAGTCGAATTTGCCAAGTCCGTGAAAGCTGAACGTCTGACGAGAACATCAGCAGGGAAGCAATCAGCGTGCTGCACAGGATTTGTCCGGCCCCGGCCTTGTCGCACAGGCGTCGTGCAATCACCAACGGCGTTCCGAAATATCCGTTTTCACGGCGGAGCACCTCTCCAGTGTGAATCCCGATGCGAATCTCCATCCGCGTACCGGCGAGTGGCCGACCGGTAGCCTGCTGCATTGCGATCGCACATCTGACAGCATCCGCGGCCAATCCAAACGCCGCCAGCAGTCCGTCCCCCATCCACTGCAATTCCTCCCCTCCCGAAGCCTTGATGGTATCGGTCATCAGCTTGTGATGAGCTCGGAACAGGTGTGCCCCGGCTTCATCGCCGGCGTTCGTAAGATGCACGGTCGAATTGACGATATCAGTGAAGAGGATGGTAATTATGCCCGACCGCGACATATTCGCTAACTTTATGATAGAATCGCTGCTAAGCAGCGTTCAGCAGGACCCACTTAACTTTTCTTCGCCCTACTATTAGTAGATAAAACAAAGCTGTACTTAAAGGGAAGGAGAAAGACAGCGCTGCCAGGCGAAGATCTGAAACCGGTTTCTATCGAATGTCGTCGGAGGGAGCCGGGCGTTAAGCCGGTTCGCGGAGGCCGCGCGCGATGACGTACAGCTCGGATGATCCCGGGCGCGTTGCTTTCACCTTGGTCACATCGACGCTCGCAAAATGCTTCTCGAAGCGCGCGACGATGTCCTTGAATGCGCCGCCCATGAACAGCTTCGCGATCATCACGCCGCCCGGCTTAAGCGTGCCGACGCGATCGCGAGTGCGGCATCGATCAACTCGTCAAATTGCGCCTCGTCGTGCTCGCGGATGCCGGTGAGCTTCGGCGAGAGATCGCTGGTGACGAGATCGGCGGGACGGCCGAGTTTTTCCTTGAGAAGGTCCGCAAGCTTCGCGTCGCGAATGTCGGCGATCATCGATTGGACCGATTGCGCCGAAGTTTCCGCATGGCGCCAAATCGATCCCGATCACGCGGCCGTTGCGTCCGACCGCACCGCCGAGGATCGCGAGCCATCCTCCGGGAGCGCATCCGAGATCGATCACGCGCGCGTCGGGAGGCAACTTGATCCGCCGAGCAGCTCTTCGATTTTAAACGCCGCGCGCGAAGGCAATCCCTGCTCGCGCGCTTTGCGATAATATTTGTCGCGAGGTTCGTACTTCGCCACGTTAGATTTTCGACGGAGGCGCGGCTAGCGCGAGTTTCGATCATTGTCTTAGCTCGTGACTCGCGAATCCACAGAATGAGTTTGATCCCGGAATCGAAGCCTGTATCCTGACAACCTTTGCAGTTCGACGGCGCGGTCATTTGATACTTCCGATGCCCTCGGCGCAATGGCGCCGCCTCTCCCTGGCAGGAGGGATGCGAAAGCGGACACTTCGAGGGAGAGAAGTTGAAGCAGCAGCCATATTTAGGATCCCGTAGTGAGATTAGATCTCGACGTTTTAAATCCCGATCAACGCGCCGCGGTTCTGGCGCCCGATGGCCCGATACTGATTCTGGCCGGCGCCGGCTCCGGTAAAACCCGCGCGATCACCTATCGTATCGCCCACCTGCTCGGCGAGCGCAACGTCGATCCGCGCGAGGTGCTGGCGGTAACCTTCACCAACAAGGCCGCGGGCGAAATGCGTGAGCGCGTCGCCGCGCTCATAGAGGGCGCCCAGGCGCCATGGGTCAGCACTTTTCATTCGGCGTGCGCTCGGATTTTGCGCCCCGAGGCGGGTTCGGTCGGCTACAAGCAAAATTATTCCATTCTCGATGAGGGCGATTCGATGTCGGTGATCCGCGACGTCATCGAGGAAGCCGCGCTGGCGGATTCTCCCGCGCCCGAGCTGGCGCGCGCGCGAATCGAGCAGGCCAAGAACGAGGCGATTTCGCCGACTGAACTTGCCGCCCGCGCCGAGACCGGCCGCGACAACGCCATCGCGCACATCTATCGGCTGTATCGCGAGCGCCTGCGCGCTATCAACGCGATGGACTTCAGCGATTTGCAGCTCCTGACCTACGAACTATTTCGCGACCATCCCGCGATTCTCGAAAAATATCAGCGGCGCGCGGCACATCTGATGGTGGATGAGTACCAGGATACCAATCGCGTCCAATATCTGCTGGTGCAGGATGCTGTCGGCGCGGAGCGGAAATATGTGCGTGGTCGGCGACGAGGATCAATCGATCTATAAATGGCGCGGCGCCGACATCCGCAACATTCTGGATTTCGAGCACGACTTTCCCAATGCGCAAATTTTCAAGTTGGAACAGAATTACCGTTCGACCAAGACGATTCTTGCCGCGGCGGGCGGGGTCATTTCGCATAATCGCGAGCGCAAGGAAAAAACTCTCTGGACTGAAAACGAGGGCGGCGAAAAGGTCACCTATTTCACCGCGATGACCGAGCGCGACGAAGCTGACTTTATCGCGCGCGAGATCGCCTCGTTGATCGAGGCACAATTTCGTCCCGCCGATGTGGTGGTCTTCTATCGGGTCAACGCGCAGTCGCGCATCATCGAAGAGGCGCTGGTGCGCCGCCGGCTCCCCTACTTCGTCGTCGGCGGCCATCGATTTTATGAGCTCAAGGAAATTCGCGATCTGCTCGCCTACCTGCAAGTGATCGCGAATCCTGCCGATGCGGTCAGTCTGGAGCGGATGCTGGGGGTGCCGCCGCGCGGGATCGGCGCCCGCACTATCGAAGTGATGAAGGAGATGGCCGCGCACGAAAACATCACGATGCTCGAGTCGATGGGCCGAATGGAAACCGCTCGCGACGTCGCCCTGCGCATCGCGAAGGCGGCCGGCGCGCTCTACTTATGGCTGCACGATCTCATCTCGCGCGCTCCCGAAATGTCGGTGCGCGGCAATTCTCGACGAGATAATTGTGCGCTCGGGTTTCATCTCGTATCTCGAAGGGCTGCCTGACGGCAGCAGCGCCGCCAAAACGTCGCCGAGCTGCTTGCGGGTGCGGGCGAATTCGACAACCAGCACAATGGCGGCATGACGGAATACCTGGAACGTGTCGCGCTGATCAGCGATGCCGATGCGGTCATACGGCGAGGGAGGCAGGGTCGCGCTGATGACGCTGCATACCTCGAAGGGGCTGGAATATCCGGTGGTGTTTATCGCGGGGATGGAGGAAGGGCTGTTTCCGCATCAGCGCTCCAATGAAAACAACGGCGAGAATATCGAGGAGGAACGGCGGCTCTGCTATGTCGGCATGACCCGCGCGCGGCAGCTGTTTTATCTCACCAACACGCTGTCGAGAGAGCTATATGGCCAGCGCAATGAGCCTCGGCCATCGCGCTTTCTGGCTGAAATCAAGCAGGATTTGCTGCGCCGGATCGCGCCCGAGGAACCGCCGCCTCGACGCCCTTCATCGGCATGCCTGCGGGCAATGAACGCTACGTCGATTACAGCGAATCGCAGTTACCCGAAGAGGAATTGGCGGCTGGCGGCCTCGGCGTCGGCGCGCAGGTGATGCATCCGACTTTCGGCCGCGGCGCCATCCGCAAGCGCGAGGGGCGCGGCGATACCGCGAAGGTCTGGATCAATTTCGATCGCGGTGGCGTCAAGCTGCTGGTCCTGAAGTTTGCGAATCTGCGTCCCGTCTAACCAAAGTTGCTCCGCGCAAGCCGGAATCCTTATCATTTTAGTGGAGGGCAGTCCCATCCCTGGAAGATTCGGAAGGCCCGCGGGCTGGCGGCTGTTCGCACTAGATTGAAGAGAATATCTATCTCGAATCGGAATTTCGCCGTTTTCGTTTGCCTGCTGATAGTCGCCGCAGTGGCGCCTTCGCTGGCTCGCGCCTGGAACGAGGATGAATTCGAGCATCGCCCGCTGTTCGCGTATCCGGTGCCGCAGGGCCGCGACAACATCATCGGCAATCTCGTCGATTACCAAATTCAAAAGGGCGATACCCTGCTCGATGTCGGGCGATGGTTCGGGTTGAGCGCGAAGGAAATTTCCGACGCCAATGACCATATGGACTGGTGGGCGCCTCCGGTCGGCAGCAAGGTCATACTGACTGATGAGCATATACTGCCGGATACCCCGCGCGTCGGATTGGTCCTCAATATTCCCGAGATGCGCCTTTACTATTACTATCCGTCGCCGACCACCGGCCCTTCGCCCCATCGCGGGAAGATGAAGAAGGAAGGCGTCACTCCCGGCGAGTTCAAGAAGATCGTCGATACCGAAATCATCGAGGCTCCCGATGAGCCCGAGCCGAAGCCGGCTCCTGCGCCGGAAGCGGCGCCTGAACCGGAAGCTGCCCCCACTACCGAAGCGACCACCATCTCGAAATCGCACAAGCATAAGGGACATACGTCAGCGGCGGCGGCTCGATGGCGGAGGTCGTTTACACTTTCCCGGTTGGGCTAGGCAGATTCGACTGGAAGACTCCGGTCGGCGCGTTTCGCGTCACCGCCAAGGTGAAGGATCCGACCTGGGTGGTTCCCGACGACATTTACAAGGAGCACCTCGAGCGCGATGGCGAGGCTGAGCACGTCGATTCCGGGCGGCGACGACGACAATCCGCTTGGTCATTACAAACTCGATCTGTCATTGCCCGAGTACGGCATTCATGGGACCAATGTGCCATGGGGCGTCGGCATGGAAGTCAGCCACGGATGTATCAGGCTTTATCCCGAAGACATCGACCGGCTGTTCCACAAAACCAAAGTTGGAACGCCCGGAGCGATCGTCTATCAGCCGATAAAGTTTGGATGGCGTGGCGATGCGCTCTACGTCGAAGTCCATACCGACCTCTACGGGAAGTATCCAGGGCTATGGAGCCTCGCGCGCGATCTGGTTCAGCAAAAGGGCCTCGAGGATGAGATCGACTGGAAGAAGCTTGAGAACGCGGTCGTCGCGCAGACCGGCATACCCACCTATGTGATGCCGGGTCCGGCTCCCGATGAATCCGGTCTGACTACGAGTTACTCCGCACCTTAGGGCAGCATCGCGCAGAAAATGCCGCCTCGGCGGCGCCTATGCGGCGAACGGTCGCTCTCTCCACATTCTGGCAATCAACGCCAGCGGCACCAGCACCCATGACGCGTTAGCGAACAGCACCATCCCAAGCCTCGGCGTGGCATGGGTTCCCCACGTCTCCTCTGACAAGATGATCGTCACGTTGGTCAGCATCACCGAGGCCCAGATCACGCTCGGCAACCGGATCCATTCGCGCCCTTTGACAAAAGCGTAGAGCGCCACCGCGTAGAACGGCCCGAATAGGAGCGCATCGATCCAGATTGTGGCCTTCCACCAGGCCGGCCGCGCCATCAGCACCGGGTCAAAGTTGTGACCCCACCAATGCACCAGATCTACCAGCCGCGCCGGCGGCCACAGCGGATAGGTGAATTTCGCGGGATCCTCGATGACCAGTTGCTCGAGGTCGACGATGTAGGTAATGAAGCCGAGGTTGATTACGAAGAAAGCGATGAAGACGAGATCGAAAGGGCGTTTTCGAAGCGGGAGGATTTGGTCTTCGAGCGCCTCGTTGGTGGCGGGACCAGGTTGAAGTTTTTCGTCGGCCATCGCGCGAAATTCTGCCGACCGTGTCGGTGTCTGTCCAGCGGGCGACTCCATGTATCCTCTAGGGCAAGCGCCGCAGCACATAGAGCGGTCGCGAAGCAATTCCGAAAGGTCCTGGTCGCGAAATCGTTCCAATGATCTCAGTGCCGGGAAACGGCAGCGCCGCGATAGTGTAGTCCTCAACTTCCGCCGAAGTGATCATCGGAATCTGCGCAGCCTCCGATGCAGACTCGCCACTCTCACGCGCGAATCGATAAAGATCCAACCCGTTGAGCTCATAACCCGCATCGATAGAGGCTCGGCTGATGCCGTGGCTTTCCAGCATGTCGCGCGCGGCAAGCACCGCGGCGAGACCGCGCTGATAGGAATAGACGCCGCCCAATGACATCAAACCCATCGCCATCGTCATCGCGAGCGCAGTCACCCTGGAGGGAAGCTCTTGGGGCAATGGTGCTAGCGCAAGAATTAAGGCGCCCGCCGGAACAAGGATCAGAAAATAGCGATCGTTGAAAAACCAGAGCGGGATCATCGCGGCCCAATAGATTGCGGCAGTCAGTAGCACCGCTGCCGAGGCCCGCGTTAAGCTCGGAATCACATCGATGGTAGCGAATATCAGCCCCGCCCCGCCGATGCTCCCCAACAGCATGAGCACATAGCGCCATCCGTCCTGCCATTCGAAGCGGTTCGACATCCCGCGCAGGATAAGTGCATTCGACCATCCACCGAAGCAACTCATCTCCGGCGTCGAGGGATATGGAATCCCGAAGCGCACGAGGAGCACCGTCACGATGAAGATACCGCCTCCGAGTGCGAGCGCCCGACCGGAGTCTTTCGCACAGACCCTCAGCAGTGCCAGCGGACTCAAAACGATGCCGAGGTAGAGCAGCGGCCCCAATACACCCATCCGCAGGTATTCCCGTATCGGTACTTCGAAGATGTGGGCAAAGTTCGCCGCCCGCTGCGCGAGCTTCCACGGCGGTGGTCTCAGGACGGTCAGCCAAATCCAGATGAGCGCACATCCGACGATTGCGAACGCGAATGGCGTCAGCTTGGATGCCAGGCCTGTCCCGGTGACTCGCGGCCGCCTCGTATCATAAAGAAGGACCGCACCGATCGAGCCGAGGGTTACGGCCCCGCCGAATGGCCGCACCGCGAAGGCGATCACGCCCAACAGCGCCGCCAGCCACAAGTAGACCGCTTGTCTTTCGCTTTCCGCATTTGCAAAAGCCAGATGGGCGCCGACTAAGGCCGCGAGAAATCCGATCTCACTCATGAATGAGAAGCTGAGGAACAGGTAGCAAGGATTGCAGATGAGCATTCCGGCAGCCGCGAGCGCCTGCCACGAGCGCGCGCCGCATCGGATGCGCGAGCGCATACAAAAGGAGTGCTGCAACGATACTGAGGGCTGTATTGGCGAGGTCGAGTGAGACTGCGCCGGTCCCGAAGATCGCTCCCCATCCGGCGCCATAGAGGATCTGCGCCACCGGCATCGTCTCGGTGTACCCGGGGAAGCGGAACTCGCCGCTAGCGCGAAACCAGCGGACCGATTCGGCATAAATCCAGCTATCCGCGACCGGACCGTTGGCAAGCGGATGCAACACCGCGAGCGCCAAGCGCATACCATCCGAGCACCACCGCCGACCGCCACCGCGCCCCCGCGTCTCATCAAGACCTACCTTGCTCCCCGTTTTGCCTTGTCCCTTATACTCGATGAAACCAACCGAATCGGCTGAGCGATTCGATACCAACATCACGACACCATAAATGCGAGAAGTTCCCTTTTTTCGTCCTTCGATTGGTCCCGAGGAGGAGCACGAGGTTATCGAATCTCTGCGCTCGGGATGGATCACCACCGGCCCCAAGGCCAAACGTTTCGAAACCGAGCTGGCGCAGTATGTCGGCGCGAAGCACGCGCTGGCAGTTTCGCACTGCACCGGCGCGCTGCATCTGGCGCTATGGGCACTCGGCATCGGCCCGGGCGACGAAGTTATCACCACGCCGTTCACCTTTACCGCAACCGCCGAGGTCCTGGGATATCTCGGCGCGAAGCCGGTTTTCGTCGATGTTGACCCCGGCACCTTCAACATCAATCCGGCGCGCATCGAAGAGGCGCTGGAAAGCGGCCGGTACAAGCGCGTGAAGGCGATCGAGCCGGTGCATTTTGCCGGGCAGCCCTGCGACATGGATCGCATCCTCGCCATTGCGCGGCGGCACAATCTGAAAACCGTCGAAGACGCGGCCCATGCGATCGGCGCGGCGCGTCACATGGAAGGGCGCGGGATGACGCGGATCGGCACCATCGGCGATCTCACCTGCTTCAGCTTCTATGCGACCAAGAACATCACCACCGCCGAGGGCGGCGCCATCATGACCGAAGATGCCGCGCTGGCGGAGAAAATCCAGATCGCCAGCCTCCACGGCATGAACAAGGATGCGTGGAAGCGCTACGACAAGACCGGCTCGTGGTTCTATGAAATCCACGACACCGGCTTCAAGTACAATCTGTCCGATGTACACGCAGCGATCGGCCTCGCTCAGATCAAGAAATGCGACCAGTTCATGAAGCGCCGCACGGAAGTGGCGCGCGCTTTCAGCGAGGCCTTCAAGAGCGAGGACGCCTTGCAAGTGCCCTACGTCGAACCGGGCGTCGAGCATGCGTGGCATCTGTACGTGCTGCGGCTGCGTCCCGAGCGCCTGAAGGTCGGGCGCAATCAGTTTGTGGAGATGCTGCGTGAGCGCGGAGTCGGCACCTCGGTGCATTGCATCCCGCTGCACACGATGGACTTCTATCAGAAGACTTACGGTTATCGCGCGGGCGAATTTCCGGTGACCGAGGACATTTTCAGCCGCTGCCTGTCACTACCGATTTACGCGGCGATGAGCGCGGATGACGTGAGTTACGTGATCGAGACGGTCCTGAATCTGGTTCGCGAAAATAAACGCTAGGTCGTCGAGGAGGCACAGGTGCGGATTCTCGTTACCGGCGGCGCCGGGTTTCTCGGTTCCCATCTATGTGAACGTCTGCTCAAAGACGGGCACGAGGTCATCTGCCTCGACAACTACTTCAGCGGCAAGCGCGCGAACATACTCCATCTGCGCGACTACCAGAACTTCGAAATCATCCGCCACGACATCGTCGAGCCGATCCTGCTTGAAGTCGAACAGATCTATAACCTCGCCTGCCCCGCTTCTCCGGTGCACTACCAGTACAATCCGGTGAAGACCGTCAAAACGAGCGTGCTCGGCACCATCAATACGCTTGGAATGGCGAAGCGGGTGCGCGCGCGCATCCTGCTCACCTCGACCAGCGAGGTCTACGGCGATCCCGAGGTGCACCCGCAGAAAGAAGAATACTGGGGCCACGTCAATCCGAACGGCGAGCGTTCCTGCTACGACGAAGGCAAGCGGGTCGCCGAATGCCTGATGATGAACTACCATCGGCAGAACAACGTCGACATCAAGATCGTACGCATCTTTAATACTTACGGCCCGCGCATGGCGATTAACGACGGGCGAGTGGTTTCGAATTTCTGCGTCGCCGCGCTCAAGGGCGAACCGCTGGAGCTTTACGGCGACGGGAGCGCAACCCGGTCGTTCGCATACGTCGACGACATCATCGAAGCGATCGTGCGCATGATGAACACACCGACCGGCTTCACCGGCCCCGTGAACATCGGCAATCCCGACGAGTTCACCGTCGAGGAATTGGCGAAGCTGACCATCGAGATGACCGGCAGCTCCTCGAAGATCGTCCGCAAACCAATCCGGGCCGATGATCCGACGCGCCGGCGCCCCGACATCACGCTCGCGAAGAAGCATCTGGGCTGGGAGCCGAAGATTGCGCTGCGCGACGGCCTCGCACGCAGCATCGAGTATTTTCGCAAGGAACTGAAACTCACTCGCGCATAAGTCGGCGCCGCACCGTGGAGAATCAATGGCAACAGCGCTGATCACCGGAGCCTCGAGCGGATTGGGCGAGGAGTTCGCGCGTCAACTCGCTCGCGAAAACTACGATCTCGTCCTGACCGCGCGGCGCGAGGATCGCCTGAAGGCAGTTGCGGCGGAAGCGATCAAGCTGGGCTCCTCTAAGGTCGAAGTGATCGCCTCCGATCTCGGCCTGCCCGATGCCGCAAGCAAATTACATCAGCAGGTTTCCAGTCGTGGCATCGAGATCGAATGCCTCGTCAACAATGCCGGCTTCGGCACCCATGGCGTTTTTCATAAACTGCCGCTCGATCGCGAAATCGAGGAAATCAATCTCAATGTCACTTCGCTGGTCTCGCTGACGCGGCTCTTTATCGAAGGCATGGTGACGCGACGCCGCGGCACCATTATCAATGTCGCGTCCACGGCGGGCTTCCAGCCGGTCCCATATATGGCGACCTACGCGGCAACCAAGGCATTTGTGTTGAATTTCTCGGAAGCCGTCTCGCACGAGGTTCGAAGCGCGGGCGTCACGGTAATGGCGCTATGTCCGGGGCCTACGCGCACCGAATTCCAGGGCACGGCCGGCGTCGAGACTTCCTCGTTCCCGTCATTCGCCTACATGGATGCGAAAACGGTGGTGGCGCAGGCGCTCGCGTCGGCGAAACGCGGCAAGGCGGTACGCATCAACGGCCTGATGAACCAGGTGATGGCGCAATCGAATCGCTTCTCGCCACGTTCAGTGGTCGCGCGCATCGCGGGGGCGATGTTCAAAGGCGACGCCGCGTAGCCGGCTGAGGCCTTGCGCCTCGCGTCGCGCGTGGCGAAGATAGTTGTATCTCGCGGTTTTCCTTTGCGAGTGGAGATGGGGCAAGTCTTCAGGCGTACTGCGGTTTCCTCGATTCTGATGCTGGGCGCGTTGGCGTTCTGGGCATGCACTAGTCCGCCCGAGAAACCTGTGACGCCACCTCCGCCGATCGCCGTCGCACCGCAGCCGCCCAAATCGGTGATGTTCGATAGCGACCCGAACGGCGAGTGGAACATTTTCCCCGATCCCACCACCGGCGATGTCGGCGTCTATCACAAGGGCGATTACCTCGGCTCCGTTGACGGCAAGGAGGGCGAAGATCCTCCGGTGCCGCATGCCAAAGATCAGACCGATCCCGCCGACAGCGACCCGCAAGGCTATCGTTAGTTCTTGATTTAATGGATCATTAAATCATCGCTCAAAATTTAAAGGGGTCTCTCGTGCGCAGATTATCACTAGCTGCGTTGGCGCTGGTCGTGTGTACCGCGATAGCCAGCCAAGCTCATGCCGTTACTCCAAAACCCGTTTCGGTCAGCGTAACGCTGACCAACGCGACCAGCACCACCGGCGCTTACAGCGGTTCGCAATGCCAGAGCAACACCTATAGCGGGCAATGCTCGAGCGGAAATTGCAGTTGCATCGTGGTAGGCGGCGCAACGGCGATTCTTAAAATCGCCGGCAAAAAGCCCAAACAGAACGGCACCGCGAACATCTTCCTTACCATCGACAATGGCCTGGTCACCGGTTCCCCGGGATGTAGTCCCGCGTTTGGCGTAGCCCAGGGATTCGGCATCGAGGGCCTCGAGCTGGAAACCTTCTTCTATGGAACCTATTGCCCCACCGCAAAGGCGGCGATTTCTTCGTTGAATGGCGGTTGGTCGATGGATGAGTCGACGATCGCAGCCTCCGCTTTCGGCGTCATGACTGGCAGCCTCGACTCGGCTACCAATCGGCTGTCGCTCGACTTTACCGGATCGGGAGAGCCGAAATGAATCACGCCAAGCATCGCGCGAGAAACAATATGTATAAATTTCATCTCGGACTTGCTGCAATCCTTATCGGGTTCACGTCCTCAGTAGCTCTTGCCAAGGCGGTCCCGAAGCCATTTACCAATAGCCCGATCACGATCAGCGGGACCCTTCCCGGCAGCGGAGCGACCTGCACCGGATATGCGGGAACCTGCCTCGGAGGCGGACCTTGCAACTGCTTTCACGAACCCACCGCAGTGGCGAAAGGGATCGGCCCTGTCGACTTCTTCATCAACGAGGCAACTGGCGACGCGACCAGCAGCGACGGCGCGGAGACCAGCACCGGATGCACGCCGTTTCTTGCTACCGCGGCGATAACCGATACTAAAACCACTGCGACCGCCACGTTGCATTTGGTGGGTTCGTATTGCCAGGTATCCGGAAAAACTCCGCAAACGATCACGGGAGGCTACTCGGTTGCCAGCGAGACGCCCACCGCGACCGGATTCGGCACCATAACCGGGAGCCTTAATGGCGCCGCCATCAGCCTCAAGCTGACGCCAACGAAATAGGCGCGCCGCGATTTTGCACCAAGCTGAAGCGAGGGTTTGTCAGGACTCCTTCAGCAGGTTGCGCGCGATGACGACGCGCTGAATCTGCGACGTGCCCTCGTAGATCTGGAGCAGCTTCGCATCGCGCATCAGCTTCTCGACCGGATACTCCTTCATGTAGCCGTAGCCGCCGAAAATCTGCACCGCGTCGGTCGTGTTCTTCATGCACGCATCGGCGCTGAATGCTTTAGCAATCGCTGAAATCGCATTGGGCGGCGCGCCCTTGTCGACCAGCCACGCCGCTTTGTAGGTCAGCAGCCGGCTCGCCTCGATGTTGATGGCCATGTCGGCCATCATGAACTGCACCGCCTGGAAATTCGCGATGGGCTGCCCGAACGCGTTGCGCTGGCGCGAATACTTCAGGCATTCGTCGAGCGCGCGCTGCGAAATTCCCACCGCGATGGATCCGATCTCGGGGCGGCTCTTGTCGAAGGTCCCCATCGCATACTTGAAGCCCTCGCCCTCGCGCCCAACCAGCGCACTCGCGGGAATTCGCACATCTTCAAAAAAGATCTCGGCCGTGTCGGCCGCGCGTTGCCCGAGTTTGCCATGCATCCGGCGAGCGGTAATGCCTGGCGTCGTCGCGGGAAACACGAAGCATGAAATGCCCTTGTGCTTGAGCCGTTTGTCCGAGGTCGCGAAGGTCACGTACCAATCGGCCACCGAGCCATTGGAGATGAAATGCTTGGTGCCGTTGATGACGTACTCGTCGCCCTCGCGCCGATAGCTGGTGCTCATGCCCGCGACGTCGGAGCCCGCGCCCGGCTCGGTGATCGCGAAGGCGCAGAACGACAGCTTCTTCATCAGCGCGCCGAGGTAGGTTTTTTTCTGCTCGTCGTTGGCAGCGATCAGCAGCGGCAGCGTCGCGAGGTCATTGGCCGCGATGGAGTTGGTGATCCCGGCGCATCCGTAGTTCAGCTCCTCGCTGATGAGGCAGGTTTCGAGGATGTCGAGGCCGGGACCGCCAAGTTCCTTAGGCACGCCGAAGTTGATGAGACCCGCGTCGAAGGCCTTTTGCGCGACGTCGCGAGGGAAAATTTCCTTCTCATCGCATTCTTTCGCGCGCGGGATTATTTCCTGCTCGGAAAACTTCCGCGCCAGCGATTTCAGTTCCTGCTGTTCCTCGGTCAGTTCGAAGCCAAACATCGATGGTTCTCCAAGTGCGCTACGGCGCCGATGGCATCTCTGTTAATGGACCGCGCGCCGCAATGAAAGAGGCTACCCGTCGCCGGCTTCCTTGAAAAACTCCCGCTATGGCGATATGAGCGCAGGTGAGGTCCGGAGCGCGGCGCTGGGCAAAATCGCGTCGTCACCGGAACCAATCAGTCTCAAGGAGAATTCGATGCCGATCGCAGTTGTTGCCAAACTCAAAACCAAAGCCGGAAGCGAGAAACAGTTCGAGGAAGCCGCGCGCAAAATGATCGAGACCATGCGCACCGCGGAGCCGAACACCCTTCAATACATTTTGCATCGCGCCAAGAACGATCCGACGCAGTTCGTTTACTATGAGGTTTACCCCGACCAGGCCGCGCTCGATCATCATGGCAAGACCGACCATATGAAGGCCTTCGGTGGCGCGATCGGTGCTTTGCTCGAGGGACGCCCGCAGGTGGACATCCTCGAAGAAGTTACCCGCAAGTAGTTTTCCCGAAAGCGGCGGTCCCTCGCGGATCGCCGCTTTTCTACTCGCGGCGCATCACCTCCACGCATAGAATCATCCTGTGCGGGTCGGCAATCATCATGATGTTCTGCGCCTCATCGCCCAGGGTTGCCAGATTATCGACGTCTTGCCCGACCATGAATATCGCAGCGCACACATACGCAGTGCGATACATCTGCCGCTCCCACACCTACTGGACCAGGCCGAGAGCGCGCTCGACAAAAACCAACCGATCGTAGTTTATTGCCGCGACTGTTTGTGAGACCTCAGCGCGCGGGCTGCGGCGCAGCTCGAATTTCTCGGCTTTCGCGAGGTGATGCATTATCTGCGCGGCAAGGCCGACTGGATGCTGCGTGGATTGCCGTGCGACCCGCTCCCATCAACTCGCGAGAAGCTGCGCGCCCTGCCCTACTTCATCAACAATCTCGCGCCATTGATTCGCGCGGCTTGGATTGCGATTTCGCGACGTCCGACGGTGGGAAAAGCCTTGCGGGATGATCTCTCCCGCTTGCGGGCTGCCGAGCCGGTTTCAGCGTCGGCGCTGCGCAGCGATGTGGTCGCGGTGGTGCTTAATTCGAAGGGCGTACTGCTCGGCGCGATCGAAAAGAATGGCAAGATGGAAAGCAGTGAGGCGATAAATCCGGCGCCGCAAACAATTCGGCCCGACATGACGCATCGGCTCGCGGCGCAACTGCTCGAACACCATCGCTATATCTTGGTGACGACGTCGTTCGGAAAATATCTCGGACGTTACGAGCGGCCGACTAACGCAAGATGACACCGTCCTGAGAAATGTCGAGGTACCACGCAGCCTCGCGCGCGAGTTCATCGGGATGGGCGAGGTAGTACTTCACCTGCGGAGCGGAACCCAGCGCGGCAAGGAGTTGGCTGACGGGCACTTCGGCGAAACCGAAGCGTTTGAAAAAATCCCCGGCATCGCTGCTGAAGAGATACAGCGAGCGCGCCCCTCGCGTGTGGGCCGCCTTGCGGGCCGCCGCAACCAGCTCCGCGCCGATGCCGCGTCCGCGCATCGTATCGATGACATAGAGCGAGCGAATCAGGGCGGCATCGAGGCTCGGCTCGACGCCAATCACTCCGACCAGTGCGGTACCGAAGTAGGCCGCGAGGTAACATGCCGGCGGCCATTCGAGACCTTCGACGGGCATGCCCGCCCTGGAAAGCATCTTACGCACGCTCTCAAGATCGCGGGTCTGCTCGAGGACGAGCTTGCCCTCCTGCTTTTTGCGCAATGCCATGATTGCCGAACTACGGAGGTTACTTCTTCGGCGGAGGGAACAACTGCTCGCCGGTTTCCTCGTTTACGATGGTGATCGCTTTGACCGGACACGAGCGCGCCGCCGCGATGATGGTGCCCTCGGAGCCGCCATTTTCGTTCGCGACTTCCGACTTGCCGGCGTTGTCGAGGCGGAACACCGAGGGCGCGGTCTCCACGCAGTCCCCGCTCGCGATGCATCGGTTCTGGTTCACGGTGATTTTCAATTTCGCCATACGGTGAACAATAGATTTTCAAGTTCGTGCGCCGCAAGCGACTTCATTGCGCAGCATCGCGGGCCCGACGATACTTTCGATGACATCATGGCCAACATCATCGGAACCGGCATCGACGTCATCGAAGTGGCGCGCATCCAGCGCGCGCTAACCAACGCCGTCACCGGCGAGCGCTTTCGCAACCGCGTCTTCACCGCGGGGGAAATTTCCTACTGCGAGTCGCGCGGCAAGGGGCGTTATCAGAGCTACGCCGCGCGCTTCGCTTCCAAGGAGGCCGCGATGAAGGCGATGGGCACCGGATGGAATCGCAACGTCGGCTGGTCAGAGATCGAGGTGGTACGCGAGCGCGGCAAAGCGCCGACCATCGCGCTGCACGGCAAGTCGGCGGCGTTCGCTAAGCGCAAGAACATCACCCATTTTCACCTGAGCATCACGCATACCGTCGATCAGGCGATCGCGCACGCGATCGCGGAAGGCTGACGGCTACTTCTTCGGCGTGGCCACGGGCGTCGCGGATTCTTTCGCGCGGAAATCGTCGCCGGTCTTGTTCAACTGGCTGAAGAGAAAATCGTCAGTGGAATATAGGGCGCCGCTCGCGCTCGAGGCTGCGTAGTACTCGTTCTGCGTCGTCGCCGGCGCGGGCGGCTCCGAGGGTTCCGTGGTCGGCGCCTTCTTCACATTAATCTTTGACAACCGCAACTGCCCGACCTCTTTGCCGTCCTTGTCCAGCAACGTGACGATGAGTGCCGGCTTGTCCATCCCGAACATCTCGGGGCTCTTGATCGGATCCATGATGATGGAGTTGCCCTTCAGGTCGTGAATCTGATCCATGAAGCGCTCGACGATGGCGATATCGGCGGGCGAGGTTTTGCCATCGGCGACCACGTTCCATTTGTCGCCGCCCGCGCGCTGGATGGCGAACTCCGGCTTGTCGCTCGGCTTGATCGCGATGGTACTCACCTTCGATGGATCAAATCCCAGCACCGTCTTGTCACGCAGAGTGAGCAAAGATCGATCGACTCCGCTCATCACCCATGGCGCCACGGTGTAAATCGGCGCGCGCTCGCCACGCCGCACATAGATGCCGTCCTTGCCCTGCTCCTTTTGCTTGAAGCCGAACAGCAAGGACTCCTGCGCGCCACCCTTGTTGAGGTAAACCGTCACCACCAGGTGCGGTTTCTCGAGGCCGTATTGCGCCGCGTTAGTGGGAGTGTCGGTAATGAAGTCGGCCACCTTGGAATCGCCGAGCGTGGTCAGGACCTGCCGCACCTGAGTCGGATCAGCCTCGTAGTTACGGGGCTTGACGATTTTCCATTTGTCGCCGTCGCGATCGATCTCGATTTGGCTCCCATCATCATGCGTAATGAGCAGTTTCTGCACGTCGTCGACCTTGAACGACATCAACTCGCGGTCGCGCATCTGGTCGACGGTCTTGTTCATGCCCGAGGGAAATGCCGACGACGTGAGCATGATCTGCGGCTGATCGGTATATTTCAGGTAGGCGGAAAATCCTACCGGCGTGACCTTGCCGACCTCGAGACCCGGAAGCGTCTTGCCCTTGGTATCAGTGACAATAACCGTGACTTGCGGCTTCTCGAGGCCGAACGGCGCGAGGTTGTCGGCCTTGTCCTCGACGGTCTTGGTGATCTGACAATCGGCGATCGCGCGCGCGAGGTTTCCCGCCGCGGTCTGGTCCGCAATTGCGCCGATGGGCTTGGTGATGACCCATTGATTGCCAGATTGGTGCTCCAGCACCAAATCGCGATTGGGATATTTCAAATCGATCTTCGCGATTTCATCGGCTTTGATGTTGAGCGCGGTCTTCACTGCCTCAGGCTTGCTGAAATAATAATTGACGAAGGCGTAGCCGCCGAGAATCAGCAGCACGATCAGCGCGATGAGAGTGTTACGAAAGCGCTTCACTGTCGAATCGAATAGGCGTCAGTTGCGCCGCTCCCACCACACCACGATCCCTGCAATCAGCAGCAGTTCCGGCAACAGCAGCACCGACAGGATGAACACGATGGTGAACTGCTCGGCAGTCAGCCGGAAGCGCGAGGAGCGCAGTTGCCGCGGACGTATCGAGATCTGATTTTCCTCGCCCGAGAGCCAATCCGCACTGTTCACAAAGAAATCGCGGTTGAATAGCTGCCCCACCCACTGGTTGTCACCGGCATCGGTGCTGCCGATGATCACGATGCGGGTTTCCTTCGCCCCTGCCTTCTCCTGCGAGGTCTGGACCGCGTCGGCGACATCGATGGGGCCGCGTTTATCTTGCGGATCGAGCTTGGCCTCCTGGCGCTTGAATATTCCGTCGATGTCGGTTTCCGCCCACGAGGTATCGCTAGTCATCGCCAGCGGCGTGACCGTCAGACCTTCTTTGGGTTTCGCTTCCGGCGTGACGGAACGCGCCATCGGGAAAATCGTGCGTTCCTTGAAATCCTTGGTGATCGGATGCGCGCCGTAGTTCTGCACCAGGGGACTGACGCCCAGCGTGGGAGCCGCGAACAGCCGCGTCACCTGGTCGACGACGATATCGTTGCCCGCATCGACGCCCCATTGCTCGATGAGCTTGACGAGGCCGCTCTCGTCGATCTCGTTGTTCGGCCGCGGGGCGCGGAACGTAACCAGCGCGCGCCCGCCGCCATCGAGATATTTGCCGATGGCGTCCAGCTCATGCGTATCGAACGGCTTCACCGGGCCGGCAATTGCCAGGATGGTGCAGTCGTCGGGAACCGCGGCCTGGGTCGCGAGCAAAGTTTTCTTGATTGCGAAACCCTCGCCCTCGAGCGCGGTCTTCAGCGTGCCGTATCCGTTCTGGCCTTGCGCGTCATCGGGATCGCCTTCGCCATGGCCGTCGGTGAAGCAGATGGTCTTCTTGGTCGACTTGGTGACGCGGATGATCGCGTTGGTGATGGCTTCCTCGGTCAGCTCATTGACGTTGGTGCCATTGCCGCTCTCGTCGCCCCCATATTGCAGATGGGTCGTGCCCAAGGCCGACACTTTGTAGCGTTCGGCGAGCTCCGGGTTACGATCCGGATCGACCATTTGGAAGGTCACCTTGGGCGAGGCGTACGCGTATTCCTGGTAGAGCTCCAGCGCGGTCGGGTTGTCACCGCCCGCGAAGAAGCCATACATCTTGAGCGGCTTCTGCAGGTCCTTGACCACGTTCACCGACTGGCTGGAGAGGCTGTAGACGTGCTCCGAGCTCATGTCGAGGCGGCGATGATGCTGATTGGAAATGTAGTTCACCGCGATCAGGATGGCGACGAAGATGATCGAATAGATGACCGCGTTGGCGCCGTACTGGGTCGAGCGCTGTCCGACAAAGGTGCCGACCTCCGACCATCCGGCGCTGATCCACATGATGATCAGGAACACGCCGGCGATCAGGTTGATGAAAATGTAAGGCCGGAACGCCGCCGCCACGAAGTAGGCAAAGGCCGCGAAAAGTAATGCGATGAGACCGAGAATTCCGTAGAGCGCTGCCGATCGACGCTGCATCCTCCGCTCCTACCTGCCTAACGCCAGCGCGCCGATTCTACCGAGCGCTGGGTCAGGAACAGCGCCACGAAGATCAGGCTGAGAAAGTACACGATGTCCTTGGTATCGATGATGCCAGTCACCATCTGCGCAAAATGATCCGGCAGCGACAGATACCGAAGCAGTTCCGACATGACCGACCCGCTGCCTTCCTGCGCCGGCCACGAAATCACGTACAGCATCAGCAACACGCCAAAGCAGGTGATCGCCGCGATGATCTGATTCTGCGTCAGCGAGCTGGTGAAGAGTCCGATCGAGATAAACGCGACCGACAGAAGTGCGAGCCCGATATATCCCGACAGCATCACCGCCACTTCGGGATTGCCGAACGCCACCAGGATGAGCGGGAAAATCCCCGCCAGCGCGATCATGATGAGCATGAAGGCGCTCGCCGCAATGAATTTGCCGGCGACGATTTCTCCAGTGCGCACCGGCGCGGTCAGCAGCAGCTCGTAAGTACCGGCGCGTTTTTCCTCGGCGAAGCTGCGCATGGTGATCGCGGGCACCAGGATCACCAGCACGATCGAGAGATTGTGCAGCAGCGGCTCGATGACGATTTGATTCAGATTGATGCGCTGGAGGACCTGCGGATTCTGCATCGCCGCGTACATCTGCACCAGCATGCTGAAGCGCTGCAGCAACGAAAAGAAGAAAAATCCTCCCAGCAGGAGGAATACCGTCATCACCACGTAGGCGACCGGTTGCACGAAATATCCCGCGAGCTCCTTGCCCGCGATGGTGATTGAGTTGCGCATCTGGTTTGCTAGGCGCGCCCCGCCCCGACCTCCTCCAGCGTCTCCTCGCGACTGCCTTCCAGCTCGTGATGCTCTTTCGTGATCGCCGACAGGAAGACATCTTCCAACGAAGTTCCCGCGGGCAAGTCCGCGATTTTCTGCTCCAGCGCAACCCGGCCCTCGTTAATGATCACGACCTTGTCACAGATCTGCGAAACCTCGGGCAGGATGTGGGTCGAGAGCACCACCGTTCGCTGTCCAGTCGCCATCGTCTTGATGAGGCCGCGGATCTCATGAATCTGGCGCGGATCGAGGCCGATGGTCGGCTCGTCGAGCACCAGCACCGGAGGATCATGAATCAGCGCCTGCGCGAGGCCGACGCGCTGGCGATATCCTTTCGAGAGCTGCCCGCAGATGCGATGCGCCATGTCCTCGAGGCCGCACACATGGAGCGCGTGCTCCAGCGCATTCTCGATATTGGCGCGCGGCACTCCGCGCAGCCTCGCGACGAAGCGCAGGTACGCATCGACGCGCATATCGGAATAGAGCGGAGGATTTTCCGGCAGATATCCGATCCGCTTTCGCGCTTCGAGCGAGTTCTCGAAAATGTCGAGGTCATCGATCACGACGGTGCCCGAGGTGGCCGGCATGAAGCCGGTGATGACACGCATGGTGCTGGTCTTGCCCGCGCCATTGGGTCCGAGGAAGCCGAGAATCGAACCGCGGTCGGCATTGAAGGAGACGTCGCGGACCGCGACGAAGTTGCCATAAACCTTGGTCAAATGCCGTACTTCAATCATTCGGTAATCGACCTCATCCAGCCATGCCAGGGCACAATGGTGAATTCGCTCGTTTCACATCAAATAGAAATTTGGCGTCCCAGCGCATCGATTCCCCGAGGTCGCGCCCCTTCATCCATGCTGGTGACAGTAGAATGAATAATACATGCGAGCCTCGATGTTAAGAGGGTTTCGACGACCGAGTGTTAGCCGA
Organism: uncultured delta proteobacterium; assembly: GCA_963814035.1. Classification (GTDB taxonomy): domain Bacteria; phylum Desulfobacterota; class Binatia; order Binatales; family Binataceae; genus DATGKG01. The sequence goes on from CAWFBH010000021.1 coordinate 210,587, forward strand.
AGATGATCCGTGCATGGCAACATGATGCGTATGCAGTCCTTTTACTCCGTCAAAGAGATCCGCAAACAGCTATCCAGCAAGCGTCCGTATGCGGAATTTCTGCGCGTCGCGCCAATGAGTTGCGGTGTCTATGTCCTGCAGCCCGGGGACGAGGATCGACAGACGCCGCATAACGAAGATGAGATTTATTACGTCGTCAGCGGCGCCGCGCACATCAAGGTCACGGCGGAAAATCAGCCCGAGCAGGATCGCGCGATTTCAGCCGGCGACGTCATCTTCGTAAAGGCGCACGAGGAGCATCGATTCCACGCCATCATCGAGGAACTGGTGCTGCTGGTGGTCTTCGCTCCCCCGATGACGAGGTAGCAGCGCGAGCTTTATTCAGTCGGGCAGTTGCAGATTCCGCCGCCCGTGCCATTGCCGACCAGCGCGCCGCATTGGGTTTGCAGATAGGTCAGGTTGGTCGGGTCACCACCAGCGTCGTCGGATAGTGGCGTTTCAGTGATTCCGGCGATGAGCCCCTCTTCCGAGGTTCCAATTTGCCGGCCAACCAACTGGTTGTGCGTGACGCTGCCGAGCAAATTGCTGGCCGCCGTGACGCTATAGCCCGGAACGTTGGTTGGATCGCATCCGCCATTGCAGGCGCCGCTCTGGCCGGTGCAGGTGAGAGAGGCATTCGGCGCGGCGGCGACGACGGCGATCGAGCCATTGCTGTTGTCGGTTCCCGACTCGTTGTTGGTCAGGGGTGATTGGATACCCCAGTTCGCCGTCAGATTACTTTCCACCGAGACAGTCGCCAACTGTGCGGAACTGAGTGGGCAACCACAACATTCACCCATTTCCTGGTCGTCATCGAAGACATAGAGCATCGCGCATACGGTCTGGGGCTTGGCCCCGGCCAGATTGCCATTGGCGGCTCCATTCGGATTGACCAGGCGAATAGTGTTGTCGCCAATCCCCTGAACGCCGCAAAGGGGGCCACCCGGGACAAGGTTTGAGAAAGGTGGGCAATTCTCGCCGTTGGAACCGAAAGTCGTGTAGTAGGTCCATAAGACCTCGCCCGGCAGCGAGCCGGTCACGGCGCTGCTGGAGCTGGTCGAACCCTGGCGCAGCGAAGCGGCATTCGCCGCCGCCAACATAACGAAACCGCCCAAGGAAATCCCAACCGCCAACCCAAGCGTCTTGAGAATATGTATCCTCATCTTCCCCCTCCGTATCTGTAGTCCGTAAACTATCGAATCGCAGCGTGCGTGATAGCCCAGCGAGCGGAAATGATGGCCAGCCGAGTTGTTTGGCTATGTAGCATGCTGCTTACGGTAACGCGAATCTTCGGTGACGTGCCGAGTCTGCCGACGTCCCGGTGCCTTGCGGAAATAAACAGGGTGCGGATTGAGTCGTCAGGGCGCACAACGAAAACGCGCCGCCTCCAAACGGAAGCGGCGCGTTGTTGCCGGAATCAGTTTTAACAAAGGCTCAGCGCACTTCGAGCCCCTCGAGGTCGCCCTTCTCGCGCCATTTTTTCATCAGATCATTGAAGGCATTGATGCCTGGCGCATACGAATTCACGCCAAAGCCGCCATCGACGCCTTCTCCGAAATGCCCTTCATTATTGTAGTAGCCGGGCGTGCAGTTCTGGAGAAAGCGCGCGGCGACCACTGCGAGGCGTCGGATTTCGGCGACCCACTCGGTCTCGGCCTTTTCGCTTGGCTGCGAGTAACGCAACCCACGGTCCATCACCTGTTTGATGATGTAGCCGATATGCTGCGCCTGGTCGTCCAGTACCGAGGTCAGGTTCACTGAAGCGCCGTTCTGCGACATCCCGAGAAGAAAGCAGTTCGGAAAGCCGTGGCTGGAGAACCCGTGGTAGGTCTTCATCCCGTCGGCCCAATAATCGGTCAGGGTTTGGTTGTCCTGGCCAATGACTTCGTAACCCGCGCGGCGCGTCCACGCGGTGCCGACCTCGAAACCGGTCGCGAAGATGATGCAATCGACGGGGTATTCGACGCCATTTGCGATGACACTATTTTTGGTGATGCGCTCGACCCCGTGGTTCTCGCTGGTGTCGATCAGCTTCACGTTGGGACGGTTGAAGGTTGGCAGGTAATCGTCGTTAAACGTGGGGCGCTTGCAGAACTGCCGATACCAGGGTTTCAGCGCCTCGGCAGTGTCAGGATCGGCGACGGTCTGATCGACGCGCGCACGGACGCCGTTCATCTTCTGGAAGTCGGCGATCTCCATCAGCATCGCGCCCTGGCGCCGCGTAAGCTCCGCGGCGCGATTCTTCTTCGCCGCGATACCGAGGTTGCGGAAGATGTCAGTCCATCCGTCGGCGACGAGGTCTTCTTCGACCGGAACGCCGATGACGAGATTGTTGAAATTCTCGCGCCGTTCGCGCTGCCAGCCCGGCTTAAGAGTCTTGGCCCAATCGGGATCAGTGGGTTTGTTTCCGCGCACATCGACGGACGACGGCGTGCGCTGGAAGACATAGAGCTGTTTTGCATGAGCGCCGACGAACGGCACGCACTGGATGGCGGTCGCGCCAGTGCCGATGACCGCGACGCGCTTGTCCGCCAGCTTGGTCAGGCCGCCTGAATGATCGCCGCCGGTATAGTCGTAATCCCAGCGGCTGGTGTGGAAGGTATGGCCCTCGAACTCTTCGATGCCAGGGATGGCGGGCAATTTCGGCCGGTTCAGCGGTCCGGTCGCCATGACCACAAAGCGGGCACGGATCACATCGCCACGATCGGTGGAAACGATCCATCGCGCGGTTTCCTCATCCCATCGCAGCTCGCTCACGCGGGTCTGGAAAAGCGCGTTCTCATACAAATTGTAGTGCTCAGCGATACGCCGCGAATGCTCGTAGATCTCGGGTGCGAAGGAATATTTCTCCTTCGGCATGTAGCCGAGCTCTTCGACCAGCGGCAGATAGCAATAACTTTCGATATCGCACTGGGCCCCGGGATAACGATTCCAGTACCAGGTGCCGCCGAAATCGCCGCCTGACTCGATGATATGCACATCGGTGATGCCGGCCTCGTGAAAGCGCGCGCCGGCGAGCAATCCGCCGAAGCCACCGCCGATGACGACGACGTTGACATCAGCCTTGAGCGGTTCGCGGCTAATGGGCTTTACGTAGGGATCGTCGAGGTAATGGGCGAATTTGCCGGTAACTTCGACATATTGCGCGTTGCCGTCGGTGCGAATGCGCTTGTCGCGCTCTTTGATGTATTTCTCGCGCAGCGCGTCAGGATCAAAATCCAGCTTTAACTCTTCGACAAAACTCTTATCGTCCATTTCTCCATCCAACGGGATTGTTCGGGTTATCAACAGTTATAGTAGACGGTGAAACAAACACAAGGCTCGGGTGGGATTCCTATGGTGTCAGGCGATAGACATCAACGCCGCCGCTGTAGTTGGGAACGCAAATTTGTCTTCGCCGTCGAGGATCGGAGGAAGGCGGAAGGTCTTCAAGCTTGTCGCCGATGAGTCCCACAGAAGAGACTCAATGCGTCTCGTAGGACGCCTTATGTTCGGTTTGCTGGATCGATTGCAAATAGGCGATGAGGGCCGCGACACGCGGAGTTACCTGCCCTTGATTTCCCTTCCCGTCCGGAAATTCCCACACCTTCTCACCCCACACCGGCATCTCGCGCGGTCCGTGCGCGACGACATCAGCGCGGCCGTCGATGAAGCGGGCAATCTGATCCTGGGGGAGCGGATTGCCGTATCGCGTTGAAAGAAAGCGCAGGTCGGGAGCCTTAATCGTAAGGGCCGGCGCGGCCGGACCATTTCCGTCGGCCTTGACGCCATGACAGGCGGCACAATTCCGCATGTACAGTGTTCTTCCGTCGCTGATTTGATCCGCGCGGCATATTGAGAACACCCCGAGAACGACAAATCCACATAACCCAATGATCCATTTTGTCATAAAACTTCCTTGTGACTCGTTGACTAACTGCGGGCGTCGAGGATTTCCTCAGCCGCGCCGCGACCGGACTCCATCGCAGCCTGTGCCAATCCGCGAAAGAGCAAGGGACCGAGATGCTCGCCCGCGAAATGGATTCGGCCCTCCGCGCGCCGCAGGTGGGGCAGGCATCGCACGACTTGTCCGGGCTTGAAGTACGCGAATGCCCCCGGCGAGTACGCATCTTCGTCCCAACACTTGAAGACTGCGGCCTCGAAATTGTCGCGGATGGCTGGGAAGACCTGCTGAATATTCTCCAGCGTCGAGAGCAACCGGTCTTCATCGCAAAGGCCCCCGAATCGGCGTGCGCGATCTCCGGTCATGAAACATTGCAGAAGCCCGCGTCCAGAATGATGCGAGGGTGCGGCGTCCCACATAAACGTGATCGGAAGATCGGTGAACGCATAGCCGGAGAGGCCTTCATCGATCCAGAAGCGACGTCGGCACTGGACGAAGGCGCGCGCGACCGATGCGTATCCCAATTCGCGAACCGAGGCGCGCTTCTCTTCCGATAGCATCGGATCGAACCTGATTCCTGCGATCCGCGCCAATGGAAGCGCAATCACGGCATCATCGGCCACCAGTGTGCGCTCAATCGGGTCGCATAGGTAGCGGACCACGACCCCGCTATCGCGCTGCTCGATCGATTCCACCGATGCGTTGTAATGGACTCGATGGCCGAGCTCCGACGCGAACGCCATCGGTAGGAGATCGTTGCCTCCTTCGATCGAGTACCGCGCGTTGGTGAAGGTGCTATAGGCGGCGACCTGCGTGAGCACATCGAGCGCCGAGCGACGATGGAGATCCTCGCCGACGACGTCCCAATCCAGGATGGCGAGGAGTTCGGTGGCATCTGGTGTGGCGCCCGCGGCGGCCATGAAATCGGCGAATGACACGCGATCGTATTTTTCGATGATCGAGGCATTTTCATTTCCGCCCCCGAACGCATCGGCGATCTGCTTGGCGGCCGCCTTTAAATAACGGTTGCGCATCCCGAGGACGCCAAGCTGACGTTCTTCATCGGAGAGTTTCTGCGGCCATTGAGGCTGCCCGGCGCGATCCTCGATCATTCGTTTGCCGCGGAAGTGATAGGCGATCGGCAGAACTCGCTGTTGCGGCTGGTTGATTGGAAGCGAAAACTTCTGGATGTAGTGCATGACCAGATCGGGCTCGACCGGGATGAACGCGGCCGCGCCGATCTCGGCCTCGAGACCATCAGGAAACGGATCGCGCGAAGTTCGGATGCGCCCGCCGGGTCGCGTCTGCGCTTCGAGCAGCGTCACCTCGCATCCCGCTTCCATCAGGATATGCGCGGCTGTGAGTCCGGCGAGCCCGCCGCCGACGACCACGACACTTGGCACATTGCTACCAGCCATTTGGTCCTCGACTCTATCCAAGTCCATCTGACGGCATAACAGAAGACGTGCCACACCGATGTTGCGCGGAAGTCGGGCTTCCACTCGATCGTGATGCTCAAATCGTGGCAGGATCAGCTTCGAGAATGATGCGATTGGATACAGTGCGAGAAGTTTGATCATCGAAGTGCCGCTCTGGCCATAAAACTTGGCTGGCGATAATTGTTGGCTGTCGGACCGAGAGCGGTTGGCATCGAGCATGCTTTACGGCTCAGGTCGCAGCAGCGGGAGATTCCGGAAATGGGCAGCACGCGAAGGTTAGGCGGTCAGCGGTTGCACTCTACAACGCCACATGGCGACGGCGACAAAACGAAGATACTGGCCTTCGACCCGACGCGCAGAACCAGGCCGAGTCAGGCTTCGCTGCCGCCGAAGCGACCCATCCGCTCGTCGCCACCTCCGTTCACGATTCGTGGCGCCCTATGGAGTCTGATCTCTTTTCTGTTCGGAACGTCGAAGAGTCGGACTCGACCGCGCGGAGCTCAGCCTTCGGGAAAACGCCGCGCCTGAGAAGTCAAAAGCATCTTCATCGGACACGGTTCTACCGATTGCCTCCGCGATGCTAGGATCCATCGCGACAGATGGATACCACGCATAGCTGGGACCGCGATGCGGTCCAATCAATCTCACGATCGCTCAAGGACAAGCCGGGCGCGCTGATGGTCATCCTGCGCCGTGTGCAGGATACCCTCGGATGGGTCCCGCCGGATTCCATTCCCATCATTGCGAAGATTCTCAACCTCTCGCGCGCTGAAGTGCATGGGGTGGTGAGCTTTTACCATGACTTCCGGCATCATCCGCCGGGGAAAAATGTCATCAAAGTATGCCGCGCCGAGTCCTGCCAGGCGATGGGCGGGGTCCCGCTCGCGGAACACATCAAGGCGCGCCTCAACTGCGACTTCGGGCACACCAGCGCCGATGGGTCCTTCACCCTCGATGCGATTTATTGCCTCGGAAATTGCGCCTGCTCTCCCGCCGTCGTCGTGAACGGAAAGCTTTTGGGGCGAACGACCCCCGAAAGTTTCGATCGCGCGCTGGCAAAGTCGGCTGCGATTCGATGAAGACCACGGTTTACGTTCCACGCGACTCCAGCGCCGTCTCGATGGGCGCGGACGAGGTTGCCGACGCTCTTCAGCGCGAGGCCCAGGAACTTGGTTTCGAGGTGCGCCTCGTTCGCAACGGCTCGCGTGGCCTTTACTGGCTCGAGCCGATGATTGAGGTCGAAACCTCGACTGGCCGTGTCGCGTACGGACCAGTCCGGCCCGAAGACATTGCCTCATTCTTCGAGCCAGAGTTCCTGCTCAGCGGCGATCATCGATTGCGGATCGGTCCGACCGAGGAGATTCCCTATCTGAAGAGTCAGGATCGGCTGACTTTCGCGCGCGTCGGCATCACCGATCCGGTTTCGCTCGATGACTATATCGCGCACGGCGGCTATCGCGGACTCGACCGCGCTCTCGCGATGAGCGGAGCGCAAATCGTCGAAGAACTGACCACTTCGGGACTGCGTGGGCGCGGCGGTGCGGGTTTTCCCGCCGGCATCAAATGGAAAACCGTCCTGGGTGTCGAGTCGAAACAGAAATTCGTCGTGTGCAATGCCGATGAAGGCGACTCCGGCACGTTTTCCGATCGCATGATCATGGAAGGCGACCCGCTGGTGCTCATCGAGGGGATGACCATCGCGGCGATCGCCGTCGGCGCTACCAAGGGTTACATTTACCTACGCTCTGAATATCCCGATGCTCTCATCACCTTGAATGAGGCTCTCGACGCGGCCCGGCGCGGCGGCTACCTCGGCGAAAACATTCGCGGAAGTGGCAAAGCATTCGATCTCGAGGTCGTCGTAGGCGCCGGCGCCTATATCTGTGGTGAAGAAACCGCGATGCTCGAGAGCCTCGAGGGCAAGCGCGGGATGGTGCGTTTCAAGCCGCCGTTGCCCGCGATCTCCGGGTTGTTCGGCGCGCCGACCATCATCAACAACGTCATCACCCTCGCCACGGTGCCGATAATCCTCGAGCGCGGCGGTGAGTTCTACAAAAATTACGGGATGGGCCGTTCGCGCGGTACGATTCCGATCCAACTTGCGGGCAACGTCAAGCGGCCGGGCCTCATCGAGAAGGCATTCGGAGTGACGCTGCGCGACATCATCTATGAATACGGCGGCGGCACTGCGAGTGGGCGTCCGGTGCGCGCCGTGCAGGTAGGCGGTCCGCTCGGCGCGTACTTTCCCGAAGCGATGCTTGATGTTGCGGTGGACTACGAGGCGATCGCGGCGAAAGGCGGCATCCTCGGGCATGGCGGTATCGTGGTGTTCGATGACACCGTCGACCTCGCACAGCAGGCACGCTATGCGATGGAGTTTTGCGCCATCGAATCTTGCGGCAAGTGTACGCCATGTCGCATCGGCTCGACTCGGGGCGTAGAGACGATCGATCGCATCATCGCAACTCGCGGCGCGGAGAAATCATCGAGCGTCGAGCTCCTTCGCGACCTTTGCGACACGATGACGGCCGGCTCCCTTTGTGCTCTCGGCGGCCTCACTCCGCTGCCCGTAATGAGTGCGCTGCGCTTTTTCCCGCAAGATTTCGGATTGGACCTCGGGACCAAAACCTGATCAAAATGGAGTATGCGCGAGGAGAGCTGAGCCGTGTTAGCCATCGATGATAAAGACCTCGGGACTCCAGAGTCCAAGTCGAAAATACTCGTTACCCTCCATATCGATGGTCACGCCGTCAGCGTTCCCGAAGGAACCTCCGTGCTGCGCGCGGCCGGGATCGCAGGCGTTGCAATTCCAAAACTCTGCGCTACCGATTCGATGGCGGCATTCGGTTCATGCCGGCTGTGCCTTATCGAGGTCGAAGGCCGCAACGGATGTCCCGCCTCATGCACCACTCCCGTCGAAGCGGGAATCAAGGTACGCACGCACAGCGAGAAACTCGAGAAGCTTCGTCGCGGCGTCATGGAACTCTACATGTCGGACCATCCGCGCGATGCATCCGAGTGCAAGGCGGATGGCAATTGCGAGCTGCATCGGATGGCGCGCGAGGTCGGCCTCGAAAGGGTGCGCTACAACCACGGCGCGCGCACTCATCTCGATTTGCTGGTTGACGATTCCAATCCATATTTTTCCTTCGATCCGACCCGATGCATTTTGTGCTCGCGATGCGTTCGCGCTTGCGACGATACCCAGGGAACCTTCGCTCTCACCATCGATGGGCGCGGCTTCGACTCGCTGATGTCGCCCGGACAGCATCAACACTACATCGACTCGGAATGCGTCTCGTGCGGCGCATGCGTGCAGGCCTGCCCCACCGATGCGCTGATGGAAAAAACCGTGCTCGAGAAGGGCGTCGGCACTCGCGCCGTCGTCACCACTTGCGGTTACTGCGGCGTCGGCTGCTCTTTCAAGGCCGAGGTGCGCGGTGACGAAATCGTCCGCATGGTGCCCAACAAGGACGGCATGCCGAACCACGGGCATTCGTGCGTGAAAGGTCGTTTCGCATGGGGTTACGCCACGCATCCGGATCGTGTGCGCACGCCAATGATTCGCGAGCGCATCCAGGATCCGTGGCGCGAGGTTTCATGGGAGGAGGCGATCTCTTTCGCGGCGCGCCGGCTCAAAGAAGTGCAGAAGCACTACGGCCGCGGCTCGCTCGGCGGTATTACTTCCTCGCGGTGCACGAACGAAGAAGCCTATCTCGTGCAGAAGCTGGTGCGCGCCGCGTTTGGCAACAACAACGTCGACACCTGCGCGCGGGTTTGTCATTCGCCGACCGGCTACGGCCTGAAGACCGCGTTCGGCACGCCTGCGGGCACCAACGATTTCGATTCGGTGCTGGAGTCCGACGTCATCTTCGTGATTGGGGCGAACCCGACCGAGGGTCATCCGGTGTTTTCGTCGATCCTCAAACGGCGCATCCGTCAAGGCGCGCGACTGATTGTCGCCGATCCTCGACAGATCGAACTCGCGCGCATGCCGCATGTCGAGGCTGACTATTTTCTGCAGCTGACGCCGGGGACCAACGTCGCACTGTTCAACGCGATGACGCATGTCATCGTGACCGAGGGTCTCGCCAATACAAGTTTCATTCACGAGCGCTGCCGGCCGCATGAGTATCATCGCTGGCATGACTTCATCGTTCAGGAGCGAAACTCGCCCGAAGCGGCGGAGAAAATCACCGGCGTGCCGGCGGAGAAAATTCGCTGCGCCGCGCGACTGTACGCGAAAGGCCCGAACTCCGCGATTTATTACGGGCTCGGTGTGACCGAGCACAGTCAGGGCAGCACCGCGGTGCTCGCGATGACGAACCTCGCGATGGTCACCGGCAACGTCGGTCGCGCGGGAGTCGGAATCAATCCGCTGCGGGGGCAGAACAATGTGCAGGGCTCCAACGACGTCGGTTCATTCCCCCATGAGCTGACTGGATATCGGCACGTCTCCGACCCCAAGGTGCGCGGCGATTTCGAGCACGCCTGGAAGGTGACCCTCGATCCCGAGCCCGGCCTGCGGATTCCGAACATGTTCGATGCGGCGCTCGATGGCAGCTTCAAGGGAATTTATATCGAGGGTGAGGACATCGCGCAGTCGGATCCGAACACCCATCACGTCGCCGCGGCTCTCCAGGCGATGGAGATCGTGGTCGTCCACGATATTTTCCTCAACGAGACGTCGAACTATGCGCACGTGTTTCTGCCTGGCTCATCGTTCCTGGAAAAGAACGGCACCTTCACCAACGCCGAGCGGCGGATCTCGATGGTGCGCAAGGTGCTCCAGCCACTGGCCGGAAAGGAAGATTGGGAAGTGACGTGCATGCTCTCCAATGCGCTGGGCTATCCGATGGAATACCGCCATCCCTCGGAAATCATGGACGAGATCGCGCGGCTCACGCCGACCTTCGCGGGAGTCAGCTACAAAACGCTCGAGCGGCTCGGCAGCGCGCAGTGGCCTTGCAACGATGAGGCGCCGGAAGGAACCCCGGTCATGCATGTCGGCGAGTTCGTGCGTGGAAAAGGCCGTTTCCTTCCGACCGAATATGTCCCAACCGAAGAAAAAACGACCTGGCGATATCCGTTGATCCTCACCACCGGCCGAATTCTTACCCAATACAACGTCGGCACCCAGACGCGGCGCACCAAAAATGTCCTGTGGCATCCGGAGGATATGCTCGAGATTCATCCGCATGATGCCGAACAGCGCGGGCTGCGGGAGGGCGACTGGGTGGAGGTTACCAGTCGCGAAGGATCAATTTTTCTGCGCGCGGTTCTCACCGAGCGGGTGCAGCCCGGCGTGGTCTACACGACGTTTCATCATCCCGATACCGGCGCCAATGTCGTGACCACCGAACACTCCGACTGGGCAACCAATTGCCCCGAGTACAAGGTGACCGCCGTCGAGGTAAAGCCAACCTCGCGTCGTCCCGAGCGCATCCCGCCCGCGCGGATCGTGCAGGATGCGATGGCATCGAAGCTCTAACCCGTAACATGGAGATCCATCGGCTGGTCAAGATGGCCAACGAGATCGGCACCTTCTTCGAAGGTGCGGAACATCGTCATGAAGCGGTCGCTTCGATTGCTGCGCACCTGCGGAATTTCTGGGAACCTCGGATGCGCGCCGAGCTCATCGCGTACGCGCGGATGGGTGACGGAGAGTTGAGAGAGATCGTGCGGGAAGCGGTGCTGAGTATAGATCTCATCCGGCCATCGACATAAACCCCGGACTGAATCCGATCGCGCCACCCGTAACTGACGCCATTCGCCACAGCTAGCAGCAAAAATCCTCTCGCCTGTCCTTGACTCAAGCAAAAGGAGCGGGGCCGCATGGCACGCGGAATGCGATATCCCCTGGTCACCTATTTCAGTCACTGGGAGAAGAGCCATGTCGGTGGAGCAATTCAACGAAGCATTCAGGGACGAGCATCGTCAACTACGGGATATGTTGCTCGGCTTGATCGACGCATTCCAAAGCAATGACAGCGAACGCGCCCGTCAGGGGATAGCAGAACTGGCGGAACAGGCCGCGCCTCATTTCCACTATGAACAGGACGCGCTGTACCCCGCGCTCGCCGAGGTTCACGGCGACGAATATGTCGAAAAGCTCCTCGATGAACACGAGCAAGCGGTCGCGGCCGCTTACCAACTCGCGGCACTGGCGGAGGAAGAAGAATTCAGCGATCAAGAGCTCGAATATGGCCTCGAGCTAGTCCGGCAGTTGCTTCCGCACGTCAGCGATCGCGATGGTCTCGCGGTGATGGTCGAGGTCTTGGAACCGTCGGCGATCAAGAAGATCCATAAGGCGCAGACGGAATCCAAGCGTAGTGGCGTGAGCTTGGCCGCACTGCACAAAGGTGCGAAGAAGCGAAAGAAAGCGGCCGCGACTCGCGCGAAGAACGCTCGAGTGGTCGTCGCGCCTAAGCGCGTCGCCAAGGCCCCGCGCATCGCGAAACCGGCCAAGGCCCTCCGGGCAAAAGCGGCTAAGCGTGGACGCAAATAATCGAGAGGTGAGGCAAGATGGAAGCGCTCGCGAAGCTGTTTCGTAATATCCTGTGTCCAATCGACTTCGATGCTAACTCGCCCGCCGCGCTGGAATTTGCCGCCCAAATCGCGCAGCAAACAGGAGCGAGGATTTGTATCCTCCACGTCGTGCCGTGGACGGTCGCGGCCGTGCCCATCGATGCTTCCGAAGTGCTTGCCGAGTTGAAGCAATCGGCCACCAAACGTCTCCAGCAGCTCGCCGACGACAAGCTCCACAAACGGATTGCATTTGAAGTCGTGGTCACTGTTGCCAGCGATCCGGGCGCGGAAGTGGTGCGCCTCGCCAATGAATTGAAGTCCAATCTCGTGATCATGGCGACGCATGGCCGCAAGGGCTTGAGCCATCTGGTGCTTGGAAGCGTGGCCGAGAAGGTGGTGCGAGAATCTCCCTGTCCGGTCCTCACGCTGCGTGCGAAACCACAGGAGGTTGCGGATCCGGCGCTTGTCTCTCATTCCGCCCAATGACTACGCGCGTTTATTTTCGTGTATAGAAGGTATTGCGTGCACCTCTAAACATCGGCAGGCGGATTTCGACCGCGCCACGCAGGATTCGTCTGATTTGATACTTGTTGCGACCGTTACAAAAAGTATAATTCCCGCGGCTAACAGAGCAGAAATAAGCGCCGTGGGGATCCTTTGAAAAGCAACCGGACGTTCATTCTTGGCCTTTTCGCACTTTTCGCTACTTCCATTCCCATCGCTTACGCCGACCAAGCTAGCTTTACCAATTCCGGAGGTTCAGCATCTGGTGGGTCAGGCGTCACGATTACCTCCGACGTTGCGACGCCTTCCGGCACTTTGACGTTGTCATGTCCGTCGCTCGGCGTCGGCGGTTGCGCGGGCGGAAGCTTTAGCTTTCTTTCAACTGATGGCACCACGAGCATCAGTGCCACGTTCACGAGCGGGACCGCCGCCGAGAGCTGCTCAGGCGGTGGCCGCGGTGGACACGTCATCTGCGGATTCAGCTTAACTGCGTATCTGAGCGGCACCTCCACGGTGAATGGCGCCGCGCAGGCAATCGTGGGCGTTACCTCTCAAGCGTTTACAGTTGGCCGTCCGGCGAGTGGAACCACGGCGTATAATTCGGCTTACACCCCGTTCTACTACTCCGATAGCGAGCAGATTCTCCGTTCCGACGACTTGATGGGGACCAATCAGATCACCTATGACGGTGCCGCGATCGGCGGATTTTATGGCGCGTATGGCCTTGCGCTCGACGCCCAGGGCCGGATCTACGTCGCCGATACTTACAACTGCCGGATCGTTCGGATCGACGACATGAACGGGACCAATGCAACCTCCTATGGCGGTACTTGCGGTTCCGGGCAAGGACAGTTTTACGATCCGCAAGGCATCGCGGTCGATTCAGCGGGCAAAATTTACGTTATGGACACCGGCAACTCCCGCTTCGTCCGGATTGACGATATGACCGGCGCCAATTGGGTTACTTATGGGACGGTTGGATCAGGCGTCGGACAGTTCGCCTCGTTCGTGTCGGTCGCGCTTGACTCAAGTAACCGCATCTATATTGCGGATGCCGGCAACAGGCGCATCGTCCGCATCGACGACATGAACGGCACCAACTGGACTGCTCTGATACAGTCTCCGCCCGTTAACGGCTTCAACTACACCTTTGGTTCTCCAGAAGCGGTGGCGGTCGATTCCAGCGGTAAAATTTATGTTGCCGATGATGGCTCCCAGGCCCCGGAGGTCGTGCGCGTGGACGATATGACGGGACTGAACTGGACCTCGATCTTTGTCAGCCCGGTCGGTACGACCGGCCTGAACAGCATCTCGGTTGATGCGAGCGGGACCGTCTTCACTGGCGGCGGAGGTGTGAGGGCTGTCGATGAGATGGTGGGGGTATTAACGTCCTCCGGCGCAGTCGGCCCAATCGGTTCCTACTACGTTTTCGGCGTAACCCCGTTGCCCGTGCAGAGCCCGCGTCCTTCCGCGCTCAGCTTCACGCCGACTACTTTGAGCATCTCGCAAAACACTGGTGGGACCAGCCCGGGCCAGCCCATTACCCTCCACAATTTTGGTGGTAGCCCGCTGAAGGTCGGCGCCATTTCGACGAGTGGCAGCAACTTTGCCGAAACCGACAACTGCGTCGGCACGCTTAGCGCCGGTGCCACTTGTACGGTGAACGTTACCTTCACACCGTCGGGCGCAGGCACCGTGAACGGGACCCTGAATATTACCGATGACTCCGGCAACCTCGGCACCACGCAAAGCGTCGCTCTTATGGGAACCGCCACCGCACCCGCGGTGTCGATTGCCCCCACCTCGCTCAATTTTCACTCCCAGATCCTCGGCACTACCAGCAGCGCCAGAACCGTGGTCGTGACCGACACCGGTAGCGGGCCGATGAATGTCACTAAAATCACCGCCACCGGCCCATTCATTCAGTCTAACGATTGCGGCAGTCTCGCCGCAGGCGGCGCTTGCAGCATCATGGTGACGTTCGCACCCTCCGCTCTTGGTTCAGCCTCGGGCACACTATCGATCACGGACTCCGTCGGCACGCAAAACGTCACTCTAAGCGGCGACGGGGTCGGACCGTTCACCGTCTCGCCCAATGGCCTGGAGTTCAATTCCCAGCTCTTAGGCACCACCAGCGCGATTCAAACGGTTACCGCAACCAATCAGGCATCGACGTCCATCGATATTTCCAACATCGCGATCAGCGGTGCAGGCTTCGCGATTGCGAGCAACACCTGCGGCCCAAGCCTCGACGTCGGCGCCAGTTGCACGGTCGGCGTGACGTTCAGCCCAACTGCTATCGGCGATGCGGTTGGTGCTCTAACTTTTACTGACAGCGCGATTGGCAGTCCACAAAACGTGTCTCTTCAAGGCAACGGTGTAGGCGCCATTATGCTATCGCCTACTAGTTTGAATTTCGGCACCGTTACTTTCGGCGCACTTAGCGCCTCTCAGACCGTCAGTCTAACCAATGCTCAAAGCGTCCCGGTTTCGTTCTCCAGCATCGTATCCAGCGGGAACTTTACCATCGCCAACAATACTTGCGGCAGCGGTCTCGCGGCTGGAGCCAACTGCACCATCGGTGTTAAGTTCGCGCCCAATGCAGTCGGCACCTTCAACGGTGCGCTAACCTTTACCGATAACGGTCCCAATAGTCCTCAGGTAGTGAATCTCTCCGGAACCGGCGGCGGTACTCCGGTCACCCTCTCCGTAAGCAGCGAGAATTTCGGCACAGTACGCGTAGGCAAGAAGAGTTCGCCCAAAACCATAACTCTGACCAACCAGCAGAATGTCGCACTCAACTTTTCCAGCATCGCGGTAAGCGCGAGCTTCGTAATCTCGAGCAACACCTGCACGGCGAGCATCGCCGCCGGTGCAAAATGCTCCGTCGCGGTGAAGTTCTCCCCCACCAGGAAGGGCATTGTGAACGGAGCGTTGACGTTCGATGACGATGCGCTAAATAGCGCCCAGACGGTTAGCCTCACGGGAACCGGCATGTAAATGCTCCATTTCAAGTTAACGACTATAAAAGAAGCGCAGCCGAGAAGGTGATGCGAGAATCAGCCTGTCCGATCCTGACGCTACGCGCGAAACCGCAGGCGGTTGCGGATCCGGCGCTTGTCTCTCATTCCGCCCAATGATTATCGTGCGGAATGAGCGAACTGCCGGAGCATGTTCGGCGCAACCGCGCAATGTGGGACGACTGGGCGAAGAAGTACGCGACTGCGGGTGAACGTGCGTGGACGCAGAAGGTGCCCACGTGGGGAATCTGGGGTGTCGCCGAGTCGGAACTGCGGATGCTGCCGGAAGATATTTCCGACAAAGATGTCATCGAGCTCGGATGCGGCACCGCCTATGTCTCGTCGTGGCTGGCGCGGCGCGGCGCCAAGGTGGTCGGCATCGATAACTCGCAGGCGCAACTTGATACTGCGAGGCGGCTACGGCGTCAACATGACTTGGATTTCTCGCTCATCCATGGGAATGCCGAAGTGGTTCCGTATCCCGACGCGAGCTTCGACTTCGCGATCTCTGAGTACGGCGCATGCCTATGGGCCGATCCTTATCGATGGGTGCCGGAAGCATCGCGCCTGTTGCGTCCCGGCGGTCAACTCACATTCCTGACCAATTCGTTCCTGCACATGCTATGCGTTCCCGCCGAGGACGGAGTTCCATCGACGGCTCGCCTGCTCCGTCCAGCGTTCGGAATGTATCGCGTCGAATGGCCGGGTGACCCGGGCGTCGAGTTTCATCTATCGCATGGCGATTGGATTCGCCTGCTGACGCGCGCCGGCTTCGTGGTCGATGATCTCATCGAGGTGCGGCCCGCGCCGGATGCGACCACTGAATATCAATTCACGACGCTACACTGGGCACGACAGTGGCCATGCGAAGAGGTCTGGAAGGTCCACAAACGCTCATAAGACGGCAGCTATCCGATTGAATTCACCGCCGACTGCGCGCGTCCGATCGAGAATGGGCGCGTAGCTACGAGGCCGAAATCGAAGAGACCAAAAGTGGTTCGCCAGAATAATTCCCACCAGACCGAGACGCCTGTCGTTATGGGCGTGACGATTTCGAAGCCGGACAAGGCGCTCTGGCCCGATGACGGCGAGGGTCAGCCGGTCACCAAGCTGGATCTAGCGCGCTACTACGAGGCGGTCGGGCCCTGGATGATGACGCATCTGAAGGGCCGTCCGTGCTCGATTCTGCGCGCGCCCGATGGCATTGGCGGCGAGCAATTCTTCCAGCGCCATGCGATGCCGGGCGCTGGGAAGCTTTTCAATTTCGTAAAAGCGACCAGCGAGCACAAGCCGTATCTGCAAATCGATGATGTCGAGGCGCTCGCCGAGGTCGCGCAGATCGGCGGCGTCGAGCTGCATCCGTGGAATTGTCAGCCGAACCAGCCCACTGTTCCCGGCCGGTTGGTATTCGATCTCGATCCCGCGCCGGATGTCGCATTCTCCGCCGTGATCGCATGTGCCGGGGAGATTCGCGATCGCCTCGATGCGCTCGGGCTCTTCAGCTTCTGCAAAACCACCGGCGGCAAAGGCCTGCATGTGGTGACCCCGCTGTCGGCGAAGGGCGACGCGACCTGGCCGGAAGCGAAAGCATTCGCACGTGAGGTCTGCGCGCAGATGGCGGCCGATAATCCGGATCGTTACCTCATCACGATGACGAAGAAGGATCGCGGCGGGCGAATTTACCTGGATTATCTGCGCAACGATTTCGTCTCGTCAGCAGTTGCGCCGCTGTCACCTCGCGCGCGCGCCGGTGCGCCGGTCTCGATGCCGCTGTCGTGGTCGCAGGTGCGAACAGGATTGGATCCGATGCGATTTACGATTCGAACCGCTGCGGCGCTGATCGCGAAGAGCAACGCATGGAAGGATTACTGCGATTCGGAACGGCCGCTGAAAACGGCGATCGAGCGCTTGCGCAAAGTTTAGCGGACGAGAACGGATTACATCGAGGCGAGCTTGTTCCCAGGACTTTCGTACGCATCGAGGACATGGGCGGTTGGGCCGAACATTTTTATCTTGCCGTGCTCCAGCCACAGCGCCAATTCGCACAAATCTCGAACCACGTTCATGTCGTGCGACACGCAGATGAGCGTCTTGCCGGCGTGTTTCAGGCGTTTGATTTCCTGGACGCACTTGCTCTGAAACTGCTGGTCACCGACCGAAAGCATCTCATCGATGAACAGGACGTCCGGATTGACCCGCACCGCGACGGCAAATGCCAGGCGCAAAATCATACCGCTGGAATAGGTCCGCAGCGGCTCCTCGATGAATTCGCCGATGCCGGAGAACTCTACGATGGAGTCGAATTCCTCGTAGGTCTTCTTACGCGACAAGCCGAGCAGGGAAGCATTCAAAACCAGATTCTCCGCGCCGGAGAGGTCGGGATGAAAACCCGCGCCAAGTTCCATCAGCGCCGCGATGCTTCCGCGTATAGTGACCGTTCCCTGGTCCGGCTTGGAGATGCTGGTCGCCAGCCGTAACAGGGTGCTCTTTCCGGCGCCATTGGATCCAACCACCGCGAGGCTTTCGCCCGAGCGCACTTCGAAGGAGACGTCATCGAGCGCGCGAAAAGTCTCCATCGGGGTGCGCTTTAACCATGATGCCAGGCGATGCCGCAGCAGCGCGCGGCCTGCGTTGCGTAGATAGCTCTTGCAGACGTTCTCGAACTTGAGGACGGTATGCGACGGGCGCGAGGAAACGGCGACCAGAGTATCGCGCTCGGGCGGCAAAATCGCGGCGCTGCCGCTGCTCTGAATGGCGGTGCTCATAGGTAGTCCGCCAGGTCGTGTTCCAGCCGGCCGAAGACCGCGAAGCCGAGCGCGAGCACGGCCAGCGACACCCCGCACAGTTGCAGCATGATCGTCATCGAGGGTGCGGTCGCCGCGAGCATGATCTGGCGATCGATGATCGCGACCGCCGCAATGGGGTTCATCATGTACAGGGCGCGGTATCGATGCGGGATCATCTCGAGGTTGTAAAAAACCGGCACCATCCAGAACATCACCAACCCCGAGCATTCGACCAGGTAGCGAACGTCTCGATAGTAGATGTCCAGCGCCGAGGTGATGAGGCTTAGCCCGCACAGGAAGACCACTTCCATCGTCCAGATCGGAAGCAGCCACAACCAGTAGCGATTGACGCCATGACCGAAGATCAGCAACAGGATGACCAGCAACGAGATCTGAATCAGGAAATGTAGCGAGCTCGACAGCACCGCCGCGATGGGAAATATCGCGCGCGGGCAGCGTACCCGTTTGATGAGCGATTGATTCTCCAGTAGCGAGGTGGTTCCAGTTATCGACGCCAAACTGTAGAAGTTGAAGGGAACCAGCGCGCACAGTGCAAAAAGTGCGAAATGATGGATGGTGGGGTTGGGGTAAATGCGGGTGAAGACGAAAGTGAGGATGCCCATCATCAGGAGCGGATTGGCGACCGACCAGGTAACGCCCAGTGACATATTCCGATACCGAATCCGGAAATCCTTAAGCACCAGATTTTGCAGAAGGAAGAGTATGTCCCCGTGTTGCATCGCCGTCCCCTTAAAAACCAGCCGGCCCAATTCTACTTGCAACCGCGACTCGGCTCCACTCGCGCCTCAACCGCGCCCGTTCGCGCCCATTTTGTGATGGATAAGCATGGCTTTCGCCCGCGCGGTTGTCGATGACCGCTGAAACCGCCGGTCGGCCGCTCAGAATCGGCATCGCCACCGATTCGCTCCACGAACGAGTCGTAGATGGCGAGGCGCGCATCGCCAACGGCGGAGTCGGCGCCTACATCTATCAGCTCGTCAGCCATCTGCTCGCGAATGATCAGGTCAACCAATACTTCCTGATTCGGGTCGGCGAAGGGCTCCTCGATATTTACCGCCATCCGCGCGCGCGAAGCATTTTTCTTCCTCGAACCAAACTGAGCCGGACCGCCGCCATGATTGGCACCGCGTACTCGCGTCCCGCCCGCGAGCTCGGGCTGGATCTGCTCCACTTTCCAAACATGTTTGGCGGCGGTTCGCTGCGTGCGCCCGCCAAGCAGGTCGCGACTGTCCAGGACCTCACCCCGTTGATTGTTCCCGCGACCCATCCGATGAGCCGAGTGTTGGTCTATCGCGCGATGATTCGGCGGGCACTGCGTCAAGCGGACCGGGTGATCGTGCCTTCCAGCGCCACCGGCCGTGACTTGATGGCACGCAAACTCGCCAACTCTGACCGCATAATGTGCATACCGCTCGGCATCAACCCTCTGATGAGGCGCATCACGCCGACGCCCGAGTTCGCCGCGCGCTACCAGTTGACGAGGCCATTTATCCTGACGGTAGGGGTTTTGGAGCCGCGCAAAAATCAGACGATGTTGCTCGAGGTCCTCCGCGAACTCAGAAAACAAGGTAATGACCTCGAGCTGATCATCATCGGACGACCAGGATGGCGATGGGTCGATCCGCTGACCACCGACAAGTATCGCGAGATGAAGCCGTGGGTGAAGATTCTCGCGGATATCTCCGATGCTGACCTGATTGAGTTTTACAATCGCGCCGAGCTCTTCATGTATCCCTCATTCTACGAGGGTTTCGGGTTGCCCATCCTCGAGGCGATGGCATGCGGCGCGCCAGTGATCTCATCCGGCGCTTCTTCGATGCCGGAGGTCGCCGGCTCGGCCGCGTTGTTGGCCGACCCGAACGACGCGCAGACCTTCGTTTCGCATGCGCTGCGGCTGCTGCACGATCGTCAATTGCGTGATGCGCTGATCGACGCGGGCATTGAGCGCGCGCGCATGTTCACCTGGCGATCGACCGCCGAAGCGACCTTGGCTCTCTATCATGACGTGTGCGGTAGGTCGCGAACTGAAAGCGATACCGAGCCTCAGCGCACGATGTCGCGGTAGGCCTCGTCCATCTGCGCGATCGAAGCGTCGATGCTGAGTTGCGCGGCATGTTCGCGATACCACTCATAGGCGCGCGTGCGCAATTCAGGACCCGCCTCGTACAGCTTCAACATATGCTCCGCGAGCACAGCGGGCTCGACGTTCGGCGCGATGAAGCCGTTCACATTTTCGACGATTAAATCCGTCGATGCGTTGTCGGGGCCGCGCACCACGATCGCGGGCGTGCCGCGCGCAACCGCCTCGATTACCACCGAGCCGTAGCCCTCGCGCTCCGAAGGCAGAATTAGCCCCGTCGCGCGGCTCATCGCGGCATCGAGTTGTGCCCATGGAACGAACCCGGGACATTCGATAACGTCTTCGAGGTGAAGCCTTACGATTTCGCCGCGAATTTTCCCGCGCTCCGGGCCGTCGCCGAAGATCTGCGCGCGCAGTTGCGGAATCTTTTCGCGCGCGAGAGCGATCGCGGCTGGAATCTTGTCCGCATGTTTCTCGGGGATGAGGCGGCCGGCGAAAATGAAACCCGGAGCGCGTTCACTTTCGATGGGGCCGGTGATTGTCGAGGTCGAGAGTCCCTTCAGCACCACCAACGGCTTTCCATAGCCGCGAGTCCGCAGCGCGTTCGCGGTCAGCTCCGAGAGAGTGAAGGCATTGCGCGTTAGTCGGATACACAGGTTTTGCACCGCAGCGCCGATTCGTCCGCCGGTCGGACCCAGGTATCGCCGCCAGTATTGATCCGACCATACTTCGATCCAGTCGGTCACTACCGGCGGGCCGCCAAGAGCACGGACCGTCGCGCAGGCGAGCAACGGAAAGTAGGGAAAGCTGCAGGTTTGTACGATGTCGTAGCGATGGCGGTTGCGCAGCAGATAGCTCAGCACACCAAGCCCGAAGCGAAGCGGCGGCAGAATCCGGCGGCGGCCGGAGGCCGTATATAAATCACGCCCGGAATCCAGCGCAACCAGCTTCACCCCGGGTGGAGAATCCGGCGACTGGTCGTCATCCCATTGCCTGCGGGTGAGATAGGTAACCTCGTGATGACGCGCCAGGCGTTCCGCAACGTCGCGATAAAATCGTTCGAAGCCGCCGATCGTGTGCGGGTAGAGGCAGTCGTAAACGAAAAGTATGCGCAAGGGACTCAGTCAGAAGCGCGGGTGACTGGATCAGCTTCCAACGACGCGACCGCAATCGGAGGAGGGTCATCGGCGTCCGAAGGAAACATGCCGAGCAGGCTCATGAAGAAGGAAGAAAAATTGATCTGCGCGCCGATGATCATCAGCGTCGAGGCGCGGGTCGCCGGGCGAATCGCGTTGAGCGCCCCCATTCCGCTGCGCAGCCATCCGATGAGAATCTTTGCATCGAGGAAGAATCCCGCGAGCAGCAATGCGGTCCCGAGAATCAGGCCTCGCTCGAGGCTGAAGTGGCGGCGGAACGCTTCGAGCATGCGATCCGGCGCATAGAGCCGCGCCGCGTGACAGTAAGCTTTCGCGAATAGACCCGTCATCACCGCCTGGAACCCGAGGATCGTCATCAGGCTGCCGACGATCATGTAGTGATAGTCGAATTGCACATCGGCGAGCGCGGCCGGACCGTGGCCGAGAAAAATTAGCGGAATCAGGCCGAGCAACATGCAAACCGCGCCCGGGATCACAAACAGATGCGTCGGGGAAAGTAACAGCATGTAGCGCAGATGACGCCATCCGTCGCGAAACGATCGCAAATGAGGTCCATGGCTGGTTCTGCCGTCAGGCCGCAGCGTGATGGGAAGATTAGAGATTCGCATCCCGGCGAGCACGGCTTTGATCACCATCTCGGAGGCGAACTCCATTCCAGTCGAGCTGAGCCGCATTCGTCGATACGCGTCGGCGCTGAATCCCCGCATTCCGCAATGAGGATCCGACACGCGGCCGCGAAAAAACAGGTTCAGGATTCCGGACAACACCGGATTGCCGATCCGATGCAGCCACGGCATCGCACCCGGCTCGATGCGCCCCTGCAACCGCGAACCCATCACGAGGTCGTCGCCCGCACGCAGGCGATCGAGGAAGCGCTGGAGGTCGGTCAAATCGTACGAGGCATCCGCATCCGCCATTATAATGAAGCGTCCCCGCGCCTCCTCAATGCCGCGGCGCAACGCGTTTCCGTAACCGCGGCGCGCTTCCTTAACCACGCGCGCACCTGCACGCCGCGCGATTTCGTCGGAGCCATCACCGGAGCCATTGTCCACCACCACGACTTCGCCGATGATGCGCAACTGCGCCAGAGTCTTCAGCGCCTGCGCGACGCAGGAGCCTACGGTTTCGGCTTCGTTCAGACAGGGCAGCACCACCGACAGCTCGCATTCCGAAGGGTCCGGAACATTGGCGGCGATCGATAATCGGTTAGCGATGAATGAACTCATGAAACTTCAGTTGCGCTGGCCCACGATTACCCTGATAGCCGAAGAAAGCTAGTAAAAACCTCGCCAGGCATCCAGAACCGATCGCCGAAACAGTTGTGGATACCGCAACGCCCCGGGGATCGCGAGCCCGATGGCGAACAACACCAGCAGCGCGCACACGGCTTGCTGGTAGCGGCCCGAGCGGCGCGTCGCCTCGACCGTGCCCAGCGCGAGCCATGGCATGAATGCGATCCAGTATCGAGGGCCGTAGCAGTATCCCGCGCCAAATCCGGTCGAACTTAAAACCAGCAGATACAAAAAGAGCGGAAGCGCAATGGTGCGCAACAACCTCGAATGGTTGGAGCGCGAAACCAATGCGACCGCGCATGCGATGAAACCGAAGATCGCCCATGGCGCATAGAGCAGCACGCCCTCGCGGTAGCCGAACAGAGTATTGGCCAGTTCCGAGAACTGGAACGACCAATGAAAACCCATTTCCAGCGGGTTGCGATGCACCCAGAGGTTGTACCCGAGAATTTCCAACCCGGGCAGGCCTAATACCACGGCGATTTTGATTGCGTCCTTCCAGCGCTTTTCACGGACCTCCTCGACCAGAAAGCCGGCGCCGACCAGCGCGAAGGGAGGTTTCATTATCGCGCCCGCGCCTGCCGCAAGAGCGGCGAAGATTGGCAGATCCGACATCAGGGCCCAGAGGCCGAAAATAAGCGCGATCCCGATGGTCGTTTCCGCGAAATACGCGCGCGAGTACGCAAGCCACGGACTGGCGGCGAACAGAATCGAAGCGGCAAGGATAGCCCTTCCGCGGCCCATCCCAACCTGCCGACCGACAAAATAGGTGGCCACGATGCCGAGCCATGCGATGAGCATCAGAACGAATCCGACGTCGGGCTCAACCTCGCGCGCGCGCGGCTCCATCGGCGCGACCGCCAGCGCCATCAGCAGCGGGAATCCCGCAGGATGCACCGGGACTTCGTAGGTGTCGGACGAGCCCGCAAACTCCGGCGATGCGGCATACCAGGGCGTATCCATCGCCCGACGGCCGGTTCTTCGGTTGACCACGATGGTGTGGCGATCGAGTTCGATTCCACGCGACAGCACGCCGGCCTCGGGTCCGCCGTGATCCACGTCGTCGTAGACGGGTTTTAGCTGGAGATCGTGCTTGAGAAGCAGGCTGTTGATCATGATCAAGTAATGCGGCTCGTCACCTCCCACGGCGTGGGGTGTGATGACATAGAAGCCGTGGCCGGGAAGAAACTCGACGCGGGTAACCAGCCAGGTCCCCAACAGGGTAAGACATAAGAAGGCCGCCACGCCGGCACTCTTGCGCAGCTCGCGATTGTCAAAAAATCGCGTGCGGTTATTGCGATCGCCGGAGTACCGGCGATCCAGGTAGGTCAGCGCAGCGAAAACAAGAAGCAAAGTTGCGATGACGCGAAAGCTCAAAACCTCGCCCCACAGCGATTCATCCGCTGGCGCCCTCGCGACCTCCACATCATGCAGGGCGCTGATTTCGGAGCGCGGAAGCTCGAGGACGGGCGTCAGGTCGATCAGACGCGCACCGCTGGGTGGCGCGCCGGCAATACCGATCAAGCTCAAACTTCGAAAGAATGCGCTCCCGGCCGAGATGCCTCGCGCGCCGCATCCGATGTGGACTTTCTCGGAGCCTGCGACCTTGAAGTAGACCTCGATGGGCGTCCACTCGGCGTTGCTTTCCGTTATGCCTCCCTCGGAATGCGCGCCCTGAACCTTAAGCGTCGCGCGGACGCTGGGGTTATCGGTCTTCACCTCCGCGTGAAGGAGGTACCATCCGGGCTCCGTAAGCTCGACGGCCTGATTCCAATAGAAGCTCCGAAGCTGGCCGGCCGCCGTGTCGATTTCCAATTCGCCCGCCGGTGACCATTTCAATGCTCCGGGCGGTGCCAGGGGCGTTCTCCTCCAATGCTCTGGCGTGTCACCCGAACCGGTGCTGAGGTCGCCATTGAGTAACAGATTAGCTTGTCCCGCGAGAGCGGTCGGGATCGACATCATGCCCATCACGAAAAGAAGGAAAAACACTATGCGGCGCGCGTGGATGACCAATTCCGAAATTACCCGCACGCGGGGTACGGAGGCGTTCTCGCTCGGGCTGGAATTCATCGGGACAACCGGCAACATATACGAAGTAACGACGAGTGTCGTCATCAGCGCCAGGAGGAAATCGTTTCGATGTTGAGAACCAGACTCACAGAATCGTTCGGAATCGAATATCCCGATCCTCTCCGCCGGGATGGGCGGTGTCGCGCTGGCCGAGCTGGCCGCCGCCGTTTCGAAGGCGGGCGGGATCGGCACCATCGCGCTGGCAGGATTCACCCCCGAGGCGATTCAGAATGAGATCGCGGCCGCGCGGAAGCTTACCGACAAGCCGCTACTGGTGAATCTTCTGGTGCCGTTCCTGCGCCCCGGCCTCGTCGAGACGGTGCTGAAGGAGCCAATCCAGGGCATCACTTTTTTCTGGGGCGAGCCGGCCGAATACATTCCCATAGTTAAAAAATCCGGCTTAAAAGTTATTTGGCAATGCGGATCGGTTAAAGAGGCGGTCGCTGCGCGCGATGCCGGCGCCGACGCTCTGATTGTGCAGGGCTTCGAGGCGGGCGGCCACGTGCGCGGCATCGTTACCAGCCTCGCGCTGATTCCTCGGTGCGCGACGCGGTTGGTCCCGACATTCCGATCATCGCCGCAGGCGGCTTTGCCGATGGACGTGGGTCTGGCGGCTGCACTTGCACTCGGCGCCGATGCGGCCGTGTTCGGAACGCGCTTCCTCGCTTCGAATGAGGCCGCGGCGGACCCGCCTATCAGCAGCGCATCCTCGCCGCCGAGGCGGAAGAGACCGTGCACACCGAACTCTACGATATCGGATGGCCCCACGCGCCGCATCGCGTGTTGCGCACCAAAGTGATCGATGAGTGGGAGCGCGCGGGCCGGCCCGAAACCGGCAAGCGTCCCGGCGAAGGGTAATAGCATCGGCAAGATGACGCGCGCGGGCATGGATATCGAAGTACCGACGGTGAAGTACTCGGTGATGTCGCCGACCAACTCCTTCGAGGGCGACATCGAGGAGCTGGCTCTCTATGCCGGCATGTCGGTGAGCCTGGTGCGCGAGAAATTGCCGGCGGGCGAAATCGTCAGGCGCATCGCGGCCGAGGCTCGCGAGGTGATCGCCGGACGTTTCGCATCGATGGTGCGGTGACAGCCGCCTTGCCTATCGAAACCCGAATGCCTAATCCTTTAGCTCATCGGATACGCCGAAAGTCGGCAGAGACACGACATCGCACGGGTCGCAACCGCATCACGCAGATCGAAAATTACCAAACGAAGCCAAATAACCCTCGAGGAGAAAGCGTTTTCGCTTTTATTTCGACTGTCGATCGATGCCGATTCGAGTCCTTATGAAGCCTCAGGACGATGCCGGAGCGTTGCCGAGCATCACTTTCACAAAACTTATACATCTGGTCTAATCACATTAGTGGCAAAAGTAGTTCCTCCTGAAGCGGTAATCGAGGCGCTGGGCAGCGTAAAGTACCCCGGCTTTCCGACCGACATTCTCTCGCTCGGCATCGTCGAGGATGTGGCGCCGAAGCCCGGTGGCCAAGGCTTCACTATCACTATCCGCCAAGCCACCGAAAACGAAGCCATCGTGCAGAAGCTCGCGGCGACGCGATTCATCAGGCGCTCGGTCACGGCCTCGGTCTCGATAACGTCGAACTCCGCGTCCGTCGCATCGAGGCTGAACTCGGCGAGAAAACCGGCCGCATGCGGCTTCCGGGCACGCAAGTACGTCATCGCGGTCGGCAGCGGCAAGGGCGGCGTAGGTAAATCCACCGTCGCGGCGAATCTCGCGGTCGCGCTCGCGCATTTGGGCCTCAGCGTCGGCCTGATGGATGCCGACATCTACGGCCCCTCGGTTCCGATGATGTTCGGCACCGGCGACGAGCGTCCACGCGCGGTGGACAATCAGCATTTCTACCCGATCAAGAAGCATGGCGTGAGCCTCATCTCGATCGGATTTTTCCTCGGCGAGAAGGCGCCGGTGATTTGGCGCGGGCCGATGGTGATGGGCGCGGTGCGCCAGTTCCTCAAGGATACGCTGTGGGGCACGCAGGATTTTCTCATCGTCGATTTGCCGCCCGGCACTGGCGATGCGCAACTCACACTTGCGCAGCAGGTTCCCGTCGATGGCGCCGTCATAGTCACCACGCCGCAGGATGTCGCGCTCCTCGATGCGACGCCGCGCGGTGAAAATGTTTCGCCAGGTGCATTGCCCGATTCTCGGCATCGTCGAGAACATGGGATGCATTCGTCTGTCCCGATTGTGGCGAGCGTGAAGAGATCTTCGGCCGCGGCGGCGCCGACAAGATGGCGGCGGAAGAATCGATTCCAGTTCTGTCGCGAGTTCCGATCTACACCGAGATTCGCGAGGGCGGCGATCGCGGCATCCCGATAACCGCCGCGAATCCGAAACATCCCGCCAGTCAGGCCTACCTGGATCTCGCGCAGCAAGGTCGTGGCCGCCGATGATGCCGGATGATGGTTGATCCGGTTGCCGCGACTATCGATCCACTCGTATCATTCGATGGACCCAAAACTGAGTATGGCGGCGCGGTCGAAGCGGAACTGAAATGGCGACGGTAATAACTGAAGAATGCATCAACTGCGGGGCGTGCGAACCCGAATGTCCCAACACCGCCATCTATGAGGGCGGCGCGCATTGGGAGCTCGACGGCAAAACCGGCGCGGCGATCAGCAGGACATCTATTATATCGTCCCCGACAAGTGCACCGAGTGCGTCGGGTTTTTCGATCAGGAACAATGCGCCGCGGTCTGTCCGGTCGATTGCTGCATCCCCGATCCGAAAATCCCCGAAACCGAAGACGTGCTGCTCGAGCGCGCGAAGAAGCTGCATCCGGAGCAGACTTTCGGCGCCGAGTTTCCCTCGCGCTTCAAGAAGGCATAGCCACGACGATCAACTGCCACCGCGTGGGCGTGCAGAGTTAGCTTGGGGCGGCGCCGTTCGCGCTCGCGAAAAAAGGAATCCGCTTGGTATCTGCTTCGGAAAAGAAAGGCTCGACAGAATCGCTCCCGCGAATGGGAAACTCGGCGTCCTGATGCCGGGCATGGGCGCGGTTGCCACCACTTTCGTCGCGGGCGTCGAGGCGGTGAAGCGCGGGCTCGGCGCGCCGATCGGATCGCTGACGCAACTGGCGACGGTGCGCCTCGGCAAGCGCACCGAAGGCCGCAGTCCGCTGATCAAGGATTTCGTTCCGCTCGCCGAATCTCGAGGATCTCGGTCTTCGCCGGATGGGACATCTACGAGGACAACGCGTTCGAAGCTGCGAAACATGCGGGCGTGCTGGAAGCCTGCGTTGCTCGAGAAGTTGCGCGAGCCGCTCAAGCGCTGCATCCGATGGCGGCGGTCTTCGATCAGGAATACGTGCGGCAACATCCGCGGCCCCAATCTGAAAGAAGCGCGCTCGAAAATGGACAAGGCCGAGATGCTGATGGAGGACATCCGCCAGTTCCAGCATCGCACCGGTGTCGCGCGCACCGTGATGATCTGGTGCGGCTCGACCGAAGTTTTTCACCGGCCGGCTGACGTTCATCAGAGCCTCAAGAACTTCGAGTGTCGGCCTGCGCGAGAGCGATCCCGAAATCGCTCCGAGCCAGATCTACGCCTACGCCGCGCTCAAGATGGGAATCCCATACGCGAACGGCGCGCCGAATCTCACCACCGATACGCCCGCGCTGCTGGAACTCGCGCGCGAGAAGAGCGTCCCGATCTGCGGCAAGGATTTCAAAACCGGCCAGACCTTCATGAAGACGCTGATCGCCCCGGGCCTCAAGGCGCGCATGCTGGGAATGGCGGGATGGTTCTCGACCAACATCCTCGGCAATCGCGACGGCGAGGTGCTCGACGATCCGGGCTCGTTCAAGTCGAAGGAAGAGACCAAGCTTTCGGTGCTCGATCAGATCCTGCAGCCGGAGCTGTATCCGCAGCTCTACGGCGACGTGTTCCATTCGGTGCGCATCAATTACTATCCGCCGCGCGGCGACGCGAAAGAGGGATGGGACAATATCGACATTTTCGGATGGCTCGGCTATCCGATGCAGATCAAAATCGACTTCCTCTGCCGCGATTCGATTCTCGCCGCGCCGCTGGTGCTCGACCTGGTGCTGTTCCTCGATCTGGCGCAGCGCGCGGGCATGCGCGGTATCCAGGAATGGCTCTCGTTCTATTTCAAGGCGCCGATGCACGCGCCGGGCCTCTATCCCGAGCACGATGTTTTCATCCAGCTGATGAAGCTCAAGAACACGCTGCGCTGGATGCGCGGCGAAGACCTCATCACGCACCTCGGTCTGGAATATTACGACTAGATCCAGATCGTTTCGAAATCATCGGCGAAATGCTAAAGGACATCGAGACGATAGCTCGAGGCAATAGTGCTTCATGTAGCCAAGGCCGCCTGCGCAAGTCTGTATGGCGGTAGCAAATGGAGAAAGCTAAAGGGCGTTGCGGCGTGTGCGTCTCAGAGATGGTACGATATGGCATGGCGGAGCTACATTGGTACGAAGGCTCACGGCATCGGTCGAAAGGGAATGAAGATCAAGCGAAGATGGCGCGAGTAAATCAGTAATAACGGCGGGCCCAGTCATGAAACGTTCGCCCTCAGTTGGTTTTGTGCGTCGAAAACGAATCGAATCCCGGAATCGCTCGAAATGCTGAAAGGTTTATCGCGACGTTGCCGGATCCTGAAGCAGAGCGGGACAAGATGGATTCGTGTGATCGACGAAGAGTGGCGAGGACTACCTCTATCCAGAGCGATTATTTTGTGAAGGTTGAACTCACTCCAGCCGCTCGCAAACGTCAGGAAGCTCGAACGGATCGATGTCGCGGCTCAAAGATAAAACCATCGTGCTCGGCGTGAGTGGCGGAATCGCGGCCTACAAGGCCGCCGAGATCGTCCGCCTGCTCGTCACGCGCGGCGCCAATGTCCGCGTGATGATGACGCGCAACGCGACCGAATTCATCACGCCGCTGACGCTGCAGACGCTGGCGCAGAATCCGGTCGCGACCGACACTTTCAATCTCACCCAGGAATCGCAAATCGGTCATATCCGTCTCGCCGACAGCGCCGATGCGATCGTGATCGCGCCCGCGACCGCCGACATCATCGCGAAGGCCGCGACCGGAATCGCCGACGACATCGTGACCACCGTGCTGCTCGCGACGCAGGCGCCGGTCGCATTTGCGCCCGCGATGAACGTCCACATGTATGCGCATCCGACGGTCGCCGAGAACCTCGCGAAACTGAAAGTCGCGCGGCGTCACCATCATCGAGCCGGCCGAAGGCGAGCTCGCGTGCGGCTACGAGGGCAAGGGACGGCTGCCCGATCCCGCGTTCATCGTCGAGGAGCTGGAGCGGATGCTCTCGCCGCACGATCTCGCGTCGGAGCGAATTCTCGTCACCGCGGGTCCGACGCAGGAGGCGATCGATCCGGTGCGCTTCGTGTCGAATCGATCCTCGGGGAAGATGGGCTTCGCGATCGCGCGGGCGGCATGGCGTCGGGGCGCGCAGGCGCGCATCGTCGCCGGCCCGTCGTCGATGGCGACGCCATATGGCGTCGAGCGCATCGATACGGTCAGCGCGCGCGACTTGCTTGCCGAGACCTCGCGAAATTTCCCGTGGTCCACGGCGCTGGTGATGGCGGCCGCGATCGCGGATTTCCGTCCCGCGCAGCCCTGCAGAGCACAAGGTCAAGAAAAATCCCAAAGGGCTGATGCTGGAGATGGACTCGATCGCCGATGAGATGCCGCGCATCGCGGCGAAGAAGGGCAATCGCATCCTGATCGGATTCGCCGCGGAGACCGCAGAATCTCGAGGTCAACGCGCTCGACAAGCTGAAGCGCAAGCATCTGGATCTGATCGTCGCTAACGATGTGACGCAGGAAGGTGCGGGCTTCGGGGTCGACACCAACATCGTGACGCTCTACGGCGCCGACGGTTCAGCCGAAAATCATCCGAAACTCACCAAGGACGAGGTCGCGGACCTGATCCTCGACCGGGTCGTTGCGCTGCGCGCGCGGAAAACCAAATCGCGCCCGCTCCGAGCGGTTCCTCAGTTGCCCAACCCGCGCAGCTCTTCGCGATAAATTTCCTGCACCACGTCCTCGCCGTAGATCCGCTCCAGGCGGCGCAGGCCGAAGTGGTAGTAGGCGATCTGATTGAAAAAACGCGCGAAGTATCCGTTGAGCGCCGCGCCTCCGACCGCGCCCGCGATCGGAACCATCTCCGCATACGCGAGATCGAGAACCATATAGCCGAAACGGCCCGCGATCGCGGCAATCAGGCGCGTCACCTCGGGCGCGGCGCCGCGCGCCAGCGCCTCCGCGAGCTGGAAGGTGGTCTTTCCCGAGATGAAGCGGCCCGCATCGCGAAGCAGCAGCGCAAGGCCCAGGCGCGAAGTCAGATACGACGACTCCATCGCATCGTCGCTAAGCGAAGGTCCGCCCAGACTCAGTACCGAGACGCATTCCAGCCGCGTGACCGGATCATCGAGGTCCGCATCGAAGTCGCGCGCGATTGCCGCAATCGACCGCAGGATCACCAGCGTCGTTACCGGCAGTTCCAACGGCAACGCCGCGATGCCGAACGCTCCGCCAAATCCGCCCAGGATGGCGGCAGCCGTCACGTGCATGGCGCCGCGCGATTTCACCACTACGTTGGAAAGCATCGAGACACTTTTTTCGTCGGAATGAATCGAGCCGTCGAGGGTTTTCGCCGCCCATCCGACCGCATCGAGGAGTGCGCGTTGCAGAGCGCGCTCGATTCGGGAGCCGGCCCAGTCCGGGAGCGCTTTTATGATGGCCTCGGCGGGCTTGCCCATGGTGTTGAGAAACTCGACCAGGCGGCCGGGCCGTTCCAGTTTGCGCACCGCCGCGGCGATGAAAGCGCGATCGACCAAATCGATTTTGCTGGGAACGTGGTTCATCCGGACTATCGAGAGGTCAGGATCCATCGCCGATACCTCGGCAATAATTCTAGCGCTTCGGCCAAGACCTGGCGCTACCGGCGTTGGCGCGACACCGGCGCGGAATCATACTGATTGTATGGCGACCTTGGAGAGCCCGGCGACCGAACTCATACCACCTCGCGCAAGCCTGAAATCGTTGGCCGAAGCCGCGAAGGAATGTCACGCGTGCGATCTGTGGAAGAATGCGACGCAGACCGTTTTCGGCGAAGGCGCTACGAAGGCCGCCGTCATGATGGTCGGCGAACAACCCGGAGACAAGGAAGACCTCGCGGGAAAACCCTTTGTCGGACCCGCCGGTAAGCTGCTCGACAAAGCGCTGGAGGAGGCCGGGATCGAGCGCAAGGAAGTGTACATCACCAATGCGGTGAAGCATTTCAAATGGGAACCGCGAGGCAAGGCGCGCATCCATAAGAAGCCCAACGGCAAGGAGATCGCGGCATGCAGTCCCTGGCTCGATGCCGAGATCGTCACGATTCGCCCCAAGGTGATCGTGCTGATGGGCGCAACCGCGGCGCAGGCGGTGCTAGGTAAGGATTTCCGCGTCACGCAACATCGGGGCGAGTTCATCGCAGCGGATGCGCCATATCCGCATGAGGTCACGGCGACCGTTCATCCATCATCGATACTGCGCGCACCGGACGAAGAAACGCGGCATCAGGAGATGGCGCGCTTCATCGAGGACTTGCGCCTGGTGGCGCGGCGACTGAAGTAGAGGAGTGCATGGCACTCCACCACCGGCGACGCAGCGCCCCCGGCCCTCACCCGGAGACGAACTTGCAGGCATGTTCGTCTTCGACGACTCCCAGTGTGCCGGCGCTGACCGAATGAGCGCGCGCGGGAGCGAATGCCATTCTGGAACGGCGGCTTGCGGAGACGCGGGAGGTGACTCGAGTGGCGGCGCGGCGGCAGCGTTGGCGGTGGGCGGCCGGGGGGACCACCTGTGTCGCGATCCCAAGTTGGCCAGCCACGGGAGCGGAAATGGGTTCTCCGAGCATCCCGAAGCGCGACGCCCGTCCCCGACCGACCCGCTCAGCTGCGTTAGAGCCTCGCGGCAGTCTCGGAGGCCCGCGCCAGTGCTTGCGTGTCGATATACTCCCGGATGTTCGTCACTTTGCCATTTCGAACGGTAATGGCGAAGACCCAATGGTCCTCGAACGTCCTATTCGTGGCTTTGATTCTCCCCGTAGCGGAGCCGACGACCAGAACCCGGTCTCCCTGCGCTATGAACTCGGGGGGCTCTGGGAAG
Source organism: uncultured delta proteobacterium (assembly GCA_963814035.1). GTDB lineage: Bacteria > Desulfobacterota > Binatia > Binatales > Binataceae > DATGKG01. Next base: position 243,582 of record CAWFBH010000021.1, read on the forward strand.
GAAGTTTCCACCGTTTCGTTAGCCTTCTGAAGCAAATTCTCCAATCCCGCGGGCCCGCGGTGCGTGCCGGCCAGCGGCCAGTCCTCGCCCGGAATGATCCACTCAATCTCTTCGGCAGACACCGCCAGCAAACCTTGCTTATCGCGGCGGCCGAGTGCCGCAAAAAAATTCTTCACAATCTGGACATTCTTTTCGATGCTCATCGAAATCTCTCCTTTTCCCTTACATCAAGTGTGTCCGATCTAATCGGACGTTTCGGAACCATCCTTCTCGGGCCAAATCACACGGTCGACGATCGATTACTGCTCCTTCTTGAACAGATCCTGGAAGATGAGCTGACCCCAAGTGCGGCCGCGTGCGTGCACCAGCGCGCCACCCTCGTTGAGCTTTCCCAGCTTGACGGGTGCGAACCCGAGTTGTTTGGCCAAATCCGCCACGGGAGCGATCGCGTCCTCATCGTCGCTTGACAGAAAGACGACTCGGTGGCCGCCCTCGACGATCGGATCGGCAGCCAGGGTGGCCGCAGGCAGGTGATTAAAACCTTTCACGAACTTAGCGCCGGTGAACGACTTCGCAACGAAGGCGGAGGACGGGAGACCGTCCAGCTCCTCAGGTGGAAGTAACGCGTTCATCGCGTCGATGACCGTCTTGCCTTTCCAGCTCGGCAGGGCCTTCGCAACCTCGCGATGTTCTCCGAACGGGACCGCCAAGATGACTGTGTCGGCCTCGAGTGCATCCCGCAGCGACTTGGCGACGACCGTGGGTCCAATCGCCCGAGCCTGCGGTGCCAACGCTTCGGGCGGCCGGCGGCTCGCGACGGTCACGTCGATGTTTTTACGGGCGAAGGCGTGGGCGAGGGCCTGGCCTATTTTGCCGAATCCTACAATCGCATATCTCATAATGCTTCTCCGATCCGTGTTGATATTGATTCCGCCACCTTTCAGATGGCCGACAAGCCGCCGTCGACGGACAACTCCACCCCGTTCACGAAGCTCGAATCGTCTGAAGCAAGAAACAGCGCGACCGTCGCGATTTCCTCAGGTTGACCCATCTTTCCCCGCGGGATTAGGGACTCGAACATCTCCTTCGCCTCCTTGGTGAGAACTTCTTCCTGCATCGGTGTGGCGATCGGCCCCGGGCCCAGCACGTTCACCCGGATCTTCCTGCCCTTCAGTTCGTTGAGCCACGTGCGTGCGAAGGAGCGCAATGCTGCCTTGCTCGCCGCATACACGCCGAAACCAGGAAAACCCTTCACCGAAGCAACTGATCCGGTCATGATGATCGATCCACCATCGTTGAACAGCGGCAACGCCTTCTGGACCGTAAACAGCGTTCCGCGCGCATTCAGGCCGAAGGCCGCATCGAAGTGCTGCTCGGTAATCTCGCCCAGTGGTGCGGCCTCGCCCGTGCCGGCGCTCGCGAACAGGACATCGATCTTGCCCTTTTCTCGCTTAACTGTATCGAACAGGCGGTCGAGGTCGTCGAGATTGGCCGCGTCGCCGCGCACGCCGGTCACGTTCCGGCCAATCAGCTTGACGGCCTCATCGAGCGCCTCCTGCCTCCGGCCCGTGATGAAGACGTAGGCGCCTTCTTCGACGAAGAGCTTTGCCGTGGCGAGGGCCATGCCGGAAGTCGCGCCGGTAATCACAGCGACCTTATTCTTCAGTTTTTCCATGTGACTGATCTCCTAACAATTGGTTGATGAAATCAGCGTCCGCGGAGGCCCGCACGAAATCGGCAAGTGCTGCGCCGACGGTCAGTTGCGTCAGCCGGCTCGATGCGCCGTTTTCGCCGAAAATGCTGGCGTTGATCTTTAGTAGTGTTTCCATGAACCAAAATGTAATATTCATTTAGTGGATAGAAAAGTTCAAAAATAAGCCCATATCCATCGAGACATCCGATAATGACGCCGAACCCTTCGATCTCCCTTGAACAATGGCGCGCACTCGTGGCTGTCGTCGACGAAGGCGGCTATGCCTCCGCGGCCGAGTCGATACATAAGAGCCAATCGTCGGTGACGTACGCGGTGCAGCAGATCGAGAAGTTGCTGGGCGTGAAGGTGTTTCAACTCAAGGGGCGCAAGGCGATGCTCACGCCCGCGGGCCAGATGCTCTACTTGCGCGCGCGGGTTCTGCTCGATGAGGCCGCGAGCCTGGAAGGAGCCGCGCATCGTAATTCCGCCGGATGGGAGGCGGAGATCACCATCGCCGTCGAGATCGTTTTCCCGACATGGCTATTGCTCAAATGTCTCGACCGCTTCGGAAGCGAGTCTCCGCATACTCGTATCGAGGTGATCGAGACCATGATCGGCGGAGCGCCTGAGGCGTTGCTGGAGCGCAGGGCGGACCTTGCGCTCACGCCGCGCGTGCCGCCGGGATTCACGGGAGAGTCCCTGATGCGGCTCGCCTTTGTCCCGGTCGCGAGTCCGAAACATCCGCTGTTCAAACTCGGACGGCGTGCCACGATGAACGATCTCCGCAAGCATCGCCAACTCGTAGTGCGCGATACCAGCATCAAGCGCGACAAACGGGGCACCTTTCTCGAGGCGGAGCAACGCTGGACTTTCGGGGACATGGCGACCTCGGTCCAGGCGGCGCGAATGGGCTTCGGTTTCGCCCGGTATCCCGAAGAGAAGATCCGCGAGGAAGTTGCCGCCGGCGAGTTGAAGGTGTTGCCGCTGCAAGGAGGCGGCGACATGTATGGTGAGATCTACCTCGTGCTTGCCGACCCTGAGGGCGCAGGCCCCGGCGATTAAACGTCTGGCGGAAATTTTACGCGAAGGACGCCCGCAGCGAATCCGACAAACGTCGCCCAGGCGCGCGAAAAATGAAGGCATCTTCACCGATCGGCCAAGCGTCTCATGCGTAGTTAGGCCGATCTTTGACGCACCCGCCCGCTTGCCGACGCGCCTCGATTACCCGTTTCTCGTTCTCTAACGATCCGCTCGCGTATGAGGATTTTTCGCCATAGTCAAACGATTTAAAATCCTCTGGAGCGAAAGCTCCGTGCGGGTTCGACCCCCGCCCCCGGCACTCAAAGATCTCGCCTAGATGGGCCGGAAGACTGCGGCTGCCCGGACTGCTCTCCCCGTCTCGCCGTCGGCATGGACGGAGGCAGGAACCGGCCCGGGGGCGGCGGCACAGCGGTAGTGGGCCAGTCTGAACAACACTGACCCACTATCCGCTCCCGCTCACCGCCGGTGAGGAAGATCCCGGCCCATTCCATGGACTGGAAATGCTCCGACAACGAACGAGGCGGTCGTTTCAACATTCGTCACGAAGCTGGTGTTGCCGTTCTTCAGGTCAAGAATGTACACCGCGGCAGCCGACGAAAGAGGAGAGGGAGAGAGGACCGGCCACCACCTTGAAAAGGTAGAAGGTGCCGTTCACCTCCACCAACGCGCTGCCATTGAGGATTGTTGGTCCCACGACGGTCGTGACTCCAGTCTCGGGATCGATCACGTAGAGCTCTGGATCAATCAATGCCGTAAACGGAAAGGAGAAACCCACTAAAACGTCGAAAGTTGCGTATAGCTTTCCCCTTGCGCCATAGAGACTCTCGTCGAACAGAGGCATATTTGGCGTGCCAACTCCGGGCACGGCGGGGATACCGGTCGGCCCTATCAGGGTCGCGGCACCGGTCGCAGGATTGACGCTATAGAGGTTATTGCTGAGATCGGTTGCATACAGCTTTCCGTGAAGTTCGGCGAGATTGTTCTGCAACCTGCCCAACCCGGTGGCGCCGATGACTGAGGTCTTCCCATTTGCGGGATCAATCGATTCCAGATCGCCAGAGAACGTAACGCTGAGGAGATCTCCATGCAGCCCAGGAACTAAATTGACCTGCCCCGCCGGCGTGTCAGGGCCGATTTGATGAAATGCCCCGGTAGCAAGATCTACCGTACCAAACTGGGCAGTCGTTCCCGCAATATCAACTGGTTGGGTGACTACATACACCAAGGGTTCGGCTTTGTCGGAAGCAGCGGCAGCCGGCCGGCTGAACCATACGCCAAGTATCGCGACTACTGTCACCATGAACAGTTTGAGGGCGATCCCGAATTGGTTGTTTCGTTTCGTGGCCATCGTGAATTCCTCCCGTGTGTGGACTCCTGCATTTCGCGGAGATAGTGCCGCCGTTCGCAAGGTGGACTGTCGGCTTTGCGCCCGTCGGGAGCAATGAGATCAAGATGACATCTAGCTGACATCTGACTGACATGTGGAAGTGCTATAGTCACCGAGAGGTTTTCCCCGGTGGCATCCTCGGAATCGTCACGGACTAAGATTCGTTTCGGTCAATTCGAGTTCGACCCTTCCGCGGCCGAGCTTGAGAAATCCGGGGTCAAGATCAAATTGCAGGGCCAACCCGTGGAGATACTTAGACTCCTGCTTGAGCGGCCGGGCACGGTGGTTATGCGCGGAGAGCTTCAGCGCAAACTCTGGCCGGATAATACATTTGTGGGTTTTGAGGACAGTTTGAACGCCGCCGTCAAGCGGCTGCGGGCGGCGCTTGGCGATTCGCCCGAGAAACCGCGGTTCGTGGAGACGCTCGCCCGCCGCGGATACCGTTTCATTGGTGCGGTTGAATTTGCCGAACGGACGCAAGCCAAGCCGGCGATACGGTCACTCGCCGTGTTGCCGCTCGCCAACCTTTCCGGCGACCCGAAGCAAGATTACTTCGCCGATGGAATGACGGAAGAACTGGTCACGCAGCTCGGCAGAATCAGTGCCTTGCGAGTGGTTTCGCGAACCTCATCGATGACCTACAAGGCGACCGGCAAACAACTGCCGGAAATCGCGCGCGAACTCCGCGTGGACGGGATCGTCGAAGGCGCTGTGCTGCGTTCGGGAAATCGGGTGCGCATCACCGCGCAGTTGATCGAAGCATCGACCGACCACCATCTGTGGGCTCAGGACTATGAGGGAGACATGCGCGATGTGCTCTCTCTCCAGAGTCGAGTGGCGGTTTCGATTGCCCGGAAAATTCGGGCCAAGCTGACACCTGACGAGCAGGTGCGCTTCGCGAGTCCGCACTCCACGGATCCGGGGGCCTACGATGACTACTTGCGAGGCCGCTTCTTCTGGAACGCGCGCACCGAAAACAGCCTCGCTAAGGCCCAGAATTATTTTCAGCAGGCCATAGCAAAAGACCCGCTGTTCGCGCCCGCCTACTCCGGTCTCGCCGACTCTTTTGCTTATCGCGGATGGCGCTGGGGCCACCTGGCGCCGCGCGAGGCGATGCCGCTGGCTAGGGCGGCGGCTCTGAAGGCGATCCAACTGGACGAAGATTCGGCTGAGGCTCACACTTCCCTCGGGCAGGTCGAGCTTCGGTACGAGTGGCATTTCAAGGGCGCTGAGCAGGAGTTCCTACGCGCCATCGCGCTTAACCCCAACTACGCGACGGCGCATCATTACTATTCGGTCGCCTTGTTCGCGATGGGACGCAACAAAGAATCTGTCGAGCAAGCGCGCAAGGCGGTCGAAGCCGATCCGCTCTCCATCCCGGCCAACATCACACTCGGGCAAAGTCTCAGTGGAGCGGGTCGCGATGACGAAGCGATCGCGCAATTGCGCAGGACCCTGGAAATGGATCCGAATAATCCGATGCTGCACGACAATCTAAGTGATTGCTACCAGGCCAAAGGCCTCCCGGACGAGGCTTTCGAGGAAGAAGCGGAGTCGCTAATCGCTTCAGGTGCAACAAATCCCAGCGGCGTGGAAGCACTCCGCGGAATATACAAATCCTGAGGATGGCCCGGCGTGTACAGAGTTTTTCTGCAACATCTCACTGCCAGCTGGGACAAGGATCATTGGCACTTCGACGCTTTTGTCATCGCGGGACTTCATGCGGCGCTCGGCGAGAAAAACGCAGCTCTTGACTGGCTCGACAAACGCCTTGAGCTTCGCTCGGGGCTGATGATCACACTTTATAACAATCATACGTGGCGGTGGCGGGAATTGCGTGCTGATCCCAGGTTCGCTGAAATCAAACAAAAGATGACACTTCCGCCGTGAGGCGCCTTTCCTAAATCCTTTGAGCCTTCGGCGCTCATATGCGACTCTCGTCTGAAGAGCGCCGCTACGATGAAAGCCTTCAGAACGACAGCGCTTGCGGTCAAAAGTCAGATGACGCTATGGGTGTCCTGAAGCAAGAGTCAAAAAGGAAATTCCGGATTGATGAAAAAAGCTGGATTCTATGTGTTGATGGCTACCGGTGTACTACCTCTAGCTTCGTGCTCGGGGTTGAATGAGTCGGCTCAGAACGTCAAATACTCGACCAAAAGTGAGGCTCCAAAAGATTGCAAGGAACTTGGCGAGGTCTCTGTCGGTTCATTCTTGCCGCATATGACCATGGAGTCCGTAAAGAACGAGATGAGAAACAAGACCGCTGCGATGGGCGGCAATTTTTTAGTCATCGATGAGATCAAAAGCGTATCCAGTTCCACTCCGCCCATGGTCGGGTCCAATGGCCTCATGATGAGGTGGTGGATCTTCTTCCAGCGGCTACGCCGGCAGCGGCCGCGCATATCAGTGTCCGCAAAGCTGATCCGCGATCTGTCTGGCTTGCGCCGCAGACGTTTAAACATCGCCCTGGTTTGTCTTATCGCCGTGGTCGGTGCAGCCCTCGGCTATGTGCCAGCTTCGGCCCAACTTCCGCCCGCGGCTGGCCAGCGTCTGCCATTTGAGAAGCTTGTGGTACCTACTACCCTGGCGTGGTCGGTGCTCCCCCCATCAATCGACCCGGTAATGGGAACCGACGGCCGGATACACCTTGCTTACGAGATGCTCTTTACTAACACGAGAACACGACCATGGCACGGTTAGGCGTCGACTCGGTTGAGGTGGTCGATCCGGCCCGTGACAATCGGGTGGTGGGCAAAAACCAGGTGTTCACAGTGCTGGATGAGGATGTTACCGCGCAATTTCATTCCTTCGCGAAGCCCCCTACCTGCCTGTGCGCGCGCGACTATTCCCACGAGCTTGGCCCGGGAGAGTCCGCGGTCATGTACTTCGACGTCACGTTCAAAGATTTCACGAGCGTCCCCCACGAGATCGCGCATCGGGTATCAGCCTCCAAAGCAGTGGTTATCGACGAGACGCCCGGTCCGCCTACCGAGGAGCCACCAATCGTTGAAGAGCCCGCATCGACCCAGATTGTGGCGGTCGGTGGTGCTGTTAAGGTTAAAGTCGATCGCGCGATCACGCTAAGCCCGCCGCTTCAAGGCGACGGCTGGGTTGATGGCAACGGTTGCTGCGCAATAATTGGGCCGCATCGGTTTACGATTATCCCGGGCTCGGGAAGTTTGTACACGCCGCAGCGGTTCGCGATCGACTATCTGCAAATTGACGCGGAGGGGCGAGCCTGGGTGGGAACGAAAAGCAATTTGACCGACTGGAGGGGCTTTGGAGCAGAGGTTCGCAGCGCCGCGTCAGGACAGGTTGTGTCCGCGGTCGATGGTTACGACGATAATATTCCGGGCAAGATTCCGCCGATAACCCCCGCCAATATAGCGGGCAATCATGTAATCATTGACATGGGTAACGGGATCTTCGCGCTTTATGCGCACCTTAAAAAGGGTAGCGTGATACCGAGCCGCGGTGAGTTCGTCAGTCGCGGGCAACTGCTGGGTTTCCTCGGGAACTCCGGGAATACGGATGGGCCCCACCTGCACTTCGAAATCATGGCCGCTCCGTCGTCGCTCGAGGCGAACGGCCTGCCATTCGTGTTCGACAAGATGCAATATCAGGGTGCGGTAACGAGGTACCTTGCAACACTTTTTCGACGAACTCTCTGTCAGGCGGATCGGTTCAGGTTGATTCCGCCGGAAACGGGATGCGTACTAGGCAAATGCCGCTCACGCTCGATGTGATGAGTTATTTGTAGTGAGAATTCCAGATGTTGAACGGTATTATCCTTACCTGGTTCGTGCTGACGGCGCTCTCTGTTGTCTTCGTTGCAATCGATATTCGTTCAACGCCTGAATCTCCGGTGCTGAAATGGGGATTTGTGATCGTGACGCTCTTCACCGGTCCGATCGGCGCGATGCTCTATGTGTTGGGATGCCGCGAGCCGCTCGCCGGTAATGACGACAATATGTCGCAGCACAATGGCGGCAGACGCTCGGCTCCACGATGCATTGCGTAGCGGGCGACGACATCGGAAATCTGACCGGCGCGGTCATCGGTGGATTCCTGATGTACCGCCGACGATTGATGTCGCGATGGAATATCTGCTGGGTTTCGCGTTTGGGCTGGGGATTTTTCAGGCGCTCTTCATGCGGGACATGGTAGGCGGCTCGTACAGTCGTGCGCTCGCCGCCGCATTCATTCCTGAACTTACATCGATGAACTGCCTGATGGCGGGAATGATTCCGGTCGCGATGGTCTTCAAGGCTCGTGTACGGGCAGCGCAGTCCGGCGTCGCCAGCGTTCTGGTTCATCATGAGCATGGCGTTGCTGACGGGATTGATAACAGCCTACCAATGAACTGTTGGCTGGTTGCCGCAAGCTGAAGACGGAATGCTAACGGTACGGCCGGCTGCGGCGAAGGGACGGGCGACCACGGAATGCCAGGGATGGATCATCACTCGCAGAGCGGACATCAGGGTGAGATGGGAGAACCTCCGGACCGTCGCTCAGCCGTGCCTTCGTCAACGATCGCCATGGTCCGTGGTACTTTCGTTTCTGATAATGGCGGCCGGAATCGCGGTAGCGATCGCAACAGCGTAGAGATCAGGCCACTTCGAGGTTATGCGCATCTACAGCTGGCTGTGTAGTCCTAGAATCCGCGCGCTGGGCCAATCAGTCGGCGTGCGCACCGGCTTGGCCATGCCGTAGAAGACCACCACGCCCTGGCCGCCACATCGGGTCGAAAGGGCCTCCCTGGGCGTACCGATACAGCTGTCGATGTCCTGCCAGTTGTTGGTGACCCAAACGTTTCCGGCCGGATTGACGTCGATGTCAACCTGCATCTGCAGGCCACCGCCGACGTAGCCAAGGGGAGGCGAGATTGGGTCGCCGTTCTTCATGCCGGGCGGACAGTTCTCGGTGCGGATGCCGCAAGGTGCGCGATCTGGCCTGAGGCGCCAGCGAAGTTGGATACCCAGACATTATCATCGCCATCCACAGCGACCGCCCATGGCCCCGGCAGACTTCCGCCGGTGAACGGAGAACCTGATAGGAGGAGCCATCGGGCCGCAGCAGGGTGATGCTGCCACCTCGGCTTCCGCCTTTCTGCGCGGACATGGTCTTGGTCAGGTAGTCGCAGAGG
>CAWFBH010000022.1:0-10605 GCA_963814035.1 uncultured delta proteobacterium
TCCTGAAGAATCAGCATTTGGCGAACGCGAAAAGATCAACTACCTCGCTGACAGCGGTATCCGGCGTGTTCGCGGCGTGCTCGTTGAGGAGCCGCATCCCCTCGAAGAACTCAGATTCGGATAGTTGCGCGAGAATCGAATCGGCCCCCGCCGCGATCTTGTCCGCATAGATGCGCCAGTTGGCCGCGACTTCATTGCTGACCAGCTCGTGGCGCGCGAGTTCGAAGCCGGCAGCGGTAAAAATCGATTCGATACGCGCCTGAGCTTGCAGCGTTGCTTCAAGGATGGCGCGGCTCCTGGCGAAGAAGGGCACGTACGGATAGGTCGCGATGCGATCGAGAGTTGCCGCACGGATGCAGACGGTTCCGCCGGCGCGCAACACCCGCCGGCATTCGCGCGCTGCGCGAGGCTGGTCTTCGAAGTGATGAAAAACCATCGACATGAAAACCATATCGATCGATGCGTCGCGCAGTGGAATCGCTTCGCCGGATGCGCGCGCGTAGTTGACCCGAGGGGCGGATTTCTTGCGCGCCTCGGTGAGCATCTTCGCGGAACGATCGATCGCGATTACTTGCGCATCGAAATGTTCTGCCAGCGCTCCCGAGTAGCGTCCGGTGCCGCATCCGAGATCGAGAATGGTGGAAACGCCGCCACGCGGCGCACACCGCGAGATTCTATCGAGCCACATCGCGAGCATCGCCGGCGAATAACCGCGCCCTGCGTCATAGGAGGCCGGAATGTTGCCCTTGTCGTAATCCATGGCTATTGGCGACGCGAAACCCTGAGCGACCTCCTAAATCTGCTATAATGGCGAGCTTGGAAGGTCACTCCGACGCGAATGCAAATCTACCTCGAAATGCAGAAACAAACCCACCACATCGCCGCCGGGACCGGGTTGGACGAGGCTGCTATCAAAGGTGGAAAACAAACCCACTCGACTTTGCCGATTCGGCGAAAACAAAGCCACCTTATGAGCGAAGAATATGGCTTTTCACGAAGGGCAGCCTTAAGGACTGGTCCTCAGGGGCGGCCTCTCAAGATTGACTCTGGAAGGCATAAAACAAACCCACTGCGAAACCGCCAGCGCTCAAAATAAAAAATACCAAACGAAGCCAAATAATCCTTCAACCTCGGCCTGTTTCGCTAAAATTTCGCCTCGATAAGGTACCCGCCGCGGTCCAGCCCGGCCACTTCTAACTAGAGCATTTCAAGAGCGGAAGCTATTTCCGTCGCGGCGTCGGAATCGGACTCCCCTTTACGCCTCAGCTCCAGGGAACGCCTCGCCTTGGTTCCGCCCAGGACGCCAAGCGCCCACGCCGCATGCGCTCGCACCAATGGCTCGGGCTCCTGCTCCAGCGTACGAGCGAGGACCGGCACCGCCTCGCGATTGCCGGTGTTGCCGAGTGCGACCGCGACGTTGCGCAGCAGCCCACGCCGCTTCGCGCGCTTGATCGCGCTCTTGGTGAAGCGACGGCTGAAAGTGGCTTCGTCGAGCGCCATCAGGTCGGGCATGAATGGCATCAGCTCGGGCGCGATGGTTTCGGTGAACGGCTCATTCCACGGACAGACTTCCTGGCAGATGTCGCATCCGAAAATCCAGTTGCCGAGCTTTGGGCGCAGTTCGCGCGGGATCGGCCCGCGATTTTCGATGGTGAGATAGGAAATGCACAGCCGCGGCTCCATCACGTAGCCGTCAGTGAGCGCGGCGGTCGGGCAAAGATCGAGGCATCGGGTGCAGGTGCCGCAATGCTCGCGATAGGGACCGCGGGTCGGCTCGAGTTCGAGGTCGGTGAAAATCTCGGCGAGGAAAAAATACGAGCCGTGCTCGCGATTAAGCGTGGTGGTGTTTTTGCCGAACCAACCCAGGCGCGCCTCGGCGGCCCATTCGCGCTCGAAAACCGGACCGGTGTCGACATAGGCTCGGGTGACGGCACCCTCGCGCATGCTGAATGATAGTATCGGCGACGACGCGCGCCTTCTTGAGGACCACATCGTGATAATCGGGACCCAGTGCATAGGCGGCGATGCGGCCGCGCAATTCGGCACGCCAATCGAGCCTGGGCGGCGCCGGTGAATGATAGGGATAGGCGAGGCTGATGACGCTGCGGAATCGAGAATCTAAGGTGCGCGGAACGAAGCGGCGCTCGGGGTCGCGCGCGAGGTAGCCCATCGCGCCATGACGGCCGGCCTCGAGCCATTCGCGATAAAACTCGCGGCGCTCGTTGAGAGGGCGGAGGGCGGCAAATCCGACCATCGCAAAACCGTGGTCGCGCGCCGTCGCGGTGATGATTTGGTTCAGGTTCCGCACGGAATCGAAGAGGATAGCATCAATGGGTAAAGCCGACCTGTTAAGTCTACCTTGACTGTGCGAGCGATGGTCACTAACTTTGAACCATGTCCGAAGAAATGAACAACAGCGAAGTTTCGAGCCAGCAACGCCGAATCGAGGAAAATGCCGCACTTCCCGACGTCGTGCTGACGCCCAAAGCCGTCGAAATGGTGCGGAAGATGAAGGCGAAAGAGGGCCTCGGCGCCGAGCAGGGCCTTCGCATTGCGGTCACCGGCGGCGGCTGCTCCGGCTTTCAGTATCAGCTCAATTTCGATTCCGAGAAGGAAGGCGATCGCGTTGCGAAGTTTGAGGACGTGAACGTCCTGGTCGACGAGATCTCGTTCCCCTACATCGCGGGCGTGACCTTGGACTTCGTTGAGGGGCTGCATGGCGCGGGCTTCAAGTTCGACAATCCTCGCGCATCGAGGACCTGCGGATGCGGGTCGTCGTTTAGCGCGTAACGTGTCGATATAATCTGACGCTAAGAGGCCGCCTGATGTAGGCGGCGCTTTGCATTTCTATGCTACCTCCTCGATGCGATGCTTTCGGGGCTCATCTACTGGCTATCGCCGCGACGGCGACGCTTCATGCGCCGGCTCGGGCGTCCGGCCCTGGCTGGCCTGGAGGCGCGGGTTAAGACGGCTGGATCTCCGGCAGCCGTATCATTTTGTACGATTTTGCTTCATGCGAATGCGGAATTCCTCGCTTTCGCGATTTCTTCCCCCGATGGTGCGTTGAGCAGATTCGCCGCCGACGCGACGCCTCCGCAGGTCGAGGCATGCCTTGCCGCGATGCTGATCTACTCGGGCGCCCAGTTCGCCCGCGAGGAGATGCGCCGCGACGACGGCGAAATGATCCCGCTGCTCGCGCACATCACCGGTCTCGAGGTGACGCAAGTGATGCTGCGGCGCGACCAGCTTCGCAAGGCGCCACGTTCCGAGGAATGGATGCTATACGGCTGGCTCGTCGCGGCACTGGGCGGCGAGCGCCCCTCCTACGATGCCCAGCTTGAGCGCGCGTTCTCATACGGCTACCTATCGTACATCGGACAGTACCGGCCGGCGCTCGAAGGCGCGCTCGCGGCACTGGAATCCTGAGCGACGATTGGTAGGAAATGGAGACACAATGAAGGATCTGGAGGGCAGGGGAGTTATCGTTACCGGCGCCACTCGCGGTATCGGCCGCGCCATCGCACTCGAAGCGGCGCGCCGCGGCGCCAACATCGCGTTCAACTACCTCAAGAGCGAGGAGCAGGCGGTCGCGCTCAAGTCGGAACTCGAGGCGCTGGGCGTCAAGGCGCTGCCCTTCAAGACCGATGTCGGCGATCTCAAATCCGTTCGCGAGATGGTCAACGCGGTCAAGAAGGAATTCGGCGCCATCGACGGGGTCGTCAACAATGCCGGCCTGACGCGCGACAAGCTGCTGGTAATGATGACCGAGGACGAATGGGCCGATGTCATCCGCACCAATTTGACCGGCGCGTTCAACTTAGCGCGCGCGGCCGCATTCATGATGATGAAGGCGAAGCGCGGCTCCATCCTCAATATCACCTCGGTCAGCGGCCTGGTCGGGATGGCGGGGCAGGCGAACTATTCGGCCTCCAAAGCGGGACTCATCGGTTTGACCAAGGCGCTGGCAAAAGAACTCGGACGGCTCAACGTGCGCGTCAATGCACTGGCGTTGGGTTTCATCGAAACCGACATGACGGCGTCGCTGCCGGAGGAAAATCGCACGCAGGCACTGAACATGATTCCGCTCGGGCGCTTCGGCAAAGTGGAAGAGATCGCGCCGGTCGCGGCATTCCTGCTCTCGGACGCGGCGTCCTACATCACGGGCGCGGTGATCCAGGTCGACGGCGGCCTCGCGATGTGATTTTTTCAGCTTCGTCAGTCACCTGAAGGTGAGACGACGAGGCCATTGTCCATGTTGTGCAGCGCCTGGCGATTGGTCGAGGAAGCATATTCGATAGCCTCCGCCGAGACGGTGACTTCGCTCGCATCGGGAGAGATGCTCTCCTTCTCCTTGATGAGCGCATCGAGGTGGTCCGGCCACTTCTTGTAGGCCATCTCTTTCAGCTTGTCGTTCTCGCTATGCGCATCGATGGCATCGGGTGAGAACGGCACCGTATATTTGACCGGACCCAGAACCGTGTACGGTTTGCCGGGGTCGGGCGTCCCCGGAGTAACCCACACATGGGCGAGGTCAACTCTCGTGACAAACTGCTGCTGTTTGACTTCCTCCGCGTGGCGCTCAGCCTGAACCGCGGCGCATCCGCAAAAAACGACTGCCGCCAGACCCGCCAGTAGGCCAATCCCAAACTTATTCCGCATGACACCGACCCTCACTTTTTCAGTAAGATCGATCTCTTAACCCGTATGGTTAGCGCGCAACCCACGGTTCTGCGTCCGATGGGCCACGGGTTGTGGTAAGACAGGCGGGAGAAATTGGTCTGTTAACAGTACGACGACGGCGTCACAATTATATTCAATAGTAAAAAGACACCCCAAGAGGTGGAAGCGAAGAGTGACTTACTTCGTCTTGGCGGGAACTGATGCTAAGATGCATCACATGAAACAGGCCAGCGGGCGTGACCTCCGCTATAACTTCCCGGCGGTAGAGCGGATGCTGCGCGAGGGCGAGACCATCGAGATCACCAAGTGCAAACGCGTCATCGGAAGGCTGACGCCGGTGATTCCCGAGGCGAAGCCGAAGTTGCCGGATTTTCTAGGCCGGATGCGAAAGATTTACGGCAATCGGGTCTTCAAACCGAGCAACGCCGAGTTGATTGCCCGCGAGCGGGACCGCTATTGAGCGCTTACGCGGATACCAGCTTTCTGGCCTCGCTCTACATTCCCGATTCCAATTCGATTGCCGCGGTAGCGGAGATGGCACATCTGTCGCTCCCGATCCTGGTCACGCCGCTTGGCGAGTTGGAATTTGAGAATGCGCTCCAACTTCGCGTGTTTCGGAAACAAATCGCCAACCTTGAGCCTTCACCGCATGCTGGGTTAATGCCGACGTTGAAGCTGGACTATTGTCGATGAAACCGATGTCCGAGCTGATGTACACGCAAGCGCGGCGGTTTGCGTTGCGCTGGACCGCAAGCCTCGGTAATCGCTCGATCGACATTCTGCATGTGGCGGCAGCGATCGTGCTGAAGGCCGAGAGCTTCCACCCCTTTGACGATCGCCAGAAAAAGCTGGCCAAGGCGGCGGGGCTGAAATGTCGATAGCGACGCGGTCCAAAACGGGAGTTGTCGAGGAGACCATTTCATGAGCGCATACCAGTTCGGCCCTGACCATCCCGCGACCTATGTTGCCCATGCCTTCGCGGAACAAACCATCGATACCGGCGAGGCCGCGATCAATTACGCGATTGCGGGAACGCCGGACAAGCCGGCGCTACTTCTGATACCGGGGCAGACCGAATCCTGGTGGGGCTATGAGCAGGCGCTAGGTTTGCTCAAAGACCATTTTCAAGCTTTCGCAGTCGATCTCCGCGGGCAAGGAAGATCAAGCAGGACGCCGGGACGCTACACGGTGGATAATTTTGGCAACGACCTGGTGCGCTTCATCGCGCTCGTTATCAAGCGGCCCGTGCTGGTCAGCGGACTTTCGTCGGGAGGAGTGATCGCCGCGTGGCTTTCGGCCTACGCGATGCCGGGGACGATTCGCGGCGCGCACTACGAGGATCCGCCGCTGTTCTCCTCGCAGGTCAACACTTCATGTGGACACAACATCCGCCAATCCATCGGACCGATCTTCGCGCTGATGAGCAAATACCTCGGTAATCAGTGGAGCGTCGGCAATTGGGCTGGGATGCTGGAGGCGGCGAAGACCGAGCTGCCCGAATGGATCGCGCGTGCGATCGTGCCCTTGATGCTCGGGGCGGGCGGCGAAATCCCGCAGAGCCTCAAGGAGTATGACCCGGAGTGGGCGCGCTCGTTCTGGGAGGGTTCGGTGTTCGCGAGCTGTGACCATGAGCGGATGCTGGCGGGGGTCAAATGCCCGGTCTTGTTTACCCATCACTTCCGTCATGTGGATGAGAATAGCGGCGCGCTTTTCGGCGCCACCTCGGACCTGCAGGCGAGGCGAGTCTGCGAGCTGGTAGCGCAGGCTGGCCAGACCATCGAATACCGATCCTTCCCGCAGATGCCGCATTCGATGCACGGTACCGACGCCAAGCTGTTCACCGCGCTGCTGGTCGAGTTCGACGCTCAGCTTAAAGGTCAGCAACGGAGAGAATAAGCGCAAGAAAATCGGAAAATCGCCTACGACATTCGTAGGAGTTGCTTATTGCCTTATCGCGCGTAAAACGTCACGCTTTTTCTATTCTTAAAGGGGACTACGCTGCCGAAAAGCTGCTCGCGGTTTTGGATGCCTTCAGCCGGAACCGTGGACCGCGCACTGTGAGGATGCGATTTTCGGGGGAATTTCCGGGGGAATCTCGAGGGGGATTTCCGGTGACGGTCGGATTCGTTAGTCAGTACGACCGAGCACATAGGCTTCCCGAAAACCCTGTCTCACGGCGTCGCAGCTGAGGGCGGCTTTCGCATCGGTACAAATGACCAAAGTAGTGTTCGCTCGCCCAATAAAATTAACTGTCACGAGTCTCGGATTAATGGTCGCGGTTTGCGCGATCGGTTTTGCCGCGGTTCTTTTCTCCTCCAATACCGGGCATGCCGATGACGCCTCGGTGCTCACCGGCAATCATCCGCGCGCGGCGGAAACCTTTCGCCAGCTGGGCGAGGCAGATCCCTCCCTGCGCCTGCCGATGGAGATTCGGTTTGCGCTGCGCAACCAGAAGGGACTGGAGAACCTGCTGGCGCAACAACAGGATCCGAAATCGCCGAACTATCGCAAATGGCTGAGCAGTGACGAGTTCGTCAAGCGCTTCGGCCCGACATCTGCCCAAGTGAAGGCCGTTTCAGACTGGCTGGCGAGCGAAGGTTTTACCGTCACCAAGCGCTCGGCCAACGGCATTGAATTCAGCGGAGTGGCCGCGCAGGCGCAACGGACCTTTGCGGTGCGGATCGCTAAATTCGGCGACGGAAGCGCATACGCGAACACCTCCGACCCGGTGATACCGAAGCGATTCGCCGGCGTAATCGGCGCCATCCGGGGCATGGACAATATGGTCCATGCGGTGGCGACGGGGCGTCGCGTGTCGCCGGATGCTGCGCTCAGGAACATCAGCCTCGCGCGTGGACTTACTCCGGCCGAGGTGCCGGTTCAGCTCGCGCTGGCGGAGCGCGACAGCAGCGAGGTCATCGGGAATCCGGAGACTGTGGTCGGCGCCCAGGCGGCATTCGGGCCGACCGACTTGCGTGATTTTTACGATGAGACGGTGGCGCCCGGATCCGACGGGACCGGAAGCTGTATCGCAATCATCGATGACTCTGATTTTCTGGATTCGACCGCGACCACTTTCGATGCACAATTTGCATTGCCCACGCTCAACTACACGCGGGTGATCGAAGGCTCCAATCCCGGCTTCACCGCTGACGAATCTGAATCCGAGCTCGATCTGCAATGGGCGCACGTGTCTGCGCCGGGCGCATCGATTAATTTTTACCTCGGCCCCGACCTGGTCGCGGACGTCAGCGGCGCTATCAACGACAACTCCTGCGGGGTGATCAGTTTCAGTTATGAGTTTTGCGGGCTGACCTCCTCGTACATGATGAGTACGATGGATCCCCTGTTCATGCGCGCGGCCGCGCAGGGGCAGACGGTGCTGGTTTCGTCCGGTGACCAGGGATCCGCGGGCCTCGCGCTCGCCTCGGGTGGCAATTCCTGCCAGGTCAGCACCACGGCCTCGGTGAATGAGATGTCGACCGACCCTTACGTGACCTCGGTGGGAGGCACGCAGTTCAGTCCGGTCTACGTCAACGGCGTCGATCAAAGCTACCAGACTGAAAGTGTATGGAACGATGGAACCGGTGCTTCGGGCGGCGGCGCCAGCCAGATCTTTCCCAAGCCGGCATTCCAGACCGGGCCCGGAGTGCCCAATGATAACGCGCGCGATGTGCCGGATATCGCATTGATCGCGAGTCCGAGGTCGCCCGGTGTCTTCTGGGCGCACGATCGGGCCGGAAGCGCCACCATCACATGCTGTATCGGCGGCACCAGTTTGGGAGCGCCATTGTGGGCGGGATTCGTGACCGTCATGGGGCAGCAGGTCGCCAATCGGCTCGGCAACCTGAATCAGATCGTTTATCCGCTGGCGAATACCCGCTACGCCACGGCGGGATTTCATGACATTACCTCCGGCAACAATGGCTATAATGGCGTGCCGGGTTTTAACGCCGGCTCGGGTTACGATCAGTCCACCGGATGGGGCAGCATTGATTTCAATGTCTTTGCCAACACGGTGAAAATTTTTGTCTCAGGTTCCTTTACGCCGACCCCGACCAGGACTATCACCCCGACGCCGACCGCCACTCCGACCCCAACGTCGAGCATTACCTTCGTGGGAGCCGGGCCACTGTTTGATTCCAGCACCGCGGTTACGACGGTAACTGTTGGTCTACCAAACGGCATCCAGTCGGGCGATGTGCTGCTGGCGCAGATTGTGCTCTACGACGGCAGCGGCGCCGATGTGCCGATTGCGCCGAGCGGATGGAGCAGCATACGGCATGACGCAATCAGCAACGGGAATCAGGCCACCTCATGGCTGTATTACAAGATCGCGGGCGCAAATGCAGCCCGCGTCCTATGGATGGAACATCAGCTCGAACTTCGCCGCCGGAGTGATGGGTGCGTGGCGAGGAGCTTCGGGAGCGCCGGTCGAAAATGCTTCCGGCGCGACGGCGGCGGGCAACAGTCCCGTGACAGCTTCCGTTCCGTCGCTGACGCCGGCTAACAACGGAGACTTGCAGGTCTACTTCTATGGCTCACAATCGCATAGCGGGCCGACCATAGCCTTGTCGAGCGCGCTAACCCAGCGCTTCAACACCAGCTCATCGAAGGAAGGCTTCACGCTGGCATTCGCGGACCTTGCGGCACCCTTTGCCAACAATGCATCGCCCACTTATCCGGCCACCTCGACGGTATCGGGCGGGGCGGCGATGACGGCACAGGCAATTCTCCTCATTCCCGGGTCGCAAGGCGCGACGCCGACCCCAACTTCGGTGGTGACCAGGACCGCGACGCCAACACCGGCCGGTACGCCGACGATAGCGCCGACGACGACAACCACCGCGACCCCGCTACCAACGATTCCTCCCGCGACTCCGACCGCGACCCCCACGCCTACCTCTTCGGGTATCACCTTCGTTGGGGCTGGGCCGCTGTTCGATAGCGGCTCGGCGGTAACCACCGTCACCCTCGGTTTGCCGAGCGGCATTCAGTCCGGTGACGTACTGCTGGCCCAGATCATCATCTATCATGGCACCGCTTCGGACGTTCCTGCGGCGCCGGCTGGATGGACCGGCATATCGGCATGACGCGGTGAGCAGCAGCAACAAGCTGACCTCGTGGCTCTATCTACAAGGTCGCGGGAGCCAATGAGCCCGCTTCGTACGGATGGAGCATAACGTCGAACTTCGCCGCCGGCGCAATGGGAGCGTGGAGAGGAGCGTCGTGCTCTCACCAATCGATAGCTCTTCGGGCGCGACGTCGGCGGGCTCCAGTCCAGTTTCGCTTTCCGCGCCCTCGCTCACGCCGACTGGCAACAACGAGATGCAGGTGTACTTCTATGGTCGCAGTCGATTTGCCGGCCCAACTATCACGCTCTCGAATGCGCTGACTCAGCGTTTCGACGCGGCCTCCTCGAAAGAAGGCTTTACGGTGGCTTTCGGCGATCTCGCGGCGCCTTCCGCTCACGTTGCGTCACAAAGCTACCTCACTACCGCCACTATCTCGGGAACTTTGGCCATGACCGCGCAGGCGCTCCTGCTGTGCCGGCGTCGGTGGGCGCAAATCCGACTCCTACACCCGTGGTGGCGACACCGACGGTTACACCGACCCCGACGACCGGTGGCATTACTTTTGTCGGCGCGGGTCCGCTCAGCGATTCCGTCACGGCGGTGACCACGGTAACTGGAGGTCTCCGGCGGGGGTGCAGTCGGCGATGTCCTGGTCGCGCACATCATTGTCTATGACGGCAGTGGATCGGATTCGCCCACGCCGCCGAATGGATGGAGCAGTATTCGTCATGACGCGATAAATAGCGGCAACCAGGCGACCTCTTGGCTGTACTACAAGATCGCCGGCGCCAATGAGCCTGCGTCATAAGCAATACTGAAACTGAAAAGTCGAGTAATATGCAAAAACATA
>CAWFBH010000023.1:0-136988 GCA_963814035.1 uncultured delta proteobacterium
TGACATCGAGTGGCACCGCGATCACGGGAACGTTGTGCGCTTTGACTTCCTCGACCACCGCGCGATTCTTTTCCTCGTTCCGGGCGAGGATAGCGATCGATGCGCCGGCCTGTGCGAGTCCTAACGCGATGCCGCGTCCAATTCCGCCGTTGCCTCCGGTGACCACCGCGACTTTGCCTTGCAGATCGAACATTTTCGGACTCGCCATGTCAGCTCCGCGCGCCCTTGATAGATGGACATCGAATGCCGCGCGCACCTATATTGGCGTGTCGCAGTCGGCCAAGTCGAGTGTCCGTAATCGCGAAGCCAATTTCATGCGAAGGGATCATAGCCATGGGACTTAAGACGCCAGAAGAATACAAGAAGTCGTTGCGCGACGGCCGCAGCGTTTATTTCCGGGGCGAAAAGGTCGCCGACGTAACGACGCATCCGGTCATCGGCCTGGCCACGGAGCATGCCGCGCTGGACTACCGGATGGCCGAGGATCCGCGCTTTCGGGACCTCGCGGTGATGAAGGCGGATGGCAAGGAGTACAGCCGCTACTACCATCTGCCGCGCAACTCCGCGGACCTGCTCAAGCGCAGCGAATTGATCGCGGCCGTCAACCCGCGAGGCCGCGACCCTGGTGGTGCTGATCAAGGAGATCGGCACCGACGCGCTGTACGCGCTGCATCTGCTCGGCGCCGAACGATGGCGGCCAAGGGCAAGCCCGAATACCGCGACCGCATCGCGAAGTATCACGCCCATTGCCGCGACAACGACCTCGCGCTGGCCGTGGCCCAGACCGACGTCAAGGGCGACCGCGCGCTGGGACCCGGCGCCCAGGAGCATCCCGACTATTACGTGCGGATCGTCGAGGAGCGGCCCGACGGCATCGTGGTGCGCGGCGCCAAGGTGCACACCTCGGTGGTGACCAACACCAACGAGGTGATCGTGCTGCCGACGCGCGCGATGCGGCCCGAGGACCGGGCGTACGCGGTGGCGTTCGCGATTCCGGTCGACACGCCGGGCGCTGAAGCTTATCGCCAGCCCGCATGGCAGCGCTAAAAAGGACCCATCGAGCATCCCATCAGCGGCGCGCCACAAGATGATGGAAACGCTCACGGTGTTCGACGACGTGTTCGTGCCCAAGGAGCGGGTCTTCCTGCAGGGCGAGACCGAGTTCGCCGGTCTGCTCGCGCTCAGCTTCGTGCGCTTCCATCGCTTCACCGCGGTGTCCTACAAGCTGCCGCTGCTGGAAATGCTGGCGGGCGCGGCGCATCGCGGTGGCCGAGGCCAACGGCATCTCCGCGGCCGGCGCATGTGCGCGACAAGCTGACCCATCTGGCGGCCTACCACACCACGGTGCGCGGATTGATCGAGCAATGCCGCTGCGGCCTGCACGATCGAGCAGGGCGTCGCGGTGCCCAACACGCTGCTGGCCAACGTGGCCAAGTATCACTTCGCGCACAACTACCATCAGGCGGTGCAGATCGTTCAGGACCTGGCGGGCGGATTGCTGGTCACGGCGCCGGCGGCCGAGGACCTCACCAGCGAGGCGACGCGCGAGTATGTGCTGAAGTACATGGGCGGCAAGAAAGGCTTCGGCGCCGAACAGCGGCTGCGGCTGATGAATCTGATCTGGGACCTGACGTCGTCGGATTACGGCGGCTACCAGGAGGTGCTGGCGGTCCACGCCGAGGGCGGCTTCGAGGCCGAAAAACTTCAAGCCTACCGTGAGTACGACTTCAAAACCGTATCGGCATACGCGAAGAAGGTCGCGGGAGTTTAATCCGCCAGGACGCGTTTCGCCTCGCGAATCAGGGCGGCGATTTCGGCCCGATTGTTAACGGGAAATCGCACGAAGTCGCCGCCCTTTTTCAATCCGCGAAAAGCCCGGCGGGGTCTTCGTGAAAATCGAGGAACGCCTGCGATCTCCGATAAAATGTTCCGCGCGTTTTTTTCCTTCAGTCCCTCAAGCGTGCGCAACTGCGCGAGCACCGGTTCCAACACATCGAGGGCGCTAGCTTCCGCATGCTTCACGAAATTATCTTCCT
Source organism: uncultured delta proteobacterium (assembly GCA_963814035.1). Taxonomy (GTDB): domain Bacteria; phylum Desulfobacterota; class Binatia; order Binatales; family Binataceae; genus DATGKG01. The sequence goes on from CAWFBH010000023.1 coordinate 2,037, forward strand.
GCGGCGGCGCTTTCGGAGTCGGTTGCGTGAAGCAGGACGCCGTCGGAATAAAGCTTCGCAATCTGATCTGATGAGTATCCCGAGCATCTCCGTCAGTACCGCTTCGTTGTCCGCGCCAAGCTTCGAGGCTTTGAGATCCGTGCGATCGGGCCATGCGGAAAATTTCACCGGCATGCCGGGATATCCAACTCGCCGAGTGCGGGATCTTTACCCGCGCGGACGGTGTTGCGCTCGCGCAGATGCGGATCCGCCATCGATTCCTCCAGCTTGTAGACCGGCGCGCACGGGACGCGACTTCGTCGAGCTCGGCCAGCGCGGAGTCGCGATCGGGGAACGTCGCGAGCCACGTCTCGATGATCTCCTTGAGCGCGGGGTTGTGCTTCATCCGATCGCGATTAGTCTGTGAAGCGCGGATCGCTCGCCAGCTCCGGGCGGCCGATCGCGCGCCACAACCGCCGATCTCGTGCTGCTGCACGACCAGGAAGACGTAGCCGTCGTTGGCCTGAAAGACTCCGACCGGACTGCCGGTCGGATGGATCGAGCCGGTGCGTTTGGGCACGAAACGTCCCGGGCGCAGCGAGACCATCGGCACGCACAGCTCGTGCATATGGAAGTAGGTATCGATCAGCGAGGCGTCGATATACTGGCCCTCGCCGGTGCGCTCGCGATGCAGCAGCGCGAAGCCGACCGCCATCGCGGCGGCCACGCCGGTCGAGACGTCGCCGATCGCCATCGCGGGCACGACGGCGTGCGATCGGGCTCGCCGATTTGATCGATAACTCCCGGCGAGCGCCGCGCCGAGATAGTCATAGCCGGGCTTGCTGCTCAGCGGCCCCGGTTGCCCGGCGACCGAGATCGAGGCCATCATGAGCTTCGGATTGATTCGCGTGAGCGCCTCGTAACCGAGGCCCATCGCGCCGATCACGCCGGGCGCGAAATTTTCCACCACCACGTCGATCTTCGGGATCATCTTGCAGCACCAGCTCTACTGCGTGCGGCTTGCGGAGATCGAGCGCGAGGCTTCGCTTGCAATGATTGTGCTGGAAGTAATAGGTGCTCATCCCGTCGCGGACCATGCCGAGCGCGCGAACGTGATCGCCCTGCTGGCGAGCGCTCGACCTTGATCACGTCGGCGCCCATCTCGCCGAGGATCCGGGTGCAGGTCGGTCCCGCGACCCAATGGGTGAAGTCCAGTACGCGATATCCTTCCAGCATGCGAGGGGTTTTTGCCATGAGCGCCCCCTACGAATTGTGGACATCCTAGAACCGAATCGGTGCGCGGGCCAAGCGCCAGAGGCGCGTTTCAAAAAGCCGGAGCTACATGCCCAGCGGATTGCCGCCGAAAAGCATCGGATGGAGCCAGAGACAGAAGCGCTGTCAGCGCGACGCCGATTGCGATCGCGAGCCATGGAGTATCTGCCGCGGTCCAATGCTGGCGTCCTGTGAAGGAGCGCGAGGCCGGGAAAGAAGGAGGTGAGTCGTTTCCAGCATTTTGTACGGGGCGCCGAGTTGCGCTTCCTTGCGCGCGGTCCTGATGCATCCCGCCGATCAGCGAGAGCGCCGGAAAAGTGCCGAAGAAAATCACATCGCCGACGAAGCCATTCATCAGAATGTGCGCGAGGCCGAAGATGCTGAATGCGACGAAGCTCGGATGGCGGCTGATTTTAGCATGCCGCGGGCCGCTGGTCTCGTTTCCTATCGCCGAATGCGCCCATCGCACCTGGATTCGGTGTGATGAAGCTCGCCACGAAAACGATGAACGCGAGCAACATCAGCAGCCCAGACCAGCCATCGGACCACCGGAGTGACGTCGCGCAGGTCCCATAGCATCGCGCCCGAATGCTTGTTATGCGCGAAGGCGAGAACCAGCGGAATGAAGGTCGCGAGCGCGACGAGCGAATAGACTCCCGGATAAGCGCTTCGCCAAGCTGCGATGAGGCGGGGGCGCAACGCGCGCGAGGACATCAGCAGGTGCGATCCGAGAAAGAGCAGCGCCCACGATGCGATCGCGAGAACCGGATCCATCAGGTGACCTCTCCTCCGAATCATAGTTCAATATTGAACTATATCGTTTGCCGGCCGATGTACAGCACGTTTCGACGATTTCACGAATGTCGGACGGCGGGGTTATAGATATCGACATGACGGCACGAGCTAAGTTGCCCCCTATTCCGCTCCCGTTCGAAGACGCGATGCGCCGGCACGATCGCGAAATCATGCGCTTCCTGATGCGCATGACCCACGATCGCGAGGATGCCCTCGACCTCTTCCAGGAGACGTTCCTGCGCGCTTATCGCGCGTATCCGGACCTCGATTCGGAGGCGGGGTTGCGCCCATGGCTGTTCAAGATCGCCGCGAATTTATGTCGCAATCGCGCGCGCGATCGTGCGCGGCATTCGCGCGTCATCGCGCCCAATGCCGACGCCGATGTTCTTGATGCGGTGACGGTGCAGCATTCGAATCATGCGAACAACCATGCGCCGGACGGCGCGATGGACATGCGTCGCGCGATCGCGGGCCTGCCCGGCAAGCAGGGGCAGGCGTTTGTGATGCGAAAAATCGTGGGCCTCGAGTACGCGGAAATCGGTGCGGCTCTCGGATGCTCCGAGGAAAGCGCGCGCGCCGGTGTCTATCAGGCGCTGCGAAAGTTAAAGGAATTGAGGTGATCCGATGAGCAAGCAACATGATGACGAGCAGTTGCTGCTTGAGCTCGATCGAGAGGCTGAAGATGATCCGGGCCTCGATGCGATGCTCGCCGAAGGGCGCCGCCGTTTTGACAAGGCGATCGCGCGCGCGCACCGGCCCATCGCGCGGGTCGGCATGATCGACTCACCGGTTGGGCAGCTGTTCATCGCGGATGGACCGCGGGGAATCCTCGCGATTCGGTTTATGGACGGGAAGGGCCTCGATCCGCTCGCGGCGATGCGTGGAAAGTATGACATCGTCGAGGATCAAGCCGCGGCCGATCGTATCGGCGAAGAGATTCGGGGCTTCATCGAGGGCGACCATACGGCGCTCAAGCATGAGATCGATTTCTCATTGGTGGAGAGCGACTTCAAGCGGCGCGCCCTGATGAAGCTGTGCAAGGTGCCGCTCGGCTCGGTCGTGACCTACCAGGGGCTCGCATCGGCTATCGGCGCGCCTGATGGTCAGCGCGCGGTCGGCAATGCGATGGGCTCTAATCCGATTCCCATCTATGTGCCGTGTCATCGCGTGATCAAATCCGACCTGTCGATCGGCAACTACGGTGGCGGTGTCGAGCGGAAGTTGAAGCTGCTGCGCGCGGAAGGGTTCACGGTCGGGAAGGATATGCGGGTGCCGGCGCGCGCCGTGATGGGGCATCAGGGGACGCACATCTATTGTCGTCCGCAATGCTCGGCGGCGAAGCGCGTGACTTCCGGCAAGTTTTACATCTATGCGGATTCGGAGCGGGCGCGAGGTGCGGGGCTGCGCGCGTGCAAGCTCTGTCATCCCGCGTGATTCGGCATCATCTAAAGAAAAGGGACGCGGATCAAATTCGATCGGCGTCCCTTCGCATCAGCGCGATGTGACTTGGGCTATTCGGTTTCCTGGTTCTGCTGGAGCTGCTGGATTTGACGCCGCTGCTGCTCGATCTGCTGCTGTTGCGACTGCACCTGGCCCTGAGTCTGCGCGTTGGCGTTCTCGTTGTTCTGCATCGAATTGCCGACGGCATATCCGGTCACGCCGCCGAGGCCCGCACCAATCGCGGCACCCGCTCCTGGATGTCCTACTGCGGCCCCGACGATGGCGCCACCGACTGCGCCAACGCCCGCACCTCCGAGGGTGCCTTTTTCGCGAGTCGATAGCGGATCTCCGCTACAACCTGCGAGCATGATTGAAGCTGCTAAAACCAATGCGGCGATAATTCCCGCGCGCTTACCCATAAAGTTTGTCTCCCGCAGAACAAAGCGGTGTTATTCCGTCTCCTGCGAATTTTGTAGTTGTTGGATCTGTTGACGTTGTTGCTCGATCTGCTGCTGTTGCGATTGAATCTGCTGCTGGGTCTGCGCGTTGGCGTTCTCATTGTTCTGCATTGAATTGCCAATCGCATATCCGGTCACGCCGCCGAGCGCGCCGCCGATTGCCGCTCCCGCTCCCGGCGCACCCACCGCGGCTCCGATGATGGCTCCTCCGGCCGCCCCGATTCCCGCGCCGCCGAGGGTTCCCTTCTCACGCGTCGAGAGCGGCTGCCCGCTGCATCCCGCGCCGAGCAACATCGCGACCAGCGCTAAGGCGAGGATTGCTACACTTCGATTTCTCATAGCTATTGCTCCTTGCATCCGGCCTATTCGGTTTCCTGCGATTGCTGAAGCTGCTGGATTTGCCGGCGCTGCTGCTCAATCTGTTGCTGTTGCGATTGAATCTGCTGCTGAGTCTGCTGGTTGGCGGTTTCGTTGTTCTGCATTTCGTTACCGACCACATAGCCGGTCACGCCGCCGAGCGCGCCGCCGATAGCAGCTCCCGCTCCTGGAGCTCCCACTGCGGCTCCGATGATCGCGCCGGTGGCAGCTCCGATACCCGCGCCGCCCAGCGTTCCCTTTTCACGTGTTGAGAGCGGTTGCCCCGAGCATCCCGCGACGGCGAAAAGCGCGACGAGTGCCAGTGCCGCCGTTACGATGGAGTTGCGCCGCATGATTCCCTCCTCCGATAGATACGTAAAGACGTTGCTTTGGATTCAGCCCACCTCAGCATTAGCGCGGCACGTGAAAACAAGTCGAGCACAAGTCATGCCTCGCGAAGCCTCACCTTATGGATGCGTACGCCCTTCCTGGCGTCGCCGAAAGTTGAGTTTCCCGACTTCACGGTTGGTAATCAACCCTAAAACGGTTTCGCCTATATACCAAATTCACCGATTAGGGCATCAGCGCGAAGGCGCGCGTCGGTCCGCCGGTGCCTTTGCCAAGCTTCATCGGGATACAAAAAATCGTCGCGCCCTTGGGCGGCAATTTGTCGGCATTAGCGATGTTCTCAAAGCCGGGTTTGTTCGAGCCGAGCCAAATCTGGTGCACCTTGAAATCCTTCGACATTCCGCGGTCCATGCTCGCGGTGTCGATGGCGATCGCGGCGAGGTTGCGATTCTTCGCCAGCCACTCCGCCGCTTCGGGCGAATAGCCGGGAAAATGAAGACCGGCAACATCGCCGGGCTTGTCGGTACCCAAGTAGGTCTTCTTGTCGGGCCAGAACCTGCCCCATCCGGAGCGCGCGACGACGATGGCGCCCTCGGGGATCTGGCCATACTTCTCCTCGTAAGCCTTGATGTCATCGACCGTGAGCATTGCGTCAGGATCGGTCGCCGCGCGCGCGGAAAAATCGATCACCGCCGCGGGACCGACACAGTTCGCGAGCGGGACCTGGTCGGCATAGATGCCGTTCTTGTTGAAATGAATCGGCGCATCCATATGAGTGCCGCCATGCTCCGGAGCGGCGTACTTGGCCGACGCGTAAAAATATCCCAGGTCGGTCATGCCGAACTTTTCGAATTCGTGCTGGAGCGGCTTTTCGGTCGGCCAGTATATAGTGTCGCTGTTGAAGCTGTAGGTAAGGTCCTGGAGCTTCGAGGTGTCGAAACCGGCGGCCAGGTTTGCGATCGCGGTCATCATCAGCACCATTCCCGCTGCGAGTAATGTCCTCATCTTCATACGCATGACCCCCCGAAGCTATTTGATAAAAAGATATTAGAGGAACGAGTTATGGCATCCAGTTTTCAAATCGATTCGACAATATCCCACGCGCTCGAAACCGGGCATACGCTCCCCGCGCGATGGTATGCCGACGGTGCGGTGTTCGAGCAAGAGAAACGCCGGATTTTTCATCGCACGTGGCAGTATGTCGGCCATACCGGGCAGGTCGCCAACCCGGGAGATTTCATCACCACGCGCCTCGGCGATATTCCCGTCGTCATTGCGCGCGACGCCGATGGCAGCCTGCGCGCTTTCGCCAACGTATGCCGCCATCGCGGGAGCGAGGTGGTCCTCGAATGCGCCGGAAATCGCAAGACGCTGCAGTGCCATTATCACGGCTGGACTTACAACCTCGATGGTTCACTGCGCAATGCCCCGCGCGCGAATGAACAGGCTTCGTTCGCGAAGGAAGAGCTCTCGCTGATTCCATTTTCGGTCGAGACCTGGGGACCGATGATCTTCGTCAAGCCGAATCGCGAGTCGGGATCGTTCCGCGACCTCATTGGCGATTTGCCCGCGCTATTCGGGCGCGCGGGTGTCGACCTCGCGCGGCTGCGGATGTATCGGCAGGACGTTTACGAGATCGCCTCGAACTGGAAAATCATCATCGAGAATTTCAACGAATGTTATCATTGCCCGATCGCGCATCCGGCGTTTTCCGAGGTTATCGATACCGACAAGTACAGTGCCGACACCAGCCACGAATACTACTCGACCTACCACGGGCCGCTGGTGCGTGCGCCGCAAAATTCGGTGAACTACGCGACGTTGTGGCCGACCGCGATGATCGCGCTCTCCACCCATCCGATGGCGATGCAGATGTTGTGCGTGTATCCCATCGATGCGGGGCATACGCGCGAGATCATCGACTACTACTTCGCCGAGGACGTGACCGACGACCAGGTTCGCGAATACAAGGAGCTGAGCGACCTGGTGCAGCGCGAGGACATCATCCTATGCGAATCGGTGCAGCGGGGCCTCGCGTCCGGAGTCATCGAGAACGGAACCCTGATGCAGTCCCGCGAGCAGGGCATCCAGCATTTCCAGCGCCTGGTGTATCGATTCCTGAGTGGGAACGAATAGCTGCGCGTCAGTTCTTCTCGATCGCGTCAACCGGGGCGGTGATTTGGGTCGTGAGGAGAGCTGTCAACACCGCGGTGTTAAGCGGCGCTTCTTCCTCCTGCTGATCCTGCACCTGAGGTTGCGCGGGGGCCTGCGGCTGAGCGGTAGCAGCCTGGGTCACTTGCGTTGGAGAGTTGTTTCTCGCGCATCGGGTTTGAATCTGGATCAGGTAGAGCGCGGTCTGCTCGTAGATGTGCTGGTTGCGCTTGAAGTTGTCGAGCTTGTCGTCATCGTTGGCGATGCGCTTCGATGGTGTCACCGCGGCGACGCCGCCGAGCAAACCTCCCGCCGCTTGCGCATCGCTGAGGGCGTCGGCAGTGCAGAGGTCGGCAACCGTTGAAATGAGGTCATCGTCGGACTTGCTCAGGGCGACTGCGTTAAGCCTTTGCTGCTGGCCGATCAGGGCCTTTTCGGTAATCTGCAGGCCTGCTGGATCCTTCGCGGCGGTGGGGCTTTGAATCAAAACATTCGAGGCGACTCCGAGAACCGCAGCCACGGCGCCCATCTGCGCGCGAATTTTGTCCGGCTTGCCGAGGTCGGCGGTAAGCCGCGCCATCTGGTCGCGCTGCGCCGTTTCGGCGGGCAGCGGCTGCACCGGGGGCGGCGGCTGAACTTCCGGCGCGCATCCGGCGAGCAGCAACAACGCCAGTGCCATACAAATTGTATGCTTAACCGGCTGAAGGTTCATTGGCGGTCACTCGCGAGTCGTTATTCGATCGCACGCCGAATGTTTAACCGATCGCGTCTCGCCAGCCAAGCCGCTCATTTGGTCGCTACCAGCCGATAGTCGCCGCCGGCATCGAGGGTACCTGCTGCCCGCGCGGGTCGCATCCGCCGCGGAGCAGGCCGCGCTCGCGGTCGAGCTCTACCGCGAGGACGTGGCCCTCGGACCAGGGCGGCCGCACCTCGATGATGTGTCCACGCGCGGCGAGCCCGTCGCGAATCTTTCTCGTCGATCCGCTCCTCGATCCGCAGCACCCCTGGGCGGGTGCCATGCGGATAGAAGGTCGAGGGAAAGTGCGCGCTGGAAAATTTCGGCGCCTCGATCGCCTGCTGCAACGGCATTTCGAAGTCGATGGTGTTGAGGAAAAACTGCAGCGTCCACTGATCCTGTTGATCGCCACCGGGCGTGCCGAAGGCCAGGTACGGCTCGCCGTTGCGCAGTGCGAGTGAGGGCGACAGCGTGGTGCGCGGACGCTTTCCCGGCACGAGCGCATTCGGATGCTTCTCGTCGAGGAAAAAAGTTTGCATCCGCGAGCCCAGCGGGAAACCGAGCGCCTCGATCACCGGCGAGCTGGGGATCCATCCGCCACTCGCGGTTATCGCGATCATGTTGCCTGCGCGATCGCATGCGGTGACGTGGATGGTCCCGGCGCCCCATGCGCGCGCCTCGCCGCCGCCTTCGCGCAGCGGACGCATCGCGATCGGATCGCCGGGACGTTGCTCCATCGAGGCTCGATGCGCCGCGATTAAGGGCCTGCGCAGATCGCCATACTCCTTCGACACCAGCGCCTTGATCGGCACGTCGACGAATTCCGGATCGGCGTAGTAGGCCTCGCGATCGGCGAATGCGAGCTTCGCGCTCTCGATGACAGTGTGGATGTAGTCCGTCGAGTTATGACCCATCGCGCCGAGGTCGAAGCCTTCAAGGATTTTGAGCTGCTGCAAAAACACCGGCCCCTGCGACCAGGGACCACACTTGTACACGCTGGCTCCGCGATACTCTGCGCTGACCGGACTCTCGACCCGCGTCTTGAATGCGGCGAGGTCGGAGGCCTGGAGCAATCCGCCATTGGCATCCGAATGCGCGACGATATCGAGCGCGATGTCGCCGCGATAAAACCGCTCGGATGCCGCGCGCAACGCCGCCTCGCGACCGCGATTTTCGCCGCCCCTTCCGCGTCCAGCAGCCGGGTGAAAAATTTTGCCAACGACGGATTTTTGATGATCGCGCCGATCGCCGGCACCTCGCCATTGGGAAGGTAAACGCGCGCCGTCGACGGCCATTCAGTAAGGAATTTTTTGGCGAACACGTGCAACGACGCACCCGCTCCCGCATTCTGCGGATCCAGATGCTTGGGGTCCTCGCCGGCCAGCCCGACGTGCATCGGGAAACCTTCCTGCGCGAGTGCGAGCGCCGGTTCGAGGACCTGGGCCAGCGACATCGTGCCGAATTCGGACAGCGCGGTCGCAAGCGCGTCGAAGGCGGCCGGAACTCCCGCCGCCAGGAGCCCCGAATACGGCACCAGCTTCAGTCCGAGGGAGCGATAATGCTCAATCGTCGCGCGCGCGGGCGCGATCATATTGCCGTTGATGGCGACCACGCGGCGTGCAGATGCCGAGTAGATGAGCATCGGCGCCTCGCCACCGATGGTATGCATATGTGGATTCACGACGCCCTCGACCAGCACTGCGGCGACCGCCGCATCGATGGCATTGCCACCCCGTGCGAAAATTCGGGCGCCGGCGGCAGCTGAGAGATAGTGCTCGGTGGAGATCATCACCTCGCGCCCCATGACCATCGGATAGACTGTCGGCATATGCGAATACCTTATGCGAATTGCACAATTATCGGGAATGGCGGATTCTCCCGAGATCTAGCAAAGCTGTCGCGAGATGACATCACGAATATGGCCGCGCGGGCAGTTGTGGAAACAAAATACCGTTTTGTTATTGCCTCGTCATTTTCTATATGATGAAATGTTGCGCATTCTGCCGTTACCGGCATGTTAGGCGGCTTGGGGGAGGCGAATCAAAGGGTCTCAGAATACGTCCTTAATATCAGGCGCGTTGCTTGCTACCACTCCAACCTGAGGACGCGCTGATGAGGGCCAGACGGGACTGGCCGATGAGGTTGAAAAAATGATGAGCCAAAGTGAAATTTCAGAAGTGGCAGGTCGTCATTGCAGATTGCTGAGACCGGTGCGCGACCATGAAGGTCGCACCCGGTTTGGCGAGCAACCGACCATCCTGCGACAGATTCGGAATCTGGACCGATCGATGTACCTGGTGCAGTTTGCCGATGGCGCCACGACCTTCCTGTTCCCGGACGAAGTAGCGGTCGAATAGATCGCCTGCGAGATCCGGACGGCCTGAACTTCGAGGGTGGAAGTTCAGGCCGCACTCCCAAAGCCAGACACGGCCATAGAACTCGGCCGGGTAGGCACTCGGCCAGTCGCCGCTGGTTCCAGCGGCGCAACTCCGACGCGATGCGGTAAGCCGCAACCGCAGATCCATTCCACATAGGCTCGGAGCCGGCCAAGGTTTTATGAACCGCCGCTACGCTCCGACCATTTCGATGAGTTAGATGGGCGCGGGCCGCGAGCCGAGCAGGCTCAGCAGCCGCTTCATCGCGAGTCGCACTTCGAAAGCGAAACTCACAGTCGCCATCAGGTACATGAAGGCGGAAATCGCGAGAACGAATACCCGCGCGCCGAAAGATCGCGCCACCAGCGTCTCGGACACCAGAGAGTTCCAGCTCAGGAACAGCAGGATGCCGAGCCAGACGAAAATCACCGGCCACACCATCCGCATCGTGAGTGTCACGATGGTGGCGAAGCCATCGCGCCGCAAGCGCCCCTCGACGATCGGCAGAAATGAATTCGGGACGCTGATGACGCGATGGATCTTTGAACCGATTGCCGGAAATCGAGCCCTCGAAGAATCCGCGTTTCGACGATGATGGCCATCCGAACTTCCGCGGTGGTTCGACATCCGCTTGAAGCACCCTGGTGGCGTGTTCAACGCTCATCGGAGTTGAGAATTGGAACTGGCGAAATGGCAGGCGAAGAAAATCGATCAGGGTGGGTTCGAAGTTAGACCCGACGATTTGTTCGGCTTCAAACATTGGACGGTGCGGGAGCGACGATCCTAGCGGCACGGTGAATGAGGGTAAAGGAATCCGCCGAGGAACCGCGTCGTCGGCATGCGGGGTTTTGGCCCGTGACCTGCGCGTCAGGTCGTTATCTGCTAAGATAGCGCAGGTGGCGTCCTCCGGGGCGCCACCGGCGTTTTTGGCGAAGGTGGTGGAGATTGAAAAGTGCAAAAACAAACCCATTATTCGGTAGACCGAATAATGGCCCTGAGGCTTTGCGAAGGCCCTCGGTGGCAGTAGGTCGAGGGTCGAACGCAAAAACAAAGCCACTTTATCCTCGGAATTGCTGCGTTTTGTGGAGGGAGGGTGCTCCAGCACCGGTCGCGAAGCGCGACCGGCTCTCATCAGTCCGTCACGCGGCATTCCATGCCGGCGGGGCATCGGAGGCCGCAGTACTCACTGCGCCGGCCAGCTTCTCTCGCAAAAGAGACCGAGAGAAGCGACAGACCGAGAACGCAAAAACAAACCCACTTCGCGGATCAGGAGAATGAATGGCGTAACGCGGCGAAATCATTGGGAAATCTCGCCGCGCGGGACGAGCAATTTAGGGCAAAATCCTACATCGAGGCGTACAGCGCATTGAACAGCCGTGCCGCGCGAGGATCCAGTAGCGGGTCGGTGCCCATCTGGTTCATCGTGTAGCCGAAGCCGACCTTCGCATCGGGGTCCGCGAATCCGAGCGACCCGCCCGCACCCGGATGTCCGAAGGCATGCGGATTCGGTCCCATCATGACTGCGGGTTGCGAGAGCATGAAGCCCAGCCCGACGCGGGTGCTCTGCTTGAGGACCTCATCCATGCCGTACGACTGCTCGGTGTAGCATCGCTCGATGCTCGCCGGCGTCAGGACCCGATAGCCGTCGATCTCGCCGCCGCGCGCCAGCGCCGCGTAGGCCTTCGCGATCGAGCGCGCCGTCGCATGACCGTTCGCCGAGGGCAATTCCATCCCGCGCCAAGCGCGGCTGTTGACGACCTCCGGTGCGAGGACCGCGCCGGGATTCATGATCGCCTTGAAGGTGATCGATTCAGGGTCGGCCATTATCGCGGCAAGCTGATTGACTTCGCCGGGGCCCGGCGGCGGCGAAGGTATTATGTTCGAGGTGCGCGCGTCATGTTTCGCATCGAGTCCGATGTGAGCATCGAGGCCGAGCGGGGTGACTATTTCATCGCGGAAGTAAGTGCCTAATGTCTTCCCACTCGCGCGGCGAACCACCTCGCCGACCAACCATCCGTAGGTAATCGCATGATAGCCATGCTTGGTACCCGGCATCCACCACGGCTCCTGCGCCGCGATAGCATCGGTCATGGTCTTCCAGTCGTATAATGCTTCAGGCGGTAGGGTCTTGCGGATGGCGGGCAATCCGGCGCGATGACTTAGCAGATAGCGCACCGGCAGTTTCTCTTTGCCGGCTTGCGCAAACTCGGGCCAATACTTCGCAACCGGAGCGTCGAGGTCGAGTTTGCCCTGATCTACCAACCGATGCGCGCACATCGCGGCGAGTCCCTTGGTGGTCGAATAGATGTTCACCAGGGTGTCTCGTGTCCACGGTTTAGTGCGCGCCTTGTCGGCATGGCCGCCCCACAAATCGACAACCAGCTTGCCATCGATGTACATCGCGACCGATGCGCCGACTTCGTTGGTCGTTTCGAAGTTGGCCGCAAACGCTTCTTTGACTTTGCTGAAACGCGGCTCGCAGGTCCCCTCGATGCTGATCGCCATTCGGTTTCTCCCCAACGCGTGCTCGCTACTCGACTGACTAATGAACTGACTATTCCAATGACTACCCGATTCGGGTCGTGTCCACCGGTTCCTCGATGACGCGATGCTCGATGCTGCCGATTCCTTCGACCTCGATCTTCACCACGTCGCCGGCCTTCAGCCACTTCGGAGGCTTCATCGCGGCGGCCACTCCACCAGGAGTGCCGGTTGAAATGATAGTGCCGGGGAGCAGCGTGCAAACCGTCGAAAGAGTTTCGACCTGCGCGAAGCAATCGAAGATCAGATGCCTGGTGTTCGAATGCTGCCGCAGCTCACCGTTCACCCAGGTGCGGAGCTCGAGCTTGTGCGGATCAGTCAGCTCATCCGGCGTGACGATCCACGGTCCGATCGGCCCGTGCGTGTCGAATGACTTGCCGAGCGTCATGGTGGGCGCGCGCCGCTGCCAGTCGCGCACGCTGACATCGTTGACGATGAGATATCCCGCAATGACCTCATGCGCGCGGGCTTTCGGCACATGGCGGCATCGAGTGCCGATGACGATTCCGAGCTCGCCTTCGTAGTCGAGCGCTTCGGAAACTCGTGGCCGGTGAATCGGATCGTAGGGCGCGTTGACGCAGGTCGCCTGCTTGTTGAAGAACATCGGGAACTCGGGCTGCTTCATCCCGGTCTCGGCGACGTGATCGGCGTAGTTGAGTCCGATGGCGAGGAACTCGGGCGGCCGCGCAATCGGCGCTTCGAGCTTCACTTCCTTCAGCGGAAGCGATCGGACTTTGTCGCGCACCGCGTTGCGCGCGCGATCGAGCGCGTCCTTGCCGGCGGTCAGGAACGCGACCATGTCGCGCGGAAGTTCCGGCACCGCGCCGAGGTCGATGATCGAATCATCGACCGCCACGCCGATGCGGGTGACGTTGTTGTGGGTAAACCTCGCGAGCTTCATGAGTCTCCTGTCACTTCGCCATGTTGCGAAATACGTTTGGATCGAGCCCCTTCTCGGGACGATATTTTCTCAGCTCGGCCTCGGGCACACCGGCGTGAAAATCGCGCGCGAGCTCGTCGGGATCGAAGCTGATGCCGATCGGATTTTTCGCGAAGTCGTTGCTGCGGAAGAACCCCTTCATCTGTTCCATGGTTTCGAAATTGTCGATCTGTAGTTCAACCTTGTTGCCGTCCGGATCGCGATAGTACATCGAGAGCGTGAGTCCATGATTGATGGGCGCCGCCGGGGTGATGCCCGCAGCCCTGAGACGCTCGTAGGTCACGACCAAATCACCAAGACTGGAGTACGTATAGGCGAGATGATCGAGGCCGGCGCTGTTCGGCGCGCGATCGACGATTCCGGGAAACGCGGCGATCGCAAGGCGGTGATGCTCGTCGTCGTACGTCATGAAGGCCAGCATCTCGTTTTCGAATACCACATTCGCCTGCAACACGGTCTTGTACCAATCAACCATCTGTTTGAACTTGTTGGTGCGCAAAACCGCATGCGCAAACTTAGTGGGAACAATGCGTTTCGAGTCGCCGTTGGTCGAATTGCCGCTCATGTCGAGCCTCCTCGGATGTGCGTCGCTCAGGCGACCATAGATCGATGATCGCGGCGCGGCAAACGCCGACGCGCCGCCTCATCGTCGCATTCGGGCTACCGCGATGTGGCACAGGTGCTCGCCCGGCTTTCTCAAATTGTGACACTGGGGATCAGGGGCATCCCGCGACGGGCTCGGATCGGGCTCGAAAGTGAGCAGGCTGATGGCATGACCGTTGCGTTTACAGGTGGGGGACTGAATCCGGGAACTCCTGAGGTTTCACGGTTCAGTTCATTTCAGAGCATCATGGGGGAATTTTCAGAAAACGCGGGCCGTCCCGCTCCGAGCGCGATTGCGCCGATTGCCGCCGACGCCATCGGGCCGCTGGCCGCGGCGATCGTTGAGTCGTGCAGCGAAGCGATGATCGCGACCTCGCTCGATGGCCGGGTGATCGTCTGGAACGCCGCGGCGGTGCAGTTCTCCGGCTATGACGCGGCGGAGGTCATCGGCCGCCGCTGGGATTTCATGGTCCCGCCGGACGAACTGGCGAAGATCGCCCACGCCTTCAAACGCTTTCAAGACAGCGAAAAAACTTTCCGCTTTGAGACGGAGCTTCGCCGCAAGGACGGCGCTAACCTCAAGTCGCTGCTCTCGATTTCGGCGATTCGTGATCGCAAGGGAACCCTGTTAGGGTTTTCCGCGATGTTGCGCGATATCACGGAAGATAAACTGGCAGAGCACAGACTTCGCCAAAGCGAAGAGAAGTTCAAGACCGTTTTCAAATACAGCAGTGACGCGATTTCGATCGGGTCGCTGCGCGATGGCAGATATATCGACGTCAACGACGAGTTCTGCCGCATGCTGCGTCTCCGGCCGGACGAAATTGTCGGTCGCACCGCCGCCGAACTAGGTATCCTGACCGAGGCTCAACAGGCAGGCTTCATTGAGCTTCTGCGCCGGAATGGTTCCCTCCGTAATCATGAAGTTACTTTGAAAGATCATTCCGGAATCCCGCATCGCCTGTTGGTATCGGCGGTAGTCGTGGAGATCGATGGCAATCCATGCGCGCTGGGTTTCATCAAGGACATCAGCGACCTGCGGCGCGCCGAGGACGACCTGCTGCGGACGGAGCGGCAACTCAACGACGTCCTCGCGAAGGCGCCGCTGGCGGTTCTCGCTTTCGACAGCAATCGTAGAATCAGCGCGGCCCGAGGCCGCGCATTAGATGGTATTCCTTTGTCGGTTGAGCATCTGGTGGGTGCGCGTGTCGAGGACGTCTTCCTTCCGGACAATCCGGTCCTGCGAAACATCGAAAGGGCGATGGCCGGAGAAACCTTCAGCGCGACCGAGACTGTCGTTCATGGAACGATGAACTTCGAAGCATTCTATTCGCCGGTCTTCGACGATCGGCAGCGCGTGACCGGCGCCACCGTGGTGGCAACCGATGTTACCGCCCGAAAACGCGCGGAGGACGAGTTGCGGCGCAGCGAGGAGTATTATCGCTCGCTGGTCGAGAGCTCGGCTGACCTTACCGCCGTTTCCAACGAAGAAGGCACGATTCTGTTCGCGGCAGGGGAGGGCAGGAAGGACTTCGGCTACGAGCTCGACGACCTAATCGGACACCATACGATGGAGTTCATCCATCCGGACAAGCACGAGGACCAGACCCGTCTGATTGCGGAATCGTTCGCGCGTCCCGCAACCATCGGGCGCGGCGAGGCTCCCATCAAATGCAAGGATGGCTCATGGCTGGATTGCGAACTCATTGGCCGTGCGGCGATCTCGCCCGACGGAAAGCCCATCCTCGTCAGCACGGTGCGCAACATTTCCGAGCGCAAGCGGGCCGAGCTCGAAATCGCCCACTCGCGCGATCAAGCGCTCGCCGCGTCGCGCGCGAAGTCGGAATTTCTCTCCAGCATGTCGCATGAGATCCGCACGCCGATGAACGCGATCCTCGGGATGGCGGACCTGATGTGGGAATCAGATCTGAACAGCGAGCAACGCCGCTATCTCGATACTGTCATCAACAACGGCAACGCATTGCTCGAACTCATCAACAGCATCCTCGATCTCGCCAAGGTCGAAAGCGGACGTCTGAGCCTCGAGGCGCTGGACTTCGACCTGCGCGAGCTGATTGAGAAGGTTGCCGATACGCTCGCGGTCCGCGCCGATGAAAAGGGCATCGACCTCGCGGTGCATATCGATCAGGATGTGCCCACCGCGTTGGTCGGCGATCCGCTGCGCCTGCGCCAGGTGCTGACCAATCTGGTCGGCAACGCGATCAAGTTCACCGAAACAGGCGTCGTCGTGATCCGGATCACACGCAATCGCGAAAGTGACAAGGCGGGATCGCTGCTGATCTCGGTCACCGACAGCGGTATCGGCATTCCAGCGGAGAAGTTGCCGACCTTGTTCGATCCGTTCAGTCAGGCCGATACTTCGATTACCAGAAAATACGGCGGCACCGGGCTCGGCCTCGCGATCGTCGATCGCCTGGTGCACCTGATGGGCGGCGCGGTCTCGGTCCATAGCGAGCCGGGGCGCGGCAGCACGTTTTCCTTCACCTCCGAATTTGCGGTGCGCGAGGGTTGCGCGCCCGGCGCCGAATCGCGCGAGGCAGCGCTGGATTTGCGCGGCGTGCGGGTGCTGGTCGTCGACGACAACCAGATTAACCGCACCATCGTGCGCGAGATGCTTTCCCCCTGCGGCGCAATCGTCGTCGAAGCCGCCTCCGGAATTGAAGGAATCGAGCGCTTCCGCCGTGCACGGGAATCGGGACAGCCGTATCGCCTGTTGATCTGCGACAACATGATGCCCGAGATGGACGGCTTCGAGATGGTGGGCCGCATCCGCGCGATGTCTCCGGCCGCTGAGCTCACAGTGATGATGCTAAGTTCCACCGATCTTCCGCAGACGCTCGCGAAATTGCGCGCCCTCGGCATCGGATGGTACGTGGTGAAGCCGGTCAAACGCGCCGAGCTGCACGCCGCGATCTCTCACGCGATGCTCGATCGGGTTCCTGCGCAAGCGCCAGGCGCGGCGCAGGCGCAACCGGCGGTTAACCAGGACCCGCTGGTGCAGCATTCTCTGCGAATCCTGCTGGCGGATGATTCCGCCGACAATCGCCTGCTCATCCAGGCCTATCTGCGAAAGACTCCTTATCGCCTCGATGAAACCGACGACGGCGCGAAGGCAATCGAGATGGTATTCAACGGCGCTTACGATCTCGTTCTGATGGACATTCAAATGCCGGTGATGGACGGCTACACGGCGGTGCGAAAAATTCGCGAATGGGAGTCGCGCACCAATCACGCGCATACACCGATCATTGCGTTGACCGCATCGGCTCTTGACGACGCGGTGCAACTGACGAGGCAGGCGGGTTTCGATCTGCATGTGAGCAAACCCGTGAAGCGGGGCACCTTGTTGAATGCGATCGTGAGAACGTGCGCGCATGCCGCCTCCGCTGGTAAAGGCTCACTGGAGGCCTCGCGGCTATGAAATCGGAGAGGTTAATCTCGCTTCACGAATCGCGGCCCGGCCGTAGACTCAGTGTTTGCAAAGTCCTAGTCTATCGGCGGCCTCAACCTATAGGGTTTGCGTCGCAAGGGCGCGAATAAACAAACAGCGGGGGGCGCTATGTACGGGGTATTACTACTGCCATTTCATGGGGAACCGACCCTGGTGTCTTCGTTTCGCTCACGCCGCGAGTTCCTTGAGGCCATGAACCTCGAAGACAGCCCCGAGGGTTGGGAAGCCGCTCTCCAATATGAGCGCGCGGTTTACGAGATCGTCGGGCCGGCGGAGATTGAGGTCGTCCTGCGCGAGGTCTCGGCAACCTTTCCTGATTCCTTCGAAGGATGCGCGATTCTCATCGCCGAATGGGTCGACACCCAGCGAGCAAATTCGATTCTTCCCGAAAGGACTACTTCCGAGTAGACCGGTCAGCTCTCGCGTCCGCAAACCTTCCCGCTCGAAGGCGCGTCGAAGCGACGCGCCTTCTCTCCAATCCATTTTCGGTCGCGCTGCTTGAATTGGCGCGGGGCTTTTCGGATGTGAGCCCGGCGTGCTTTACATGCTAGATCAAGTCGGAGCAGTCCGACCGACAGAATCAAAGGTAGAGCCACGAACCCATGATCCCGAACAATCTTCTGATCGCAAACCGAGGCGAGATCGCCATCCGCATCATGCGCGCCGCTGCCGAGCTCGGCATCCATACCACGGCGGTCTACTCGGATGATGACCTTCATTCGCTGCACACCCGCAAAGCCGATCAAGCCGTCGCGCTTAAAGGCGCCGGCGCAAAGGCATATCTGGACGCGGAGCGGATAATCGCTATTGCCAAAGAATCCGGCTGCGATGCGATCCACCCGGGCTACGGCTTCCTGAGCGAAAACGCCGCCTTCGCGCGCCGCTGCGATGAGGAAGGAATCGCATTCGTTGGCCCGCGCGCGGAAATCCTCGAGCTGTTCGGCGACAAGGTGCAGGCCCGCGCCATCGCGGCGCGATGTGGCATCGCGGTGATGGCGGGAACCTCGGGCACCACCAGTCTCGAAGACGCAAAAACCTTCTTTAAGTCACTCGGCGCCGGCTCTTCGATCATGATCAAGGCCGTCGCCGGCGGTGGCGGACGCGGGATGCGCATCGTCCACCATCTGGGCGAACTCGAAGAGGCCTACAAGCGTTGCCAGTCCGAAGCGCGTGCGTCGTTCGGCAACAGCGACGTGTATGTCGAGCAGTTAATGCCGCGCGCACGCCACATCGAGGTGCAGATTCTCGGCGACGGGACCGGCGCGGTGACCCATCTGTGGGAACGCGAATGCAGCATCCAGCGGCGCAATCAGAAGATCGTCGAAATCGCGCCGAGCCCGACCTTGGCGCCGCAAGTGCGCGATCGCCTGACCTCCGCCGCGGTAAAGCTCGCGCAGGAAGTCCGTTACAACAGCCTCGGCACGTTCGAGTTCCTCGTCGATGCGACTCGCGGTGAGGGCGAGCCGGCCTTCGCCTTCATCGAGGCGAATCCGCGGCTGCAGGTTGAGCATACCGTCACCGAGGAAATCACCGGCATCGATATCGTGAAGACGCAGTTGCTGCTCGCCTCGGGCAAGACCCTCGCCGAGCTGCATTTGACGCAAAAGGAAATTCCCGCGCCGCGCGGTTATGCAATCCAGGTCCGCATCAACATGGAGTCGATGGGCGCCGATGGCAACGCGAAGCCCTCGGGCGGCACGCTGACGGCGTTCGAGTTGCCCTCCGGTCCGGGCGTGCGCGTCGATACATTCGGTTACGCCGGCTATACCACCAATCCGAATTTCGATTCGCTGCTCGCGAAGCTGATCGCGCACTCGCCGTCGCCGGATTTTGCCGACGTCGTAACCAAGACTTATCGCGCTCTATGCGAGTTCAAGATCGAAGGCGTGCAGGCTAACGTCGCGTTTCTGCAGAGCCTGCTGAAGCATCCCGAGTTCATCGGCAATCGCGTGTACACGCGCTTCATCGAGGATAATGTTGCGGAGCTCGTAGGCGCTGATACCGGCGCGAATGGCCACAAGCGGTTATTTTTCGATCGGCCGGCTGCGCCGCCACCGACGGTTGCGCGTCCCGGGGGCCGCCTCGCGGGAGTGAAGCTTGCCTCGAGCGATCCGCTCGCGGTGCTTCATCATGGAAAATCGGAAGCCGGCGCGGCAGTCGCGGAAACCAGCCAACCTGAAGTGGCGATGGCCGTTGCTTCGGACATCATCGGTCCGGAAGGAACCGTTGCGGTTGCCGCGCCGATGCAGGGAACAATCGTTTCGCTCGATGTGGCTGACGGCGATCGCGTACACGCGGGGCAGCAACTCTTCGTCATGGAAGCGATGAAGATGGAGCACGTCATCCACGCGCACGTGAGCGGCATTGTGCGGCAGATTACCGTCAACAAGGGTGATGCCGTTTTCGAAGGCCATCCACTTGCATTCATCGAGGAAGCTGATGTCGGTGTCGCGCAAGCCGCGGAGGCGAAGGAAGTCGACCTCGACCACATTCGCAATGACTTGAAGGAGGTGCAGGAGCGCCACACGCTCGGCCTCGATGATGCGCGTCCCGAGGCGGTGGCGCGCCGGCGCAAGACGCATCAGCGGACCGCGCGCGAGAATGTTTACGACCTGTGCGACCCGGGCACCTTCGTCGAGTACGGTCCGCTGGTGATTGCGGCGCAGCGACGGCGCCGCACCATCGAGGATCTCGTAAAGAACACTCCCGCTGACGGTTTGGTTGCAGGAATCGGCAGCGTCAATCGCGATCTGGTCGGCGAAGAGAACGCCAACTGCATCCTGATGTCCTACGACTACACAGTCCTCGCAGGCACGCAGGGGCAGCAGAATCATCGCAAGAAAGATCGCATGTTCGAGATCGCGGAGAAGCAGCAACTACCGGTGGTGTTCTTCACTGAGGGTGGCGGCGGTCGTCCCGGCGATACTGATGGCATCGGCGTCGCGGGCCTCGATTGCCTCGCGTTCAGCTACTGGGGCGGCCTCTCGGGACTCGTACCTCTCGTCGGCATCAACTCCGGGCGATGCTTCGCCGGCAATGCGGCTCTGCTCGGATGTTGCAACGTCGTGATCGCGACCAAGAACTCCAACATCGGAATGGGCGGCCCCGCGATGATCGAGGGCGGCGGGCTCGGCATTTTCCGCCCCGAGGAAGTCGGTCCCATCGAGGTGCAGGTGCCCAACGGTGTGGTCGACATCGGCGTCGAGGATGAGGCCGAAGCAGTAAAAGTCGCCAAAAAGTATCTTTCCTATTTCCAGGGGCCGCTCAAGAATTGGGAGTGCGCCGATCAGCGTATCCTGCGTAACATTATCCCGGAAAATCGGCTGCGCATTTACGATGTCCGCGCCGTCATCGAAACTCTCGCCGATACCGGCTCGGTGCTGGAACTGCGCCGCCACTTCGGGCTCGGCATGGTCACCGCGCTGATTCGTATCGAGGGCCGGCCGGTGGGACTCATCGCGAACAATCCAGTCCACCTCGCGGGCGCGATCGACAGCGCCGGCGCCGACAAGGCCGCGCGCTTCATGCAACTGTGCGATGCGTTCGACATCCCGCTGCTGTTCCTGTGCGACACGCCGGGAATCATGGTCGGCCCCGAGGTCGAGAAGACCGCGCTGGTGCGGCATGCGGCGCGCATGTTCGTCGTCGGCTCGAGCGTCACGGTGCCGTTTTTCACCATCGTGCTGCGCAAGGGCTACGGCCTCGGCGCGCAGGCGATGGCGGGTGGCAGTTTCAAGGCTGGCCTTTTCACCATCGCATGGCCCACGGGAGAGTTCGGCGGCATGGGACTCGAAGGCGCGGTGAAACTCGGCTATCGCAAAGAGCTTGCGGCAGAAGAGGATCCGGCGAAGCGCACGGCGCTCTTCGATGAGATGGTCGCGAGGATGTACCAGCACGGCAAGGCGGTCAGCACCGCATCGCATTTCGAGATCGATAACGTCATCGATCCGTTCGATTCGCGCAAATGGATCATGGGCGGCCTGCGCTCCGCGCCACCACCTCCACCACGTCACGGCAAAAAGCGCCCCTGCATCGATACGTGGTGAAGTGCGTCCTCAAAGCTTATCCATCGCGCGGATAATGTCGTGCGCATGATCCAGAAAGCGATCGACGGTCGCCTTTTCATGATGGCGGATTGACCAGTCGAGTTGGCGGACGATCATGTGTGCGAGATAGACCGCGACGGCGCCGTGCGTCGTGCGCTCCAGCAGCGCGCGCCAGAGCCCCGCGCGGAAATCGGCGAAAGGCCAGGTGTAGAAAAGCAACGTCGCGAGGTCGAATGCACAATCGCCGCTATCCGAACCCTCCCAATCGATCACGCCGGTAACGCGGTCTTCTTCGATCAGAATGTTGTTGGTGTGGAAATCGAAGTGGACGATGTCGTTGCGCTTCGGACATTCGCGCGCATACGCAGCGACGATTCCCTGCAACG
This sequence comes from uncultured delta proteobacterium, assembly GCA_963814035.1. Classification (GTDB taxonomy): domain Bacteria; phylum Desulfobacterota; class Binatia; order Binatales; family Binataceae; genus DATGKG01. The sequence goes on from CAWFBH010000023.1 coordinate 23,936, forward strand.
CAGCGAGCAGCGCGGCGCTCTCGGCTGAGTAAGTACGCAAAGTGTCGATGACGCAGAACTCCGAGTAGCCTTCCGTCACGCCTCGGATGATGCGGTCTGGTTCGTCATTCTCAGAGTCGCCCTGGCCGCGTTGGAGATCATTCAGATGGAGCAGTTGAGGCAGCAACTGCGGATGAACGCGCGATCCGATCGGTTCACCCGGCATCACCCGCTGAAGCGAATATGAAGTCTCATCGGCGTTCCCGACTGCGACATATTCCGGCGCGGGATAGCCGAGGCTGCGCATTCGCCGCGTCGTGCGAGCAGCATTCTCGGCGCGAAACACGGCGCTAGCGCCGAGTTTTAATACGTACCGATTCGCCAGAGCATCGACGATTTGCGAAGCCGCGCCGCTCTCGCCGGAGTCGTACTGTCCGACAACTTTGTACGATGTCTTGCGGTCTCGATTGATGTGCTCGACGATGTCCGCTGCGTTCATGCGATGTTCAAACTCGTCGCGACTGACTCGAATGCCGACCGCATCGCGGGGGCACGGCTGACCTCGATGACGTTCCTCAAGTTTTTGAAGCTGCAGAATCACCTGTCCCAGACGGGCGTCATCCTTAACCAATAGCAGCATCTCGCTGCGTGCGCCGTTGCCGATCGGAACGCAAATGATCCCTTCGAGGTTGAAGCTGCGCCTCGAGAACAATCCGCAGATGTGCGACATAACACCAGGATGGTTGCGCACCATCAGTCGCAGCACCGCGCCCTCGCGCAGCGCGGCATGTATTTCGTGGCGATGCGGTTCAGGCGCGCTCATCGGCTTCACCTCCAATCATGTCGCGATTGGCGCCGCCGGGAGGCACCATCGGGAAAACATTTTCCTTGGCGTCGATCGGTACGTTGATCAGACACGGACCGGGTGTCGAGAGCGCCTCGGCCAGCGACGCGATCGGATCCTCGACGCGGCCCAGATCGATTGCATTGACATCGAAGCCGCGGGCGATCGCGGCGAAGTCGGTGTTGGCGTGAAACTTTGACGCGTGAAAACGTTCGCCGTAAAAAAGCTGCTGTTGCTGGCGCACCAGACCGAGATGCTCGTTGTTGAGCAGGATGATTTTGACGTTGACGTTTTCTTCCGCCGCGGTCGCGAGCTCCTGGATGTTCATCAGCAGGCTGCCGTCGCCGCTGAAGCACACCACCTCGCGCTCCGGCATCGCGAGCGCCGCGCCGATCGCGGCGGGCAGCCCAAAGCCCATCGTTCCGAGGCCACCCGAAGTCAGCAACTGGCGCGGGTGTGAAAACGGATACGCCTGCGCGACCCACATCTGATGCTGTCCAACATCGGTCGCGACAATTGCATCGTGCGGCAGCATCTCGGCTGCGTATCGAATAATCCCATACGGGCGCAGCGGGTCCGAGGCTCCGGGCGTCACCAACGGATAGCGTCCACGCAGCATCGCAATGTGTCCGATCCATTCGCGCGAGGGCCTCGACTCGATCAACGGCACGATCGTGCGAAGAAACTCACCGGCGTCGGCGGGGATGCCGAGCGAGGGATTTTTGATTTTGCCCAACTCGCTCGGATCGATATCGACGTGCAGGATCTTCGCATTCGGACAAAACTCCGCGGCCTTGCCCGTCGCGCGATCGTCGAAGCGCACCCCGATACCCATCAGAAGGTCACATTCTTCGAGGAGAAAGTTGGTATAGCGCGCCGCATGCATTCCGACCATGCCGATGAACAGCGGATGGTCATTCGGAATCGCACCGAGGCCAAGCAGCGTGGAGGCCGCGGGGATCGAGGCCTTATCCATCAGGCGCAGCAAATCGTTTGAGGCTTCCGCGGCGATGATGCCGGCGCCGATCAGCAACATCGGGCGCTGCGCCGAATTGATCATCTCAGCCGCGCGCTTCAGATCCTCGCGAGCGATGGATGGCACACGATCGGGCCGAGCCGCATCGGGAAGCGCATCGATTTCGATCGTCTCGGTCTGCACGTCCTTGGGAACATCGACGACCACCGGCCCCGGCCGCCCCGAAGTCGCAATCCTGAACGCATCGGGAAGAACTTCGAGCAGCTCGCTGATCGAGCGGACCTGGAAATTATGCTTCGTGATCGGAATCGTGAGGCCGTAGGTATCGATTTCCTGGAACGCATCGGTGCCGATCATCTTGCGCGAGACTTGCGCAGTTATAGCGACCAGCGGAATCGAATCGAGCTTCGCATCGGCGATGGCGGTGAGCAGATTGGTCGCGCCCGGACCCGAGGTCCCGAGGCATACGGCGGGGCGACCGGTCGCACGCGCCATCCCCTGCGCGATAAAACCGGCGCCCTGCTCGTGGCGCGCGAGGACGTGGCGCAGGTCGCTTTGACTGAGCGCGTCGTAGAGCGGCAGACTCGCACCTCCGGGAATCCCCGCGACGATGCTGACGCCATGGCGTTGCAGCATCTTGATGATGAGTTCGGCGCCGTTCAGTTTCATGGAAGCTCTCCTCATTCGGATTGCTCCCTGCGGGTGAGGCGGACAGCGGGGTGGCTGAAAAACGAAACCCCCGCTGGCCATCGCGCCAGCAGGGGTTTCGTAAGTTACTTATTCATCCCCGCTAAGGCGCTATGGCCTCGGTAACGACGACTACGACGAGAATGAGCCCAAGGATTTGGGCGCTTGGAATGCGGTTGTCGTGCGCGTCGGCGGAGAACATCGAGCCGCCAACATACAGGCGTCGTGCCAGCCATGCAAGCGAAAGCGTTCCCATGAGGGCATTGTTCGCCCGAGAGATCGGCTGACTTGACGGTGATTTGGTCGCGGCGCATATGATCGAACTGGCCACATTGAACGGAGGAAACGGGTCGTGAAAATCGAATTGAACCACACGATCGTACCTGCGCATGACAAGGAACAATCCGCGCGTTTTTATGAAAGGATTTTCGGCCTCAAGTACGAGGGACCGTTCGGACATTTCGCGCCGATTCGTATCCCGGGCCAGTCGCTATCGCTCGATTTCGACAATCGCACGTCGTTCCAACCGCATCACTATGCCTTCAAAGTCGGAGAGCCCGACTTCGATGACATCTTCGAGCGCGTCAAGGCGGAAGGGTTGACCTATGGAAGTGGGCCCTTCTCCCCCGACGATATGAAAATCAACCACTGGAATGGCGGGCGTGGCGTATATTTCCGCGATCCCAATGGCCATCTGCTCGAACTGCTGACGAAGGACTATTCCGCGGAGATGCTCAGATAGCGATGTCGCCCTCATCGTATGGATAGCGCGCCCAATGTGCTGATGATCCACAGTCCGTTGGTCGGGGCCTCGACATGGCATCCATGTGCCGACGTGCTGCGCAAAATGGACTATGAGGTCGTAGCACCATCGCTCTCCGACGCTCTCAGCTCCGGACTTCCATACTACAAACGAATGGCCGACCGTCTCGCTGCGGCAGTTCCGGCCGCGGCTGAAGTGGTCGCGATCATCGCGCATAGCGGCGCCGGCGCTTTGGTGCCGGCGGTAGCGGAAAGACTTCACTCACGATGCTATGGCATTTTCGTCGATGCCATCCTGCCGTATCCCGGAAAGAGTTGGTTCGAAACCGCGCCGGCGCAATTGCAGGCGCACCTTCAGGCGCTAGGTCGCAATGGAACTCTGCCGCGGTGGCATCGATGGTTTCCTGTGGGAACGATCGAGCTCTTGCTCCCTGACGCTTCGGTGCGCGAACGCTTCGTCGCGGAGTTGCCCAGCATCCCGATTGATTATTTGGAGGAGCGTGCACCTTCAGCGAGTGTCGACGCCTTGATCCGATGCGGCTATTTGCAACTCAGCCGTTCGTATGACGATTTGGCAGCGCAGGCGGAACAACTTCGCTGGGCGGTGGAACGAGAGGTAAGCGATCATCTTGCGATCCTGACGCGGCCCAAAACGGCGTGCGCCGCGATTGTCAGGATGTTTGAAGCATGGAACCTTGGTCCGGTTCGCCGCTAGGAAGGCACACCCGATTTGCGTCTCGAATATGCCAGCTTGCGCCGCGACAATCGATTACCACGGAACAATAGAGGTTGAGAGGCGTTGGCTCCCTTCGTTCCGATCTACGTCTGCGGCTTTGCGATCCGCTCCTCGACAAAACGAGCGAGCTTGCGATTCCAACTCGAAAGCGCTGGCCAGAGTCCTTCGTATATCTCGCCCAGTTCCGCGTATGCGGCCTTCTCCTTCGGCCTCGGTTCGAAGGTCCGCGCGATCTGGCCGGCCATCGCGGCCGCTGCCTCAGCAAAGCTACTGAACCAGCCGCATCCTTTGGCCGCTGCGATTGCGGCGCCGAGAGAGGACGCTTCCTTGCTGGTCGAGCGATGGACGGGAACGCCGGTGACATCGGCCAGGATCTGCATCCACAGATCCGATGCGGTGCCGCCGCCCACCGCGATATAGTGATCGATGGTTTGTCCGCAGCCGGCTTGCAGGCGCCGCGAGGCTAATCCCTGCTCGAGCACCACGCCCTCCAGCAGCGCGCGATACAGATCGCCTCGCCTGGTGGATCCGGAGAGGCCGGCGATTACTCCACGCGCTGCCGAATCCCAATGGGGAGTCATGCACCCTTCCCAATACGGGATGAGGATGACGCCGTTGGCGCCAACCGGCGACACGGCGGCTTCGGCCTCGAGAGCGGTCAGCGCCGCGCTCTCCCGCTCATGGTCGATGCCCAGGATATCGCGGGTCAGCCAGTCAAGCAGGAAAGTGCCTGAGCGCAGGCAAGTCTCGTGGATATAACCTCGATCGGCGACCGCCGTCTCGGTTCGGAAGGCGGGGTCGAAGTTATAGCGCTCGGCGTGAATTCCCGAGACCACCGCGGTGCCGAGGTTGATATAGGCGCGGCCGCGGCGCATGACCTCGACGCCGGTACCCGCGCACTGCCCGTCGCCACCGCCCGCGAACACAGGAGTGTCGGTGGGAAGGCCGGTTGCCAGCGCGGCGACGCTCAGTGACGGTTCCGATCAACTGGCCAGGTCGCACCAGCGCCAGCATCTTCTCGATCGGGACTTCCGCCGCCGACAGAATATCCTCCGACCAGACCAGACGCTCCATGTCGAGAACGCCCAGCGGGTCGGCCGACGCGGTTGAAGTCGTCCAGCGGCCGGTAAGCCGGAAGCACAGATAGCCGTGAGCCTCGGCAACGTAAGCGGCGCGATCCAGGAGCTGCGGTTCATTCTCGCGCAGCCAGACCATCCGATAGAGGCAGGGCGTGATGTCGACCGGTTTGCCCGATATCCCGTGGATCTTCTCGGCGCCGAAGCTCGCTCCGAAACTGCGCATCTGGTCCATCGCCCGCTCGTCGAGCCAGACAATGGCCGGTCGAATCGCCTCGCCGCGCTCGCCGAAGAGGCCGAAGGTCTCGCGCTGGTTGGAGATTGCCACGCCTGCGATGCGGGCCGGCTCAACCTTTGTCGTGAGCTCGCGCAACGCCAGGAATGTCGAGCGCCACCAGTCTTCAGGATCCTGTTCGAAATGGCGCGGGCGAGGCTGGGCGAGTGGAATTGCGGCACGCCCTTCAGCCACCGGCGCGCCGGTCCTATCCCATGCGATCGCCTTGGTGGCAGTGGTCGAAGAATCGATTCCGATGACAAGGTCGCGCGGCATGCAGGGGCTCAGCGAGGCGCACGGAGGCGAACATGGGGCATCGTCCGCATGAGTATCGGAGTCTTATAGGACATCTTGATTAGTTACATTATCCGACGGTGGTTTTAAAAAATATGGGATCGATCGCGTCGGTTTTTCGGTTAAACGGAACCGGGAGATTATTACCATTTCCTGAGAAGACGCCATAGAATGTGTTCCCCACCGCCTTGAGCTGCTGGTAGTCGCCCAGAATTCGTATGTTCTCATTGCCCGCTATCGGGGAGACGAAATGCAGAATCACGGTGTCGATGAACGACTTGCCCTGATCGCGACTTACTGCGAGATGGGCAGAAAAGGTTGGGAGATCGGAGTCAGCCACCAATCCGTCGGCGGTGTCGTACAGAACACCGATCGTACCATTTTTGGTTACCGCCACTGCTGGAAGTGCCGCTTGTAGGTCGGCCGGACTCAACAGCACCGGAGTACTAATCTGCACCGTCGACCCATTCGAGGTGACCCGCACGATCTTGAGCTGATCCCTGTCAGCCTCGCTGTCATAGGCACCGTAGGCGACGTAGACCGCTCCGCTTTTGGGATCGACTGCAAGCGCATCAACACCACCTTTGAGCGAGTTAACTCCTCCTGAAGGGTTTCCCGGGTCCGGCGATCCAAAGCTATAGGAAATAATGTTTTGATTGCTGCATGCCTGTGCCACCACGGTGAGGCCATCCGGGACACTCCGCCGATGGACCTGCGATTTCCGTCCGGTGTGCGGCTACGAGAGGACGCCTGATTTGCGCTTCGGAAAGGCCATTTTTCGCATCGCGGCGGGTGGGCCGTCGAAGAAGCCGATCGAGTTGAGCCATAGATCGCCGCCGAGCAGATGACGCAACCGAGGTGACGCGCGATGCCACACTTCCTCGCGCACCGAGACGATGTGATTTTCCTGCACCCGCAGGAACGGCCGAACGTAGTATGCGAACAACGCGCGCCGTATCTGATCGCGCGATACATTCGCGCCGGTCTTATGCCAGGTGTATCCGTGCAAGAAGGCGACGGACCCGGCCTTACCGATGATCGGCACGGTGGGATATTCGCCATCGGGCTTCGGATTGTCACGCAGCTTATGCGAGCCGGGGACGTAGCGGGTGCCGCCGTTTTCTTCGGTGAAGTCATCGATCATCCATACCGCGTTGGCGGACAACAGGTACTCGGGGTGCGGCGGCGGAACGTAGCCGGAATCGGAATGCAGCACCATCTCCTCGCCGCCGGGGCCGGTGGTGTTGGAGGAAAATCCCGACAGGATGAAATCGCCGCCGAGCAGCTTGTCCATCCCGGCCATCACATCTTCATGCTGCACGATTTGCTCGAAGACCTCGCCCTTGTTGACGAGGTTAAAGACGCGCTGATTGACGCCCTCGGATTCGAGGAATCCGTTGCCGCTCTCGCGCTCAGCCTGGTTGAGCGTGTCCACCTCGGTGCGGATTTTCGCCAGCAGGTCGCGCGGAATAAAATCCGGCACCACACAAACGCCCTCGGCCTCGACCCTGGCAACAATCTCGTCGATATCAGCTCGCATCGAAAAATCACCTTCCTGAACGATCGGTTAATATTGCAATGGCGCACGCGCACATCGCAAACGCGGCGCTACCACTGCTCGTAGTGGACGGCGCGGCGTTCGTAGCCTGAAGCGCGCAGCAAATCGCGGATGCGAATGACGCCCTTGCCGACGCCGCAGATGTAGAATTGGCGCGCGCGATTGTTATCGGCGGCGATCCAGCGCCGTTCACCTCATCATGAACGCGCTCGTAGAGGTCGTCGCCGGCGAGCATCGTTTCGAAGCGGAAGTTCGCATCGCGCGAAGCGAGCGCTTCGAGTTCACCGTTATACAAGATGTGCGCGCGATCGGATGCCGCATAGAGCAGGAACATCGGCGCATGCGCGGCGGATTTTGCGCGCGATGAAGCATGGGGCGGATCGGGGCAATCGCGGTGCCCTCCGCGATGAAGATGGTTTCCACTTGCGGTGGCGCATCGAGGGTGAAGTTGCCGAATGGTCCCATGAACTCGACCGCGTCGCCCGGGGCGCGTTCGAACAGCCATCCGACGCCACGGCCTCCTGCGACCTGGTTGAAACAGATCTCGATGACGCCGGCTTCCATCGATGCGATCGAATAGGCGCGTCGCCGCATCTCGTCGCCAAGAGGGATCAGAATCGAGATGAACTGGCCCGGGATGAACTTGAGCTTCGCGTCCTCGCGCATCTGCAAGAAGATGGAGCGCGTGTCGTCATTGTGATCGACGATGCGATCGACAACCGCAAGCCAGGAACTCCGGGGCGAAGTTGCATCGGCCATCGAGGCTAGCTCTCGTCGCGACTCTCACTCGCGAGGTTGATGGTGAAGCGCGGGATAACGACGGTAATCTCCGCATCGGGATCAGTCACCACGGCCTGGCATCCGAGGCGCGAGGTGGGGGTGAGACCCGGTGCCTTGTCGAGCATGTCTTCCTCCGACTCCTCTGCCTCGCTCAGGTTCGCTATCCCCTCTTTGACGATGACATGGCAGGTGGTGCAGGCGCAGTTGCCACCGCACGCGTGTTCGAGGTGAATCTTATGTCCGAGCAGGATGTCGAGGATCGAGCCCGGCCGGCCATCATGATGAAAGGGAGCATCGGCCGGGTTGAACTCGATGACCCGGTCGGGATCGCCGTTTTCGAATTTGACGTGCAACTTTGCCATGGTCGGGTTTAAGGATATGCGTCGCGGCGCGGATGCGAAACCGCGCCGTTCTATGCTTACTGGACATCGCTACAGCGCTTGCGTTTTCGCCGAACTTTCGCCATGATGCAGCGAGGCTGATCCCACGCCGCAGGGGACTAACAATGCCGACATTAACCAAGCGCCAGAAGCAACTCGTTGACTACCTCGACAACTATATCAACGAACATGGGTACGCACCCACCCTTGCGGAAGTCGGGGAATTCTTCGGGCTCTCTTCGCTCGCGACGGTCCACAAGCATCTGCGCAATCTCGAAACCAAGGGATTCATCAAGCGCCAGCACAATCACAGCCGCGCGCTCGAGATATCGCAGCGTCGCAAGCGCGGGTCGGGGGCGCAGGAGCTTTCGCTGCTAGGCCAGGTCGCAGCGGGTCAGCCAATCGAGGCGATCGAGGGCAACGAGACCATCTCAGTGCCCGAGGACTTCGTGCGGCGCGACAATACGTTCTGCCTGCGCGTGCGGGGTGAGTCGATGGTTGATGACGGCATTCGCGACGGCGACTACATCATCGTCGAGGGGCGCGACACCGCGACCAACGGAGAAACCGTCGTCGCGCTGGTCGGCAACGAAGCGACCGTGAAGCGGTTCTTTCGAGAATCAGACGGCCGGGTTCGGCTCCAGCCTGCGAACCAGCAGATGGAACCGATTTTTGTCAATTCGGGTGACTTGCAGATTCGCGGGGTGGTGGTGGGCCTGATGCGCCACTACCGCTGAACGCGATCAGCGTATAGGCGGTGACTTTCTAGTGCAGGTAGCGGCTCTTCGACGGCATGATCGGGAGCAGAAGATCATCGCGGAACGAGCTAGGCTGAAACACGGCGCGCTCCCGCACCTCATCCTCATGATGTGCACCCTCGAGAAAGGTGTGCAACACGAATCCCATCAACATTCCTGCGTTCAATACCAGCAGCAGCACTAAAGGAGTCATTTTCTCGCCCTTCTTCTTCGAAACAACCGCGACGTGGAGCATAGGTAATGCATCGCTCGTGCCGTTTGGTTGCTAAGAGAATCGGCGAATTCTAATGATCTAATAAGCGATTTGGTGGCGGGAGTGACCCGAAGTGCACACAGGTGGCGCGGATCGGGGACATGGGATTGTGACTTTGAAACATGATCCCGATCCGAGTGTCGATTCTACTTCCATACGCCCGCCCAAAGCCTCCAAATGACGCTGAACGATCGCCAATCCAAGCCCGAGCCCGCGATGGCGACGAACGCTTAAGTGCGAAAGCTGGACCAGCGGTTCGAATGCCGAGGCGAGCAGGTCACGGCTGATCCCTTCGCCGCTGTCACGAACTGTGATTTCGAGGATTCCGGGAGCTTCGCAGCTCGCTGCGGACGGAAATTGAGACTTCGCCGGCGGCGGTAAACTTAATCGCGTTGATCGCGAGGTTTACTACAATAGATCGAAGCGGTCGACGTTGCATGACAACCGTTTCCGGAGCTTTCTCGAGGTTGATTCTGACCATCAAACCCGGATTACAATTCGAGGCCGCCAGGACTTCCTCCAGCTCGGCAAAGAATTCCACCAGCTCGATTTCCTCGGCGGTAGCGGTTTCGGCGCCCGCGGAAGCGAGCACGAATTCGAGCACGTTTTCGACCGTTTGTGCTAGTTCGTGCACATTAGTGTTCATCCGCTCGAGGATGGCTCGCTCGGAAGCCGCCGATGGGTCGCGAGCATCGGCGCGGTCGTCGCGGAGAATGTCGAGGTAGCCGAGCAGCACCTGGACCGGGGTTCGCAGCTCGTGCGCGAGGTTGGCCAACGACTCAAAGTGCGCGCCGTCCGACCAGCTTGAGTTAGTTACTACGGTATCCATATTGTTTCCCCGCTCCGGGCTTCGCGATGTTGTCAACGTTTTGTCACAAACGGTTGCTATCAGCACATCAAAGCTATTCCAAGATGGAGGGCGACATAATCAGGTGGGTGCCTATGCGGAAAGGGAAAACTGCCTAGTTGCCTTTCCAAAAATTCCCCGATGACACATGTAGCGGTGTTTCGTTAACTTGCTGTGATTATCTCCTTGTGGTCAAATTTAGCAGCAGCGCGGCTTTCCCTCGTGATGTCTCATCAGCGCTGCCTTGACTGCCCGCACACGTTCGCTCGGAGCCAGCAACGATAGCTCTCCGCTTCCCATTCGCGCCGAGTTGAGACGCTGTAATTCCTTTACAAGTTGATGCGACAGTGTCCGCGACGCGCGATGCAAACTCTGCGACACACTGACAATCGAATGTCGCAGGTGCGCGCCAATTTCTCGATGCCCCATCTTGATCACGCCGCTTCCTCCTGAACCGGGCGTTCAGCACTGCCCAAAATCAACTTGCTCCATATGCGAATCGAATCGCCGAGGATGATAATCACCACCGCGATGAAAAACGCCGTCATCGCCGCGTCGATGCGATCGTTCCAGACGAGGCGCTCGATCTCGAGGCTGCGCGCGGCGGTCGTCGTTGGTGCCGCCATCTCGACTGCAAGTGTTGCGGCATGCGCAAGGAATCCGACGTTCGGCATCGCGCTAAAGATTTTCTCGATGCCCGCAGTCATCGTTACCGAGACCAGCCATACCAGCGGGATCAGCGTCACGAATGAGTACCGCCCCTTTCCCGAGCGAATCATCGCGCTGGTCGCGACGCATAGTGCGATGGTCGCCAGCATCTGGTTGGCGATGCCGAACAGCGGCCACAGCGAGTTGATGCCTCCGAATGGATCGATAGTGCCGAAGTACAGGAAGTATCCCCACGCCGAGACAATCAGCACCGAGGTCACCACGATGTTGCGGTACGAAGAGCTGTCGCCCAGCGGTTCATATATATGACCAAGGAGGTCCTGCAGCATGAAGCGCGCGACCCGGGTGCCGGCATCGAGCGTGCTCAGGATGAACAGTGCCTCGAACATAATCGCGAAGTGGTACCAGAGTCCCATCACTGCCTGCCCGCCGAGTGAGTGCGCGAAGATGTGCGCCATGCCGACTGCCAGCGACGGCGCGCCTCCGGTGCGCGCATAGAGTGTGGTCTCGCCGACCGCAGTCGCCAGCTGCTGCATGTGGAGGTCGCTGACCGGAAATCCCCATGAGGAAATCTTCGCGCACGCCGCGGCGCCTGCGCCCACTATGCCGGCCGGGCTGTTGATCGCGAAATAGACGCCGGGCTCGAGCATGATCGCGGCGATCACCGCCATGATTGCGACGAATGATTCCACCATCATTGCGCCGTAGCCGACCATCCGCGCGTCGCCTTCAAGCATCAGCATCTTGGGCGTGGTGCCCGAGGAGATCAGCGCATGAAACCCGGAAATCGCACCGCACGCGACGGTGATGAACGCGAACGGGAAAACTTTTCCACCGAACACTGGCCCGGTGCCGTCGATGAATTGAGTCAGCGGCGGCATCATCGCGCGCGGATGCAATGCGACGATTCCGATTGCCAGCGCCATGATGGTTCCGATCTTGATGAACGCCGACAGGTAGTCGCGCGGCGCCAGCAGCAGCCAAATCGGCAGGATCGAGGCGAGCAGTCCGTACGCGATGATCCACATCGCCAAATGTGGCGCGTCCATGAAGAAGTAGCTCCCGAAGCTGAAACCCTCGACGAAGCGCCCGCCCCATACCGCGAGGAGAATCAACCCGACTCCGAGCACCGAGCCTTCGATGAGGCGGCCCGGCCGCAGATGCGTCATGTAGATTCCCACCAGCATCGCGATCGGCACCGTCGCCGCGACCGTCGAGGTCGCCCAGATGCTATGCTTCATCGCGTTGACGACTACCAGACCGAGCACGGCAATCAGGATGACCATGATCATCAGCACCCCGATGAGCGCAGTGAATCCCGCGACCGGTCCGATTTCTTCCGACGCCATCTTGCCCAGCGAACGGCCGTCGCGCTTCAGCGAATAGCCGAGGATGACGAAATCCTGGACGCATCCGCCGAGCACCGCACCCACGATTATCCAGATGGTCGAGGGCAGGTACCCAAACTGGGCCGCGAGGACCGGACCGACCAGCGGGCCGGGACCTGCTATTGCCGCGAAATGATGGCCGAAGGTGATCCAGCGCGGAGTCGGAACGTAGTCGCGGCCGTTTTCGAGGCGAATCGCAGGCGTGGTATGCGAATCGTCGAGCTCCAGAACTTTCGCCGCGATAAAGGCGGAATAGAATCGGTAGCCGAGCGCATACGCGCATAGCGCCGCGACGATGAACCATAGCACGCTCGGCTGCTCCCCACGCGCAAATGCGATGGTCGCGAGGCCGATGGCGCCGAGCACCGCCACTCCTAGCCACATCAAAGTTCGAAGCATTCTCACGATACGCGCATTTAGTCGCGCGCGGCGCTGTGAATCAAGCGACACCCAATCCGTCTAACCCGTATTGCGCACAATTGCGCACCAATCGAGCAACCTACCCCAAGGAGTACACCTGAACATGAAAGTCTCGACGTTTCGAATAACTATCGCCGCGATGAGTATGGCCGGATTGCTGGCCGTCGCGGGATGCAGCTCCCACGAAGACAAGGTCACCACGGTTCCGCCCCCGGAAGTCGTGGTGCAGCCCGCGCCGGTCGTGATGGCGCCACCGCCGGTTCCGCGCACCGTGACTGAGAAGACCACCACCGAGCGCTCGGTCAATGACACCGCTGATAACAGTGCGGATGCCACCGGCAACAACACGTCACAACAGCGGACTTCGAGCTATCACAGCGAAACCACGACCGTGACCCCGGTCACGCCTCCGCCGCCGGTGAACGAGACCACTACCACGACGGTTCAGAAGAAGACCTACGAATCGAACTACTAGAGCTTGCGACCGGAAGGTGAGAGTATTCTCCAATCTCTCACCTTCTTTTCATTTCTCCCGGAGATTGATCCCATGCAGTCGTCGCGAAGATTTTATGGATTTGCGTTCACGGTCGCGCTCGGCGCTTGCCTGGCCATCAGCCCGGCTCATGCCCAGGAATTGAAAACCGACGTCGTTCCCGGAAACGCGGCTGCGCAAAATGCACCCGTAGCGCCGACCTCAGCGAAGAGAACTACCGATTCATCGGTGTCGCTGGATAAAGACAGCGCATCGATGGTCCAGCACCATCACTACAACTCCGATGCCGAACGCGCGCAGGACGACCTGCTCATCACCGAGGTCAAGAGCGTGCTGGCGGAAAATGGAATCTCGAAGGATTATCCAGTCGAGGTCGATGCGGACCACGGCACCGTGACGCTCAGCGGCGTGGTCAAATCCGCCGACGATGTCAAAGCTGCGGGAAAAGATGCGGCCGGGATTCAGGGGGTGGTCGGGGTCAAAAACCAGCTCCAGCCCCACGAACGTCCGCTACCGCCGGACGCCGAAGCCCATTAGGAGGGCGGGCGGGTCAGGAAACTTTATTGTCGAGCGGCTTGGTTTCCTCGGCTTTGACCACTGGTTTCGCTTCGGGCTCATCGTTCATAGCCTTCTTGAAATCCTTGATCGCCTTGCCCAAAGCACCGCCCACATCGCCAAGCTTACTGGGTCCGAAGATGATCAGAATGATCACCAGCAGGACCAGCAAATGGGAGGGTGCAAATAGATCCATGGGTTTTCTCCGGTAGTACTGCGCTGATTCTATAACTTGCGCCGGCTTCTGCCAACCTTATATCCGCGGCGCCGCCGTTCAGATTCTTCCTCGCCAAGCACAGCTGGCCGAGGCGCGGCCCGGCACGGAAACCGCGCCATAGCCGCCATTGCCTTATTGTAGGATTTCTTATACTCACAGTAGAGTGACCCGGGAAGCCGCGAGGTTATTAACCCCGTGGCGGCCGGGTGGGACAGGCCGCTGAACTGCCGCGCGCCATTCGACGACCCGTCCTTCGGAAAACCTTTTGAGGAGGGCATTAGTCATGAGCCTGCAAAATGGTGAGGACCGCCGCAAGGTGTGGGAAGATTTCCGCAACGATCAGGAAATGTTGGCCACCCTGCGGATCACGCCCGACGAAGTAGCACGCTTGCAACGGCTCTTCCTGCTGAGCCGTTTCACCGACCGCCAGCAGTTAATCAGCGCCCTCAATCGAATTCGCTGCGGCTGGCGGCCCTGAGCCGGTGAGAAAATTTGGTTCCCTGGTCCGGGAAGTAAACCCGAACTTTTTTGGTTGACAGAAGGTAAGTCTTCTCGCTACCTTTTGTTATGGTGGTGTAGACACAATGTCGGCCAGAGAACGCAACACAGCCCTGGCGGACCCCGGGGTCGAGCTTTACGGCAACGAGGTCACCCGCTTCGTTGAGAATCGCTCGGACTTGCAGGTCATTGCCGAGGCTCAACGGCGCGGCGTCGATGAGGTGCTCAGTTGGGTCTTCGGACTGATCGCCGAGGCCTACCTACCCGGCTCAGCCATGGTGGACAGCGCGGTGGTTCAGTTCGATATCACCGCGCCCGACGGTGTGCATAGCTACCAGCTTGAATTCGCCGACGATAAATGCGTCGTCCTGAAAGCCAAGGGCGCGGCGGCGCGGCTCACGATATCGCTCCTTTTGCCGGTCTTCCTGCGCATCGTCGGCGGTGAACTCGACGGGATGAACTGTTTCGTCAACGGCAAGCTTCGTCTCGCCGGCGATGTACTGCTGGCGCAAGCGATGCGCGGCTGGTTCGACCGGCAATCCGCAGTGGCCGTCACAATCTGAGGATTGCCGCGCGTTCGATTGCGCGATTGAAAACTCAATCGCATTCGTGCTCCTCTCGCGAAGTAATCTTTACCAGCGACTTCGGGAGCGCGATGTCAAATTCAGAAAATAGAATCCTGACCACTCACGCGGGCAGCCTCCCGCGGCCCAAGGACCTCGTCGCGATGTTCGGGCGCAAGAGCCGCCATGAACCGGTCGACGAGGCTGCACTGGAACAAATGGCCGCGGAATCGACCCGGCGTGTCATCGCGCGCCAGCTCGAATGTGGGATCGACATCGGCAACAACGGCGAGCAGGCGCGCGAGAGCTTTTTCACCTACGTGCAGCATCGGATGTCGGGATTCTCCGGCAAGAGCCAGCGTCCCTTCATGAGCGATCTGGTTCGATATCCCGGCTACCTCGCATTTATCGGCCTCGACGCGAGTAAATTGCAGGTCGACCTGATGCACGCGCCGCAGGCGACCGGCGAGATTCGCTACACCGGCCTCGAGGTGGTGAAGAAGGAATGCGCGGATTTCCGGCGCGCGCTGGACGAGCAGAAATCGCAATTTGTCGAACCGTTCATGACGGCCGCATCGCCGGGAATTGTCGCGGCCGCGATGCTCAACGCGCACTATCCGAGCGTCCACGAATATGTGAAGGCGCTCGGCGCGGCCTTCAAGACCGAATACGAAACCATCGTGAACTCCGGATTCCTGCTCCAGATCGATGCGCCCGATCTCGCGATGGAACGCCACACCAGTTTCTATGGCAAGCCGCTGAAGGAGTTTCTCGATTTTGTCGATGTGGTCATCGACGCCATCAATGGCGCTATCGCCAATCTGCCCAAGGAAAAGGTCCGCCTCCACGTATGCTGGGGCAACTACGAGGGACCGCATACCGATGATGTCCCGCTCGACGAGATCGTCGAGCATATCTATCGCGCCAGGGTCAGCGCGCTGCTGCTATCGATGGCGAATCCCCGCCACGAGCATGATTATCATTCGCTCGAGCGTCATCCCCTGCCGTCGGGCATGAAGCTGATTGTCGGCGCCATCGACTCGACCACCAACTACGTCGAGCATCCCGAGGTAGTGGCGGATCGCATCGAACGCGCCGCGCGCGTGGTAGGAGATCCGCGCCGCATCATGGTGGGCACCGATTGCGGCTTCGACACCAGCGCGGGGATCGGCATGGTGGCGGATGACATCGTGTGGGAAAAACTTCGCGCGCTCTCGGACGGCGCGGCAATCGCCAGCCGCCGGCTCTTCGGATAAGCGATGGCAACCAAAATTTCGCATAACGGAGAGTGGATTCGCGGCAAGACCTGCATGATCACCGGCGCGACGTCCGGCATCGGACGCGCCAGTGCGCTGGAACTCGGACGCCTCGGCGCAAAGCTGGTGCTGGTCTGCCGCAATCGCGAGCGCGGCCAGGAACTGGTGCGCGAAATTCAACGCGCCGGCAATCCCGCCGTCGAGCTGATGATCGCTAACCTCGAGTCGCAGGCTGCGATTCGCAAGCTGGCCGCGGATTTCCTCGCGACCGGCTAACCGCTGCATGTGCTGATGAACAATGCCGGCGTGTTCAACATGAAGCGCGCGCTCACCAGCGACGGCCTCGAAGCGGTGTTCGCGGTCAATCATCTGGCTTACTTCATGCTGACGCTGCTGCTGCTCGACCGCATCAAGGAAAGCGCGCCCGCGCGCATCATCAACATCTCGTCCGATTTGCATCAGCGCGCGACGATAAAGTTCGACGACCTCGGCGCAGAACGCTCCTACGGAGGGATGAGCTCCTACGCGCAATCGAAACTCGCCAACGTTCTCTTCACCTACGAACTCGCCCGCCGGCTCGCGGGCACCGGGGTGACGGTAAATTGCGTGCATCCGGGCGCGGTTGCGACCAACCTCGCAAACAACAGCGGCGCCATCGTCGGAGCCGCATGGAAGCTGGCCGGCGCATTCATGAAGTCACCTGACAAGGGCGCGCGCACGCAGGTCTACCTCGCCTCGTCACCCGAGGTCGAAGGCGTCACCGGGAAATATTTCATCGATGGGAAGGAAGCGCGATCGTCCGCCGAATCCCACGATGCCACCATCGCGCGCCGCCTGTGGGACGTCAGCGCAAAGATGACCGGGCTGCCGGGGTAAACATGCCCTGAGCCTGTTTGCTCCTAAAAAGACGTTATATAGCGATAGCGCGCCGATGCCCGGCCTGTTTAGAATGACGGTAGGAACGCACCCGAGGACTCGCGAGTGAAGGCCGGAAGAGAATTTTTCAACCTTTATAGTCATGACCTGATTCGTTTGGCGGTTGCGATCCCGGCCGTACGCGTCGCCGATCCCGCCTTCAATGGCGACCAGACCCTCGCGCTGATTCGCCGCGCCGCCGATCGCAAGGTGGCGCTCGTTCTGTTTCCTGAGCTGGGACTTTCGGCCTACACCTGCGACGATCTTTTTCAGCAGCGCGTGGTGCTCGACGGATGCCTCGCGGCGCTGCATCGAATCTTAGAATCGACCCGCGACCTGCCGATTGTCAGCGTGGTCGGGTTGCCGCTCGAAGTCGGAAATCTGCTTTTCAATTGTGCCGCAGTGATTTCGCGCGGTCGTATCCTCGGCATCGTGCCGAAGACCTACTTGCCTGGATACCGTGAATTTTACGAGGTCCGGCAGTTCACGCCGGGCAGCGCGGCGCCGCAGACGCAGATCGATCTCGGCGGGCAACGCGGGATCCCCTTCGGAAGCCAAATCGTGTTCCGATGCGAGGAAATTCCCGACTTCGCCTTTCACATTGAAATTTGCGAGGACCTGTGGGTTCCGATTCCGCCCTCGTCGTATGCGGCGTTGGCCGGCGCTACGGTATTGCTCAATCTGTCGGCCTCGAACATCACGGTCGGTAAGTCGGATTTTCGCCATACGCTGGTCGCCAGCCAATCAGCGCGATGCCTCGCGGCGTACCTCTATTCGGCCTCCGGGCCGGGCGAATCGACCACCGACCTCGCATGGGACGGGCAGGCGCTGGTCGCGGAAAATGGCAACCTCCTGGCACAGTCGCGCCGCTTTCTTGATGACCCTCAACTAATTCACACCGAGATCGACCTCGAGCGGCTCGCGCAAGAGCGGATGCGACAGAACAGTTTCGCCGAGAACGTGCGGCTTGATCAGGCGCGCGTCAAGGAATTTCGGACGGTCGAATTTTCCGCCGAGCCCCATCGGATTGGGCGCCTGCTCCCCGAGCGCGTCTACGAACGCTTTCCCTATGTGCCATCGGATCCCGCGCGGCGCGACGAGCGATGTTCCGAGGTCTACGAAATCCAGGTGCAGGGTCTCGTCACGCGACTGCGCGCGACGGGCATCAAGCGCGCCATCATCGGCGTGTCCGGCGGCCTGGATTCCACGCATGCGCTGCTGGTGTGCGCGCAGGCAATGGACCGTCTGGGCTATCCGCGCAGCAACATCCTTGCGTACACGATGCCGGGTTTTGCGACCAGCCAGCGCACGCTGGAGCAGGCGCGTCGCCTGATGGCCGCGATTGGCTGCGAAGCGCACGAAATGGACATCCGGCCGAGCGCGCTGCAGATGCTGAAGGACATCGATCATCCGTATGCCGAAGGCCGCCCGGTCTATGACATCACCTTCGAGAACGTCCAGGCCGGCGAGCGCACCAGCCACCTGTTTCGCCTTGCCAATCTGCACAATGGACTAGTCGTCGGAACCGGCGATCTGAGCGAGTTGGCGCTCGGATGGTGCACATACGGGGTCGGCGACCATATGTCGCATTACGCGGTGAATGCGAGCGTGCCTAAGACGCTTATTCAGCACATCATCAGGTGGGTAGCGTTGACCAACCGCGTCGGCGAGGAGGCTTCGGCGGTGCTGCGCGATATCGTTGAGACGCCAATCAGCCCCGAGCTGGTTCCCGCGAGCGAAGAAGTTGGGGCGACGCCCTTTCAGGATACCGAGGCGATGCTCGGTCCCTATGAGCTGCACGATTTTTTCCTCTATTACACCTTGCGCTTCGGCTATCCGCCTTCGAAGATCGCGTTCCTCGCCTACCTGGCGTGGCATGATCCGACGCGTGGCGCATGGCCCGATATTCCCGCGGAGTTGCGCAATCGCTACGACATCGGCGAGATCAAAAAACATCTGCGCACGTTCCTGCATCGATTTTTCAAGCTTAGCCAGTACAAGCGCAGCGCGATTCCCAACGCGCCGAAAGTCGGCTCGGGCGGATCACTCTCGCCCCGCGGCGATTGGCGCGCACCGAGTGACGGTGACGCCACCGCGTGGCTGAAGGAATTGGAGATGGTGCCCGAGCGTTCTGCGCCCGCGCTGATAAAAGGCAAGCGCGCCGGGTTGGTGTCGCGCGAGCTGTCCCAGCGACGGCGCAATTCCCGTCCCGCGGACTAATTTCTCGCGCGGCTAACTCGTAGTTAATTCTGCGCTGCGATTTCGCGGGGGCAAATCCTCTAAATCTGCTGCCGACGTGTAGTCAACTAAATCCGGCTAAACCCACATTTGTAACCAAAAGCCGGTGAATAAAACATCTGACAGTCATCTTTTCTTCGCCGCAATTTTCAGTAGTATGTGTTCTGGCCGAAAGTTGAAGGATGCGAGTTCAGGGACGGTTTGGGGGTATTTAGGTTCTAATAGAGCGCTTGGCATCAGATTGGCACCATTGGAGGGCTTCTTTAATGCTTTTTCGTGGCCAATCGCAACGCCACACCTTGTCCGCCCTCTGCGTCATCAACGGACTCAACGTTGACGAAGAAGACACACAGCCCCCAGCCGGAAACCACACGCCGCCGCCGACGTAAGCCGGAAGCGGCCGAATCCGAAATTCTCAGCGCCGCCGAGACGTTCCTGCGCGAGCATCCGTTTCGTGAGATGACCGTCGATAATGTGATGGCGCGGACCGGCCTCTCGCGCCCATCATTTTATGAATACTTTCGCGACCGCAGCGATCTGATCGTGAAGCTGGTCGACCGTCTGTATGAGCGTGACCGCGCGCTCAGCGCGAAATGGTTCGCCGGTTCGGATTCAGTCGAAGGCATTCGCCATACAGTGCGGGAACTGGTGCAGGCGTATGTCTCCCACGGACACTTGTTGCGAGCTCTTTCCGATGCGACGCAGGTCTATGAGAACGTGGAAGCTCGCTACCGTGAGGGGTTCAACAAGACCATCGGTGAGGTCGCTCGCCGGATAGGCGAGTTTGCCGCTAGCGGTGGGATCTCCCTCGAGGGTCTGGATCCAAGGGAAATCGCAACCGCATTGCTGTGGACGAACGAACGGTACCTGATCGAGAAGTTTGGGCGCGACTCCAAGGCCGATCCCAAAGTGGTCACTGATACCCTGATCGGATTGGCGCGTGCTCCACGGCATTCCCCGGTAGCATCTCCTCCGTACCTCGCGATATCCTTCCGCCTGCAAATAGCTGGTTTTGGAAGGTCTTATGGCGGATTACCTCTACGACACCATCCGCCGCCTGGTCGCGCTGGACACCGTCAGCGCGAATAGCAATCTCGAGGCGGCGCAATTTCTTGCCGATCGGCTCGATAGCGCTGGCTTCCACACCACCTTTCAGAAAGTCGAAATTTTCGGAGTTCCGCATGCCAACCTCGTCGCATGGGCCGGTCCTCCGGTGCGCGATGGCCTGATCGTCTCCGGGCACATCGACACCGTACCCTTCGAAGGGCAGCCGGGATGGACGCGCGAGCCGCTCAAGGCGGACCTCGATGGCGATCGTCTTTATGGCCGCGGCACCAGCGACATGAAGGGTTTCATCGCGCAATGTGTCGATGCGGCGGCCAAGCTCGATCGAAAGACTCTGCGACGTCCGCTGGTCTTCGTCTTTACTGCCGATGAAGAAGTGGGATGTCGCGGCGCGGAGCTGGTCGGGCCCGAGTTAGGCGGTCTGCTTGGCGAGCTTCCGATGCCGGGGCTGTGCTGGATCGGCGAGCCGACCTCATACGGGATTTGCCACACTCACAAAAGCATCGGCTCTTTCGAATTGAGGGTGCTGGGACGCGGAGGTCATAGCGGCGCGCCGACTCAGGGAGTCAACGCCATCGCCGTGATGGGCAAGGTGATGGACGTGATCGGAAAGCTGCAGCAGGAGCGCGCGTCGTCGCCCAATGCGGAGTTCGTCGAGGCCTTTCCCGAGGCGCCCAACGATGTCCTCAACTTCGGCACCATCAGCGGCGGCCTCGCGCTCAACATGATCGCCGAGGAGTGCCGGCTGCGGATCAGCTATCGGTCGCTTCCGCATGTGGACCCGATGGAGCTGCATCGCGAAATCGAGCGGCGCGTGAGTGAAATCGATACTCGCGATTGGTCGGGCGGATCTCATCGCGCGACCATCAAGATTGGACGCCCGCAGATCGTGCCGCCGCTGCTCTCGAAGCGAGGAACGGCGCTCGAGCGCGCTCTGGCTGAGGCGACCGGCGCGAAAACCTCGGGCGGCGCGGCCTACGGCACCGACGGCGGCCACTTCGCGCTCTCGGGAATCACTTCGCTCATCTGCGGCCCCGGCGATTTCGACCAGGCGCATCAGCCGAACGAGAGCGTCGCGCGCGGGCTCTTCGAGCGCGGCCCCGACATGATCCTCCGCGTCATCGATCGAATGTGTGGAGCGGGCGCCGCTTAGTTCTTACGCCTTTTTCCAATCGACGCTCTGCTCGTATGCGTACCCGAGCTGAAGCAGCGTCGCGTCTTCGAAATGACGGCCGATCAGCATCAAGCCGATCGGCAATCCATCGGACAGGCCGCACGGAATGCTCAACCCCGGATGTCCGGTGACATCGAAGGTTGCGGTGTTGGTCAGCATCGCGTAGGGCGCGCGCTCATCGCGACGATGCGCCTTCATCGGGGTCGACGGCATCACCAGTGCGTCGAACTTCGCCAACACCGCGTCATACTTCGCGCGCAAGCCCCCGCGCAGATTTTGCGCCTTCGCATAGAGGCGGCCGTGATAGCGCTCGTGCAGATACTCGCCCGCGCTCATCATGAACTTCACCGTAAGCGCCTGCGTGGTCGGCTGCTTGAGCCGCGCCGCGCCGAAGAAATCCGCGAGGCCTGCATCGTAGCGTCCCGAATGATGCCGGCTCTGGAGGCTGCCACGCGCGAGCGCCGCCATCCCTTCGAGGCCAATGGGCCACAGGAATTGCCAGGCATCGCGATGCTCGGGAATCGAAACTTCCTCGATGGTCGCGCCGAGCTTCTGCAACTGCGCCGCGGCTTTGCGCACCGCGGCGTTCACGTCCGCTTCCGCGC
Organism: uncultured delta proteobacterium; assembly: GCA_963814035.1. GTDB lineage: Bacteria > Desulfobacterota > Binatia > Binatales > Binataceae > DATGKG01. The sequence continues at coordinate 46,196 of CAWFBH010000023.1, forward strand.
CCGGATGCGTGAATCCCTCTTTCAGAATGGCCAGCTTAAGACCGCTGATGCTTTTGCCGAGCGCCTCGCGATACGGCTGGACGTGCACTTCCTGCTGACGAAAATCGGCGGGATCCTTTCCCGCGATAACTTCGAGTGCGAGCGCCACGTCGCTCACGTTGCGCGCCATCGGACCGACGTGATCGATCGACGGATCGATGCTCATGACGCCGGTGTAGGGCACCAGCCCGTAAGTCGGTTTGATGCCGACGGTGCCCGACCATGAAGAGGGCATCCGAATCGATCCGCCCTGGTCAGTGCCGATGGTGATGTCGATCCAATCGTAGTAGAGCGCCGCCGCCGACCCGCAGGACGAACCGCCCGAGCAATATTCCGGGCGATGAGGATTATGCACGTGGCCGTGCGCGCTGGTGGTGCCGTCACCCGACAGCGCGAAGTCGTCCATCACCAGGGTCGCGACGATTTCCGCGCCCTCATCGAGCATGCGGCTGACGATGGTCGCGTCGTCATCGGGCGTGAAACCTTCCAGCACGTGGGAGCCGCCGCTGATGGGGATACCCGCAACTGCGACGCTATCTTTCACCCCGATGCGTTTGCCCTTGAGCTTGCCCGAGGCCGCGCCCTTCACCGAGATTTTGCGCACCACCGCATTGAGCGGATCTTCCTCGCGGGTGGGACGCCGGCCCGCATCGCGTTGGCGATACTTCTTCACCGAAGGACTCGGCTCGATGGGCGCGTCGTCGATGGTATCGAGGAACGCGACGATCGGCTTCATCATTCCGACGATCGAGTCGGCCTCGGAATCGCTCAGCTCGAAATGACTCTCTTTCGCGATACGTTTAAGGTCTTCTCTTTTGGGCGCTTCGATCGACATGAGCATCACCTCGGGAATTCCACACAAGTAGTGCGAGCGGCTCCGAGTGTCCATCGCACGCGCGCTTTTCATTTTGCGGCGCGAGGCGGGTCGCGCTAAGTTTCGCGCCATATTCTCAATTCACGCGCAGGAGTCATGGTCATGAGCCAATGGAATATCGGCGACGTCAAAATCACCCGCATCATCGAGACCGAGGGCTCATGGCCCGGCACCTGGCTCCTCCCCGACGCGACGCCGGATCGAATCGGCAAGGAGCGGCAGGCTAAGGACTGGCTGTCAGTCTTCACCGATGAGAAGGGCAAGCTGCGGATGAGCATCCACGCGCTGGTGATCGAGTCGCAGGGCAAGCGCATCATCGTCGATACCTGCATTGGCAACGACAAGGTCCGCTCCAATCCCAACTGGAGCAAGCTGCATCTGCCCTTCATGAGCGACCTGAAAAACGCGGGCTACGCTCCCGAACAAATCGACAACGTGGTCTGTACGCATCTGCACGTCGATCACGTCGGATGGAACACCAAACTCGTCAATGACAAATGGGTGCCGACTTTCGACAACGCCCAGTACATCATCGGCGGCACCGAATGGGATTACTGGTCCACCTTCGACGGCGCCGATTCGCGCGATCCAGTCGAGGATTCGGTGCGACCGGTAGTGGACGCCGGCAAGGCCAAGCTGGTCGAATCGACTCACAAGCTCACCGACGAGGTGTGGCTGGAGCCGACTCCAGGCCACACTCCCGGTCATCATAGCGTGAGGATTTCCTCGAAGGGGCAGGACGCCGTCATCACCGGCGACCTGATGCATCATCCGGTGCAGTGCGCGTATCCGGAATGGGACGACGGCTTCGACAGCGACGGCGCGATGGCGAAGAAGACGCGGCGGGCGTTTTGCGAGAAGTACGCCGATAGCAACGTCATCGTGTTCGGGACGCATTTCGGGACGCCCTCATGCGGGAAGATTCAAAAGGATGGCGACGCGTTCAAGTTCGTGGCGCATAAGTAGAGGAGCAACGTCGCGGCCACTACCGACATAATGTCGATAGTGGCCAGGTCCGGAAAAAGGCAGCAAACTCCTCGATTAAGTGGGTTTGTTTTTGCGATTCTTGAAGCGGCTGCATTCGCGCGGTGGGTTCGTTTAGGTAATGGCGCCTCGAAGCTGCCGAGGGGGCCCGCTTCTTTCCGATGGTGGCTTCAATTTCTAAAAAGCCCGCGGATTTGCTGCATTTAATGGGTTTGTTTTTGCACTTTTGCATTTTCGCGCGATCTCATCCTCCGAAAACACCGATGGCGCCCGCACCCGCGGACGCCACATCGCCACCTTAGCACAAATGCAGCGCTGACTTAATCTCCGACTGCGCAATGAAGCGGATCCGCAGGTGCGAGTTTCCTGCAATGCGGCGAATATCGCCTCCACTACCCCGCCGATATTCTGCATCACTTCGCCGTTCCAAAATCGGAGCACCCGAAAACCTTGCCGCACTTTCCCGCGAGGGAGGTGTCAGGGTTGCGGCATCCCCTCCTAATCCTCCCCCGCGGGAAGACGCGGGGGAGGAATCGGATTAGGAGATCTCTTCGGAAAAGCGGATGGTGCCCGTCCGCATCCCCTCGATTACCACCTCGACGCCGCCGGAACGGATCATCCATTCGAGGCGATGGTCGCGGTATTGGCGCTTGAACTGACCCGATGCGAGCATCTGCGGAAGCGCATCGAGGTTGCCCGCGAAGTCGGTCGTCGCCGCGAGCGTCTTCTTGACGCTCTCGCGTCCGTTCACTCGCTCCAGCCATGCGCCGAGTTTGCTCCCAGGTTTCGGACCGAAGCCCCATACCACCGAGCCATTCACATAAGGAAAAACGCTCAGGTCGCCCCATCCGAAGTCCGCGCCGTTGAAGTATGAGTTGCTGCCCAGCTCGCGTTCGAGGCGCTGATAGATGCCGGCAGTCTGCGCTTCGGCGCGCTTGGTGATCGCCGACGGCAGTGTCGCCGGTGACGCGCTTCCATGCCTGCACTTCCATCAGGCCCCAGTTGATCGCCTCGTAGTAGGTGTCGCAAAGGTCCTCGATCATGCGCACGCGCGCGCGGTCGCGTGGCGAGGGCGGAAGCATCGGCGGCTTCGGCCATTTGTCTTCGAGGTATTCGAGGATCACCGTCGAGTCGAAAATCGCGAAGCCGTCATCGATGAGCGCCGGCACTTCGAGGCGCGGATTGCTCTTGCCGAAGTCGGTCGGGGCACCGCTGAATGCGTTGGGAATCTCCGCCTCGAACGGAATGTTCTTTTCGAACAGCGCGATCTTCACCTTCTGCACGTACGGTGAAAATGGATGCTCATAAAGTTTGATCATGACGATGAAGTCCTCCAGCAAGCACAGACTGAAGTCGGTGCTGCGAATCAGAAAGTCTGTGTTACCTGCCGCGCTTTGTAAATCGCGATTTTGGCGATTCGAACCGCGGCTCACTCCCCGCTAAACCGCGTTCAGGCGCGATTCATCGAGCTTGAAGCGTGCTTGATAGGCTGGAGGGATGAGCAACGTCAGCGCGTCTTTTACTATCTCGACGGAGCCCGGAAGATGGCCCGCGTATTCGCCATCCACTTGCATGTAGACGCGCGTGTCCCGCACCGGAGACATCTCAATCCGATGGGCGCGGAGGATACTCACTCCTTGCATGCGCCGCAGGCGGTTCATGACCGCGCCGACGAAGTACCTAAGGTAGCGCGCGGAATTTTTGCCGCGGAACAGCACGACCTCGAACTGGTCGTCAAACAGCGAGGTGTCGCGCGCGATTTTCCAATCCCCGCCGTAGTTACGGACCTTGCTCACGAGTGCGAAAGAGCAGCGATAATCGCGATCCTCAACTTTTACCGAGAACTCTTCCAACCGGCGACCGAGCAGGCTGAACGCGCCAATCCAAAAGGCGACTTTGCCGAGATTGGTCTTCAGCGGCGCGCTGAGGTTGTAGATGACGCGCGCATCGAGGCCAATGCCCGCCATCAGCAGAAAATGCCGGCTGTCCTGGCTGCTGATTGTGGAAGTGCAGGCGGCCGACAGAAATCCGCTGCGGGATGAAAGTCAGCAGCTCGCGCGCCGCGGTTTGCAGCTTGCTACTCATGCCGGTCTCCATCGCGAGCACATTGGCGGTGCCCGCAGGCAGGATTCCGAGCGGCACCGCAGAGTGCACCATCCCTTCGGCGACTTCATTGATCGTGCCGTCACCTCCCGCGGCGACGATCAAGCCGGCGCCATTGGCGATGCAAGCGCGCGCCAGGGCCGTGCCGGCGCCGGGACCGGAAGTCGGGACCAGAGAGGTTTTGTGGCCTGCCTCGACCAGAATATTCCGCACGCGTTCCAGCTGTTCAGTGCCTCTGCCCCTTAGCTTCCCCGCATGGGGATTGTAGATGATGACGCACTCACCTTTTGGGCGGCTCTTCTGATTCCCCCCGCATCCCATCTCATCATTAAGAAATCGGCGCGGCGCAGGAATCAAGCGCGACCAAAGGGGGGAGAGGAAGCTGACCGGTTTTGGCGGCGCGGGCGCGCTTTGTAAATGCGGAATTTGCCGTGCTACTCCTCGCCTTGGAGGACTCGCAGCTATGGAATTCGGAATCGCGCTCTTCTCGAACGTCGATGCATGGAAAACCGTCAAGCGCGCCGAGGAACTCGGCTTCTCGCATGCGTGGTTCTACGACTCGCAGCTCCTCGCGCCGGACATTTTCATCTCGATGGCGCTGGCGGCTGAGCATAGCTCCAAGATCAAACTCGCATCGGGCGTGGTGATACCCACAAATCGGATCGCGCCGGTCTGCGCCGACGCCTTCGCAACGCTCAACAAACTGGCGCCAGGCCGCATCATCTTCGGCGTCGGGACCGGATTCACCGGCCGCAACACGATGGGCATGGGACCGATGAAGCTGTCCGCGATGCGCGAGTACATTCGCGTCGTCTATGGATTGCTCAAAGGCGAAACCATCGAATGGGAGTTCGAGGGCGAGCGCAAAAAAATCCGCTTTCTGAATCCTGAGTTCGGGATGATCAACATCACCGATAAGATTCCGCTGCACGTTTCGGCGTTCGCGCCCAAGGCGCGCAAGATGACCGCCGAGATTGCCGATGATGGATTACTTTCTCGGCATCGCCGGAGCGAGCGGTCCACGAGAATGGCGAGATGGCCAAAGCCTGTCGCGAAGTCGGACGCGATCCGAAGACGCTGTACACCACCGCATTCGCGCTCGGATGCGTCCTCAAGCCGGGCGAGTCGGCGGCAAGTCCGCGCGCGAAGGCGCAGGCCGGACCGATGGCGGTCGTCACGTTGCATGGTTTGATCGAACGCTCGATTGACGGCCTGCTGCCGCCTTACATCCAGAAGCTCGCGGGCGCGTATCGCGAGCAGTATGCGACCTATCAACCTGCCGATGCGAAATACCTCCAGATGCACAAGATGCATCTGCTCGGAGTGCGCGCCGAGGAAGAAAAATATCTCACCGAAGACTTCCTGCGCGAAACCACTTTCACCGCGACCGAGGAAACCCTGCGTGATCGCCTGCGGGCCTTCAAAGAGGCGGGTTACAATCAATTCGTCGTGCAACTGATCCCCGGCCATGAGGATGCGATCGAGGACTGGGCGCGGCTGTTCGCCAAGGTATGACCAGCTATGAGCGTCGAAATCGCTCAGGGGACTTGAAGTGGACATAGCTTTTCTCACCACGGTAACGGCGCAGAGCGGCGACTTGCGTGAGCTCGCGCGCACGGTCGAATCACTCGGCTACGACTCTCTGTGGATTCCCGAGCATCCGGTAATCCCGCTCGGCCCGAAAACCCGGTACCCCTTCCAGGGCGAACTTCCGGAGCACTATGGACGCTGGGTCGATCCGTTCGTCGCACTGACGGTGGTCGCGACGGTCACCAGCAAGATCAAGCTTGCCACCGGAATCTGCCTTCTGCCGGAGCGCGAACCGCTGATAACCGCGAAGGCGATCGCATCACTCGATTATTTCTCGGGCGGACGCGTCATCCTCGGCGTCGGCGCGGGATGGCTGCGCGAGGAGACCGAGGCGATGGGCGCGAACTTCGGTCAGCGCTGGAAGCATACGCGCGAATTTGTCGAGGCGATGAAATTAGTCTGGACCACCGACGATCCCTCGTACGAAGGCGAGATCATAAAGTTTCCGCGCGTACGGTCGGAGCCCAAGCCGATGCAAAAATCCGGGCCGCCGGTCATATTGGGCGCGCACGGCGACCAGGCGCTCGCACGCGTCGCGCGCACCTATGATGGCTGGATGCCGATCGTTACTGACCTCGGCCAATTCAAAACCGCTGTCGCCTCCCTGCGCAAGCAGGCGAAGGATCGCGGGCGGAATCCCGCTGCGATCAGCATTTCTCCGCTGGTTGATCCCGACGGCTTGGGCAGCGCCGAGTTGAAAGCCTATCGCGAGGCCGGAGCGAACCGGCTGATCATGTTCTCGCAAAAGATTGTCGCGGAATGCGCCGACGGCAAAGCGCTCGAACATGCCCGCCGATATGCATCGATCGTCGAGCAGGCGCGAGTTCTGTAGTTTTTCTGTATCGCCCACCTCGGGCGGGTTTGTTAGGCTATAACGATGCTTCGAAGAATTGCCTCGATTGCATTGATGTTGGCCGCGGCGCTGACGTTTGCGGCGCGCGCGTCGGCGGCCGATATCGGCCAGCTGCTGGATAACAAGGAAGCCCCTGACAACTTCCAGATTATCCATGTCGCCGACCTCGCCAAGCTGATGGCCGACCCGGCCTCGAAGGTACAAATCTTCGATGCCAACCATCCTTCGACGCGCGAGAACTTCGGCATCATCCCCGGCGCGCATCTGCTGAGCTCATCGAGCAATTACGACGTCGCCAAGGAGCTCCCGGCGGATAAGAACACCAGGCTGGTTTTCTACTGCGCCGATACTCATTGAATGGCCTCACACGCAGCCGCCCGGCGGGCGGTCGCAGCAGGATATAAGAATGTCGCGGTGATGAGCGATGGCATCCAGGGCTGGGCCGACCAGCATCAGTCGGTTCGCCACGTCAGTGAATCCGAGGCCGAGGGCAGTTCGAGCTAGGATGCGCTTCGGGTTGGAAGCATCGTTCCTCTGTATGACATTGGGCGAAACATTTTGGCTGCGATCGCGCGCTTTGATATTTTAGCGAGATGCGTCGTTTATCAGGGTTGGCTGCCATTGCGCTGGCTATCGTCTTCTCGTTCGCCGGGCATGCTTCCGCTCAGGGGCTCCGCATCCTCATCGACAATCCGGAAGGCCCAAAGAAGTTCAAGGTTATCCGCGCCGATGAGCTTGCGAATTGGATGGCGGATTCCAAGTCGCACATTAAGGTTTACGATGCCAATTTTCCTGACACTCGCGTCCGCATGGGCGTAATCGACGGCGCGCATCTCCTGAGCTCGTACGACAATTACAGCATCGCCAAGGAACTCCCCGCCGACAAAAACGCCAAAATCGTTTTCTACTGCTTCGACAAGCGATGCATGGCTTCCGACGCGGCCGCCGAGCGCGCGTGCGATGCCGGATATAAAAATGTCTATGTGATGGGCGACGGCATTATCGGATGGCACATGATGGGCGAGCCGATTCATCAAGTGACCGAGGCGGAAGCGGTCAGCACGGAATAGCCGCTGACCCAGAGCTAACCTTCTTTCTTCGAGCCCGCGAGGGTCGCTTCCGCCATCTGCTGAAAGCGTTCGTGCCCGACCGCGATGAAAAGTCCTTCGGCCTCCGCGGTCACGACCCCATCGGCGGATACCGTGCTATGCGTGAAGATCTTGCGGCCCTCAGTTTTAGTTACCCACGCCTCGAATGTTAACTCCGTCAGTAGCGGCGTCGGCCGCCGATAGCGAATCGACAGCGTGCCGGTCATGCCGGGATTGCCGGTCAGCGACTGCGCCATCCCGAGGACCTCATCGAAGGCCGCGGCGAGCAGCCCTCCATGCACATATCCCGGCGGGCCTTCATACGCGACGCCGAAGTTTGCATGTCCTATAACCTTGTCATCGACCACCGCCAGACGAATCGGCGGCGCCAGCGGATTGGCGAGGCCGATTAGCGGGCTGTGATCGAAAAACGCGTGCGTGTCGCCGGCGTTGGCGGTCTCCGCGAAGCCCTCGTATGCGCGCGAGACCGGATATTGCGCAAGCCGCTCGGCATATTTTTCGAGCGCATCGGCGGCGGCGCGCAGACTCTCCTCGGGCGCGGCGACCTGCACCAGATGGTCGATGACGCGGCGCATCGCGGTCGCGAGGCGATGCGCCTCGGCGCGGCGTCCGGTGGCAGGTTGCTGATTGCGCAGCCAGGCTTCCTCGAAGTTGATAATGTCTCCGGCCATTGAAATATCTTCTTATGGGATTCGGCAGCGTGGGAATAGCTCGCTCGACGCGCCGGGGCCGTTGCCATACGATCCTTTACTACATGCGACTCATCCGACGTCGGTTTCTCATCATCATCGCAGCGATTGCAATTTCGATTGGCTCCGCCTCGGCGCAAGACGTGATGCAAGGGGAGCCGCAAATCGCGCCCGCGCCGAGAGCCACCCGCGTTCCGCAACAACCAGACAATCCCGAAATGCAGATTCCGCAGCAGGCGCCGCAGCAACCATGGACGCCGCCGCCGTCGCCTGCTCCCCCGCCTCCTGCGCAGATCACGATCCCAATTCCGCTAGTCAACACCCAGCCGGTGCTGCCTCCGGTTTTTCGCGGATGCTGGCAGGGAACCGTCGAGAACGTCGATTCGATAACCCGCGCGCCCGGCGGGCATAAGCTCGGATACTGGACGCCCAAGACTTATCGCCTATGTTACAAGCGCGTCGGCGATGGCCCCTATCAACTGACCTTCGGCGAAACCGACGTGGTCGCAACTGCCAAAATCAAATACTCGAAGGGCTCCGTGGAGATTAAGCAGACTGACGGGCGCAGCTATGCAGAGTTGCGTGCGTTCCTGCATTTCGACGAATACCAGGCCGGCAGAACTTTCAGCAGCTCCACTTTCCCGGTCGATGAAGTCACGCTGCTCGAATGTAAAATCGACGGCGACCAGATGCGTGTCATTGCCGATGTCGATGGACGCCGCGAGGACGAGCCCTGGTTCCATGCCCATTGGCGCACTACCTTCATCAGGGTGCCGATGTAGCCGCAGCCGCGCTTGCACATCGCGCGCGCCATGGCTTAAGACTCCATCACCACAAGGAGATTGCCATGCAACCGCTCGACCCGCAGGTTAAAGCGCTTCTCGATCAGATGGCGGCTGCCAACCAGCCCGCGTTTCATAGCCAGTCGCCCGCCGATGCGCGCAAGTCGATGGAAGCGATGCTCAATGTGCTGGGCGCCGGTCCTGACGTGCATAAGGTCGAGAACCGCAAGATTCCCGGCCCCGCGAGCGAGATTCCGATTCGCATCTACACCCCGGCGAGCAAGCCCAATGGCATCCTTATCTATTTCCACGGCGGCGGATGGGTGGTTGGCGACCTCGCCAGCCATGATTACGTCTGCCGAGTGTTCACCAACGAGACCGGATGTACGGTGGTTGCGGTCGATTATCGCCTCGCACCCGAGCATAAATTTCCCGCCGGTCCCGAGGACTGCTATGCCGCGACGCAGTGGGTATCGAAGAATGCTCCTTCGCTTGGAAGCGATGCCGATCATATCGCGGTCGGCGGCGACAGCGCGGGTGGAAATCTCGCGGCGGTTATCTCGCTGATGGCGCGCGATCGCAGCGGCCCGCGCATCCGTCATCAGATGTTGATCTATCCGGTGACCGACTGTTCGATGGACACGCCATCCTACCAGGAATTCACCGCTGACGGCTTCGTGCTATCGAAGCTCGATATGGAATGGTTCTGGAATTACTACATTCCGAACGCAAAGGACCGCGAGAATCCGTACGCCTCACCGGCGCGCGCGAGGGACCTGAAAAACCTGCCGCCCGCGCACCTCATAACCGCCTCGCATGACCCGCTGCGCGACGAAGGCGAGGCATTCGCCGAGCTGCTCAAGAAGGCCGGCAACAAGGTGAAGGTGAAGCGCTACGAGGGTGTCATGCATGGCTTCGTCAGCCTGCAAGCGGCGATCGATCAAGGCAAGACGGCGACCCGCGAGCTTGCGGAGGAACTGAAAGCATCGTTGAAATAGACCTCCGACGGGCCGGCGTCGCATGGCTGATGTTCGCGCTGTTCGTCGCGTGCTGTGCCACAGGATGTCATCCAACGTCGCGAGACGTCGCGCCACTTCCGTTCAACCCCGCGCCAGGCGTTCCGATGGCGCGCAAGATCCCTGAGCTCGATCGCTTCATCCGCGATGAGATGGCGCGCGGGAATATACCCGGCCTCGCCATCGCGCTGGTGCACGACGACCAGGTCTTCTGGAGCGAGGGCTACGGCGTGGCGAATTCGTTCACCCGGCGCATCGTGCTCGCGGATACTCCATTCGAGGCCGCATCGATCGGCAAACCGCTCACCGCGTATGCGGCCATGAAGCTGGTGCAGGAAGGTCGGTTGGATCTGCATCAGCCGATGAGCAGCTATCTCACGAAACAGTTTGTCGCGCCGTCACCCTATCGCGATCAGATAACCGCGTGGCACGTGATGACGCATACCTCGGGGCTATCGAACAATCTGCTCGAGGTGACGCATCAAATTGCATTCAAACCCGGCTCGCGATTCGCATACTCGGGCGTGGGTTTCATGTACCTGCAGCGCGTCATCGAGGCGATCACGCATCAGCGGTTCAACGACTTCATGACGCAAACTGTTTTTGCGCAGCTCGGGATGGGCTCGACGAGCTTCTTCCGTGCATTCGGCGACGATCGCATCGCGCGCGGCCACGTTTACCTCTTCGGATTCGCGATTCCGATGCCGTTTTTCCCCATCGCGCAGCCCAACGCTGCTGACTTGCTATGCTCGGCTGCGCCCGACCTCGCGAAGTTCGCCGTCGAGCTGATGCATCCGCACTTCCTCGATCCCGACCTCGTCAAGCTGATGCTCGCCGATCAGGTTCAAGGGCGCATCGGCAAGGAGCCCGTGTCATGGGGGCTTGGCATCGGGCTGGATCACAGCGCCAATGGCACCTGCTTCTGGCAATGGGGCGATAATGGGGATTTCGAGAGCTATCTTCTCGGCTGCCCCGACGCAAAGATCGGCGTCGTGATCCTCACCAACAGCTCACGCGGACGCCTCGTCGCGCGCGAAATCGCAGCGAAGGCGCTGGGGGATCAGATGACAACCGCCGAATTTCACGCCGCGATCGCAAAGGGCATTCCTATCGAAGGTGCGGATCTTTCCGAGGTTGATTGGAAAGATGCGCGGTGCGACGGCGCCTCCTTCCTGCGATGCCGCTTCATTGGATGCCGCTTCGCACATGCTGACTTTCGCGGCGCCAGCTTCGAGGATTGCATTTTTACCGACAAAGCCGCCTCGACCGGAGCGACTTTCGCCTTCAGCGAATTGCGCGAGGCGCGTCTCCTCCGATGCGACCTGTCGTTCTGCCATTTCGATCGATGCAAGCTCTTCGCGATCGAGATGGATCGTTGCAACCTGCTCGGTGCGCGCTTCAATCACGCCGACTTCAGCCATTCGTATGGACGCAAGGTGACGCCGACCAAAGCTTCGATGCGCCGCTGCAACTTCGACATCGCCAGCATGACCGGCATCCGCCTCGCCGGATGTGACCTGTCAGGCAGCACCTTTCGCGAGGCTGACCTGACCGACGCCGACCTCATCGGGGCGAATCTGCGCGATTGCGACCTCGAAAAATGCGAGCTGCTGCGCGCGAAGCTCGACGATGCGGACATCCGCCATGCGAAGATCGCGGGCCTCAACATTCTAAGCCTCGGCGGGATGCGCGGGCTCAAGGTCAGCCAGGACCAGCAGTGGCTCCTGCTGGCGGGACTGGGTGTCGAAGTGCATCCCGATTAGCCGTGTTGCGCGAGGTGGAAACTCAAACGTAGAATTGTCGTCGGGATACTCAGGAGAACTCCGAAATGGCCGAGCCGCTTACCTTCCAGGCGCTTGCGAGCAGTGACTATGTTCTATCAAGCGCAGAAAACTACATCTTGTATGTTCTGCTCGAAGCGATCGCGCAGGGTGGAGGCGGTGGCGGAGGCGGCACGCGCTTGCCGCTCAATCTGGGCGTCGTAATCGACCGTTCCGGCTCGATGTACGATGAGCGCCGCCTCGAATTCGTCATCGACGCGGTGAAGTTCCTTGCCAACAACGTCTCCGGCGACGATCGCGTCGCGCTGGTGGCATTCGCCGATCGTGCCAAGGTCATCCTCGATTCCAATCAGATTCACGACAAGGGCGCCGTTCAGCGCGCTCTCGATGATATCGATCTGCTCGAAATCGGCGGTGGCACGCAGATGGCGCTGGGCATGCAGGCCGCGATCGATGAGGTCAATAAGGGTCATGCGCCCAATCGGCTCAATCGGGTGCTGGTCCTGACCGACGGACAGACTTATCAGGAAACCGCCTGCACCGAGCTCGCGACCAAGTATCGCGAGGCGATGTCGTTCTCGACCATGGGCGTGGGCGTCGAGTTCAACGAAAAGCTGCTGCAGAAAATCGCGCAGGATTCCAACGGCAAGTATCATTTCATCGGCAATCCGTCGGAGATTCCCGGCCTCTTCGAAGATGAATTGTCGGGCCTTCGCGCCGTTACCATTCGCAATGGCCGGATCGATGTGGCCCTTTCGCAGGGCGTGCAGGTGCGCGAGGCGTTTCGCGCCAGCCCCGAGATTTACACGCTCGGCGCGCCGCTGGTTGACGAGCGCAAGATCAGCTACCAGATCGGCGACCTCGAAGCCGGCGTGCCCGGCTCGGTTCTGCTGACGCTGGTGCTGCCGCCGCGCAAGCCCGGCCCCGTGCGAATCTCCTCGAACGTTTTCACCTACGAAGTTCCGGGTGTCGGCGAGCGTAATGCCTCGGTGGATATGACCGTCGAGTACACCCTGGATCGCACATTGACCAGCAAGCGCAACGGCCGCGTGATGAACCTGGTTGATCAGGTTTCGATCGCGAAGCTGCAGGCCAAGGCGGAAGAGGAGCTCAAGGCCGGCAACGTCGATCGCGCGACGCGGCTGCTGGGCAACGCGATGCAGGGCACCCAGCGCCTTGGCAACACCAAGGCGACTCAGGCGCTCGCCGGTCTCCTCGATCAGGTCAAGAAAACCCAGACGCTGCAGACCAAGGCGGCCAAGACCACGCTGCTGCAGGCCCAGGCGGTGGTGCGCAAGACCCAGATGCTGGATCCGGAAACTTTGAAGGAGTTTGGCAAGGAGGAATAAGTCCTCCCAAGGGACGAAGTCCCGTTACAAAAGTAGAGTAGTAACCGTCATTTGTCTTGATGGTGGATGATAAGATAGCTGGAACCAGGAACGAGAGCCTTCGACCTCATACGAGGGGCATAGGAAAACATGATCAAGTGCACTGAATGCGGTTACGAAAACATGGACGGTCTCGATTACTGCGACGGATGCGGCGCGAAGCTCGCGGCTGCCGCTCCCGCAGCCGGCGCGGCTCCGGCAGCGCCCGCGCCCGAAGCGCCTCCGGCCGAGGCCCCCGCAGCTCCCGCTCCTGCGGCCCCCGCGGCTGAAGCTCCCGCCGCTGCGGCACCGGTCGCCGAGGCGCCGAAATCAGATGCGCCGACGGGAGAGCTGAACAAGCCCGCCCCCGCGCCTGCTCCGGCCGCCGAACCTGCCGCGATGGTCGGCGCTTTCAAGGCGAAGTTCATCGTCGTGCGCGGAGGCCGCAAAGGTCAGGAGTTCCCGCTCGAGGACGGCAACAACCTCATCGGGCGATGGGATCCCGAAACCGGCTCATTCCCTGAGGTTGACCTCGACGCGGACGATCCGGAAGCGAAGATCTCGCGCAAGCATGCCCTTTGCCGCATCGAAAATGGTAAAATCACCGTCGAAGATATCGGCAGCCTCAATGGCACCTATGTGAACCGTGGGCAGCGCCTGCAGCCCGGGTCTCCATCCGATATCAAAAACGGCGACGAAGTTATTATTGGTAAAACTTTTCTCAAGTTGGTCGTTGAACCGATCGCCTGAATCCGGCTTCTGGCAGAGGCGCGGCATCGAGCCGCGCCTCTTTTTTACACGCCTCATCCGCGAGGCCAGTGACATTCGATGAATCCCGGCCAGTCGCTTAACGTCGGCCACATGCTCGACGCCCGCTACCGCATCCACAAGGTGCTGGGTGTCGGCGGGATGGGCCGCGTGTACATGGCCAACGACACCCGCCTCGCCAATCGCCCGGTCGCCTGCAAGGAGATGATCGTCGGCGACGGCATCGCGGAGAAAAAAGCCATCGAGGATTTCGCGCGCGAGGCCCGCGTGCTCGCGCTCCTGTCGCATCCAGGGATTCCCAGCCTGATCGATTATTTCGTCGAGGCCGGCCGCCATTACCTGGTGATGGAATTCGTCGCCGGCGGCGATCTCCAGGGGATGCTCGACAAGCTCGGTCCGGGCGGCAAGCTCCCCGAGCATCAGGTGCTGAAGTGGGCGCGCCAGATGCTCGACGTGCTCGATTTCCTGCACGGCCAGAAGCCGCCCATCGTTTATCGCGATTTGAAGCCGGGCAATATCATGATCGACAAAGACGGGCGCGCGATGCTGATCGATTTCGGGATCGCGCGTTTCCTGCCGCCCGGCGGACGCGGCACCCAGATCGGTTCGGTCGGCTATGCGCCGCCTGAGCAGTACATGGGCAAGACCGAGCCGCGCTCCGATCTCTATTCGCTCGCCGCCACGATGCATCATTTGCTGACCGGCCGCGATCCGCAGCTCGAGCCGCCGTTCAGCTTCCCGCAACTGCGCGACTTGAATCCCGCGATCTCGAAGCAAACCGCCGATGTGGTCATGCGCGCGCTCGACAAGGAACTCGACAAGCGTCCACGCGACGCCCGCACGATGCTGAACATGCTGCCGCCGCCCGGTCCCGACGACAGCAGCTTTCTCGCGACTCCCGCGCATCAGACCGCATCTGCGCCGCCACCGATCGCGGTGATGAAAACCGTGGTTCTCTCGGAGCCGATTCGCGTGCAGCCTGCCGCGCCGCGCATTTCGTCCTCCCGGCCGATACCGCCGCTGCCCTCGGCAATGAAGACCATCGTGCTCACCAATCCTGTCGGCACTCCGACTCCTTCATCGACGGCGCGGCCCGCCAGCACCGGTGGAACTTCGAGCAAGGCGCTGGAGTTGAAGGATAAGGCGATCGCGATGCTCGGGCGCGGCATCAAGAAGGGCCTGAACGTGATCACACCGGTGGTCAACGAACACGTCATCCGCGAGACGATGCTGCCCGCGCAAAATTCGTCATCGACAGCGAAGACTGCGGACCTCAGTAAGTCGCGCCCGGTAACGCCGATTCGTCATATCGAGGCGACTCCCGCGACCTCATCGAAGGCAGTGGTGAACACCAACGGCCGCGCGGCGCCTGCTCCCGCCAAGCCGACCGCGCATCTCATCGCGAAGGCGGAAAATCTCAAATTCACCGTGATGGGCGATCGCGCGATCGTCGGACGCGTGCTCGATCCCAACGCGGATACGGGAATCGATATCGATTTGAATCCACTGCGGCAGTCTTCGGATCGGGTCTCGCGGCGTCATTGTGAGCTGGTGAAACGTGGTGAGGCGTTTTTCGTCCGTGATCTGGGCAGTCTCAACGGCACCTTCATCGTCGGCCGCGGGCGTTTGGGGCGTGACCAACTTTATCAATTGAAAGATGGCGACCAGATGATGCTGGGCAGTGCTATATTGGAATTCCGGAAGGTTTAAAGGGGAATGTCACAGCGATCTTTATTCCCGGTCCCTTCTCTCGCTTTTCTCTGTGAGAGAAGGAACCGGAGGAGAAGAGGGGAATGATCACCTGCCCTGAATGTGGACTGCAGGCGCCTGATGACGCCAAATTCTGCGACCGCTGTGGACAGGGACTCACTGTCACCGCCGCGCCTGCGCGCGTGCTCTCGACCCGCCCCACTCCGCTCGCGCCCGGCATCGTGGTGCGAGGATATGAGATCGTCGAGCTGCTTTCGCAGGACTCGGTGGAGAATCGCTATCGCGCGATTCGCAAGGCCGACGGCCCCGACAAAAAGGAAGAAAAGGTCACCCTCCGCGAGCGCATCGCACAACCGCGCGAGCATTCTGAGGATGACGTTGAGGCGGCAAAACCAGCAGCGGCCCCGGAACCGCCCGCCGTCGATCCTCATGCGAAGACCGCCGAGCTGAAGCCTCCGCCGGGAATGTCCGCGAATGGAGATGCCGCGCCGACGCCATCCACCGAGAGCAAACCGCTCGAGGCCACGGCGAATCCCGCAACCACCTCAGGGTCGGGCGTCGATGCCGCCACCGACGTCGCGACCGAAGCTCCGGGTGAAGCTGCGGAGACTTCCCTCGCGAGCGACGAGCCGACCGAACCGCTCCCTCCGCTGGAGCATGCCAACGGCGCGGCTCCGGAAACCGCAGCGGCGGAGCATCAAGCGACTCCCGAGCAGGAATTCATCAAGGAGCTCCCTGACCATTTCGCCGACGACCTTGGCGATGTGTTCGGACGCGTGCTCGCGCTCTCGATGACGCTGGGTCATCCGGCGTTCGAGAAGGCGATCTCCGGCTTCGCCAATGATGGCCGGGTGTACCTCGTCTATCCTGAAAGCACCGCGACCCCGCTGTCGCGACGGCGCGGCGGGCTTAAGATGAGCGAGCCCGAAGCGATCGCACTGGCGTTGCAGGTCTGCCAGGCGGTTGGCTTCGTCCATCGGCGCGGGCTGCGGCTCAATGACATTTGTCCTGAATCGGTCGCGCTAGCGGCGGACGGAAGGATCAAGATGACCGGCCTCAACTATGTCTCCAATGACAACGAGTTGCAGTCCGATCCGATTTTCAACGACGGTTACACTGCCCCGGAAATTTATCGCGGCAAGAAAGTTGATAAACGCGCCGATGTTTTCTCGGCCGGCGCGCTGCTCTACACGATGCTCACCGGCGATCGCCTCCAGTCGGAAACCTGGCGCGAGGAAGCCGGCCCGATCCGCTTTTATCCGCCGCACGTGGTTTCGCCCTCGCTGGAGCAAGTGATTCTGCGCGCCGTTCAGTTCAATCCTGGCGATCGATGGCCCAATATCGAGGCGTTCAAGGCCGAGCTGCTTAAGCAGAGCGGCGATTTCAAAATCCGCGCGGCCGCGCTCACCGACGTCGGCATGATGCGTGAGCTGAACGAAGACGCGATCCTCACCCTCGAGTTCTTTCGCGATTCTCAGGTCGAGCCCGCGCAGAATTTCCTTTATGTCGTATGCGACGGGATGGGTGGCGCCGAGGCCGGTGAAACCGCCAGCGCAATTGCCGTACAAACTATCCGTGACTATGTTGAAAGCAGGTTTCGTCGCGGCGAAACGCATGCGATCGGAGATTCCCTGACCGCCGCTCTCGAAGAGGCCAACCGCCTCATCATCGAGTACCAGAAGGAGCGGCCCGAGGCGCGCGGAATGGGCTCGACGGGAGTATGCGCCGCGATTGTTCCTCCGGATGGTGCGGTGGCGTGGGTGGGAGATAGCCGCGCCTACTTACTCGAAGGTGGCGCTCTCCGCCAGCTCACGAAAGATCATTCGTTGGTGCAGCGTTTGGTTGAGATTGGACAGATCACGGCCGAAGAGGCGCGTCATCATGAGCATAAGAACGTGATCACGCGTTCGCTCGGCGCGCGTCAAAGCGGAGCGGCGGGCGCCGAGACGGTACCGGTCAAGCTGCGGCGCGGGGACCGGCTGCTGCTGTGCAGCGACGGGCTGATGGCGCACGTCGATGACGGCGCGATCGCCGAGATCATGAAGCGCCATGACGATCCGTATCCGATCGCGCGCGAACTGATTGCCGCCGCCAATGCCGGCGGGGGCAGCGACAATATTTCCGTCATTGTAGTGTTTGCCAGCTAAAAGTATGGCTGGAACAGGACCGCTCAACCCAGGCACCACTCTCGCTAACCGCTATCAGATCGAGCGGATGCTCGGTGGTGGCGGAATGGGAGTAGTCTATCTCGCGCGCGACCAGCGTCTCGCCAATCGCCCCTGCGCGATCAAGGAGATGGTCGATCATTTCATCGACCAGCAGCAGCGTCTCGAGGCCAACGACTACTTCGCGCGCGAGGCCGACACGCTCGCGCAACTGAAGCATCAGGCGATCCCCGCCATCACCGATCGCTTCGACGCCGACAATCGCCATTACCTCGTGATGGAGTATGTCGAGGGGCGCAACCTCGAAGAGGAACTCGCCGCGCGCAACAACGACCCGCTGCCTGAGGGTCTGGTAGTGGATGTCGCGCGCCAGCTCTGTGACGTGCTCGCCTACCTGCACAACATGACGCCGCCGATCGTGTACCGCGACATGAAGCCCTCCAACGTGATGCTCACCTCGAAAGGGCGCGCGGTGCTGGTGGATTTCGGCATCGCGCGGCTGTTCAAGGCGGCGCGCAAGGGCACCATGATCGGCACGCTCGGCTTCGCACCGCCGGAGCAGTACAAGGGCGAGATCGATCCGCGCAGCGACATCTATTCGCTCGCCGCCACCATGCATTACATGCTGACCGCGCGCGACCCGGAAAAATTTCCGCCGTTCAGCTTCCCGAAACTGAAGGAGCTGCGTCCCGAGGTTTCCAACAACCTCGCGGCCGCGGTCGATTCGGCGCTGTCGTACGGTGTCGAGGGACGCCCGCAGACCATCGAGGCGTTCCGCGACATGATGCTCTACGGCGCGGGGATCTCTTCTACCGGCGAGGTCGTCAACTCGCAGTCGGGAACGGCCGGACTTCCGCCGGTCGCGATGAGTGATATCGGTGAGTTGCCGATCGCGCCGCGAGCGCCGCGCAGTGCGCTCCGACGCGCCGTCGGACTGGTTACGTTTTCGCTGATCCTGGCCGGAATCGCATTCGGCGCGACCTACGTCTACTCCGACCCGATGCTCCAGATGCGCCTCGGCATCAAACCCCTGATCGATTCGCTGCCCTGGAAGCATGAGGAGCTGGTTGCGGAGGCTCGCCAGCATCCGCTGGAGTTTGAGCAGATGTCCGTCATGCTCTCGAGCCGCGAGGGCGAGGTCGTTTCTCCGCCCAAAGCGACCTTCACCGATGCCGAGATCACCAACCAGAAGTACCTGAAGTGGCAGGCGACCTTCAAAAACGGCCTCGCGGGGCTGGAGGGCCGCAACGACAACGTCGAAGCGCGCTTTTACGACCCTAGCGGCACTCAGCTCGCGGTGAGTGACCAGAGTTTATTCGTGGGCCCATCGCAGAAGACGGTCGACTTCAGCGGCGTGGCTCTGATGCCGGACCTGACGGCCAAGCCGGCGGGCGCATACAAAATCGCGCTTTACCTCGACGATAAATACCTCGCGGCGCAGCAGTTCAGCGTCACTCAGGATCTCGCAAACAAAGCGAAAGCCGCCACCGAGGGCCTGACACCGCCGTCGGCGCCTTCCGCGGATGACGCGGCGAAGAAAGCTGCCGAAGAAGAAGAGAAGCTCGCGAAGATTGAGGCGATTCGGCGCAAGCCGCTGGAGTTGATGCACATCGATTTCCTGAACAGCACCAAAACCGGAACCCCGCTTTCGGCCGCGGCGGAAAGTTTTGATGTATCGAAGGTACTGTTCGTCGGATGGGAAGTGAGCTTCAAGAACCGCCTCTACAAACTTGACAGCAACCAGTATCGCGTCGATGCGGCCTACATCGCGCCCGACGGGCGGACCCTGGGCAGCGTCAACGATTGGAAGAACGTCGGTCCCGGCGATCGCAGCGTCACCTTCAGCGGGCGGGTCGGGAATTCGGCCGGCGGGGCTTTTCTACCCGGGACGTACACGGTCAATTTTTACCTCAACGGTCAGTACTTCGCGCAGAAGCGTTTCGAGGTCATGGCCGATACCGGAGGCGCTCCGTATGGGATGCCGCCCGGAAGCAGCTCCTCATCGAGTGGAGGACTGATTCCACCGAGCCTTGGCGGCTCGTCCTCTTCGGGACCGGGGCTTACGGGACCTACCATCGCGAAGGGCAACATCGTGGGCCTTGCCGGCGGTGGAAATTCCGACCTCGAGTTGCGCCTGCGTCCGCAAGCGAATGGCTTCCTGCATGGCGAGCTGACGATTCATAAGTCGGGATTTGGCGCGACGCCGATCGAGGGCTTCGTGCGCGGTAATCATCTACAGTTCACCGTGCCTTACGGGACCGATACCTACTACTTCGAGGGCGAAACCAGCGGCGGCGATCTTTCGGGGACCTTCGAGTCGGGACCCTCCGGGCAACGTGGCACCTGGACCGCGCGCGCCTACTGAAAGGAGCATTCGCGACAGTTCCCCTCGATTGACGCTTGAACCTCGCGCCCGCACGCGCAATCCTTTCGGTAGCACATGGCCAGTAATGTCTCTCGCGAAAAACTTCTCTTCTATGCCGCAGCGGGCGGGCTCGGCGGGCTCGCCGCATGGGGCGCATCGGAACCCTCCGCTTACCTAAATGGCTACATCCTGGGGATTCCCGCGGTATGGTTTCATGACGCGATCCTCGGTGCGCTGGTCGGGCTGTTCATAGCGGCCTTCCTCGGATCGATTGAGTCGATGAGTGTCGGCCAATGGCGCCTCGCTATCCGCGGGGCATGGGCCGGGATAGCCTTCGGCGCGGTCGGAGGAGCGTTCGGCATGCTGCTCAGCGAGGTGCTCTTCGGGCTGCTTCCCGGAATCACCGGCCGGGTGCTCGGATGGTCGGTGCTCGGGCTCGCCGCCGGCCTTGGTGTCGGATGGGCGACGGGCTCCAATGCGCGCCGCAGAAACGCCGTTCTCGGCGGCCTGCTCGGCGGAGCCTTGGGAGGCTTCGTCTACCAAATCGTCACGCAATTTGTTCAGCAGGCGCTCGGGCGCGCCATCGCAATCGTCATACTGGGCATGCTGATCGGATTCTTCATCGGACTCGTCAGTGAGCTGCTGAAGCGCGGATGGCTGATGGTGGTGCGCAGCCAGAGCCGCAACGCGCGCGAAGGCCGCGAATATCCACTCGCGAAGCAGGTCACGATTGTCGGGCGCTCCGAGGAATGCGACGTCGGTCTGTTCGGCGACCAGAGCGTGCTCGGGCATCATGCGATCATCCGGCTCGAGGGCAAGAACTACTCCATCGCGCCGACCAGCGGCGGGGCGGTGTTGGTGAATCGCCAGCCGGTGGCGGGCAGACAGTTGCTGCGCAATGGCGACCGCATCGAAGTCGGGGGTACGCTCTTTCTCTATCGCGAGCGAACTCAGGCGGCACAGACATGATCACGATAGTGACGCCTGCCTCGCCCATATCGAAGGGGCTAACGTGCTGAGACGGCCCCTGCGATGGCGTCGTGGCGTCATCGGTTCGATTCCATCGGCGCTGGCCGTAGTGCTGGTGCTGGCGCTTGCCGGATGTTCGGTGGTCGGCCTCGGCAACTCCGGCCAACCCTCCGCGCCAACCTCAGTTGAGACGGTCGAGTACTATCCCTATCAGGTCAAGGGCTATCAGAACTCCTATCCGCATCGCACGATAGTGGTGCTGATGCCGACCGATGCGCGCGATCTGAGCGGTCCCAACTCCGCACCACTCGACAACCAACCCGCGATAGGTATCGTTACCGACCAGTCCGAAAACGTCATCCAACGACTTTATTCGCAGCCGCTTGGTCCCATCGTTCAAGGAGCGATCGCGCGCTCCGCCGAGGAGGCCGGCTTCCATTCGAGTGCGGATGCCTCGACCACCTACACCGGAGACAAATTTTCTAATTTGGATTATGTCCTCGCGACCCAGATCACCAAATGCTGGGTGAAGAAGCATCGCGGCCCCGACGGCCGCATTGGTCCCAGCTGGAGCACCGTCGCGGAGGTCAGGCTGCAGGTGACAGTCTTCAAACCGCCATTCAAAGTTCCCTTCTGGCAGGGTGCCAGCCCGCAGGCATATTACGATCCGCCGATCGGCAGCTTCGGCCTCGGACCTGACGATGAGGCGGGCATCTACGATAATCCGGGCCAGGTGCTCTCGGTTGCGATGACGCGCGCAGTCGCAGGAATTTTCCAGCGCGACGATCTTCGCGCGCTGGTGCAGGGCGACCATATGACGGTGCGCTGAGTGGCCGGACCCTCCTTTCGAGGAGTTGGCGGTTCGGTTAGCCTAGTTGGAAATCGGTCGTGATGCGCCGGGAATTTAGCCATCCAACCCGCGCGCTATCCAATACAAATTATCGATACTCATAGCCACTGATCAGGTTAATCGCGATGTCCGACACCCAGACCAGTACTTTCGAAATGCCTCGCCCCGGCTCCTCACCCGATGGAGCGCCATGGTCCCGGCGCAACTTCCCGCCCGGAGTATTGTGCATCTTCGGCGGCGCGGGTGACCTGAGTCATCGCAAGCTGTTGCCCGCACTGTACAACTTGATGGTCGATAAGCTGCTGCCGCAGAAATTCGCCATCGTCGCCTTCTCCATCGAGGATCTCGACAACGAGAAGTATCGCGCGTTCGCGCGCTCCGGCATCGAGAAGTTCTCCCGCCAGAAAGCTTCCGACGAAAGCTGGGCCCGGTTCGCGCCGCTACTCCGGTTCGTGCGCGGCAGCTTCACCAATTCGGCCGATTACGCCAAGCTCCGCCAGCGCCTCGAAGAGATCGCCAATGAGGTCGGCGCGGGCGACAACCGCATTTTCTATTTCGCGATCCCGCCCAATTTCATCGAGACCTGCGCCTCCAAGCTCAACAGCGCTGGCATGATCTCGCGCAACGAGCGGCCCTTCACCCGAGTCGTCGTGGAGAAACCGATCGGACACGACTACGCCAGCGCGAAAGAGATCAACGATCGCCTCGCGAAGCATTTCGAGGAAGACCAGGTCTTTCGCATCGACCACTATCTCGGCAAGGAGACGGTGGAAAATCTGATGGTGCTGCGGTTCGCGAATGCGATTTTCGAGCCGCTGTGGAACGCGAAGTTCATCGACCACGTCCAGATCACCGTCGCCGAGTCGGAGGGCGTCGGCACTCGCGCCGGTTATTATGAGCATGCGGGCGCGCTGCGCGACATGGTGCAGAGTCATCTGCTGCAGGTGCTTTCGCTGCTCGCGATGGAACCGCCGCGCACCACCGAGGCCAATTCGGTGCGCGATTCCAAGCTCGATGTGCTCCGCACCTTGCGGCCGTTTACCCGCGAGGATGTCGATAAATGGGTGGTGCGCGGCCAGTACACCGAGGGTCTCATCCACGGACAGCATGTGAAGGGATACCGGCAGGAGGAACACATCGCGCCCGACTCGAACATCGAAACTTTCGTTTCGATGAAATGCTTCATCGAGAACTGGCGATGGGCCGGCGTGCCATTTTACCTGCGCACCGGAAAGCGGCTCCCGAAGCGGGCGAGCGAGATCGCGATCCAGTTCAATTCGGTCCCGCGCATCCTGTTCAATACCTCGGTGCGTGCTCCACTCGCGCCGAATCTGCTCAGCATCCGGATTCAACCCGAAGAAGGTCTGGGGTTGAACATCATTTCGAAAATGCCCGGCGCGGACCTCCGCCTGGCACCGGTGAAGGTCGATTTCCATCAACAGAGCGTTTCGCCCGAGGCCTACGAAACCCTCCTTCGCGACATTTTGCTCGGCGATCAGACCCTCTTCATGAGGCGTGACAGCGTCGAAACGGCATGGCAATTCATACAGCCCATACTAGACGTGTGGGCTGAAACTCCAGTAGAACCCCCATTGTACGCCGCCGGCTCGTGGGGGCCGCTGGAGTCCGCGTTGATGGTTGCGGCCGACAAGCGAAGCTGGCGAACTTTATGATAAACGGCGCGGGTGGCGCCGGGGACTGAAAAATGGGGCAGCAGGCGCCGATACTCGCGGATCATTTACACACTCGCAAAAAAACTTTAATGCCGGCCGCCGACCTGGCGCTGGTGATCGGACGCATCGCACTGGCCGGCAAGCTTATCGCCGGCGAGATCGCGCGCGCCTCGATTGCCGGCGGCCTCGGATATTCGGGCGATACCAACGTCCACGGCGAGGAACAGAAGAAACTCGATGACTGGACCAACCAGGTCTTCCTCAGCCTGTTCGAGAATTGCGACCCGGTGTGCAGCCTGATTTCCGAGGAGATGGAAACCCCGAAGCATTACGAGCGCAACTGTCATAGCCGCGAACACGCCAGCTATGCGCTCCTGCTCGATCCGCTCGACGGCTCCTCCAATACGGACGTGAACGGCTCCTTGGGATCAATTTTTTCGGTGCGCAAGCGCGCCGTGCGCCATATAAACGACACCCGCGATCTTCTCGGGCCTGGCTCGCAACAAGTTGCGGCGGGCTACGTCCTGTATGGTCCCGCGACCCAGCTCATTTACACCTCGGGGGCGGGGGTCGACATGTTCACCTTCGATCCGCAAATCGCTGAGTTCGTGCTGTGGAAAGAGAATCTCAAGATGCCGCAGCGCGGGCCCTACTATTCGTGCAATCAGGGCAACATCACTAAGTGGAATCCCGGCGCGCAAAATCTGGTGCGCCATCTCACCAGCCGCAAGGACAAAAGCAGCAGCTACTCGATGCGCTACTGCGGCGCATTCGTGGCGGATTTCCATCGATGCCTGATCGACGGCGGCATCTATATGTATCCGGGCGAGATCAGCGCCGACGGCAAGAGCAAAGGCAAGCTGCGCTTGATGTACGAATGCGCACCGCTGGGCATGGTTGCCGAGCAGGCGGGTGGTCGCGCTTCGAACGGCAAAGGGCGTATCCTCGAGGTGACGCCGAAAGACATTCACGATCGTGAACCTGTCTATATCGGCAGCGGCATCGAAGTCGCGATGGCCGAGGAATATCGCGCCGAAGGCTAGTCCTCTTCGCCGGCGTTCCCGGATCGCGGGAAGGAATTGTGGATGACGGCCGTGATCCTTGCCGGCGATGTCGGCGGCACCAAAACCCATCTCGGATTGTTTCGCATCGGCGATGGCGCGCCGAAGTTGCTGCGCGAGCATCGCTACGCGACGAATGATTTCGCCAGCCTCGAAGACGTCTGCGCGCATTTTCTCGGCACACCCATGGAACCCCTCCAGTCCGCATGCTTCGGCGTGCCCGGTCCCATCATCGAGGGCGAAGCGAACGCTACCAACGTCCACTGGAAGATGCGGGAAGACAATCTCAGTCGCGCGCTCGCCGGCGCACGGGTGCGGCTCATCAACGACCTCGGCGCGGCGGCCTATGGCGTCATGCATCTCGCCGATTCGGAGATTCACGTAATCCAGCATGGCGAGTATCAGCTTCATCACGGCGACATTGCGATCATCGCGGCAGGAACCGGCCTCGGCGAGGGTGCGCTGGTGTTCGAGAACGGCCGCTACTATGCGGTCGCGTCTGAGGGTGGACACGCCAGCTTCGCACCGCGCGACGAGGAGCAAATCGAGCTGCTGCGATACCTGCATAAGCGCTTCGGTCACGTCAGCGCCGAGCGCGTGCTCTCGGGACCGGGGCTGTTCAACATCTACAGCTTTCTGCGCGAGCATCGACGGACGCCCGAACCGGAATGGCTGACAGAGCGCCTTAAGAAGGAAGATTCGAGCGCGGTGGTGAGCGAGGTCGCCCTCGCGCATCGCGATCCCGAATGCGAGCATGCATTGGAGATGTTCGTCGATATCTACGGCGCCGAGGCGGGCAACCTCGCGCTGAAGGTTCTCGCGCTGGGCGGCGTCTATTTGAGCGGCGGTATCGCACCGAAGATTCTTCCCGCGCTTACCGACGGACGTTTCATCCACGCCTTCATCGAAAAGGGCCGCCTCGAAATGATGCTGTCGAAAATCGAAGTGCGGGTGGCGCTCAATCAAGCCACCGGTCTCATCGGCGCGGCATGGTGCGCCGCCTGCGGCGCTTTGAATCAACTATCGTTTCACTGTAAAAAGGAGCCTCTGCGAAGAGGTGAAGCTTCAAGATGATGACCAAGCGAGTCAAAGAAATTCTCAGCCACTATCCGGGAGAGAACGCCGGCGTGCTTACCAACCTGGCGCGGATGATGATGTCGGGGCGCCTCGCCGGCACCGGCAAACTCGTCATTCTGCCGGTTGACCAAGGCTTCGAGCACGGCCCGGGGCGCAGCTTCGCCGTCAATCCGCCGGCCTATGATCCCGCCTATCATTTCCAGCTCGCGCTGGATGCGGGATGCAACGCCTATGCGGCGCCGCTGGGATTCCTCGAGGCAGCCGCGGCTGAATTTGCCGGCGCCGTTCCGCTCATCCTCAAGCTGAACAATCATGATGTGCTGCACGACGAGAAGGATCCAGTGTCCTCGCAGACCGGCACCGTCAAAGATGCGCTGCGGCTCGGATGCGCCGCTATCGGTTACACGATTTACCCTGGCTCGTCGGGTTCGCGCGCGATGTACGAGCAGCTGCGCGACCTCGCCGAGGAAGCCAAGGCGCATGGCCTCGCGGTGGTGGTGTGGTCGTATCCGCGCGGCTCCGACATCAGCAAGGAAGGCGAAACCGCGATCGATGTAGTTGCGTATGCGGCGCAAATCGCGGCACAGCTCGGCGCGCACGTCATCAAGGTGAAGGCGCCCTCGGCGCACTTGGAACTGGCCGAAGCGAAAAAGGCCTACGAGAAGAACAAGGTTCCCATCGAGACACTGCCGCAGCGGATCAGTCACGTAGTTCAGAGCGCATTCAACGGCAAGCGCATCGTGATTTTTTCCGGTGGCGCGACCGTCGGCGACGAGCAGTTACTGGCCGAGATCAAAGGCATCCACGAGGGCGGCGGGTTCGGTTCGATTGTGGGGCGCAACTCCTTCCAGCGTCCGCACGACAAGGCGGTCGAGCTCCTCGGCAAGATCATGTCGATCTACGCGAGCTGAGCGCACGCGACATAGAATCATCGAAGGGGCCGCATCCAGCGGCCCCTTCGTTTTACTACAGCTTGATTTTTGGAACTGTCCGAATGTGGCGCGCGAGAACTGGCAGGCATAGTTTGAGTAATGCAAGCTTGGGTCGAGGGAGATGAGTATAGGTAGAGTGCAGGGTTCGGATAGGCAAAGAAGCTTATCGCGGCGGCGTTTTCTTAAAGCCGGCATGATTCTCGGCGCGGGCTACGCTGCGGCGGGTTTGATGGACGCGCTCCCCGCATCGGCCGCCGGTTCCATCGATTTGCCGTTCGAGAACGGCGCCCGTCACCTCGCGCGGTTTCCACAGAAGCGTGACCTGATCTTGCAGCGGAGTTGGCCACCGCTGCTGGAAACCCCGATGAGCGTTTTCGGAAAGGACGTCTTCACACCCAATGATGCGTTTTATGTGCGCTGGCATTTGGGCACCATCCCGACCGAAATCGATGTCGCGAGCTTTCGCCTGCGCATCCATGGCGAGGTGGAGAGCCCGCTCGAACTTACCCTCCAGCAGCTCCAGCGCGAGTTCCAGCCCGTTCGTCTCGCGGCGGTTAATCAATGCTCCGGTAATAGCCGCGGCTTTTTTGACCCGAGGGTGCCGGGCGGCGAATGGGGCAACGGCGCGATGGGTAACGCGATGTGGACCGGCATCAAGTTGAGCGACCTGTTGAAGCGCGCGGGAGTCAAATCAGGCGCCGTTCAGGTGCGTTTCAACGGAATGGATTCCGGCGCGAAACCGGAAACTCCTGATTTCATCAAATCGCTCGATCTTTCACATGCGATGAACGGCGAGGTGATGGTCGCGTACGGAATGAACGACGCACCGCTGCCGATGCTCAATGGATTTCCGCTGCGACTGGTGGTGCCCGGATGGTTTGCCACTTACTGGGTCAAGACGCTGAACGACATCGAGGTGATCGATCACATCGACGACAACTTCTGGATGAAGTCCGCTTACCTGATCCCGGATACGCCGGAAGCCAACATGAAACCGGGCGAAAAACCCAAGATGGTGCCGATCAACCAGATGCCGCCGCGCTCGTTCATCCTGAGCGTTAGCGACGGCGCCAGGCTCCATCCCCCACTCGAAGTGAGCGGCATCGCCTTCGGAGGCGATAGCGGCGTCGCCAGGGTGTTGTTCTCATGGGACGGCGGAGCGCATTGGCAACCCGCCAAGTTGGGCCCGGACTACGGCAAATTCAGCTTCCGGAAATGGACCGCGCGCTTTCAGCCCAAACATCCGGGGGCCAAGGTCCTGATGTCGCGCACCTTCAATCTCGATGGGGTCGCCCAACCGATGCAGCCCAACTGGAATCCCGGCGGATATATGCGCGCGGTGGTCGAAGCAGTCCGCGTCGAGGCGGTCTGAGGACGTGCTATCCACCATGCATCAGCCGAAGCTTATCGCGTTGACGGTTATATCGTTGGCATTAGTGGCGCTTGCTCACTCTACGTCATACGCCGCCGACAAAACCTCCGCCGCCCCGGCTATCGTACTGGAATCGCAAAAAATCGAACTTCCCGAGGGGAATCGAAAATTCGAGGGCGAGGAACCGGGCGCAAGAGCCGCCAGCACTTACTGCGTGATGTGTCATTCGCGCGGCATGATCGATGCCCAACCGCCGCTCTCGCGCGAGGCGTGGAAAACCGAAATCCGCAAAATGCGCACCGCCTATGGATGCCCTGTCAGCGAAGGACAGGATGAAGAATTGGTAGACTTTCTCTACCAGTACAACCACAAGCCGACCCAGAGCGCCTCCGGCCATTGACGAGACGGCATTAGGCGCAAAGTTTTTTTTCCGTCAGCTACGATTGTCGAGCCGTTCGGCGCCCTGGCGCAGGTGCGTTGTGATTTTCTCCGGCGGCGCGACCGTCGGCGATGAGCGCTACTGGCCGAGATCAAAGGCATCCACGAGGGCGGCGGTTTCGGCTCGATTGTGGGACACAATTCCTTCCAGTGCCCGCACGACGAAGCCGTGGACCTGCGCGGCAAGACTATGTCGATCTACGCCAGCTGAAGGCAGGCGACATAGAATCGTCGAAGGGCATCGCGCGGCCCCTTTTTTTGATAGCGAGCCACATTGACGTGTTCCTGGTAGTTGAAACTGTCGCCGGTCGTTGCGATAATGTACGCAGGTGTACACAATGGCTGCCGCCAAAGAAAGCGTACGTGTCGGGATCAGGGAATTTCGCGAGAACCTTGCCACCTATTTGCTGGAGAGCGAAGCACCCGTGGTCGTCACTCGCCACGGAGATACTATCGGTTACTTCATCCCGGCGCGCAGCGGCCGCACCGATGCTGAGAGGACAGCTCTTAAAGAGGCCGCACGGCGTTTGCAGAAAATGATGGCCTCCGAGGGCATCAGCGAAGACGAAGTCGTTCGGGATTTCTCGCGCTGGCGAACTCGCAAGCGCAAATGAGTAACGGCTCCGCGCCGGTTCTGGACGCTAACATCCTCATTCGCGCCGTCTTCGGAAAGCGCGTCCCTGCACTAATCGAACGGTTCGAACTCCATTGCAATTTCTATACGCCCGATGTCTGCGTGGACGATGCTCGCAAATACATTCCGGAACTATGTCGAAAGCGGAAGCTGGATGCCTCATTACCTCTCTCGGTGCTTGATCAGGTCATCTATTCGGTTAGGCCGGTCGATCTGACTCTCTACCGGGTTCGCGAATCCGACGCTCGCGAACGCGTGTGGCACCGAGATTTAGACGACTGGCCGGTCGTGGCCGTAGCGCTTATTTTGGATTGCCCAATCTGGACCGAAGACAAGGATTTCTTCGGCGCAGGGATAGCGACCTGGACGACCAACACTGTCGAACTTTATTTACGGACTGCTCGGCGAACTCAGTCCAGGTCGTGAATCACCCGCGGTTGTCGAGGCCCATCCTCCGCGCGATGATCACCTTCATAATCTCGTTGGTGCCCGCATAAATCGATTGCACCGCCGCGTCGGCGTAGTCGGTCGCCACCGGATACTCCATCATGAAGCCGTAGCCGCCGTGGAGCTGAAGGCATTGGCTGGCGGTGCGCTTGAGCATCTCGGTAATCCACCATTTCGCCATGCTCACTTCGGTCACCACGTCGTCACCGCGCACGTGCGCCGCGATGAGCCTGTCGACGAAGGCCTGGCCGACTTCGAGCTCGGTCGCCATCTCGGCGAGCTTAAATTGCGTATTCTGAAAGGTCGCGATCGGCTGCCCGAATGCTTTGCCGCTGCCTGGTGTATGCGATGGTGTCGTCGAGGCATCGGCGCGTGCTCGCGGTCGCTTGCACCGCCGCGACCAGGCGCTCCTGCTGAAGCTTCTCCATCAGCATCTTGAAGCCGTTGCCTTCGCGCCCGAGGAGATTGGTGACCGGCACGCGGCAATCCTCGAAGAACAGCTCGCTGGTGTCCTGCCCCTTGAAGCCGAGCTTGTCGAGCTTGCGGCCGCGATTGAAACCGGGCGCGTCGCCATCGACGAGAATGAGGCTGATGCCGCGATGCGGCGGGTTCGCCTTCGGGTCGGTTTTCGCCACCACGATGATCAAGTCGGCGAGCTGGCCGTTGGAAATGAAAATCTTCGATCCGTTGATGACGTAGCTGTCGCCGTCGCGCCGCGCGGTGGTCTGCACTGCGGCGAGGTCGGAGCCGGTGCCTGGCTCGGTCATCGCGATCGCCAGGATGATTTCGCCGGCGATGGCGCCCGGAAGATAGCGGCGCTTCTGCTCCTCGCTGCCGAAGGTCGTGACATACGGCATGCAGATATCCGAATGCAGCCCCATCATCAGGCCATGCGCGCGCACCCGCGCCATCTCCTCGTTGACGATGGCGTCGTAGGTGAAGTCCGCGCCCGCGCCGCCGTACTCGGCGGGGGCATTGGCGCCCAGAAATCCCGCCGCGCCCATTTTGCGCCAGCTCTCGCGGTCGCTCATTCCGGCGCGATTCCATGATTCGATCTTCGGTGCGATCTCGTTGTCAACGAACTTCGCGACCTGGTCACGGAACATCTCATGCTCATGGGTGAAAATGTCTCGGCGCATGCTTTTCTCCTCGGACTGAGGGAGAATCCTTGCACGACCGAAGTCGCGTTCCAATGCCACCAGGACGGGCTCCAGCGCATCGGTCGCCGCTGGAACGGCGAATGAAAACGATGCTAGCTCTGCATTATCGAGGGCAACATGCAATTCCGAACTCTGGGTCACACCGGCGAAAAGGTTTCCATCGTAGGTCTCGGCGGCTATCACATGGGCGTGCCGAAGGATCCCGCCGAATCGACGCGCATCGTGCGCGCCGCGATCGATCGGCGGCATCAACTTCATGGACAACTGCTGGGATTATCACCTTGGCGAGAGCGAAGTGCGGATGGGCAACGCGCTGCGCGACGGCTATCGCGACAAGGTCTTCCTGATGACCAAGCTCGACAGCCAGAGCAAGGCCGGCGCGGCGCGGCAAATTGATGAATGCCTGCAGCGCCTGCAAACCGATCGTATCGACCTGATGCAATTTCACGAAGTCATCAGGATGGATGACCCCGAGAAGATTTTCGCCCAAGGCGGCAGCTTCGAGGCCGCGCTGGAAGCGAAACAGGCGGGCAAGATTCGCTACATCGGGTTTACCGGGCACAAGAGCCCCGAGGTCCACCTACACATGCTTGAAGTATGCCTCGCCCATGGCTTCACGCCCGCCACCGTGCAGATGCCGCTCAACGTGATGGATGCGCACTACAACAGCTTCGGCCGCAAGGTGTTGCCCGAACTGGTGAAGCACAACATCGGCGTGCTCGGGATGAAGCCGATGGGCGCGGGATTCATTCTGAAGAGCGGGGTGGTGACGCCGCTCGAATGCCTCCATTATGCGATGAATCTGCCGACCAGCGTGGTCATTACCGGATGCGAATCGGTGGCGAACGTCGAGCAGGCCATCCACGCGGCGACGACCTTCAAGCCGATGACGCCGGAGCAGGTCGCCGCGATCCTCGCGAAGACGGCGCCGACGGGAAGCATCGGGCGCTTTGAGGGCTACAAGAACACCTTGATGTTCGATGGAACGACGCAGAATCCGGAGTGGCTCAGCTAGTTATCTCATTTGAGATTGTGGCGCTCGCCACCTCACCCGGCGCGGAGCGCCACCCCCTCCTGAGAGGAGAGGGAACCAGGAAGGAGGACAACTTAGATAGCCGCATCACCATGCTCGTTGGTGCGGATGCGGACCACATCTTCGAGCGAGCTGACGAAAATTTTGCCGTCGCCGATACGCCCGGTCCGCGCCTTGCGCGCAATGGCATCGACGACCTCCTCGATCTGGTCGTCGCGCACCACGACTTCGACTTTCATCTTGGGCATGAAGTCCGCGATATATTCCGCGCCGCGATAGAGCTCGGTGTGGCCCTTCTGCCTCCCAATACCCCGGACCTCATAAACCGTCAGTCCCAACACCCCCATTCGCTGGAGTTCGCTCTTCACTACATCCAGGGTAAAAGGCTTGATCACGGCTTCGATCTTCTTCATTAGCGACTGCACCTTCCGCGTGGCGACTCCTTCCCATCTTGGGTTGCTTGGAGCAAGTTCCGTGCTTCCGGAATCGGCGCAATATCGGCCCTAAAATGGAGTTTTATGCGTGATCGATGGGCATTTGCTGCCTTCGATGGCAAGGCTGTAAGAGCTTGCGAGAAGCTTTTCTCGCCTCTTTTGGCGTCGATTACGCGGTGTCGGAACAGCTATCCGGCTTTGCCGTGCATGAACAGAACCGCACCATAGGCGAGCAGTCCGAGTGCCGCCATTCCGGTCAAGAAGAATTTCCGATCCTGATCGACGGAGCTGGCCTTGGTCGCCTCCCACATCAGGAAGAGACTGATCAGCATGCATCCCGCGGCGCGATAAGTGGAATTGAGAGAACTCCACCACTCAGTCAAGTCAGCGCCGTTGGCCTGGATGGCCCTTACGATAGAGTCGAAGTCATACATCTGTTGCGGTGCGAGCCGATTCGACTTGACGGCCCGCCTTGCAAAAACTGCTACCCGTCGGCGACCGCGAAAGCAACACACGGTCTGATTTATCTACGTTTTGGCGTTCTGTAACCCACTCCGACGCTCAGGCTATAATCCTCCAAGGCCTGCGCCTCAACCTCTTACCGCAGGTTACGAACTTCAGGTCGTTCGTGCCCGCCACTGGAAATTTCGATGACATCCTTTCCGCTGTCCTGCCGTTTCGTCGTTATCCGCGGGTTCATGCTCCTCGCCTTGGCAGCCGCCGGATGCGCGAGCGCCACTGTCACCCCTGAAAAGGTCGCTGCGCCGATGAAGCCGTCGCGGCCCCGGATCGTGTATGTCCGGAACTTCGGTGTGGTCGCATCGGATGTAAAAGAAAGCCACGGGCTGATTTCAAAAACTGAACGGGAGTTTTCGAGCACCCCTGAGGAAGAGCGGCAGATGGAAATTGGGCATGCCGCCGCGAAGGAACTCTCGGATCGGCTAGCCAAAGACCTCGGCGCGCTCGGATTCACCGTCGAGGAACAGGAGGGCGAAGTTCCGGTGACAGGGGATGTCTTGTTGGTGGAGGGCGAATTTCGCAATGTCGATGAAGGCGCCGCTACGCGCCGCGTCATCGTGGGATTCGGCGCAGGCAAGTCGACCCTCGACACGCAGGTGCGAGTCTATCGCATTATCGGCGGTTCGCGACAAAAAGTGCTCGAGCTCGCTACTCATGCCGATAGCGGAGAGCTGCCCGGGACCGCGCTCACGATGGGCGCGGGAGCTTTCGCGACCGGAGGCCTGACCGTCGCAGGTGGTGCGGCTGCGGGGGGAATTTCGGGCGGCAAAGCCTACCTCGGGCGCGTCAACTATCTGGCCGACAAAACCGCCGACCAGGTGAACGCTTACCTCTCGCATTATTTCGCGGAGCAGGGCTGGATCGAGGCCGACAAGGCCCACGCCGAGAAGGTCAACATCGGACCGACGGCGAAGAATTGACGAAGAGTCGCCCAGCGCCGACACCTTTGAGCATCGGGCGACCGTGTGTAACTCTTCGCGCTGGAGTTAACACATGAGCAATAAGAATGTTCAGGTCACCCTCGCCAATCGCCCTACCGGATGGGTGCAGGAATCCGACTTCAAAATCGTCGAGAGCGACATCCCCAAGCCCGGCCCGGGCCAGGTGCTGGTGAAGAATCTTTTCCTCTCGCTCGATCCCTACATGCGCGGGCGAATGAATGCCGGCCCCTCCTATGCCGCCAATGTCGCGATCGGGCAGGTGATGGTCGGTGGCACCGCCGGCGAGGTCATCGAGTCGAAGAATCCGACCTTCAAGCCGGGCGATGCCGTCGCAGGTTATTTCGGATGGCAACAATACGGTGTCTCCAACGGCGTCGAGCTACAGAAGGTCGATGCGAAGGCGGTCCCGCTCTCTGCGTATCTCGGCGCGGTCGGCATGCCGGGTCTGACCGCGTGGTGGGGACTGATTGATATCGGCGCGCCCAAAGCGGGTGAAACTGTGGTCGTGTCCGCCGCGGCGGGAGCAGTCGGCAGCATCGTCGGGCAAATCGCGAAGCTCAAGGACTGTCGCGCCGTTGGCATCGCGGGCGGCAAGGAAAAGTGCGAACTGGTGGTCAAGGAGTTCGGCTTCGATGCGTGCGTCGACTATAAAGGCGGCAACCTCGCGAAGGACCTCCGTGCTGCCGCGCCCAAGGGCATCGACATTTATTTCGAGAACGTCGGCGGCGTGGTGCTCGAAACCGTCGCGTTGCAACTCAATCCGTTCGCGCGGATCCCATTCTGCGGCCTCATCTCGCAATACAATGAGCCGCGTCCGCATGGCCTCGACAACCTGGTGATGTTGTTGATCAACCGGGTCAAGCTGCAGGGCTTCATCGTGTCGGATTATGCGTCCCGAAGTGAGCAGGCGACTAAGGAGCTGGTGCAGTGGGTGAGCGAGGGCAAAATCAAATATCGCGAGACCATAGCTAATGGCATTGAGGATGCGCCGCGCGCGTTCATCGGCTTGCTCAAAGGCGAGAACATCGGCAAGCAGTTGGTGAAGTTGTTCTGAACTCTGCTAAAATACGGCGACGGCGTCCCTCGGGGCGCCGTCGCCGTTTATGGTGCTAGCGGCGAATGTAAAAGTGCAAAAACAAACCCACTAAACGTAGGATCGGCAGGGTTTTTCGCTATTTCTTCGCCTCGCGATTTTGGAGGCCTTAAGCCGCGATGCGCTCGCGCGGCATCTTGCAGTCGCCGTCGAACTTCGCGCCTTCGGCGAGCACCAGGCTCGGCGTGCTGATGGTGCATCGGACCCGCGCCGTCGGCAGCAGTTCGACCTTCTCGCGCGCGACAATCTCGCCGCTCACCGTGCCCGCGATCGAGACCCGAGTTGCGCTGATGCGCGCGGTGACCACCGCTCCGGCCGCGATCACGATCTCGTCGCCGCTGATTTCTCCGTCGGCTTCGCCATCGATGCGGGCGGGCGCCTTGAAGAACAGCTTGCCGGAAATCTTGGTGCCCTTACCGATGCGCGACTCGAAAGCCGTCTCGCCATTAATCGCCATGTGAACCTCCTCGCTTCCCCCACCCAGTGCCGCGGGCGCATTCGGGCCCGTCATTCGGAAAAGCGGCAACATGAACCTTTGCGCGTATGCGCGACGTGGGTCAAGATGGCTACTTAAGGCGGATTAGTACTCAATGCGGATTAGCACCTAATGCGACGAGAATACGGTCCCGAGCGTCTCGAGGGTCAGGGCCTCGATCCCAATCAGTACGAGTCCGGCGATCGCACCATTGCCGCGCTGCTGAACGAGACTCCTGCGCGCGAGCATGTTGACCTCGTCGCTACCTGGCGCGATGGCGCATATGAAGTTTGGGCTCGACGCGGGATGATCCGCTTCAAGCGCTATGTCGATGACGCCGGAAAACTTCACTTCGAGGTAATCGAGCAGGTCGGCGAGAATCCTATCGCGAATCAAGACCCCTTCGCGCTGTCGACGATCGAGGAAGAACTTGCCGCGTCCGACGCCGGCGGCCATTCAGCGACGGACTCCAATCGCGCATTTCTCGAGCCGCATGTCGTCACGCATCCATATGCGTATGAGCGCATCGCGCAGCTATTCGACAGCCCGCGCGCACCGGACATCATGGTGAGCCCCAAGGCCTACACTTATGGCACTCAGCCCGGTCAGCATGGCGCGCTGGATGTGGTCCAATCGCGCGCGCCGCTGATTTTTTCCGGTCCGGGAGTGCGGCCTGGCGTTCACCGCGTCGAAGCTCGTCATGTTGATATTGCGCCATCGATCGCACAGGCGATGGGATTTCCCGAAGTGGAGGGCGCTTATCTTAAGCGGCAGGATGGGCGCGTGCTGCATGAGGTCCTGGAATCCCGATCAGAGCGTCCACAAGCAGTCTACATGATCCTGCTTGATGGCCTTTCGCATTCGGAGCTGAGGCATCAGCTGGAAAACCATCGCGCGTCGATCCCGAACCTCGCGCGCCTCATCGACGCCGGCGCGATGCTCTCGCACGGCTCGATCGTCAACTTCCCCAGCATCACGTGGCCAAGCCATTCGACGATTATGACGGGCACCTGGTGCGGGCATCATGACATCGTGAATCCCACCTACCATGAGCGCGCGCGGCGCGAGACGGTGCCGGTGCAGGGACTGATATTCGACACCGAGCGTTTCCTGAATCCCGAGGTCGAGACGCTGTACGAGGCGTTCAAGCGCGTGTTCGGCGCCGACACTATCACTGCGTCGATTCACGAGCCGCAGGGTCGCGGCGCGGATCACAACGTCTTCGAGAAGCGCGTCATCGGCGACAAGATTCGCCTGAAGGACCTCACCATTGGAATGATGCAGCGAGATCAGCCCGCGCTGGATGGCGGACGAGAAGCCGGCGATGCATCGCGAGGAAGTGGTCGACATCCGCGGCATGGCGCAGCTCATCAACCTGATGGAGCATTGCGGCGAGCGGCTGCCGAAATTCGTCGCGCATGAGTTCGTGCTGACTGACGGTGCGGGGCATGACTACGGCCCGCATCATGAGGGACTGCGCGAGGCGCTCTATCGCACCGACGCGCGCATCGGCAAGGTGCTGGAGCTGCTGGAGGCGAAGGGTGCGCTCGCATCGACGCTGTTCGTGGTGACGTCGGATCACGGGATGGCGGCGCAGGACATCGCGCTCAACGCGAATCCCACGGTCGAGCCGGTCAAAGCGGGCATCAAGGGCGTGTTCGCCGAGCCGATGATCTATCTTCGCGATGTCCACCTCGAGTGCGTGCGCGCGAACGATCGCCGGACGCTGCGGGTGACGGTGTTCGACAACGATTTCGCCACTGACGGTGAGCGTCCCGCGCTCGAGGGCGCGAAGGTACGACTGCTTGATCGATCCGGCGCGCTGCTCGGCGAGGCGACCACGTCATCGATGGGCATCGCCGCATTCGCGACGCCGGGCAATCTTCGCGACGACGACTTGATCCTGGAAGTCGATCATGCGGACTTCAATCGGCGCAAGATCCGCCTCGATGGCGCGCCGCATTCACGCCGACATCCGCAAGCTGCTGTATGCCGTTGCGACTTAACGGCCGCCGCCCACTTCGATGATGGTGCCGGTCACATATGAAGACGCCGGCGAAAGCAGCCATGCCACGGCCTCGGCCACTTCCAGCGCGGTGCCGATGCGTTGCATCGGGGTGGAAGGCGCAAGACGCGCGAGGCGATCGGGTGCGCCGGCGGCCGCATGCAACTCGGTGTCGATGAGACCCGGTGCGACCGCATTGACGCGAATTCCTTCGGCGGCAACTTCGCGAGCGAGGCCGATGGTGAAGCTGTTGATCGCGCCCTTCGAGGCGGCGTAATGGACCCACTCGCCGCCACCTCCGATGCGCGCCGCCAGCGATGACATATTGACGATCGCGCCGCCGCTGCCGCCATGACGCGTAGACATCCGGCGCACGGCTTCACGCGCGCAGAGAAACGCACCTGCCACATTGATCGCGAGGACTTCCGCCAGCGCGACGGCCGTCAGTTCCTCCAGCCGCGCGAAGCCTCCGGTGATTCCCGCATTGTTGACCAACCCGGCAATCGGGCCGAGTTCGCGCGACGAGATATCGAAGAGCCGCACCACGTCTTCTTCACGCGAGACATCCGCTTTGATTGCGAGGGCGTGACCGCCTTCGCGCGTGATCGCATCGACAACTTCTGCCGCGCCGGTTTCGTCGCGCGAATAGTTGACTGCAACCGCGAAGCGTTCGCGCGCCATCAGTTTTGCGATCGCCGCTCCGATTCCCCGGCTTGCGCCGGTGACGATTAACGAGCCTTTGGCCGAATTCATCAGGCGGAAATTCTAACGTCCCGCGCGATACCCATGCTAATCTCGCGCGATGTTCGATCTCAGCGGCAAGGCGGCTCTAGTCACCGGCGGAACGCGCGGCCTCGGCAAGGCGATTGCCCTCGTGCTCGCGAAAAATGGCGTCTCAGTCGCGCTCAACTATCGTCGCGATGATGACAGCGCGACGGCCGCGCTCGAGGAAGTTCGCGCCTTCGCGCCTGACGCGATGCTGGCGAAAGCCGACCTCGCGGAGGATGCCTCGGTGCGCGCAATGGTGGCGGAGGTGGCCGCGAGATTCGGCAAGATCGATCTGCTGATTGCGAATGCCGCCGCGACCGCATTCAAGCCGCTGCTGGAAGCCAAACCGCATAACGTGTCGCGCACCTTCGACCTCAGCGTCGGAGGGTTTCTCGCCGCGGTCCAGGAATCCGTGAAGCACATGGGCAAGAACGGCCGCATCATCATGATCTCGGGCATCGATTCGGTGCGGATGCTCCCCGGGCATGGCGTGCTCGGCGCCGCGAAGGCCGCGCTGGAAAGCATGGTCCGTGACCTGGCGTTCGAGCTGGGTCCGCGCGAGATCACCGTCAACGGCGTCAACGTCGGCTACATGGATACCGATTCGTCGCGGTTCTACTTCGGCGCCGAGTTCGAAACGATGACCAGCCGCTCCGCCTCGCGATGCGCACTGAAGCGGCCGCCGACGTTGGAGGAAATCGCGTCGGTGGTATGCCTGCTGTGCATGCCGGAGGCGAGTTACCTGACCGCGCAGACCATCATGGTCGATGGCGGGCTGACGTTGGGATTTCCGCTCGCGCCGTGAGCGGTTCGAATCGATTAGAAACACAAGGACGCCGGGAACATCCGGCGTCCTTGTGTTTCTAACTGACCGCGAGAAAAGATCTGGCTGGTCCGAGCGACTTCGATGAATGTAGTCAGCCGATCCGGCCGCGAGCGTCGGGCGGCGGCTGAATCCCGAGTTCTTCGAGCTCGCCGTTGTTGCCGGATTTAAGTTCAATGTCCAGCCAATTTTGCAAAGCATCTTCGCGAAAACGCCAATCAGCGCCGAGCCGGAAGCCTGGAAGCTTGCCAGTCTTGGCGAGGCGGTAAACGGTGCTGATGTGGCACCGCAGGTAGTCAGCCACCTCTTTGGCGGTCAAAATCTTGGAAGCCGCAGTCATGTCAGAAATCCTCCGCGCGATGAGAGCAAGTATCATTCAGTCTTGACGGTATCTTAAACGGAGTTGTCTCATTTTGCAACTACCCAACCGCAACTTAACGTTCTCAGGCGCAAATTCTTTGCGCTATTAAGCTAAAGAGAGCTTCAGGAAGAATAAACATACGAAAGAGACCGCCAGATGTAAATAGATGCCATCGACTGACTGAAAATTGCCGTAACTTCACCTGACATTACGTCAGATTTTGCGCAAAATTCGGACAAAGTCTTCAGCCTGGCCGACGGGTGATCCGTATCCGACCCCATTTTCCGATGGCGCCTTGCCCGTGACATGAAACGCTGCCCTTCGCCGGATCGAGGTCTTTTTCCGTCATCAGACCTAAGGCCAGTGTGCATGCCCCCAGCTTGAATGGAACGTTGGAATAGCGCCGAACTTCCTTGCCGTCGATGGAGAATGGAACCTCGTCTTTGGCGCCGTCATAAGTGATCTCGTAGTGGTGCATCTGCCCCTGCGAGGTCGCCTTGCGCATCTCCTCGAACAGGCAGAAGTAGCGCGGGCCGCGCTCCGGCGTAACGTCGGGAACTCCCGGGAAATGGAAGCTTGCCGTAAACCGTCGCGATAGTGTCATTGCCGACGAAGAAATCGAGCGCCGCGCCGGTCGAGAAATCGAGCACATTAAACGACACAAACCCATCATAGAGATCGCCCGGCGCGCCGCCTACGATAGTCGCGCCGAAATCGATCGCGAAGGTGATCGATCCCCCCGGCTGGAGGCGCGAACTGGCGCGCGCTGAAGTACATATGCTTCGCGTTGTCGAGGATCTGCTGCGAGTCGTGATGCCGGGTGTAGGGCGCGGCCGCGACGCGCACGAAGCCGTCCTGCACTATCACCACCGCATTGGGCTCCTGATATTGCCAGAAGCTTCCATCCGCTTGCGGGAAGCCGGCCGGCAGCCAGTCGCCCTCGCCGGTCACGATCGAGGCGAAATTGGAATAGTCGATTACTTCTTCAGCTGGTTTAGACATAAGAAACCCTTGGGTCCTGAATTGAACAGGAAGTTTGTCGAGTTGAATCTTCGATCAGACGCGACAGAGCAAACCGCCGTCCACCGCGATCGATTCGCCGGTGACAAATGCCGCTGCCGGAGAAACCAGGTAGAGCAGCGCGCCACCGAGCTCATCGGGTTTGATCAGGCGATTGTCCGGTAGATACTTCATCAGGTTTTTCGCGAATTCGTCCTGATTGGTGGCGGGGCTCTTCGCTTCCTCGAGCCATCCGGCCTTGATGGCATTGACGCGGATGCCTTTGCGCGCCCATTCGAGCGCGAGTGCGCGGGTCAGATTCAGCACCCCCGCCTGCGCCGCGCAGTAGAGGGCCGCATTCGGCGCGCCGCGATCCGCAAGTACCGAAGTAATGTTGATGATCACTCCGCCGCCACGCCGCAGCATCACGCGACCGCCTTCCTGGCACGCCATCCAGACTGTCTTCAGGTTGCCCTCGATGACCTTGTCGAAGGCGGAATCGTCGGCAGCCTCGGCAGGAGCATACAGCGGCGCATCGAGCACGTTGACGAGGATATCGAGCCCGCCCAGCTCCTTCACCGCCAGTTCCGCCGTCGAGCTCAGATCTCCGCGAAGCGAGGCGCTCTGCACCCGAATCGAGACCTTCGCGCCCGAGGCGCCAATCGCTTTCGCCGCATCCTTGAGCTGTTTCTCGGTCCCGGGTTCCTGCGAGGCGATCAGCAGTTTTGCCCCGGCCTCAGCCAACGCGGTCGCGGCGGCGCGCCCGACCGCATGCTCGGCGCCAATCACGACCGCCGCTTTTCCTTCGAGCGAGAATTCCTTGAGTGTCATGAAGTTCCTCGAAGTCAGTTCGGCATCTGCGGTACGACGCCGGTGGGAATCAAGCCACCGGCCAGTCCGCCGCCATCGATGGCGATAAGTTCACCATTGATGTGATTGGACGCGTCGGAAGCGAGGAACACCGCGAGCGGGCCAATTTCCATATCGTCGCCGCCGCGCCCGATGGGAATGAACTTGCCGCCCTTGAAGAAGCGCATCATCTCTTCGTTATGCGGAAAGATGCCGGGCACGATGCAATTGGTCTGGATGTTGTTCTGCGCGTAGGTCAGCGCCATCGAGCGAGTGAGCTGGATCACCCCGCCCTTGGCGCAGGCATACATATAGTTATGTTTACCGCCGCGCAGTCCGTATCCGGAGGCGACGTTGATAATCTTGCCGCGATTCTGCTTGAGCATCTGCGGGATGACGGCGCGGCATCCGTAGAACTGGCTCGACAGGTTGGTATCGATGCCGTTGCGCCACATCTCATCGGTTACGTCTTCCAGGCGCGCACCCAGCATCTCATCGCCGCCGCCGGCATTGTTCACCAGCACGTCGATGCGCCCGAACTCCTTCGCCGCCGCCGCGATGACCGCGTTGACCTGCGCCGATTGGGTGACGTCGGCAGGCACCACCAGGCATTTGCGGCCGAGCTTTTTGACTTCCTCGGCGGTCTGTTCGAGTTTCTCTTTGGTGCGCGAGGCCGCCACGATATCGGCGCCGGATTCGGCGAACTTGAGCGCCATCGCATGGCCGAGTCCCTGGCTCGCGCCGGTGATAATCGCCACTTTGCCGTCGAGGCTGAGACTGTCGAGAATCATGGTTTTTCCAACCTTCGGTTCCGAGTCAAATAGCTAGTAACATACGCCGCGATGGCCAGAAAGAACGAGCATTCCTCAAGATCGGGCGTCGGGCTAGTTCTTGGTCTGCCTGGGTTCATCCTCCTGGTGGCTTTGTTTTACCAACCGCTGGGGCGCCCGTTCGGACGTTATGCGTTCCTGCTCTTCGATTGGTGTTTGCTCCAAAGTGTTGGCGCAATGACCGCTCTCGGGATGGCGCTGTTTAGATGCCGCCGCCGCGAAATCGCGTGG
Source organism: uncultured delta proteobacterium (assembly GCA_963814035.1). Classification (GTDB taxonomy): domain Bacteria; phylum Desulfobacterota; class Binatia; order Binatales; family Binataceae; genus DATGKG01. The sequence continues at coordinate 88,365 of CAWFBH010000023.1, forward strand.
TCACTCTATTTCCTTCTCAGCGCGGCGCTGCCGCTGATTATCGTGGATATCGTAGGTCCCTCGGTTACCCGATAGGACTCGCGGACAAAGCCCTGCCTCTCCACTTTGACGGCATCGGCGGTCGCGTCTTATAGTCCGACGCGAGGATCAGAACCATGGCACTTAAGATTACGCTGTTTTCAGATTTCATCTGCCCGTTCTGTTACATCGGCTTCGAAACCGTGCGCCAAATGAAGCGCGAGTTCGACCTCGACGTCGATTGGCGCGGCTTCGAGATTCATCCCGACTGGCCCGCGACCGGAATCCCCGCCGAAAAAGTTTACGGCAAGATGGATCCCGACGCGCGCAAAGGCGCATGGGAGCGGATTTCCGCGATGGCCACGGAGGCCGGCATTACGATGCGGCCGCCTTCGATGCTGACCAACTCGCATAACGCGCTGGCCGCATGCGAATACGCGATCGCATCGGGCAAGGGCGAGGAATTCGAGGCGCGTGTCTATCGCGCATATTTCGAAGACGGCTCTAATATCGGCGATTTCGAGGTGCTGAAGAAGCTTGGGGCCGAAGTAGGCCTCGATCCGGCGGAGGTCGCGGCAGCGATCGAATCGCCGAAAATACAGTTGCGCTTGAAAAACAACACGATGGTGGCGCATCAGCATGGCGTGAGCGGGGTGCCGACATTTTTCATCGGCAACTATCCGCTGGTCGGCGCGCAGAGCGCGGATACCATGCGCAAAATTCTCGACCCGCGCCACCGAGATGATGAGCGCCGCGAAATAGAGAAATTTAAAAAGGAACCGCATGAGACTGAAAGATAAAGTTGCGATCATCACTGGAGTCGGTTCCGGACAAGGCCGCGGCGCGGCCACGATCTTCTCGCGCGAGGGCGCCAAGCTCGTCGGATGCGACTGGAAGCGCGAGGACGGAGAAATCACCACCAGCATGGTCAAGCAGGCTGGTGGCGCGATGGTCTTCGCGCAAGCCGACGTCTCGAGCGCGAAGGATTGCGAGAACGTCGTGCGCACCACGATGAGCACCTTCGGACGCATCGACATCCTCTACAACAATGCCGGAGTAGGATTTTCCTCGCCGCTCTCGATGGGCGACATCCTCAACACGCCCGAGGAAGATTGGGACCGCGTGCTCGCGATCAACCTCAAGAGCATGTTTCTGATGTGCAAGTACACGATTCCTGAAATGATCAAGACCGGTGGTGGATCGATTGTTAATACCGCATCGATCGCGGCGCTGATCGGTGGCGCATCCGCGCATGCGTACACCGCCTCGAAGGGCGGAATGGTCGCGCTCGGGCGCGCACTCGCCGTCGAGTTTGGACCGAAGAATATCCGCGTCAACATGATTTGCCCCGGCGCGATCGATACCCCGATGATTGCTCCTGTAGTTGATCCAATACGTGATTCGGGACAATTACTGCTGCATTCGCCGATTCGCCGGATGGGCACCCCCGAGGACATCGCGAACTGCGCGCTCTACCTCGCCTCGGATGAATCAACGTTCGTGACCGGCGCAACCTTTGTCGTCGATGGCGGCGTCGTTGCGCAATAGACATTTTCAGGAGCATCTATGGCCAAGTCGCTGGAGCAAAAGGTTCAGGAACTCGCCGATCGCGAGGAAATCAAGGAACTGACCGCGAAGTATTGCTGGCATGTCCAGCATTCCGAGGGCGAATCCATCGCGCGCCTGTTTACCGATGATGGTGTGCTCGATGGCGCCCGGCAACAAGCCGGTTCGTGGCATGGACGCGCTGCTGAAGTTCTATGGCGCGATAACTCCGGCCGAATCGCCGGTGCCGTTCATCCATAACCACATCATCGAATTCGACGGCGACAACGACGCGCACGGAACCTGCACCATCGACGCGCGCTTCACTCGCAAGGGCGAAAGCATCCTCGGCGCCGGCTGGTACAACGACAAGTACCGGCGCGTCAATGGCAAGTGGCGCTTCGCCGAGCGCAAAGTCTCGTTCCATCATTCAGTGCCGCTCAAAGAAGGCTGGGCCAAAGTGAAAGCGGAAGCTGCCGCCAAAGCCGAGGCTGCGAAGGCCGGACGCTAACGTACTGTGGCCGTCGAAGTCACGATGCCCAAGTTCGGGCTGACCATGCACGAGGGCACCATCCAGCGCTTCTTCAAGGCGGTCGGCGAAAGTGTCAGCGCGGGCGATCCTCTATACGAGGTCGAAACCGAAAAGGTGCTCTACGAGGTCGAGTCGCCCGCGAGCGGTATCCTGGCAGTCGCGTTGTTCGAGGAAGGTGCGACGGTTGAATGCGGCGTCGCGGTCGCGGTGATTGCCGAGGCCAGTGAGGATCCGGCTTCGTTGCGCGCGAAGTATGGAAGCGCTCCCGCCGCCGCCTCCTCGAACGGTGAGGTGAAAGCCGCTCCAGCGCCAACCCCCGATGCCATCGAAGGGAAAAACACCTCAGGTGAGCGGCGTCCGATCAGTCCGGTCGCCCGCAAACTCGCCGCCGAGCTTGGGGTAAATCTCGATCGAGTTAGTGGCAGCGGGCCCGGCGGCAGAATCACCCGCGAGGATGTCGAGCGCGCCGCAAAGTCCCCGCCACCTCCGGTTGCGGCCGCCACTCCGAGTCAGACCGCCATCCCGCTGCGCGGAATGCGCAAGACCATCGCGGAGCGGATGCATCAGAGTTTGCGCGACACGGCGCAGCTGACCATCACCTCCGAGGCCGATGTGACTCCGGCGACCGAACTGCGCGAGCGGCTCAAGCGCGAATTCGATTTCACTTACACCGACTTGCTGATCCAGGCCGCGGGCCGCGCGCTGCTCAAGCATCCGCGGATGAATGCGCGGCTCGAAGGAAACCATATCGTCACGTTAAGCGACGCCAACATCGGGCTGGCGGTTTCCCTCGACGAAGGCTTGATGGTTCCGGTCATCCATGATGTGACGAGCAAGAGCCTTCGTGAGATCGCGACGGCGACCAAACTGGCCGTCGAGAAAGCGCGCGCGGGTAAGTTGAAACTCGAAGACATAACCGGCGGCGCATTCACTATTACGAATCTTGGCACCTACGGCATCGATGCGTTCACTCCGATTCTGCATTCCGGGGAGACCGGGATCCTCGGGATCGGCCGGATCGTCGAAAAGCCCGCAATCTACCGCGGCGAAATCACCCGGCGCGCGATGATGATGTTGTCGCTTACCTTCGATCATCGCGTGATCGACGGCGCTCCTGCCGCGCAGTTCCTGCAAACCGTCGTCGATTTGTTCAACTTCGGCGAACGATGACTGAGCGTCAGCGTTCGCGCATGCGCCGCCTCGCCGCGGCGCTGATAGTTGTCTGCGCAATGTTTATTGCGCATCCGGCCGCGCATTCCGCCGGCGGTGCGCAGGTTGTCAAAGCGCCGCCGCCCAAAGAGATCGACTACGACAAGTTGACCCAGGAGGCGACCGATTTTCTCTCGAAGTACATTCGCATCAACACCACCAATCCTCCGGGCAATGAAATGGAGGCGGCGAAATTTCTCAAGGAGAAATTCCTCTCCGAAGGAATCCCCGCCACCACCTGGGAAGCGGAGCCGGGGCGCGGCATCGTCGCGGCGCGCCTGCGTGGCATTGGAGAAAAGAAAAAAGCCCTCATCGTTTTGAGCCACATGGATGTCGTGCCCGCGGTCGCCTCCGAGTGGAAGGTGCCGCCGTTCTCCGGCGAAGTTAAGGACGGCTACGTGTGGGGCCGCGGCGCGCTCGACGACAAAGGTCCCGGCGTCATCGATCTGATGGCGATGCTGGCGATCAAACGCGCCGGCATTCTGCTTAACCGCGATATCATTTTTGTCGCCACCGGCGACGAGGAAGAAGGCGGCAAGATGGGCGCCGGATGGTTCACCGAGCACGAGAAGGACATTTTCTCCGATGCCGGTTACCTCCTCACCGAAGGCGGCGGCATCCAGGAATTTCCTGATGGAAAGAAACTCTACAAAGTGGCGGTCACCGAAAAAACCCCGCTCTGGCTCCGGCTTACTGCGACCGGCACCGAAGGACACGCCTCGGCGCCGGCGGCCGACACTTCCGTCACGCGGCTGATTCGCGCGCTTTCCAGGGTGATCGACTATCAACCGCGGATTCGTGTGCTCGGCCCGGTGCAGGACGAATTTCACGCCATCGCGGAACTCGAGCACGGCCCGCCCGCAATGGCTCGATCTCGCGGTCTCGATGCGCGATCTCGCCTTCGCGCGCAAATTTCTCGAGGACCCTTCGCAGAATGCCAAGGTCCGCGACACCATCGCGCCGACCGTGCTGCACGGCAGCGACAAGACCAACATCATTCCCGCGATGGCGTATGCTGAAGTCGATTGCCGCCTCTTGCCCGGCGACGATCAGAAGCTGTTCCTGGCCAACATCAAAAAGGCCATCGATGACAGCAATATAAAAATCGATGTCCTGCTCGATTCTCCGCCAACTCCATCGTCGCCCTCGAAATCGATCCTGATGAGCGCCATCGATCAACTCGCGCGCAAGTATGATAAATGTCCTGTGGTGCCGGCGATGGTCGGAGGATTCACCGACAGCCGCTATTTCCGCCGCAAAGATGTAGTCTCGTATGGCTTCACTCCGCTGGATTTGCCGCCCGCCGAGTTTCACGGGATTCATGGCATCGACGAGCGTCTCTCGGTGAAGGAGATGGGCGCCGCCATCAAGCGGATGACGATGCTGCTGGAGATTTTCGGCCGGCAAAAATAACGAGGTAATTTTATGCTGCGCGCGGGTACAGGAATTTCCGTCTCACACAATCCGCGGACTGCGGCCGTCGAAGCGTGCGCCGCCGCGATGAAGCAGGCCGGCCTCGCGCAGGCCACCGGCGCGATTTTCTTCGCCACCACCGCGCATGGCGGCGCGTTTCCATTGATCCTTCGCACCGTGGGCGAGGAAACCAAAACCCGCGAGGTCGTGGGATGCTCCGCGGTCGGCGTTATCGCAACCGAATCTGAGGTCGAAAGCGGCGCGGCGCTGTCGGTCCTCGTGTTCGGTGGCGATGAGGTCAATGCGAAGCGGATCTTCGTGCCCTCGCTACGCAATCGGTCGCGCGAGGTCGCCCTCGAACTCGCCGCCGCCGTGAAGCCGGCGCTCGGCCGCAGCAATCTCCTTTGCATCCTGGCTGACACCTACAACATGAATGCGGAGCTGTTTCTTGCCGCGCTCGAAGCCGACCTTCCCGGCGTCGTGGTCGTCGGCGGTGGAGCGAGCGAAGACGGTTCCATCGGCGAGACCTTTCAGTTCTGTGGCGATACGGTCAGCTCCAATTCCGTTTCCGCGATGCTTATTTCCGGCGACTTCGATTTGAACATCGGGGCCTCGCTCGCATGCACGCAGATTGGCCCGATCCATCGCGTCACCGAGGTCCGCGACAACGTCATCATTTCGCTCGATGGGCGCCCGGCGTACGAAGTTTTCGCCGAGGCCGCAGGACCGCTCTCCGATGATCTTCGCCGCGCGCTTGCGTTTGTGTTCGTGGGGCTTCCGCTCGACGATAACCCTCAGCGCCTCGAACGCGGACGATTTCTGGTGCGCAACATCGTCGGCGCGAGCGAAGAGCATGGCGTGATCGCCGTCGCGCATCATCCGCAGGTCGGCGATGCGATCGGTCTGGTGCTGCGCAACGGCGAACGCGCGCGCGAGGATCTGAAGGCGACCCTCGAGGAGATGTCAGCTAAGGCATCGCAACCCGCGGCATTCGGGCTGTATTTCGACTGCGTCTCGCGCGGCTCTGGGTTGTACAGCGTCCCTGGTCACGACACCGCCTACATCCAGCAATATCTCGGACCGATTCCGATCGCGGGATTTTTCACCGGCTTCGAAATCGGCCCGCTCGCCGATACGACCGGGTTGCTGCAATATTCCGGCGTCCTCGCGCTGATATCGGAGAAGCGCTCTTCGTAGGGTCGTTAGCGAACCGTCCTATCAGGATCAGATGCGCTAACTATCCGCTGCGTCGGTGGCGATGTGGACCACAGCCATCGGAGGATTCCAACGGGGCGTTCCCGAACGCCTCCTACCAGTTTTGCAATCGCGGCTTGCCGACGAGGCTTCGCGCTGCTCCAAGCGCGTTTCGATCGCCACTCAGATCGAGAAACTGCGACCGCCTCCGAACCCTAGGGGTCGTTCGCGAACGACCCGCAGCGATGCTTGCAATCGCGGAAGATGTTTTCGATTAAAACGTCGTTGCGGGCGCTTCGCGGACCGCCCTACCAGCATCAGATCGGTTTATGCGACTGATTTCAGTTTGCGCGCGGTTACGATCGCGAGGCGATGGGTGAAGAACAACTCGCCGTCAACTCGCGATGGATGCGCTCCACTTAAATCCTCGATGAGGTCGCGCTCGATCATCGCGCGCGCTTCGGCCTCGCGCTCGGGCGTGGTGTGGCCGGAGACGAACCATCGATCGACGGGATTTTTCAACGCCGAGGATTCGAAGCGCATGATTTCGCATCCCGCCGACGCCATCGTCTTCACCAACTCACTCAGCGGCAGCGCTCGCGTATGCGAGGTATCGCGCAGCCGCTCGAAGCGGTTGTAGTACTCGGCGCGCTGAGGATGCTCGCTCGAAATCAGGTCTTCGACTGCGACGGTCCCTTCGACGCGGCACACGCGCGCCATCTCGGTAATAACGATCCCCGGATTCGCGAAATGATGAACCGCGAAGCGGCACACGACCACATCGAACTCGTTATCGTTAAATGGCAGCCGCGCTTCGACATCGCCCTGCCGGAAACTGACATTTTTAAGGCCGCGCTCGGCGCGCATTCGCTCGGCGATCTTGAGCGGCGCCTCGGTCAGGTCAACGCCGATGACCTCGCGGGCAACTTTCGCGAACGCCAATGCGACATGGCCGGGACCGGTAGCGACTTCCAGCACGCGAGCATCGGGACCTGGAGCTACCGCATTGATGAGCTTCTGGATGTGGTCGATGTCGCGAATTACTGGCGCGGCGGCATACTCGTTTGCCTGCCGGGTGAACTCCTCGCGGACCAAATCCTTGTGCTGTTCGTCAGAACTCGCGCGTTCGGAAGCCATAGAAACGAAACTCCTTTATCGAAGGCTCATTCTCATGCGAAGACTCGAACCGGGCAAGTCATCAGCGACATCATATGACGCGAACAGATGGCGACATCTCAGAGCGCTTGCGCACTTTTGGCCGATAGTGGTAGCTCAATCATGGGTCCGAGCCGGGTTTGGCGGCAGGATTCCAGCCCTCGGAAATATACGGAGGAACACCAAGTTGGATTTCGGGTTCTCGGAAGAACAGGAAATGTTGCGCGATGCGGCCAAGCGCTTTCTGGCCGACAATTGCCCAACCACATACGTGCGCAAAATGATGGCGGACGCGACCGCCCACGACAAAGATTTCTGGAAGAAGCTGGTCGAGCTTGGCTGGCCCTCGCTGCTGATTCCCGAAGAGTACGGTGGGCAGGGCGGCAGCTTCCTCGACATGACCGTGGTGGCAGAAGAGGCCGGCAAGGCGCTGGTCCCGGGGCCATTTTTTACCTCGGCATTGCTGGGCGCGCCGCTCGTGATCGAAGGCGGTTCCGAGGAACAGAAAAAAGAGATTCTCCCCCGCATGGCGAAGGGCGAGTTCATCGGCACCCTCGCGCTGGCCGAGGCTTCGGGCCGTTTTGATGCCGAGGGCGTACAGCTCAAAGCAACCAAGAGCGGCAACGACTACACCATCAGCGGCGAGAAGTTTTTCGTGCCCGATGCGCACGTCGCCAACGGTATGGCAGTCGCGGTTCGCACCGGCGGCAGCGGCGAGAAAGGCATCACGCTTCTCATCGTGCCAACCAACGCAAACGGCGTCACCATCACGCAGCTCAAGACTGTCGATATGACGCGGCGGCTCTGTCACGTGAAGTTCGATAACGTGAAAGCTTCCGGCATGCTCGGCAAGGAAGGCGAGGGCTGGCCGATTCTGCGCAACGTCCTCAACATCGCGACCGCCGCGCTGTCAGCCGAGATGGTCGGCACCGCGCAAAAGGCGCTCGACATGTCGGTCGAGTACGCCAAGACCCGCGTGCAGTTCGGCAAGCCGATCGGCTCGTTCCAGGCCGTGAAGCATAAGTGCGTCGACATGATGGTCGCGGTCGAGAACGCCCGCTCGCTGACCTACTACGCGTGCTGGACCGTCGATGAGAAAAACGCCGAGGCCGCGACTGCGGTTCCGATGGCGAAGGCGTATGCCTCCGACATGGCGAAAAATGTAACCTCCGAGGCGATCCAGGTTCATGGCGGCATCGGGTTTACCTGGGAGCATGATATGCATCTGTTCCATCGCCGCGCGCTCGCGGGCGAGGCGAATTTGGGCAATGCCCCGGTGCATCGGGAGAGCGTGGCGAAAGCGCTGCTCGACTGAGCCATAGTTGATACGTGAAATAAGCGCCGTGGCATCGATGCCGCGGCGCTTTTCTTTTTGGGCTGAAGCGCTTTTTCAGTGGGATGCGATCTTGCGCGCCTCGTGCTCGACCGCCGTGCCCTTGAAGAAGCTCGGGTTGGTCGCGGTCCAGAACCTGACCGGATTCACAAACAGGAATTCGCGCAGCTCCTCGAGCTTCAGCATCCCGTGCTCGACGAGTTCGTATGCCTCCTCGGCGCATTCCCGCATATCAGGCACATCCCAATGGCCAATGTCGGAGCCATAGAGCGCGAGGAGCTTCGCGTCGAACGCGGTGCCCATCGGATCGAACGCGAGCGCGTTCAGGGGATCGTCACCCTCGCATCCAAAATAGAACTGGCTGATGAAAATGTCGCGGATGTCGGAGATTGAGCGCACGCCGCTTTGCGCCCATTCGTCCACCATTGAAGGATCGATGCCGCCGGAAAGGCCGTTGACCATCTGCTCGACGATCTGATCCTCGCGGCCCTCGGTGCCTTTGCCGCCGTAGCGGACTGCATAAGCGCGGAGCGCCGCCGCATCGATGGCGGCGGGATTGAAGCTCTCGACCGCCTCGCGGTTGCGTTTCTCGAAGTGGCCGACCAGCTCCGAGTAGAGCGAGCGCGCCCACGCCATCCCGCCTTCGAGGAACGCGAACTTGACCTCGGGAAAGCGCCGCGGGACGCCGCCGAGAAATAGCGACTTGCAAACCGCCTCGGCGCTCGCCGCGAAGTTGCCGATGTGATTGTAAACGTAGTTGCTGATTGACCGGCGCGCGCCCCATCCGTAGCCGACCGAATGAAACGTCGGTGCGATGCCCAGCTCGCGGCATTTTGCCCACACTGGGTCGTAGTCGTATTCGCTGTCGATGCCGAAAGTATCGAGCCAGTAGGTATATTTCGCGGCCGCAGGATGATGCTTCGCGACGTACGGAATCGGGCGTTTGACATAGCTCGCCATCATGACGGCTTTCAAGCCAAGTTGACGGACGACATATTCAAGCTCGTCGACCGCCTCAGCGGGCGTATGCATCGGGATCACCGCCGCGGGCGTCATCCGCTTTTCCAGCCCCGCGAACGTGTCGGCCTTCATCCGATTGAGTGCGCGGCACGAGGCGCGCCGCACTTCGTCATCGGGCATCTCCATCGTGATGAGTCCGATGGTGGGGTAGACGACCGAATAGTCGAGGCCCATTTCCTCCAGCCGCTCGTACATCAGGCGCGGAAACAGCGCGGTGGCGAGGTCCTCGGTATGCTTCGCAGGCACCGCCCACCAGGTCGGCCGCAGGGTGCGCCGCTCGCGCCGCTCATCCATCGTGCGGGTTCGCCACAACGGGTCGCTGAAGGTATCGAGCATCGCGGTCTGATAACGCTCGGCGACTTTCGCTCCGCCGACGGCTTTCAAATAATCGAAAAACAGGGGTCCGACCTCGACGGTATGACCATCGGAATCGATAATCGGATGATTCAAGCGCGCGCGTATCTCGGCTGACTTCGATCGTGATGCCGCCATCGCGTTCCCTCCGGAGCTGCGCAGAGATGTGGTTGCATTCAGAGCTATAGAAGAAGCGCTGGCGGCGGGCAAAGGGAATCATTTGATCGGTTGCGATGTTCGATTTCCGCGATGGATACTGGATTGCGATGAAGAGGATCATGGCTTATGCCGTGGCGTTCACGATGCTCGCGACCAGCGGCATCGCGCGCGCGGATACCTCCTCGCCTCCGGCGATCGCCGCTCATCCGACGGCAACATCCGCGACAACCCCGGCTCCCGAGGCGCTCGCGCCCGGTACCATCATCAACGCGCAGAACGCCGGCCATTACGCGCAGCTTATTCCCGCGGCGACGATGCTCGCGATCCAGCACGGACTCCGCCTCGAGGTGCAGCCGACGCATCGCATCCAATGGTCGAAGGGCTTCCAAACCGCGACCGAAAAATATTCGCCGCAAGTTGGCCTCGACAAGGATGACTACATTACCAATTACATTGCGGGGATGCCGTTTCCACTGATTGATACCAACGATCCGAAGGCGGCGGTGAAGATCGCTTACAACTGGCACTTCGGCCCGGTGCTGCCGGACGATTTTTCGCTCGCGCCCTGGAGCGTCAATGCCTACCTCGCCGACTCGCACGATCCGACTGTCATCCGGCCTTCGAACGACCTCGACAACGCGTGTGAACAGTTCGATTTCATGCGCTATGCCCATCGCACCGAAGTTGATCCGCGCCCCACGATGGGTTCGAACTCTCTCGGGGTCGAATGGAAGGCGCGCTGCAACCAGTGGACGACCTTCAGCGTTGGCGGCGACACCGGCGAGGGCGCGGGAATCTGGATTCGTTATTCCGACCCGCGCAGCAACGACGACTTCTATGGCTTCGATGAGCATTCACGGCGACTGCGCCGGATGGGCGTGCGGATGGCGTTCCCAAACAAAGTCTGCCGCCGATGCCATCAGCCGTATTGGGCATATGCACTGCCGAAAACCGAGATCTATCGTTATCGACTAATCGGCACCGTTCCGATTCTTGCGTGCATGTCCGCGAAGGATGAACCCGCGGGAATCGCGGAGGGCGAGTCCGGCTACACCCTCACGCAGGAGCCCTTTGAGCTTCGGCGCGCGTATGTCCTCGAAATGTCGCCGCTGCAAAACAACCTCGAGGAGCGCACCCTGATTTTCATCGACAGCGAGATCTATGTATGGCTGGCGGCGGAATTCTACGAATCGAGTGAGCGCGTCGCGACCGCGATTCCGCTCTGGCGCACGCATCCTTCCCCGGAAGGTGGAAATCTCTTCGACCTTGCTGGAAGCTTTTACTTCCCCGCCGACCATCCGGGACTTTTCCGTTCGGTGGTGCCCGCGCATTCCTCGTTCACGCAGAAGATCAACACCGGTGCCATGTCCGAGAGCGACTTCAACCCGAACATTCTCGCTCGATAATCGCGCGATTAACGATGGATGGAAGTCGTGGCGGGCACGTCGGGCTTTCACGCCTGGGGAAGCGTTTAGCGCAGCATTGGCAGCTGGGGGGAGCAGCTTGCCGCCGCGGCCCGACGTGCCCACATACCACGTATAGTCCTCGAAGTAGAGAAATGCGTCAAGGGGTAGATGTGACCGGCGGGCTGCTTTATCAACAATTTTCCGACGCTGTGTCTGAAGCGGGACTTCGCTTTGCGCAAATCGCCGTTTCCCCCTATCGTCAGGGCGCATGGAAACTCTTCCCGAATTGCTAGCGGTCGCCGGCCTCGCTCCGGAAATCAGCGCCCGTGCCCGCGAGTTCGAAGCGGTCCGCCGCTTGCCCGCCGACCTCGCGCGCAAGCTGGCCGAGGCGGGCGTTTTTCGGATGGCGATTGCCAAAGCGTATGGGGGCGCGGAAAGACGCCCGTTGGATTTGGTGCGTGTAATCGAAGAAGTATCGCGCGCCGATGGTTCGGTCGGTTGGTGCGTGATGATCGGCGGTTCGACCGCCGCGCTATCGGGTTTCCTGCCTGCGGCGGTCGCGCGCGAGATCTATGGCTCGGATCCTCTTGTAATCACGGGTGGTGCAGTCGCGCCAACCGGAAAGGCGATTCGCGCCGAGGGGGGATACATCGTCAATGGACGCTGGCAATGGGGAAGCGCGACCCAGAATTGCAGTTGGATCACCGGAGGCGCGTTGATCTTCGAAGGCGACCAACCTCGCCTCGGACCGAATGGTGACCCTGAATTCAAACTGATGATCCTACCGGCCAAAGATGTCGAAATCCTCGACACCTGGGACTCTTCCGGATTGCGCGGAACCGGCAGCCACGATTTCCGGGTGAAAGACGCATTCGTGCCGGATGATCGCGCGTTCGCGATCGGCGCTACACCGCCAGTCATCAAGACCCCACTTTATCGATTTCCCTTCTTCGGGTTGCTCGCGATCGGGGTGTGCGGGGTGTCACTCGGAATCGCTCGCCGTGCGATCGATGAGTTCATCGCGCTGGCGGGTGGCAAAGTTCCGACCTGGGAAAGAAAAACTCTCGCCCATTCCGCTCGCGTCCAGGAGGATGTGGCGGAGGCCGAAGCGACGCTGCGATCCTCGCGCGCGTTCCTGTTCGAAACGATCGCAGCCGCATGGGAGATAGCGGCCGCGGGTGAGCGGCCTTCGCTCGCGATTCGGCGCGACCTGCGACTCGCCGCGGCAAACGTTGCATGGCAATGCGCCAGGGTTGTCGATTCGATGTATTCGATGGGGGGCGGCTCGGTGGTCCACGCGAGCCATCCGATTCAGCGTTGCTTTCGCGACGTTCACGTCGCGACCCAGCATCGGATGGTCAATCGCAGCATCTTTGAAACGACCGGTAAATTGTTTCTCGGCATGGAAACGGAATCGTTCTTCCTCTAAACCGAGGCAAAAAGGAGATCGGCGATGGCTGAAATGGGAGTTTACGAAGCGATGCGCACCCTCAAAGCGGTGCGGCGGCTCAAACCCGATCCGATTCCCGATGACGTGCTGCATCGCGTGCTGGAAGCCGCGACCTGGGCGCCCACCGGCGGCAATCAACAGCCATGGCGCATCATCGCAGTGAAAGATCGCGAGAAGAAAACTCGCCTCGGCGCGTGGTATTCCGAACGATGGAGCGCGTTCTCAAAGATGTATCGTGCGGCGCTTTCCGCCGACATGGCCGAAGACGCCCGCAAGCGGATGACGCGCACTCTAAACGCCGGGGATTACCTGGCGCAGCATTTCGGCGAGACCCCCGTCATTGCGATTTTCTGTTTTAACCCGAAGCAGATGGCGATTACTGACGCGAAACAAAATCGGCCATCAGTGGTTGGCGGCGGATCGGTTTATCCGTCGGTCGAGAATCTTCTCATCGCTTGCCGCGCCGAGGGCCTCGGATGCGTTCTGACTACACTGCTGTGCGAAGTGGAACCGCAGGTGAAGGAACTCCTCGCAATTCCCGAAGGATGGGGCACCGCCGCCGCGATTCCGATTGGCTATCCGGTCGGACGCGGTCACGGCCCGCTCATCCGGCGTCCGGTCAGCGAGTTAGCTTACCTCGATGCGTGGGGGAATCGCCTCGCGTAGGCAACCAGCGAAATTGTTAGGCCGACTGAACCGCGGAAAGCATCAAATCAGTTCGGGTTCACCGCCGCAGCCGCAGGGGCCGCGACCCGGTTGCCACGGGACTCGCGATTTCGGTTCCGCGAGTTCCTCGTGACGCCAGAATAGCTCACCGCATCGGGTGCAGGAGGCATTATAATGGCCGACTTGCATCGATACCCATTGCTTGGGGCCGACGTGGCGTTGCAACGCACGACTACCACACTGGGGACATTTCTCTTTCACGATGTCGCTTCCCGTCCTTTCGCTTGAACAAGCTTCAAAGATCGCGAGCGTTTAGAGCCTGGAATTTCCACCACGGACCAAGGGTACCAGACCGCACCGTTCAGTACCAATAGACGGTCAGGGCGGTTTTAGTCAGGAAACCAAAGCGCAAGTTGCAGTACCGTTCGTACCGCTAGGCGACCATCCCCCTCCGGGTGTAAGGGTGAGACGGGGATTTTGATAGGGGAGAGAGCGATTATCGATGGGGACCGTGAAAGAGCGGGCTTTGCCCAAACGGCTTGAACGCGTGATGGAGGAAGCCGAGGCCTTGTTCGTCGAAGAAGGCTTCCTTCATTTCGGCACGATGGAGTTGGCACGCCGGCTCCGCTGTTCGAAGCGAGCGTTGTACTCGATTGCGCCGACCCGGGAAAAGTTCTTCGAACTGATCCTGGAACGTCACCTTGCGCGCATGAATCGCGAAATGATCGCGGCCGCCAAAGCGGCGCCCAATTGCATCGCGGCTTTGTGCGCTCCAATGGAAACCGTGATCGCGGCCTTCGGGAACGAAAGCAATCGATTCAACCACGACCTCAAAAGTTTCCCCGCGGGCTTGCGGATCATCAAACGCACCGAGAAACAGCGGTTGCGCCTGACCGAAGAAATCATCGCCGACGCCGTGCGCATCGGCGCTTTTCGTAAAGTTGATCCGCATCTGGTGTCCGCCGCGTTGCAGGCCGCGGCGATGCGCGTCACCGATCCGCAATTCCTCTCCGAATCCACCATGACGTGGGCGCAGGCGCTGCGCGAAACGTTTCGCCTTTTCTTTCACGGATTACTGCAGAGCCGCGATGCTGAAGAACTACGGGAGCGTCACGGGCGACTCGCCATCGTGCGGCGCCCCGCTCAGCGCAGAGCATCGGCAAACTGAAAGAGGTCGGGATTTCGGTGGCTACTGGTTGCGGGGGAAGGATTTGAACCTTCGACCTCCGGGTTATGAGCCCGGCGAGCTACCAGACTGCTCCACCCCGCGTCGGAATACTAACTGCCGCCGCCGACGCTTTCAATACGCGACTCAATCTTAAGGTGAGAAAGCCCGCATCACATCGTGGTTTTCTGCACTACGGCCTGGAAGTCAGATCCGCTTTGCCACTCGCGAGATCGATCGGCGCCGAAAGATGCTCATGGACGATCACCCATTTGCCTTTGACCTTGCGATAGGCGTCGGTCGCACGCATCGTCATCTGCATCTTGTTGCCCTTCGCATCGGTGCATGAAAACTGCTGAATGCTGTGGCTGAACGCCAGCTTGCCGTCGGCGGTGATGTCGAGGTCGCTGATTTCGAACTTCGGTGAATCTGCGCAATCCGCAAACACTCCCGCCCAGTCCTTCTTGTACGCATCGGAACCGGTGTATTGGCGCGGCGGAATGAGATCGAAGACGACCAGCGAATCGCCGGGGATGTAGTTGGCCATGACCGCATCGGCGTCCTTGGCCTCGATGCCCGCGGCGACCCGTTTCTCCAGCGCCGCGATGTCAGCTTTGTCGTCCGCGCGCGCCACATTGGCGAGGGCCAGCATCCCGGTAAAAGATGCGACCGCGAGTCCTACCGCAATTGTTCCCTTACGCATGGTTCCCTCCCTCCTGGTTGGAATGCGCCCAACTACGGCGCGGCTTGCGAGTCTTAGGCCGGCCATGGATGCACGGCGGGCTCACCCTGCCATTATTCGGATATTGCACTCGCGATGTTTCTTGCCGAACTCGATGATCTCGAGTTCGTCCTTGGTCGCGCCCGGCTTGCTCTCGGCGAACATTAGTTGCCGTGCGGCGGCGGCGTCAACGTCGTCGGCCTCGACGCTCAGGTTGTGGTCATCGCAAACGATGAATGCCATGTGTGAAATTCTCCTTGGCGCAAAGCGCCTCTCTTTAATGACGCTGAAACCCTTAGAGGCTATCTGAACGGGCGTCCCGAGTCAGCCGCCGCAAGCGCCGCGATTCACCTTTGACGCCATCGACGCGTTTTGTGGTAAGCCTGAAACGCGCAGGGAGTGAAATATTATGAGCCTGAAAGGAAAAGCCGCGGCTATCGGAATCGGCGAACTCAAACCGCTCAAGGACCCCGGCGACGAGACGCCGTTCAGCCTGATGGCGAAGGTCACGGCCGAAGCGATCGCCGACGCCGGCCTCGAAAAAAAGGATATCGATGGATTGCTGGTCGGGATGCCATTCGCGGATCCCGGCATGATCTATCCTGCCGCGGCGGCAGAACGCCTCGGGCTGCAGACCCGGATGCTCAACGTCGTCGATATCGGCGGCGCGAGCGGCGCGGGAATGATCTGGCGCGCGGCCGCCGCGATCGATGCGGGCATGTGCAACGCGGTGCTATGCCTCGTCGCCGATCTGAATCGCACCGGCGACCAGCGAGTGCCGGTGGTGTCGATGCAGCGCGAGTTCGAGGCGCCTTACGGGATGATCGGCGCGAACTGCGGATATGCGCTTATCGCGCGCCGCCATATGGCGGAGTATGGAACCACGCCGCAGCAGATGGCGAAGGTTGCCGTCGATCAGCGCAAGAACGCGATGAAGAATCCGCTCGCGACTTTCAACGACAAGGAACTGACCATCGATGACGTGCTGAACTCGCGGGTCATTTGCGATCCGTTGCACCTCTTCGAAATCGTCAGCCCGACCAGCGGCGGCGCCGCGATCATCATCGCGTCGCCGGAAGTCGCCAAGCGGTCGAAAAATCCGCCGGTGTGGCTGCTCGGCGCGGGCGAGTTCGCCAATCACTCATCGATTACCTATGCGCCATCGATCACGACCTCACCGATCGAGGTGGCCGCGGCGAATGCTTTCAAGATGGCCGGCTTGCAACCGAAGGACATGCACCTCGTGTGTCCGTATGACTGCTACACCATCACCGTGATCGTCTCGCTCGAGGACGCCGGCTTCTGCAAGAAGGGACAGGGCGGCCCATTCGTCGCCGAGCACGACCTCACCTACGCGGGAGATTTTCCCTGCAACACTCACGGTGGCCAGCTTTCATTCGGGCAACCGGGACTGGCCGGCGGAATGAGCCACGTTACGGAAGGTATCCGGCAGATGATGGGACGGGGCGGCGCGCGCCAGGTGAAAAACGCGAGCCTCGCTTACGTCAACGGCAACGGCGGCATCATGAGTGAGCAGGCGAGCCTGATTCTGGAGCGACGGTCATGAGCGAATATTTCAAACCACTTCCCAAGCCGACCCCCTCGAGCCGCCCATTCTGGGAGGCCGCGAAAAAGCACGAACTCAAATTGCAAAAATGCGGCGCGTGCAGCCAGTTCATCTATTATCCGCGCGAGCGATGCCCCAACTGCTTTTCCGATCAGCTCGCATGGCAGACCGTGAGTGGACGCGGGAAGCTCTACAGCTATACGACCGTGTATCGCGCCTCGACGCGATCGTTTGCCGACAAGCCATATGTGCTCGCGATCGTGGAACTCGATGAGGGCCCGCGGATGACGACCAACATGACGGTCCCTCAGGATCAGTTGAAGGTCGGGATGCCGGTGACGGTGGTCTTCGACGACGTGACCAAGGATCACACGCTGGTGAAATTCAAACCCGCATAGCTGACCCGACCAACGATCCTGAGGCCGATTTTACGAAGCGCGGACTATTTCTGGCGGAGGGAATTCAGCAAATCGCTCAAGGTCCGGGGCTCCGCGGGCTTTACCAAGTGATGATCGAAGCCGGCCTCGCGCGAGCGTACCAGATGCTCCGGCTGCCCGTATCCACTTAGCGCGATCAGCACCGCCTCGCGAGTGACGGGATCAGCGCGCAGCCGCCGTGCGAGTTCGTAGCCATCGATCTGCGGCAGTCCGAGGTCGAGCAGCATCGCCTCCGGCTGGAGCCGGCGCGCTTTTTCCAGCGCCTCCAGCGCGCCGTATGCGACCTCGACCTGGTGTCCGTCGAGTTCCAGCAGCATCGCGATCGATTCGGCCGCATCCGGATTGTCATCCACCACCAGAATTCGCAGGCCTTGCTCGGGCGCGTCAGTCCCGGTTTTCGCTTGTGTCACCTCGACCTCCTGCAGCTCCGCGCCCGGAAGCGGGAGGGTAACTACGAATTCGCTGCCCTTGCCGATGCCGTCGCTGAAGGCCGCAATCTGGCCCCCATGCAATTGTACAATGCTTTTGGCGACCGCGAGACCGATACCAAGGCCTCCGTTCGAACGCAAGCTCGACTGCTCACCTTGAGTGAACAATTCAAAGATATGAGGCAAGAGCTCGCGCGCGATACCGGCACCATGGTCGCGCACTCGAATCTTCAGTTCGTTGCCGGAGCGCTCGCTGGTGACAAAGATTCGACCCTGGTCGCGACTGTACTTCGCGGCATTATTAAGAAGATTCGCGATCACCTGCCGGAGCCGCACCGGATCAGCTATCAGCCTGATTTCATCATCCGGCAGCGAAACCGCCAAATGATGACCACGCTCTTCAATCAGCGGCCGCGTAGTTTCCACCGCTCCGGCGATTAACGCCGAAAGCTCGAGGGGTTCCGTCCGCAGCGAGACCTTTCCTTGCGTCACCCGGGAGACGTCCAGCAGGTCATCGACCAGCCGGATCAGATGGTCAACCTGGCGGCCGATAATGTTATGCGCGTTGCGCAGACGACTGTCGGTTGCGCCATACAGGTTCAGCAATTGGATGGCGTTGCTGATGGGCGCGAGCGGATTTCGCAGTTCATGCGCGAGGATGGCGAGGAATTCATCCTTGCGCCGATCGGCATCGCGCAGCACGTCTTGCGCCACTTTCGCATCGGTGATGTCGGTCGCGGTGCCGACCCATTTAAGGATTTTGCCCGCCTCGTCTTTGACCGGGAGCGCTCGCACTAAGACCCAGAAATAGCTTCCGTCCGGACGCCGAAAGCGATGCTCGACCTCAAACGCTTCACCGGCGCGGACCGATTTAGTCCAGTTCTCCCTGAGGTTGGAGGCTTCGGCCGGATGGACGAAGTTCGACCATCCATATGTTCGCGCCTGGCCGCGGTCGACGCCGAGCCAATCCGTCCAGCGCTGATTTACGTAATCGTTGGCGCCCTCCGCATCGGTCGTGAAAACCAGCTCGGGCATCGCTTCGGCCATGGTGCGGAAACGCGCCTCGCTTTCGCGGAGCTTTTTTTCCTGCAGTTTTCGTTCGGTGATTTCTTCGATGAAGGCCGCGACTCCGAGGAGTTTTCCTTCGCGGCTATGGACCGGATACCAGCTTTCCGAAAAGTGTCGCATCACCCCCGGCATCGCGGGCAGCTCGGCGGCGACTTCGTAGTTCACAATCGGCTCGCCGGTCTCGATCGCGGTGCGAAACAGATGCTCGAAGAAGGCCGCGATGGCTGGGAACAGCTGGTTGGGAGTTTTGCCGATATGCTCGGCGCCGGAAACGCCGTTGACATCCGCAAGTCTCTGATTGATCAGGCAGTAGCGAAAATTTTCATCGAAGAAAGCGAATCCGATGGGCGCCTTCGCCAGGATAAGATCCAGCAGACCGCCGAAATCGCTGTCTCGGAGAATTTCGCGAGAGCCCTCGAGGCTTTGAGGCATGCTGGTAGGACGGTCCATCAATTTCCAGTGAAACTTAAGGCTCCCGCGGAAGAGAAATAATTCGAAAACGAATATTGATCTTCACGAAAGCACGAATTGTTTGCAATGATTTGCACCATCTGGCTATGAGACGGGCGCACATCGTGGCTAGTTCAGGCGCGTGTGCGCTTGTGCAATCCGCGCACAATCAGCAAAATAAGCTTGGCTTTGGAACTTCAGCCACCGATCGCGGGCCATCGCGCGACTCCTGTTCGCGATAGCGGTACCTGGGGGAATCTGACGCGTGCCCTATCGAGCGTTTAAACGGAACCTTACCGTCAGTTACCTGGCTCCCTTCATCGTGACGCTCGGCCTGCTCGCAGCGGTCTTTCTTTGGCGCGTTCAGGACCAGGCCGCGCTCACTAGATGGATCGAACATAGCGACCAGGTGATGCTGCGGGGGAAGGACGCGGAGCTCCAAATCCGCGACATCCAGATCGCGTATCGCAGCTACATGATGCTGCCCGATCAGCAATTTCTGAGGGATCTTGCTGAGGCGCGGAAAAAGCTAAACAAAGATTTGGGGGCCCTTGCGTCTGCGGTTTCCGACAACCAGGAGCAGGAGGACATCCTGCTCAAGGTTAGCGAAACACGCGACGCCTGGGTCGAAGCTATCGAACGGCTGATCGCCCAAAAAGATTCGGGGCAAGCTAAACCGGATTCCTTCGCGCGAATCCAGCCCCATGCGCAAGCGGTGGTTTCCGCGCTCGATGATTTCATCGCAGCGGAGCAGAGATTGCGGGTCAACCGTGCGGATCATCAGAGGTCGCAATACCTGGTCCTGTTTATTTTGGTCCCCACCTTGTCGATCATCGTGATGGTCATCCTAAGCTATTGGGGATGGCGACAGATCAAACTGGCGACCGAGCAGTTTCACGCCGCGTTGGACAACGCCGAGCGCGCCCAGGCGGAGGCCGAGAAAGCCAGCGAACTAGCAGAGAAAGCCAACCGCGCGAAAGACAACTTCCTCGGTACCGTTTCGCATGAACTACGCAATCCGCTGAACTCGATCCTGCTGTGGTCCACCGCTTTGCTGCGCGATCCAAGCTTGAGCGAAAACACTCGGCGCGGCATGGCCACCATCGAGCGGGCGGTCCGGGTGCAGAGTCAATTGATCGAAGATCTCCTCGATATTTCGCGCATCGAAAGCGGCCGGCTGCGCCTCGATGTTCAGACCGTCGATCTCGCCGAAGTAGTGAAGGCCGGCACGGAAAGTATGCGCGCCGCGGCGGAGGCCAAATCGATCACGTTGCAGGAAATCCTCGATCCCCGCGTCGACTCGATCGCGGGCGACCCCGGACGTCTGCAGCAAATCGTCTGGAACCTGGTTTCCAACGCGGTCAAATTCACCCCGAAGGGCGGCACGATCCAGGTTCGCCTCGAACGGATCAATTCGCATGTCGAGATCGTCGTCGCCGATAATGGGCAGGGCATCGAACCGGAATCGCTCGGCTCGGTGTTCGAGCGCTTCTGGCAGGGCGCCGATTCAACTGAGAGCAGACACGGAGTCGGCCTCGGCCTCTCGATTGTCAAGGAGTTGGTAGGTCTCCACGGCGGTACGGTGGTTGCCCATAGCGAGGGAGCCGGCAAGGGCAGCACCTTTACCGTGAGGCTTCCGCTACCGGCCAGCACGCCCTCGTGGGAGTCTCGCCGCCATCCGACGACGGCACAAAACGCAAATGGAGCCAGTGCGCCGCGCCTCGATGGAGTTGCGATTCTCGTCGTCGATGACGATCCGGACACCTGTGATGCGCTGAAGAGCTTGCTCGGGGCGCTGGGCGCGGATGTAACGACGGCGACTTCGGTGCGCGCGGCACTGGCGATCTACGAGAACGCTCATCCTGACGTGATTGTCTCGGACATCGGAATGCCGGTCGAGGATGGCTATGCGCTGGCACGCGAGCTTCGTACCCGCGAACGTGGTGCCGGAACCGAAAGCAGAACGCCGCTAGTCGCGTTGACGGCGTATGGGCGGGTCGAGGATAAGGTGCAGATTCTGACCGCCGGTTTCGATAGCCATGCAATTAAGCCGGTCGATCCGGTGGAACTTTCGACGGTTTTGTGGACCTGCATCACCTCGCGCAAAGGCGCGGCGACCGTTTAAGGCTTCGGTTGGGTTGGTTTTTGCACTCCGCGATTCGTTATCAGCGATGCTTCTCGGGATGCTTCTCGTAGTGCGGTGTTGGCAAATCCTCCAGCCGAGCGCCAAGCTAAGCAGTTGAGGCGACTTGCGTAGCCTAAATCGATTTGTAACTATGAGCGAGTTTTACGGAACAGCGGCCTTGCTGTATTTGGCCGGCATCCACGGACGATCACTACACGACAAGAACTGGGTTTCGCATCCGGTAATACCAGGAGGTGAGTTAGGATGAAGACGTTAGCAAGTCTGCTTGGGGCACTTACACTCGCGGCGATGATCGCGGGCTGCGGTCCCGACATGAAGACCATCAACGCCGCGGGCGACAAGGCGGAAGCGGACGCGACCAAGGCGGAAGCTTCGGCAACTTCGGCGGAGCAGTCGGCCAATCAGTCTGATGCGGCAGCGAAGCAGGCCGAAGAAGCCGCTTCGGGTGCTGAAGACGCAGTGCGGCGCGCCAATGACGCGGTATCGCGTCTCGAGGCGGCCTTCTCGACTTCGGTCACGAAGTAAACTTTTCGTAGCGAGTTTGAAGTGGGCGGGAGGAGCAATCCTCCCGCTTTGATTTGAGCTGCTGATTTACTTGGGTTTGTCTGAACCTGAGGCGGCCGTCTTGCTGCCGGTGGCGGAGGCCTTGAGCGCATCGAGCACGCGTTCGTGAACGATCGGATTGCGCTCGATTTTGTCTTCCAGCGTGCGGAACTCATCTAGGGTCAGGCCCTGCTTCGACGCCGCCTGCTCGACCGTGAGGCCATGATTCTTTTGCATCGATGAGTACACCGCGATGTATTTGTCAACCTGATCGCTGGGAACGGCGTCCTCATCGGGAATGCTATCGTCATCCTGCGCGAGGGGCGTGAGCGCGGACGAACCGATGTGATGCGACGGAGCAGGCGCGGCAATCGAAACGGCGGGCAGCAGGAGCGCGCCGACAACCGCGGAACATACAGCCAGACGCGACCACATCAGCTCAGATTTTTTGCTTCTATCCACCCGAAATCCAGACCTCCGGCGCACACGATGATGCAGGAACCTCATAGTGGCATTTGCCCGCCGCCGCTGAAAGGCCCGTCACAGCAATCGTCGGTGGCCCTTGCAAACTGATGCAGCATGCTTAAGTTGTCGCCTAGCTTGTGGCACTCTAATGCCGCGAGTGCCAATAATTTTCTGGAATTCACAGAAGCATACTAACCCAAGTCAAAATTGCTGAGGCGGGCTGCGGTCGGCCGAGGTGAATCTAACGGAGACGAAAATCAATGTCAGCCAAAGTGGTTGAACTTCATGAGAAGGCGCGCGTCGGCATCGTTCGCGGCGCCAACCTGGTCGCCAAAGCCGCGCAAGTCACCCTCGGGCCCAAAGGGCGCAACGTCCTAATCCAGCGCTCCTTCGGCGCGCCGCTGGTCACCAAGGACGGCGTCACGGTGGTCAAGGAAATCGAACTCGAAGATCGCTTCGAGAACATGGGCGCGATGATCATCCGCGAGGTCGCGCAGAAGACCGGCGATGTCGCCGGCGACGGCACCACCACCGCCACCGTCCTCGCGAAGGAGATGGTGACCGAGGGCATCAAGTTGTTGGCGGCGGGCCTCGCACCGATGGAAATCAAGCGCGGAATGGACCTCGCACTCGTGGCCGCGCGCGACGCCATCAAGGAAATGTCCAAGCCCATCAAAGATCGCGAGCGGATGGAGCAGGTTGCGACCATCGCAGCCAATGGGGATTCCACCATCGGCAAACTCATCGCGGATGCGATGCAGAAAGTCGGCAAGGAAGGCGTCATCACGGTGGAAGAAGGGCGCACCCTCGAGACCACTCTCGATCTGGTCGAAGGGATGGTTTTCGATCGCGGCTATCTCTCGCCCTATTTCGTTACCAATCCGGATCGCCTCACGGTCGAACTCGATGAGCCCGTGATCCTGCTGCACGAAAAGAAAATTTCCAACCTGCGCGATATGATTCCGCTGCTCGAACAAATCGTGCAGACCGGCCGTCAGTTGCTGATCATCGCGGAAGATGTCGATGGCGAGGCGCTCGCGGCATTGGTCGTCAACAAATTGCGCGGTGCGCTAAAGGTCGCGGCAGTGAAAGCACCGGGCTTCGGAGATCGCCGCAAAGAGATGCTCGAGGATCTCGCCATCCTGACCGGCGGCGAAGTCATCGCGGAGGAGTTGGGCCTGAAGCTGGAAAACGTGAAGCTCACCCAGCTCGGCAAAGCGCGCAAGGTGGTTATCGACAAGGATAACACCACCATCATTGGGGGGTCCGGCAAGAAGTCCGATATCAGCGGGCGCATCGAGCAGATTCGCCGCCAAATCACGGACACCACCTCCGATTACGATAAGGAAAAACTTCAGGAGCGCCTCGCGAAGCTGACCGGCGGTGTTGCAGTCCTTAAGGTGGGCGCTGCTACCGAAGTTGAAATGAAAGAGAAGAAGGCGCGCGTCGATGATTCCGTCCATGCGTTGCGCGCTGCGGTGGAAGAGGGCGTCGTGCCCGGCGGCGGCGTCGCGTTGGTGCGCGCAATGAAAGCGGTCCTCGAGCTGAAACTTCGTGATGAACGCAAAGCGGGCGCGGAGATCGTCGCACGTGCGATGGGCGAGCCGCTGCGTCAGATTGCGAAGAACGCCGGCCACGAACCCGAAGTCATTTTCAACGCGGTGCGCGAAGGGAAGGACGATTACGGTTTCAACGCCCGCACCGATACCTTCGAGAAGCTAAACGAGACCGGAGTCATCGATCCGGCCAAGGTCGTTCGCTCCGCGCTGGAAAACGCAGTCAGCGCGGCGTCGTTGCTGCTGACGACCGAAGCCGCCATCGCCGAGAAGCCTCGCAAGGCCGCGCCGATGGGGATGCCTCCGGGAATGGGTGGAATGGGAGGCATGGGCGGTATGGGAGGCATGGGTGGAATGGGCGGGATGGGTGGAATGGGCGGTATGGGAGGCATGGGCGGAATGGATGATATGGGTGGTGATTTCTAACCCGGGTCATTGGAAGAAGCGGTCGGCAAAGCAGGTTTAGTTGGTCATCAGTCACCTAGAAATCATTTGGATGACTACTCGGAGCAATAACTTTGAAGATGCAATTCGCTAATGCTGAAAGTTTCTTCGAAGTAGAGTTTCGTATCTGAAAAGCTTGCATGCTCGACATGGTTATGAGACAAAAGTAGGGTTCGTGCGCGGTTGCTTATGACACTGGGCTACCGCGCGAGTTTTATTTAGGAGGACAGAATGGAAGGGTTAATAAAGAAATCTTCAAAACTTGTCGGGCTGGCTGCCGGGGCTGCGTTGGCCCTTTCGTTTGCGGCAGGTTGCTCGTCTGGTCAGCCCGATCCCGCGCAGCGCGCCGTCAACGCGGCCAACCGCGCGGACCAGGCTGCATCACGCGCCGAAGCTGCTGCCACCAAGTCGCAGCAGTCGGCTGCCCAGGCTCAGGCTGCTGCCAGCCGCGTCGAGCAGGCTGCCAGCGATGCGAAGGCTGCGGCTGATCGCGCAGAAGCGATTGCGGCCAAGACCATGGCCGGCGCCAAGCACGGCGGTGGCATGCATCATCGCCATCACAAGAAGGCGGCGGCTGAAGGCGGCGAAGGCGGAGCCGCGGCTCCCGCTCCGGCCGAAGGCGGCGCTGCACCGGCTCCTGCAACTCCGTAACGACTGCCAGTTAGTTTGAAACTTGGGGGGCGTTCGCGAAAGCGAGCGCCCCTTTTGTTTGATCGACGTCGTGAGGGATCGTTGCAATTCCGTCACGACGGGTGGTCGCAGACGATGCCCGGCCTCATCCGCGTAGGGGTCGTTCGTGAACGACCCGCAACGATGGTGTGATCGCGGAGGTCTTTCGCAATCGCGATATCGTCGCGTACCGCGCTGACCGCAATCAATCGCCGAAGGTCACGACAACTTTGAGCGACTCGGGCTTCTGCGCCATCGCATATGCATCCGATATTTTCGCGAGCGGGAAATGATGCGTCACCAACTCGCGCGCGTTGATTACGCCTCGCTCGACGAGGTCCAACGCGATCCGCGTGTCATCGGGGCCGCAGGAGTAACTCGGCACCAGCTTCGTCTCATTGAAATACAAATCGTGCGGATGAACGATCAGCTCGTCGTCGGGCGGCGTCGCGGTAAACTGCACGACGGTCGCGCCTTTTCCCGCCGCCGCGATGCCGGTCGCGATTGCCTTGCTGCTCCCCGGACCGACGATGACCACATCCGCCATCGCACCATTCGTCACTTCGCGGACTTGCTCGACGAGATTGTCGCCCGCGACGACAATCGCGCGATCGGCGCCGAGCTCCAGCGCGCGATTCGCACGCTGCGCAAAGAGGTCCGCGCCAATGATGGTGCCCGCGCCGAGATGCCGCGCCATCTTCACATGCATCATGCCCATGATGCCGAGCCCGATGACGAGGATAGATTCGCCTGGCTTAAGCGCCGCACGCTTGAGCGATTTCACCACGCATGCGGCGGGCTCGACCAGCACGCCGTCGGCATCACTGAGCGCCTGGGGCAGATGCAGTGTATCGCGCTGATTAGTGGCGCTGACGAGAAAATATTCCGCCATTCCACCTGGATCGATTTTGGTGGCGCGCCACGTCGCGCATTGCACGTACTCGCCGCGCCGGCACGCCGCGCATGAAAAACATGGCGCATGATGATGCGCGAAGACGCGGTCGCCGGGCTTAAAGTCGTGCACTGCGGAGCCCGTTTCCTCCACGATGCCGACCGGTTCATGACCGAGCACGGCGCCGGCTTTGCGCCTGATGTACCACGGCATGATGTCGCCGGAGCAGATTCCACATGCGCGGGCACGCACCAGGATATCGCCAGGGCCGACCTCGGGGCGGGCAGTTTCTTCGACGCGAATATCACCGAAATCGTATAAGCGAGCGACCTGCATAGTCGCATCGACTTTGTTGACCAGCGGCCCGGATGTCAACCATGATCTGGGCGTGCGCGGCGCAAATGCTAGAATTGCAGGATGCCGCGTCCAGTATGTCCTCCCATCGCCGCCGACATGATCACCGAAATTGGTGATCGGATCGTACTCATCGAGCGCAAGAATTTTCCTGAAGGATGGGCGATACCCGGCGGCTTCGTCGATTTCGGCGAAACCGTCGAGCAGGCCGCCATCCGCGAGGCAAAGGAAGAAATCTCAGTCGATGTGGAGATTCGTGCGCTACTGGGAATTTATTCGCGGCCCGATCGCGATCCGCGCGGGCAGACAATCACCGCGGTGTACATCGGGCGCGCGAAAGGGACGCCGGTAGCAGCCGATGACGCGAAGAATTGCGCGCTCTTCGACCCCCGTACGCCGCCGGCGCCGTTGGCTTTCGATCATGCGGAAATATTGCGCGACTATGTGCACTTCCTCGATACCGGCGAACATCCCGCGCCATGGAAAAGCAAATAGCCGCGCCGAAAGGATACCGATCAGACGCCGCTGCGAGCGTGACCGGTGCAGTCGCAAGGCGTAATCAGTCCGTTGCCCATATGCCGATGCCATGCGTGCCCGAGTCTGCAACTATGATGTGTAAATGGCCCGTTCTCTTCGCCGCCTTCGGCATGATGGATTGGTGGCTCATCCTTGCCGATTAGTTCTTCATTACAAGACTTCCCGTGTCCAATTTCCCTTGGCATCTATCCATCGTTCTAACTCCTTCTCAATGAATTAGACGACGACCGCCTCGCATTGGATCAATTTCAAATTTCGCGCGCTTGTCCTTAACGCTCGTCCGATGGGCGAGGGTAAAGAATCGGACGAGAATTCGAGTCGCGGAACTACTTCTGAAGCTTCTTCACCGCGGCGGTGATGCGATCGAACGCGCCATTAATTTTCTCCGTCGAGGTCGCGTACGACATGCGAATGTGTTCCGGAGCGCCGAAATCGTTGCCGCCGACCGTGGACACCTTCGCCTCTTCGAGGAGGAAGGCCGCGAACCCGTCGCCATCGGTGATCTTCCTGCCGTTGTGCGACGAGCCGAACAGCGCCGAAACGTTCGGGAACACGTAGAACGCGCCGCTTGGAACATTCGGCAAGCTGAAGCCTGGGACGCGCGCGGACCCGCTCGACGATGAGCTGGCGGCGCTTGCGAAATTCCTCGGCCATCACCTTCACGTCATCTTGCGGTCCATTGAGCGCTTCGACTGCGGCGGCCTGCGCGATGGAATTGGGATTGCCGCTATTCTGACTCTGCAGGCGCCCCGCCGCGGCGATGACTTCCTTCGGCCCGGCCGCGAATCCTACGCGCCATCCCGTCATCGCATAGGTCTTCGACAGCGAGTTGAACAGGATGCCTCGACTCTTCAGGCGCGGCTCGATCTGGAAAATGTGCGGCGCCGGTCCGTCATAGGCGATGTGCTCGTAGGTGTCATCGGACAGCACCCAGATATCCGGGTTGGCCTGGATCACTGCGGCGAGTTCGGCGAGCGGACCCGCGCTGTACACGGTTCCGGTTGGATTCGAGGGCGAATTGATCAGCACCGCGCGCGTGCGAGGAGTGATGGCCTTGGTCAGCGCATCGGGAGTGAGCTGGAAGTTGAGATCCTCGCGCGCGCGGACCTGCACCGGCTTGGCGCCCGACAGATCCACCATCGCGGAAAAGCTGACCCATGCCGGCGTGGGAATGATGACCTCGTCGCCCTCATCGAACATCGCGGCGATGACGTTGGAGAGCGCCTGTTTGCATCCGGCCGACGCGATGATCTCGGCGGGGTCATAGTCGAGTTTGACTGTCGCGCTTGAGCTTCGCGCGAATCGCTTCCTTGAGCTCCGGAACGCCGGCGACCGCGGTGTACTTGGTCTTGCCCGCGGTGAGGGCTTTGCGGGCCGCGTCCTTGATTCTTTCGGGAGTGTCGAAGTCGGGCTCACCGGCATCGAGGGAGAGCACATCGATGCCAGCGGCGCGCATTTCTTTGGCGCGCTGGTCGGCGGCGAGGGTAGCGGACGGCCGCAGCGCGGCCACACGGCGATTCAATTTGAGCATGTTTTTTCCCGGAGCTGATTCGGCGGCGGAAAATCTCACCGCGGGGCAATCTTAGCGTGCGCGGTGATCTATGAAAACCGCCCCGCGGAAAACCGCCCCACGAAATTCCGCGCTCTCGGTTGCGCGATGCCGACCTGAAATTCTAAATGTTCCGATTCCTCGTAGGGGCGGTTCCCGCGAACCGTCCCCAACGACGTGGTGATCGCGTACCCCTCCGCGGGTTGAAGCATCGCTGCGGGTCGTTCGCGAACGACCCCTACCAGGAGAGGATCTCGCCTCACGCAACGGTTGCTGAACGGTTCGCGGCTCAGTCCACTTTGAGCTTCGCGCGCAACCGATTCATCACGAATTCCGGCACCAGCTCGGGCACCCGCTGACCATAGCTCGCGACTTCCTTGATCAAGCGCGAGGCGCTGAAGAACAGCTTCGGATTCGCGAACAGAAAAACCGTCTCGACGTTGGGGCGCATCTGCTTGTTCATCGCCGCCATTTGCAACTCGTAGTCAAAGTCGGTGACCGCGCGCAGACTGCGGATGATGACCTTGGCGCCGATGCGTTCGGCGTAGTCGACCGAGAGTCCGCTGAATTTGTCGACCCGCGCCTTGGGCTCGAGGTCGTGCAGCGCCTCGCGAATCATGTCGACCCGCTCATCGGGCGTGAACAGCGCATGGTCCTTGTCGGGATTATGCGCGACCGCGACGATGACCTCGTCGAACAACTGCACGCTACGCCGCACCACGTCGATGTGGCCATTGTGAATCGGATCGAAGGTTCCAGGATAAACCGCCAGCGATCGTCCTCGATTCCTTGCCCTTGGTTGTCATCTGTCATCCGCCTGCTATCTCAGCGCCCGCGAGGGTTCGCCGGTAATAGGTGATCCGATGATCGCCGATCGTTGCAACTGTGAACTGCTCGAAGCCTTCCGGCGCCGCGGGAGGCTCCGGGGCGCGTTTGAATTGCCGAATCACCACCCATCCGCTCGCGGCGATGAGATGAAACTCTGCCAGCATCATCATCACCTGGTTGCTGATGTCGTCGCCGAAGGGCGCATCGATGAAGGCCAGCCCGAAGGATTTGCCTTCTTGCGACAGCTGCGGGAGCGCGCGGCGCAAATCATTCGCGATGATACGTGCGCGATCCGTCAGCCCGAGCGCCTCGAGGTTTTCGCGGATGACGGCGGTTGCCGCTTTGGAGGAATCGATGAAGGTCGCGTGCGCGGCGCCGCGCGACAACGCTTCGATGCCGAGGGAGCCGCTGCCGGCGAAAATGTCGAGGACCGACAATCCGTCGAAATCGAATCGCGCCAGCAGCCGGGAAAAAATCGATTCGCGAATGCGCGCCGTCGCGGGCCGCGTGGTCAGCCCGCGTGGCGCTTTGAGCTTCCGGCCCCGCGCATGTCCCGCGATTATCTTCACTTTAAGAAGTAACTTACGCTCTCCAAACGTCTTTACGAACCACTGTCAGCGCGATAGATAACCCGTCTATCGCAAGGCTGCAAGTTCGCCCATCGGATCGCTTGCGCTTCTGAAATAATTAGGGAATCTTAGGAACCTGTCATTAGAATTCCACAACGGAACCATCTGACCTCGTAAGGTTGAGTAATAGAGCCGCGCATGTCCGACGGCGCTGAGATAAAGTTCTCCGAAGCCGCGCTCGCAGAGTATCGCGAGCTGCTCACCCATTATCCGACGCGTCAGGCGGCGTTGCTGCCGACATTGTGGATCGCGCAGCGTGAATTCGGATGGCTCAGTGGCGAGGCGCAACTTTATGTCGCCAAGTTGATGGAACTTCCGCCGGCGCATATAAGGGCGGTGGTCACCTTCTACACGATGTTCTACCAACATCCCGTCGGAAAGTGGCACCTCGAAGTATGCACCAATCTTTCCTGCCGCCTGCGCGGCGCCGACCAAATTGTCGAGGCTATTAGCGATAAACTCGGCATCAAGGTCGGCGAAACCACCCCCGATGGCAAGTTTACCCTCGGCCGCGCCGAATGCCTGGCCTCATGCGGCACCGCGCCGATGCTCCAGCTCAACCACGACCGCTTCTACGAAAACCTCACCCCCGAATCGACGATCAAATTGATCGAAGAGCTGGCCGACCGTGGCGATTGACCTGCTAATTGGCGCTATAAAAGCCATCGTTATCCTACTGCTGGTGCTGAACCTGTCAGCCGTGCTGCTATGGTTCGAGCGCAAGGGCAGCGCGCTGATTCAGGACCGCGTGGGCGCCAATCGCGCCGCGGTCTTCGGCATCGGCAAGCGCCTCGGGATGCCGAATCTTGGCCTCCAAAATACCTTGATGGCCGATCCGCTGAAGCTTTTCACCAAGGAAGACTTCGTTCCCGAGGGTGCCGATAAGTTCCTTCATGCTTTAGGGCCGTTTCTCGCGCTATTTCCCGTGCTGGTGACGTTTGCGGTGGTACCGTTTGGCGATACTTTCCAGCTCGGTGGCCATACCGTCGAACTCCAACCGGCGACTATCAATGCCGGCGCGCTGTATATCCTCGCCACCATCGGCATCGGCGTTTATGGGGTCGCGCTCGGCGGATGGGCCTCCAACAATCGCTGGGCGCTGCTGGGCGGCGTGCGCGCGACCGCGCAGATGATCTCCTATGAAATTGCGATGGGGCTGGCGATTATCGCTCTCGTCATCACCTACGGCACCCTCGATTTGCAGGACATCGTGCGCCAGCAGGGCGGCGTGTGGTTCGGATTTTTGCCGCGATGGGGGATTTTCCTACAGCCAGTCGCATTCCTGCTTTTATTTACGGCCGGGATGGCGGAATCCAAGCGCGTGCCATTCGATTTGCCTGAGGGCGAGTCGGAGCTCATCGCCGGATATTTCACCGAATACTCGGGCGGCAAGCAGGCGGCCTTCATGCTCACCGATTTCGCCGAGGTGGTGCTGGTCGCGGTTCTGCTGACGCTGTTCTTTTTCGGCGGATGGCAGGTGCCCTGGCTCTATCGCGATGGATTCCATTTCGGCTCGCATGCGTTGTTGTTGCCGCGCGCGCTGGTCATCGTCATGGGCGTGGTCGCGTTCTGGATCAAGGTCGTCGCTCTTCTGCTGGATCCAAATCCTGGTGCGCTGGACGCTGCCGCGCTTCCGCTACGACCAGTTGATGCGCCTTGGATGGAAGGGGCTGGTGCCGCTCGGTTTGCTTAACGTCCTGGTCACCGCGTTTATCGTGGTGCTGGCGACGGGAGCGGTGGGCTGATGCCGGTCGCACTTTTCATCTTCCTGGCGGTGGTTTCGATCATCTCGGCGCTGGGCGTGGTGGTGCAGAAAAATCCCGATCCACTGCCTGCTCGCGCTGATCCTGACGCTGGTGACAATTGGCGCGCTATTCATCGCGCTCGACGCGGTCACGGTGGGCTTTCTGCAAATCATCGTCTATGTCGGCGCCATCATGGTGCTGTTCCTGTTCGTCATCTGGCTGCTGAATCTGCAAGCGGAGCCGGTTCCGATCGGTCATCTGGCGCTCAAGTTATTCGCGACGCTGGCGGTTGCCGGCCTGGCGGCGGAATTGTTCGCGTTTCTTGCGCACACGAGAATCTCCCTCGGCGCTCGATGGCCGAGCCCGCGGGCTATGGCTCGATCGATAGCCTGGCGCAGACGCTGTTCGGCCAATATCTGATGGCGTTCGAGACCACCTCGATACTGCTGCTGGTCGCGGTCATTGGCGCGGTTGCAATCGCGCGCCGTGCGCTGCCCGACCGCTCGACCGGCGCGCCGACGCGGGGAACGCCCACATGATGGTTTCGTATAGCTGGCTGATGGCGCTCAGCGCCGCAATTTTCGCGATCGGCGTCGCGGGCGTGCTGCTGCGCCGCAACATCCTGATCATGTTCATGTCGATCGAGCTGATGCTGAACGCGGTCAACCTCGCATTCGTGACCCTCGCGCGGCGGATGGGCTCGATGGATGGTCAGGTGATCGTGTTCTTCGTCATGACGGTGGCCGCCGCCGAAGCTGCGGTCGGCCTCGCCATCATCATTTCGATTTTCCGCAATCGCGAAACCGTCAACGCCGACGAACTCAACCTGATGCGATGGTAATCGGATAGTAATCCAATGACCGCGCAATTCCCTGCATTAGGCCTCATCCTGCTGTTCCCGGCGCTCGGGTTCCTGTTCAACGTCTTTTGGGGCGACCGATCGGGCGCGGCGCGGTCAATGTGGTCGGCCCCGGCGTCATCTTCGCGGCGTTCGTGGTCGCGCTGATCGGCCTTCGCCAAGCTGCACGGCATGCCCGCCGGCGGCGTGCTGACGGTTACGCTGTGGCCGTGGATTCATGCCGGCCGCTTCAGCGTCGATTTCGCGCTGCAAATGGATGCGCTCTCCGCGGTGATGACGCTGATCGTTACCGGCGTCGGCGCGCTCATCCATATCTATTCGGTCGGCTACATGGCGCACGACGAGGACTTCGCCCGCTTCTTCGCCTACCTGAACCTGTTCGAGCTCTCGATGCTCATGCTGGTGCTCGCCAACAACCTGCTCCTGATGTTCATCGGATGGGAGGGCGTCGGGCTGTGCTCCTATCTGCTGATTCGTTCTGGTACACGAACCCGAAGAACGCCTACAACGGGCGCAAGGCCTTCATCGTCAATCGCATCGGCGACGCGGGATTCCTGCTCGGCATGTTCACGATTGTCGCCGCTCTCGGCGCGCACGGAATCTGGACCTCGACTTTTCAGTCCTGAGCGCCAACGTACGCCAGATGGAACGCCGCGATGATTACCGCCGCGGCGATCCTTCTGTTCGTCGGTGCGACCGGCAAATCCGCGCAGATTCCGCTCTACGTCTGGCTGCCCGACGCGATGGCGGGTCCGACGCCGGTCAGCGCGCTGATCCATGCCGCGACGATGGTGACCGCCGGCGTTTACATGATCGCGCGGCTGCACTTCCTCTACATGCTCGCGCCCGCCGCGATGGAGTTGGTCGCGATCATCGGCGCGGTGACCGCGATCTTTGCGGCGTCGATCGCGCTGGTGCAGCCCGACATCAAAAACGTTCTCGCGTACTCGACCATCAGCCAGCTCGGTTACATGTTCCTCGGCGTCGGCGTCGGCGCGTTCGCTTCGGGAATCTTCCACGTCATGACGCACGCTTTCTTCAAGGCGCTGCTGTTCCTGTGCGCCGGCTCGGTGATTCATTCGCTCGGGGGCGAGCAGGACATGAACAAGATGGGCGGCCTGCGCAAGCATCTGCCGATCACTTACGCGACGATGCTGATCGCGACGCTGGCGATCTCCGCGATTCCGCCCTTTTCGGGCTTCTTTTCCAAGGACGATGATCCTCGACGCCGCCTACAACTCGGGTCACGAATGGCTCTGGCTCCTCGGCATCATCACCGCCGCGATGACCTCCTTCTACATGTTCCGCCTGATCTTCATGACCTTCCACGGCGATTCGCGGGTCGAGGCCGAGAAGGCGCATCACATCCACGAATCGCCGCCGGTGATGACGATCCCGCTGATGGTGCTGGCGCTGCTCGCGGTGATCGGCGGATGGGTCGGGCTGCCGGAAGGCTTTCTGTGGGGCAACACAATCGCGCGTTCCTCGCGCCCGTCGGTCGGCAACTTTCGCGCCCGTCCTGCACGGCAGCTTTGTCGGGCTGACCAGCGCCTCGCTCGGCCTCGCGGGCTCGGGAATCTTGCTGGCCTGGTATTTCTACATCAAGGCGCCGGGCATGCCGTAACTGATCGCGTACCAGGCGCAGTCGGCTGTACAACGTCCTGCTCAACAAGTACTACGTCGACGAATTCTACAATCTCATCGTGTCGCGGCCGCTGTTCTGGATTTCCACCTTCGTACTCGGCCGCGTCATCGACTCATTCATGATCGACGGACTGGTCAATGGCGCGGGTCTGACGGTCGAGACCGGCGGCAAATCGTCGCGGCGGCTCGAAACCGGCAACGTGCAGCAATACGCCTTCGTCTATGTGCTGGGCGTGCTCGGGATCGTCGCGTACTACCTGTATCTGGTGACGCACTGATGGGCAGCGGAATCCTGACCGGTTGATATTCGTTCCGCTGCTCGGCGCGTGCTTGGTGCTGCTGCAGAGCGAGGAGCGCTCGATCTGGAGTTCGGCGTTTATCTTTTCGCTGCGCCGCTGGCGATCAGCTTCTATCTGTTTCCGAGTTCGACCCCGACGCAGCCCGGCTACCAGTTCGTCGAGCAATATCAGTGGATTCCGCAATTCGGGATCTCCTACCACGTCGGCATCGACGGCATCAGCCTGTTCCTGGTGCTTCTGACCACGATCCTGATTTCGCTGTCGCTGCTTTACTCGGGCGGCGGCGATATCGACGTCGCCCGCGCGAGTTCTGCTTCTTCATGCTGGTGCTCGAGACCGGCCTGCTCGGCGCGCTGCTCGCGATCGACCTGTTCCTGTTCTACGTGTTCTGGGAGCTGATGCTGATCCCGATGTACTTCCTGATCGGGATCTGGGGCCATGGACGGCAAGATCTACGCCGCTGTCAAGTTCGTGCTCTATCACGATGATCGGCTCGTTCCTGATGCTGGTCGCGATCATCTACCTGGTGACGACCGACCATTCGCACTGCGGCCGTCTCACCTTCGACCTGCCGGACCTGTACAACACGCCGATGACGCCGACCGAGGCGCGCTGGCTGTTCGCCGGCGTTCGCGCTCGCGTTTGCGATCAAGGTCCCGATGTGGCCGGTCCATACCTGGCTGCCCGACGCGCATACCAAGGCGCCCACCGCGGGCTCGGTGATCCTGGCGGGCGTGATGCTCAAGATGGGCGACCTACGGGTTCCTGCGCTTCGCGATTCCGCTGTTCCCCGCGGTCGCGATTGAAGCGACGCCGCTGTTCATGGCGCTGGCGGTCGTCGGGATCATTTACGGCGCGCTGGTCGCGATGGTCCAGCCCGACCTGAAGCGGCTGATCGCCTATTCGTCGGTGAGCCATCTGGGCTTCGTGATGCTCGGCATCTTCGCGCTCAACCCGCAGGGCGTCGAAGGCGCGCTCTACCAGATGCTCAATCACGGCGTTTCGACCGGCGGGCTGTTCCTGCTGGTCGGGATGATTTACCTGCGCCGCCATACCGCGCGAAATTTCCGAATATCGGCGGCCTCTGGCACAGCGTGCCGATCTATGCCGGCGATCTTCATGTTCGTGATGCTGTCGTCGATCGGCTTGCCGGGACTCAACGGCTTCGTCGGCGAGTTCCTGATCATGCTCGGAGCTTATCTGCAGATCATGGCCGGCGGTCGGCCTTCGCCGTCAGCGGCGTCATCCTGGGCGCGCTCTACATGCTCTGGACCTACGAGCGGGTCATGTTCGGTCCGATCACCAAGGCCGTCAACGAAACTATCGCGGACCTAAGCGCGCGCGAGATCGCCGATGATGGTGCCGCTGATGGCGTTGATGCTGGTGATGGGGCTTTACCCCGACGCTGCTGATGCCAGGATGGAGCCGTCGGTCGCGCAAGTGCTTGCGCGCGTGCAGGCGGCGCAGGCGCAGCATCGACCACGACGCACGCGCGCATTGCGCGCAGAACCCCGCTGCGCGTCAAACGCTCGTCACTGCGGCAGGAACTCGGCGCATCCGACGCGTCTAACACGATGCGAACCCAGTTCAATCCTCAGGCTTGCGCATCGATTTCCCGTGGCTCTCCGATGCTGCCGCTGATCGTCATCGCGATCGCCGCGATCGTGGTGCTGCTGGTGGGCGTGCGTGTTCGCCGACGACGAGAGCGACGGGCTCGGATGGCTGTCGATCGCGGCGCTCGCGATCGCCTTCGTGCTGACGCTGGCGATGTCGGGCAAAGCGCGCACCGCGTTCGCGGCTCGATCGCTGATCGACAATTTCGCGGTCTTTTTCCAACTGGCGATCCTGATCGGCGCCGCGATAACCGTGCTGATGTCGCTCAATTACGTCGACGAACTCCGTCTGCCCGGCGCGGAATACTACTCGCTGATACTGTTCGCGGCGCTCGGCATGATGCTGATGGCGGCGGCCGGCGACCTGATCGTGATTTTCCTCGGGCTCGAAACCATGTCGATCGCGGTCTACGTGCTGGCCGGTTTCAGGCGCACCGACCCGCGATCCAACGAAGCCGCGCTCAAGTACTTTATGCTGGGCGCGTTCTCGACCGGATTTCTGCTCTACGGGATCGCGCTGATTTACGGCGCTACCGGCACGATCAAGCTCGATCGCGATTCGCGCGGCATTCGGTCCACGGCGGGGCCGACCGCGCACAGTCCGATGATGCTGCTCGGCGTCGGCATGATGCTGATCGGATTCGGCTTCAAGATCGCGGCGGTGCCGTTCCATATGTGGACGCCCGACGTCTACGAGGGCGCGCCGACGCCGGTGACCGCGTATCATGGCGAGTGGGGTGAAGCTCGCCGCGTTCGC
The DNA here is from genome assembly GCA_963814035.1 of uncultured delta proteobacterium. GTDB lineage: Bacteria > Desulfobacterota > Binatia > Binatales > Binataceae > DATGKG01. The sequence goes on from CAWFBH010000023.1 coordinate 125,184, forward strand.
GGGATTCCTGCGGGTCTTCATGCTCCATCTCGGGGCGGTCGAGCGCCGACTGGTCGTGGGTGCTGTGGGTGCTCGCCGCGCTGACGATGACGGTGGGCAACGTCGTCGCGCTGGTGCAGACCAACATCAAGCGGATGCTCGCCTACTCGGCGATCGCGCACGCGGGCTATCTGCTGGTCGCGATGGCGGCGGCGGTCCCGCGGCCGGCGCGCGCGATGCTCTACTACCTGCTCGGCTACGTGGTCACGAACCTGGGCGCGTTCGCGAGTGGTCACCGCGCTGGAGCGGCGCGGCGAATCGCACGATCTGATCGCGGATTACCGCGGACTCGCGCAGCGCGAGCCGGCGCTGGCGGCGGCGATGGCGATGTTCATGCTGTCGTTGACCGGCGTTCCGCCGCTGGCGGCTTCGTCGGCAAGTTCTACCTCTTCGCGGCGGCGCTGCAGGCAGGCCTGGTGTGGCTGGTGGTGATCGCGGTGCTCAACAGCGTGATGTCGGCCTACTACTACATCTAGGTGATCGTCGCGATGTACATGCAGGAGGGCGGCGTGGAGGTTCCGTCGATGACGATGCGGCCGGGGCTGATGGCGACTATCGTGATTGCGCTCGCGGCCACCATTCTGATTGGAATTTATCCCGCGCCCTACATGACCGCGGCGACGACCGCATTCAACTCCGCGCTCGGCTCGGCCCATCCACTCCGCGTCACTGCTGCCATAACGGCGGTCACAGAGTGGCCATCAGACAGGGTGCACCTCGAAGGCGCCGGTGTTGTCCTTCATGAAGCCGAAACCCTGCAGCATCCGGCCAATCATCATGATGGGCGCGGCGTACCAGTACTTCCGCTGCACCAGGCCCATCACCCGGTCGCGCTCGGCGGCCTCGGTGATTTGACTCACAGTCGCATCGAAGGTCTCGCTGCCGGCCTTGATGATGACATTGGGTTTCACCTTGATGTTGCGGACCCAGTTGCGGCTTTGATTCGCGGTGCCGAGGAACATCCGTTGGCCCTCGACCACGAACCAGATGATGACATCGTAAGGCTTGCCGGATTTGCGCCCGTAGTGAGTGAGCGTCAGGGTGTGCAGCGGCGCGATTTTCGCGAGGCTCTGCGCGGTGCGTGCATCCATACATCCTACTGCGTGACGGATTGCATCACCTTGCCGCTCTGCGCATCGACGAGGTCCACTTCGACCGGCCCGGTGACGTGATTGGCGGCCTTGGCGGAATCGATGCCGGCCTTCAAATCGCCGAGGAACTTGTCCTTCGCGAAGGGCGGCATCTGATCCATCGGGAAGTGATCCATCATCACCGTCGCCTTCTGATTCTCCGGCCAGTTGACGGCGCTAACTTTCGGTCCAGCGAACGGGATGTTGCGGATCATCTCCTCGAATGAGGAGTGGAAGCTGCTCGGCATGCGGCTTCGGCGCGGCGCGGTATCGGTGTCGGAATCGTCATCCTCGTCGGTGCTCCTGGCGACCTTCGGACCCGGCAGCGTCGAGGCGACCTTGTCGGCCTGCTCCGGCGGCATCCCGGTATATTTCGTGAACGCCTGCTTGGCCTGGTTGCGCCGGTCATCATCGGGGGCGAGCGAGATCGCCTTGGTGAATGCGATGGCGGAATCGCCCTTGTCATTCTGCTCGCCGTACGCGACCCCGAGGTTGTAGTAGGGCTGGAACATGTCGGGCTTTATCGCGATGGCCTTTTTGTACTGCACCACGGCCTGGTCGGGATTGTTGGTGTAGAGGTACATCGTGCCGAGGTCGGTGATGACCTCGGGATCGTGCGGCTTATGCTTCAGGTAATGCTCGTATGCGGCGGCGGCCTCATCATAATGCTGCTGGTCGTAATCGATGTCGCCAATTCCGCGCAGCGCATCGGTGTTCTCGGGATCGAGCTTCAGCACGTGCGCATACGCCTCGGAGGCCTTCTTATAGTAGGAATTATCGAACAACGCGGCGCGCATGGTGACGGTGCCGAGCTTCACCCATGCGGCGATATCGTCGGGCTTGTCGTTGGCGTCCTTCTCGACCTTGTCGATGAAGGTGCGCGCCTCGGTCGGCAGCTCGATCTTCGGATGTCCCGGCGGCAGCGACGCATCACCTTGCGAGGGCGCGGCTCCCGGCGCCTGGCCATTCGCGCCCTGATCCGAGGGGCCGGCGCTTCGCGGCGCGCTCGCCATTTGCGCGCGGCGCCATCGGACGCAGATAGAGATACGCCGCGGCTCCGAGGCCGAGGATCGTGATCCCGAGGAACACCACGATGAACGCGGTGGTGAGCTGGACGCCGGTGGTGGATGGAGGCTTGGGCGGCGCCTGACTCTGACCACCGACGCAACCGATGCGCCCGGCGCGGCACCCTCGCTTACCGCCTTGCCACATTCGACACAAAATTTTGCGCCTGCCATGAGCGGCGCCCCGCAGTGCGGGCAAAATCGCATAGCAAATTCCTACATACGCATGGGGGCACAGGCAACACACGTGAGCATGATGAGTCGAATTTGCTGTTACCCGCGATCGCGATGACTGTTGTATAGTTCACGCGCCCGCGTCTTGCGGACATAAGAGAGGACATCATGTATCTGTACGATTCGTTTGGACCCAATCCGCGCGCGATGCGCATGTTCATGGCCGAGAAGGGAATCGACATTCAGCGCAAGGATGTCGACTTGATGAAGGGTGAAAATCGCAAGCCTCCCTACACCGATCGCAATCCGGGCGGACAGCTTCCCGCGCTCGAACTCGACAACGGCAAGTGTATCGGCGAGACCGTCGCGATTTGGGAATACCTTGAAGAGAAGCATCCCAATCCTCCTCTCATCGGCAGCAATGCCGAGGAGCGTGCGGAGGCGCGCATGTGGCAGCGCCGCATCGAGCTGAAGATCACGGAGTTCCTGTACAACGGGTTTCGCTTCGCGGAAGGCCAGCAGCTTTTCAACGGCCGCATGCGCCTGATTCCGGAAGGCGCGCCGGGAATGAAAGCCACCGTGCAAGATAACTTGAAGTGGCTGGATGGCCAGCTCGAGGGCAAGGAGTACATCGCGGGCAACCGCTTCACCATCGCCGATATCATCCTGTTTGCGGCGCTCGATTTCGGCGCCGGCGTCGGCCAGAAAATCGATCCGTCGCTGAAGAATGTGAATGCATGGTTCAAGCGCGTCGATGCGCGACCGAGCGCCGCCAAGAGCCTGCATCCCGCGCACGCCCAAGTTGGTATGAAGGGCTGAACGATGCCGGCAAGTATCGATGAGATAACTCGTCAGGCCACCACGATGGTGCGCGCGAAGACCGGCGACCCCGGCGCGCGCATCAGCGAGGTCACGCCGCTCCCCGGTCATGCGGGATTCGGCTACAGCTTCATGCTCGAGCGCACCACCAGCGGTGGTCCATCGGGCAAGCTGGTCCTGCGCGTGGCGCCCGAAGGCGTGAGGATCGCCGGCCCCGCCGATGTGGTCCGCCAGGCGCGCATCATGAAGTCGCTCGCGGACACCGACGTCCCGGTGCCTCCGATCCTGTGGCATGGCGACGAGGCGGAATTTTTCGGGCGGCCATATTTCGTCGATGGCTTCGTTGACGGGTTCAAGCTCGCCGATGTCGTGCTGCCCGCTGAAGAAGCGCGCGCCTATGCGCGCACCGGGATCGAAACGCTGGCCACGCTCCATCGCGTGCCATGGGAGCCGCGCCGCGACGCATGGGGCAGCGTCACCGAGCTGAGCGAAGAGATGAAGCGCCTCGACCATCTGCTCGATCGCGACACCCTGGATCCGAAAGTCGTCGCGCGCGGGCCGGAGCTGCGCGAAAAGTTGCGCTCGTCGTTGCCGGCCAACCCGCGCGTCGGCATCGTTCACGGTGACTTCCAGTTCTCAAACATCCTGTTCAACGACCACAAGGTCAGCGCGGTGATTGATTGGGAGATCTCGATGATCGGGCCGACGCTGCTCGACCTCGGATGGATAAGCTTCTTCGCCGATCGCGCGAGCTTCGTGGAGAACGGCACGGTCCAGACCGCGACGCCGCTGACCCCGGACGAAATCGTGGACATCTACTCGAAGAGCGCGGGGGTTCCGATTCCGGCGGATCAGGTGCGCTGGTTCCGCGCGTTTGCGGGATATCGTTTCGGCGTCATCACTTGTTTCAACGTGATGCTGCATCGGCGCGGAAAACGCGACGACCCGCATTGGGAAGACATCGCGCTGTCGGCCCCCACGATGTTTTCCCATGGCCTTGAACTGCTTGCTATGTAGGCTTCTGCTTCAAAGGGGAGATTGCTATGGCTGCGGCTCCGAAGATGACCGTTCATGAGACGGTGAACGAAGACCATCCGGCGATCAATTCGATCCTCGGCGCCAATCCGTTCATCGATCTGCAACCCAAGCAGTTGCTCGGGATGGTCGCCGAGCTCGGTCGCTTCCTCAGCTCGCGCCCCGATTCCGTAATGTCGCGGATGGGGCAGCTCGCCATCGATCTGGTCCAGATCGGGATGGGCAATTCGGAGATCGCGCCCGCCGCGAGTGACAAGCGTTTTGCCGATCCCGCATTCGCGCAAAATCCGATCTACAAGCGCGTGATGCAGAGCTACCTCGCGTGGCGCAACTCGCTGCTCGACCTCGTGCAGGAGGACCAGAGCATCCATTGGCAGGATGCGGAGCAGCTTCGCTTCGCGACGATGCTGATCACCGAGGCGCTCGCACCGACCAACACCCTGATCGGCAATCCCGGCGCGCTGAAGCACGTCTTCGACACCGCCGGGATGAGCCTGGTGCGCGGGATTCGCAACTTTTTCGGCGACGTCATCAACAATGGCGCGATGCCGGCCCAGGTCGACAAGCGGCCTTTCGAAGTTGGCAAGAATCTCGGCGTCACGCCCGGCGCGGTGATTTATCGCGGCGATCTTTGCGAGGTGATCCAGTACCAGCCTCGCGCGCAGAAAGTTTTCGCTCGGCCGCTGCTGCTGATTCCGCCGCAGATCAACAAATTCTACATCATGGATCTCGCGCCCAAGCGCAGCTTCATCGAATACGCGCTCGAGCACGGCGTGCAGGTCTTCGCGATCAGCTGGCGCAATCCGACCACGGCGCTGCGCGACAAGAGCCTCGATGATTACGTCGAGGCCTGCCAGAAAGCGATGGCGGTGGCCTGCGAAGTCAGCGGCAGTCCCGATTGCAACGTGCTCGGGATTTGCGCGGGCGGTATCACCACCTCGCTAACCCTTGGTCATCTCGCGGCCATCGGCGACAAACGCGTCAATGCCGGCACGCTGCTGGTGACGATGCTCGATACCAGCCTCCCCTCGATGACCGGGATGTTCGCGACCGAAGAAATCGTAAAGGACGCGATCGAGCGCTCGCGCAAAAAGGGCGTTCTCGCCGGCGAGGACATGGCGCGGGTGTTCGCGTGGCTGCGCCCCAACGACCTGGTGTGGAATTACTGGGTCAACAACTACCTGATGGGTGAGCAGCCGCCCGCGTTCGACATTCTCTATTGGAACGGCGACTCGACCAATCTCCCGGCCAAGCTCCACGAAGGCTTCCTCAATCTGTTCCTCGACAACCCGCTTGCGAATCCGGGCGCGGTCGAGATCCTCGGCACGCCGATCGACCTGCGCAAAATCAAAACCGATATGTATCTGCTCGCCGGTCAGACCGATCACATCTGCACCTGGCATTCATGCTATCGGGCGACGCCGCTATTCGGCGGCAAGGTCGAGTTCGTCCTCAATTCGAGCGGCCACGTGCAGAGCCTGGTGAGTCCGCCGGGAAATCTGAAGTCGCACTACTTCACTAACTCGCGGCTACCAGACGACGCCGACCTATGGCTTCGAGGCGCGACCGACAATCGCGGCAGTTGGTGGGATCACTGGCTGAAGTGGATGGGTACGCGTTCCGGCGAGGAGCGTCCGGCTCCGACGAAAGTGGGAAATTCCGCTTATCCGCCGATTGGCCCTGCGCCGGGCTCCTACGTCCTCGAGCACCACTGAGTTGGTCAACGCTGCTCACTCGCGACCAGCCGATCGATGGCGCGGCGGGCGTGGATGCGGGCCGCGTCGCCATGAATCTCCACTAGCGGACCATCAGGAATCTCGGTCAGGCGCTCCTGCTGCGCTTCGAGGACTGCCCGGTCCTGCTCGAAGGTCCTCGCGATCTCGTCGAAGAGTTGCTGTGTCGCGTTCGGATCATCCTGGTTGTAGCCATTCGCCGATGACCAGAAGTAGTAACTGGTGGTCTCGGTCGCGGGCGTGATGCCGTGAAACAGCCGGAACGAGAAACAATTCTCGCGCGGGCTGACTATACTTCCAGTCGTGCAGTGCGCCGGTTCCGGCATCGATGGCGCCATTCCATTGCAATCACAGAGTTGGGCGCGACGAATTCGAGCTCCTGCCATCTATCGACGTTGCCCTTGAAGCCGACCGTCTTGACGTAGGTCGGCGGCGGTATCGAATCGAGCATCCAGCGCTCGAACCTGACGCCGTTGGGGGTGCGCACGGTGCGCATTTTCGCCTCGACGTGAGTATTCGCGTCGCCACCGACGGTACCTTTGTGCACGTAGCCCAGATGGGAAAGGTCCATCAGGTTGTCGAGCACGAGCAGGTAGTCGGCGCGCAGATGCATCATCGTATGTTGATGCGGCCACGCGCTGGAATCGTTGTGGTAGGGATAGCGGATGATTTGCGCGCGATCAGCTTTCTCCGGCGTCGCCCATCCAGACCCATACGAAGGCGTCGCGCTCCACCACCGGATAAGTTTTCACCTGCGCGCCCGGCGGTACCTTGTGATCGCCGGGCACCAGCACGCATTTTCCCGATGAATCGAAGACCAGGCCGTGATAGCCGCACTGGATGCCGCGCGGAACCACTTCGCCCAACGAGAGCGGCGCGCCGCGGTGGCAGCATCGATCCTGCAGCGCGGCGACCGCGCCCGAAGAATCGCGAAAGAGGACCATCGGCTCGCCGAGGATGCGTCGCGCGAGGGGGCGCTCGGCGATTTCGTCGGACCATGCCGCGATGTACCACGCGTTGCGAACGAACATTGTCATTCTCTCCGTATGAAGATGTGGCTTCCTAGCGTGCGGCGAGGATCTCCGCAAGGTGACGCGTCTCGACCTTGTCGCCCGCGCGATGCAGCCCGCCGCCAATCTGCATCAGACATCCGCAGTCGTTCGAGACGATCACTTCGGCGCCGCTCTCGCGAATGCGCGTCATCTTGTCATCCAGCATCGCGCCCGAGATGTGCGGGAACTTGACCGAAAACAATCCGCCGAAGCCGCAGCATTCCTCGCGATCGCGCAGCTCGACGACGCGAATTCCGTTCACCGCCGAGAGCAAGGCGCGCGGCTGCTCGCGCACTCCCAGTTCGCGCATCAGGTGGCACGAGGGATGATAAGTCACAGTATGCTCGAAGCGCGCGCCCACGTATTTCACCTTCAGCACATCGACCAGGAATTGCGAGAATTCGAACACCCACGGGCGAATCGCATCGGCCTTGGCGAGGAGCTCAGGATCATCGGCGAGCAGGTCGCGATAGAAAATTTTTACCATGCTGGTGCACGAGCCCGAGGGGATGACAACCGGCGTGCCGGGCTCGCACGATTCGAGAAAGCGGCGCGCGAGCTGTTTGGCCTCGGCGCGAAAGCCCTCGTTGAAGGCCGCCTGCCCGCAGCAGAACGCGTTCGGCATCGCGCGCACCTTCACCCGCAGGCGCTCGATCACAGCGGTTGCGGCATCGCGCGCCTCAGGAAAAAATTCCTCGCCGAGGCAGGTTGGGAAGAGCACTACTTCATTCATCAGTCGGGCCAGATTATCGCGCCGTAGAGAATTTTGGGACCGTGCACCCCCATCACGATGCGCTTTTCGATGTCGGCGGTGCGGCTGGGCCCGGTGATGAAGGAGATGCGATTGGTCGCGATCGCATCGACGCCGAAACCCGCGATGGCGGCGGCGAGGTTGGGCACCACGCGTTCGATATTCACGATGATGACGCTGATCGGCGGCAGCAGAGTCAGCGAGCTCGGACGCGCCTCGGCGGTCATCACCGCGAAAGTGCCGGTCGAGGCGATCGCGAAGTGCGCCTCCGCCACGCCAATGTCGCAGTTGGCGAACTGCGCGATCATCGCGGCGCGGTCGCTCTCGTGTCCCTTGTCGATGCCGCGCGGCTTCATCAGCGTGCATCCGGCGGCTTCGAGCGCCGCGCTGAACAGCGACATCTTCGTCACCACGCCCTCGCCAATCGCGGCGCTCTTGGCGGCATTGTCGCGCGCCAGAGCGGCCACGCTCGCGGCGGCCTGCTGCGCGCTAAGACTCCCGAGGAAGCGTCCACTCACGGCTTGCAGCTCGCGCGCGAAAGCTCGATACCAGTTCGGCGCGCTGCGCGACCGAGGCGACCGGAACCGGCGGCGGCGCGGCATGATTTTCATGCGCGGCCGGCGCCTGCGGTTTTTCCAATGCGCCCTTGACGCGCGCGAGCAGTTTGTAGAACTCCGCCACGATCCTAGGCCGCGGTATCCGGCGGTTTGCGCAGGTTATGCGGATGCGGCCGTGGAAAGTCGCGAATCTTCGTCCAGGCGCTGAACGGCGGCGGCATCCGCGTCAGCCAGCCGTCGCGCGAAAACGGGCGCAGCATCCAGGCGCCGATTTTCCCCAATGCCCGAATCATCCGCGGATGACGCGCAAGCTTCGCAAATCGCCGCGCGCCTTTGCGCACCCGAGTCGCCGCGCGCGGCCACTTGAGGTTGCTCTGCCCCTCGGTTTCTTTCCAGCGCAGATGCAGCAGGAGGCGCGGAATGTCGATCCGCACCGGACAGATATCGCGACACGCGCCACATAGAGTGGACGCGAACGGCAAGTGACCGGCCGCGCTGCCGAACAGATTCGGGCTGATGATCGATCCGATCGGCCCCGGATAGGTGGAATTGTACGCATGCCCACCGATGCGCCGGTAAATCGGACATACGTTGAGGCACGCGCCGCATCGAATGCAGTAGAGCGCCTCGCGCATCACCGGGTCAGCCAGCATCGCGCTGCGCCCGTTGTCGAGAATGACGACGTGAACCTCGCGCGGTCCGTCGATTTCAGCCTTGCGCCGCGGCCCGTTGATGAAATTGGTGTAGGTAGTGAGCTTCTGACCGGTCGCGGTCCGCGCTAGGACTTCGAGGAAATGGCTGACGTCCTCGAGCTTGGGAATTACTTTTTCGATGCCCATCACGCCGATGAAAATTTCCGGCAGCGTGCTCGACAGCCGTCCATTGCCTTCGTTCTCTATCACCACCAGCGTACCGGTTTCCGCGATCGCGAAATTGACGCCGGTGATGCCCATCTCGGCCGCAAGGAAAATCGAGCGCAGCTTTTCGCGCGCGTGCGCCGTCAGCTCCTCGGGCTCGGCGGTGTACGGCGTGTGCAGCTTGTCGGCGAAGAGCTGGCCGATGTCTTCCTTCGATAAATGAATCGCGGGCGTGATGATGTGCGAGGGCGGCTCGTGGCGCAGTTGCACGATGTACTCGCCGAGGTCGGTTTCGGTGACCTCGATGCCGGTGCGCATCAGCGAATTGTTGAGGCCGATCTCCTCGGTGGTCATCGATTTGCCTTTGACCACCCGCTTCACATCGTTCTTTTTCGCTACCTCGAGAATGTACTCGCGCGCCTGGGCCGCATCGGCGGCGAAGAACACGACGCATCCGTTGGCTTCGAGCTTCGCCTTGAGCGCGATGAGATACTGGTCGAGATGCGCGATGGTTTCTTCCTTGATGGCGCGCGCGCGGTCGCGTTCGGCCTCGAACGGCGGAAACTCGGCGCGCATCTCCGCAACGTGTTCGAGATGACGACCGCTCGCATTCTCCAGCTTGCGGCGCAGTTCGAGGTCGGCGACCCCTGCGCGGCTCGCCTCGAAGAAGTCGGCTTTGTTAGGAACTTCCGCCACCTAATCCAGAATCTGCTGCTCAGTTGATCCGATCGACCTGACGCGACAGCCGCAGCACGGCCTCGCGCGCGGTTTCCGAGGCGGTGTGGTCGGGCGCCTGCGAGAGAAAACTTTGAAAATCGTCGAGCGCGGCCTTAAAGCATTCGAGGCTTTCGTACAGCGCGCCGCGCTCCATCAGCTCTTCGAGTGAGCGCGGGTCAAGCAGCAGGATGCGATCGAGCGCCGACAGCGCGCGCGTCGAGTCGCCACCTTTGAGGTAAACGGCCTTCAGGTTGCGCAGCATCCGCACCAGGATGTGGCGGGTGCCGACCGGCTTCAGGTGCGCCGGCGAAACCTCGACCGGTTGGCCGTAGACCTGGGTAAGCCGCGCCCGAATTTCCTCCAGCGTCAGGATCGCGCCGTCATAAAAGGGATCGATGATCAGCTCGCCGCGTTCGTCGACCGCCTTGACCAGGAAATGAGTCGGGAACCCCACGCCATAGAGGTTGAGGCCGAGCCGCCGTCCCACTTCGAGATAGAGGACTGACAGCGTGATCGGGATGCCGCGGCGGCGATCGATTACCTCATTCAGAAACGAATTGCGCGGGTCGGCGTATTCCTCGCGATTGCCTTCGAAGCCCTTCTGCTCGAACAAAAAATGCGACAGGAGCTGGATCTTTTCGATGGTGTCGTTGCCGACCTTCACCACCAGCTCGGCCTCGCGCGCCAGCGCCGCGATCTTGTCCATATAAATGTCGAGGTCGAGTTGTGGGTATTCCTCTTGTGCGATGAGCAGCGCTCCCCGGGCGAGCGGAATCGGCTCGCGCGCGGCGAGCGACACAAAATCGCGGCGGATGTCGGCGATATCAGGCATCGAAACCAGTGTTCATTTATGTCGCGCGTTTGACAAGTCCATGAGACGCGGAAGTTGCGGCGATTGGCCCCGTCGAAAAAAGCGGAAACAGGTCATGCTCGACGGACACGCCGCGATCCTTGCGATTGGCGGCGGTCGGAACTTGTCACATTGCGCTAACTAATGGCGAACATCTATTTTACACAACGAGGATGAACGGCAGCGATTACATCGTTTACGTCGATGAAAGCGGCGATCACAGCCTCACGTCGATTGATCCCAACTATCCGATTTTTGTGGTTGCCTTCGCGATTTTTGAAAAGGCGACCTACGCAAATGCCGTCGAACATTTGCTCAAACTAAAATTTGACACATTTGGCCACGACATGGTGGTCATGCACGAGCGAGACATCAGAAAAAGAAGAGGAGATTTCGCATTTGTTCGGGATCCCCTCCGGGGGCCACGATTTCTGACCGATCTCACGAGCTTTGTCCAAAATGCCCCTTTCACCCTGGTCGCCGCCGTGATTCAAAAAACCGCGCTGGTCGCACAGTACGCGCATCCCGACAATCCGTACGAAATGGCACTGACATCTTGTCTGGAACGAACCTTTGGCTTCGTTAAAGATGCGCATCAGGAGACGCGCCAGACTTACATTGTCGTTGAGAGCCGCGGGAAAAGAGAAGATCAGGATTTGGAATTATCATTTCGTCGCACCTGCGCAGGCCACAACATCTGGGGCCATCCGCTTCCTTTCGAAGTTCGATTTTCAGACAAGAAGTGCAATTCGACAGGAATGCAGTTGGCCGATCTGGTCGCCCGCCCTCTCGGCCAGGAGACGCTCTTGCCCGGATCTCAGTCGAGAATATTCCCGATAATCCAATCTAAGTTTCGACGAAGCCCGAAAGGAGAAATCGATGATTGGGGTTTGAAAGTGTTCCCTTGAAAGCGAACAGCCCCGGTTTACCCGAGGCCGGACGCCGACCGAGAGACCCGATCCACTTGCAATTAGTGGTAAGCGCTGGTGACCTTAAAGTCAAGATATTCGCCAAAAAGTCGCTTTTG
>CAWFBH010000024.1:0-26001 GCA_963814035.1 uncultured delta proteobacterium
CGGCGAACGCCGAAGCAGTCGCGCAAATCAAAATGATGCAAGCGAGAGCGAACGATGAAAATGTTCGTGGAACGCGCAGACGCCGGTCCCCCCTCTCGTTAGAGGGAGCAAGCGACGCGCCAATTTATGCGCTCAGTTCAGCGCTTTGATGAAACACTTGTGCGCGACTTTGCGACACGCGATGTCGCATCACGCGATGTCTCGATTACGCGCGAACCTCGTACAGAGCGGAGAACATGTCCTCGATCGGAAGTCGCCGGAACTGCGTAAATCCCGCTTCCGCCACCAGCTCGCGCGCCTTCGGCTCGCCCATGCATGCGCCGATGCCCGCTCCGCCATGCGCGAGCGATACCGTCATGCAATAAAGCGTGCTGACGGAATACATCATCTTGCCGGTCGGCCCGATGTTGTCCTCGAGGTTGGGGGACACGTTGACCTCAAGCATCAGATAGGTCGCGTCCTTCTTCATCGCGCGCTTGATCGATTTCAGCAGCGCCACCGGATTCACGGAGTCATGCACCACGTCGAAGGTCGAAATGAAATCGAACTGATTCTCCGGGAGCTTGGTCGCATCGCGCGCTTCGAAGGTGACGCGATCCGCGACGCCCGCCGCTTGCGCATTCGCTTTGGCGCGTTCGACGGATCCCGGATGCACATCGAAGCCAAAAACTTTCGCCTTCGGAAATGCGGTTGCGATGGCGATCACGGCTCGACCGCTGCCACATCCGATGTCCGCCGCCGTGCCGCCATTGCTGAGAACCTCGACCACCTGCGGCATCGTCGGCAGCCACTTCTTGATGAGTTGATTGCGATACATCCCGGCCGAGGAGCGCTCCATCGCTTCCCACGTCTCGGGCGGATACTCAGCCTGCGAAACGCCGCCGCCGTTGCGAAACGCCTCGGCGATCTTCGGCGCCATCGTGACGTTCGGGATCACCATTTCCATGAAGCCGCCCATGAAAAATGGCGACTCCTCGCGCGCCACCACCATCGCGTGCTCAGGCGGCAGCATGTATTTCTTCGTGGACGGATCGTAGGTGACATAGCCTGCCGAAGTCACCGCCCCGAGCCATTCACGGACGTAGCGCTCGTTGAGCTTCGCGCGATCCGCGAGCTCGTGGCTGGTCACCCATCCCGCATCGGCCAGGGCCTTGAAGATGCCGAGCCGGTCGCCGAGGTAGTTCATCGCACCGAGCATCGCGGCCCCGATGTCGTTGTTCACCTGGAACAGAAACTTGCGCGCCTTGTCCCAATCGAGTTGCGGCTTAGATGATGATTTTTCTTCGGCCATCTGGGAATCCTCCCGAACTGCGGTGAGTATCGCGCAACTGGCCTCGCCCGCGCCAGCGTGAAAGGTGGCGTAAATAATCCCACCTCACTATGCAATGACGATGGACTAGGCCATCAAGACCGTAAATCATCTGGAGCGGCTACCGCGCACTCCCGCACCAGCGATCAAAAGCAAAGGAGCAATCGAATGTCACTTCATCGCACGCACGACCCGGAGCGCAGCGCTTCGGATATGCTCTATGCCTCCAGCGACCTCTCGCTCTCGGTTCCCAAATACAAAATCCCGCATGAGGAGCGCTCGCCGCGCAGCGCCTATGCGTTAATCCATGACGAGCTGCTACTCGACGGCAATTCGCGCCAGAACCTCGCGACCTTCTGCACCACCTGGATCGAACCGGAAATCCACGCGCTGATGGCGGAATGTATCGACAAGAACATGTGTGACAAGGACGAGTATCCACAAACCGCCGAGATCGAGGCGCGGTGCGTCCATATCCTCGCCAACCTGTGGAATTCGCCCGAGGCCGCCAACACCATCGGATGTTCCACCACCGGCTCCAGCGAAGCCGCGATGCTTGGAGGCCTCGCTGCGAAATGGCGCTGGCGCGCGCGCATGAAGGCGCTCGGCAAGCCTGCTGACAAACCCAATCTGGTCTGCGGCCCGGTCCAGGTCTGCTGGCATAAATTCGGACGCTATTTCGATGTCGAAGTACGCGAAGTTCCGGTGGAAGGCGATCGCCTCATGATGACGCCGGAGCAGGCGGCCGCGCGCTGCGATGAGAACACCATTATGGTGGTCCCGACCCTCGGCCTCACGATGAGCTGCCAATACGAGCCGGTACAGGAGATCGCGCGCGCACTCGACGACCTCGCGAAAGGCGGGGGGCCCGATGTTCCGATCCACGTCGACGCCGCCAGCGGCGGCTTTCTTGCCCCATTCTGCCAGCCCGAGGTGGTATGGGACTTCCGCCTGCCGCGGGTAAAGTCAATCAACACCTCGGGGCATAAATTCGGCCTCGCACCGCTCGGCGTTGGATGGGTGATATGGCGCGATCGCGCGGACCTGCCCGAGGAGCTGATCTTTCATGTGAACTATCTGGGCGGCGACATGCCGACCTTCGCGCTCAACTTCTCGCGTCCGGCCGGCCAGATCGTATGTCAGTACTACAATTTCCTACGGCTCGGATTTGAGGGCTATCGGAAAGTTCAAACCCGCTGCTACCAGACCGCACGTCATCTCGCGCACCAGATTGGTGCGATGACGCCCTTCAAGATCATCCATGACGGCAACGGCGGACTTCCTGCGGTATGCTGGACGCTGCGGGAAGGCCGCGACTACGGCTTCAGTCTCTACGATCTGTCGGATCGCTTGCGCGCACGTGGATGGCAGGTGCCCGCGTACTCGATGCCGCCCGATCGCGAAGACCTCGTGGTGCAGCGGATCCTGATTCGCCACGGCGTGAGTCAGGACCTCGGCGACATTTTGCTCGAGGATATCAAGCGTTCGCTCGCGCTGCTCGAAAAGCATCCGTTGGCGCAGCCGCTAAGCGAAAGCGAGGCCGGCGGTTTCAATCACAACTGAGCAACCGCCGCGCTATTTTTCCGGAGTCGAAAAAAAATCCTGCTGCGAAGCTTCGCCGGCTTCGGCAACTTCGAGTTCGGTGACCGCAAAGAGTCCGGGCCTGGAGGCGAAGATGCTGAATTTTTCGAACAGGTCGGTGAGCTTGGCCTGGTAGTACTCGATGTTCTCGTCGGGACGGGTCGCGTCGTACTCGCCGACCAGCTTCGCGGCGGTCGCGACTTTAACCTTGGTGCCGCGCCCGGTGACGTAATATGAAACTTGATCGCCGGCCACATACGCACGGGAGGATTTCAGCGCCAGCTCATATGCGGCCGCGGCGTTACGGCGCTTGCCGCCGACTTTCGCGCGATAGTTGTCGAGCGAGTCCTGCAGCGTCTCGGTCTTCATCAACGCATCGATTCCGATTTCATGCGCGGCAATCTTCGCGAGATAGCCGGCGAATAGATTTTGCAGCTCGATATGGCGATCGGTCATCAGGAGCAGGAACATCTCCTCCATGAAGCGGCGCTGGAAGCGCTCGAGGCCGCGCGATTTCAGCCCCGAGCCGCGAATCGTCATCTCGCCGGCTCCGTCGAGCAGCACGTAGTTCTTCATTTTGTAGGAAAACATGGCAGCGTATTTGCCATCGATCTCCAGCTTGATGCCGGCCGGCATGGTCGCCGCGATCTCCGCCAGCATCGCCTCGGCCTCGGAGTCGCTGTCGGAGTTGCCGGGCAGCACGAAGTAGATGCCGTCGGTGTCGACCTCGATCATTTTCGCGTCGCGTTTTTCCAGCTCATCGATCGCCGACTGAATCAGTTCGCGCCCGCGCCGCGTGACCGCGCTGGCCTGGTCGAAATCGCTGAAATGGCCCATCGAGAAGCCGAGGTAGCCATAAAACGAATTGATGAGAATCTTGAAGGTCTGTTGCAGCGCCTCGATATTGCGCCGCGTGCTTCCATGGAGTTCGCGCGCGAGCGCCTTCGCCTTGATGCGGAAGCTGCGCAGATCACTGAGCATCTTGAGAAACACGCCGAGCGCGTCGGACGCGGGTGCGTGGCCGAATTCGAGCATCATCGAGGGATACAAAGATGTGACATCGCAATGGAAAACGTTGCGCGCGACGCCGCAGCGGCGCATCTCGGTGTAGCCGCCCGCGAATGCCTTGGGCTCGCCGCCGGCCGGAATCGAATACTGGTCCGCGAGATAGGCGCGCATCATCAGCGCGTCGATCTTGGTCGCGTTTCCACGCAGGATCGCGTTCTGATAGGAGTACGGAAAAATCTGCGCCTGCACGAAGTAACTGGCGGACAGCGCTTCCGCGATGTCACGGGTCTCGCGCACCTCTTCGAGCGCGGACTGAAACAGCGCCTCGCAATCGTTGTCGAAGTAATGACTGGTGCGCGTCGCGTCGAGATAGACGCGGCCCTCGCGCGTGACGCCGAGATGCTTCGCGAGGTCGCGCAACTCGAAGCCTTCGAGCTCGCGGCTGCCGATATCGTAATGCTGCGCGAGTATCCACGTATCGACGAGGTTGCGCCCGTAGGCGTCAAACTTGCGATACGCGATGGTACGCTCGGCGATTTGCAGGCGCGCGGGGCGCGCGTACATCACGCTGCCGTCGCGTCCCAGCGCGAGTTTGACTCCCAGCTTGCGCGCGCGATGCTCGAGGTATTCGAGATTCGCGCGGAACAGATTGTGCCCCTCGATAACATCGGGATCGCGCTCGCGGATGATGCGCACCAGTTCGGCGAGCATAGCGCGCTCGTCCATCGAATCGCCGCGAATCACGTGCTCGAAGCCCGTATTGTCGGCGATCGCGATCGCGACGATGCGATCGCCCTCGCGCGCCGCCGAAGCAAACTCGAACCCAGAAGTGATGTAGGTCTCGATATGAAGTTGCAGGCGGCGCAGCTGGCCGAATTCCATCCCGATGAAATGCGTCATGCCGGTCAGCATCAGGTACTGCTCGACCGGATCGGAAAGCAGTAGATAGGGCGCCTCGGGCGAGCCGGAAGTCTTGCCGGTGACTTTCTTGAGATGGCGCTTCAGGTCCTCCAGCGCTTCGCTCGAGGCGAGGGTGACCAGGTGACGAAATCGAAAATCCCCCTTCAGCTCAGTTACTTGATGAGGCGCTTTGAAGCCGCGCAGGGCGTCGCGATTCTCGACGATCGCGAAAAGCTGAATGGGTCGCCGCTCGCGCGTGATGCGGTCACTGTCGCGCTTGAAGATCTCGACGTCGGTGCGCGAGGCGATTTCAACCGCGACGATGCCACGTTCGTTGGGATCGCCAAACAGCAGCCGGTTGCCATAAAACTGCGCCGATATTTCCTGCCATCCACTCACGGCAAATAAGTTTAGCGCTTATTCTTCCGGCGACTAGCCAAGGTCCAAAATTCTCGCGGACTGACAATCGGTATGGGCTTGTCTTCCAGGCGCAGCATCTCACTGTCTCCAGTTACGACGATGTCCGCACCAGCGTGCAGTGCCGAAGCGATAACCAGGAGGTCGTTATGATCTTTGAGGCGCAGATTGGGAAGTTTTTGTGGGAGTGGCTGAACTGCATACTGGCAGAGGAAACCGTCCAGCTCTGACGCCAGTCCCGCAGGTACTTTGAACTTTCTTCGCAGGACACTTTCCAGTTCCCGAAGAACCACCTCACCGATTATTAATTCGTGCTGCTCGATAATAAGTGCGAAGACATCCGCGCATAATCCACGCGTACCGAACGCACTCGCAATGACATTGGTATCGGGGAAAACCTTCACGAAACGACTTTGTAAACGTCCTCATCAGTCAAATACCCCCTCGCCTCCGCGAACGGCATAACGCGGCGCCTTAGTTGTTCAAAACGACGTTGCGCCAAGTGGCGTTTCAAGGCCTCGCGGATCACGTCGCTGCGAGTTTGGCCGGAACTCTTGCGAAGTTCATCGAGCAGGGGCAGCAGATCGTCATCAAGTCGGACCGTGATAGTGTTTCCCTTCATGTGCTACATAGTAACACATCGCCTTCAGTTCTCGAACAGTGGTCGGGTTACAACCGCCGCCGGCTTAAATCACTACCTCAAATGAAAACTAGTAGGAGAGTTCGAGGCTGCCGTCACCCATCGTCACGAACCATCGCGATAAATCGGTGAAAGGCTTTAGCGCCGGATCGACCGCATGGACGCCGGCTTCGAGGTTGGGCGTGGTGCCGAGCCGCGCGGCATAAAATCCGTTGCGCCAGAGGGTCGATCGAAATCGCGCCGGAGCAATCGCACAAATGATGGCCTTGGCCCCGTCGCGGGTCATGCGATCTTCGGCCTCATTCAACAGGAGCGAGAACACCGCCGTCGACTGATTCTCGATCAGATAGTCAACGACGTAGCCGCAACGCATCCCATCACGTTCGGCGAGGCGGAACACTAGAGTAACCGACGATGTCATTCTCTCGCAGCGCTATGAGGTAGCGGTACGAGGCATCGGGACGCGACACGAATCGCCAGTGCAAATATCTGTGGTCGCGAACTGCGATAACCGGGTAATCATTGCGGGCACGGTTCCAGAGGTGATCGATACGGTCATCAAAGGAATGCGACTCCTGGATTCGGATAGCCGGCATCGACGGCAGTTTCACGACTGATCTGCGCAATCCGTCGATTGACTCGGTAAGAATTTCGATGGTCTTCCGGAGCAGATGGTTCTTCGAAAGGTATGCGGCGAGGCTTCGAAAATCGATTGGTTTGAAGAGCGGCATCAGACGCATCCGAGTCGAATGGAGGCCCGCCGAGCTCTCCTGATTGCCGCCGGAGGTATCGCTTAAGCCGCGCAATAGGCTTCGGGAGGAGCGCCGGCCCGCCGCGTTCGACCACCCTTGAATGATCACGTTGTCCGCCGCAAGCACTTTGCCGAGGCGGATTGAAAGCTGTTGGCCGCGAAACTTGGGATGCACCGCGAAATCACATCCATCAGAGACCCAGTGTTCGCTGCCGCCAATCATGAACCGTTGCGGAAGCGCGCCGATCATTCCAACCAGATCTCCCGCCTTTCTCAGAAGCAGGCAGTAGGGCTCCGCGCCGGAGTCCGAATCAAGATCCAGATCCAGGTTCTTGAGATCAGACGCCTCGGCAGCGGCGCGGACCGACGCCGATAAGCGATGGTGGCTGCCACGCCGCGCCTCCTCGGCCTCGCGATTGAATGGGTTCGAATCGTATTTCCAATCCCATTGCAAAACCATCCGCTCGACGAAATCGGGGGCAAACGCGGCACGCATCAGGTCGAAGACCTGTTCGCGATAGGCTTTGCGATAGCGCTGGATCAGAAAATCTTGTTCCATTTGTCTTGGGGATCGCGCTCGGATAGTCGTTCGCAAATGAAAGTACTGATAGGGCCCACTCGATGCTCGCTCGGACCCGGATGAAATTCGAATTTCGTCACAAACACGACTCGATCCCGCGAGAAACTCCCAAGGAGGAACCTCGAATCGCAACGCCAAGGGCTCTCTTGATCGCCGGATTCAAGTGAGCAAAAAATCCGGTTCCCGCCAATGCCGCCGATGCAGTAGACTCGCCCTTCTAGCGCATGGGGTCACGATGAATAAGAAAGAAGCTCCGGGGGCATGGCTGGTCGTCGCCGTACTGTTCGTCTCCTGGTTTTTCGTATGGGGCGGCGGCGCCAACACCGGCGCGGTTTTCTTTACTCCGGTCTTGCAGCATTTCGGATGGACGCGCGCGCGGCTATCGTCGGGATTCGCCGCATCGGCGCTGTCGGCGGGTGCGTTCGGTCTGGTGGTCGGATGGCTGCTGGATCGCATCGATGCGCGCCAGGTAATGGTCGCGGGGGTCGCGCTGGTCGCGTCCGGATACATCCTTATTACCCGCACCCATACATTTCCCGAATTCTTTTCATGCAATCTGCTGCTCGGAGTGGGTTTCGTCGCCTGCACCGGCATCCCGTCTTCATTGGTGCTCGCGAACTGGTTCCATGAGCGGCGCGGGCTCGCGATGGGAATCGCGCTGGCGGGTGCGTCGATCGGCGGCGCGGTGATGACGCCGGTCACGAACTGGGCGATTTCCGCCCATGGATGGAAGTTCGGCTACCTCCTGGTCGCGACGCCGATGCTCCTCATCACCATTCCCCTGCTGATCGCATTCGTGCGGACGCGCCCGGCCACCCAGCCTGAGCCGGAACGTTCCGCCGCCGAACCGGCGCCCACCCCCATCGAACTTCCCGGCCTCGAAATCGGCGAGGCCTTACGCGGCCGCTCGATGTGGCTTATTACACTGGTGCAGTTTCTGTTCGCCTCGCTCTTCGCCGGACTCGGCCAACATTTCATCGCCTATCTGATCGATGTCGGTTACAGCGCCAACGTCGCGGCGCGGGTGCTCAGCATGCTGTTCATCTTCACCACGATCGGAAGTCTGATTTCGGGTCCGATGGCGGACCGCGTCAATGCCCGGCTCGCAACCGCGGCGACCTGGTTCGTCACTGCGATTGCGGTATTCGCGCTGCTCGGCGCAGCGCACTTCTCCGCCCTGATGGTGTATGCGGTGCTGATCGGCGCGGTCGGTGGCGCATTCGGAGTGCTGCTGCCGTTGCTGATGCTGGAATCACTCGGCATCAAGCGGTTCGGCTCGCTGATGGGCATCGCGGGGTTGCTGAGCACGCTGGGCTATGCGGCGGGTCCGGTCGTCACCGGATGGATCCACGATCGCACCACGAGCTACGTTCCGGCGCTATGGCTGTTCGTCGGCGTATCAATCGTATGCGTCGCCGCATGCCTGGCCTGTCGCCCGTTGCAGAGCGTGCTGGATGAGCGGGCGCGCGAAGCCGCCTGAAGCGTGGGCCTCATGACCGAGCTTGAGGCCGAGGTCCTCGCTCTGTTCGCCGCAAGGAAGGGGCACTTTCGATTCGAGTCGGGACATCACGGCGATTTGTGGCTGGACATTCCGCCCGCCTACATCCATCCGAAGCGGCTGCGTCGATTCGCGGCGGAACTGGCGCGCCTGCTCGCGCCGCATCGGGTCGAGGCAGTCTGCGGTCCGCTGGTCGAGGGCGCACTTCTGGCACAAATGGTCGCCGAGGAAATGGGCGCGGAATTTTATTTCGCCGAGCAATTCACCCGGCCATCGGCGGATGGGCTTTATCCGATTGGTTATCGCATCCCTGCGGCGCTCCGTCAGGCGATACGCGGAAAGCGCACCGCTGTCGTCGACGATGTCATCAACGCGGGTTCGGCGGTCCGCGGAACTTGCGAGGATTTACAAGACTGCGAGGCGGTTCTAGTCGTGATCGGCGCGCTGATGGTGCTGGGAGAACCGGCATCGGAAATCGCGGCCTCCAAAGCCGTCATGGTGGAGAAGCTCGCCGAGCTTCCCGAGAATCGCTTATGGGAGCCATCGTCGTGTCCGCTATGCGCCTCAGGGGTGCGTCTGGAGGGTATAGCGTCGCGGTAAGCTAGGCTGCGTGGGAGACCTGATTCTGCTATGATTTGGGAGCGGCGCCTTCGGGCGCCGCTGGCGTTTTGGGGCTTCGATGGAGATCGTAAAAGTGCAAAAACAAACCCACTAAATGCCCGAAATCATTGCGTATTCGCTATTTCTTCGCCTGCATTATTACTCCGCCATCGCGTGGGAGGCGGGCAGGTTGCGACGGTCGCGCTGCAGGAACATGAAGGTCGGCACCATCAGCACCATCAGCACCGCCAGCATCCGATAGATGTCGTTGAACGACAGCATCATCGCCTGGCGCTGAACCATCCCATAGACCATCGCGAGGCCCTCGCGATGACCAGCCGCCATCTGCTGCGCGAGGCTCATCCCGCCCGGCATCCGCATCCGCGAGAGGGTGAAGGCCGAGACGTGTTCCGCCAGATGGCTCTGATTCACCTGCCCGCGGCGGATCAAGCAGCGTCGTGAGGTACGAGGTTCCTATCGCGGCGCCGAGGTTGCGAGTGACCGAGTAGAGACTCGCCGCGCGCTGCATCTTCTGACGATGCATCGAGGCAAGCGCCGCCGCCGACAGTCCGGGGAATACCAGCCCGGTCCCGATGCCCTGAAGTACCGTCGGCCAGATGATGCGGAACGTATCCGACTGCAGATTGAGACCCAGCCATCGACCACATCGCATACGCCACGAAGCGAGAAGCCGATTGCGATCAAGATACGGGTGTCGAAACCGCGCCGAGCCAACGAGCCGAGGATCAACATCGAGAACATCGTGCCGAAGCCGCGCGGCGCCATCACTACCCCGGCCTTCGATGCGGTATAGCCAAGCAGCTCCTGCATGAAGATCGGATTCAGGATTCCGGTGCCGTACAGCGTGAAGGTCAGGAAGATGACCAGCGTGACCGGAAGTGTGAAGCGGCGATCGGCGAGAATGGTTAAATCGACGATCGGATCCTCGATGCGCAGCTCGTTGTAAATCAGCAGCGCGAGGGCCGAGAGTGCGAGCAACGTGCTGTAGCAGACCCATGGCGCCTGGAACCAATCGGAACGCTCGCCGCGCTCGAGGACGATTTCGCCCACGCCCAGCGCGACCACCAGGCACAGGATGCCGACCCAATCGATGCGCCCACCCTTTCTCAGCACGCGCATGTAAGGTGGATCCTCGAGGAAACGGTAGGCCATGAAAATGCCGAGGCCGCCAATCGGCACGTTGATGTAGAAATTCCAGCGCCAGCTCCACGCATCGGTGATGTATCCGCCGATGGTGGGACCCATGATGGGGGCGACCATCATGCCGATGCCCCATACCGCCATCGCCATCATCTGCTCGCGCGGCGGAAAGGTTTCCATCAGCACCGCCTGCGAGATCGGCATCATCGCGGCGCCCGCCGCTCCCTGCAGCAGGCGGAAAAACACGATCTGGTTGAGCGACTGGGCGACGCCACATAACGCCGATGACGCAACGAACATCGTGACCGAGGCCATGAAGTAGCGCTTGCGCCCGAAACGCTCCGCGATCCATCCGGTCATCGGGATCATGATGCCGGCGGCGACCAGGTAGCTGGTGACGACCCATGCGATCTCATCGACGCTCGCGGAGAAGCTGCCCTGCATATGAGGCAGCGAGACATTGACGATCGAGCTGTCGAGGACCTCGAGGATGGTGCCGAGCATCACCGAGAAGGCGATGATCCATTTGCGCGTGGACGAGTACTCGTAATGTTCGAGTGACGGATGGGCGGCTTCAACCGGGGGTTTTGGAGTCGCTGCCATGCGGGTCAGAGGTTATTGATCCCGCCTCGACTATGCAAAATAAACCGCTAGCCTGCGCGCCGCCTTCCGGTCATCAAGCATCGGCAGAAGCATTACATTAGGCGGCGCGCGAGGAGGCTCCGGTGCGGCGGTTTGCGAAGCGCTCCTCGAGGACCATCCGCGCCTCGTCCATCACATCGCGGACAATCTTGCCCGCGGGCTCAATCGAATCGATGAGGCCCGCGCTCTGGCCGCACGCGAGGCCGCCCTCTTCGACCTTGCCCTCGTAGCGCGCCTTCTCGGCCAGCGGGAAGCCGTAGTTCATCGATTGGAGCGGGAACGGCTTGATCTCGGCCTCGCGCCCGACCCATGAATCGGTGAACTGGTTGCGCACCAGGCGGCACGGCTTGCCCGAATGACATCGCGTGATGGTGGTGCCTTCCTCGTCGATCTCGACAATCTTGTTCTTGTAGTTCGAATGCGCATAGGCCTCGACCGAAGCGACGAAGCGGCTGCCCATCCAGATGCCCTCGGCACCGAGCGCGATCGACGCCACCAAGCCGCGCCCGTCCGCGATGCCGCCTGCCGCGAGCACCGGCACGCGAACCGCATCGACGACTTCGGGTACCAGCGCCATGGTGCCGATGCGGCCGGTATGACCTCCGGCCTCGTGGCCCTGCGCGATGATGACGTCGACGCCCGAGGCCTCGAGCCGGCGCGCCTGCTTGACGTTGCCGCATAGCGACATCACGACCACCCCTTTCTTGTGCGCCTGCTCGATGATGCCGGCGGGGTTGCCGAGCCCTGAGACAATCACCGGAACGTCGGCCTCGAAGGTGAGGTCGATGAGCCGTTGGACATTAGAGCTGTACTTCACCACGGTCGAGTCGGCCTTATCGGCTTTAATTTCGGCAAAAAGAATATCGACGCCGAAGGGGCGGTCGGTCAGGTCGCGACAGCGCGAAATCTGCTCTTTTAGCTCGTGCGAGCTCATGCTGCCGGACCCGATGCATCCCAGTCCGCCGGCGTTCGAAACTGCGGCAGCCAGTTCAGCATGCGCGACAAACCCCATCCCCGCTTGGAAGATTGGATATTTGATTCCAAGGCGTTCACATATAGGCGTATTCAGGGCCACCTCAAAGTTCATAAGGGCACCTCATGGACCATCTTTCGGAGTATTAACGGCGCGCTAGATCAACGGCATGTGGCAATTTCAATGTCAAGTTGGCGAGCGCCAATTAATCGATCGTTCAATTATTGCTCCAGTTCTTGCGGCGCGCTAAACAGGTTAACTGTCCGTAGCGAGTTATGGCCGAAGTCCGATAACAGCGCATGGTGTCCCACTTCTGGGAAGAGCCCTGCGCCTAATCCATCGATGCTGCTGCTTGGTTGGTGTGGGGATGCGAGCGGGGCGAGGTGCTGAGCGGGCTGATGGTCAGGTGAGACGAGTTGTAGCGCATGGCGCGTATAAGTTGCTGCGCTTCGCAGATAAACGGCCCTAAGGCCGAGTACGCCATGTGCCATCAGGTTTCTGTGGTACACGCCGCGCCGAGTTTTCATAGTCAAGACTCGGCGCGTTTTTCTTTTAGCGATGTTGAGTTTTCTTTCGGGGTAGGACCCCGGATTCGCGACACATACGCATCTGACCGGCGGCTGGCGGGAGCATGGCATGGCATCGATCTTTCCGGGGGGCGGAAGATCGAGGCTGGCCAAAGGCTCCTCTGGGTTCAGACCTATGGAGGATAGCACTTGCGAAACGGCCCCTTGGTTCACAGAAATGCCCAAGTCTCACGCGCGCTGGCTGGCGCGCCCTCCCCGTTGGAACGCCTCGCCGCATTGAGCGCGTTAGCCGACCGGCGACCCTCGCGGGCGCCAACGGCAGGACCAATCTGGGAATCGTCACGGCTCTACCTCGGTAGCCGGCTGCCCATCAATTTAAGATCCTTTCTGGCCGAGCAGCTCGGCCCCTCGGTACGCGTCGAGAGCGACAGTATCGTCGCTTTGAAGCATCGTTCCGGCGCCGTGATGATGCGCGATTTGGCCCGCGCCATCCGCCGCTTCTCCGCCGAGCGCGCGCGTCAGGTCTGGTCCGAATGCGCCATCGGTATGAGCAGGTTGCAGGCCGAGTTCTTCGGCGCCCCAGCCGACGAACGATGTCCCGTCATTCTATGCCTTCGATGTTCGTGTATCGGGGCGGGTCCGCTGGATGAGCATGGCGGGCCAAATTGCCTGCCGGTGAATCTCGATTCCGCCATCAAGGATTTTGCCACCGCCCGAAGCTCCGAACGACCCAACACTGCCCCCGACGCGATACTCCAGGCGATAGAAAATTTCCGCATGGCCCGTGAGGCCGCAGAGTTGCCGCATCAGGAGTTGGACTGCTTCGTATCCAATGGGCAATTGGTCTTCACCTGGCGACCATTAGCGGACGGCCCGGTTCTCTGACCTGCCAGCCCCTCGTCTGAGGGGCAAGAAACATTCTGCACGAGACGCAACGGTGCATCGCCGCATGGCGGCCCGTTGGTCAAAACATTTAGAAGGAAAAAGCGGGAAGCGAAAACTACATCGCGGAGGCGCGGCGGCGACGCTGTTCTTTGCGACGGCGGCGTTGGGCCTCGGAGCGCTTGCGCTTGCGGCGGACGCTGGGCTTCTCATAGAAAGCCCGCTTCTTCATTTCTTTGAACACGCCCTCTTTCGCAAGCTTGCGCTTGAGCACGCGCATTGCCTGGTCGAGCGAACCGTCTACACGAATCTCCATACGCCTCCGAAACGGATGAAATAACCTATCGACATTAGAGCCGCCCTCGTGCGTAGTCAACCGCAGCGGTGCGATGGAGCATCTGCCTCGAATGCCGTAAATGATAAGCAACCGCACTCGGGAGCGATGAAACATGGACCTCGGACTCAAAGGCAAAGTTGCGATGATCACCGGCGCCAGCAAAGGGCTCGGGCGCGCGATGGCGAAGGCGTTCGGCGACGAGGGCGTTAGACTCAGCATCTGCGCGCGCGGCGAGGCCGATCTCAAAAACGCCGCTGCGGAATTTCAGAAGCTCGGTTTCGAGGTCCTCGCGATGGCTGCCGACGTGACCAAATCCGCCGACATGACGAAATGGCTGAACGACACCGTCAGCCGCTTCGGTGGCGTCGATATCCTGGTGAACAACGCCGGCGGCGCAAAGCCCGGCGCGCTCGGAGATCTGTCCGAGGAAGCATGGCGCGATTCCTTCGAGCTGAATTTCTTCTCGGCAGTGCGCCTCGCGCGGATGACCGCCCAACAGATGCAGGCGCGGGGCGGCGTCATCATCAATATCAGCTCGATCTATGGCCGCGAGTCAGGTGGGCCGCTCACCTACAATTCCTCGAAGGCCGCGATGATCTCATTCACCAAGATGCTCGCGCGAGAGACGGCGGCGAAGAACGTGCGCATCAACTCGATCGCGCCGGGCTCGATTCAGTATCCAGGCGGAAGCTGGGAGCGCCGCTTCAAGGCTGATCCGGCGTTCGAGAAAGATTTCATTGCGCATGAGACGCCGGCCGGCCGCCTCGGTCGCCCGGAAGAAGTCGCATACGCGGTGGTGATGTTGGCCTCACCGCGCGCGAGCTGGATCAATGGCGCGATTCTTCCCGTCGATGGGGCGCAGGGCCGCTCATTAATTTAACCGAAGCCCGCGCGAATTGAATTTTTCCATCGGCTGAGAGGTCAAAACATCACGACCCACCACCTCGGACACCGACGCCAATCGAGTGGAGCTCAAGTTCACCAAAAAACTCCGGGCCCTGTCGCATCGCCAACGCCGCACCTTCGCCGCCATTTGCGCGGCCGGCTTCTTCAACAATTATGATGGCGCGCTGCTCAGCCTCGCCATCGAGCAGATCCAACGCGGGCTGGCCATCAGCAACCGCGCGCTCGGCCGGATCGCATCGATAATCACGCTGGGCAGCCTGCTCGCACCGATCATCACCTCGCAAGCGGACCGGCGCGGTCGCCGCAAGCTGCTGCTGTTCACCTTCGCGATGTTCAGCATCCTCAGCGGCCTGACCGCCTTCGCGCGAGGCGTTCCAACCTTCGTCATGCTGAAGTTTCTGACGATTACGTTTTCGTCCGCCGAGGGCGCCATCGCACTGGTCATCGTAGTCGAGGAGATGAACGCCGACGTGCGCGGGTTGTCGGTCGGGATGCTCGGCGCGATCAGCGCGGGCGGCTTCGCGCTGGCCGCGATCGGCTTCGCCATCATTGAGAAGGTTCCCTTCGGATGGCGCGGTCTGTTCGCGCTCGCGTTCATCCCGCTCCTGCTGGTCATCCCGTTGTGGAAGTTGTTACCGGAGAGCAATCGCTACGAGAGCACGACCAAGGCGATGGCGCCGGGAGGCTTCTTCGATCCGTTTCGCGCGCTCCTGTCATCGTATCCCGAGCGCTTCGTCATGGTCGCCGCGGTCATGTTCCTGAATGCGATGGGCGGCACTCCGGCCGGGCTGCTGCAAGCGAAGTATCTGCAGGAAGTTCACGCGTGGACGCCGATGAACGTATCGACGCTGATTTTGATCGGCGGTGGAATCGGAATTTTCGGCAACGTCATCGCCGGCAACTTGAGCGATCAGATCGGACGGCGCGCCCTCGGCACGATCGCGCTGATCCTCGCGCCCGCGATGTGGGCGGTGTTCTTCGCCAGCAGCGGACGCCTCATGGTTGCGGCGTGGGTCGCGAGCCTGTTCGCGCAAACCTCCGCATCGACGATCTTGAACGCATTCAGCGCGGAGCTGTTCCCGACCTCGCATCGCTCGACGGCCCAAAGCGCCATCGCGGTCGCCGGAACGCTCGGCGGATCAGCGGGCCTGATGCTGGAATCGCTGATCTACGGGATGGTGGGAAATCATTGGCGCGCGGTGACGATGCTGATGTCGGCCTCGGTCGCGGCGGCCATCATCGTAGCGATTTTCTTCCCCGAAACCGCCGGCAGCGAACTCGAATCGATATCCCCGGAACGCACGCGCCTATCGCGGAAGTATCAGAAGGGCATCCGGCGAAAGGCGGCCTAGCCTCCGGCATCGGTGCGGCGATCGACGGAAGCCCCAGCCGTTGCGATAGCATACGGATTATTTCTGGTTTCGAAAGATCTATCGCGATGGCCACAGGCGGTGCGATCTTTCTTCGATCCTTTGCAACCGCCCGAGGTAGCGCCGGCGAAGCCGAAACGTAACGCGCGCTGGCGAGCGCGCAGAGTCTAGCGCTCCGAGAGCATCGCGCGGGTGCGATTGCGCGCGGCCTCGTATTCGCCAATCGTCTGCTCGATAAGTTCAGCCGCGCTCTGTATGCGAGTCACACCCGACACTGAATGTCCCGCGCTCCAGATGTCCTTGTACCTGCGCGGCCCGTTCATCTCGCCCTTGCTGCCGAAGTTGCGCGCCGCTTCTTCGATCGACACCCGCGGCGGCAGCGTCTTCGGATCGAGACCCGACGCAATCATCGAAGGCGTCAGCATGTTAGTGTCGAGCCCGGTGAACGCCTGGGTCAGCATCACATCGTCCATGTCCGAGTTGACCAGCATCCGCTTGTACGCATCGGGCGCCATGCTCTCGTGGGTCGCGATGAACTTGGTGCCCATGTAAGCAAGATCGCATCCCAGCACTTCAGCCGCCCACAGCGCCGCGCCATCGCTGATACCGCCCGCCAGCACGATGGGGCCCTCGAACATTTCTCGGGCCGCGCGCACGAATGCGAGCGGATTGAGCCATCCGGTCTGTCCTCCAGCGCCGGCAGTTAGCAGCACCAGTCCATCGACGCCCGCCGCGATCGCTTTCTCGGTATGCTTGATCGTCGCGACATCCGCGAACACGACGCATCCAATGTCGTGCAGCGGACCGATCGCCTCGGTCGGAGAACCGACGCTGGTAATGACGATCTCGATTCGATGCCGCAGCAGGCAGGCGAGTTCCGCTTTCATCTCCGCGCGCTTGATGATGAGGTTCGGGCAAAACGGCGCAGGGGGATGATCGGGATTGTCATCGGCCGCGCGCTGCATGGTGTCCTCGATTTTCGTCAGCCACGCATCGACGTTTTCGGCGGTACGCGCGTTTGCGAGTGGAAAAGCGCCGATCACGCCGGCCTTGCATGCGGCGATCGCCAGCTCCGGTCCCGACACTGCGAGCATCGGCGCGGCAATAAGCGGAAGCCTCAGTCGCCGCGCGATCTTCTCCGGCAAGCGCTGGTTCATGCTCACGCAACCTTCTGCAGAATGTGTACTACGCACACCGCGCCGATGCCGACCATGTGTGCGAGGCCTAATCTCGCGTTCGGTTGCTGGCGCGCGCCCGCCTCCCCACGAAGCTGCCGCGTGATCTCCGCGATCTGACCCGCGCCGGTGGGACCGATGGGATGACCCATCGCGAGCAGACCGCCCGATGCGCTGATCGCGCATTTGCCGCCGATGTCAGTCGCGCCACTGCCGATCATTGACGCGCCTTCACCCTCGCCGCACAACCCCATCGCCTCGACGTAGAGCAACTCCTCGATCGTGAACGCATCGTGCAACTCGATGAGGTCGAGATCCTTCGGCCCCACGCCCGCTTCTTCATACGCCTGCGCGGTGGTCTCGCGCGTGAGCTCGGCGTCGAAGTTTTTCGCGCCGCGATAAACGTGCTCGGTGCGCGTTACCGACGCGATCACTTGCACCGCGCGCTTGCGATCGATGCCGAGCTTCGCAATCGCATCCTCGGACGCGACAATGACCGCGGCAGCGCCCTCGCCGACCGGGCAACATTGCAACCGCGTGAGGCTGCCGGAAATCGGCGGACCCGCCATCACTTCTTCCAGCGTGACCGCCTTCTGCCGCTGCGCGTAAGGGTTATGTGCGCCGTTGCGATTGTTCTTCACCGCGACCGCCGCGACCTGCTCGGGCTTCACTCCGTAACGATTCATGTACTCGTTGGCGAGCAGCGCGAAATGCGTGAAGGGCACTACCCGCGAGCCGACCAAATCGCGGATGTTGGCTTTGCTCGCCGCAGCCGCGAGCGGAGCGGGCTTGTCGACGCCGATCGCCAGCGATACGTCGCTGATTCCGCTCGCCGACATCGATGCACGCCTGGCGAAACGCGGTCGAGCCCGAGGCCGATGCGTTCTCGACCTGCGCCATCGGAATCCCGCTCGCGCCGAGATGGCGCAGAATCGGACGCGTCACCGCCATCCCGATCAGCGCCGTCCCGGTGTAGGCCGATTCGATATCGCGGAATTGGATTCCCGCGTCGGCGAGCGCCTCGCGCACGGCGGTCAAGCCGAGCGTCACGAAAGTGGTTTCGCTCATGCGCTGATATCGATGCAGGCCGATTCCGACCACGTACACGGGCCGCATGTCGCGGATGGTTTTCTTCATCGCGCCGCCTCCGTCTTCGCGAAGCGAAGCTCTACAATCTGTTTTCCGTCGTCATCGGTTCCGGCTGCTGCGAGCACCGAATGCATCCGGTCGCCGATATGGAGTCCCGCATCGGTGCGCTCAGTCAGAATCGATCGCACCGCGGGGCCATCGTCGAGAACGACTAGACCTACAGTGAAGGGCGCCTGTAAACCCTTGCCGCTGCGATCCTGATGAAGATGCACGGTGGCAAATGAGTGCAGCGTTCCGGCTCCGGCCAACGCTGCCGGCTCGAGTTGATCGGCCGTCGCGCCGCAGGACTCGCATCCGTAGCTTTGCGGAGGAAAAAAAACATAGCCACACTTCCTGCAACGGCCGCCGTTGAGCTTGGGGGCGGCGTCGGCAGTGTATAGCGCCGGTTGGGCGAGTATCTGATCGGGCATCATCGACCTCTCATCGCTCTTGAGTTCCCGCGTAGGGTAACGCAATTGTTAGTCAACCAACATGCTGGATACCAGATTCATCATACTGCCGCGCCACGCGCGACGGAGCGGTCGCGATGCTTAGCGACATTCGCGTGCTCGAAATCTCCTCGCCCGAGACGATGCAGGCCGGAAACATTCTCGCGGCGCTCGGCGCCGATGTGGTGGTGGTCGAACCACTTACGGGCTCCGCGGGACGCAGGATGGAACCGTTCCTCGATGAGATTCCCGGCCTCGAGCGCGGCCTCCCGTGGCACGCGCTCAATCGCAACAAGCGCGGCATCACGCTTGATATGCATAGTGCCGATGCGCAGGAGCTACTGCGCGGACTGCTGGCGAAGTTCGACATCGCTTTCGATTCCGCCACCAACGGCATCGCGCCACTCGACAACTTTGAGATTCCCGAAAAGCTGATCAGGATTCGCCTCGCACCGTTCGGAAGCACCGGTCCGAAGAGCGGTTACGCATCGTCGGATTTGACCGTGATGGCGGCGAGCGGCGCGCCCGGTGTCACCGGCGATCCGGATCGGCCGCCACTTTTTTTCCCGGTGCCGCAAGCGATGATGGAAGGCGGCTCCGACGCTGCCATCGCGGCACTGGCGGCGCTCGGCGCGCGCGATCGCGACGGCCTCGGACAAGGTGGTTACGTGTCGGAACGTATATCCGCGATGATGAGCGCGATGAGTCAGCATCTCGCGCCGCCCTCCGGCAACCCCGAAACCCAACGCAGCTTCGGCGCGATGACCATCGCGGGTGTGCAGCTTCCGAGCATGTATCAATGCGCGGATGGCTTCGTGATGATCAGCGTCGCCTTCGGCCCGGTGTTCGGGCAGATGACGCAGCGGCTGGCGAAGTGGGCGGCGGACGAAGGTCACCTGGCGCGCGAGATCGCGGCGATTAGTTGGCCGGCGTTTTTCACCGACTTGCAACAGAAGAAAGTATCGCCCGCCGACCTCGCCGCACTGATCGAGGGCCTCAAATCTCTGACTCGCAACAAGACCAAGGCTGAATTCGGCGCGGCGGCGCGCAAGCTGGGATTGCTCGCCTCACCGGTGTTCAGCATGAAAGATGTCGCCGAGTCGGCGCAGTATCGCGAGCGCGGACTGTTTACCTCGGTCAACGTCGGCGGGCGTGAGATCGAGGTGCCCTCGCGTTTCGCGCAGTTCTCGAATTTCTCCATCGAAACGCGCAGGTCTGCGCCGATGCTCTCGGAGCATACGGTCGAGATCCTCGAAGCTGACCTCGGTCTCTCGCGCATCGAAATCCAGGCGCTCTTTGCGCACGGGGTCATATAGGAGGTCCGCATGGCGACGCCGCTGGATGGAATCCGCGTGCTCGATTTAAGTTGGGTAATGGTCGGTCCGGTGAGCGGCCGTTATCTCGCAGACCTCGGCGCCGATGTGGTCAAAGTCGAAAGCTCGCGCCGCATCGATCCGGTGCGCACCCTCGGTCCGTTCAAAGATGGCCGTCCGGGACCGGAGCGCTCGGTGAGTTATCACAACCTCAACGCCGGCAAGCGATGCATCACGCTCGACATCCGCAAACCCGAAGGGCGCGAGCTGGTGATGCGTCTGGCGGAGTGGGCCGACGTGGTCCTCGAGAGCTTCACACCGGGCGTGCTCGACGAATTGCAACTCGGCTATGGGGAACTCAGCGCGCGTAACTCGCGGCTCATCATGGCGTCGACGGCGATCCTCGGGCAGACGGGACCCGATGCGAAAGGAACCAGCGGCGTCGGCACGATGGGCGCCGCGATGTCGGGTGCGACGCATCAATTGGGATGGCCGGATCGGCGCGCCATGCGGACCGTTTGGGCCGTGGACCGATGGCGTCGCGCCGCGATTTATCGTGAGCAGCATCCTGGCGGCGCTGCATCGCAGAACCCGCACGGGCGAGGGCTGCTATATAGATGTGGCGCAGTCCGAGGCGGGCGTGCAGTTCATGATGCCGGCGTTTTACGAATACGCGGCGAATGGAAAAATCCCCGAGCGCCGTGGCGTCGCGGGATCTCCGCTGCGCGCGCCCGAGGGAGTTTACCCCTGCGCCGGCGAGGATCGATGGGTCGCGATCAGCGCAAGTACGTCGCCGCATTGGATGGCGCTACGCAGCATCATCGGAGG
Organism: uncultured delta proteobacterium; assembly: GCA_963814035.1. Classification (GTDB taxonomy): domain Bacteria; phylum Desulfobacterota; class Binatia; order Binatales; family Binataceae; genus DATGKG01. The sequence continues at coordinate 20,976 of CAWFBH010000024.1, forward strand.
CGGGCTCCTCGATTACCGCTTCGACACGCTGCTGAGCCGGCTTCGCCATCGCGGTGTGATAGATGCGGCGATTTCTGAATGGACGCGCACCAAGGAGTCCGATGAGGTCGAGAAGCTGCTCCAGTTCGAGGGCATCCCGGCGCACATCGTCAGCCGCGGCCTCGATCTCAATCGCGATACGGACCTGGCTCATCTCGGCCAGTTCAGGAAATTCAGCGACGAGGTCCTCGGAGACGCGGAAATCGAGGGCCCGCGATGCGTGCTGGAGCGCACGCCGCTGCCGGCGACGCGCCGCGGACCCCGCATCGGTGAGCATACAAGTGAAATTCTGGAGAACGTTTTGCATTTGACGAGCAAAGAAATTGCACAACTAGCCGAGGCCGGCGTGCTGGCCTGATATCCTAAGGAGAATACCATGGGCACAAACATTCTCGATTTGAAGGGTCGCATCGGACTCGTGACCGGCGCGGGGCAGGGCGTCGGTCGTTCAGTCGCGTTGCGCTTCGCAGAAAATAATGCGGGCGGAGTCGTGGTCAATGATTTTCGGATGGAACGCGCCGAGGCGGTTGCCGCCGAAGTCGAAAAGCTCGGCGTCAAAGCGCTTCCTGTTCAGGGCGATGTGACCGACTTCGCATCGGTGACCGCGATGTTCGATAAGGCCAAAGCAAAGTTCGGCGGCGTCGATATCCTGGTTAACAACGCCGGCAATGCTGGTCCCGATCCGAGCCGCGTCGTGCGCAAACCCTTCTGGGAGCAGGAGCCGAAGGATTGGGATGCCTTCATGGGGACCAATCTTTATGGCGTCATCAACTGCGTGCGTATCGCCGGGCCTGCAATGATCGCCAAAAAGTATGGAAAAATTGTTACCGTGATCTCCGATGCGGGCCGTGTCGGCGAGCCGTTCCTGGAAATCTATTCCGCCGCGAAGGCGGGCGCCGCGGGATTCATGCGCGCGATGGCGAAACAGCTCGGACGGCAATCGATCACCTGTAACTGCGTCGCGCTCGGCACCACCATGACGCCCGCGATCGCCCCTCGCATGCAGGATGAAGAAGCGCGCCGGCGAATTCTCAAAGTTTACCAAATCAAGCGGCTCGGCGAGCCTGAGGACGCGGCCAACCTGATCCTCTTCCTCAGCTCCGACGCGTCCGAATGGATCACCGGCCAAACCTATCCGGTCAACGGCGGCTATTCATTCTCGATGTAGGGGGGAACCAGGCGTGAAATACGAAACGATAATTCTCGAGCGAAAAAATGGTATCGGCCACCTCACTCTCAATCGGCCCGAGCGCGCCAACACCATCAGTTTTCAACTGATGATCGATGTGGTCAACGCGATGGAAGAGGTCGAAAAGGATTCGGAGTTCCGCGTCGTGATCGTGACCGGTGCGGGCGGAAAGCATTTCTGTGGTGGCGCCGATCTACGCGATTTCGCGGAGCGCGCCCGCGCGGCGAAAAGCAGCGGGGAGCGCCAGGGCGGTGGTGGTGATTTTGTTTCGCCTCGGCGCGACCTCTTCGCCGCGCTGGAAGAATCGCGGGTGCCGGTAATCGCGGCAATCAACGGCGCGGCCATGGGCGGCGGATGTGAGATCGCGCTGGCATGCGACATTCGCGTGATTGCTGACACCGCCACCATCGGGCTCCCGGAAATTCGCTTCGGCGCGCTTCCTGCGGGTGGTGGAACGCAGCGACTGCCGCGGCTGGTCGGGTCGGGCGTCGCCAAGGAAATGATCTTCAGCGGCCTGCCTTACAGCGCCGAGGACGCGCTGCGAATCCGACTGGTGAACAAGGTCGTACCCGCCGCGGAGCTGATTTCCGAATGCGAAAAGATCGCGGGCGTCTATATCGAGCGCGCCGCATACGCGCTCAAGACCGCCAAGGCTCTGATCAATCGTGGCGTGGAGCTTCCGCTTAAGGATGGACTTGCGCTGGAGCGCAAAATGATCGCCGAAATGGCGACGCCGGAGGAACGAAAGAAGGCGCAGGACGCGGCGGCGGCGACCCAGAAGACCTACGCGCGAATCTTCAATAAAACCTGAGGACTCGATTTCAGTTGGCCGGCTGGTCCTTGCGATGTGCTAACAGCCGGTCAACGTCGAAGTTGAACATCCGCGCCGCGTTGAGGCCGAGAATCTTGGCGCGTTCGTCCTCATTGAGGCGCCCCATCTGACGCTCGATGGCCTGCGCCGAATGCGGCCACGATCCTTCGTGATGCGGATAGTCATTCGACCAGAGGAAATTGTCGATGAGGCCAAATTCCTTCGCCAGGCCGAGCCCCGCGCGATCCTCCTGAAACGCGACCGCGCCGTGCGCGCGAAAGTATTCGCTCGGCAGCATCCTCAGTTTCGGATAGGCCCACATGTGATGCTTGACGTAGCCCTCGTCCATCGCATCCAGCATCCAGGGAACCCATCCGATGCCGCTTTCGATCGCCGCGAATTTGATTTTCGAGAAGCGCTCCAGCACGCCCGACGCGCATAGCGAGGTGACCGGCTCGATAGCCTGCACCAGCGCATGCGCCACATAGTTGATGACCGCGCCGCCTTCGCGGCTCGCCGCGCGCGGATCGCGTCCGGTGCCGATGTGGAACGTAATCGGCATTCCGGTTTCCTCGATCAGCGCCCACATCGGGTCATAGACTTTCTGGTTGTAGTTGGGGTCGCGCGGATCCTGCGAATTAAACACCGGTTTACACGGCAGCGTGAGGCCGCGAAATCCGAGCTTCGCGACGCGAGCGATCTCGGCGAGCGTCCCCTCGATATCGGCGGTCGCAAGCGCAGCCATCGGCGACATGCGATCGTTGTACGCCGCGTACGTTTCCCACGCCCAGTCATTCCAGACGCGGCACTGCGCCTGCGCGAACTTCGCATCCGAAGTGGCCCACATGAAGAGGCCCTTGTTGGGAAAAATGATTTCGGCGTCAACGCCGTCGCTCCGGCGATCTTCCAACCGCTCCGAAATGATCGCGCCCGCTTTGTTGCGAACGAGATCCTCACCCTCGAAAATGCTGTCCTGCAAACGCGTGCGCCGCAGTCCGTCGCTAATCACCCACTTGGCGCCCTGCGCGTCGATCTCGATGCGCGGAAGCCGCGAGCGATACTCCTTGTCGAGGCGTTCCGACCACAGATTGAATGGCTCGTTGGCGTGACAGTCGCACGAAATCATCAGGTAGCGGTTGGGGTCGTCGGGACGCGCGGTGCGTTTCCACCCTTCGTGACCGGGAGTCTCCAGTCGCCATCGATTCGCGGTATCGATTGTCGCTGCGTCCACTTTTCCTACTCCTGGTTTTCTATTCTTCGGTCAGCGCCTGCATGTCGCTCAGCGCTTCGGCAAAATCCTGCATGAATTCATTCACAACGCTGCGACAGGTCTTCACGCTGTCAACCAGCCCGACGCCCTGCCCGACGAAGTAGGTCACGAGCTCGCGCGCCTTGGGATTTCCTTTGGCCGCGGCACGCTGCGCAACTTCGAGCGCGGGCTCACTGATGAGGCTCTGCAACGGCATCGGCAATGCACCCGGCGTGCCCGAACCTTCCCACGCATCAGTCCACGCGGACTTCAGCTGGCGCGCAGGCTTGCCGGTGCGGCCTTTGGAGCGGACGGTGTCGCGCGAACGCGCTTCAATCATCTTCTCGCGGAAAATTTCCGAGGTCTCGGATTCCTGCGTCGCGAGCCACACCGAGCCGGTCCACACGCCCGCCGCCCCCATCGCCATGCAGGCGGCCATTTGACGTCCGGTCATGATGCCGCCGGCAGCGAGCACAGGGACGTTACGAATCGGCTTGATCGCGCGCAGCACTTCCGGGATGAGCACGATAGTCGAGACTTCGCCGCAGTGGCCGCCGGCCTCGCCGCCTTGTGCCACGATGAGATCGACTCCCGCCTTTGCCTGGCGGACCGCATGCTCGGGAGCGCCAACCAATGCGGCAACCGGAACGCCATGCTTGCGGCCCATCTCAATCATGCGCTCGGGCGGAACTCCCAGTGCGTTGGCTATCAGTTTTATCGGATGGCGAAACGACACCTCGATGAGCTTGAGCGCATGTTCTTCCTGCATCGAGAAGTGCGCGTCGGGTGCGCGAGTGCTTCCTTCTTCCAGCATCTGCGACGCCTCGATGCCGTGCTTGGCAAGCAAGTCGCGCACGAAGTCCTTGTGCTTTTGCGGCAGGCGCTCCGCCAGCTGCCCGCGGGTGACGTCCTTCTCGCCCTTGATTGATAGATTCTCCGGAATGAGCACGTCGATGCCGTAGGGTTTTCCGTCAATATGATCATCGATCCAACGCAGTTCCTCTTCGAGCTGCGAGGGAGAAAATGCGGTGGCGCCCAGCACACCGAAGCCGCCCGCGCGGCTGACCGCGGCGACAACGTCGCGACAATGCGTGAAAGCGAACAATGGAAAATCGATGCCGAACATTTTGCAGACCGGGGTATTCATCGTGCACCTACTTCGCGGCGAAGTTTTCCTTCGCGGCTTCGACAGTCGTTCCGTTGCTCGTCATTTTCGGCGCGTTAGCGGCGACCAGCTTCTGGCTGATTTCCGGCGTCCAATGATCGGGTTGATCGGCCCATAATCGCGCAAGTATGGTGCGACCTCGTGACCGAACAGTCGCGTGTTCTCAGCCGCGATGTCTTCGGAAACATTGCCCATGTGTGGCGTCGCGATGAGCTGCCCGATGCTGAATCCTTGATCAATTCGCGCAGCCGCTGGCGCACGCGCGCCGGTGTTCCCGCGATGATGTAACCCTTCTCGTCGTACTCCCAGAAACTCATCTCGCCACGCGCCGCGCGGAGGCGATCTTCGGGAGTCAGCTTGCGATGCGTACGCTTCGCGAGCTCGGCCATGAACTTGGTGGACTGAGCGTCGCATAGCCGGCAGGATTCGCGAATTCAGCTTTGGGCGCGCTGTTGCGATGAAAGTAGCGAACCGCCTGGTAGTAGTTTTTTTCCGCCTCGGCGTCGGTATTTGCTACGCACACGATTTGCGTGAACGCCATTCGATGCGGATTGGTGGTGCCGGGCGATTCAT
>CAWFBH010000025.1:0-59283 GCA_963814035.1 uncultured delta proteobacterium
ATACGGACTGATTGGCTCCGCGGGCTCGGCCGCGTATCACGGCACCAAGGGCGCGGTGCGATTGTGACCAAGGCGGCGGCCGTGCAGTACGCGCGGAGAACATCCGCGCGAATTCGGTGCATCCGGGAGTCATCAAAACCCCGATGGTGGACATCTTTGCCGAACAGGACCTCGCGGCTATCGCGGCGATAGCGCCGATGAAGCGCGCCGGCACTCCCGAGGAAGTCGCATACGTAGTGTTGTTCCTCGCCTCGAATGAGGCATCGTTCGTAACCGGCGCGGAATACGTCGTGGATGGCGGCTATACGGTAACGTCTGATGCCTCGTTGAGGGGGCTATGACCTGATTTACGTCATGGATATCTGGAGCCGTAGAGTGGATAAGTCCGCCTGTTCCGATGTGCCCGTTCGCCGCGTGCTCGTTAGCATCGAACAGATGGAGCTGATGCGCTCTGACCCTTGGGGATCTCGACCGGATATTTGCCGGTGAAGCAGGCGTCGCAATAGCCCTCGCGCTCGCGCCTCGGAACGAATAGAGGCCGTCCCAGCTCAGATAGCCGAGCGAATCGGCGGTGATATAGCGGCGGATCTCCTCGACCGAATGATGCGAGGCCAGCAGTTCCTCGCGGGTCGGCGTGTCGATGCCGTAGAAGCATGAATTGGTCGTCGGCGGCGCCGCGATCCGCATATGGACTTCGCGCGCGCCCGCCTGCCGCAGCATCGGGATAACCTTGCGCAGCGTGGTGCCGCGCACCAGCGAATCCTCGACCAGCACGACCCGCTTGCCGTGCAGCAGTCGAGCGACCGGATTGAATTTGATCTTGACCCCGAAATGGCGGATCGACTGGCGCGGCTCGATAAAGGTGCGCCCGATGTAATGGCTGCGCACCAGCGCCATCTCGAACGGCAGGCCCGATTCCTCGGCGAAGCCGAGCGCCGCGGCGTTGCCCGAATCGGGCACCGGCACCACGATATCGGCCTCGGCCGGGCATTCGCGCGCGAGCGCCCGGCCCTGCTGCTTGCGCACCTGAGTAAACGTTGCGCCCGTAGAGCAGGCTGTCGGGCCGGGCGAAATAGACATACTCGAAGATGCAGCGCTTGGTCGGGCGCGGGCGGGAACGGATGCAGCGACCGCATGCCGTCGTCGTTGATCACGACCATCTCGCCCGGCTCGACTTCGCGGATATATTCGGCGCGCACCAGATCGAGCGCGCAGGTCTCGGAGGCGACGATCGTCGCGCCGTTGAGCTTGCCGAGCACCAGCGGCCGGAAGCCCAAGCGGATCGCGCACCGCGATCAGCGTCGTGCTCGGTCAGCACTACCAGCGAATAGGCGCCGCTCACCTGCGCAGCGCCTCGGTGACGCGCTCGGCCAGCGTCGGCGCATGCGAGCCGGCGATCAGATGGATGATGAGTTCGCTGTCGGAGGAGGACTGAAAGATCGAGCCGCTCGCTTCGAGCCGTTCGCGCAATTCCTCGAAATTGACCAGGTTGCCGTTGTGCGCGAGCGCGAGGCCGCCGCGCGCATACTCGACGACCAGCGGCTGGCAGTTCTTGAGCGAGGTCGAACCGGTGGTGGAATAGCGATTGTGGCCGATCGCGCTGGTGCCTTCGAGGCCGCGCCAGAACTTCGGTATTGAAGATGTCGGCGACCAGGCCCATCCCGCGATGCGAGATCAGCGACTTGCCGTTCGACGAGACGATTCCGGCCGATTCCTGTCCGCGATGCTGCAAGCCGTAGAGGCCGAGGTAAACGAGGTTGGCGGCCTCCGGATGGCCGTAGACGCCGAAAACGCCGCACTCCTCGTGGAAGCCGTCGAGTTTCGCCTCCTCGGCGTCGAGAGACTCAACTCTCCAGCTCATCGATTCCGCTCGAGCCTCCCCGGCAGCGCCTCTTCGTAGATCCGCTGCAATCGCGCACGTCTTCGTCGATCAATGTCGATCCGATGCTGAAGCCGCGCGCCGGTCACCCGTCCGATCGTGCGACATTCGAGTCCAGCTGAGTCGAAAATCTGCTGCAGCACTGTGCGACGTTTTCCGTCGGCGCTGAAAGCATGACCGTTGATGGTCCTTCGCCGAAAAGCTCCGCTGCGCCGATCGGACCAGTCGCGAGTCCATCGATTCGCGCTCCAAGCAGGCTGTCGGGATTGAAGCAGGCTTCCGCCAGCGCCACCGCCAAGCCACCTTCGGCCACGTCGTGAGCTGATCTTATCACCCGCGCTCGCGCGCATCAACCAGCGCCATCGATCAGCCGGCGTTCGCGCGCAAGATCGATCGGAGTAAGCGCGCCTGCGTGCGAGCTGCCAAACAGCGCCGCGTACTCGCTGGCCGCGAGGGACGGCGGCGCCGTGCGCACGATCAGAATGCGATCACCCGGCAGACTTAAAGTATTGCTTCAGCTGTGATGACGTCGTCGAACATGCCGACCATCGCGATCGTCGGCGTCGGCGGAATCGCGCGGCCTTCGGTCTCGTTGTAGAAGCTGACATTACCGCTGATGACCGGCGTATCGAACGCGAGCGCGGCGTCGCGCAGGCCTTCGACCCCGCGGACGAACTGCCACATGATTTCCGGCCGCTCGGGATTTCCGTAGTTGAGGCAATTGGTAATCCCGGCCGGACGCGCGCCCGCGCACGCGACATTGCGCGCCGCCTCGCATACCGTCGCGACCGCGCCGAGATAAGGATCGAGCGCGCAGGCGCGCGGATTCGAATCGACCTTGAGCGCCAGTCCGCGCTGCGAACCCTTAATCCGCAGTACCGCCGCGTCACTGCCCGGGCCAGCACAGTGTTGCCTGAACGAGCGAATCATATTGCCGATAGACCCATCGCTTCGAGCCGACGTTGGGGCTGGACAGCAGAGCGCGGAGCGCATCGCGTCGGCGTCGGCATGGGCGCCGCATCGCGCTCGGGCGCATTGTCGGCGCTGCGGCGGTCGGTGCCGCAGGACGATCGTAGAGCGGCGCATCGTCGCCCAGCGCAGCGACCGGAATGTCGGCGACGACTGGCCCTGCCAGACTCGCACGCCAGCGGCCGTCATCGGTGATCGTGCCGATCACTACCGCGTGCAAATCCCATTTGGCGAAGACTCGTTCAGCTCGGCTTCGCGCCCGCTCTCGCGCGACGATCAACATCCGCTCCTGCGACTCGGAGAGCAGAATTTCGTATGGCGTCAGATCCGGCTTCGCGCAGCGGAATGCGGTCGAGATCGAGATCGATGCCGAGCCCGCCGCGCGCCGCCATCTCACTCGACGATGAGGTGAGTCCGGCCGCGCCCATATCCTGGATCGCCACGATCGCGCCGGTCTTCGATCGCTTCGAGGCAGGCCTCGATCAGCAATTTTTCGGTGAACGGATCGCCGACCTGCACGGTCGGCCGCTTGGACTTCGCTCTCGGCGTCGAACTCGGCCGAGGCGAGCAGGCTCGCGCCGTGAATTCCGTCGCGGCCGGTCGCCGAACCGACATAGAGGACAGGATTGCCGGGTCCGCTGGCGCGCGCGCTCTGCAAGTCCTCGCGCTGCGCGCGAGTCCGAGGCGAACGCATTGACCAGGATGTTGCCGTTGTAAGCCGGCATCGAACATCATCTCGCCGGCCACGGTCGGAACGCCGACGCAATTGCCATAGCCGCCGATTCCACCGACCACACCACCAAGCAAATAGCGCGTGCGCGGATGGTCGAACGAGCCGAACTTGAGCGAGTCCATGTTGGCGACGGGCCGCGCGCCCATCGTGAAGATATCGCGCAGGATCCCGCCGACGCCGGTCGCAGCGCCCTGGTACGGCTCGACGAACGACGGATGGTTGTGGCTTTCGATTTTGAAGACCGCGAGCCATCCGTCGCCGACATCGATCGCGCCGGCGTTCTCGCCCGGCCCGCCGCACGACCCGCGCGCCCTCGCGACGGCAGCATCTTGCAGATGTTTGCGCGAGGATTTGTACGAGCAGTGCTCCGACCACATCACCGAGAAGACGCCCAGCTCGGTGAAGGTCGGCGTGCGGCCGAGCAGTTCTCGATGCGCTCGAATTCGTCGGCGGTGAGGCCGTGGGCGCGCGCCTGCGCGAGATCGACGCGGGCTCGCCGGGCAGCGGCGACCGGCCGCCGCTCATGCCGCGCGCACTCGATGATCGAGTCGAAGATTTTCAGGCCGTCGTCGCCGCCGAGCATCGCTTCGACCGCATGCTCCGGATGCGGCATCAGGCCGAAAACGTTGAAGCGTTCGTTGGCGACGCCGGCGATCGCCCGCATCGAGCCGTTGGGATTCGCCGCCTCGCTTTCGCGTGCCGTTCGCCTCGACGTAGCGCAGCAGGACCTGCCCGCGCTCTTCCATCTCGCGCAGTTCGTTTTCCGGCGCAACGTAGCAGTCCCTCGCCATGCTTGATCGGCAGCGCGAGGAAGTCGCCCGGCGCGCGTCGTGCGGGTGAACGGGTCTTCGCATTTCGACCCGCAGATGACGCGGTCGCAAATGAACGACAGCGAACGATTTCGCGTCAGCGCGCCGGGCAGCAGATGCGCCTCGCAAAGGATCTGAAAGCCGTTGCAAATGCCAATGACGAGGCCGCCATCCGCAGCGAACTTAGCGACGCTTTTCATGATCGGCGAGAAGCGCGCGATCGCGCCGCATCGGAGATAGTCGCCATAACTAAACCCGCCCGGCAGTACGACGCATTCGGCGCCATGCGAGGCTTTCGTCCTTGTGCCACAGCGCCGGCGTCCTGGCCCATCACATCGCGCAGCCCGTACATCGCATCGAAGTCATCGAGCGAGCCGGGAAAGCGGATGACGCCCCATTTCATCAGGCGGCGCCTTCGACCTCGAATCGGAAGTCTTCGATGTTGCGGATTGGCGAGGAGTTGCTCGCACATCTTCGAAACTGAGGCGCGCGCCTCGTCGGGAGTTTTCGCCTCGATGTTGAGCGTGATGAACGGCCGATTTTCACCTCCGAGACGCCCGCGAATCCGAGGCTCGCGAGCGCATGCTCGACCGTGCGCCCTTGCGGATCGAGGATGCCCTTTCGCGGAGTAACGAAAACTTTTACCTGCACGCGCTACCTCTCAGTTCGCCAACGCAATCCCATCGGCACATCGCATCGGGATTTAAGCCGCGCGCGAAGACACGCGCTGCCTAAGGACCCTCACCCGGCCCTGCGGGCCGACCTCTCCTTTCGGGAGAGGAGTTTGGGATTAATGCTCCACCCTCCGCAGCATCTCGTGGTACGCCTCTTCGACGCCGCCCAGGTCGCGGCGGAAACGATCCTTGTCGAGCTTCTGGCGCGTCGCTTTGTCCCAGAAGCGGCACGTGTCGGGGCAAATCTCATCGCCGAGGAGAATCTTGCCGTGATGCCGCCCGAACTCCAGTTTGAAATCCACCAGGATGACGCCGACGTTATCAAGGAACTTCTTCAGGACATCGTTAACCTTGAGCGCCATGGCGTGGATGGTCTTGAGGTCGTCCTCGCTCGCCCATCCAAATTCGATTGCGTGCTCCGGCAAAATCAATGGATCATCCAGTGGATCCGATTTGTAGTAGAACTCGACAAACGGCTTCTTGAGCACCTCACCCTCGGTCGCGCCCGAGGCGCTTGGCCAGCGATCCCGCGACGATGTTTCGCACCACCGTTTCGCATGGAATGATTTCCAGCCGCTTCGACAGCATCTCGCGATCGTTGAGGCGCTTGACGAAATGGGTCGGCACGCCTTCGCGCTCGAGCAGGCCGAAGAAAATCTCCGACATGCGATTGTTGACGACGCCCTTATCCTCGATGGTGTCCTTCTTCTTGCCGTTGAAGGCGGTCGCGTCGTCTTTGAAGTACTGAATTATGAGGTCCGGGTTGTCGGTGGTGTAGAGCTTCTTGGCCTTGCCCTCGTAAAACATTTCGCGTTTTTCAAGATTGGTTTCCACGTCAGAGTCTCCATCGGGTCAAGGATTTTCGCCACGTTCATCTTATATGAATGCGCCGGTAATGAGGCCACGGTTCAAGCAGCCGCCGAGGCGGCGCTTATCCACAAAACGGGCCGTTTATTCACACCGATGCCACCAATACTGTTTATGACTACGTACTTAAAGATGCGCATCGTTGGCGCCAGATGCCAGTGCTCCGAGGCGAAAGAATGCCGACCATCACGACTATCGAAGAACTGGAAGCGATTTACGGCCAGCCGGTCGAAGCTTCCATCGTCAAAGAAGTTGATTTTATCACGGCGCATTATCGCCGGCTCATCGAGGCTTCGCCGTTCGCGGTGCTGGCAACCGCCGGTCCCGAGGGCCTCGATTGCTCGCCGCGCGGCGACCGCCCAGGCTTCGTGCGCATCGTCGATGACAAAACCCTCATGATGCCGGACCGGCGCGGCAACAATCGCGTCGACTCGCTGCGCAACATCGTGCGCGATCCCCGCGTGGCGCTGCTGTTCATGATTCCGGGCTCCGGCACCACGCTGCGCCTCAACGGCCGCGCGCATCTCACCACCGATGCCGATGCCCTAGCGTCATTTGAGATGGAGGGAAAACTTCCGCGCGCGGTGGTCGTCATCACGGTCGAGGCGGTCTACTTTCAGTGCGCCCGCGCAATCGTGCGATCAGAGCTGTGGAATCCCGAGCGTCGCACAGATCCGGATACGCTGCCGACTCCAGGACAGATTCTCGCTGAATTGAGTGACAACCGCGTCGGCGGCGAGCCTTACGATCGCGAATGGCCTGCGCGCGCGAAGAAATCGCTGTGGTGATCAGCGCGATCGATGCTTCGAGGAAGTTTCCGCCGCCGGCGCATACAACTCGACCAGCTTCGCAGCGAGGCCGGTGTAATTTCGCGGCGCGAGTTTCTTCAGTGCTTCGCGCGCGCTGTCCTTCAGGTCCAGCGAATCGACGAAGCGCTGAATCCGCTTCTGGTCGACGTCGCGCCCGCGCGTCAGTTCCTTAAGCGCCTCGTAGGGACGTGGGTATCCATGGCGTCGCAGCATCGTCTGGATTGCCTCCGATACCACCTCCCACGACTCCTCGGCATCGACATCGGCGGCGATGCGCTCCTCATCGATTTCGACCTTGGTCAGTCCTTTTTCCAACGCGCTGAGCGCGACCATCGCATGGCCGAACGCCGGGCCGAGCGCGCGCAACGAGGTGCTGTCTGAAAGGTCGCGCTGCCATCGCGAGATGGGCAGCTTCGCGGCGAGATGCTCGAAGAGCGCGTTGGCGATGCCGAAGTTACCCTCGGCATTTTCGAAATCGATCGGGTTCACCTTATGCGGCATGACCGAGGAGCCGGTCTCGCCCTTGATGCTGCGCTGGCGGAAGTAGCCGATCGAAATATAGCTCCACATGTCGCGGCAGAAACCGAGCAAGATGGTATCGATGCGCGCGACCGTCGCAAGCATCTCGGCGATGAAATCGTGACTCTCAATTTGCGTCGTGAGCGGATTCCACACCAGCCCAAGGCTTACGACGAAGCTCTTCGACATCTCGATCCAATCGACGTCGGGATACGCGAAGAGATGGGCGTTGAAATTGCCGACGGCGCCGTTGAACTTGCCGAGATATTCCTGTGCGCGCAGCAGCCTGATTTGCCGCTCGACGCGCGCGGCGAAAATCGCCATCTCCTTGCCGACCGTGGTGGGGGAGGCTTCCTGCCCATGCGTGCGCGAGAGCATCGGCACGTCCTTGAAGCGACGCGCGAGCTCGGCGATGGCGCGCATCACCGTGGTGACTTTCGGAATCAGCTCGCCCTCCGCGAACTCCTTCAGGATGAGCGCGTAGGAGGTGTTATTGATGTCCTCGGAGGTGCACGCGAAATGCATCATTTCGAGCGGCAGCGAATCGTCGACCGAGGGCAGCCGCTCCTTGAGGAAATACTCGACCGCCTTCACGTCGTGATTGGTCTCGGCCTCGATCTCCTTGATACGCATCGCGTCGCGCACGGTGAACGAGCTGTAGAATGCCCGAAGCTTGCGCGCGACGGCGGGAGCGATCGGTTTGATGGCATCGATCTTCGGATGCGCGGCGAGCGCAAGGTACCATTCGACCTCGATACGCACGCGGTACTGAATCAGCGCGAATTCACTGAAGTAAGCTTCGAGTGCGCGGACGCGATTGCGGTAGCGTCCGTCAACCGGCGTTACCGCCATCAAAGCGAATTCGCGTTCGTGTTCGTTCGCTGCCATAGAGTCAGCGGCCGGTATGGCCGAAGCCGCCGTCGCCGCGCGCGGTATCTTCCAGATTATCCACTTCTTCGACCGACGCGCGAACGACGGGCGCAATCACCAGTTGCGCGATGCGATCGCCGGGATTCAGCAAGACCGAATCGTTTCCTAAATTAACCAGTAACACTTTGATTTCGCCGCGATAGTCCGCATCGATAGTGCCGGGCGCGTTGATCACCGTGAGCCCTTGCTTGAAGGCGAGACCGCTGCGCGGACGCACCTGGCCCTCGAAGCCCGGCGGGATCTCGATCGCAAAGCCGGTGGGAACCGCGACCCGGGACATCGGTGCGATGCTGAACTCCGCCTCAATGTCGGCCATCAGATCCATTCCGGCGGCATCCTTGGTCTGATACGCCGGCAACGGCAAATGATGCTTGCGCAACCGCTTAATCTTGATGTTGGGTGTCATGCCTTTGTGAGTGGCAAGTTTCCGCGCATCGATCGTGCAATGTCAAATCGGCAATCGAAGCGCAATAGAAATGTTGCATCGAGTGACAAGCTGAACTGATGTTCAATTTCTAAAATGGCCCATATTTTCTAGGCTTTTTGGTGTCCTGCGAAGCGATATGCAAATGATTATGATCTAGTTGGCTGACGGTTGACGCTGAAATTGATGGTCCAGAATCAGGCTGCGGAAACCCAGCCATGGGGAGGGTCACGAGACGCAAGCATATGTTGGTTGAACTGAAACGGAATCCCACCGATTGGTTCGGTCACGTCAAATTCGTCGCCATGATGCTCGCCGCGCTGCTCTTGATGGTACTCATCGCAATCTGGATGCTCACCTGGGGCACCAGCGCGCTGACCTCGCGCAGCAACTTCGGCGTCGCATTCGGCGCGGTCTTCATCATCTTGTTGTTGATCGGCTTCGGAGCGGCGCTATGGGTTTGGGGAATCAAGTTCGCACGCCACTTCAGGTTGCTTGCGCTTCTCGCCGTGGTGCTTCTGGGCGCCGGCGGATGCACCAAGGTTGAGCCCGGCTATGTAGGCATTAAAGTCAAGTTGTATGGCAGACAGCGCGGCGTGCAGGATTATCCGATCGTCACCGGCCGCGTCTGGTATAATCCGTGGACCGAAGAGATTTACCAGTTCCCGACCTTCCTGCAGAACGTGGTATGGACCCGTAGCCTCAACGAAGGCAGCCCGTCTGACGAGAGCATTACGTTCAACTCGCGCGAGGGCGCGATCATCAATGCCGATGTGGGCCTGAGCTATTCCTTCGACGGCAATAAGGTTCCGGAACTATTTGTAGAGTTTCGGCAACCGGCGGAAGTCATCACCAATATCTACATTCGCAACAAGGTGCGCGATGCCCTCAATCGCGAGTCCTCGCGGATGTCGGTCACCGATATCTATGGCGTAAAGAAGCAGGATCTGCTCAACGCGGTAAAGTCAGATCTGGAAGACGAACTGGGGCATAAGGGAATCCATTTCGACACCGTCAGCTTCACCAGCGGATTGCGGGTGCCGCCGCAAGTCGAAGAATCGATCAACTCGGCCATTGAGGCGACGCAGCGCGCGGTCGAGGCGCAGAACAAGGTCGCGCAATCAACCGCGGAAGCGCAGCAGCGCATCGCGGAGGCCAACGGGATTGCGCAATCGACGATGATCAAGGCGAAGGCGCAAGCGGACGCGAACCAGCTCCTGAATGCCTCGCTCACGCCGATGCTCATTCAGTACGAGGCGCTGCAGAAGTGGAACGGTACGCTGCCGCAGGTAACGACTGGCGCGGTCCCGTTCATCAATGTGGATTCGCTGCACGGCGCCGCCATGCAATCGCACTAAAGGAGAAGGCCGCCCTCGAAGGCGGCCTTCTCCTTTCAGGATCAGATCGATCAGGCAAGCGGCGCGAAGACGTCGTTGCTGATTTTGCGGCCTTTCAGGTCGCCCAGCATCACCATCGCCATCTGCGCGGGCTGGAAGCATAGCGAGGCCAGCTCCACCACCTGGTCATTGGTAACGGACTCGATGCCCTTGGCCAGCTCCTCGAGCGGCACGTCGCGACGGAAGTAGATCTCGTTGCGGGCGAGGCGATTCATGCGACTGTCAGTGGATTCCATTCCGAGCAGCATGTTGCCCTTGATTTGACTCTTCGCGCGATCAAGCTCCGGCTGCGTAAGACCTTCGCGCTTGACCTTCTTGAGCTCGTTCAGCGTGACCTCGATAACCTCGTCGACCCATTCAGGATTGGTGCCGGCGTAAACGGCGACGTAGCCGGTATCGACGCATGAGCTCATGAATGAGTAGATGCTGTACACGCGGCCGCGCTTCTCGCGCACTTCCTGAAACAACCGCGAGGACATCCCACCGCCGAGCGCGGTGTTCATCACGTAACTCGCGTAGCGGAGCGGGTCGGTGTACGCGAGCCCCGGGCCGCCCATCACCAGATGCGCCTGCTCAAGATTCTTCTGCTGATTGAGCACGTTCGGGTGCGCGCTTGGCGAGGTTACTTTATCAGGCTTGCCGTTGCCGGCGACGGAGTTGAAGAGCCGTTCGCACTGTTGCACCAGCGCGTCGTGATTCACCTGGCCGGCCGCGGATATGAAAATGCGCTCGGCGCGATAGCGCTCCGCGAGGAACGTCACCACGGCCTCGCGATCGAAAGTGTTGACGGTTGCGGGCGAGCCGAAAATCGGCAGCGCCAGCGGATGCCCCTTCCAGAAATCGAGGCTGAAGAGGTCGTGAATGAAATCGTCGGGCGTGTCCTCGGCCTGCGAGATTTCCTGGATCACGACCTGCCGCTCGCGCACGATTTCGTCTTTATCGAAAACCGATTCGAGGAAGATGTCCGCGAGCAGCTCGGTCGCCATCTTGAGGTCATCGCCGAGGACCTTGGCGTAGTAGCAGGTGTATTCCTTGCCGGTGAATGCGTTGAGCACACCGCCGACCGCATCGATCTCTTCAGCAATCTGCGCCGCCGTCCGCTTCTTGGTGCCCTTGAACAGCAGATGCTCGATGAAGTGCGAGAGGCCATTCTCCGCCGGCGTCTCGTAGCGCGAGCCGTTTTCGACCCAGATCCCGATAGTCGAAGACACCATCGACGGCATGTCCTCGGTGAGCACGCGGACGCCATTGGAAAGAACACTCTTTCGAATCATCAGGTGCTATTTCCCCTACTTGCCTTTCTTGGCGAGGTCCGCGCGCGCCTCGCGCAATGAGAGCCGGATCTTTCCGCTGCGATCGACATCCAGCACCTTGACCGGAATCTCATCGCCTTCGTGCAGCACGTCTTCGACCGCGCGCACCCGTTCATCGGAGATTTGCGAGATATGCAGCAGGCCGTCGGTGCCGGGCATGATTTCCACGAATGCGCCGAAGTCCACGATCTTGCGCACCACGCCGTCGTAAATCTTGCCGATCTCGGGCTCCGCAGTGATC
The DNA here is from genome assembly GCA_963814035.1 of uncultured delta proteobacterium. Classification (GTDB taxonomy): domain Bacteria; phylum Desulfobacterota; class Binatia; order Binatales; family Binataceae; genus DATGKG01. Next base: position 11,565 of record CAWFBH010000025.1, read on the forward strand.
TGCTGAATCATCGCGATGGCTTTTTCGAGCGCGGTGTTGTCGGCAGCGGCAATCAAGACTGAGCCGTCGTCCTCGACATCGATCTTGCAACCGGTCTCTTCGACCAGCCCGCGAATCACCTTGCCGCCGGGGCCGATGACGTCGCGAATCTTGTCGGGTTTGATCTTGATGGTGACGATGCGCGGCGCGTAGGTGGAAACATCTTTGCGCGCGGTCGGGATCGCCTTTTCCATCACGCTCAGGATGAACAGCCGCGCGTCACGCGCCTGCATCAGCGCGCGATGCATGATTTCCTTGGTGATGCCGCCGACCTTGTTGTCCATCTGGATCGCGGTCACACCGGTCGCGGTACCCGCAACCTTGAAATCCATGTCGCCCAGATGATCCTCGTCGCCGAGGATGTCGGTCAGCACCGCAATCTTGTCGCCTTCCTTGATAAGGCCCATCGCGATGCCGGCGACCGGGGCCTTGACCGGCACGCCCGCATCCATCAGCGCGAGGCTGCCGCCACATACCGTGGCCATCGAGGAGCTGCCGTTGGATTCGAGCACTTCCGAGACGACGCGAATCGTGTACGGGAATGTTTCCTCATCAGGCAGCGTCGGCGTCAGCGCACGTTCCGCCAATGCACCGTGGCCGATTTCGCGCCGACCCGGAGCGCCGTAGCGCTTGGCCTCGCCGGTCGAGAACGGCGGGAAGTTGTAATGGAGCATGAACTTTTTATAGCGCTCGCCGAGCAGCGCATCGATCTTCTGCTCATCCGAGGAAGTGCCGAGGGTGGCTGTCGCGAGGACCTGGGTCTCGCCGCGGGTGAACAGCGCCGAGCCATGAACGCGCGGGAGCACCTGCACCTGCGCGGCGAGCTGGCGAATCTCGGTCGACTTGCGATCGTCGATGCGGCGATCGCTGATCGACCACCGCCTGGCGCACGATGGTGCGCTCGACCTTATCGAATGCCTCGACCACTTCGCTCTCGCGGCCGGCGAAGCGAACTCCCGTGCCTTCGGCGAGGTCGGCCACCACTTTGGCCTGCGCCGCATGCATCGCCTCGCGGCGTGCCTTCTTTTCCTTGACCGCGAGCGCCTGTTCGAGTTCCTTGCTGGCGATCTCTTTGACGGCGGCGAGAATATCCGGGTCGAGTTCCTTCGGGGTGAAAGCGCGCTTGGGCTTGCCGGCGAGGCGCTTGAGTTCCTGCTGCATCTCGAAGATCGGCGCCATCGATTCATGCGCCATGTAGAGCGCTTCGAGCAGCGTGTCTTCATCGACGATACGCGCGCCGCCTTCCAGCATCGCGATCGTATCCGGCTTGGCCGAAACGATGATCGAAATGTCGCTATTCTCGTAGTCGGGAACCAGCGGATTGACTACCAGCTTACCGTCGATGCGGCCCATCCTGACCGCGGCAACCGGCCCGGCATGCGGAATATCGGAAAGCTCCAGCGCGGTGGATGCGGCGATGATCGAGAGCACATCGGAATCGTTTTCGCGATCGGCCGACAACACCGTGACGATGAGTTGTGTCTCGCAGTCATAGCCCTTGGGGAACAGCGGGCGCATCGAGCGGTCGATGAGGCGCGAGGTCAGGATTTCTTTTTCCGAGGGGCGGCCTTCGCGCTTGAAAAAACCGCCGGGAATTTTTCCGGCGGCGAAAGTCTTTTCCGCGTAGTCAACCGTGAGCGGCAGGAAGTCCACGTTGGGCCGCGCCTCATACGCCGAAACTACCGTCGCCAGCACCATCGTATCGCCATACTGGGCGAGCACCGATCCGTGCGCCTGTTTCGCCAGCCGGCCGGTCTCCAACGACAACCGACGACCCGCGAACTCAATTTCCATTTTCTTGTACATTTGCCTTTACCTGAGGGGAGGTCTTGAAGGCCGCCAACAGCAAAACACTCCGCCGGGTCTCTTTCCCGCCGGGGGCGTCCATGCGACGCGACCGGAATCTCGCCGATGCGGCAAAGTCCAGTCCCGCGCTTCCCGAATTGCTCGGGACGCGCGGCAAAACGACTGCGGCCTTATCTCCGGATGCCGAGCTTTTCGATCAGCCCACGGTAGCGGGCAACGTCGCGCGAATGGAGGTAATCGAGCAGGCGGCGGCGTTTCCCTACCAGGCGCAGGAGCCCGAGGCGCGAATGGTGGTCTTTCTTGTGCGTTGCCAAATGCTGGGTCAACTGCTCAATGCGACCCGAGAACAGCGCGACCTGAACTTCAGGCGAGCCGCTATCGTTAGGAGTGCGCGCGTGGGTCTGTACTAATTCCCGTTTCCGGGCGATCGGGAGAGGCATCAGGAGTTCTCTATCTTCCCTTCTTCCTTGATTTATCCGAGCAAGGTAACAGACCCATCCGGTAGAGTAAAGTATCTGCTCGACGAGAAAGCCTAGAAGGTTCTTCAGGAAAATCAACAATCATCCGCCGAATAACCGAGCCGACGATTTACCGCGATCATCTGCGCGTCCGGGTCGCCGACCTGCACGAACACAGATCGCGCGCATCTCTCATCGCATCGACGCGTCATGCACTATCCGTCCGATCGTGTGTCGGCTAACGCTGGGCGTGGCATCGGCGCTCTTCCACAGTTGCGAGCTACTGCGGCTGCGAATCGGCCAGAGTACAGGATGCGAAGCCGAATCGAATCGCTCATCGAGGAGAGTCTCATTATCCACGTGAGAACCTGGACAACAACCATACTGGCGGTGGCTATCGTGCTCGCGTCGGTTGAAGCCACGGGCGTGCAATCGCGGGCGACATGGACGGCATCATGATGGAACACGGGAAAATGATGATGATGAAAATGGGCAAGCCTGCGGGTCCGATGACCTCCGACATGACCATGTCCAACGGCACCAAGGTTACGATGGATGGCACCATCATCATGAGCGACGGAACGAAGGATCAGATGAAGGACGGCGAAATGATGATGATGGATGGAAAAATCATGCAAGGCGGCAAGGCAACCGGGATGGCCAATCAGTAGGCCGCGCGGCCGCGTTTCACGGAACCGATCGCGTCTATCCATTGTTGTAAGAATTGACAATCCCCGATGGCAGAAATCACTACCGATAGTTTTCGTGGGCGACCGGCCCAGCCGCTGCTTATTCGCATCACGCATTGGCTCGCGATCCCGTTTCTCGTCATCATGGCGGGCAGCGGTTTGCAAATCCTCGTCGCGTATCCTTCGATGGGGCCGCGCGGCGCGCAATACTGGTGGTATCCGTTCCAGGGAACCCCGCCGCCCGAATGGCTTCGATTCGGCGGATGGCTGGGCGGCGCGCGTCATTGGCATTTCGCCATTGCGTGGTTCCTGATCCTCAACGGCATCGCGTATCTCACCTACATGTTCGTGCAAGGCGAATGGCGCCGGCGGATGTTTCTGCCGCAGCGCGATCTGGTGAATGCGGTTTCGATGTTCGCGTACTACACGCGGCTGCGTAAGACGCCGCCGCCGGTCGATTTTTACAACGGCCTGCAGCGGCTCGCGTATACCTCGGCGATCATCTTCGGCATCGTGATGGTGTTGTCGGGGCTCGCCATCTACAAACCGGTGCAACTCCATTTTCTGACTGTGCCGTTCGGCGGCTACGACGGCGCCCGAGTGGTGCATCTCGCGGGACTCGCGCTGCTGATGCTGTTTGTCGCCAATCATCTGGTGCTGGTCGCGCTACATCCGCGCGAGCTACTCAACATGATCACCGGGGGCAAGCGTGGGTAGGCATTCTCACTCGACGCGGATTCATCGTCGGGCGCCGCGGCCGCGACGCTCCTCGCCGGATGCGACAGTGCGCCCGTCACTGGATTTCTCGGACGCGATGGGCACCTGGAATCGGAAGGTTGACGAGGCGTTGTTCTCGCCGAATCGGCTTGCACCGGAACTTCCCGCCTCGGAGCAGACCCCCGAGAAAGCCTTCCCGAGCTATTTCATTTCGGACTCGATGCCGTTTCCGCCGCCGAACTGGACGCTCAAGGTCGGTGGCTTGGTCGGCAAGCCGATGACTTTCACCCTCGATCAGCTCAGGCAGATGCCGCGCACGGAAATGCGCGTGCGCCATCATTGCGTCGAGGGATGGTCGGCGGTTGCCGCCTGGTCCGGAGTCAGGCTGAGCGAGATCGCGAAAGTGGTGGGCGTCGATCCGAGAGCCAAATACGTCGAATTTCGTTCCTTCGATAGTGACTACTGGTCGTCATGGGATCTCGCCAGCGGACTGCATCCGCAAACCTTGCTCGCCTATGGCATGAATGGAAATCAGCTGTATCCGGATCACGGCGCGCCCACTTCGCGTCTATTCGGCAGTCAAGCTCGGCTACAAAATGGTGAAATATCTGACCGCGGTAAATTTCATGGCAACCGCCAACGGCGGCTACTGGGAGAACCAGGGCTACGAATGGTTCGGCGGAGTTTAGGCGGCGTCCGGCTTTTCGACGTTGAAGATGCGCACGATGGTCGCGGTCACGCGCGAGGTCGCCTTCGCCACCGCGATCAGATTGCCCGCGTGGATCACCTTGAACATTTCATGACCCGCGGGCACCCTGCCCTCCAACGCGCGAGGATCGCCATTGCGCAGCAGCTTCTCCGCCGTCGTCATCGACATTCAACTCGGCGAGATCCGGCAACGCATCGCGCAGTCCGATCGTGGGGCAAGGCGAAGCGTTCAACGCGCCCTCCAGCTCGATCGCATCGGCAATCGCGAAGTGGCCGCTCCTCGTGCGGCGCAAGCTCGCTTAGATGCGCGACAGTTCCCAACGCGACTCCGATATCGCGGGCCAGCGCGCGCGCGTAGGTTCCGGGCGAGCAGGTTGCGACGAAACGGATTTCATCGGAACTCGCGAGCTGCAGCGACAGATCCTTGATCTCTACGGTGCGAATCGGCGGCGGCTCCAGCTCCTCGGGATTGCCTTTGCGCGCGAGCTTGTACATCCGGACGCCGTCGCGTTTGATGGCTGAAAACACCGGCGGCACCTGATCGATTTTGCCGGTGAACTGCTTCGCAATTTCGACGAGCCGGTCCGCATCGATCGAGGGCACGGCCGCTTCGCGCACGACCTTGCCATCGCGATCGAGCGTGTCGGTCTCGACGCCCAACTTGATGACGCCCGCGTAAACTTTCTCGCCACCTTCGAGCATCGGCGCTAGTTTGGTGGCCTCGCCCACCATGATCGGCAACACACCAGTCGCGAAGGGATCAAGCGTACCAAGATGACCGACGCGCGAGGGCTTCACCTTGGCCTTGATGCGTCGCACCACCTCTGCCGAAGTAATGCCGCTGGGTTTATCGATGAGGATTATTCCGTCCAAAGGAAACCTGACGGAGCGCGATGAGTGATAGCAATCATTCCTTTGGTGCGTTCTCGCGCAGCAGCGCGCCGATGCGCGCCGCGTGCTCGAGGCCGGGATCGAATTCGAACTCGAGGTCCGGGGTGCGACGAAGATTCAGCGCGCGGCCGATTTCGCGCTTGATGAAACCATTCGCGCTCTTGAAGCCCGCCAGCGCGGCGGCCGCGCGAGGCTTCCCCTCCAGGTGCGAGAAGTAGACCCGCCCGTGACGCAGGTCATCATCCATATGCACGCGTGTCAGCGTGATCCCGCGCAGTCGCGGGTCCTTAAGTTCGCGAATAAGCAACTGCGACAACTCGCGCAGTACCAATTCCGATACGCGATCGGCTCTTTTTACTTCGGGCAAACCTCACCCCTCACCCCTTCGCCTAAAGTGGAAGGGGAATTAGAAATTCACGATCTCCAGGATTTCCTCGCCCAGCGGCGCGAGGCCCAACGCATCGATGAAGTTCACCACCTCGCGCAGCGCCGAGTCGACGAATGCGCGATCGTTGCCGACCTGGCAAATTCCCAGCTCCGCGCGTTGCCACAAGTCGTTCTCGTCGGTCTCGGCGACCGACACGTTAAATTTGTTTCGCACGCGCGCTTTGATCGCGCGCAGCACCTGGCGTTTTCCCTTAAGCGAATGATTTTCCGGAAGAAACAGGGTGAGGCGCAGTATGCCGACCACCATGGGAGGCCCCTTCCATCCCAAGAAAACGGCGAGCGCGGCTGTTCGCCACGCCCGCCGAGCTAATACGTGATTACGCTCGGAAGCTGCTTTTCGACTTGCGCCGCTCCGCGTCCCTCGCGCGGCGGCGGCGTCGAGTTTGCGCAGCACGGTTTCCATCTCGAACGCCTCGACGATATCGCCGGGCTTAACGTCATTGTAATTCTCCAGCCCGATACCGCATTCGTAGCCGGAGGCCACTTCGCGCGCATCGTCCTTGAAACGCTTGAGCGATCCGATCTTGCCTTCCCATACCACGCGGCCGTCGCGCACCAGGCGCGCGCGTCCGGCGCGGGTGATTTTGCCGTCGACGCACCATCGAGCCCGCGATGGTTCCGCCCGGGACGTTGAAGGTCTTGCGGACTTCCGCGCGGCCCAGCGCCTTCTCGCGGAAGGTCGGCGCGAGCAATCCTTCCATCGCCTCGCGCACGTCGTCGATAGCTTCGTAGATGACGGTGTAGAGCCGGATCTCGACGCCCTCTTTTTCAGCGAGTTGCGCGGCTTTCGCCTCGGGTCGGATGTTGAATCCGATGATGAGTCCCTTGGATGCCGCGGCCAGCGTCACGTCGGTTTCGGAAATCGCGCCTGCCGAGGCGTGGATCACCTGCAGCTTGACCTCGTTGGTGGACATGCGTTCGAGCGCGTTCTGCAACGCCTCGACGGAACCCTGCACGTCGCCCTTGATGATGACTTTGAGATCCTTGACCTCGCCCTCGCGCATGCGCTGGCTGAGATCTTCGAGGGACACGCGGCTGGTCTTCTGTAGTTCACCCTCTCGTTGGCGAGAGCGGCGAAACTCGGCGACCTGACGCGCCTTGGCTTCTTCGGCGACGCCAACAAATTGGGTTCCCGGCTCGGGAACGCTCGAAAGGCCGAAGATCTCGACTGGCGTCGAGGGGCCCGCTTCGGTCAGCCGCTGACCGAGGTGGTTCAGCATTGCGCGTACACGTCCATAGGAGACGCCACATACAAAAGGATCGCCCTGATGCAGCGTGCCTTCCTGGATGAGCACCGTCGCGACCGGGCCGCGTCCGCGATCGAGTTGCGATTCAACCACCGTGCCCTTCGCGGGACGATTCGGATTCGCCTTGAGCTCCATCACGTCGGCCTGCAGGAGGATCATCTCAAGCAGCTTGTCGATGCCTTCCTTGGTCCTGGCCGACACGCCGACAGTAATCGCATCACCGCCGAAGTCTTCGGGGATCAGTCCGATCTGCGTCAGCTTCTGCTTGACGTTGTCGATGTTCGCATCCGGCAAGTCGATCTTGTTGATCGCCACGATGACCGGAACTTTCGCCGCGCGCGCATGATTGAGCGCCTCGATCGTTTGCGGCATCGGGCCTTCATTCGCCGCGACCACCAGCACCACGATGTCGGTGACCTTGGCGCCGCGGGCACGCATCGAGGTAAACGCCTCGTGACCGGGAGTATCTACAAACGTGATCGTGCGGCCATCGACCTGCACGGTGTACGCGCCGATGTGCTGGGTGATGCCGCCGTATTCTTCTTCGGTAACCTTGGCGCTGCGGATCGCGTCGAGCAGCGAGGTCTTGCCGTGATCGACGTGGCCCATGATGGTGACCACCGGAGGCCGCGCGACCATTTCGCCGACCTCTTCCTGCTCGTCAGGCGCTTCCTCGATTGCCTGCTCGACATCGAAGGCGACGTTCTCGACGGTGTATCCGAATTCGTTGGCGAGCAACGATGCGGTATCGACGTCGAGGACCTGGTTGAGGGTCGCCATCTGGCCGAGGTCCATCAGCTTGCGAATCAGGTCGCCGGCTTTGACACCCATCGAGCGGCCAAGATCGCCGACCGTGACGCCTTCGGTAATCCGCACTACACGCTTCGATGCGCGCGGCGTGGTGATTTCGGTTTTGCGCTGTTCCTTGCCCGGCAGCGCACGCCGCTTCTTCGGAACACGCAGCCCGCGAATCTCGCGCTCGGCAAGAAAATCACCGCCGTCCTTTTTGACGACTTTCTTTTTCTTGAGCGCGCGGCCGGCCGCGCCGGGCTTGTTCGACGGCTCCGGCGGCGGCCCATTCGGTTCTTGCGGTTGCTGTGGCGCGCCAGCCTGAGGACGACCCGCAGGCTGTCCCGGCCGTCCGCCCGGCCCCATCGTTCGCCCCGTGGGCGCGGCGGGTTTCGGTGGCGTTACTTTCGCACGAAGATCGATCTTTCCGAGGACCTTGGGGCCGCGCTGTCCGTCATCTAACGATGGCGCCGCAGGATGCGATCCGGTCTTGGTCAAATTAACCGTGCGGCGCTCGCCGTTGACGCTTGGCGGCGTGACAACCTGGGGCGGACGCGTCTCGACCCGTGGACGGGTGCTGACGTCGGGACGCCGGAAGTCGCGGCGATCATGAAGTGGCAGCGGCGGCATCTGGCGCGAAGGCTCGCGAGGAGTTTCGGTTCGTGGCGCCTCGGCCGGACGGGCCGCCATTGTAGTCGCGGTTGCGGCCGGATGCTCCGGCTCACTACGCGGCGGCGTCACCGTTTCAGCGCGCATTTCAGCGGCTGCGGCTTCAGCAGGTTTTGCGGAAACCTCGGGAGCGATTTCTGCGGGTATTTCAGCGGACATCGGCGCCGGTTCGATATGATGCGGCGCCTGGTGAATTTCAGTAGCGGGAGCTTCGATTTGGGTTTCCTGAGGTTGCGGGCGCACTGACTTCGGGCGCCGTGATTACGGGGGCTTGCGGTAACGGCGCTTCGAGGACCGGCTCGATGGCCGGCTGAAAAACCGGAGTATCAATTGGTTGCGGGCTTTCACTCATGAAGGGCGGCGAAGGTCTCGTCCTGCGCCGACTCTTGCGCTTCGAAGTGAAATGGCTGCGCCGCCTCGTTGGCCGGCGCGGGCGCGGTTTCCGCATGGCGGCGGCGCATCACGGTGGCGTTGAGCCGCTTTTCGACGATAGTGCCGGCGCTGGTCTCGACCACCGTCTCCTTGCGCAGCATCGCATTGCGATGCGCCTGTTCGTCGAGATCGGCCTTCACGCGGTCAGCCTCTTCGGGCCCGAGCAGGCTCGCGTCGGTATGTGCGTGGGCGAGCTTCAAACGCTCGCAACTGGCGATGACGTCCTCGAGAGGAACGCCCCACTCTTTGGCCAGACTTTTAATTCGCTTTCGAGCCATCTGTCCTATGGTATTTACGCCTCGCTATCCAGCGAAGTCACGCCCTTGACGGCCGCGATGATTCGCCGCCGCTGGTCGCGATCGATGCTGGATTTCAACGAGCGAAATTCTCTAACTTTCGATGCGGCAAATTTGTCCAGGCAGCGAGGCTTCCGGATGGAGATATCCGCCGCGTCCCGGAGCGCTGCCTTCATTATCGATTCTAACCATTCCGTTATGCGCGACGATACGTGTCATGCGCGACTTCGCGTCGCGCTGGCGACATCCGAGACATGTCCGCTCGGGGCCTATGACTCCTCCTTGGCGGTTTCCTTGATCTCTTCCGATATCGTCTCCGGCACCTCTTCATCCGCGATCGGATCCGCGGCTACTTCGTTGCCTGCAGCGGCCGCGCGCAAGGCTTCGTTGGAAGCCGCATCCGCTTCGGCCTGGGCTTTCGCCGCAGCCTCCGCTTTCTTCTTACTAACATGTTCTCGCGCCGCCGCAATCAGCTGATGGGCGCGTTCCTGGCTGATTCCCTCGACGTCGAATGAGGTCTCGTCGGCTTCGGCAAGCTGCTCCGAGGAGCGGAAGCCGAGCTGATACAGCAGTTCGGCATTAATGTCGCCGATTCCAGGAATCGCATTGAGCGACTGACGCGCGTTGCGCGCCTCTTCCTCCGCTTCGGCCTCGCTGCGGACGTCCAGCTTCCAGTTAGTCAGGCGATGAGCGAGGCGCACATTCTGTCCGCGCTTTCCGATCGCGAGCGAGAGCTGATCGTCGGGGACGATCACCTCCATCGCATGCTCGTCCTCATCGATGATGACCTTGGAAACTTTGGCTGGCGCGAGCGCGCGGCAGACCAGTTCAGCCTGATCATCGGTCCACGGCACGATATCGATTTTCTCGCCGCGCAGTTCCTGCACCACCGCCTGCACGCGCGTGCCTTTCATGCCGACACATGCGCCAACCGGATCGACATCCGAGTCTTTCGAATAGACGGCAACCTTGGCGCGGCCGCCGGGCTCACGCGCGCACTGGCGAATCTCGACGATGCCCTCATACATCTCGGGCACTTCCTGCTCGAACAGCTTGATGAGGAAATTGTTCGAGGTGCGCGAAAGCACGATGGAAAGGCCCTTTTCGGAGAGGTCAACTTCGGCAATCAGCGCGCGGATGCGATCGCCCTGGCGATAACGCTCGTGCGGGATCTGCTCTTTCTCGGGCAGGATCGCCTCGGTGCGGCCGAGGTTGACGATCATGTTCTTGCGCTCGAAGCGCTGCACGATGCCGGATACAACTTCGTCGGCGCGATCCTTGAACTCGTTGTAAATCTGTTTCCGCTCGGCGTCGCGGATGTGCTGGATGAGGTTCTGCTTCGCCGCCTGCGCGGCGATGCGGCCCATCGTCGCAGTGTCGAGCTTGATGAGAATTTCGTCGCCGACTTCGGCGTCGGGATCGTATTTCTCGCGCGCCTCGACCATGGTCGCTTCGGAAAGCGGATTGGCGACGGTCTCGACGACGGTCTTGATCTCGAACAGCTCGATTTCACCGATCTCGGTATTGAAGCGAGACTCGATTTTGCGGTCGGGGCCGAAAGTTCGCCGCGCCGCCGAATGCATCATCTCCTCGACCGCCGTGATGACGATGGTTTTGTCGATCCCCTTTTCCTTGGAGACCTGCTCGATTACCCGGTTGAGATCTACCTGCATAACACCTCCGTCGCGTGGCGGAGTTCATGAAAATTTAGCATCAAGCTACGGGCGCGCTCCCTGCCGCGAAGCGGGCCTGCGCTTGCCTTCCTCAAAGTCGTGCTCGTAATTGGCAGCTCGTATCTCCTCGAATCCGAACGCCTCGCGACTCCCGGCCGGCCAATTCTCGAGGTCTTCCAGCTCGATGCCGGTGGGGGTGACCCCGGCCAGCTTGCCGACGAAAGACTTGGTGCCGTTGCGCGCCGCATGCGTCCTGATCTTAATCCGTTGCCCTAAAAACGCCTCAAAATGTTCCAGCTTCAACAGCGGCCGATTTATCCCCGGCGACGCCACCTCCAGCAGGTACCGACTCTCGATGGGTCATATACATCCAAAAGGTCGCTCAGAACCGGACTCAGCCGCTCCAGGTCGCTCAGCGAAATGCCACCGCCGGGCTTATCGACCAGCAGCCGAAGCATCGCACCTCGCGATCCCTGCTTGAACTCCGCCGATATCAATTCATATCCTTGACGTTGAAGATGTGGGTCCATAAGGTCCACAATCTTGCGCGCCACCGGATGCAATTCCAGCACTATCACCGGCCAACCCGACGCCCTATTTCCGCTGAGCCAACAAAAAAGTGGGCACCAGCCCACTTCTCGCCTATAAAGGTACATCCGCGACTCGGATTCGGCAAGGATGTTACCTCAAAAGAGGCCATCTTAGCGTAAATTCCCCGTCGGTTCGCTCTCGGTATGCGATATCGGGGCGGCCTTTCCGCGGCTAAAGCGGATTCCGAACACCGTTCTACTGCGATCCTGTTCCGCCACTCGCCGGCTTGTGTTAGCCAGATGGCGTGCGAATCGAAGCCGACAGAACTGACACCCTCTACGACCAACCCATCGCCATCCGCGTGAGCGATTGTCCGCCCGGCGCGGCGATTACCGTGCGCGCTGACGCGACCGACGACGCGCCGCATCGATGGGAATCGCATGCGGTCTTCATCGCCGATGCGTCAGGTGCGGTGGACATCAGCCAGCAGCCGGCGCATTCGGGCAGCTATCCGGGCAAGGATGCGATGGGTTTGTTCTGGTCGATGCGCCTCGATGAGGGCGTCATCGAGCGCGGTCCGTTTATCAAAACCACACCGACTCCGGTAATGGTGACGATTACCGCCGAGCACGCGGGCGAGACCGCATCAATCGAAGTTACGCGCCGCCTGATGGGGCGCGGCATCCGCCGCAGCGAGATTCGTGAGGACGGATTGGTCGCGACGTTCTTCGATCATGAGAGCGGCGCGCGCCCCGGAGTCATCATCGTATCGGGATCAGGCGGCGGCCTCGCCGAGGATCAACCTGCCCTCCTCGCGAGTCGCGGCTACGCGGTCCTCTCGCTGGCGTATTTCGGTATCGAAGGGGTGCCGGAGGACCTCGCGAATATTCCGCTGGAATACTTCGGGCGCGCGATTAGCTGGATGCGCGCGCAGAAATCCGTCGATCGCGAGCGCATCGCGGTGATGGGGATGTCACGCGGCGGCGAGCTCGCCCTGCTGCTCGGCGCGACGTTTCCCGACATCAAAGCCGTTGTCGCATACGTTCCGAGCGGGGTGGTATGGCCGGGGCTCAGTCGCACGCCAACGCCCGAGCCGTTTCCGGCATGGACTCGCAATGGCAAGGGCGTCGCCTTCATGCCGAATCCGCCAGCCGATGTCGAAGCCTGGAGCAAGCCGCCGGTGGTGCTGACGCCGACGTTTCATGCCTCGATGAAAATGCGCGCGCGCGCCGAATGGCCGGAGATCGAGGTCGAGAAGACGCGCGGTCCCATCCTGATGATGTCGGGCTCTGACGACCAGATGTGGCCGTCGCTGATGCTCGCGGACATCGCGGCGCAGCGGCTACTGCGCCACAACTTCGCGCATAAGTTCGAGCACATCACCTACGCGGGTGCCGGGCACTTCATCAGGTTTCCCTATTCGCCGACCATCACCGAAATTTTTCATCCGGTGGTGAAAACGCTGATGGCGCTGGGTGGCGATACGGTTTCGAACGCCGCTGCCGATCGCGATTCGTGGGCGCGTCTGCTGGGCTTCCTCGCCGCGTCGCTTTGAGAAGCCCTGCGCGTTGAGAAACCGCTGCGCGGCGTCCGTTCTGGCTCGTAGGGGTCGTTCGCGAACATGGCGCTGATGCAATCGAGACGATTTTCTCGAGAACGAAGATCCGTGAAAATTGCACCATCGTTGCGGGCGATTCGCGAATCGCCCGACGCAGAAAAACTATGCCCCGCTCACTCCGGCTGATGGCAAACCGCCTCGATGTTGTTGCCATCACAATCATAGACGAAGGCGCCGTAGTAGTTCGGATGATACTGCGGACGCAGCCCCGGCCCTCCGTTGTCTTTGCCACCCGCCGCGAGGCCGCATCGTAAAATGCCTTCACGGTCGCGCGATTGGCCGCTGAAAGCATGTGGCTCTTCGCCGAGGCCCTGCGATCGTGTCTGCCCGACCGCCTCGCCGAAATCCATCCCACTTATACCGAGGCGCTAATGCCGCCACAAAGAAGGCCCTCGCTACTCCGCCAACCCGATGTGGTCAAGCATGATGCTACCTCCTACTTGGCTGCTGCCGCGGCGTCGCGCGCATCGAATTCTTCGGCGACCGCCTGATCGCGCTCGCCCATCTCCTCGAGGTTGAGCTCGGCCATCGCGATCACGCCCATATCGGTGTAGGCCTTGGTGACCTTCGGTCCCCATAACCCGATGTCCTTGATCGCGGGCACGATGCGAGTGAACAGCGCCGCACGAAATTCCTGCATGCCCGGCGAGTTCTCCTCCCATTCGATGCATTCTTTGGTCGGCAGGCCGAGCCGCTCGAACACGTCATGCGAATTGAAACGATCGCGCATCGTGTAGCAGGCCTCGACGACGAATTCCTCGCGCTCGTCTTTTTCCTTCGCCGTCAGATGCGGGTAGTACTCGCGCAGCGCGAGGCGGCCGAAGGCGACGTGACGCGCCTCATCCTGCATGACATACGCATTGACAGCGGCGGCGAGCGGATTTTTCGCCATGTCGCGGATGCCCCGCGAAGGCCGCGAGCGCCAGCCCCTCGATCAGCACCTGCATGCCGAGGTAGGTCATGTCCCATCGCGAGTCGCGGAGGATCTGATCGAGCAGCGCCTTAAGCGGCGGCGTGATCGGATAAACGATGTCGAATTTTTCGTGCAGCAGGCGCTTGTAGACCTCGACGTGACGCGCCTCGTCCATCACCTGAGTCGCCGCGTAAAACTTCGCCTCGATGTCGGGCACCTGCTGCACGATCTTCGCGGTGCAAATCAGCGCGCCCTGCTCGCCATGGAGGAATTGCGAAAGATCGTTAGCCTGGGAATGACGCCGCAGGTCGGCCTTTTCCTTGTTGGTCAGCCGATCCCAGATGGGCGAGCCGAAGATCGACAGATACTCGTCGGGCAGCTCCTCGGGATTTTCGGGATCCAGATCGAGCGACCAATCGATGCGATTGCTCGCGTTCCATTGTTGCTGCTTGCCCTTCTCGTAGAGGCGATGCAGGGACGGGCTGCCGTCCTCATATTCCCATTTGAAGCGGCTCTCGAAATTCTCCGGCACTTTCCATTCAAAGCCGTCAATCGGCATGGCGTAGCGTTCGGCGGTGCTCATCCAGTTCCTCCTCGGGTCGTGGGTGCCGACATTCTAGCGCGCCGGCGAGTGTATGGAATCTATCCGCGATGGTTCAATCGGTTACATCTTCAGCACGTCAATGCAGTCTGGGCGGGTTTAAATGTAGACTTTCACTACTAATTGACTCGTATTGTTACAGTGGTCATTATAGTTCTGTTCGGGGAGGGGGAAATGGACTCAATGTCACCGACTGCGCTCGTGATCGACGACAGCCCTGTGGTTCGCCGCTACCTGCGCTTGCGCCTGGAATCCAGCGGATGGAGCGTGGCGGAGGCCGAAGATGCGTTCGCGGGGCTCAATGCGATGCGCGAATTGCGTCCCGACCTCATCACACTCGACCTGATCATGCCGATCAACCACGGCATCGATGGAATCCACCTCGCGCACAAGGTCCGCGAGGAGAGCCCCGACACCACGCTGCTGATCGTCAGCGGGATGGCATCGGAGCAGGACATCAAGGATTTTCTGCGCAAGAATCGCCTCGAATTTTTTGGCAAGACCGACACTGCTGAGGTGGGCGGCTTCGCGCGGCTGTTCGCGCGCACCGATGAGCTGCTGGGCGAGCTCAATCGCCTCGAACGCCTCGCCGGCGATGAACCCGTCCGGCACTGAGCCGCTCCCTTTTCCTATGCTCCTCCCGGATTGAACGCTCCTCCCCCGTTGTTAGGGGGAGGTGGCCCAGCGCGATTCATATGATGGCTGCGCGCTTGAATCGTGATGGGTCGGAGAGGGACATCAGCTCTGGGATTCTGCCTCTGCCTCTGCCTCTCCTCTCCTCTCTTCCTCCGACGCGGCTCCGAGTCCGCCACTGTCGCCCAACGCTTCTAGTATGCTGGCCAGCACGCCTTGGAGATTGCGCAATACATCATCATTCCAGAATCGGATCACTCTGAATCCATTTGCTTCCAGCCGGCGCGTCCGCGCAGGATCTTTCTCGACTTCCTCGGCATGCTGGGAACCATCGATCTCGATTACCAATCGATGTCTAAGGCAACAGAAATCGACAATGTGGTCACCGATTGGATGCTGGCGGCGAAACTTTAAGCCGTTGAGTCGTTTGGCCCGAAGATTGTGCCACAGGAGGCTCTCTGCTTCGGTCTGTTCGCGCCGAAGACGGCGTGCATCGGCACGCAGTTGCTCGGGGGTCCGCATGACAAAATGTTGTATGGCAGAGCCTGCAAGTTGATCATAGAGGCGCCAGCGGCAGAGGCGGAATCCGGAGCTGAGGTCCCTCTCCGTCCCGTCACGATTTTCGCACCGCAGCCATCGCGAAAATCGCACCGGGCCACCTCCCCCAAACAATGGGGGAGGCGCATTCAACGGTCGAAGAGCAGAAAAGAATGCAGAGGAGTGGAAGTTAAGGCTTCGAAAAATTTAACGCCTTACTCCTCGTCCTCTCTGAGGCGGGCCATCACCGAGAGATCCTCCAGCGTCGTCACATCACCGAGGGTCTCATCGCCTGCCGCGATCTGACGCAGCAACCGTCGCATGATCTTGCCGCTGCGAGTCTTGGGCAGCGCATCGGTGAAGCGAATCTCGTCAGGGCGCGCCAGCGCGCCGATTTCCTTCACCACGTGACGCTTCAGGTCCTCGCGCAATTTGTCGTCGCCCTTGCGCCCGCCTTCCAGAGTGACGAACGCCATCACGCCCTGCCCCTTCATCGCGTCGGGCTTGCCGACGCAGGCCGCCTCGGCCACCGCCTCATGCGAGACCAGCGCGCTCTCGATTTCCATCGTGCTCAGGCGATGCCCCGAGACGTTGATGACGTCGTCAACGCGCCCCATGATCCAGAAGTAGCCGTCTTCGTCGCGCCGCGCGCCATCGCCGGTGAAGTACATGCCGTCGATCTGGCTGAAATAGGCCGATTTATAGCGATCCGGATCGCGGAAGATGGTGCGCAACATCCCCGGCCATGGACGCTTCACCACCAGGAAGCCGCCCTGATTCGCCGCGACCGGTTTCCCTTCGCGCGTGACGATGTCAGCCGCGATGCCAGGTAGCGGGCGCGTGGCTGAGCCGGGTTTGGTGGCGATCGCGCCGGGGACTGGGCTGATCATGATGCCGCCGGTTTCGGTCTGCCACCAGGTGTCAACGATCGGGCAGCGATCGCCGCCGATGACTTTGCGATACCACATCCAGGCTTCCGGATTGATCGGCTCACCGACCGAGCCGAGCAGGCGCAGGCTCGAAAGGTCATGCTTCTTGACCCAGGAATCGCCCCATTTGAGGAAAGTGCGGATCGCGGTCGGCGCGGTATAGAAAATCGACACGCGATATTTCTCGATGATCTGCCAGAAGCGATCGTTCTCGGGAAAGTTCGGCGCGCCCTCGTACATCACCACCGTCGCACCGGCGGACAGCGGTCCATACACGCTGTAGCTATGACCCGTTACCCACCCGATGTCAGCCGTACACCAGTAGGTGTCGTCTTCCTTGAGATCGAACACCCATTTCATCGTTTGCGTAACGTGCGTGAGATAACCGCCAGTGGTATGCAGCACGCCCTTGGGCTTGCCGGTGGTGCCGGAGGTATAAAGCGTAAACAGCGGATGCTCGGAATCGAGCTGCTCAGCGGGGCAATTCGCGGCTCTGCGAGGGCACCAGCTCGTCCCACCAGATATCGCGGCCCTTGCGCATCTCGACTTTCGCGCCGGTGCGCCGCACCACGAGGCATTTGTGGACGGAGGCCGCGCGCTTCAGCGCCTCATCGACATTGCCCTTGAGGTCAACCTGACTCCCGCGACGCCATCCGGCGTCTGCCGTGATGACCAGCTTCGCTTCGGCGTCGTTGATGCGGTCGGCGAGCGCCTCGGCCGAGAATCCTCCGAACACCACCGAATGAATCGCGCCGATCCGCGCGCACGCGAGCATCGCGATCGCCGCCTCGGGAATAAGCGGCATGTAGATGGCGACGCGATCGCCCTCCTTAATGCCGAGACTCTTCAGCGCGTTGGCGGCGCGCCCGACTTCATCGGCGAGCATCTGGTAGGTCAGGATGCGCGAATCGCCGGGCTCGCCTTCCCATATAAAAGCGACCTTGTTGCGGCGGCCGTCGGTCAGATGGCGATCGAGGCAATTATAGGAGGCGTTGATCTTGCCGCCGACGAACCATTTGGCGAAGGGAAAGTTCCATTCCAGCACTTTGTCGTACGGCTTGAACCATGCGAGCTGATTGCCGCACTCGGCCCAGAATTTTTCCGGGATCCTGCTCCGCACGACGACACAACGCATCGTAGTCTTCGAGACTCTTGATCGATGCTTGCTGGGAAAATTCGGCGGAAGGCGGAAATTTCCGCGCCTCGCTCAATACCGATTCGATGTCGTGGCCCTCAGCACCAGCCATGGCTAATCCTTCCTCTAGATTCTTCCCCGCGCTTCGCGCGTTTTGAGGCTCAAGTACAACGTCGCCGCATCTCCAGTCTCGCGCCGATTCGAGCGGATGTCACGCAGGCGCTGGAGCAGCTCGGGCTCGATGCTCGCGGCAAATTCGGCCGCCAGCTCGACGGCGCGCGCGGCCCAGCGCAACACGATGCGGCCCTCCAGCCCGCCGAAATCGTCGAAGAACCACGCGCAACTGGTGAGCGAAGCCTGCGCCGCGCGCACCATCTCGAACAGCAGCATCAGGCGATCGCGATTGCGCTCGTCGGCGACTTTGTGGCGCGCGAAAAATTCCTCGGTAAGCGCCAACGTCGGGGCGTTGAGCACCTGCATCGATTCGCGCAGCAGCGCCGCATAGTTGGGCGACAATGGCGGCGCGAAGCGATCGTAAATCGCATTCGCATGGTCGCTTACGAAATGCATCGCATCGAAGAGTGGCGCGCGCCATTCCTGGCTGGTGTTGGATTCCATCCGACATCCGCAATTGGAACGCCACCTCTCGATGCCATGCGCGCAGCTCCAGGCGCTCGGACGGTCGATGACAAAACTGCCCGTGCCCGGATGGGTCGCGAGATAGTCGCTGAGATTGGTGATGACGATATCGTCGCGGCGCTGGAGCGTCATTATCATGCGCGCAAGCTCCGCCGCCCCGCTCTTTTTGTGATGCCCGAAGGTCTCGCCGTCGGTGGCGAGCAGAATCGCACTCCCGGGTTCATGCTCGAGGGCGACCGCGGCGACGCGATCCGCGAATGCCATCCCATCCTGCATCGCCTCGCCGAAGGAAACATCGCCGGAGAGCACGCGGTCGAAGCGAAAAACTGCGAGACGGAGGTTATCGCGCTGCCATATAAAAGGACCGGCGCTGCGATTATTGGCAGCCTCGCCACCGAAGTTACCTTGATCATTCGCAAGTATTGTCAACTTCAGACCCGCCTCAGCCAGCGACTGAATCGTCGCATCGTCGACGGCGCATTCGGGCAGCCACATGCCGTCAGGGCGATGGCCAAAACGATAGACGAAATCCTCGATGCCCCAGGCGATCTGCAACTCGCGATCGCGCGGCGTCAGCAGCGGCAATATCGAATGGTTGTAGGATTGCGCGATCGCGTTGCCATGGCCCCCATGAGCGGCGGCGCTGAGCTCGTCGCCACGGCGCATCGCGCGATAGGCAGCCTTGCCGTGACGCTCCATCCACCCGGCCAGCGTCGGTCCGAAATCGAAATTCAGCGACTCGTAGTTATTGCGGACATGAACGACGGTTCCTTCCATCGTGTGGGCATGCGCGTTGGCGGTGTAGCATTCGCTCAGGATCCGCTCGTTCCAGTTGGGGAACGGCGCGGCGCTTGGCTCCGGGGCGATGAGCCCGGTCCATGGGCTCTCGCGCGGAGGCTGATAGAAGTGACCATGAATGATTACGTAACGTTGCTCAGCCATCTTAATGTTATTTTAAGCTTCCCACGAGATGCTGAAAAGCATCATAGTGGAACATCCCCCTCACCAACGATACTTCTTTTTGGCGCAATTCGCGCAACTTATCAAGAAAAGGTGGTGGATAAGCGGACGTAATGAAAAGGCCGGCGGATTGTTCCGTCGGCCCCTTGGAATTTAACTGCCGAATCAGTTGCAGGCGGCGGCGAATGACCCCTTGATGGCGGCCTCGCCCTTCTGATTCACCACCTCGAGGTCGCCCTCGACGATCTTCTCGCCATTCTTCTCGGTCTTGTTGGTGACCTTGCCGCGGCAAGTGACCACATCGCCGGGCCACACCCGGGTCGCGAAACGCACCTTGAAGCGGCGAACCTGCCCGATGCCAACGAAGTCCGTCAGCGCCTTCGACAGCAGTCCCGCAGTGAACATCCCTTGCGCGAAGACGGTCGGGATTCCGGCCGCCTCGACGAAGGTCTGATCATAATGAAGCGGAACGAAATCGCCCGACGCGCCGGCATAGCGCACGAAGTCGGGGCGCGTGACGCCCTCGACCACGAATGCGGGAATGGTATCGCCTACTTTGACGGCATCGTATTTCAATTTTGCTGACATAATTTTCTGTCCTCGCCGGGCCGCGGCGGCCCGCATCTGATGTCTTCTTTTCTACTCCGCGCTTCAGTGCCTCTGTGGTTTTGCTCGAATCTTTACGCCTTGACCGCCTGGCCGGTTTCGATGAGCGTCGAGCGCGCGATCGCGACCTTCTCGCCCTTCTGATTGGTGTACTCGGTCTCCATCAGCAGCATGGTCATCTTGCCGCCGCGTCCGCCTTCCTTCTCGATGATGTCGGCGACCTTCGAGACGCCCGTCAGCGTATCGCCGACCAGGATCGGCTTCAGCAACTCGAATTCCTGCTCGCCATGAAGGATGCGCCGGATATCGAAGCCGCCCATGCCGGGGCTCGAATCGCCATCCTGCCAGAACGCCGAGGTCTGAAGGAAGGTGACTGGCACGGGGATGCCGCCGGCCTCTTTCTTCGCCACTTCGGGATCGAAGTAAATCGGGTTGGGGTCCTTGATGGCGCGGGCGAACTCGCGCACCTTGCTCCATTCGATGGGCATCGTGAAGGGTTTACCGGTCTTGCCGATGCTGCTTCGGTCGGCCATGTTTCTTGAACCTCGCTACGAATGATCTTCCGTTATTGTCAGTAGTTCGTTCTCGTCAATCTATCAACCGGCCACTCTCACCCAATCGCGCGAGGGCCGACGCCGCCGTCCACGATGAGCAGCGCGCCGGTCACATAGCTCGCCGCTTCCGAGGCCAGGAAGATGCACGGATACGCAATCTCCTCGACGCGACCGAAGCGGCCCAGCGCGCGCGAATCCGCGACTGCCTTTTTCACCGTCGGATTTGGCCAGACGCGAGGCGCCGCGCCCTCGGTGTCGATGGGACCCGGCGCGATGCAGTTTACCCGGATGCCGTGCGCGCCCCATTCGCCGGCGTGCGAAATCGTCAGGTTGACGACGCCGGCTTTCGCCGCGCCATAGGGCAGCATCGTGGTCGAGCCGTGCACGCCCGCCGTCGATGAGATGTTGATGATCGAATCCGCCGCCGCCCTGCTTGATGAGCTGACGCGCCATCGCCTTGGAGCAGAAGAAGGTCCCGTCGAGGTTGATGCCGATGACCGCGCGCCATCCGTTGGGCGAGAGGTTAAAGCTCGGCGTCGTAATGCTCGCGCCATGATTGTTGATGAGGCAGTCGACGCGGCCGAAATGTTTCACCGCCGTTTCGACCATCGCATCGCATTGGTCGGCCTGACGCACATCGACGGTGGTAAATTCGCAGGTGCCGCCGTCCTTGCGGATGTCATCGCGTACCTTGGTGAGATTTTCCACGTTGCGGCTCGCGATCAGCACCTTCGAGCCGCGCGCGGCGAATTCCTTGGCGATCGATTCGCCGATGCCGGTTCCACCGCCAGTTACGATCGTCACCTTGCCGTCCACGCTGAATATGTCTTTGGCGTTTGCCACGATGAGCTTTCCTCCCAAATTATCGCCGACCGCGATGCACCGCCAGCGGGCGCATCGCTCGTGATCAACTGCGATGATTGACAGCCATCTTTAGCAGAGGCGTGGCAGGCTTTTACAGCACCGCGAGCGAGCAATTCGGCTCGCGGTGCGATGGCGGAGAGTTTCGGCTATTCGGCGACCGCCTGTCGCGGCACGATGCGCTGATGTCCACGGCGTTGGCTGAGGTGCCGCGCGCGAGGCGTGATCTTCAGGCGCAAATGAGGCGTGGCGCTGGTTTCGGCTTCGCGGCAGACATTATGTTTCCAGAGGATGAGGCGGCGACGCAGCACGCCGGCGTTGATGCCGAGCGCCTCGCATACGGTTTCGAAGCTGAAGGCATGCGGTCCGGGCCGCGCCGCCATCATGATCCATCGCTCGGCGTCGATGTAGAGGAGGCGCTTGCGGGTGGCGCGCGAGGTCGCCCCCTGCTGAAAAACGTTGATGGCGTCGGCGAGCAGCGCCAGCATCAGACGCTGCTCGGCGGTCAGGCGATGGCCCGCGGAGACATCGAAATATTGCGATGGGAGAATTTGATGGAGACCGACCAGATTCTCCATGATCACATCCGGAGTGGAACGGACTTCAGACATTGCGCCCCCCTTCTGCGGCCGCATTGAAAGATGAATTTCCTGATCCGCCTGACGCGCCGGTTCCGCCCTCGCTTGCGCGCATGACCGAATAACCGCGCAGCAATCGAAAAGGTTCCTGAGCGCGAAAGTCCGCGCGCCGCGAAATGTCAGGATTCTTGCGTTATTAAATACGGACGAGGGAGCAGGTCAGATTGTTCAATCGTCGCGAAAAGAAACGGAGAGCTGGCGATAGAGAGCTATAGCGACAACATTGCCACCAAATCCGTGAGCTCGGTATCGAGCGTGCGCGATTTCTCCGGAACTTCCGGCAGCGGCACAAATGCTATTTCTCCGCGCAGCTCGGCGATCAGCGACGACGGCCGCCCATCGACGATCGCCTTGACCGCACCGGCGCCCATCCGACTCGCCAGCAACCGGTCCCGCGCGGTAGGAGATCCGCCGCGCTGGATGTGACCCAGCACCACCACCCGAGCTGAGCCGCCGAGGCGTCCATTGACGGCATTGCAAAGTTTGACTGCGCCGCCGGTTCGCGGCCCCTCGGACACTACGACGATGGACGATCGCTTGCCGCGCGCCTGGCTCTCCTCGATACGGAGAATGAGGTCCTCGACATCGACCGGCGTTTCCGGGATGACCACCGCTTCGGCGCCGCCCGCGATCGCAACCGCGAGGGCGATAAAGCCCGAGTCGCGTCCCATCACCTCGACGAAAAACAACCGCTCATAAGCGAAGGCGGTATCGCGAATGCGATCGATAGCCTCTAACGCGGTATTTACCGCAGTGTCGAAACCGATGGAAAAATCGGTCCCAGGGACGTCGTTATCGATGGACCCCGGAATCACCATGACCTTGATGTCGCTTTCCTCGGCCAGCGCGCGCGCCCCCTGCAGGCTTCCGTCGCCACCGATCACCACCAAACCGCCGATGCCGTGATAGCGAAGATTCTCAATCGCATGCGCCCGCCCGGAAGGGGTGCGGAACTGATCCGAACGCGAGGTCTCCAGGATGGTTCCGCCGCGCTGAATGATATTGGCGACGGCGCGGCTCGGGAGCGGAGTGAATTTGCCATGAAACAGGCCTTCATATGCGCGCTGGACGCCGAAGACCTCGATCCCGGCAGCGGCCGCCACCCGCACCACGCTGCGAACCGCGGCGTTCATCCCGGGCGCATCGCCACCCGAAGTGAGCACGGCGATTTTGCGCGGATGCGCCGGGCCCCGTCGCGCGGTTGGCGGCTGTCCCTGGGGTGGCTGTTCGGGTTTGGTTTCTTCTTGCATCGTCACGCGGATTTCCTCGGCCATCGAAACTTCCTGCGACTTGGGAGAACTGCTTCAACAGAGGCTAACATTCGCCGAAAGTTGTAGGAAATCGCGCGCCGGCGCGTGCGCTGCTGTTTCGCCGCCTCAGTTGCCGCGCTCGGCCGGTGGAACCGAGGACTCCGGCGCGAATTGCACGCGCTGGCCGACAAAGATCGCATCGAAGGTCAGGTCCGCCTGCGCGCTCCCGACGCTGACCACGATCGTGTACTTCCCCGGCCGCGGCACGCCGAAGCTTACATTCCACGCCACCGGGACCTTGACCGGCAGCCCCTGCGGAAGATCGGGCGCGAGCTGGCCAGTTTCAATTTGCCCGTTGAGCTCAGGCACTACGGGCACCCCGGCCTCGTCGGCGATGACGATCTTCAGCGGATAGCGGCCGCCGATCTCATTGCCCGAGAATCCCAGCCCGACTGCCACCGCGAGTTGCACCGGGGCCGGATAATTGGCGCTTCGATAGACATTCCACCCTCCGCCCAGAATGAAAATTTTTCCACCCACGGCCTGCGCCGCATCCGCGAGAACAGCATAGTCGATTTTCATGCTCCGACCTCGGTCCTAGAATAGCTTGTCCAGCGGCCATTGTGGCCTGATGTGCGACCGCGTGGGAACGGAGGAGATACAGCGGCCTAGTCATCACCTGCGATGCCTAATCTTAACGCCCACAACGCTTCGCTTCACATCGAGGAGGTGCCGGAAGCATGACGTGGCGCAGGAAGACCATCTTCCGCCTAGGAAATTTTCCAGCGCATCAATCGCAACATCCGGCAGGAAAGCGGTATCGATTACAACCTGGGGATGAAAACGCCGATCATGATGCATCGGCTGGGATTGACCAACGTGCAAGCTCGCGTCAGCGACGCAGTCGCGCTGCTGTTTCCTCCGGTTGATACGCCTGAGAAAGAACAACTCTTCCAGGCGATGTGCAGCGAGGGGTTGGGCTATCAACCTACCGAGGCCGCGGATCTCGAGCGCTGGCGCGATTGGATGACCTCGCACGGAGTGTCAGTCGAGCTTGCAGACCAGGAGATAGCGCGTGAACTAGGCCGCGACTTCCTGCACCATGGGCGGAACTACCACACCGTCGCTCCGTGCCTGTTCACCTTCAGCTTCGGAAGAGTTGAGAGCTAGCCCTGTGGTCTATTTGATTTCGGGAAATTCCGATCGCGCTCAGTTGGCACCTAGACGCGACAGCGCGGTTTTCGCCTCCTGGACGCTTTGCGTATCCGAGTCGGTCGAAGCTGCCGCCTGCCGATAGAATCGAATCGCTGATTCGCGATTGTTCATTGCCTCATCCGTGCGCGCGAGGTTGATTGCGGCCTTGGAACTGCCCGGACATGCGGTGAGGGCGTCCTGATAATATCCGAGCGCCTTGGCCATGTTGCCCGCCGCGTAGGCGTCGCCGGCGCGCCGCGTCGCAGTCGCCTCGACCTTCTTGTCGCACCCCGACGGTTGGACCGAGGTCGAAGGCAGCGGCGGTGCGGCCCCCTGATTCGCCTGCAGCATGGCGATCTGCTGCTGGGTCTGCTCGATGAGCGCCTGATTCGCCTCGACCTGGCGCCGATTGGCCTCGATCGCCTCGTTGCCGCATCCGACGGTGAGCAGAAGCGGCAGTAGCAAGGTCAGCATGGATGCCTTGAACCCGCCACTCGTCGTCTTGTTCATTGAGCGTACCGATTGTGATTGATTGTGCATTTCAAGTAGACAAATATCGCCGAGAGCGGAATCATGCGCAATCGGTACTCGGCGCTGCTCGATTCGTCGATAGCCGCATCACGGGGAGGATACATGCACAGTCATAGCCGCAAAGTCGGAATTGTCCTTGGAGGCATCCTTGCGCTTGCGATGATGATCCTGAGCGGGGCCGCATCGGGATTGTGTGATGAGGCGGTCCAGTGCAATGAAGCGCGTCCGCCCACCGCCGATGACGCGGTGAAGGCCCTCGCCGCCGGCAATGACCGCTGGATATCGGGAAAGGTCAGGCATCCGGGGCGGGATTTCGCACGTCGCGAGTGCGTTTCGAAGGAAGGTCAGACCCCGTTCGCCGCTATCGTGTCGTGTTCCGATTCGCGAGTGCCGACCGAATTGATCTTCGATGAGGGCGTCGGTGACCTGTTCATTGTCAGGGTGGCGGGGAACAGTGTCGACAAAATCGGGGAACAGAGCCTCGCTTATTCGACGGAGCATCTCGGAGTCGAGACAATCATGGTTCTAGGACATCAGAAGTGCGGCGCTGTGAAAGCTGCCGTCGAGGCATATCCCAAGCCCACGGCCAAGTTCCTCGCATTCATCTACAACGCCATCGCCAAAGCAAAGGATGTCATCCATTCGCGTGGCGGCAATCCAGATGACAAGGATGAGCTGACCAGGGAATCAACCGACCAGCACGTCATCCTGCAGGTGAAATATCTGCGCGGCATCGCTCCTTTCAAAGGAATGGTTGATAGCGGCAAACTCAAAATCGTCGGCGGACGTTATGATCTCGATACCGGCCACGTCACGATGCTGATTCAGTAACGACAGCCGGCCAAAGTGGCTATTTGGTCCAGGACCAACCATCCCAGGTCGGGGATACTCCGAGCGTAAGGGACGCGACCACGCGATAGGCGCCGGGGGGCCCATAGTTCATGTGCTCGCAATACTCGAAAGCGATGTGGCTTCTGCCGAAAGCGAGCACCTCACTGCGCAAGCTGGAAAGTTGTGGCATCGTCAATAAGTCAAACGCCATTCCATAGCTCCGTTCATGATGCAAGTTCGCGGTCGGTCCGTAAAATTGCGCCGGGACGAACTCATTCTCGGATAACTTCGGCGCGCGATCGGAATAGAATAAATCGATGCTGGCCTTGGTGAGATTCGAAAACCAATGTCCGGGCTGGAGGTCGATCTGGCTGGCATTGGGGCCCAATGGATCATCCATCAGGCGATCGCTGTATGCCCAATAAAGTCCATCGCTATGAGTCTGGTAGTCGGGTTCATTGATCTTCCATTCGAGGCGAAGATCATTGCGGCCATCTTCGGTAAGCCGCGGGAGATAGTAGCCCCCCTGGTATGATACAGCGAGAAACGGCAACGCTCCGCCGACTAATTTTACTTCGCCGCTGAGGTTGTCCTCGCCCAGGATATCTACCCATAGAACCGAATCGCGGAAACGCGGAAATCGAAATTTAAGGAAGACGCCGCCCTGCGAATTGGTGTTTCCGCTGGTATTGCTCCCGGTGTTGAACCCGCTGGCACGGCCAATGAAACCTAACGTCGAATAACCGTTGTTGCCCGCGCCGCCGAACATGATGGCGTGCGTCAGGCCCCATTCGAAATTCGGCAGCGTCCTGAAACTCACGATTTGTCCATCGATCCATGGACGCGCGAAGGTCGCGGTTGGGCTAGTTGGGCTTTCCTTGGAAGGCACTCTGCCCGCATCAAGGCGGCCGAAGAAAAATTGTACTCGAACCTGTCCCAGGTAACGCAAAAAGTACGGCAAAATCTTCGGATGAACCGTTTGCAGACGGAAACCGGGGATTGGGTCGGCATTGTTACTCTGCGACAGGGTCGAAAAATGGCCAGGCCCCCACCACACTTCCTCCTGCCCGAATGAGAGCGCCCAGTTTCCCAAATCGGCTACTGCTTCCGCGCCGATCGGGCGCACTCTATCGGTGTTGGCCGGATCATGTCCCATCGGACCCGCCACCGCTGCCTCACCGTATGCGGTGAGAAAACCGCCGGCGCCGCCCCATGCGCCCCATCGCGCGATCTCGTTGCTGCCGGGTGCCGTCGCGATCCCGTCGTTGTTGGGAAGCAAAGGCGTGCCTTCATCGGCGCTCAGCATGTTTCCGCTGGCGCCGCGCCAATAGCGCTCCGGGCCAGTGGAATAAATGTACTGCACCTCGGCTCGCTGCAAGGGATGGAGGACCGCAGTGGGTGGATTGTTCTCGTTGTTGGCCTGCAGCAGCGCGACTTCCTCGTGCAGTTCATCGCGCAAGTTGCGCACGATCTCGCGCGCGATAGCGTCCGGTTGTTGTGCCTCGTTGAGGCTCTCTTGCGCCTCGATGGTGAGCCGGGCAGCCTCGATGCGACTGATCGGCTTTATCTCATCGATATAGTCGGGGGTGTAGCCGAGAGAGTTGAGCGTATCGAGTTCATCGTAGATCGGGCTGTCGAGTGGGATGTAGACGACATAGGTGGATGCTCGTGCCGAACGCGCCATCGCAAGAACGACTACCGATACGAACATCACCCGCGCGAAGGCAGGAACCCATCCATCGCAGCCTTTGGAATTCAAAAACACCACAACCCCCGATGATTCAGCCGCTGCATTTTTCCTCTTCGATCTGGGGGCAGGAACCAAACTGACCGCGCGAGGGACAACCTCCGAACGGCGCCCGCAATGGCGCCACTCGGATGCGGTCAGACCCGGACCGCCGGTACTCTAGGGGGTGAATTTTGTAATGTCAAATTAAGCAATCGGATGAGAAGCGGAACCAGTTCGTCCTTTCGCGGTGGCGGTAGCGAGGCTGAGCGGCGAGTTAAAACCGAGCCATGCTTTTCGCCGCCCATGCCGGCGGCGCGAACACCACGCAAATCGCGATGCATCCGACGACCCACGCCATAGTGCGCATAGTCAGAGTGTAGACGCTATTTAGTCAGAGAGGTTGCGCGAATACAAAAAGGCCCGAGCATCGATGCCCGGGCCTTCTTTTTCGCTATCGAGATCCCTCGTGTCGGCCGTTGGCCTCTCACTCAGGATGAAACTCGACGATGTCGAGTTTCAGTTCACGGTCCAGGTATCGCCGCCATTGAGCAACTTTTGCGGGTCGCCCTTGCCCTTCGCCGTCGCCTCGGCGATCTGCTTGTTCATCGCCGCATCGTAGGTCGCGCGCGAGGTCGAATAGAACACCCCGAGCGGAACCGGCATCGGCGGCTCGAAGTTACCCAGCATGAACGCCAGCGCGAGGTTGGTCTCGTCATGCACCACGATGCTTTCGAGATCCTTGCCGTCGGTGCCGACGCTCACGACCTCGGGGCGCATCCCGTTCATGCGGATGCCCTTGTCGCGATTCTTGCCGAAGATGAGCGGCTTGCCGTGCTCGAGGATGAGTTGATGCTCGGCCTTGATGCCCTTGTCGCTGACATCATTGAATGCGCCATCGTTGAAAATGTTGCAGTTCTGGAGAATTTCGACGAATGAAGCACCGCGATGATCATGCGCACGCTTGAGCGTGGTGCCGAGATGCTTCTGTTCGACGTCAACGGAGCGCGCGACGAACGTGGCATGCGCTCCGAGCGCCACCGTGATCGGATTAAAGGGGAAATCCACCGAGCCCATCGGCGTGGATTTGGTGACTTTGCCGATTTCGGAAGTCGGGGAGTATTGGCCCTTGGTCAATCCATAAATCTTGTTGTTGAACAGCAGGATCTTGAGGTCCACATTGCGGCGCAGGCAATGGATGAGATGATTGCCGCCGATCGAGAGACCGTCGCCATCGCCGGTGACGACCCACACATCGAGATCGGGACGCGAAACTTTCAGTCCGGTCGCGATCGCGGGCGCACGTCCGTGGATGGTGTGGAAGCCATAGGTGTTCATGTAGTACGGGAAGCGGCTGGAGCAGCCGATTCCCGAAATGAAGACGGTGTTTTCCGGCGCGATGCCGAATTCCGGCATCTGTTTTTGCACTTGGGCCAGAATCGCATAGTCGCCGCATCCGGGGCACCAGCGCACTTCCTGGTCGGTAACGAAATCCTTACGCGTAAGCGCGGTTGCCATGTTTACTTTTCCTCCAGTGCGCGCGAAATCCTGGTCACCAGCTCCGCTACTTTGAACGGACGTCCCTGGATCTTGTTGATGCCGATCGCGGGAATCATGTAGTCGGCGCGCACCATCTTCAGCAATTGTCCCATGTTCATTTCCGCGACCATGACCTTCTTGAAGCTGCGGAGCTTGTCCGCGAGGTCCGCGGGAGCGGATTCAGATAACGCAGATGGATGTGCGAAACCTTCTTGCCCTTCGCGCGGCTCTGCTTAACCGCCTCGCGAATCGGGCCGAAGGTCGAACCCCATCCGAGCATCACAACGTCGCCGCCGTCCGCATCACCGAAGATCTCGATGGGCGGAATCTCGCGCGTGATGCCCGCGATCTTGCGCGCGCGCATCCGGATCATCAGCTCATGATTCGAGGGCGAATACGAAATGTTGCCCGTCAGATGCTCGCCGGTAATGCCGCCGATGCGATGCTGCAGGCCTGGCGTGCCCGGAATCGCCCACGGACGCGAAAGCGTTTCGTCATCGCGCGCGTAAGGCTGGAACGTCTGTCCTTCGACCTGCTGGGCGAACTCGACCTTGATTTCCGGCAGCTTCGATACATCGGGAACCAGCCACGGCTCGGCGCCGTTGGCAAGCTGGCCGTCGGTGAGCAGGATGACCGGGGTCATGTACTTGACGGCGATGCGAATGGCTTCGTAAGCCGCCATGAAGCAATCGCCGGGGGTCGAGGCCGCGATAATCGGAACCGGAGACTCACCGTGACGGCCATACATGGCATTGGAGCAGGTCGGTCTGCTCCGGCTTGGTCGGCATTCCAGTCGAAGGACCCGCGCGTTGCACGTCGCAGATGACGATCGGCAGCTCGGTCTTCACCGCGAGGCCAACCGCCTCGGCCTTCAGGTTCATCCCGGGCCGGAAGTCGAAGTGATCGCGATCGCGCCACCGAAAGCGGCGCCGATCGAGGAGCATACGCCCGCGATCTCGTCCTCGGCCTGGAAGGTGTACACGTTGTAATTTTTGTATCCCGCGAGCTCGTGCAAAATGTCGCTGGCGGGAGTGATCGGATACGAACCGAGGAAGAGCGGACGGCCCGCGCGATTGGCCGCGACGACGAATCCCATCGCGGTCGCGCTGTTGCCGGTGATATTGCGATAGAAGCCCGGCTTGATCGATGCCTTCGGAACCACGTAACTCGAAGCGAACATCTCGGTCGTCTCGCCGTAGTTCCATCCCGCCTTGAGCGCCTTCAAGTTGGCGTCGAGCACCGGCTGGTTCTTCTTGAAGCGGCTCTCGATGTACTTGGTCGCGCTCTCGACCGGGCGCTGATACAGCCACGACAGCATCCCGAGCACGAACATGTTGCGGCATCGGAACGCATCGCGATTGCTGAGGCCCGAGCCCTGCAGCGCGAGGCTGGTCAAACGCGTCACATCGACTTCGAAGACCTGGTACTTGTCGAGCGAATGATCGTTGAGAGGATTGGAATCGTAGCCGGCGCGCTTGAGGTTGGCCTCGGTGAAGGCTTCCTTGTCGATGATCAGAACCGCGTTGGGCGGGAGATCCTCGAGGTTGGCTTTAAGCGCCGCCGGGTTCATCGCGACCAACACGTTGGGCTCGTCACCGGCGGTGAAGATCTCGCTCGATGAGAAGTTCAGTTGGAAGCTCGAAACCCCGGCCAGAGTTCCGGCTGGAGCACGGATTTCCGCGGGAAAGTCGGGCACCGTAGCGATATCGTTGCCGGCCAGCGCCGACTCCGATGTAAACTGCGTCCCAACCAACTGCATCCCGTCTCCTGAGTCTCCGGCGAAGCGAATAACAACGCTGTCGCGTGGGGTTAACGGCTTGTGCGAATGCGCGCCGCCATTCCCCGATGACTCGGAGGCCTGCCCAGCCACCTCAGGTGGTACTGCCATTTCAGTCCAATCTCCTTGAATGTTTAGAAGCTAAACGAACGAATACCCCGATTGTCGGAAGTAATCACAATGAATGTCCTGACCGGAAGAAAAGTATAGCTAATACCGAAAAAGGTTGAAAGGGCGATGTGCTTAAGCATCCGGCACCTGCCCATCCATCGGGCGATGTAGTCCCCGAAGTGTCCCAGTTGGTTTCGACTGTGCGGCGGCGCTATGCTTCTCTGGCGCATCCAAAAAGTCGAAACCCGAAGCGCTAAAGGATTCGTCCTTGGCAGACCAAAAAACCATGCTTGCGATGGGAAGCGCCGCCGTCGGCCAGAGCAGTGGTGTGTCACACGAGTCTCCAATTCGAATCGATGCCGATTTCCACGGATGGCTGCTCGACCAGGCCGAGGCGCTACGTCGGCAGCAACTCGAATCGATCGATTGGCAGCACATCGCCGAGGAACTCGAAGCCATGGCGGCAGGTGAACGGCGCGCTCTTAAAAACCAACTTAAGCGACTTCTCATCCACCTACTCAAAATGCGCGAACAGCCTGCGGAACTAAGCCGACATGGTGGATGGCGTCGATCAATTCGCGATGCTCGGCAACAAATCGAAGATATTGTCGAAGATTCTCCAGGCATCCTTCAAGGACGCGGAGAAGAAATTCTCTCCAAGGCTTACAAACGCGCCTGTGTCGACGCGAGCGAGGAGACCAAATCGCCGTTGAAGAATTTCCCGGAAAAGTGTCCGTGGTCATACGAAGAGGTAGTGCGAGAAGATTTCTTCCCAGGCGGTCCCCACACGAGGTAGCTAGCGCACCCGGAACGAAGTGAACTCGCCGCGATAGTCGCTCCATTCCTCGGTCACATCCTGCACCCGCGCGCCGGGCGGCCCGGTATGCGCCCATGCCCACAGCATCTGCAGATTGCGCCGCGCCCCTTCCGCGACGATTTCCACTTCCTCCCCGGAATGATGATTGCGCACCCATCCGGTGAGGCCGAGGCTCCGCCCCTCATCCATAGTAGCGCGCCGGAAAAATACTCCCTGCACCCGCCCCCGCACCATCATGTGGAGCCTCGCCCGATCCTCTGTACGATCGTCAGCCATCGATGGTTACGCCAGCGCGAGGAATTCCTTCTCGTCGAGGATACGCACGCCGAGCTCCTGCGCCTTGCGCGCCTTCGAACCGGGGTCGGCGCCGACGAGAACAAAATCCGTCTTGCGGCTGACCGAGCCGCTCACGCGCCCGCCGCCCTCGAAGATTTTCTGCTCGGCCTGCTCGCGGGTCATCGTTTCCAGCGTGCCGGTCAGCACGAATGTCTTATCTCGAAATGGCCCCCTGCCCTCTGCGACGCGCACCTGCTCAATGTCGAGTTCTTTCTCCAGCCGCTTCACCGCATGCATGTTGCGCGGCTCATCGAAGTATTCGCGGATGCTATGCGCGACCTCGCCGCCGATATCGCGCACCGACGTAAGGTCGTCCTCGCTCGCCGCAGCCAGCGCTTCCAGCGTGCCGAACCGTAGCGCGAGTTGCCGCCCCGTATGCTCGCCGACGTGGCGGATGCCGAGCCCGTTGATGACGCGGTCGAGCTGCGCTTTGCGCGAGTTTTCGATATTCGCGACGAGGTTCTCGGCGCTTTTCTTGCCCATCCGCTCCAGCGCCAGCAGCGCCGGCATCTTATCCTTCAATTTGTAGATGTCGTCGAGTTCCTTCACCAGGCCCGCCTCGATGAGCTGCGCGGTCAGCTTGTCGCCGAGTCCGTCGATGTTCATGCAGTTCTTCGAGGCGAAATGGCGCACTGATTCGCGCATCCGCGCCGGGCAGTTCACGTTGACACAGAGATACGCGACCTCGCCTTCCTCATGCACGATGGCGCCGCCGCAGACCGGGCAATGGGTCGGCATCTGGAATTCCTCGGCGCGAGGATCGGCCGGCTGGGTGACGCGCACCACGTAGGGAATCACGTCGCCGGCTCTCTCGATAAGCACGGTGTCGCCCTCGCGAATGTCCTTACGGCGAATCTCGTCGAGGTTGTGCAGCGAGGCATTCGAAATCGTCACGCCCGCGAGCTGCACCGGCGCGAGCTTCGCCACCGGCGTCAGCGATCCGATTCGTCCGACGAAGGCCTCGATCTTGTCGACGCGCGTCTCAGCCTGCTGTGCCTTGAACTTGTATGCGATCGCCCATCGCGGCGAGCGCGAGACCTCGCCGAGCTGATTCTGCAGCGCGTATGAGTTGACCTTCGCAACGACGCCATCCGCATCGTATTCGAGCGAATGGCGCCGCTCGGTGAGGTCATTCCAATACGCGAGGACCTCATCGACGTTTCGGCAGACTTTCGATTCCGGGTTGACGCGCAAACCCAGCTCCCGCAGTGCCTGGAGAAATTCCCACTGCGATTCCACCTCGAGCCCTTCGACGACGCCGGGTGCGTACAGAAAAATATCCAGCGGACGCGAGGCGGTGATTTTCGGATCGAGCTGGCGCAGCGAGCCCGCCGCCGCATTGCGAGGATTCATGAACACCGGCTCGCCGTTGCTTTCGCGCTCCTCGTTCAGCCGCGCAAATCCAGCCTTCGAGTAATGACCTCGCCGCGCACTTCGAGGAGCTTCGGAATCGTGCCATGCTTCGGCGTCTGCAGCCGCAGCGGAACGCTCTTGATGGTGCGGATGTTGTGCGTGACTTCTTCGCCGTTATCGCCATCGCCCCGTGTCGAGGCTGTCGTAAGCACGCCATCTTCATAGATCAGCTCGACGCTGAGCCCGTCGAGCTTCACCTCGGCGACGTACTCCACCTCCGCGTCGTTGTGCAGCATGCGCTTGATGCGCTTGTCGAACTCGATCATCTCCTCGGCGTTCATCGCGTTGGCCAGCGACATCATCATCTTGCGATGGTGCACGACGCCGAATTTCTCGCTGGGCGCGGCGCCGACGCGTTGGGTCGGAGAATCAGGGCGTGATGAGCGCGGATGCGCGGCCTCGATCGCCTCGAGGCGTCGCATCAGGAGGTCGTATTCGGCGTCCGAGATCTCCGGCGCGTCGCGCACATAGTAGAGATGATTCGCGCGATTGATTTGCTCGCGCAGCTTATCGGCCTCGGCGCGCGCCTTATCGAGATCTTTCGACATCAGCGTCGATCATTTCGGCTGATAGTCGCGAGGTCAAGCAGAATGCAAAAGGACCCCGGCGCGCGAGGCCGCGGTCCTCTGCGGGGATCAGCCTTTCGGTGGAGGCGGCGGGCCGTCGGAGCCCGGACCATTCCACTGGATAGCGCCATCCCTGTGGACCGCCACCCCGTCCGGGACCAGGCCCGTAGCCCCAGTTCGGCGGCGGAGGCGGCGGGCCATACGGCATCATGCGCGGGCCGCCCTCCTGCATGCCCATCTGGCCGCACATGCCCATCATGCCATGGCGGCGGATGATGCGGCGATGATGGCCGGCAATCAAAATCGACAGCGCCACCAGGACCAGCGCGGCAATCAGGCCGCCGCGCCACCATTTATTTTCGGCGGGTCGGCCGCGTATTCGAGGTTTTCGATGCGCCGCTCGAGCCGCCGCAGCGTTTCGTCATGCTGATTCGGGGGATTCCCAGATTCTTCCGGCACTACTTCATACTCCTTCGATTCTTTGATGATGAGCGCGAGCCGCTCACGAAGATATGACGTTTGCGAACCCGCGCGGTTTCGCGGCGCTCTTTAGTGGCACTGGCTTCAGCCTGTGCTGAGGAAATCGCGGGATCGGAACATCGATGCCTCACAACACATCGTTGCGAGTCGTTCCCGAACGACCCTACGAAGATCGGAATGGGTACCGCGCGAGGCCGCTGCGGCTGCTAACGCCCGACGCCCATCGCGTCGAGGAAGTCGTCGAGGGTCGGGAAGCGCATATACATATTAGTGCGCTTTTGCCTACCAATAGTAGTGCTCGGTTCGTTGGAGTACGCGTGCCCCGGATACACGACAGTATCGTCGGCGAGGTTTTTCAGCGTGTCGTTGAGGCTGTGATACATCGCTTCCGGATCGGAGCCCGGCAGATCGACGCGCCCGCATGAGTTCACAAACAGCGTATCGCCCGAAATCAGATTCCCCTCGCAAAGGAAGCATTGCGAGCCCGGCGTATGCCCAGGAGTGTGGAGAAACTTCAAATCGATGTCGCCGACCTTGACCACATCGCCGGCGTCAACTTTGACGATGTCGGAGTCCGACAGCCCGGCAACTTTGCGCGCACCCTCGGCCTCATGCTTGTTGAGATAGACCTTGGCCTTCACCTTGGCGAGCATGTCGGCGGCGCCCTCGATGTTCTGCCCCATCATGCGGCCGCCGAGATGGTCCTGGTGATAATGCGTGATGAGAATCTTGTCGATTTCGTAACCGTCGCGATTGACCGCATCGATAATGGCGTCAACGTCCCATGCGGGATCGACGACCGCGGCCTTGCGCGTCGTGGGATCGCCGATGAGGTAAACGAAGTTCGCCATCGCACCGATTTGAGCCTGGCGAAGGTAGATACGTTCTTCCGACATAGACCTAACCCCTGGCCCCTTCCCCTGAAGTGGAAGGGGGATCAGAAAAAGAAACTTCATTTCTTCGCGGCGCTCTTCTTTTCCGGCTTGGATGGCAGGCGCAAGCCGCGATCCCATAAGAACTCGGGTTCGCCGAGGCGCTTCGCAATCCATCGCGATTGCACGAACAGATGGTCGCTGAGCCGGTTGATATAGATGATGTCCTGATCTGCGATTTCTTCCTCGCGCTTCACCGCCCACATCACACGCTCGGCGCGACGGCATACCGTGCGCGCCTGATGGAGAAAAGCATTCAGCACGCCACCGCCGGGAAGCGTGAAAGAGTTCAGCGGCTGGAGGTCCTTCTCCATGCGATCCATCTCTTCTTCGAGCTGCTTGACCTCGCCCGGCCCTATCTTGTGCATGCCTTCGTATTCGCCGTCGGGCGGCGTCGCGAGTTCCGAGCCGACATCGAAAAGCTCGTTCTGGATGCGGCGCAACATCTCCGGAGTACCAAACATAATCATCGCCGAGGCGATCTTTGTATTCCATGAGGTAGGTGCGCACGATGCCGACGATCGAATTGAGCTCGTCCACCGTGCCGTAAGATTCGAGGCGGCCGCTCTCCTTCGGAACGCGCTTGCCGCCGACCAGCGCGGTGGTGCCTTTGTCTCCGGTGCGGGTGTAGATGCGGGTCAGCCGAATCGCCATCGCTAAAGTCCCGCCTTCGCACGCAAAGCCTGGTAGCCGGCGTCGCCGACCTCGCTAGAGACGGGCAGGCCTTCGTCGCGCCATCCTTTGACGACGACGGCGCCCGACTGATCGCGCTGTCCGCCAAAGCCTCCGACCACATTGGTGAGGTCGCTGTACCCGGCTTCCTCGAGGATTTCGCAGGCGCGTTGCGAACGCCCGCCGGCCTGGCATCCAACGATGAGCTTGGAGTTTTTTGGAATAACTTTCTCGACGATCGCCTCGAAATCGTCGTTGAGCTGCATGTTACCGGGCCCCTTGATGAACACCACGGGAACATTGAGCGCGCCGGTCGCATGACCCTGGGCGAATTCACCCTCGGTGCGGACATCCAGGTAAATCGCGCCGGGATTTTTGCTGAGGGTATCGTGAGCCTCGGCAGGCTTTTGTTGTTTGATTGCCATAACGTCCTCGCGAAGAAAATCTACCACGGCCGGGCATAGTCGCTAACCCCTCCAGTCCCCCTTTCCTCTGATTCCCCTTCCCTCTGGTTCCCCTTCCACTTCAGGGGAAGGGGTTAGGGGTTAGGTCTGCGCGGATAGTTAAAATGTGCTATCCTGCGGGTTGCGGCGCCTACTGGGCGCCGTCTGTCGTTTCCGGGGTCTGATTGCATATGCAAAAACGCAAAAACAAACCCATTAAGTGCAGGAAAATCAAGGAGTTAGATTTTCACCCATCCGAAGGACACCGGCTGAAGCTCGTGCTGCGGCAGATCCGGCAAGGAGGCCAAGCACATTCTATCGACTTGGCGTCGATAAGCGTTTAGCTCGGTTTGGTCTGGCCGTATCTTTCGTAATGCACCATCTCGGTCCGCTTCTTCAAAGGCTTCCCCTGCGGAGGATTCTTCTCATCGGCATAGCCGAACGGCAGGATGGTGAAGACTGCCCATCCGTCAGGGATGGCGAGCATGTCGGCAAGCTTGGCCGCATCGAAGTTGCCCACCCAGCAGGTGCCGAGGCCCAAGGCCCATCCGGCGGTCGCCATGTTCTGGACCGCCTGCGCGCAATCGACATCGGCCCATCGCGCATTGGCGGTATCCTTCAGGATGACGACGGCAGAGGGGGCGTCGGCAACGAAGCGGCCAGTGGTGCAAACCGCACCCATCGCCTTGAGGCGTTCGCGATCGCGCACCACGATGAACTGCCAGGGCTGGAGGTTGCGCGCGCTCATCGCATGCCGTCCGGCCTCGACGATCTTCGAAAGCTTGTCGGCCTCGACCGGTTTAGCCGCGAAGGCGCGCTGCACCTTCCGATTCAGAATCGCATCGATCGCATCCATAATCGTTTCCTCTGCGGTCTTCTTTCATCGTTAGGGTTGATTCGCGAACCACCCGCAACGTTGGCGCTTCCGCAAGATCTTCCGCAATCGGGACATCGTTGGGCGCTTCGCGAAGCGCTACCACCAAAAAGGATTAGTCTCGGTGCGCAACTAATTCCAGTTAATGAACACCGCAATGGGGAAAAGCACGGGGTAATAGGTTTGCGCGAGACGCTTGCGCTCGAATCTGGCGAATACGGCATCACCGGTAACGTCATATGTCCATGGCCTGCAAGGGCCGGATGGACAACCCAGCAAGACCGGCCGCGGCAAGATCGCTGACCGTTTCGGAATGTCGGTGGATGATTACAACGCTCGCGCAGTTGCCGGTGGCGCGATAGAAAGGATAGGCGAGCCGGAGGAGGTCGCTGCGCTCGCGCGGTTTTTTGCGAGCGGCTTAAGCGGCGCCACCACAGGGCAATCGGTTTCGGTTTGTGGCGGTTTCAACATGCATTGACCGGCGGCACCTGGCGAGCCTCATCCTCGCGACGATATTGCTCGCTCTCGTAACCGGCAGCAGCGCTCGCATCGAGTGAGCATCCGCTGCGGCTTTTCTATAGCGGCCGCAACAATCTCATCCTCCAGCGGCTCACCCTCGATCCCTCGATCCATCGCGTCGATGCGCTCGCCAACGCGCAGGTCGCCGTTTATCAGGACACGCTGCCGCCGCCCGGTCCCGCGATGGATCAGCTCAAAGGATTCGTCATCAGCGGCAATGGACTGGTGGTGATTCTCGGCAAGAACACCCCGCCCGCATCGCTGGCAGCGCTGACCAACAGCGCGATCGAAGAAGGCAACCCGGTTGAAGCCGCGCAGGGCCCGTATCATGCCGCGGAAGCGGAGAAGCTCGGCGCGGTGCTGGAATATCTCGGCCCGCGCGAGGATCCGCTCAAGGACAACATCAGCTGGAAGTCGGCGGTGCGGGTGTTCGAGCGATGGATCCTCAACGTCAATCGCGGCGAGGTGATCGTCGCCACCAACGACAAGGACACCGTCCATCCGCATACGCCGATCCTGGTGAAGCTCGAGCTCGGGCGCGGCACCATCTACGTGCTCAACGTTTGGATGACCGAGGGCAACCAGCCCGAGCGCATCCGCAGCTACGCCGCGATGCTTGCGGGGGTTGAGGGCGCGCGCAACTACGACTTCCAGCGCTGGCCCTACTTCAACTGGATGCTCTATGACCTGGCGAGCACCTCGGCGCATGTCGTGCCGGTGCCATTTAGGAAGTGGACGGCGGCGCCGGTCCCGCATGGCTCGCAGATCCTGATCCTCGCGGCGATTTTCATGTCGCTGTTCAGCGTCTTTGCGATCGCGCTGATCTTCGTGCGGCGCTACAGCATTCGGCATCCCGAGGCGCTCAGTCATTTTTACCGGCCGATCGCACACGAGCCGCAACCGTCGTCACTCGGCGCGGCGGCGCTGCCGATACCCGCGGATGAAACCCGCAGTGGCACCCTGGCGCATCGCGGCGATCCGCGCTGGGAGGTGGTCGGGTTCCATCGCCCGCTTTCCGGCTTCTTCTACAACTACCTGCTCGCGCTGCTGGTGATGATCCCGTTCAATTTCGTGTTCACCTTTTACATCGAGCGCAACTACGTGAATCCGTTTCTGGAGGCCCGCGGCGCGTGGGGTGCGGTGACGCAGTTCATGGGATTTTTCTTCGCGCTCCTCGATCTCGGGACCGGGCAGGCGATGGTGAAATATTTCGCCGAGTACCGGGTGCGCGATCCCGAGCGCGCGATCACTTACGCGCAGTTCTACATCTGGTTTCATGCGCTGGGCGGCGTGCTCGCGGTGACGGTGCTGGGCATCCTCGCGGCGATCTTCATGCCCGAGACTTCGGTGGCATTTCTGACCTGGTTCGTGATCCTGCACACGCTGGTTCAGTTCCCCGGCTTCACCGCGATTTACACCAATTTGTTTCGCGCGCTGCAGCGCTTCGATTACGCGCAGGTGCTGGTGGTGCTGACCTTCCTGCTCACGCCGCTGATCCAGATGGGCACCGCGATTTACATGCGGCATTGGGGGTTGCTGCATCCGGTGTTCGGCGAGGGGATGGGAGTGGTGTTCGGCTTCGCGCTCGGCGGCGTGGTCAGCAACATCGTGATGGGCGTGCTGTGCTCATTTTTCTACCACGGGATGGGGTTTCGGCTGGTCACGATTTTCCTCGCGCACTTCGACAAGGACACCATCAAGAAGTCGCTGGTGTTCGGCGCGAAGCTGACCGCCGGCAACATGCTGTCGGCGGCGAGTTGGGCGCTGTTGCCGGTCATCATGCTCGCGATGATTCCGAACTTTTTCGAGCTCAACGAAATCTGGCTGCTGACGTTCACGCTGACCTATCCGTACATCGAAACCGGCGCGTACATGTTCGTCACGCTGATGTCGTCGGTGTCGGAGAGCTATTCGAGCGGGATGCTGCGGCTGACGCAGCGCTACCTCGACCAGAGCCTGCGCTGGGGCATCATGATCGCGACGATGCTGGGGGGCGCATTCATCGCGTTCTCAGACATCTTTATCACCGGACTGCTTCCTCCGCAGTTTCTGCGCGCGGCGGCGGTGATCGGCCTGATGCACATCTGGCGCGTGTTCGACTTTTCGACGCGGCTGCCGGACCAGGTCTTCCAGGGCGTCGGGAAAACCGGGCTGTTCACCATCACGGTCGCGGTCGAACACCTCGGGCGCATCATCCTGTCGCTGTTGCTCATCTCTCGCTTCGGCTTCTATGGGGTTTTCTATGCGTTCACGCTCTCCTCGCTGGCGAAGTCGCTGGTCGCGTGGCCGGCGATGGCGAAGTACGTCGTGAAGCCCGCCTTCAGCATCTGGCAGACGTTCGTCAACCCGGCGCTGGCGGCATTGGGGAACTACCTCATCCTCGATGCGTTCGCGCGGCATGTATGGATGGGCCCGGGGCATACGGCGAATTCGTGGATAATCGTGCTGGTTTGTCTGTTTGCATCCTTGCCCATCTACTTGTTCATCTCGGGGCTGCTCGGATGGGATGACATGGCGCTGGCAGAGTTCCATGACGCGGCGGAGCTGGTGCCCTCCCCGTTCGGCGCCATCGCGCGGATGGCGCATGGGACGGTATCGTTCGCTTCGCGAATCAGCCCGCTGCATGGTGTGTTTCCCGGCAAACTGGTGCATGAGGCGGCCGAGGAAGCGCATCAGTTGACCGAGGAAAAAGCAGTACTGCGTTAGGTTGAGGGGAAAAATCGAGCTGTGGATAGGTCATTACCAAGCAGGCTTGACTGTTTGTATGACGATGGGTACTTTGAGTAGCACTATGGCATCCTCCCTCGCCGTCAGTGTCCCCCGCCGTCGCACCCAGGAAGAGCGCAGTACGAAAATGCGCGAACGCCTCCTCGATGCCACCGTCGATTGCCTCGCGCGTCTGGGCTACGCAGGTACTACAACAACTGAAATCGCAAAGCGTGCGCGCGTCTCCCGCGGAGCCCAATTGCATCATTATCCGCGCAAGGAAGACCTCGTGATCGCATCGGTGGAGCATGTCTTCCGGCTACGCCTCGAAGACTTCGCCAAAGCCTTCGCCAATGTACCCGCTGAAACGGATCGGCGGCCCATCGCCGTCGATTTGCTCTGGAGCATGTTCCAAGGACCAGTCTTCCACGCATGGTTGGAATTGATCGTCGCCTCGCGCACGGATAAGGCATTACGCGAGGCGTTGCGCGCGATGAACGAGCGCTTCCAGGGCGACCTAAAGGTTTACTTTAAGGAAATCTTCGGACCCTCGCCGCTGACCACCGATTTCGACCTCATCCCCGCATTCATCTTCTCGCTGATGGAGGGGATGGCAATGCGCTCGATCGTCGGTAACGACGCAGAAAATCAGCGCATCCTCGATTTGCTCAAACGATACGCAACTTTGTTCCTCGCCGACCGCCGCGCGACCGAAACCTTCAACTAATCGACGCCTCCACTGGCGGTCAAAGGCGCGGAATGAATCCATTGCGCCGATATGCCGTCTTACAGATTGAGGCGCTCTTCTGAGTGCTTCAGCGCCGCCGGAAGGTAGCGAGCCCTCCCCGCGAAAGCTGGCGGCGCAAA
This sequence comes from uncultured delta proteobacterium, assembly GCA_963814035.1. GTDB lineage: Bacteria > Desulfobacterota > Binatia > Binatales > Binataceae > DATGKG01. The sequence continues at coordinate 53,165 of CAWFBH010000025.1, forward strand.
ATAGCGGACGGGAGCCAGACCAGCCGATCGGTTCCTGTTTGCAAGGCGGTCACTGTATCCCCCCTACGGTGGCCGCCTACTTTTTTGCCTGCTGATGGAAAAGACTAGAGCGGTGGTGCGACGCTATTCGTTTGTTCGTTTGTAGATGGCGAACTCAGCTTCCAGCTTCGCGGCGCGTTCCTGTATTGACGACAAGCGCTGCGTGCCGAGCAGGAAGTTGACCAACTCGCCGTGGCCAATCTGGCCACCAGGGCTGAGCACCTCGACCAACTCCTCGATGAGGCTCGGGAATTTTTCGCTCGGGATGTAGTAATTCGCCCAGCCGAAGTTGCAGTGCCGATGAAGTATCTTGGCGATAGATTTTTCGAGCATCTCGCGCCGATCGTTCGAATTTTCTCGTTCGTCGTTCAAGGCAATCTCCCCGGGAGCCGAATTTGCGCTGGTCCTTTAGCTTAAGCAGGTTTTTTGGCAGGAAGCACCTGCTCATCTTCGGCCCAAAGAATCTTACGATAATCAAATCTCAGATTCTCTATTACATTGAACTTGATAATTTCGAAATACGGTGACAGATCGAAGTCGCGCGGTGTCACCAGGCTCGGCGACACCCTCCGCATGATGCCGTATGGATGCGTATCCGGTCGCGGCCTGACTCGCCATATGATGCGCCGCGGCGGAATCGCGCTGGGATTGGGCGGCTGCGCGAATTTTGGGATGATGGGGAAGCCCACGCGATCGAAACATTCGGCGAGCAGGCTGGAGCAAATCACCCGCGTCGGCTCGCCGCTGCCGAATTGCAACGCCTGACGCCGAAAGCGCCGCGGCACCAGCGACACCGGGAAGAAATAGCGCGCCAGATCGACTACGTTTTTGATGTCGTAAACATCGCCGACATGGCGCAGAGCCCCATCGATGACCTCGCGCAAATCGGCGCCCGACAGGTTGTACGGTCGACATACGCGGATGTTGAAATCGCGATACTTGCTCAGCGGCGTCAGTACCACGCCCGATTCGACCAGCGCCTCGACCACCAGGAAGTCGGCATCTTCACCATATTGCTCGAGGAACTCGGCGCGGCGTTTCGGGTTGCGCTTCAGCGGCTCATCCCCGACATACAGCACCGAATGCGACCATGAACTCTGGGTCAGGTACTTGATGCATTCGCTGATGCGCTCGTTGCCCTCGACCAGGATGACGTCGCCCTTGCGAACATACTTCTTGAGGTTGGCGAGGTCGTTGGGAACATGAAGGTTGTAGTTGCGGGCCGGCTTGGTGAGCAGTCGAACCACGAAGTCAACCGCGGCGCGACGGATGAGCGTAATGGGATTGTAGGTGCGCACCCGACGCGGTTTGTCGGTAACGAGTTCGCGGCTCTCTTCGCTCTCGGGCACCATCTGAATATAAGAATCGGTTTGCGTTGTAACAATAGAGCCCGCGACGACTACTAACCCAGGTAGGCACTAGCGATCGTTAGCGAGAAGCTTGGGCCATCCCGTGGGCGGGCCTGTCCGGCGCTTCCCCGTTTGACAATTTGCACCTCACGGTCGTATATCGTGAATTCAGATTCATGAATCAAGATTCATCGAATAAGCTTGGATGAGCGCCTCACCCGAAAAACGCGAACGGCGCCGTGTCGAAAACGACGCCCGGGCGAACCGAATCATGGCGGCCGCGGCCCGGGTGTTTGCCCGGCGCGGGGTCGAAAACGCGACGATGGAAATGATCGCACGCGAAGCCAAGGTCGCGGTCGGCACTATCTATCTCCATTTCGCCTCGCGCGATGAGGTTTACTTGAACCTTCGCGCCGACCGCAGCGAGCGCCTCGGAGCCGGCTATCGCCAAGTGAAATCGCGCGCGCTTGCGCCGCTGGAGGAGATTCGCACCCTCGCGCAGGTCTATATCGAGTATCTGAACGAATCCGCCGATCCGATCCTCATCAGCGAGCCGACGCCCTACTTCGAAATCCGCAAGCGGCTGCGTCGCTCGTCAGAAATTCGCGCCTTCGATCGCGGTTCGAAGATCAGTCACGAGGTTTTTCATCTGTTCAAGGGCAGCGTGAAACGCGCTTTCGAAACGGGCTCGATGGCCGACCCGCTGGGACCCACCGGGGTAACCGTCGCTATCTGGTCGATTCTCAATGGCGCATTTATGGTGACGCGCGAACGTGAGTTCCTGGCGCATACCACCGGCCTCGAGCCGGAGGGTTTTATCGCAAAGGCGCTCGATTCATATCTGCAAGGTTTAGTCGCAACGGCGCGGGGCGATACTGGCAGTTCGCAGCGCAATGGCCGTGTACCCGCAATCGCGGGAAAAGGAACGAGTTTATGAAGACAATCTGGTTTCACATGCAAGGCTATCGCGATCTGCCCGACGATTTCCGCGATCGCTACGAGAGCATCTGGGTCACGCCGCCCAACGATGAATTGTGCAAGTCCGCCGAAGTCGCGAAGTACCTGCACTGGAATCTCGACGAACTGGAGATGGCGGATGACCTCGGCTTCGACGGCCTCGGCCTCAACGAGCATCATCAGAACGGCTACGGATTTCCGATTTCACCGAACATGATCGCGACCGTCCTCGCGCGCCGCAAATCCGATGCGGCGCTGGTGGTGCTCGGCAACACGCTGCCGCTCTACAATCCGCCGATTCGCGTGGCCGAGGAATTCGCGCTGCTCGATTGCCTGAGCGGTGGCCGCCTGGTCGCGGGATTCCCGGTCGGCTCCCCGATGGATACCACCGGCTGCTATGGCATTCCGCCCACGCAAGTTCGTCCGCGCTACTACGAGGCGCATGATCTCATCAAACAGGCGTGGACACGTCCGGGCCCGTTCGCATTCAACGGCCGCTTCACCAAGCTGCGCTACGTCAACCCATGGCCGAAGCCACTGCAGAAGCCGCATCCTCCCATATGGCTGGCCGGCGGCGGCTCGGTCGAAACCTGGAAGTTCGCGACCGACAATGATTACACCTACAGCTACCTGAGTTTTATGGGCCACAAATACGCGAAGGTGCTGATGGACGGTTACTGGAACTCGGTCGAGAAGGCCGGCATGGATGACAACCCCTATCGCGCCGGATTCGCGCAACTGGTTGTAGTCGCCGATACCGATGCGGAAGCGGAGCGCATCTACCTGAAGCATCTGCGCAACTTCTATTCGAAGTCGCTATATGTCGCACCTCATTTCGGCAACGTGCCGGGATTCATGACCAAGAAGAGCTTTGAATTTCAATTGAGCCATCGCGGCGCCAGCGCTTTCAGTTTCGATTTCAAACCGCACGAGGCGACCTGGAAGCAGTTGGTGGAAGACTCGCGCATGGTGATCGGCGGTAGCCCGGCCACCGTCGCGGCTCAAATCGAGGAGGCAGTCCGCAACATCCGCGTCGGCCACTTGATGATCATTCTGCAGATTCAGTCGATGGATCCGGAGCTGACTGCCTACAGCAGCGGCCTGTTCGCCGAGAAGGTGCTGCCGAAGATCAAAGGCATCTGGGACAAGGAAGGTTACGTCGACAAATGGTGGCCGCAGGGCGCGACGCGCAATCAGCCGCGAGCGGCGCAAGCGTCGGCAGCCTCGCGCATCGCCGAAGCTAAGGTGCAGGCATGAACCCCGCGACCTCGCAAAATGTGGAACTGCCCGGCGGCTTCGCGCCCAACCCGGTCCTGGTCAAAGGCGATGGCGCGCCCGTCGTTTATCTTCACGGTCCGTTCGGCCAGGAATGGGACGGCTTTCTCGATGACCTCGCGGCGTATCGGCGCGTCTATGCTCCCGCACACGCGGGCTCCGACGACACTGACGACCTGGAGCATCTCGATGGCTTGTCCGACCTGGTTTTGTACTACGACGATCTCTTCGATCGGCTCGGGCTCGATCGCGTCGATCTGGTCGGCCATTCGTTCGGCGCGATGGTTGCCGCCGAATATGCCGCGACCTTTCGCGATCGCGTCGGCAAACTGGTGCTCATCGACGCGATGGGACTGTGGCGCGACGACGCTCCGGTCGGCGACCATCTGCTCGTCTCACCGCAGCAGTTGGTGAAGCTGCTGTTCAACGATCCCTCGAAACCGGAAGTGGCCGCCAAGCTGGCGATGCCGACCGACCACGACGCGATGAACGCCGCGATGGTGCAGCGCTTCGGCGCGCTCGCCAGCACCTCGCACTTCATCCATCCGATTCCGGAGCGCGGGCTGCGCCGCCGGCTGCCGCGCATCAAGGCGGAAACCCTCGTGCTATGGGGCGCGAATGATGCGCTGGTGCCTCCGGTCTATGCGGCGGAGTTCGCGGAACTCATCCCGAAAGCGAAAGTGCAGATGATCGAGAAGGCCGGCCATGTGCCGCAAATCGAACAGCGTCAAGCGGTATCGGAGCATCTGAAGAAATTTCTCTCGCGCTAGCCAGGCCAGGTTCCGTCGTCGAGGTGCCGCGCAAGTTTATGCGCGTGCGCTACGATGGAGTGCGTCATCCGCTGGCGGGGCCGGGATCGATATTTCGCGAGGGCGCCAACTGTCAGCGCTTCGTTTTCGAACTACTCAGGCATTTCGGCTATGAGGTCGGACCGATGCGCTCCAGCGAGCTATATGCTGACCGTCGCTTCACCCGCTCGGTTCGCCGGATGCGCGCGCTGGACCTCCTGATGTTCAATCGCAACGCCATTTCGTGGGGTGCGCATCTCGCGCTATACATCGGCGATGGACGCGCGATTCATCTTTCGAAAGAAGTCGGCAAGCCGGTGATCTGGGAAGTTGCGGAATTCTCGAAGCACGAACGCTATCGAACTCTGGTCGGCATCAAGCGCCCGATTCAACCAGTCTCCATTGACGAACGGAAGTGATCAGATGCCGCGCTCGGCAGCGGCAACCAGGGTGGCGAGCCTCACTTTGCGTCTGGCATCCATTCGATCACGCCAAGCGAGGAAGCGTTTCTCGACTACGACGAAATGAACCCAGGCGATCGCCACCGAACCGAAAAACACTAACAACAAGGCCGTGATCTCCTGCGGCAAAGTACCCACCTGGCCGAAGCGCAGGCCCATCAAGCGTCCCAACGCATCCCACAGCGGATCGTGAAAAAGGTAGATTCCGTAAGAAATCTTGCCGACGAACACCATCGGTGGCCATGCCAGACAGCGCGCCAGCAGTGACTGCGGCTGGAAGAATACGGCGACGACCACTGCCGCCGTCGTGACCGCGATCAGCGAGAATCCCACGGTCGAGGCGCGCCACCCTCCCTTGAACGCGCCGCCGGTCGTCCATCCGAATGCGACCAATGCGACAGCTATCGCAGCGGTGGTGAACCATGGCCATGCGGCGAGCCGGCGGAAAAATGCCTGTAGCGATTCTTCGCGCAGCGCCAGCGCCGTCGCGCAACCAACCAGGATCGTATCGATGCGCGTATCGGTGCCGTAGTAGATTCGATCGAGCGACCGCATCGAGGGCGTCGCCAGATGCCCCCAGTTCATCCATCCGTACAGCGTGCTTCGATAGAGGAGCACAGCGATGATGATGCCCAGCGCGAGCCGGAAGCATCCACGAGTGCCGCCGCGTCGCAGCACCCACGGCCAGCACAAATAAAAATGCTCCTCGATGCAGAGCGACCACACCTGGCCGTAGGTGGTGAAGCGAATCACTCCAAACGCAACCGCGAAGTTGTAGGTATACGTCAGAAAATACGGCCATTCGTGGATGACGGTAAAAAACTTCGCGCGATTGAGGACATAGAGCAGCGCGGTGACCGCGATGAGTCCCGATATAAAAGTCGGTTGCAGGCGCAACGCGCGGCGCGCATAGAACCGCTCCAAATTGACGCTGCCGGTTTGGTCCAGCTCCGTGGTGAGGATCCAGGTGATCAGAAACCCGCTGAGCACGAAGAAGACATCGACGCCGCACCATCCTCGCTTCGCGATATTCTGCAGCCACGGCTGATTCGTCGACACCACGTGAAATGCGATGACGGCGACGATGCACAACGCCCGCATTCCATCGAAGGCGGGTACGTAGCGGACGCGGCCCAGCAAGTCGTCAGCCGCGTCTTCGCGAAATCTAATCGCTAAGCTCGACAATAGTTTTGTGCGCTCACCTGGTTAAGGCTCCGAACCATTTGCCATCCGTCGAGGAGCGCGTTGCC
>CAWFBH010000026.1:0-29953 GCA_963814035.1 uncultured delta proteobacterium
GGGTTCGAGAACTGGATGTTCTTGAGCTTGCCGACGCTGCCTGCGGCGACCGGCGTCAAGGACGTCGGCTTGGGCGCCGTGAGTGTTGCCGAAATACCGTTCCCCCGCAAGAGTCACGACGGGACTCGTGCCGTTATATGCCACGTCGATCGAACCGTTGGTTACGTTGGCGACGGTCGCGGGCGCGAACTCTACGCTATGAACAGGTCTTTTTCGATGTTATGGTCTTGCCGGTGCAGGTGTTTGCGGCACCCCCTATCCTGAAGGGCGCGGTTGCCGTTACCGATGCGATCTGCGCCGCGCTATTGCCCTTGTTCGTCAGCGTTACTTTCTTCGGTTTGCTGGTTCCAGTCGCATCCAGGTTGCCAAAGTTCAGGCTAACGGGCGCGGCGCTGAGCATCGCGTTTGAGCCGGCCGTCGCCGTGGCCGTAGGTGTAGCCGTCGCAGTGGCAGTGCGAGTTCTTTGCGGTCTGCGTTGGAGTTATAGTGAGCGTCGCGGTGGGCGTTGCCGCCTGGCTCGGAACAGATCCAGGAAGGATCGCGATTCCCGCAGGCGCTACGAGTTCTGTGGAGGGCCCGGCGATGGTCGCACTCGGCGTGACCTTCCCATTACTCCTAGACGGATAAACCGTCACATCGTCGCGGTCATTCTCAAGAGCCTCTGTGTTTGCGACGTAGATGTTGCCGCTCGCGTCCAACGCGATACCATAAGGTTCGAAGAGTCCGAGGAGGGAGCCACTCGGCGCAGTGATAGCGATAGTCGAACTCGGCGCCACGTTACCGTTACTTCCGACCGGATAGGCCGTCACCTTGGCGCTGGCGCCGTTGGCTACGTAGATGTTGCCGCCTGGGTCCACCGCGATTCCTCTGGGCTTGTCCAGACCGGTGTTCAGGCCACCGATGGTCGAAATCGGCGCTACTTTCCGTCGCTGCCGGCCGGATAAACCGTCACCTGTCGGTGCCCGAAGAAGAGCTACTGGAAATATTGGTGACATAGATGTCCCCATTCGCGTTGAGGGCGATGCCAAATGAATCCAGGAGCCCCGTATTGGAACCATCGATGATCGAACTCGGCGCTAAATTCCCGTTGCTCCCCGGCGGATAGACTGTAACCTTACCGCCGGCGTTGACGACGTAAATGTTTCGGCTGGCATCCACCGCGATAGCCTGCGGAAGAATCAGGCCGGTATTCAAACCACCTAAGGTTGAACTAGGCGCCACGTTTGCGTTGCTGCCGGGCGGATAACCGTTACCGTGCCGCCAAACTCGTTCCCGACGCCAGACTCGTTCGCGACGTAGATGCTTCCATCGGCGTCCACGGCGATACCTTGAGGTTGGTTGAGCCCGGTGTAGGAATTACCAATTGTCGAACTCGGCGTCACATTGCCGGTCTCCCAATCGGATAGACCGTAACCGAGGAGGCGAGGACATTTGTCACGTAGATGTTGCCGCTGGTGTCCACGGCGACACCTTCGGGAAGGTAAAAGCCGGTCTTGGGACCGCCGATAATCGAGCTCGGCGCAACATTCCCGTCGCTCCCCACCGGATAAACCGTCACCGTCTGTTACGTGTTTGCCACGTAGATGTTGCCGCTGGCGTCCACCGTGATACTCCCGGGCTCGAGGCCAGTATTGGAACCAGCGATGGTAGCTTTCGGCGCGATATTCCCCTCGCTACCGGCAGGATATACGGTGACCGTTCCGGGGGTGAGTGGCCCTTGGACCTGATTCGTCACGTAGATTTTGCCGCTCGCATCCAAGGCGACCCCGACGGGACGGTCCAGGCCCGTATTGGAACCACCGATAGTCGAGCTCGGCGCGACATTGCCGTTATTGCCCGCCAAATAAACCGTTACCGTGGAGTCGCTGAAGTTGGCGATGTAGATGTTGCCGCTGGCGTCCAAGGCGATACCATCGGAAGTGTTGAGGCCGTATTGGGGCCACCGATAGTCGCGCTCGGTGCGACGTTCCCGTTGCTCCCGGCCGGGTAGACCGTCACCGTGGCGCTGCTGAAGTTGGCGACGTAGATGTTGCCGCTGGCGTCCAAGGCGATACCATCGGGAGTGTTGAGGCCCGTATTGGGGCCACCGATAGTCGCGCTCGGTGCGACGTTCCCGTCGCTCCCGGCCGGGTAGACCGTGACCGTGGAGCTGCTGAAGTCGGCGACGTAGAGGTTGCCGTTGGAGTCCACCGCGGCACCCATAGGTCCACACAGCCTGGTGCCGGAGAAATCGGGGCAACATTGCCGTTGGCCCCAGCCGGATAGGTCGTGACGCTGTTGCATAAGGGATTGGTGACGAAGATCGCAGCGGTTGCGGTCGAGGCACCCGAGCGCGGCGCAAGCACAAGCAACGCGATCACCGTGGCGGTCGCACTCCGAGCGAGCAGCAGACTAAAATGCGGACCGGATCGCCTGACATCGGTCTTGGTGATCGCCCTGCACGTTAGGCGTCGGATAAGCGAGATTATCCAAACCCAATAGGTGGCGCGAAAAATTCCCACGGCCTCTCCCGATCCTTGCTGACAACTTCTAGGCAGCCCGGCAGATCTACAAATTAGCGGCAGCAATCACCTTCGGACGTCTATCGTAGACACCTCGGTTCGATCAGCAGCCAAGGCCAAATGAGCTTGGCACTACTGTGACGGTTCACTTCACCTTCCCCGACAGATTAGTCGATACACTGCCCTCGTTCGCGCCGTACGTGAATTCGAACGAAAGGATCGCGCTCTGCAACCCGTTCGCGCCGGACGGTGGCGCGAACTCGATCCCGATGCCGCACTTGCCCTTGGGCGCAAGCGGCTTTCCTGAACACTGGTCGCTCGCAATCTTGAATGAAGCCGGATCGGACCCACCGAGGGTCGCCGTTCCGAACGTTAGCGTGACAGTGCTCGGATTCGAGAACTGGATGTTCTTGAGCTTGCCAACGCTGCCTGCGGCGACCGGCGTCAAGGACGTCGGCTTGGGCGCCGTGAGTGTTGCCGAAATACCATTCCCCGCAAGAGTCACGACGGGACTCGTGCCGTTATATGCCACGTCGATCGAACCGTTGGTTACGTTGGCGACGGTCGCGGGCGCGAACTCTACGCTGAATGAACAGGTCTTTTTCGATGTTATGGTCTTGCCGGTGCAGGTGTTTGCGGCACCCCCTATCGTGAAGGGCGCGGTTGCCGTTACCGATGCGATCTGCGCCGCGCTATTGCCCTTGTTCGTCAGCGTTACTTTCTTCGGTTTGCTGGTTCCAGTCGCATCCAGGTTGCCAAAGTTCAGGCTAACGGGCGCGGCGCTGAGCATCGCGTTTGAGCCGGCCGTCGCCGTGGCCGTAGGTGTAGCCGTCGCAGTGGCAGTGCGAGTTGCTCTTGCGGTCTGCGTTGGAGTTATAGTGAGCGTCGCCGTGGGCGTTGCAGTGGTAGTTGCCGTGGGGCTCGGCGTCGTAGTCGGGGTCCGCGAGGGACTGGCGTCGCCCCCCAAGGCTAGTTTCGTTACAAAAACGTTGCTTCCACCGACCGCAGCAGCATGGTTGACGGTTTGGAATGCGCCGGCTGTGGTGGGGAAGTCGGCCGAGTAGGCTTCTCCCGACAGGTACAACGTGCCGGCAGAATCGATAAAAGCGATGCCGCCGAAGTCGCCGAGGCCGAAGCCGTCAGTTTGACTTACGCCGCTGCCACCCAGGTAGGTGGAGTAAATGAGCGCTGAGCCGGAGGCATTCAGCTTGGTTACGAAGATGTTGCTGCTGCCGACGGCAAAGGCATGGTTGACGGTCTGGAAGGCGCCGGGCGTGGTGGGGAAGTCGGCCGAGTAGGTGTCTCCCGACAGTAACACGTTGCCGGAGGAATCGACTTGAGAGATTCCTCCATCGTCGCCCTGGCCAAAGCCGAAGCCGGAAGTGTCGACGCCGCTACCGCCCAGATAGGTTGAGAAAATGAGCGCGGAACCCGCGGCATTCAGCTTAGTTACGAATACATTAGTGCCGTTGACGGCGAAGGCATGGTTGACAGTCTGGAATGCACCGGGCGTAGTGGGGAAGTCGGCCGAATGCGCATTCTCCCGACAGGTACACGTTACCGGAGGAATCGACTTGATAGATTCCTCCTTGGTCGCCCTGTCCCGCGTTGGAGCCGCTTCCACCCAGGTAGGTCGAGTAAATCAACGCCGAGCCGGTGGCATTCAGTTTCGTTACGAAAACATTAGTGCCGCCGACAGCGAAAGCATGGTTGACGGTCTGAAACGCGCCGGGCGTGGTCGGAAAGTCGGCCGAACTCGCCTCTCCCGACAGGTACACGTTGCCGGAGGAATCGACGTAAGCGATACCGCTGTCGCCGGAACAGAAGTCGTCCGCGTCGCAAACTCCGCTGCCGCCCAGGTAGGTCGAGTAAATCAGTGCCGAGCCCGCAGCATTGAGCTTCGTTACGAAAGCGTTGTTGCCGCCGATGGCAGCGGCATGGTTGACGGTCTGGAATGCGCCTGGCGTGGTGGGAAAGTCGGCCGAGTAGGTCTCTCCTGATAGTAACACGTTGCCAAGGGAGTCTACGCGACCGCCGCCGAAGTCGCCGAGGGCTTCGCCAGGGCTTTGAATTGCCCGCTGCCGCCCAGGTAGGTAGAGTAAATCAACGCCGAGCCGCCAGCATTGAGCTTGGTTACGAAAATATTGCCGCCGCTGATCGCGAAGGCATGGTTGACGGTCTGGAAGGCGCCGGGGGTGGTGGGGAAGTCGGCCGAGTAGGCCTCCCCCATCAGTAACACATTGCCGGAGGAATCAACATTAAAGAGCCCTCCCATCGTCGCCGAGCCCGCCTCAGCGAGACATCGCCACTGCCGCCCAGGTAGGTCGAGTAAATCAGCGCCGAGCCTGCGGCATTCAGCTTCGTTACGAAAGCGTTGTAGCCGCCGATGGCAGCGGCATGGTTGACGGTCTGGAAGGCGCCGGGCGTGGTGGGGAAGTCGGCCGAGTAAGTGTATCCAGCGACATAGACGTTGCCGGAGGAGTCGACGTCGTCGATTCCGCCAACGTCGCCAAAGCTATTGACTGATGCCGCTGCCACCCAGATAGGTCGAGTAGAGCAATGCCGAGCCGTCAGCATTGAGCTTTGTTACGAAAATGTTGTTGCTGCTGACAGCAGCGGCATGGTTGGCGGTCTGGAACGCGCCGGAGGTGGTGGGGAAGTCGGCCGAATACGTGTTTCCGGACAAGTACATGTTGCCGGAGGAATCGACGAAATCCAGACCACCGAGGTCGCCGACACCACCTAACCCATCGCCTTGACTGACACCGCTGCCGCCCAAGTATGTCGAGTAAATCAGCACCGGATCGATCACCAGCGGCTTGGTCCGGTCGTAGCTTGCTACCCGAAAGCCCGCCTGATGCGCGCTATCCAGCCGCCATGCACCCGCAATCGTCCTCCGCGTTCCGCCGGTCTCCTGGTAGATCGACGGGGCATGTTCGATCAGCTTGCTGTCGCCGATGCGCACAATCAGATCGCCACGCTAGATCGAGCGCCAGCTTGTCCGCTCCCCTAAAACTCAGGCTGATTACATTTGGGTCGGCGCCAGGCGCGAGGCGGAAGTCATACTCAAGCTGAGCCGACGCGCTGCCGTGATAGATTAGATCGATTCCAGGATAGACGTTCCTGAGTTCGACCTTCGCATAAGTGGGGACATGGGTGTGCCACTTTCTCGGATCATTGCCGATGAAGTAGGAGCTCTGGCCCACCAGTGGATCGACCCCACTGATCTTCGGCGATCGCGCCGCGCCCTGGAGCGCGATCCGCACCACCGCGGACTCCTTCCGTCTACCCGTGAGTGGAAGACCAGCGACCGCTGCCGTTGCCTGATGCAGGAGTATTCGGCGCGAGGTTTTTGGTTTTGTTGCGGGAATTTCTAACCGTGATGTGATGGCCAAACCCACGGAGTCTTGAATCGCGACACCAGGGCATACCGCCATGTGCAAAGACGCTCCCTTGCTCACAGATTTTCGCCCGCTGGTCCTCAAGTCGCGCATACCTCTTGGCGTCGGAGGGAGGAACCTTTTCGCGTGCGCTATCTGGTGTGGGCGGCGTAGCGCAATCACCGCCTCAGCCGGGGTAAGGAATAGCGTATAGCCCGGCGCTCTGAGAGAGAAACTTTACCTGCGGATCGCTCTGGCCCAGGTTCGGTTCGAAGCTCATCGGAACCCTCGGTACAAATCGGCGACGCTGGGCTTTGCCGCCGCGGCGTCGGGCGCGGCGATTGTCTCCGCCTGCTTCTTCACGGGGTTTGCCCGCAAGACACCCGAAACCACAATCGCTGTGGCCGCGAACGCAACGCCGCACAGGATCCCCGCGATTCCCGCTCTTATAGTCCTCGAACCACTTTGCATTTTTGCCTTCTGTTGCGGCCGTCCGTGGCGGACCAGATCGCGTCAAATCAGTCTTTGCAATCGCACCGCACGTTACGCTATCTTCAAGCGAAGCTATCCAATCCCCATGGGGGGCCCAAAAACTCCCCATGGCCCCTCCTGACCCTTGCGGACAACTTCGAGGCAACTTCGCCAGATTTAAATTCGCGGCGGTAATCACCTTCGAACGTCTATCGTAATCGTCCGGATTATGTGGGGAACGAACTAGCCGAGCACGATCGCGGAAGTCAGACCACACGGACAACCTGTTGTTGCGGCCACAAGGCTCCCCCTAATCGTCAACAATCGGACTTGTAGCAAAAAACCGCTGCGTTAATACAATGATCGGCGATCAGACAAAATTCGCTCGACCGTTTCGCAGTTAACCGTCTGCCGGGCAACTTCAGACGATAATACATTCTCAAGCGGCGTGCTGACTCACCGGCGGGACCGCACCGGCTATGCAATCAGCAATTACAGGGAGCAAAAACGAAGAGATCGTAGCTACTACCGTCAGCGGCAACTATAAGGAATTGTCAGTCAGCAGGTTCAACTCGGATACATGGTCTGTGATGCTGATCATCTTCCATGAAACTATTGGCCACGACCGACATCGTTGCGGCGGTTCGCGAATCGCACCTACGACGAATTGGCGGCCACCCTGAGATTACTCGACTTATGCGTTGGCGACGTGCTACCTAGGCACCGTATAGCGGCGGGATGTTCTTACCCGCCGCATGGGCCTTACGTGCGCAGGGAGGCAATGAAATGCGGAATCCCATTCTAAAAGCCTTTAGTTTGGCGCTTGCGATTTCTTTGGCATTTATGTCGGCGTCGGCCAATGCCGGGTCGCTGCGCCAGGGTTCGACCGGTTCCAGTGGCGCCGTTTCGGGATCGCTACCCGGTCAGGTTCTGTGGACCTATTTCCAGATTATAAATGACGGGAGTAGGGCGCTGGCCCAGCTTTGTCCTCCAAACACAGGCGGCGGGGCAGCAGAAGACGCCCTATGCAACAACGCGGGTATCGGCGACAACATCATTCGCCTGATCAATCCGAATGGCGCGGCCAATGGCAATCTGGCCGGGGCCAAGCCGCAAACCGTATGCGCCATGATTTACGTTTTTGACGATGATCAGGAGATGGGCGAGTGCTGCGGCTGCCCTCTGAGCTCCGCCGGGCTGGCGACCTTTTCGGTCACCCACAATTTGACCGCGGACTGGGGTCTTCCGCTGTCCGAGATTGGCGCCGCCGAAACTAATGATAACGCGCTGGGCTCGCTAGCCATCGTGGCGACGGCGCCGAACACCACGGCATGCCTGGGTGGCGGCGGTGGCGCAGGATGCAACCTGGGATGTGACCCGACCAACGTTCCTGGCTATAGCGTGACGACCACCAGCAACCTGCTCGGCAGCGTTACGCATAATCAGGCAGTGGTGCAGCCGATAACTTCGGTGGCCTACACCGTGCACTTCGGAATCACCGAAGTCGCGCTATCCGATGACGGCGGCGGCGACCCGACCAACCTGACCTACCTGCAGACCCAATGCGGCGCGCTGATCGGCAATGGCACCGGAGGGGGAATCTGCACCTGCCCGACCGAATAAGGCTCGCCCGGTAGGCGTTCTTCCAACCTGAACAGGGTAGGGATCACTTTCGCACTTGGCCGAGGTTAAACCGCGAGGCAACGCGGCCTCCATTCTGAATCGGTTCGAGTAGAGTGGGAGCAATGCTCCCACCCTGCCCTTCAAGTTACCGGAACGGTGTTGGGCTCAGGCTTCGCGGTCGCCGGCCTGGCGGATCGCGTTCAAAATGAACAGAAAATGGCGCGGCTGCGAGACGTTCTCGAGCATCGAAACCTGCTTGAGGACCTTGAGCTCGGCCTTCGTCACATTGTGCCGGCGCAAAACCGCGCGATTGGAGGTAAACGTCGCCCAGGCGTCCGGGCGTTTTTTCGCGGAGCCGTCATCTTCATCCATCAGATACTTCGCGTCAGGATGCGACAGGATCAACAGCTCCTTGCGGTTAAGTCCCAACCCGTCGGCGAGCCGCCTCAGGAGAGCGAGCGACGGATTGCGATGGCCATTTTCGATATACGCGATGTGGCTCGCTTTTACGCCGACAATCTCGGCCAGCCCCCGCTGCGTCAGCCGCAGCGCATCACGTCCTTCCTTGATTACCGACCCTAGCGTCTTTTTGTTCATATGCCGTATTCAGAGAGTAGTGTGATCCGGAGTTTAGCGGCGTGAATTATACCGCCCAGGTAATAGAGGTTTTCCTTGGGCGAAAAGCGACTCTGGAAATCGAGGCCCATCACCTTACGAACATGGGGACGAACCTTTGCAACCACTCGATCGGGATCCTCAATCAAGGCCTGCATGCCAGCGCCGAACAGCTGTGTCGCGACCGGCTGAGGATAGCCCGCGAGGACCCGCACCACGTCGGCCGCCACCTCTTTGGGATCGGCCAGATCATCGCGATAGTGCCCGCCGAATGACAAGCTGATGGGCTGATGGCGCATCCCCCAGATTCGATTGGTGAGATGATGCCCAACTTCATGCCAGAACGATGCTGCCATCACCACCGGATGTGTCGCGGTATTGACCCAGATTAACGGGCGCTTCAGCACGCGGGCTTCGTTGACATAAAACCCGCGCAGTCCGGCCGCATCCGAGCCCTTGAAGGCATGCGCCTGCAGGGTGACGCCCAGGTCGGCGGCCTTGCGGGCTAACGGACCAACCTCGGTGACGCTATAAACTTCGCGATTGAGGGTCGGCAGTGTATTGCGCATTTCCTTAAGCATTTGCTTAAGCTGCGCGCGGTCGAAATGCCTGCGCACCGCGGCCGCGTAGTTAAGTGTAGCCACCTGGGCAACGTAGTCCTCAGCATCGCGCAGACTTGGCGTTTTGCCGCGCTGCTGCGCGAGCTTGAGAATATCCGCGATTGCCCCGTTGAGCGCCCCAATGCTCTGCCTATCGGGCATGCTGCGTAATTCCCCCAGACGGGGGCGATAATATCGTCGCGACAACAGGTTAGCAAGGGTTTGAGCAGAGAGGGGTTTTGCCACCTCAAGCCCCTTTGCGGCCCGCCATGGAGCGCTTCGCGGCGTCCTGCTCCACCATGCATCTCGTTCGGGAGCATCCGCGCATTGTGAATTTTTAAGACTGCCGACCTCCACTTTCGAGGCGGTAACGCGAGCCCGGCTCAGCATCCTGTCTCGCCCTTCCTGCTTGTGAACGATCAATCCACAGACTGACTGCCTTTCCGCTGGCGTTATGTAGATGAAAACAAGCAGAATCCGTTTGGCTCGGTCGCACAACTGGTCCAGGTCACCTGCGAGTGCGTTTTCCGTGACACGTTGTAGCGCGCCCGTAGCGAGGAAGAAGTGCGCGCACGGGTGCGCTGCTTGTTTGTCCCTTTCCTATCGGCATTTTTCGCTCCGGCTGCCGCTTTCGCGGTGCGGAGGAGCGCTCGCCACAGTCCGGCCGCGCACGCGCGGCCGAGCCCCGGTGGCAGTCTCATCCGGGCGCCTCCGCGACCCGAAAACCAGACCATTAGTCAAGCACCTAACACGAACGTAATCGATGCCGGGGGAAGACCGGGCATCTGGGGAAATTTTTCAATGGAACTACGTCAATTGGTTAGCGATCACGAACGACAGATTTTCGCGCAACGCCTGACCGAGGCCCGCGCCACCCGCGGCTTCGGCTTCCGCGAGACGCCGCGCTCGGTAATCGGCAAGGCCCACATCCAGTTCGGCAATCTATACGCGCTGTTCGAAGATGAAGGCGCGCCGGCGGAACAGATGGTGGGCGGATTTATCACCCACGACCTCGGGACTTTTCCGCAAAGCCATCCCAAGCCCGACGTGAGCCATCTCCCGCCGCGCAGCGTGCTCGAAGGCGGAGAATTGTGGTCATTGTCACGCGGCACCGGCCGTATCGCGCATCACGTGGCCGCCGCGGTCGCGGGTTTACTGCAGGCCAAGGCGATCATCGTGTATCCGATCATCGACCCGGTCGACCTGACCACGCCGCATCTGCAACTCGGATTCGTGCCCGCCTCCGAACGGATCAAATGGCCGTTCATCGAGACCACGGATGGCCGCGATATCTGGATTCAGCCGCTGATCCTCGAGGGCGAGCGGCTCGACCAGTACATCCGCGCGGGATTCGATTTCCTGTTCCATGCCAATGCGGGGGTGCGCCCGATGTTGCGCTTCGACCGCGCGATCGCGAGTGAGGGACCGCGGCATGAAGCGAGGCCACAGCCGCTGCGGGCGGTGAATGGAGCCGTCACCGAGGAGCACAACGGTGCCGGCGCGCATTGATGGGGGTATCCACTCGCGTGGCGTCCAGCAAAAATACGGAGCGGCAATTCCGCTCATCGATTCCCACGGATTGTGGGTTGGGAGACTTGAGCAATGAATATCGACCGAAGTGAAACGCGCCGCGAGGACCGGACCGGCTTCGACGTCGGTTCGCGTCGCGAGGCGCTCTACCGAAGCATTCCGAGATGGCGCGAACTGATTGCCGCAGTGCGCGCCGGCGAGGCCGAGTTCGTCGACACGCTGGCGGCGACCGGCCTGCTGCAGAAGTACGGCAAGGTCACAAGCACGGTCCATGACTATGGCGATATCGAGGGGCACGCTTTCATCCTCGGAATCGTGTCGGAGGATCGATGGGACGAGGTGCAGACCAAGTCGTATCTCACCTACGCCTCGCACTGGATTGATGACTTCCTCGATTGCCCGGAGCGCGTCGGCGATCCCGCGCAGTTGATGGAAGATCGGCATGACATTCGCCTCGCATTGGCGAACATGGGCCCGGTCGGGCAGGTCGGATTCGCGATGGCGAATCGGGTGCCGCATCCGGAGGCCATCTACAAGACGCTGCATCGGATGTTGTATGGCGGGCTGGTCCAGCGCTCGCGGGACTATGCCGAGCGACAGGCGCTGGTGATGGAATATCACGAGGTCGCGACGCGCGGCGTCGATCCCGCAATCGTGCGGGAAATTCGCACCATCCAGCCCGAGGCATATTGGGCGAGCAACAAGAGCGTGCTGGAAATCTCCAATGCGGCGGAAAAGGAACTCGACTTCACCGCCTCCGAGCTATGGAACCTGGTGTATGCGGCGGCGCTCTACTACCAGGATGCGGACCAGGAGAGCGCGCTCGGCGAGTTGAACTTCGAGGCGCATGAGATGCCGCGTCTGTCCGAGATGGTGAGGATGATTCGCATCGGAGGAAGGCACCTGGCGCGCATTTATCCACCAAATAGCCCGCAGATGCGTCAACTGGAGTTCGTGGCGCTATCCTTCCAGAACCTGCCAAGCGAAGTCGTGGACGAGTATCGGATGCTTTGGGAGGGCCATAGCGAAGAAGCGCGAATGGGAGCAGGAGGAGGGAGATAGATCGTCGAAGGCGCGGCTGCATAAGGCATGCGGCCGCGCCGACGGCATGAACGCATGCTAGAGCAACAAACAAATGCCTAAACCGAGTCGGCGGAGCGGCCCGGTAAGTTACCGACACTGTATCCGGTAGCGCATCGAGTTGTTTCCATCGGGAACAAAATTGGGCCGTCGGAATGTCTCATCGACGCTACAAAGGGACGGTATTGCGGAAAAAGTTGAGGATTTGTAAAAGTTACTTGCCATGGCATGCGCCGTGCTCTAGGGTTCCGCATTAGCATCCGCGCACAAGGGGGAACCGCGCAATGGCAAGCATACAGTCAACTTCTGTAGAGGATATCGGAGCATTCAGCCTCGGACTTCGTCGATGGCCGGATCTATCGTGATGTCGAGGAGATGAGGCAAATCAACGCGGCCGCCGCCGCCAAGGGATACTTGCTGGTTTGCGATCGATGCAAGAATCTGACAGAGCCGATCGTCGCGGTCGATCGCGGTCGCCAACAGTGGCGATGCGTTCGGGTTCTGCGGCGATTGCTATCGCAAGATGTCCGAGGATTTCCTGGGTCACGTGGTCTGATTCGATCCGTTAACGTTCCAGTAACCGGCAATTTCAACGGCCGCTTCTCATTTGAGGAGCGGCCGTTCTTTCATTTTGCGGGCCGATTGCAGGACTCGATGCCGAATTAATTGGCATCGGCTGACGTGGTACGCATCGGCAACTCTGCAGGAAACCATTACTTTCATTAGACTTTTCTCCTCCGGCCTCGTTATCGCCGTTGGCACAACGAGTGCTCTGACCTCTCTCCGCAGTCTTTTTGGACTTAAACAAAGGAAGGACCCGGATGAGGAGCATGAGGCTGGCTGCGAGAAGTATCGAGGATACGCGGCGTCGAAATCCTCCCGTAGTGCGTGAGGAAGCGTCGGATCCGATGACGCCGCAGCAATATTACGACATGATTTCGCGCCGCGGGCATCACGATGGTGAGACTCGGCTGCTGTTTGCCGTCCTTGAGGACGCGATCCGATGTT
Source organism: uncultured delta proteobacterium (assembly GCA_963814035.1). Classification (GTDB taxonomy): domain Bacteria; phylum Desulfobacterota; class Binatia; order Binatales; family Binataceae; genus DATGKG01. Next base: position 12,808 of record CAWFBH010000026.1, read on the forward strand.
ACGCGATTGCGAAGAATTCTCCCGCGCGTTCCCATCGGCGCGAGTTCGAGGAAGTGCAGGAGTGGGTCAATACTCGCGGTGACCACGATATATTTTCCTTCGATGCGATCTGCTCGGTCTTCGCGATTGAGCCCGAGACGCTGAGGAATCAATTGAACTCGATGCGGATTGGAAATTTCCCGACGCGCCGCCTGCGCTCGGTCGGACGCCGGACCGCGCTGACAGTTCCCGACTAAGCGCGTCGCGAGCGGAGCACCGGCCAGCGGCGATGGCCGCGGTTTAAAATCTCGATCGCGACGCGGGTTCCTGTCATTGTTCGGCGATGCGCCGAAGGTTTCCGTCGCTCCGATTCCTGATTTCGATCGTTGCGATTTTACTTCTGCTGGGTCAGCTCGGAGGTCGTCTTCGCGGCTTCGCCCGACGCCGATTTCCATCGCCTCGTACAGTCGTTTATCGACAGCGACCTGCGCACTTACCCCGAGATGGCTACCGAAGAAGGTGACCATCGCTATCGACAACCACCTCACCGATATGGCGCGCACCGCGATCGATGGCCGCATCGTCGCCACCAAAAAATGGAAGCAGCAGTTCGAGGCCGCGTCTTCGGAGCACCTCGATGGTGCCGACGAAGCCGATCGCGAATGGCTCGATCGCGCAGCTTGACGGGCGCCTGCTCGATGACGAGGAGCTTCGCACCTACGAGCGCGCGCCGGACGACTATCTGCCGATCGACGCGCTGCATTCGCTGATCAAACGCAATTTCGCGCCGCTCGAAATCCGGATGCGCTCGGCCACGGCGCGCGAAATCGCCGCGCTGCATAATCTCGCCGTCGCGCGCGATCAACCTCAAACCGGCGCGCACTGCGAAGGTGACCGTCGATATCATGCTCTCGCAGATGCCCGGCATGATCGATTTCCTTCAGAAGGATCTCCTCGAAGCATTCGCCTCGATTCCCGATGGGCCCGCAGAAGAACGCCTTCCTCAAAGCCAACGCCAAACTCGTCGCGGCGGTGCGGGATTACGCCAAATGGCTGAAGAACGATTTCATGCCGCAGGCGTCCGGCAACTATGCGATCGGCCCGGCCGCCTACAAACGCATGCTCGCCGACCAGGAAATGGTGGACATCCCGCTCGCCGATCTACTGAATGTAGGCCAGGACGAAATGGTCCGGCTGCAAGCCGATTTCGACAAGACCGCGCACCTCATCGATCCAAATCATAATCCCGCCGAAGTCGCGGCGACGCTCAATCGCGAGCATCCAACCGCCGAGCAACTCATTCCAACCGTCACTGCGGGCCTCGCGGAGCTTCGCGATTATGTGGTCACGCATCATCTCGCGACGATTCCCGCCGCAGCGCCTCCCCCACTCGTCCGCGAGACTCCGCCCTCGATGCGCGCGACGACCTTCGCCTCGATGGACACGCCGGGGCCATTCGAGAAATCACCGAGGCGTATTTTTACGTGACGCTGCCCGATCCGTCATGGCCGGAGAGCCGCCGCGAGCAACTGCTGGAATTCTTCTCGCGCCGCTCATTTCCGATACCTCGATGCACGAGGTCTATCCCGGTCATTACGTGCAGTTTCTCAACAATCGCCTCAACCCCGACCTGGTGCGCGCGATCTTACTCCTCGGGCGCGAATGCCGAAGGATGGGCGCTTTACTGCGAGCAGATGATGCTCGATGAGGGCCTGCATCATGGCGATCCGAAGTATCGCCTCGCGCAACTTCAGATGGCGCTGATGCGCGCGTGCCGCTACCTGGTCGGGCTGCGGATGCATACCAAGGGAATGAGCGTCGAGGATGCCGAGAAGTTCTTCGAGAACAACGCGTACCTGACGCCGACATAATGCGGAGGTCGAAGCACTGCGCGGCACCGGCGATCCCGGTTACCTGCGCTATCAGCTCGGCAAGCTGATGATCCTCAAGCTGCGCGAGGATGTCCGCAAGAAACAGGGCGCGCAGTTCGACCTCGGCAAGTTCCACGATGCGTTCTTGCATCAGGGCGCGATGCCGATTCGCCTGATTCGCCGCGCGATGCTCGGCTCCGACGGTCCGTTGCTGTGATCAGTGCCCGGCCTTGACCATCGCGTCCGTACTGAAGAACTCCCGATCCACCGCTCCCATGTTGATGTACCAGCATTCGCGCTCCGGGATATCGGGGCTCGGCAGGTAGCAGGTCGTGACTTGCCCGGTCTGCACGTCGATGCTCGACGACGCCAGGATGAACTCGCGCTCGAACGGATAGATCGCCACCTTCGCATCGGGCACCGGACGGTCGCGATAGGTCGATAGATAAACCTGGGTCTTCCAGAGTTCGCCGCGACGATCGTAGCTATCGACGTAGGGATTGAACCACAATTCGCCGTCGATATAGACGATGGTCTTCGACTGCAGAATCCCCGAGGTCTTGTCGGGGCGCGGCGTCACCTCGATGACGTACAGGTGGCGCATCTCCCAGTCCTCGTTGCATGCGGTGCTTTGCCCATCGGTCGGGCACGGATGCTCGGGCGAAGTTTTCGCGTGTACCACCCCGAGCATGTTGCGCTCGCCGAGGAATTTATAGTTGTACTCCTGCGGTTTGGCGGAAAATCCTCCCGCATGATCAGGGTCCCAGGTGGTCAGCCCGGGCGATGAACTCAGGATGGTTTCGTTGACCCGGCGCACGCGGCGCGTGGTGTTCAGAAATGCCCACGCATCGTCGCCCCGATCGGGATCCCAGTAGCGATAGCGGATACCGCCGCTTCCCCGACCCTCGGCGGGAGCGATGACCGGATATGCTCCCGCTCGCCACCAGATGTTGGTTTTCTTGAAGTCGGGATCGGCCGGCAATGGCTCGACTTCGGTGCGCCCGATTTCATAGTAGGCGCCGAGGTGTCCGATTTCAGATTGATTTTCGAGCTTCTGATCGCCGCCCGGATTGAACTGGGTGACCTGGCATTCGAAGAAGCGCAAATCGGCATCATCGGTCGCGATGGGACGGAAATTCGAGTCCCACATGATCTTGGTCGCGACGTAAGGATCGTTGGTGTCGAGTAGTGGGAACGGCTGCCCCGCGACATAGCCGAGCACGGTGCGATGGTCCTCCGAGAGCCGCACCTGCGCGGAATATTGCTCCGTCGCGATCTTGTACGGCGGTGGCCATTCGACCCGCTTGGGGGCGACGATCTCCATCCCCATGCCCTTGGTGACGGCGAAGTAGGTTCCCGGGCTGACGAGATCCTTCACCGCCGAGGCATTTTGGATGTTGATGTGATCGCCCGGCTTGACCTGCGCGTGCGTGACCGCCGCAAATGAGAATACAACTGCCGCGCACACCAAGGTGCGTGCCGCCAATGATTTAATCATTGAAAAACGAAGCCTCCGGAGAACAACCGCTAGGTTCTAACAGTCATTAGGTAATGGCGCAACGCGTGCTTAATGGCCCAAATCGCGGCGGTAGGTGAGAAAGTTGCTGGTGACATGGGCGCCGAGGCTCTCGGCGCATCGGCGTGACGGCCAGTTATCATCGAGCACCAGCGTATAGCCCGCGTACTGCATCCCCTGGCGCGCCATCTCGATGAACGATTTCGCCGCCATCGCGCGCGCGACGCCGCGGCCGCGCGCCTCATCGATGACTCCGATGTTGATCAGCGCGCCGCGCGTGCCGCCGCCCTTGTCGGGTGGGAGTTTTACCCCACGCTTCAGCGCCGCGAGCGCCTCGCTCAAATCGGGCACGCAGAACACCGCGCCGACGACGCGCCGATCGATTATCGCAAGCATCGAGAGATCGGAAACCGGCGTTTCCCAGAGCGAGGTCAACATCGGACGCACTTCGGCATGGGTCACCGGATTCCACCCCCAATGCTCCCGGAACGCGACGTTGGTGACGGCGGTCCACGCGTCGACTGCCGCCAGGAAGCCGAACTCGCGCCAACTGCGAAGCTGAACGCCCGCGCGCGCCGCCGCATCGAGCATCCCGTGGTAGCGCGCGATGATCTCGGGTGTCAGGTGCGCGGTGTAATCAATCTGGCCGCGCTCAGTCTCAAATCCCGCATCCTTCAGATAGCGATGGTAGTAGCCTGGATTCGCGCGCAGCAGAAAAGATGGAAATTCACCGTAGTTGTCGATCGCGTACGGATAGTCGAGGAACGCCGCGAAGCCGCTGCGCGCCGCATCCATCGCCCGCTCACGCAGCCACTCCGACGCCTCATCGAGCAGCATCGAGGCCGCATCGTCCTCATCCGGCATCGCCTCGAAGTGGATCAGCTGACCAAGCTTCTCGTTCCAATGCGCATTGTAGCGATGATTGATGACCGCGCTCACCCGCGCGACGATTCGCCCGTCACGGCGCGCCACGAAGGGTTCGATCTCAGGAACGGGCTGAGCGGGCTGCGACGCGAGAGCAGGTCGACCTCGTTGAGGATATCCGGCGGCCACCATGCCCTGCGGTCCGCGTAGACCAGAAACGGCAACCGCGCGAATTCCTCCATCGCGGCGCGGCTGCGCGGATTTTCAATGTTGATGTGTCCTGAACGCATCGGTCGAACAGAACCTACTCCGCTGCGAATGGCGCAGAAAGCCGGCGCGAGGTTCAGGTAAATTCTACCATCCAGTCGTGCACCTCCGCGCCTTTGGGCTTCGTGATCACAGCAGCCGGCGGGACTGCCAAACCATCGAAGTGAGAAACTCTGGAGCAGGGAATGTATGCGGTTCCCAGCCAGCGAAAGGATGATTGAAGAAGGCGCGCGTTAAAACGTCAAATAGTTGTTCGCACCCTGCAACCGTCAATGGGAGGACGTCAACATGCTCCTGAAAACCTTGACCCTGGGTCTAACTCTGACAATAGGGACTGCGATGCCCTCCTTCGCGGCCTCGCTCCGCCGCGCCAGTCCTTCGGTTTTGGATACTGACTCGTGGTCTTTCATCGCCACCCACGTCAGCAGTGCCGGCCCCAATAACCAGGTCTTCGTCAACGACATTCCGATGGGACCCTTCGCGACCGAGGCCGCCTGTGTTGCCGTGATGCAAGCCTATCTGCCCGAGCAGCCTTCAAACACCGTGGACTACACGTCGTGGAATGGCATCTTCAAGACCTCGTGCTGTATCGATAACACGACCGGCGCGAAAGACTGCGGAACTAACTAAGATAAAAGGCCGCGCACAGTTTTCGGATCGACAGGCTACACGCGCCGGTAGCGGAGCGCTTCAATCAGGAGAGCGAAGGCGGGTGTAATTTGGCGGCGGCTCGGATAATAGAGATGGTAACCCGGAAACGGCGGGCACCATTCTTCCAGCACTCGCTTCAGCCGGCTTTTCCTGAGATGGGGCTGCGCCACGTCTTCGGGCACGTAGGCGAGGCCGAATCCCGCCAACGCGGCATTGAGGACTTGAGCCGTGCCATTGAAGACGAGCTGACCTTCGACGCGTACCCTCAGTTGACGCGGGCCTTTTTCGAACTCCCAGGCATACAAGCCACCGCGAGTGGGCAGGCGCAGGTTGATGCAGGTGTGGCCGATCAAATCCTGCGGCTTCCTGGGTGCCGAGCGCTTCGCCAAATACGCGGGAGCTCCACCACCGCCATCCGCTGGTCCGGCCCGATGCGCACCGCGATCATGTCTTTTGCCACCTGCTCGCCGAGCCGCACCCCGGCGTCATAGCGCTCGGCTACGATATCGGTGAGGCCATAGTCGATGACAATCTCGAGTTTGAGGTCGGGGTATTCGCGCAATAGCTTAACCAGCCTCGGCCAAACCACCGTATCGGCCGCGTGTTCGACGGCGGTAATCCGAATGGTGCCCGACGGCTTCTGCCGAAGTTCGCTCAAGGCCGAAATCGCGGCCTCGATTTCCTCGAACCGCGGTCCCACCTTCTGCAGCAGCCGCTCGCCGGCCTCGGTCGGTGCGACGCTCCTGGTGGTGCGCATGAGCAGCCGAAGGCCCAGCCGTTCCTCAAGTCCTCGGATGGTGTGGCTCAGCGCCGACGGCGAGACCCCGAGCCTGGCAGCCGCGCGGGTAAAGCTCCGTTCGCGCGCGACCGCGATGAAGGCCAGCAAGTCGTTGAGATTTTCACGCGGCATTCATGAATCTTGCTCATAAGTCCATGCGGATTCTACCCCGTAGTCGCGCGCGTACGCGCCTTCTAGATTCGTCTTCAAGCGCGACAATAAGGAAGGTGGCCACCATGCAGAAACGAAAACTCGGAAATAGCGGTCTGGAAGTATCGGCGATCGGTTTTGGCGCCATGGGCATGAGCCAGAGCTATGGCCCCGCGCCGGGAGACCGGCAGGAGATGATCGCCCTCATCCGCAAGGCGGTCGAACGCGGCGTCACCTTTTTCGACACCGCAGAAGTTTACGGCCCCTTCCACAACGAGGAACTCGTCGGTGAAGCTCTCGCGCCGCTGCGCAAGGAAGTGGTGATAGCGACGAAGTTCGGGTTCCAGTTCGGCCCCACCGGGCCGGTTGGCGTCAACAGCCGGCCGGAGCACATCAAGCAGGCGGTCGAGGGCTCGCTCAAACGACTCAGGATCGAGACCATCGATCTTTACTATCAACATCGGGTGGACCCGGGCGTGCCAATCGAAGAGGTGGCCGGCGCGGTGAAAGACCTCATCAAGGAAGGCAAGATCAAGCACTTCGGCATGTCGGAAGCGGCGGCGCAGACCATCCGGCGCGCGCATGCCGTTCAGCCGGTGACCGCGCTGCAGAACGAATATTCGCTATGGTGGCGACGCCCGGAGGAAGAAATCATCCCCACCCTCGAGGAACTCGGCATCGGCCTGGTTCCATACAGCCCGCTGGGCAAGGGCTTCCTCACCGGAAAGATCGATGCCAGCACCGCGTTCGACAAATCCGACATCCGCAACAGCATTCCCCGGTTTGAGGCGGACGCGCGGAAGGCAAATTTAGCCCTCGTGGATCTGCTCGCGACGATTGCGAAGCGGAAGAAGGCGACCCCGGCGCAGATTGCGCTCGCATGGCTACTCGCCCAGAAGCCGTGGATTGTTCCTATCCCCGGCACCCGCAAGCTGGAGCGTCTCGACGAGAACAACGGCGCGGCCACAGTAGTACTTACGTCCGACGATCTCCGTGAGATCGAGAGCGCCGCCTCGAAGATCACGGTACAAGGGGCTCGCTACCCGGAACACCTCGAGCGCATGACCAACTTGTAAGTACCTGTGGCGGAAATCATAAAGTTCGATTTTCCAAACACGCTCGGCACGCTATCGTAGCCGGAGGGGAACGCTAGCCGTGCCAAATATAAACCGACAGTGGATATATGCCGAGCCTATCACCGGCCATCTCAGGGCCCACAACTTCGCGCTGCGTGAAGTCCCACTGCGCGTTTCACCTCAGCAAAGACGCGGGGATTTTCGTCGCGCGGACGTGACGCGATGAGCACCGACTCGGAAAATCCCGAACTGCGCGAACTCGCGCGCCTCATTGAGGTGATTCGGAGGCTGCGTGCCGAATGCGCCTGGGATCGCGAACAGACCGTCGCGAGCACCTCGCGCCATGTCATTGAGGAAGCATACGAAACCGCCGATGCCATTGCTTCGAAAGACAATGCAGACATCGCCGAGGAGTTGGGCGATCTCCTGGTGCAGTCGCTGTTCGTCGCGGTTATCGCCGAAGACGAATCGCGCTTCAACCTCGAAACGGTCGCGCGCGACGCGGCGGAAAAACTGATCCGGCGTCATCCGCACATCTATGGCGATGTGAAGGCGGACACCGTCGATCAGGTGCTTGCTAATTGGGACAAGATCAAAGCCGAAGAGAAAACCGACGCAGGGAAAGATCCCGGCCTCGGTCAGACCGGACGCGGATTGCCCGCCCTGATGCGCGCGGAAAAGCTAGGGGAAAAAGCGCGCCGCAAAGGAATGGACTGGCAGAGCGTCAGCGAGGTGCTTAAAAAAGTTCGCGAGGAACTCGACGAGGCGGAAGCGGCTCTCGCGCAAGGCGACCACGCTGCGCTCGCATCAGAGCTCGGCGACATGATGCTCGCGCTCGCGAACGCGCCGCGCTTCATCGATCATAACGCCGAAGAGACGCTGCGGCGCGCATGCGATAAGTTCGTCAGCCGCTTCGAAGCGGTCGAGCGCCTCGCCTCCTCGCGCAGCCTCGATCTCAAGCAGATGTCGCCCTCGGACCTCGAGGCCTTGTGGCAGGAAGCGAAACGTTCCCTCACCAAATAACCGCGCGTTCCAACCTCACTTCATATCGGCGACGCGCGGCAGAACCTTGGTCCAGAACAGCTCCAGGGTTTTCATCAGGCGATCGTGTGGCAGCAGGCTGTTGTACATCCAGGCGAAGATCCATCGCACCGGCAGGCGCTTCGCCATCGTTTCGAGCTGCCGCGTCACGGTGTCGACGGTGCCCACGAACGCGAGGCCCTCGTTAAAGATGTCGGCCTCCTTACCCGTCGCCGGATCGATCAGTCCCTGGGAAAAGCCGAATGACTCGAACCAATGATGGCCGCAGAAGTAGCCGCTGTCACGCCACAACTGACGTGCCTCTTCATCGGTATCGGCGATGATAACGTCGCGCAGAACGCCCATTCCTTCTCCGCGAGGCTTGTGCGAGACCTCCGCATAGATGTCGCAGAGTTGCGATTCGAGTTTCGGATGCAGCGGCGGCAGAACCGCGGTGACATCTTCAGTCGCGCACCATCTGATGCTGCGCTCCGAGGACGCGAACGGCTGAAACACCGGGGGATGCGGCTTTTGCACCGGTTTCGGCACCACCGATACGGCCTTGACTATCCCATTCTCAACGCCGCCGCCCCATAGCTTGGTAGCCTCCAGCGTCCACGGCGTGTCGCCGGGAGGAATGCGCCAGTACTTGCCCTGGTAGGAGCTAAAGTCCTGGGTCCACGCCTGCTTGATGATGCGGAAATTTTCTTCGAACGCGGCGCGATTGGCGGCATCGATCTCGTCGTGCTGATTGGGCAACGCGCCATGAATTCCGTGCGTCTGTTGCGCCATGATATCGACCCAGCGGCGCTGATAGCCGCGCGCGAAACCGGCGTTGGCCCGTCCGCCGCTCATGTGATCGAGCATCGCGATATCTTCGGCGACGCGAATCGGATTCTGCGTCGGCAACACGATCCCGAGCTGGCCGACCCGCAGCCGCTTGGTCTGCATCGCGATGTACAAATCCAGCAGCACCGGATTGTTGGACATCTCGAAGCCTTCGACATGAAAATGATGCTCGGTGAAACTCATCGAGTCGTAGCCGAGATGATCGGCGAGCTTGGCCTGCTCGGAAATTTCGTGGAGCATCTGGTCATAGAGCTCGCCCTTCAAACCCACCCTGCCCTGTTCGATCTGAGCCTTGTTGCCGACTGACGGCAGATAAAACAGCGAAACCTTCATCGCGCCCTCGCAGAATTAATCGATAATTTCTACTTCTCAAAAATGGACTCTAAACCGCATCTCGCCGGGGCGGCAAGCGAAACTTACCGATCGGTAGGTGAAGTCGCGCGCGGCGGTGCAAACCGAATCGGAACCAGCCAGATCGTGGCAAGTACGGCGCCAGCGAAGGCGAGATAGGTCATGGTGAACACCCACGGCGGGAAGTCGTAGAAGATTATTCTATCCAACCAGTAGCCAATGAAGTCATCGCCGTAGCCGTTCTGACCCGCACCAAGGCGCAAGCCGTTTTCCAACGTCGTCAACGGACAATCGATGCCGACGATCGATTCGATGCACACCAACCCAATCGCAGCGAGATGCAGGATGCGAAAGTAGCGATTACGGACCCATCCCCAATTCCGTCGATAACCGACAAGAATCGCAAGCAAGCCGAGCACGACGAAGCCGACATAAAACGTATGAATCGCGACTACTGCGTCGGCGAGGAAGCGGTAATCCATTCCCGGGAGATTAGCACAGGGTGGTTGAGGGTTGCGGCGCGGAGGCATCGAAGCCTCCGCGCCGCGGGCGGAAGGAAGGGGAATCTAGAACGCGAACTCGAGGTTGAGCTCCACCGCATGGGTATCGCGCGGAACCGGATCAGTGATGTTTTTCGGCACCGGCCAATTGGGTTTGGGACCGGTCTTGCCGGTATTCGGCACCGGCAGGAAGACCTTGGCAAAGCTATTCGCATACGACGTCGAGAACGGATCCTGGCTGTGGTAAAACTGCAGGTTCTGAGTGTCGATCGCGAGCCGTACGAACTCGTTGATCTGCCATTCAACTCCCACCATGTAGCGATAGAAGTCGAGCGGGTCGTTGTTCACTTTCGAATTGGGTTCGAACCACTGGAACAACCCAATGAGGCGGAACGGCGTCTCCGGGATGTGCAGATGCCCGAAGATATCGAAGCCCTGCTGGACCGTGCGGCTGTTACCCAGCAGCGCGGCCGTCATCGCGGAGAAATTATAGTACTGCACATTGTATGGACTGGTGGTACCGCCCGCCGTGGAGGCGGTCGCGGGCGGCGTGAAGAAGACCGACGGACCATTGCCGGTGAAAAGATTGGCGCCGGGAAAAGAATTATGTCCCTGGTCGTACTCGGCGGCGATTCCCCATTGTTCTTCAGTATAGTGAATCATCGCCGCCCATCGATCGAGATGCGCATTGGCGACATGCCCGAAAGCCGACGGGTTAGGTCCAAAGCCAGTGTTAAGTGAACCGTTGTCGGGGGGCGTATTGTTGTAGCCGTAGTCGTAGAAGCCGGTAAGTCCCAATCCCTGCGTGTCCCATCTGGATCCGAACGGATAGACCGATACCCGGGCCATCGCCTGCTTGGTGTTGCTTTGCTCCAACTGACTGTACTTCGCGTTGGTGAAAACGCCGGCACCATAGTCGACATATTGGAGCTCATTGAACTTGATCGGGCCGCCAATCGAGAGACCGAACTGCGCCGAGGACAAGCCGAGATAGTTCCATGGCGAGGCGGTCACATAGCGGAACGTACTCAGATGCTCTTCCCAGGGAATCATTGGATTAGGAATCGCTCCGATCTGAATCACATTCCCTTTGGTCGCATCGCTCAGCCAATCGAGCGCGCGATTATACTGGATCGAGGCAAATTTGATCCGATAGTTCAGGTCGCCCGTGAGGTTGCTGCTCACCGATGAGTTGTGACTGTTGGAGGTAGGCGTCGCGGTACCATAGGTCTTATAGACATCGGGCGTCAGGCGCAGCGTCCAATCGGGCGTTGGATAGAAATAGAAGTTGAGATACGCGCGATCGATGTCGAAGGTGTTGTACAGGTTGTTGCCCGGCCCCGGCCACTGATTGTTATCGTATTGCTGAGGCCCAAACCCGGTGTGGGTGTACAATTTGTAGCCGCCGTAAACCAGAGTGCCGACGCGAAATCGATTGCGGAAATTGTCCAGATAGTCGTTCCAGGCGGGTTCGATTTTTGCCACCCGCTGGTTCAAATCAGTATTTTCCTTGATCAGGGCTTGTTGGTTCGCGAGAAACTCGGCGCGCAGCTCTTCGTTGCTCTTTTTCACCTCTTCGACCTGCTGCTGGACTGCGGCCGCCGGTGGCGCCGGCTCATCGAAGCCCAAGGTTATCGCGACGCGCCCTTTACCGGGTTTCCGATATAGCGCCCCGGTCTTGACGTCTTCGTACAATGTTATGCCACGCGGCGAGGGAGCCTGCGCGAACACTTGCGTTATAAAAGTATTGGCGAGCATCGCAGCGGCCACCACGACCACCGCCGCCCGTTTCCAATGCGAACGGTTCATCCAAGTTCTCCCTGTTTCCTGAATTGGTTTGCGCCGGACGTTCACTGGCCGGCCGCGTATTTCCTGGCCTCATCCTCACGGAGCTTGGCCAATTGGTATGAGGTGTAGACCCTGCCGTTGCAGATGAAGCGGCTCGGGGTACCGGCGTCGAGCACGCCACAGTTTTGCACCCTCGGTATGGGCTTCGAGGCGACCTGAGTCGCTCCCCCAGGCGGCTGAGATGTTTGGGATAACGACGAGATCGTTGCACAGCCGCTTAAGGCCACGAGTCCTATCGCGAGCGCGCGGGCTGCCAGAAGTTTGTTTAATTTCTCCATCCAATGCTCCTCCCAGTTTCTATATTCCGTGATTTATCGGGCCAAATTCGTCTATTCTCATTTATTCTATGCAATCTATAGACTTTACGGACTAAGTAGGGAAGCGATGTTTTTATGCTGCATCGACATTCTTGTCAACAGCTTCGAACGTGAATCCTGACCTCAACGCGAGCTTTTGCTGGTTTCACGCATAGGGGGATATACTCGGCGGGCTTCGAACGAGCTGAGGAGAACTTCGATGCGACTTAAAGATAAAGTCTCTCTGATCACGGGTGCCGGCTCGGGAATCGGCGCCGCGACCGCCAGGACCTTCGCGCGCGAGGGCGCGGCGGTAGTGGTCGTGGATCTGAACGACGAGGGCGGCAATTCGGTCGTGGCCGAGATTCGCAAGGCCGGCGGTAACGCGGAGTTTCATCGCTCCGACGTCGGCAATCCCAAGGAAGTTGAGCGGATGATCAAATTCGCCACTTCGAAATTCGGCCGCCTCGACATCCTGCACAACAACGCGGTTTTCACTACCGTCGGCAGGATCGCCGACATCACCTGGGAAGGATGGCAGAAAACCCTGGATGTCGGCCTGACCGCCTATTGGTACGCCACCAAGGTGGCGATCGAGCAGGCGATGCTGCCGCAGCGTAAGGGCGCGATCGTCAATACCGCGTCGGTGTCGGGCCTGGCCGGTGACTATACGCTCGGGGCCTATAACGCAGTGAAGGCCGGGGTCGTCAACATCACGCGAGTAACCGGCATCGAGTACGCGCGCAAAGGCATCCGCTGCAACGCGGTCTGCCCGGGGCCGATTGGCACTCCACCGCTGCTCGCGCTCGACAAATCGCGCCCCCAGACCCTGGCGCGTATTCGCGAGGCGATTCCGATGGGCCGACTCGGGGAGCCACAAGAGATTGCTAACGTGGTATTGTTCCTCGCGTCGGATGAGGCGTCATTCGTGACCGGCGCGTTTTTCGTCGCCGACGGGGGATTGTGGGCCCATTCCGGGATGCCCAGCCTCTCCGGCGAAGGCCCCGAGTGGTAGCAAAACCTAACAAATAGTTCGCAAGCCAGGAGGCAAAGATTCATATGTCACAACAGCAACTCGATACTCTTCTCCAGATGATGAAGGCACAGCCGATTCTCGAATCGACTACGGTGCAGCAGCAGCGCGCCGGGTTTGAGCAGATGGGCGCCATGTTTCCGGTCGACGCTGACATCAAGCGCGAACCGGTGACCGCAAATGGTGTAAAAGCCGAATGGGTTTCGGCGCCCGACGCGGACCCGGGCCGCGCGATCCTCTATCTTCACGGCGGCGGCTACGTCATCGGATCGATCAACACTCATCGCTCGCTGGCGGCTCGGCTCTCACGCGCAGCCAAGGCTCGCGTGCTCGTGATCGATTATCGCCTTGCACCGGAGCATCCGTTCCCAGCCGCGGTAGATGATTCGGTCGCCGCTTATCGATGGATGCTGGCGCAGGGGCTCAAAGCCTCACGCATCGCGGTCTCGGGCGACTCGGCTGGCGGCGGGTTAACTGCTGCCACGCTGGTAGCCATCCGCGACGCGAAGCTTCCGGTGCCCGCGGCTGGCGCGCTGCTTTCGCCGTGGGTCGACATGGAAGGAATCGGCGAATCGATGACCAGCAAAGACAGCGTCGATCCGATGGTGCATAAGGATGGCTTGCTCGGGATGGCGAAGGCTTACCTCGCCGGACAAAATCCGCGCACGCCGCTGGCCGCGCCGCTCTATGCCGACCTCACCGGGTTGCCGCCGTTGCTCATCCAGGTGGGCACCGCCGAGACGCTACTCGACGACTCCTCACGGTTGGCCGAGCGCGCGAAAAAAGCTGGCGTCAACGTGACATACGAGCCGTGGGAAAACATGATTCATGTCTTCCAGCTGTTCGCGCCGATGCTGGACGAGGGTCAGCAGGCAATCGAGAAGATTGGCGCATTCGTGCGCAAACACGCGGAGTAAAAATCGTCGATGATGCGGCTGTGGAGGTATCCGCGGCCGCATCATCGGGAAGAACGTTGACTATGGAAGCGGCGAGCAGTAGCCTAGTTTACCGATAGAGGAACTTTGCTTTCCAAAAAAGCTAAATACGCTCTAAAAGGCATGATCGTGCTCGCGCAACGATACGGCGAGGGCCCCATACTCATATCGGATATCGCGGCTGGCGAGCATATGCCTCGCAAATTCCTCGAGCTGATTCTTCTCGAGCTCAAGAACCACGGCCTTCTTCAGAGCAAAAAAGGTAAAGGTGGAGGATATTTTCTCGCCAAACCGCCCACCGCGATTACAGTTGGCCAAGTTGTTCGCATCGTTGATGGACCGATAGCTCCCCTGCCGTGCGTCAGCCGCACCGCCTACATGAAATGCGAGGAATGTGCTGATGAACGCACGTGTCCCATTCGGCTCGTGATGAAAGACGTCCGGGAAGCAACGGCCACCATCCTCGACTCCGCCACTTTGGCCGACATGATCAACCGCGTCCGTTCGATTGAGACCGGCAAAGAGGCCCTCAACTTTGCTATTTGATATTTTTTTGGCTTAATAACCTACTATTCCCATAGGCTAACCAACATGAGTGCCGACTCCGCCACCCCAAATCAAATTTCCGCCGATGCATCCGATTCGCTCCCCAACCTCTCCGAGGTTGACGCCGAGATTCTCCGCGCCATTCGCGACATCCGTTACGGCTCGGTCGAAATCACCATCCATGATTCGCGCGTGGTGCAGATCGAGCGCAAAGAGAAACGCCGCTTCGGTCATACCAACGGTAGATAAATGATGCCTACCAGTTAGCTGGCGGCGAGATGAAAACAGTCATGCCACATCGACCGGACCACCGGAGGTAACAATCGCCATAGGAGAGATCCTCAATGCTACGACTCCGGTTGTCGGGCAGCGCCGCTGCGCTGCTCCTGACTCTCACGCTGTGGTCTTTCGCGCCGGCCGCCGCGGGCAGGGACCTGACGCTGCTCAACGCGTCCTACGATCCGACTCGGGAACTCTACCACGAGTTTAACGATGTCTTCGCCAAACATTGGAATCAGATTACCGGCGACACGCTCACAGTCCGCCAGAGCAATGGCGGATCGGGCGCTCAGGCCCGCGCCGTCATCGATGGTCTCGAGGCCGATGTGGTCACCCTCGGGCTCGCCTACGACATCGACGTGATCGCCGACAAGGCAGGACTGCTGCCCGGGAACTGGCAATCGCGGCTTCCCAACCACAGCACGCCTTACACTTCCACTATTGTTTTCGTAGTACGAAAGGGCAATCCCAGGGGCATCCACGACTGGCCCGATGTGGTGAAGCCGGGAGTCTCCGTCGTCACGCCGAACCCAAAGACTTCCGGTGGCGCGCGATGGAATTTCCTCGCCGCGTGGTCCTACGCGCTCAAGCAGCCCGGAGGCAGCGAGGCGACGGCCAGGGAATTCGTGACCGCGCTTTACAAAAATGTTCCCGTGCTCGACACCGGCGCGCGCGGCTCGACGATTACGTTTTCGCAGCGCCAGGTCGGTGACGTTCTCCTTGCGTGGGAAGACGAAGCCTTGATGCTCAGCAGCGACCCGAACCGCAAGGACCAGTACGAGGTCATTTATCCGTCGTCGAGCATCCAGGCAGAGCCGCCGGTCGCGGTGGTGGACAAGGTTGCCAAAAAGCATGGCACCATGAAGGTTGCGCAGGCCTATCTCGAATACCTCTACACCGATGAGGGCCAGGAAATTATCGCGAAGCATCATTACCGGCCGCGCTCACCCGTGGTCGCGGCGAAATATGCGAGCGCGTTTCCGAAGCTGACCGTTTACACCATTGACGGTCTCTTCGGCGGATGGCGCAAGGCGCAGCAGACTTATTTCGCAGACGGCGGCATTTTCGATCAGATTTACGCCAAAAAGTAGCGGACCATGAACCGAACCGTTTTACCCGGATTCAAGCTCGCGATGGGGTACACGATTGTGTGCCTCTCGCTGCTCATCCTGATTCCGCTCTCGACGCTGTTCTTCAAGTCGGCCGGGATCGGATGGTCTGGCTTCTGGGCGGCCGCCACTTCACCGCGCGTGATGGCCGCTTATCGACTCAGCTTCAGCACCTCGATAATCGGCGCGCTCATCAACGTCGCCTTCGGCACCTTGGTCGCCTGGACGCTGGTCCGCTACACCTTTCCGCTCAAATCGCTCATCGATGCGTTAGTTGATCTACCTTTCGCCCTGCCAACGTCGGTGGCCGGAATTACCTTGACCACCGTGTATGCCGAAAACGGATGGATCGGGCGCTGGCTCGCCGATGTAGGCATCAAGGCGGTATTTAACTCACTTGGAATCGTTATAGCACTCACCTTCGTAGGGCTCCCATTCGTGGTGCGCACAGTTCAGCCGGTGCTGGAGGATCTCGATGCCGAATTGGAGGAGGCCGCCGCAACCCTCGGCGCCTCGCGCTTCAAGGTTTTCACCCGCGTGCTCGGCCCCGCTCTGCTGCCCGCGATTCTCACCGGCTTTGCGCTGGCGTTTGCTCGCGCGCTGGGCGAATACGGCTCGGTGGTTTTCATTTCCGGCAACCTGCCGATGAAGACCGAAGTGGTCCCGCTCCTCATCATGGCGAAGCTCGAACAATTCGATTACCCGGGCGCCACCGCGATCGCCGTAGTCATGCTGATGGTCTCTTTCACCATGATCCTCGGCATCAACCTCATCCAGCGTTGGACGGCGCGAAGGTTCGCGTAGGTAGCGGCTATGGCCATGGCACCCACCGCAACTCCGCAGCAACTGACCCAACCGGGGCGCCGGGTGCAGGCGGCGATCACCGAGCCGCGCTGGGTGCGGCTGCTTTTGACCGCCGTCGCGATTGGCTTTCTCGCGCTGTTTCTCTTCATTCCGCTGGTAGCGGTATTCGTCAATGCGTTCTCGCTCGGCTACCGGGTCTTCTTCGGCGCGATTTCCGATCCCGATGCGCTCAGCGCGATTCGACTCACGTTGCTGACCGCATCGATCGCGGTGCCGCTCAATATCGTCTTCGGACTCGCCGCGGCATGGACCATCGCGAAGTTCGACTTTCGCGGCAAAAGCGCGTTGATGACGCTGATCGATCTTCCGTTCGCGGTATCACCGGTCATCTCGGGATTAATCTTCGTGCTGCTGTTTGGCGCTG
>CAWFBH010000027.1:0-59635 GCA_963814035.1 uncultured delta proteobacterium
GAACGAAGCCAGCCTCGCGCGCGTGGACCTATAATCCGTGTGAAGAATGCTTTGAATCCCCAAACCTTCCGCGATCTGGACGAACATCGGAGTGTTTTCGATATAGATGACCTGCCGGGCTGGGACTTGGGCGATGTCCAACGCAAGCCGAAAGATGTCTGCGTCGGGCTTGCGGACATGGACAAAGCAAGAGGAAACAAAAGAATCTACAAACCCGGCCAGCTGGAACTTTCGAATCCGATATTCGTTCAGTTCGCGCGCTTCGTTACTAACCACCGCGACCTTGAGCCCGTGCCGGACCTTGAGCTGAGCGACCAGCTCGATCATCTCCGCGTAAGGTTTCGATTGTGCGAACATGAAACGCCGAAACTGAGCCCGGGTGAACAAACGCTTCTGGTAGAAGACCACCCGACCTAGATATTCTTCCAGCGTCAGCTTCCCTTCCTCATAGGTGTCGAAGGTCAGATGATGCCGATCCTCCATCTCGGCCAACTCCAGCTTGAAGTTCGTGGCAGCGCGTTTGCGAGCGTCATGATCCCACCCATTGGTGAGCAGGACACCGCCGATATCCAAAAACAAGCAGGTGATTGCAGGCGCTTTCTTCCTCGCCTTTTCTTCAGCGGATCGGATCATCGCTGCCACAGGATTCGCGCGTCTTCCAGCGGGATCGAAACGCCGTCGCAGTGCGGTATCATCCGCACCGTGTAGTCCGCTGGCGGACGGGCCGCAGACACCGCAGCGCTGTACATGAAGCCGCCCGCCGCGCCGGTCATTTGGCGAACGCGGTTCATCTCTTGCCGCATGGGAGCGCTGCCCATGACCCCGTCGGCGTAAAGCTCCACCCGCACTGCGTTGGGGTCGAGGTCATTCAGATACACCTGCACTTCAAATACGTGCCGCTTGCTGTGAGTCTCAAACTGCACTTCGCCGAAGCGTAGTGCGGACCACTTTTGCTCTAGCGCTTGCCGCCAACTAACCACCTTCACGCCGATTGCGCCTTTGTCGGCAACTCGCTCACGGTAGGCAGAGGCAGCCGGGAGGTAGTGTTGCTCGATGTATTCGCGCACCGCGCGATTGGTGGAAAAGCGCGGCGTCAAGCGCGCCATGCTTTCCCGCATCCGCGCCACCCAGGCGCCGGGGATACCTTGCTCGTCGCGGGTATAGAACTCGGGGACCACCTCGCGCTCGAGCAGGTCGTAGAGGGCTTCAGCATCGATAGCGTCCCAGGCGGGATCGTCGCCATGTTCCCGGCCATCACCCAACGCCCACCCAACTTCCGGCGTGTAGGCTTCCGCCCACCAGCCGTCCAATTCCGACAGATTGATACCGCCATTGACCAATACTTTCATGCCGCTCGTTCCACACGCTTCCCAGGGGCGTCGCGGCGTGTTGAGCCAGACATCCACTCCCTGCACCAACTGCTCGGTCAAATCCATGTCGTAGTCACTGAGGAAGACCACATGGGGGCGTGCCTCGGGCCGAGAGATGAAATGCGTCCATTCCTGAATCAAGGCTTGCCCGGCCTGGTCCGCCGGATGAGCCTTGCCGGCCATGATGAGCTGTACTGGGCGCTGAGGGTTGTTCAATAAACGCAGCAGTCGCTCCGGGTCGTGCAGCAGCAGGTTCGGTCTTTTGTAGGTTGCAAAACGGCGTGCAAAACCCAGGGTCAACGTCTTGCTGTCAAACAGATGCTTGGCGCCATCAACCATCTCGCGCGACGCGCCGGAGACAGCCAATTGCCGGGACAATCGTTCGCGAGCGAATTCAACAAGCGACTTGCGAGCGGCCGCGCGAAATCGCCAGAGACTTGCGTCGGAAACGCGGCGAATGTCCTGCTCCAGGGTCTCCGCCGCCCCCAGCCAGCGGTGCTTTCCACAGGCTTCCGTCCAAAGATCATCGGCTGGGGCCGAGTCCCAGGTCGGCATGTGAACTCCGTTAGTCACATGGCCGACCGGGATTTCGTCCTGCGGCCAGTGCGGGAAGAGAGGCAGAAAGATGTGGCGGCTCACCTCCCCGTGCAAGCGACTCACGCCATTGACCGCGCCGCTCCCGCGAATCGCCAGGTAGGCCATGTTGAAAGGTTCCGACGAGTCGTTCGGGTTCTGGCGGCCCAAGGCCAGCAAATCGTCGAGGCTTATACCGAGTTGCGTCCGCGCATAACCGGCGAGGTATTGCTCGATGAGCGCTCGGAGCGAAACGATCGAAGCCGGCAGCCACCGCGGTGTGGGTGGTGAAAAGGTTTCCCACTCTGGTGACGGCCAAAGCGACCTCGAAATTTCGCCCGGTTTCCTCCATGAAGCTTCGGGCGCGTTCCAGCACCGCGAAGGCCGCATGCCCTTCATTCAAGTGGCAGACTTCCGGCTTGATGCCGAGCGCCGCAAGCAATCGCCATCCGCCAATCCCGAGTGCCATCTCCTGTTTGAGGCGCAACTCCGGCCCGCCCCCGTATAGCTCACTGGTAATGCCTCGATGTGCGGGGTAATTCGCTGCATCATTGCTGTCCAACAGGTAAAGCTTTACGCGACCGACCTGAACCTGCCAGACGCGCAGCCAGACTGGGTAACCGGGTAACCCGATCTCCAGCCGCAACCACTCCCCATTCGGTTTACGCAATGGTGTGATCGGCAATTGTCCGGGGTCGTTATAGGGGAAGAGAGCCTGTTGCTCTCCGTCTCTGTCGATTACCTGGCGAAAATAGCCTTGCTGGTAGAGCAGCCCCACGCCGATGACTGGAACGCCCAAATCGCTGGCGGCCTTCAGTTGATCCCCGGCCACATTGCCCAGCCCGCCCGAGTAAATGGGCAACGCTTCGCTCAACATGAATTCCATACTGAAATACGCAACACAGCTCAGCGGAGATTGCGGGTACGTTTGCTGAAACCAGGAACGCGCCTCCGCAGCATCCCGCCTGGCTTGGACCAGATCGTCAATGTTTTTGCGGAAAGCGCCGTCTGCCAGAACACGCTGGAGTTTCTCCCGCGAGACCGTCTGTAGGACGACCCACGGGTTATGCGTGAGCTCCCACAGCACAGGATCAAGCTCCCGCCACACCTGGTCGGTGGCGTGATTCCAGGACGAACGCATGTCCAGCGCAAGCTCGGACAGGGAATCGAATCCCTCTACGTCGGTGGATAAGAGAGGCTGCTTCGGGTGACTGATTTTTGCTAGCTCGCTCATAGGCTTCGGATCGAATCTGTTTTGGATACACTCTTAGGCTGCTGCATCGAGGCCGTTCAGCGCAGCACCGACGATGGTCTGCGCTTACGCCAGGATGCGGTGCAGGTGGTCGGCTCCGCGAAGGCTCTCAACAAGGTGTCTGCCGGCCTGACCCGCAGCCGTCAGGGGCGAGCAAAAACATGGCCGCGACACGCCCGTCATCCCGACTGTCTCCCTGAGGTTGGGGTTATGCCGACACAGTTGTCTGAAGCGATGATCACGACAGCCAAAATGCCGGTGCTAGGAGGATGAACGCGTCGAAGAATAACCCTAGCAGATTAGATGTTCGGCTCGGCCACGGCATTGGAATCAACTGGTTCTCTGGATAACCAACCGCGCTGTTTCCAATGATCGTTCCGCATAATCTCAGCGTAAAGTGGTAGCGGGCCTTGGCGATGCGTCTCAAGAGCTCGTTCGAACGTTTAAGCGGGTTTTGCGAGCGGTAAACAAATCACTCTGAAAAGGACAAGCAGCCTGAGCCATGTCTGAGATAAACTCAGTTGTAGCCATCTACGACAACCACTCCCAAGCCGAAAAAGCTGTCAGCGAGCTGCAACGATCTGGGTTTGACATGGCGAAAACGTCGATCGTCGGAAAGGACTATCACACCGACCAGCACGTCGTCGGGTACTATACTACCGGCGATCGCATGAAGTACTGGGGCAAGCTCGGAGCCGTGTGGGGTGGTTTTTGGGGAATTTTGATCGGAGCCGGCGCCTTCGCAATTCCGGGCATCGGGCCGGTGTTGGTAGCCGGTCCTCTGGTAGGGTCGATTATCGGTGCGCTCGAAGGCGCGGCGGTGGTGGGCGGCCTGACCGCCGTCGGCGCGGGATTAGTCAGCATCGGTATTCCTAAAGACAGCGTTATCAAATACGAGTCAGCGCTCAAAGCTGACAAGTTCATTCTGCTGGCGCACGGCACGGCAGCCGAAGTGGCCAAAGCCAAGGACATCATCCAGACGACGCACCCGACGGAGCTTGCGGTGCACGTCCGTCAGTCTATGGGTGGAAAGGTCGATCGTTTGTTGGTCGGCGAATGAAAAATATCGCTTCCAGCCGAGGATCCGCTTCTCGTCACCTTCGTAGTTGTTGAGTAGTCGCGAGTCCAGTCACACAACAACTTTTTCGATATGAAACTGATCAGCTAAGGATAGGAGTTCGAGTCATGACGAAAACGAATTCGGTTGTAGCCATCTACGACACCCACTCCCAAGCGGAAGAGGCCGTGAAGAACCTACAGAAGTCCGGGATCGACATGAAAAAACTGTCGATCGTTGGAAAGGACTATCACTCGGAAGAGGATGTCACAGGGTATTACAATACCGGCGATCGCATGAAGTACTGGGGCAAGCTCGGAGCCCTATGGGGCGGCTTTTGGGGACTTTTATTCGGAGCTGCCTTCTTTGCTATTCCGGGGATCGGGCCGGTATTAGTAGCTGGTCCTCTGGTCGCGTGGATTGTCAGCGCTCTCGAAGGTGCGGTGGTGGTGGGCGGGTTGAGCGCGGTAGGCGCCGGGCTGTACAGCATCGGTATCCCGAAAGACAGCATCCTTAAATACGAATCCGCGCTCAAAGCTGACAAGTTCATTGTCCTTGCTCACGGGACCGCCGCCGAAGTGGCCAAGGCCAGAGACGTCATGCAGACGACACACCCCTCGGACATCGCGCTGCATGCTACCGCGGGCGAAGAACACTCTGCGCTTGTTGCTAACTAACCCTATCAAACACCCAGCGGTGTCCGGCAGTCTGATTTCTCTCCTGGAGTCGGCTGCCGGTCTTCAAAAGGCTCAGCGCCGATCCTTGCTGACCACAGTGGAACTCTATCGCTCTTCTCGCGCATAAATTCGACCTTTCGATACCTCGAGCCGTTCCGCAAATTCGCCTTCGATGGAGCGCAGCCTATGGCGACGATATTTCGCAAAATTCTCTGCCCGGTCGACTTCAGCAATAATTCGATCGCGGCGCTTGATCAGGCGGCGAAGCTCGCTCGGAAAGACGATGCGATGCTGTACTTGTTGCACGTCGAGTTTGTGGCGATGAATAAGCCCGCCGAGCTTGCTGACTACGACATCACGCTTTCGACCGAACCTGCCAAGCTCCGGCTCGAACAGATCGCGCGAAAACATCTGGCCAAGGTGCGGCACGAACTTGTCGTACAAGTTGGATGGCCCGGGAAGCTAATTGAAAAGGCCGCTCGAGATTTTGACGTTGATCTGATCGTTATGGCGACTCACGGGCGAACCGGCATGACGCGTGTGTTTCTTGGGAGTATCGCCGAACACGTGATTCGCAAGTCGGAGCGTTCGGTTCTTAGCTTAGGTCCCGGAACCGCCATTGGAGCCGTAAAGAAGATTCTCTGCCCGCTCGACTTTAGTCCAAACTCGATCGCTGCTCTGAACTTCGGATGGCGACTGGCTCAGACATACAGGGCCACAGTAAGCCTCCTCCACGTAGTACCCGTGCCCTTCGAGCCGTCTGAAGCCCCTGTAGAACGATCAACATCTGAGTGGGAGCAAGACGCCCAAGCTAAGCTCCTAAAGGTCGCAGCCGAAAGTCTCGGCCCTGCAGCCAAATGCAAGCTGGTGGTGCGAAGGGGCGACCCAGCTAGCTCTATACTCGAAGTCGAAAGGGAATTGCGGCCCGATCTGATTGTGATGGGTACGCATGGACGAACGGGATTGGGCCACCTGGTGTTCGGAAGCGTGGCGGACCGCACCATTCGCGAGTCGACCGTTCCAGTACTGACGGTCCGAGGACGACAGAACGTGGCCTGATCCACACCCAGCCTTAGCAGAGCTAAAGATAGAGAGCATCTATGCCGCCGATGTTTTCGTTTCTTCCCCGGCATCGTTATGCACCTCCTTATCGTTCTATCTGCCTTCTGACTTTCCGTACGGTGAATGGAGAAACCAACCATGATCGACTGGTCGCAGATCGAGGGCTCACCGCATCCGCTCGGCGCCGTCTGGCTTAGAGAGGAAAGAAGCTACAACTTTGCGCTCTACTCCAGACACGCGACGCATGTAACGCTCTTGCTGTATACCACGCACGACCTGGTGAATCCGGTACGGCGCGTCTCACTGAATTATCTAATCCATAAATCCGGACGGATCTGGCATTGTCGGCCCGCGGCTGATGAGGTCGCTGATGCTCGCTACTACGCGTACTCGGTCGAAGGACCGAACGATCCTCATGGAGAGCGTCATTTCTTCGATCCGGACAAAGTCCTGCTGGATCCCTATGCTACATCGATATTGTTTCCACCCAACTTTCGGCGAATCGCCGCAATCGCACGCGGCTCGAACGCGGGCAGAGCACCTCTTGGCGTGCTGGTCGACGGCACTTCATCTTTCGATTGGAGCGACGAATCCAGGCCGAGTCACACTTCAGATACGATTATCTACGAGTTGCATGTAAGAGGTTTCACCAGGCGCGGCAATTCCGGTGTAGCTGCTGATAAGCGCGGCACTTATGCCGGGTTAATTGACAAGATTCCCTATCTGAAGGAGTTGGGCATCACTGCGGTCGAATTGATGCCGGTGTTTCAGTACGACCCGGACGAGGGTAACTACTGGGGCTACATGCCTCTGAGCTTTTTCTCGCCGCATCAAGGTTATGCCTCGGTTTCCGGTGCCGAAGGGACCGCAGACGAATTCAAGACGATGGTGAAGGTCTCTCCATCAGGCCGGGATCGAGGTAATCCTCGACGTCGTTTACAACCACACTACTGAGGCCGGGCCTGACGGACCGACATATAGTTATCGAGGTATCTGCAATAGCAGCTACTATTTGCTCGATGAGAGCATGACGCATTACCGCAACGATACCGGGGCCGGCAATGTGCTCCGATCGGCTCATCCAATCGTGCGGCGGATGATAATCGACAGCCTCCGTTTCTGGGTAAGAGAGATGCACATTGACGGGTTCAGATTCGATCTCGCATCGATCTTTAGCCGCAATAGTGACGGGTCAATAAATCTCCAGGATCCTCCCATCATTTCGGAAATCACAAGCGATGAAGGAATTTGCTGCGGTTCGCCACATCGCGGAGGCGTGGGACCCGGCGAGCTACGAATTGGGACGCAGCTTTCCCGGCCGATCATGGAGCCAGTGGAACGGCCGATTTCGACGCGACGTTCGCGCGTTTGTTAAAGGCGATCCTGGCAAGGTCACGGATCTGATGAGCCGGATTTATGGCAGTAGTGACCTGTTTCCCGATGACCTCGACAATGCTTACCACCCCTACCAGACGATTAACTACGTGACCTCCCACGATGGTTTTTGCCTCTATGATCTGGTCGCTTACAATGCCAAACACAACCTCGCTAACGGTCAAAACAACAGCGATGGAACCGACAACAATCTGAGCTGGAACTGCGGATGGGAGGGCGACCACGAGGTCCCCGCGGAAGTAATGCAGCTCCGCAAACAGCAAATCAAGAATTTCTTCACGATCCTGATGCTTTCTAACGGAACTCCGATGTTCCGCGCCGGCGACGAGTTCATGAACACCCAGGGTGGAAATAACAATCCGTGGAATCAGAATAATGAGACCACCTGGCTCGACTGGGACCGCCTCGAGAAGAACAAGGACATCTTTCGCTTCTTCAAGGGGATGATCGCGTTTCGCAAAGCCCATCCGTCGTTGGCGCGCAGCCGCTTCTGGCGTGAGGACGTAAGCTGGTACGGCGTCGATGGTCAGGTCGATCTGAGTTATTCTTCGCACAGCCTCGCATTCTGTTTGCATGGAGGCTCGCAGCAGGACCGAGATATCTATGTGATGATCAATGCCTATTGGGAAGACCTGAATTTCCGAATTCAAGAAGGCGAGGTGAGAGACTGGATACGAATCACCGACACCAGTAAACCCAGTCCGCTCGACCTGCTGGAGAGTGGCAGCGAGGAGCCCCTTGCCTCGCTCGATTACAAGGTCAAAACCAGATCCGTCGTGGTGCTTTTACGAGGCGCTTGAGGCGGAACCATATCGAGTCCCGCCCCCGGCATATCGATGCTATTTCGAGAAGGTCAGGCCGGTTGCGTGCTCGAGGTCGGCCAGAGTCTGCTGTTCCGATACTACCTTGATGGCAGCCATACCCAATTGCGCGGCCGGCTTGCAGTTGATGCCCAAATCGTCGAGATAGACGCACGCCTTCGCATCGACACCGAGCAACTCACACATCATCAAATAGATGCGCGGATCAGGCTTGCGGACCCCGGCTTTGGAACTTTCGATGATGGCGTGGAAATGCGCCATGATTTCGCTCGCGTGCGATGCGCGTTTCGGGTCGGTCGCCATACTCGGTCCATGTCCATGCACCATGTTGTTGGTGATGCATCCGATCTTGAAATGCCGCTTGCACATCAACAGCGCTTCGACCATTCGCGGCCTGACTTCGCCGGACAGCAGAGGCAGGATATCGGCGCCACGCACCGGATAACCAAGGGCGGTCGACTCTGCGAGGAATTTTTGATCGAAGGCGGCGCGGTCGATCTCGCCACGCTCGAAAAGCGCCCACGCGTTGCAATCCGAATTGGTGGCATTGACCCTTCGGATGAGATCCTTGGGCAGGCCGCGACTGGTTTCGTAGCGATTGAACGCCTCGAAGGGCGAGGTGGTGAAGACCCCGCCAAAATCCCAAATCACCGCTTCTACGATCACGCCATCATCCTCGTTAGTCTTGGTTTCGCGAAAAGAGAATCCATGGACAGCCCGTGGCGAAGAGTTCATCGAACGAGCCATTGCGAAATCACGGCCACCAGTATTACTTCATACAACATCCAGGAAAAAGGCGCGCCAGAGGAGAAGTAACATGCAAATGGGAATGGTCGGCTTAGGGCGCATGGGCGCCAACATGGTTCGCCGTCTGATCCGCAAAGGGCACGAATGCGTGGCCTACGACGTCAATCCTGAGGCCGCGAAGGACCTCGCCAAAGAAGGCGCCATCGCAAGTGCTACGCTCGACGACTTCGTTGCGAAGCTTAACAAGCCACGCGTCGCGTTCATGATGGTTCCGGCGGCGGTGGTCGAGGACACCCTCGCGCAGCTTTCCAGCCGTTTCGAGAAAGGCGACATCATCGTCGATGCGGGCAATTCCTACTACATCGATGATATTCGCCGCGCCAAGTCGCTGCAGCCCAAAGGGATCCATTACGTTGATTCAGGAACCAGCGGCGGCGTGTTCGGCCTCGAGCGCGGATACTGCCAGATGATCGGCGGCGAGACCGGGGTTGTGAAGCATCTCGATCCGATTTTTGCGGCGCTTGCTCCCGGACGCGACGATGGTGTGGTTCCGCGCACTCCGGGCCGCGAAAAAATCCAGGGCAGTACCGCCGAGAACGGCTACCTGCACTGCGGAGCCAATGGCGCCGGGCATTTCGTGAAGATGGTGCACAACGGAATGGAATACGGAATCATGGCCGCGTATGCCGAGGGCATGAACATCCTGCGCAACGCCAACGTCGGCAAGCAGACGCACGTGGTCGATGCTGAAACCACTCCGCTGCGCCATCCGGAACTCTATCAGTACGATTTCAACCTCACCGATGTCGCCGAAGTATGGCGTCGCGGCAGTGTTATCTCATCGTGGTTGCTCGATTTGATCGCGACCGCGTTAGTTGAGGATCCGAAACTTGCGAAGTTCGCCGGCAAGGTTTCTGACTCCGGCGAGGGCCGCTGGACTATCGATGCGGCAATTGACGAAGGCGTGCCGGCCAACGTGCTGACGGCGGCGCTTTATCAGCGTTTCGCCTCGCGCGGCGCCGATGAGTTCGCCGACAAGCTGCTTTCCGCGATGCGTTACGAGTTTGGGGGTCATCTCGAAAAGAAGTAGCATCGCGAGGTACTAGAGCGGAGGATCAGCGAATGGCAACCACGAATGATCATCGCATCACCTCGGTGGCGCAGCTGCGCAGCCTGATCAGCGAGCCCAACGCGATGGTGCGTATGAAGGTGATGAGCGAGCTCGACGACCTCGCCATCGATTTCCTCAAGCGCTCGCCCTTCCTCGTGCTCTCAACCGCGGATGCTGACGGCAATCAGGACGCTTCGCCAAAAGGCGATCATCCGGGGTTCGTGCTGGTCGAGAATCCTACGACCATTGTGATCCCCGAGCGCAAGGGCAACAAACTACTGTTCGGGCTGCAAAACATTCTCGCCAATCCGCATGTCGCGATGGTGTTCATACTGCCAGGCACCGGCGAGACATTTCGCGTCAATGGCACGGCAGAACTGAACACCGATCCTGAGCTGCTCGGCAAGTTGACCGCGCGTGGCGCGCCGGCGTTGCTCGCGATTCGGGTGAAGGTCCACGAATGTTTTTTCCACTGCGCCAAGGCCTTCATTCGATCGCAACTGTGGCGCCCGGAGAGCTGGGGCGAGCGCGTTTCCATTTCATGGGGCAGCTATCTGGGTCCGAAGCTCGGTTTGAAAGAGGAAGTGGCGCGTCAGATCGATACCGCAATCGAACAGGACTACAACTCGGTCGACCCCGCGAAGAACGCTGGTTAGAAATTTTCCACAAATTGCGTTTTTTCGGCGGGTGGTTGCTTCGACCTCACTCGCATCCTGTATAATTTCGTAGTCCGCAGTTTCGCGGCGGAAATTTTCTGCTCCGCTGCGAAACCCGCCCATACCAGGGCAGACCTCCGAAGCGACACAGGTGTCACATCATGCTTCAGTCTGCGCAGTCAAAACCTCCGGGCGCGCTGGAAACCCAACGGCCGAGCCTCGGACACATCATCATCGAAGCGGTGGAACCCGCCGTCGATGGCGGTCGATATCCAGCCAAGCGTATCGTCGGCGAGCCGTGCGTGGTCGAAGCAGACATCTTCCGCGAGGGCCATCAGATCATTCGCGCGGCGCTTAAGTATCGGCGCAAGCGCGATGAAAGCTTTGCCGAATCGCCGATGCAGCCGCTCGACAACGATCGATGGCGCGGCGAATTCGTTCCGGGCGAGAACACGCGCTACCTCTATACCATCGAGGCATGGACGGATCTGTTTGCCTCATGGCTCACGGATTTCAGAAAGAAAGTCGTAGCGGGTCGCGACGTGCGCTCCGATTTGCTCGAAGGGATTGCGCTGCTTGAGAAGATGCTGCGGCGCGCGTCCGCCCCGGATCGCGACATTCTCGCGCGATGCCTCGGGCAATTGCGCGCCTCGCAAAATGGATTTGCCACCGCGCTGAAAATCGTCGAGGAGCCGCGCCTGATCGAAGTGGCCCAACGGGTTGGTGAGCGCCACGGAATGCTGCGCTATGAACCCTATCTCGAATTGATCGTCGATCGGTCGAAAGCGCGCTTCAGCGCCTGGTACGAGATGTTCCCGCGCTCGCAGGGAACCGACGCGAAGAAGCCGACGACATTTCGCGAAGCGGAGCGTCGCCTTCCCGGTATCGCCGACATGGGCTTCGATGTCGTTTATCTTCCGCCGATTCATCCGATCGGAGTGACGAACCGCAAAGGTCCCAACAATTCTCTAAACGGTAGCCATGACAATCCGGGCAGTCCGTGGGCGATTGGAAATGCCGCCGGTGGCCATGATGCGGTCGATCCGGGACTGGGCACAATCGCCGATTTTCAACACTTCGTCGCGACTGCCGGGACCCTCGGGATCGAGACCGCGATCGATTTCGCGGTGCAGTCTTCGCCCGATCATCCATGGGTGCGTGAGCATCCGGAATGGTTCAGCCATCGCCCGGACGGAAGCATCAAATACGCGGAGAATCCTCCGAAGGAATACCAGGACATCTTTCCCATCGATTTCGACAGCACCAATCAGCGCGGTCTGATGAACGAGCTGCTGCGCGTGGTGCAGCTCTGGATCGATCGTGGCGTGAGAATCTTTCGAGTCGATAATCCGCACACCAAGCCGGTGGGGTTCTGGGAATGGCTGATCGGAACCGTACAGGCCTCGCATCCGGAGGTGATTTTTCTCGCGGAAGCCTTCACCCGGCCGAAGATGATGAAGGTCCTCGCGAAGGCCGGTTTCAGTCAGTCGTATACTTTCTTTACCTGGCGCAACACCAAGTATGAGCTGACTGAGTATTTGACCGAGCTAACCAAAACCTCGATGCGAGAATATTTCCGGCCGAATTTTTTCACCAACACCCCGGACATTCTGCCCCCGATCCTTCAGCAGGGCGGTCCGTCCGCGTTTCGAATGCGCTTGATCCTGGCCGCGACGCTGTCGTCCTCATACGGCATCTACAGCGGCTATGAGCTATGCGAAAACGCGGCGGTGGCGGGAACCGAGGAGTATCTCAACTCGGAAAAGTACGAGATCAAGGTTCGCGATTGGCACCAGCCCGGCAACATTCGCGAGTTCATCTCGCGGGTGAATCAGATTCGCCGGGAAAACCTCGCGCTGCAGGACTTTCTGAACCTGCGCTTCCTCGAGACCGATAGCGACGACATCATTTGCTACGCGAAGTGGTCGCCGGACCGCGGCAACCACATTATCGTTGCGGTGAACCTCGATCCATTCACCCCGCACTACTGCACTGTGGTGGTGCCGGCCGAGGTGATCGGCGCCGCGCCCGGCCAACATTACCAGGTCACGGATCTCCTGACCGGCGCCACCTACACGTGGGCCGATCGCAACTACGTGCGGCTCGATCCTGCGGTCGCGCCGGCGCACATCCTGCGGGTGGGAAAGCTTCTATGAAGCGAAAAGAAAGCGGACCCAACGATCCGCTCTGGTACAAGGACGCCATTTTCTATGAGTTGCGCGTCCGCTCCTTCTACGACAGCAACGGCGACGGGGTCGGTGACTTTCCCGGTTTGACCCACAAGCTCGACTATCTGCAATCACTTGGAGTCACTACGCTGTGGCTGCTGCCGTTTTATCCTTCGCCGATGCGCGACGATGGCTACGACATTTCCAACTATACCGAAGTGCACGCGGACTGCGGATCGCTGCAGGAGTTCAAGGCCTTCCTGCGCGAGGCGCATCGTCGCGGGCTTCATGTGGTAACCGAGCTGGTGCTGAATCACACCTCCGATCAGCACGAATGGTTTCAGCGCGCGCGCCGTTCCCCGCCAGGCTCGAAGGAGCGCGATTACTACGTCTGGCGCGATAATGCCGAGGGTTACAAGGATGCGCGCGTCATCTTCCAGGATTTCGAGCCGTCGAATTGGTCATGGGACCCGGTCGCGAAGCAATATTATTTTCACCGATTCTTTTCCCATCAGCCGGATCTGAATTTCGATAATCCCGCGGTGCGCAAGGAGATGCTGCGGGTGGTGGATTTCTGGCTGGGCTTCGGTGTCGACGGGCTGCGTCTCGATGCGGTCCCCTACCTCTTCGAGCGCGAAGGCACTAATTGCGAGAATCTGCCTGAGACGCATGCGTTTCTGCGCGAGTTGCGCAGTCACATCGACAAGAACTTCTCTAACCGCATGTTGCTGGCCGAGGCCAATCAATGGCCCGAAGATGCGGTCGCATACCTCGAGGAAGGCAAGGAATGCCAAATGGCATTTCATTTCCCGATCATGCCGCGGATGTTCATGTCAGTACGGATGGAGGATCGCTTTCCGCTCACCGACATTTGGGCGCAAACTCCGCCAATCGGGCCGACCTGCCAATGGGCCCTGTTCGTGCGCAATCATGACGAGTTGACCCTGGAGATGGTGACCGACGAGGAGCGCGACTACATGTATCGCGCCTTTGCGCAGGAATCGCGCATGCGCATCAACCTCGGTATTCGGCGCCGTCTGTGCCCGCTGCTGGGGAACAATCGGCGCGCCGTCGAGCTCATCAACGGCTTACTCTTTTCGCTGCCGGGCACGCCGGTCCTCTACTATGGTGACGAGATCGGGATGGGCGACAATGTCTACCTCGGCGATCGCGACGGTGTGCGCACTCCGATGCAATGGAGCGGCGATCGCAACGCGGGATTCTCCAGCGCCAATCCGCAGCGCCTGATCCTGCCGGTCGTGATTGACTATGAATACCACTATCAGACCGTCAACGTGGAGGCGCAGGAAGCCAATCGCCACTCGCTGTTATGGTGGATGCGGCGGCTGATTGCGTTGCGCCGTCAGTACAAGGCCTTCGGGCGCGGAACGATGGAGTTCCTCAGTCCGGAGAATCCACGCGTGATCGCGTACATACGATCCTTCGAGAACGAGCGCATGCTGGTGGTCGCGAATCTGTCCCGTTTTGTGCAGTACGTCGAGCTGGACCTTTCGCGCTTCAAAGGGATGGCGCCGGTCGAGCTGTTCAGCCATTCGCCATTTCCGCAAATTGGCGACCTGCCCTATCTGTTGACGCTCGGGCCGCACGGCTTCATATGGTTTTCGATCGAACCGCCGCGCGCCGGTGTGGTCGCCGATCTCTCGGACTACGTGACGCCGCGAATTCAGCTCACCTCCGCGACCGACGGAATGATGCGCGCGCAGACGCACCAGGCATTGCGCCGCATCCTTCCCGATTATCTCCCGCGCTGCCGCTGGTTCCGGAGCAAGGCGCGCACCATCAAGAGCGCGGATATCGGGGACCTGGTGCCGCTCTCCGAAGGCGAGAATGCGCATCATCTTGCGTTCGTGAATCTCGAATACGTCAACGCGGAGCCCGAGACTTATGTGTTGCCGCTGGCGATCGCGAGCGGTGAGCATGCGCAGGCGGTGCGCACGAATTGGCCGCAGCACGTCATCGCGGATGTGACGCTGTCGCGCAACGGCAACGGAACCGGCCCGTCAGCCGACATCGCCTCCAACAATGGCGCACTTGATGGCGTGCTCTACGACGCAACGGTGGATCCGAATTTCGGGCGCGAGATGCTCGCGCTCATCGAGCGGCATCGCCGCGGTAAGAATCAGTCCTCAGAATTCGCGGCGCACGCGACCGATGCGTTCCGGGGGTTATATGGCGTCGGTGATATTCCCGAGCCACGGATGCTGAAGGCGGAACAGAGCAACACCTCGATCTTGTTCGGTGACCGCTTCATCCTGAAGATGTTTCGCAAACTGGAGTCGGGCCTAAACCCCGATATCGAGGTTGGACGGTTCCTGACCGAGACCGCGCGCTTTCCGCATACGCCGCCGCTCGCGGGATGGATCGATTACAAAGTCGGGCGTTCCGAGCGCCGCAATCTCGCGATCCTGCAGGGCTTCGTGCCCAACCAGGGCGATGCGTGGCAATTCACGTTGGCCGAACTACAGCGGTATTTCGAGCATGCGGCGACACGGACAGAACATCCCGCGCTGCCCGACAAGCACCTCATCGAGCTGAGCGATCAGACCGAGGCAGACCCGCTTGCGACTGAAATGATCGGCGCATACCTCGATGCCGCGCGGATGATCGGACGGCGCGTCGCCGAGCTGCATCTTGCGCTGCTGGTCGATCAGAAAGATCCCGACTTCGCGCCCGAGCCGTATTCGGCGCTCTATCAGCGCTCGGTCTATCAATCGATGCGCAACCTGCTGGGCCGAGTGATGCGTTTGCTGGCGAACAGAGTGCGCACGCTCCCGAAGGAGCTTCAAACTGGCGCGCAGGCGCTGCTCGATCACAAGGATCAGGTCAGCGCGCGCTTCGATGCGTTCTTGAAACATCGCCTATCGGTGGTGCGTCAGCGAACGCATGGCGATTTGCATCTGGGTCAGCTGCTCTATACCGGCAAAGACTTCGTCATCATCGATTTCGAGGGCGAGCCCGCGCGGCCGCTAACTGAGAGACGGCGCAAACGTTCCGCATTGCGCGATGTCGGCGGGATGCTTCGGTCGTACGGCTATGCTTCGCTGTCGGAGATGACCAATCAGATTCAGGGCGGCGCACTCGGTAAGGCGGATTTTGCTACCATGGAGCCATGGGCGCGATTCTGGCAGACCTGGTGTTCGTGGGCCTTTCTGCGCGGCTACCTCGAAACCGCCCACGGCAGCGCGATTCTGCCCAAGGGCCGGGAGGAATTGAGGATTCTGGTTGATGCATTCGTTCTCGAAAAAGCCGTCTACGAACTCGGTTACGAGCTCGACAATCGCCCCAACTGGGTCTTCATCCCGATTCAGGGAATTTCGCAAATTGCCGGCATCGCCGCGCCATCACAACCCGGAGCATGATGCCAAGCCAGCTCAATGAATCCCCGACTCCCGTGACCGCCGCCAGCGATGGGCTTTCGAAAATCCCGAAAGACGAGCTGACTCGCTTGCTCACTTTGCGTCACAGTGATCCGCATTCGATACTGGGGGCTCATCTGACGCCGGGCGGCGTGATAGTTCGCGCTTTTCGTCCCGGCGCGGAGAGCGTCAATCTGCTCATCGAAGGCGGGCCGTCGCTCCCGATGCGTGCGCGACCGGAGCCGGGGTTGTTCGAGATTCTGGTCGAAAACAGGCGCGAGGTATTCCCTTATCGCCTCGAAGTACATTTTCCCTCCGGGCAGATGATCACGGCGCGGTCGGCATACGCGTTCCTGCCGACGCTCGGCGAGCTCGATGTCTACCTGCTCGGCGAGCAGAAGCATGAGCATGCGCACGAAAAGCTCGGTGCGCATGTGCGCGAGGTGCAGGGCGTCGCGGGCGTCGGCTTCGCGGTATGGGCGCCGAATGCCGCGGGCGTCAGCGTGGTCGGTGATTTCAACGGATGGGACGGGCGCCTCAACATGATGCGGATGCTGGGCGCTTCGGGTATCTGGGAAATCTTCGTTCCCGATCTCGCACCCGGTACGCGCTACAAGTATGAGATCCGCACCCGCGATGGCGCGCTGATGCTCAAAACTGATCCGTTCGCGACCTGGATGGAGGTTCCGCCTGGTACCGCATCCGTCGTCTTCAAAACTACGCAGCCCTTCACCGACGACGTATGGATGAAGGAGCGCACGACTCGCGAACAGCTCCGCTCACCGATGTCGATCTATGAGGTTCACCTCGGCTCCTGGCGGCGCGTTCCAGCCGAGGGCAATCAATCGCTCACTTATCGCGAGATGGCGCACCATCTCGGTGATTATGTCGCGGACTTGGGCTTCACTCATGTCGAGCTGATGCCGGTGATGGAGCATCCGTTCGCCGGCTCATGGGGCTACCAGGTCACCGGCTATTTCGCTCCGACCGCGCGCTTCGGCACGCCCGACGATTTCCGCTACCTGGTTGATTCGCTCCACAATCGCGGCATTGGAGTGATCCTCGACTGGGTGCCGGCGCACTTCCCCACCGACGCTTTCAGCCTCGGCCGCTTCGATGGCACCGCGCTCTATGAGCATCTTGATCCGCGCGCGGGATTTCAGCCTGAGTGGAATACCTACGTTTTCAATTTCGCGCGTGACGAGGTCCGCACCTTTCTCCTCGCGAGCGCTCACAACTGGCTGTCTGAGTATCATGCCGATGGACTGCGAGTGGATGCGGTTTCCTCGATGCTATATCTCGACTACGGCCGCCGTCCCGGCGAATGGATTCCCAACGAGCACGGCGGGCGCGAAAATCTCGCCGCGATTTCGTTTCTGCAGGAGCTGAACAAGCAGGCGTATCGACTTCATCCCGGCGTTCTGATGATTGCGGAGGAGTCGACCGCGTGGCCCGCGGTTAGTCGCCCTGTCTATGTCGGGGGTCTCGGCTTCGGCTTCAAATGGGATATGGGCTGGATGCACGATACGCTAAATTACTTCAGCCTCGATCCGGTTTTCCGCCGCTATCATCATCGCGATCTGACCTTCGGGCTGATGTACGCCTTCAGCGAGAATTTCGTGCTGCCGCTTTCGCACGACGAGGTCGTGTACGGCAAGCGCTCACTGCTGGACAAGATGCCCGGCGATCGGTGGCGCAAGTTCGCCAACCTTCGCGCGCTCTACGCCTACATGTGGGCGCGCTCGGGCAAGAAACTGCTCTTCATGGGCGGTGAATTCGGTCAATGGCGCGAATGGAACCATGACTCGAGTCTCGATTGGAATCTGCTCGAAGAAGCCGATCATCGCGGTTTGCAGTCGCTGGTCCGCGATCTTAACCGCCTCTATCGCGCCGAGCCCGCGCTATGGGAAGGCGACAACGATCCCGCGGGCTTTCAATGGATCGATGCCAACAATGCGGACGAGAACGTGATCGCCTTCATGCGCATCGCACCGACCTCGGGAAGTCGCATCGTTTGCCTGTGCAACTTCGCGCCGGTGGTGAGAGAGGGCTATCGAATCGGCGTGCCGGCCGGCGGCGTTTATCGCGAGATCCTCAATACGGATGCGCAGATGTATGGCGGCAGCAACGTTGGCAATGCGGGCGCGGTGATGGCCGGGAGTTCACCCTCGCACGGGATGCCATTTTCGCTCACTCTGCGACTGCCTCCGCTTGGCGTGCTCTGGCTCGAAGTCCCGCGCTAGAGGCTCGAGTTGTAGCGCCGGACGCGGCGCGCGAGTTCCTGCGCGATCGCGCGCCAGATTTGCGGGTACTCCTTCGCCAGCGCCTCGAATCGCGCATGCTTGATGTGCGCGACCACGGTGTCCGTGATTGCGATTACCGAGGCGGAGCGGACGCCATAGGGATCGAGTACCGCCATCTCACCAATCGG
Organism: uncultured delta proteobacterium; assembly: GCA_963814035.1. Classification (GTDB taxonomy): domain Bacteria; phylum Desulfobacterota; class Binatia; order Binatales; family Binataceae; genus DATGKG01. The sequence continues at coordinate 18,698 of CAWFBH010000027.1, forward strand.
AGCGCCGGGACCGCTGGTCGCGACGCGCTTCCCATGAATTTCGACGGATACATCTCCTTCGAGGATCAGATAGACGTCCTGATCGGTGGCATTCTGTTTGAGCAACGTTTCCCCGGCAGCAAATTCCTCGACCTCGGACTGTTCAGCGAATTTGCGCGCCAATGCCGCATGGTTGCCGATGATGTCATGCGACTTGAGTGCCGCGGCCAGGCGCTTTTTGCCTTCAGGACCGCCGAAGAGATCGACTTTGCTCATGATGAAGTTTCGTACGCGGGTGGCAGCCGCAGATCAAGGCCGTCGGTCCGAGCCCCCAGCGCCTGACCGCAATCTGGCGCGATTATCGCGTCTCGTTGTAGTCTCGCAGCATGGAAACCGTGAACGCACCGATGAACTACCTGGACGATCCCAATCAGAAGCCGGTCTCGTATACCTATCGTCCGCCCGAGGGTGTTCCCGCCCGGAGCGGACAATACGCCAAATTCACCGTCCCGATTCATGACGGGCGCGCGATCCTGGCGCAGCTTTCGCTGGACCGGCAGGGCGTCATCCTCGCGCACCAGGAATCGAACGTCGTAAATTTTTATGATTCCGAAGAGGTCCGGCGGGTTTACTATCCCGAGGTCGAACGCCTCGTGAAGGAACTTACCGGTGCAATCAAAGTTCACGTCTTCGATCATAATGTGCGGAACAAAGCGATGTCGCAGGCCGGCGAGTTAGGCGTTTCAGGTCCGGTAAAAGTCGCGCACAACGACTACACCGCGAAATCGGGTCCGCAACGCGTGCGCGATCTCGTTCCCGATGAGGCCGACGAGTTACTCAAGAATCGCTTCGCCGTCATCAACGTATGGCGTCCAATTCGCGGTCCGGTGGAGGCAAATCCGCTGGCGGTTTGCGACGCTCAGACGATCGCGCCCAGAGACCTCGTGACTAATGACCTGATTTATCGCGATCGGGTTGGCGAAGTGTATGTGCTGGCTTACAACCCCGAGCATCGATGGCTCTACTTTCCGCATATGCAGAAGAACGAAGTGATGCTGCTGAAGTGTTACGACTCAGATGAGCATCGCGCGCGCTTCACCGCACATTCGTCATTTGATGATCCGACCAGCCCACCGAATGCGCCCGCGCGCGAAAGCATCGAGGTCCGCACACTGGTTTTCTTCCCGCGGGGATAAATGATGGACCACGCAAAGACGCAGAGTTACATCGATCGGATTTGGGACTCGTCGATTGTTCCGGAGCTGACGGAATACATCCGCATTCCCAATAAATCGGTCGCGTTCGATCCCGAATGGCAGGCGCACGGCCACATGGACAAGGTCGTCGCGCGCTTCGAAAAATGGGCGCGCGAGCATGTGCCCAAAGGCGCGACCATCGAGGTGGTGCGACTGCCGAAGCGCACGCCACTGCTGTTCATGGAAATTCCCGGCCAAACAGATGATTGCATCCTGCTCTATGGGCACATGGACAAGCAGCCCGAGATGGCCGGTTGGCGCGCGGGCCTCGATGCGTGGACGCCGAAGCTCGAGGGCGACAAATTGTACGGCCGCGGCGCCGCCGACGACGGCTATGCGATGTTCGCGTGCCTCAGCTCGATCGGCGCGCTGGAGGAGCAGGGCATCCCGCATGCGCGATGCGTGGTGGTCATCGAAGCATGCGAGGAGAGCGGCAGCTTCGACCTGCCGGCGTACATCGAGCATCTGGCGCCGCGCATCGGACAGCCGAGCCTCGTCATCGCGCTCGACTCGGGATGTGGCAACTACGAGCAGCTATGGTGCACGACCTCGCTGCGCGGCCTGGTCGGCGGGACGCTCACCATCGAGGTGCTGACCGAGGGTGCGCATTCCGGCGACGCTGGCGGCGTGGTGCCGGACAGCTTTCGCATCGCGCGCCAGCTCATCAGCCGCATCGAGGACGAGGGGACAGGGCGCATCGTTCCGGAAGTTTTCCATACTGAGATTCCCGAAAGCGCGGCTGAAGCAGGCCGCCGCGACGGCGACCATCCTCGGCACCGAGATGTACAAGCGATTTCCTTTCACGCCGGGGACGCAGCCGGTCAGCACCGACCCGACCGAGCTGATTCTTAATCGCGCATGGCGACCGGCGCTTGCCGATAATCGGCGCGGATGGCCTTCCGGCGGCCGGCAATGCGGGCAACGTGCTGCGTCCGCTGACGGCGCTGAAGCTTTCCTTGCGCATCCCGCCGACCTGCGACGCGAAGATCGCTTCGCGCGCACTTAAAGAGCTGATGGAGGACGATCCGCCATCGGGCGCGAAGGTTAGCTTCGATGCTAACTGGGGCGCGACCGGATGGGATGCGCCGGAGCTTGCGCCATGGCTGGAGAAATCGCTGGAGGATTCCTCGAACGCGTTTTTCGGCAAGCCGATCGCGTTCATGGGCGAGGGCGGCACCATTCCGTTCATGGCGATGCTTGGGGAGCGATTTCCCAAGGCGCAGTTCCTCATCACCGGCGTGCTCGGGCCGCATGCGAATGCGCACGGCCCCAACGAGTTCCTCCATATCCCGACCGGCAAGCGCCTCACGTGCTGCGTCGCCAAGGTGATTGCCGATCACGCGAGGCGCGCGGGCAAGTAGCTGCGCGGAGTCGCCTGGGAGCAGCATTTTCCCGCTTGTAAGTCGTCATTTATTCCCGTAGCTCCTGAAGGCGGAGGCGAATGAAGTGAAGAAGCTGGTGCTACTCGGTCTGATTCTCGCGGTTGCCGGATGCGGTCCGTTTGCCAAGAAAGAGGAAGCTAAGATTCAAGCGCGTGACGCCACGATGGATGCGGCGGCGCAAAAACTCATCGTGGTGCGTTCCACCTCGATTGATGGGCATCCCAAGATCACCGACCTCGGACCTGTTCAGGGACGGTGCGGCAACGATCCGACCGGGCAAGACACCTTCGCCCAGGAGAATCTGCGGGAGGCCGCGATTCGCCAGTACGGCGATAAGGTCAACGGGATCACTAACGCCTACGGATATTTTGTTGTGGGCAACAGTGCGTCGTTGGCGCAGGAGCCCGGCTCGAGCGAGGGGCACTTCCAATGTAGTGGCACCGCGGTTCATTTTGATTGACGAAGCTGTCTCGCCGACGAAGTAAGGGAGCCTCGCCGTGGGCTGCGGCCGCGCTCATGCTGCTGCTCGGCGCGTTCGGGCTCGCCATTCGCAGTGCTGACGCGGGTCAGGTAACACCGGGCATCATCGATGTTCACGAGCACATCGTGCTACCCGCATCGAAGACGAAATCCCTGGTCGAGGTGATGGATCGGCGCGGCATCGCCACGATGTTCCTGCTCGACTCGCCCGATGTGACCTTCGACGCGGATGCCGAATTCGAGGGCTACGACGAAACCGTGACCCGCCAGCTTGCGATGAAGCGGCAGTATCCCGATCGCTTTCGCGTCTTCTATACCTATCCCGCGACTGATGTTGATGGCCCGCGCAAGGTGGCGCACCTCGCCGACCAGGGCATCGATGGGCTGAAGTTTTACAATGGTTTGCTGATGCTGCGCGACGAGCTCGGCCCCATCGATAGCCGCGCGATGTATGCCGCCTACTCGGTGGCGAGCGAACGCGGCCTGCCGGTGATAATCCATGTCGAGGCGATGGTGGCGGACGAGCGGCGCGAGTTCGAGCGGGTCCTGAATGATTTTCCGCGCGTGACATTCATCTGCCCGCATCTTTGCGGCGTCCAGAGCAGCCTCGAGGTCCTCGGCGCGATGCTCGCGGCGCATCCGAATCTGTACACCGACGGCGGCCCGTGGCATCGGGTGGGAGCTTTCGCGATACTTTCGCCGGAAAAATTCCGGGCGTTCTACATCGCGCACAGCGACCGCATCATGTTCGCCAGCGACAGTGTCTATGAGGACCATCTGGGCACCGACCCAAGCCTGGACGAAATCCTCGAATGCGAGCGCAATCTCCTCCAGACCAAGTACTTCTCAAGCTTCCGCTCCGAAGAAGTGATGCCGGGACTCTACCTTCCGCGCGCCACGCTGGAGGATATCTTCTTCAGGACGGCAGCGCGGGTGTTTCCGAAGCGGCCGGCGCAAAATCTATGAGGTCGCCGGATTCTACACCTGGTTTCTACAACTTTCGGAGGAGGTGAGAGCGCATGAGCGATTCGGACGACAACGTCATCATCGTGACCACCAACGACATTCCTGGCTATGAGGTCGTGGAGGTGCTGGGCGAGGTCTTCGGGCTTATCGTCAGGGCGCGCAACGTTTTTTCGAACTTCGGCGCCAGCCTGCGCACGCTGTTCGGTGGCGAGGTCGGTGGCTATACCACGCTGCTGACTGACAGCCGCAACCAGGCCATCGAACGGCTGCGGACTGCGGCGCGCGAGCGCGGTGGGAATGCTGTTTTAGCGATGCGGTTCGACTGCAATGAGATCGCGGATTTAATGAGCGAGATTGCGGCGTACGGGACGGCAGTTATCGTGCGGCCTCGGAAGACGGAATCATAAGCACGGACGTATCGAGCCGGATTTCTCAGGCGAACGCGACCGCCGCCCAGAGAGCGGCGGCAATCAGCAGCGCGCTTATCATTCCGGCAAACCAATCGAAATTCGTCACCGGGCTCCCCTTTTTTTGCCCTTCAGTCGAAACACTTCGCCACGCCTTTGTTTCATTCTGACGAAGGAGCATTCGGCTTGAGGATGGTGAGCAATTTGCGCACCAATGCCGATAGAGACCGGATTCCCGAGGTCGATTCGGCCCGATCCAGTACGATGACGCCGGCGTGCCGGTCGAATTTGAGGATACTGGCCTTGCCAGACTTGGGTGACTGAATCGTAACGGGCTTCTCGGTTCGTCGCGGTACCGCGTTACTCATTGGGAATATCCTTTCGTGTCACTTTCCTAGCCACCGACGCGATACGCCGCCAATTTCCGCTACATGGGGCAAAATGGGACGGCGGCTAAATCCATGACATCGGAAATTAGACGTTCGAGGAGCCGATTTAGATGACCGTCGCGAGAAAAAAACATTAACAATGTCGCGATTTGATGCGGTTGCGAGCGGCAGAGGACTTGCAACCTCGGATTGGCGGATGCGTGCGCGCTAAGCCCTTCGAATCAGGCCCGAAAAAATTATCTTCGGCGTCTTGAATGCAATCGTAGGGTAAATACGTCAAACCCTCACTACGTCCGAATGATGTTGAGAGGACGGCGGTTGGCGGCGGCGAATCCGAGGGGTTGCGGGTATGCCGGTCGCATCACTTGAGAAACCAAGTGGCCGGTAACCGCGTAAGTATTTCTGCATGGTGACGCGGATCACACAGTCACGCGGATCAAAGGATTGGTGAGGAAAAGATGGGACTCGCAATGACAGGCAATTCGAATCGTCACGGCAAGTTGCGCGACATCCTCGCGCAGCTGCGGGATGAGACCTATCAAAAAATCGCTATTTTTCGTCGCGACCAGGGTCAGGAGATGCTCTCCTCGCCCGGCGATGAGATGGATGTGGCGCGCTCGACCGCCGATGCCGAAGCGCATGCCAGCCTCATCGAGCGCTCGGAAGATCGGCTGCGGCTTATCGATCAGGCGCTCGCGCGCGTTGACAACGGCAGCTATGGCATTTGCGGCGAATGCGGTGAGGACATCCCGCTGGAGCGGCTGAAGGCGCTGCCGTTCGCGCTGCTCTGCGTCGATTGCCAGCAAAAACGTGGCAGCGGCCGAGGCCGATGGGGCGCCGGCGGAACCATCGAGCCATACAGCCAGAATTGGACGCCTCCAACTGACATGGAGGCCGAGAGCCAGAGTCGAGAGCCCAACAGCTATGGTGTAATCGAAACGCCGGACCTGCACGCCGAGGATCCCTTCGGACCCATCGATGAGCCGACCGGCGAGGAGCCGAAGCGCCGTCGCGGGCGTCCGCGCAAGAACAAAGACTGATTAGGGCATCGCTCGATGGCGAAAACGTCCTTAAGGGGGGCGTCTTTTGCCATCTAGCGAAGGTCCTTCCTTCCGTATAGGCTACGCCGGGTATGCCGCCATTTTGGCGGCGTATTCGCCTCAAAAGCGGGCCGAGGTGCAGACCCGAAGGAAAGCGCGTAGCGCCTAATTCTAGCCAGGAGCAAGCGTGATGGCCGCACGACCAGTAGCAGCAGGCTCAATCTCTTTCGGGTTAGTTTCCATCCCCGTAAAGCTTTACACCGCGACGCGGCCCAAGTCGGTCAGCTTCAATCTGCTCCACGCCAAGGACAAAAGCCGCATCCAGCAGAAGATCTATTGCCCTGTCGATGACGCCATTGTCGATCGCAGCGAGTTGGTGCGCGGCTATCAGATCGAGAAGGGCACCTACGTAACCTTCACAGACGAGGAGCTGGAAAAGCTCGAGGCGCATGAAGACCATGCCCTCGCGATCAGCGAATTCGTGCCGCTCGAGCAGGTCGATCCGGTCTACTTCGAGAACTCCTATCATCTCGGATGCTCACCGGAATCGGCGCGCGCCTACAAGTTGCTGGCCAGCGCGATGACCGAGAGCAAGCGCGTCGCCCTCGCGCATTTCACCATGCGCAACAAAGAGCACCTGGTGATCATCCGCCCCTTCGATGGCGGCTTGATGCTGCATACGATGTACTACCAGGACGAGATCGTTTCCGAGGCCGATGTCGATCGCGGGCAGAACGCCAAGACCAGCGACAAGGAACTCGAACTCGCGCAGCGCCTCATCGACGATCTCACCGAGAAGAAGTTCGACCCGTCCAAGTATCACGACGAATTCCGCGAGCGCGTGCTGGAAGCGGCGCATCGCAAGGTCGCCGGCGAAGAAGCGGTAGTTTCCGGACCCTCGGAGCAGCCGCGCGGTAAGGTCATCGATCTGATGAGCGCGCTGAAGGCCTCGCTCGAGAAGCGCGGTACTGCCGAGAAATCCGAGAAAGAAGAAGAGGCGCCCGCCGCCGAGGAAGCTGAGGAGCCGAAGCAAGCTGCCGCGGCCTCGAGTCGGAGTGGCGGCCGCAGCACGGGCGAAGCTCGCTCGCACGCGAGCACCAAAACCCGCAAGCGGAAGTAGCAAACTCCGCGAATCGTTTACGGCGATCAGGATGTCCGACTCGCGATGAGGTTGGACATACCCAAGGCCGAACTATTCGCAATGCATCAGGTAGAGCGCGCTGATTGCGCTCCGGCGCCTACGACTCCGTGCTTTCACAACCGAAACTGAGATGATTGCCGTCGGGATCCAGCACCATGAAGTCCCTCATCCCGTAAGGACGGTTCGCGGGCGCGATTTTCACCAGCGCGCCCTTCTTTTTTATTTCCTCAAAGTAGTCATCGATTTCATCGCAGAAGATGCTGACCGTGCTCCCTCCAATCGGCCGGTGGTGGAAGTCGTGAGCGCACAGGTGGAGCAACACGTCTCCGCTCCTGACCCCGGCAAAATCGCCGAATCGAAAATCCTCCACGAAGCCTAGAACATTGCGGTAATAGTTCAACGAATCGTTGAGGCTGCTGACCTGCGAACCGGTGCTAAACTTTCTATCTTCATAGATTGCCAGAGTCTCCGGGGGTTGATTGGACGGTATCATGCATTAGACACCGCGGTTTGGAAAAGACGCGGCTGCGCCTCCTCGCTCATCAGTTCGCGCGTGCTTAACGCGCCCGCATCGCATGAGCGGACGATTGCGCGACCACCCGACGCCTCGTTAGCTGAGTCGGGCGGAAGAGTATTTCTCGGAAAGAAGTTTCAGCGATGGCTCAAGGCGTTGTTGGTCGGTTATCGCGCCGAGGAAAGGATCGGTTTTCAGCTTCGCCATCCGCGCGACCATGTTCTTGATGGTGAAGCTCTCGGGATCGAAATCGGGCTTCAATTCCGCAAATCGAATCGGCGACGATACCGGCGCGCCTGGATTCGGCCGCACCGCGTATGGCGCGGCGATAGTCTTGCCGTGGCCGAGCTGGAGGTAGTCGATATAGACCTTGCCGCCACGCACCGCCTTGTTGCGCTCGATGGTGCATAGGTCGGGAATCCTCGCCACCACCAGTCTAGCGACGATTTCCGCGAAATCGCGCGCCTGCTGATAGGTATAGACGGGCTTAAGCCCCGCCATCACATGGATTCCCATTTGACCCGAAGTCTTGATAGCCGCCTTGAGTCCGATCTCTTCCAGCAGCTTGACCGTCTCGCGCGCCGTATGCACCGCCTTCTCGGTGGTCGAGCCCTTGGGATCGAGGTCGAACAACAGCCAGTCTGGGTTCTCGACGCTACCGATGCGCGATGACCAGATGTGGATAGGAATCGTCGCGAGATTTGCGAGGTAAGCGAGCGCGTCCTCGTGCTCGACGATGAAATAGTTGATGTCACGCTGGCTGTCGTGCGAGTAAATCGTCACCGTGCGAATCCATTCGGGGGCGAACGCGGGCGCATCCTTTTGATAGAAGCTCTTGCCCTCGATGCCGTCTGGATAGCGCACGATCATCACCGGGCGGTCCTTCAGGTAGGGCAACATCCAGCGCGCGATCTTGCGATAGTAATCCACCAGGTCAGCCTTGGTGTACCCCTCCTTGGGCCAGAACACCTTTTCCGGATGCGTAATGGTGACCTCGCGCGACTTTCCATTTCGCTCGGTGCTCACACTGGGTGGCTGCGCTTCTTCCAGCGGCATCGGCGTCTGTTCGGTGTTCAGACGGAGTGTTGCCGGTCCCGCCGAATGCCGCTTCCCAGGTGCAGTCGCGAGGATCGACGTCCTCGGCGAGCTTCATGAAACTCGGATGGCGCACGCATCCTTCGCTGGTCAGCTCGCCGAAGCGCACATTCGCGACCAGCTTGGGTTCCACAAAGTGCGCGCGCTTCTCAGGCAGCACCAGGTTTTTGCCGACGCGAAACGGCGACGCCTCGATCTCGATTGCCTTCATCTTCTCGCTGATCGCTTTCAACGTGTCGCCATTGAAGCCGGTGCCGACTTTGCCGACGTAGCGAAAGCCGCCGTCATCTTCATAGACGCCGAGCAGCAGCGCGCCGAAATGATTCCGCGAGCCATCGGGACTGGTATATCCGCCGATGACGAAGTCCCTGGTCAGCGGCGCTTTGATCTTGAGCCAGTCGTCGCTGCGCGCGCCGCGATACTTCGATTCGCGCCGCTTCGCGATGATGCCCTCGAGGCCCGCACCCGCGACCGCCTGAAAGAAATCCTTGCCGCGCCCGATGATGTGATCGCAGTAGCGAATCGGCCCTTCGCCGAGCACGATCTTGTGAAGAATTTCCTTGCGCGCTTCCAGAGCCATCGAGCGCAGATCGAAGCCATCGAAAGCGAGCAGATCGAAAACGAAATCGATAGTCGGGGTCGAGAAGCTCAGCTTGCGCGCGGTCGCCGGATCGCTGACATGCATGCGCGTTTGCAGCTTGCCGAAGTTGGGCCGGCCGTCGTCCATCAGCGCGACGATCTCGCCGTCGATGACGAAGCGGTCGAACGGCATCGCATCGAACGCCAGCGTCACTTCGGGATAGCGCTCGGTGACCTCGGTGCCGCTGCGCGCGAAGAGCCGCACATGGGCGCCGTCGCGAATCGCGAGGATGCGCACGCCGTCGTACTTGATCTCGTAGAGCCACGCATCGCCGTCGAATGCCTTGTCGTGCGGCTTTGCCAGCGTGAGCGGAAACGATTTGTGATTGAGCTGACCGCTTAGCCGCGCGACTCCCTGCTCTTCGAGCTGCGAGGAAATCTGCTGCCCGATGGCGGAGGCGTCGCGCATCTCCTCGATGGTGAGGCCGGACAGAATCGAGCGCGGATGCGCCTCGATGAGGTCCTCGTCGGCGCTGGCATACTGGTCGCGCTTCTTGATGAGCAGCCAATTTTCCTGCTTGCCCTTTCCGTCAGTCAGATGAGTGCGCACGAGGGTGTAGGCGCCGCGCATCTTGAAGCCGTGCATTTCGATGTCGAGCTTGCCGTTGCGCACGCATTCGGCGGCGTCGCCATTGGGCGGATCGATGACCTTGTAGATGCCGCGATCCCACAGGATGACCTCGCCGGCGCCATAGTTGTCGCGTGGAATGACGCCCTCGAAGTCGCCGTACTCGATGGGATGATCCTCGACGAACACGGCCAGCCGCTTCTCATTCGGGATCGAGCGAAGGCCCCTTGGGCACCGCCCACGAACGCAGCACGCCCTCCATCGCGAGGCGGAAGTCATAATGGAGGCGCGTCGCGGCATGCTTCTGGATGCAGAACATCCCGCCGCTTTTGGAGAAGACCGCCGCGGACGCATCGCCGCGTCCGAACGGCTCAGGCGTCCGCTCAGGGTCGCGCTTATTGCGATATTGTTCGAGAGCCATCGCTCGTTCGAGACTACGCGAAATGAGCCGCGGTCGTCATTCTATCGGCAGAAGTTTGACTCATTGTATTCGGCGCAATTTGACGGTTACCTTAAGGGGTAGCGTCGCTATAAGATTTCGACGAGATTCGAGGCGCAGACATCTGCTTCTGCTTGAGCGGCAGAGTTAACGCAAATTCGATGTCGTTTCTCCGCATTCGAATCTTATGCATTCCGGTTCGGACATTTTCGTCAATCTTCAGCTTTTCAATTGCCGCCCGCAAATAGTCTTTTCCGCCACCTTGCTCGGTAGTGTCGCGAAGTTGGTGGAAAGTGAAAAGGCGTCAAGATCCGGCGAGTTGAGCACAACTCGCGCCGCTGGGAGGCGGGTGCCGGGGAATGACGCCATGGAAAGCGATAGCAGTAGTGAGTGGCACGGGAAAGGCGCGCTCGAGGCGCTTTTTATCGAGGAGCGGCTTCGTACCTTCGGTCGATCATGAAGCGCGCGGTTCGTTCTCCCCTCTTCAACATGATACTAAATTGCGTCATTGCGTAGCAGAAAATGTTCGTAGCTTGGGAGAATTGCATGAAGAGTCAGTTAAAGGTATTTGCGTTGACCGCAGCGATGTTCGCGACGATGGCCTCGTGGTCTCCATCAGCAAATGCGGGCTCCCTCCGTCAGGGAACCACATCGGAGAGTGCGGCCGTCACCGGATCCCTGCCGGGGCAGGTTCTTTGGAGTTACTATATGACTCCAACCGGTTTGGAAGTTAACCTTTGCCCTCCTGGCTCGAACGCGATGGGCGGTCTATGCAATACGACGGGTGAAGGCGACAACATCATTCGCCTGATCAATCCAAATGGTGCTGCAAATAGCAATCTGGCCGGCGCCCAACCCCAGACTGTCTGCGCCATGCTCTACGTTTTCGATGCCAATCAAGAAATGGGCGAATGTTGCGGCTGTCCTCTGAGTTCCGCTCAGTTGGCGACTTTCTCGGTCGAGCAGAATCTGACCTCAAACTGGGGCATCCAGGGAGCTCCGCCTACCTCTGCGTCGGGACCCGACAACAGCAACGGATCGATTGGGATCGTCGCGACTGCGCCCAACACGATTGGCGTTCTCGCCGGGCCATATGGGTCGACCTTCCTCAATACCGGTGGCGGCGGACTTGCGGGTCAATGCCTCGGCGATGCCTGCTGCGATCCGACCAATGTCCCAGGCTACAGCGTGACCACCGCCAGCAATCTGCTCGGCAGCATCACCCACAGTCAGCTGGTTGCGAGGCCGCCCCGCCGTGCAGTCTCCTTCGGAATCACCGAAACCCCGCTTTCCGATGATGCCGGCGGTGACCCGACCAACTTGATCTATCTACAGAGCCAGTGCGGTGCATTGATCGGAAATGGTACCGGCGGAGGAATTTGTACCTGCCCGATCGAGTAAGCGCGATTGACACATAGGACAATGCTCGCGGCGTGAAGGGGGGGACACGCCGCGAGCATCTACGAGGAGAAAGAGTCGGGGTTAGCGCGCGCCGCCGCTGACAACCTTCAGGCGCGGATTGAAGCTGGTGTTGCGGGCGATCTTCTCGCGGCGCGCCTCGCGAGCCTTGGCCATCGCGGATTGAGGAACCAGGCCGCGAGTCTGCTCGTTGAACAGCGTTGCATAGAGGCCGCGCTTTTCGAGGAGTTGCGCATGGGTGCCGGCCTCGACGATGCGTCCCTGGTCGAGCACCACGATCTTGTCGGCGTTCACCGCCATCGCGAGCCGATGCGCGATCATAAAGGAGGTGCGCTTCGACATCAGGCGGCGGATCGCATCGCGAATGAGGTTCTCGGCTTCCGAATCCAGCGCCGAGGTCGCCTCATCGAGGATCAGGATCGGGGGATTTTTGAGGAACGCGCGGGCAAGGGCGAGACGCTGGCGCTGGCCGCCGGAAAGTTTCACGCCGCGCTCACCGATGACGGTGTCGAGCTTCTTGGGCAGCGCCTCGACGAAGGCCTTGATATTGGCGTTCTCGAGCGCTTCCCACATTTCCTTTTCGGTCGCGGTTTGTTTCCCGAAGGCCAGATTCTCCTTGATGCTGGTGCTGAACAGCAGCGCATCCTGATGGACGACGCCGATGCTGTCGCGCAGTGAGCTAAGCGTGAGCCCACGCACGTCCTGGCCATCGATAGTCACGCGGCCGGCAGTCGCGTCATAGAAGCGCGCTACGAGGCTCGCGATGGTGGTCTTGCCGGCGCCCGAGCGACCCACGAAAGCCACCGTCGTGCCGCCTTCCACGGTCAGGTCGATATCACCAAGGACCTGGCGCGCAGGCTTGCCGTCACGCGCGGTATAGCCGAAGTCGACGTGCTCGAGGCGGACCGCACCCGATCTGATTTCCAGGGGAACCGCGTCGGCGCTTTCGACGACTTCCGGCTTGGAATCGAGGAATTCGAAGATGCGCTCGATCGCCGCCAGCGACGACGATACGAGGGTCGATAGCTGCGAGAAGCGCTCCATCGGCACATAAAGGAAGCCGAGCAGTCCGATGAAGGCGATCACGGTGCCGACTTCCATCCCGCCGCGCACAATCATCAGAGCGGCCGCCGAAACCACCGCCAGCGGCGCGATGCGGGTAATGAACTCGCAGTACATCTGCTGACGCGCGGTGAGGCGCACGCGCTCGATAGTGCGCTCATGAAGCAGCGCAGTGCGATCGAGGAATTTGTCGGCGACGAACTCTTCGCGTCCGTACGATTTAATGATGCCCATCCCGGCCACTTGCTCGGTCAGCTCGCCGGAGAATTCGCCCATCATATGTTGCACGTCGCGGCTGACTGCACGGATGCGCGGGGCGAACATGCGAATCAGCAGGAAGTAAAAGGGGAATCCGCAAATCGCAATCAGCGCGAGGCGCTTATCGAGAAGGAAAAGTATCGGCACGATGGTCAGCAGCGCGACCGCATCGGTCCAGACGTTCACCAGAGTGCTGCTGACGAGGTTCTGCGCCAGCTCGACATCACTGATGAAGCGCGAGGCGACCGCACCAGATGGGTTACGGTCGAAAAACGAATGCGACAGGCTCTGCAGATGGCGGAACATCGCGCATCGAAGGTCGAGGATCATTCGATTGCCGGCGATTCCGGTCCAATGCTCCGCGCAATAAGTCGCGGCTGCTTGAATCAGCATCAGAATGGTCATGATGCCAACCAGCGCTCCGAGCTTCGCGGACATCGAGACGCCGAAACCAAACGTGGTGGCGACCGTCATGCACCATCGATCGACGATGGCATTGAGGCCGGTCGGTGCGTGGCTGTGAACGACCAGGACGTCGATGATGTATTTGAAGGCGAGCGGGAACGCGAGCGGCAAATTGAACTTGATGATGCCCATCCCTGCCGCGGCCATCGCCAACTTCATATGTGGGCGGACGAAGGCGAGGAAGCGAGGCAGGGGAGAGGTCGTCGCGCGCGAGAAAAAACCGGAAGCTGATTTCGTAGCCATAAACACTCACCGCTCGTACTAACTGGATGCGGGTCCGAAGATGAATGGTCGTATCCGCAAGGTTCGTGCTCATCGGTTTCGCCCATAACTAGGGGATTTTTCCGATAGCTCGATGCAAGCGTGACGGATATCGTATGGACCGCGACCGATATGGAATTTCTCGAGCGCGCTGCGAACCAATCGGGGTGAAGGTTCGGTCGGCGTGTAATTCCTACCGGTGCGCTACGGTAATTGTTACAACCGCAACTAGTTGCGTGGGGGAGACAATCGTCAAATAAGCATCGGAATGAATGAAATTCCATGCTGGCACGTCAGTTGCCCTAGAAGAACGCTATCCATAACGCGCCAAAGCAATATGATAACTAGTCTTAGCATCTATTAGCAGTGATATGAATAAATAAGCATTGATAAATCATTCACACAATGATTCCGCTTCTTTACAATGCTATTTGTCAGAATAACGCTCTATTGTATCATCAAGAAAGAAAGTGCATAATCAGAACTGTCATAACGTCTATTCGCAGTTAGGGGGGACGATTCCACGCAACACTTGCATGGAGCGCGGAAAACAACTAGCCTTCTCACAGAAACATTCAGTGCGGAATGTTTGTACGATCGCTTCGGCATCTTAAACACAGGCGTGCGACTACGATGAATTTCAGCTGCAACAAAAATCTTCGTCTCCCTCTCGTTGCCACTCTGTGCGCACTCAGCCTTGCGGCATGCTCTTCTTCTTCGAGCAACCGCGGCGATGAACCCGGACGTGCCGATATGCAGCAAGCCGCGATGGTCAATCCTGAGCAATGCCTCGCCGAGGGCGCGCACTTCCAGAACGCGTCTCTGGACGCGGCGGGCTATCGCATCCAGCCGGGCGATCAACTCGCCATCGATTTTTATTTGAATTCCGAATTTAACGACAACGTCTCAGTACAGCCCGACGGTCGCATCGTGTTGCGCCTGGTGGGATCACTGCAGGCGGCGGGGATGAGCCCCGGCCAACTCTCCACGGAAATCAATCAGGCGTATTCCAAAGAACTCAAGAATCCCAGCGCCACCGTCCATGTTCAGAATATGCCGAGCCGTCAGGTTTTTGTTGAAGGCCAGGTAAATCATCCGGGCGCATTTTCTCTCCAGCCCGGTATGACTGCGTCGCAGGCGATTGCGAGCGCGGGCGGGCAAACCGATGAGGCCGAGCTCTCCAACGTGGTGCTGATTCGGCGCGACGCCTGCGGACGTGCCGATGGCTCCAAGATCGATTTAGCCTCCGCCACCAACACGCCCGACAAGGGCGAGGACGTCATGTTGATGCCGCACGACACCATCGTGGTGCCGCGCAGCCGGATTGCCAACATGGACCTATGGGTTAAGCAATACATCCGCGACATGCTGCCGGTGCAGCCGTACCTCTCACCTACAATCCCCTAAGCGGACGGCAGAAGTTTTATGAATACACGCGACTTTAACTACTGGACTGAAATGATCTTCCGCCGCCGGGCCACGGTGCTCGAGGTATGCGGTGTGGTGTTCGGTCTGGTGGTCCTGGGAACTTTAATATGGCCGCCGACTTATCAGGGTACCGCGAAAATTTTCGTGCGCGATAATCGCGCCGAGCTGTTGGTCTCGCCGGGCTTGGCCGCCAATACGCCGCAGAATCCGGCGGTCGTCGCCAACCCGGTTAATGAAGAGGACCTCAACTCCGAAATGGAGTTGTTGACCAGCACCTACATCATCAAGCGCGCGATCGCGGATATGCCGCCGCCGGTGGCGCACAAGGGAATCGTCGCCCCGGTCATGAGCGGCGTCAACTACGTCCTCGGTCTTCCGGGCGCGGGCTATCGCGCGATGCACGACACGCCGCATCTGGATGCGCGCGACGCCTGGGCCATGTCGTTGGAGCAACATCTGTCGGCTTCCATCATCAAGAAGTCCGATCTCATCGAAGTGAACTTCCGCGCGCACGATCCGGCCTGGTCCAAGCAGTTTCTGGATCTTCTGATCAGCGCCTATCTCGATTATCACGCGCACATCTCGCACGACCCGGCGGCCGAACAATTCTTCAGCCAACAGGCCAAGTTGCTGCAGGCCAAGCTGGATGATGCGGAAGAACAACTGCGCGACTTCCAGGTTAAGAGCGGTATCACCAGTGTCGATGATCAGCGCTCCGGCCTCGTCGACCGGCTCGATACCCTCCAGTTACAGCTCGATAAGAATCAGGCCGATCTCGCTTACAACGAGCAGCAGGCGGTCTCCTTCAAAGAGATGCTCGATCAGACTCCGGACCGGCTTTCCAAGGAAACGCGCCAGGTTCAGAACATGGCGCTGGCGCAACTCAAGCCGCAGGTCATGCAACTGCGCGCCGAGCGGGCGGAATTGCTGACCCGTTATCAGCCCGACAGCGAGCGCATTCGCCAGATCGATGCGAAGCTCGCGGCGGCGCAGAAAATCCTGGACACCGAAGATCATCTGGAAGTTTCCGAAAAGAGCACCGACATCAACCCGCTGTGGGTGACGATTAATTCTAATCTCGATCAGGCCAAAGCGCAGGTTTCCGCACTCAAGGCGAGTGAAGCATCGATCACCGAGCAGGTTGCCCTTGCGCGCCAACAGCTGACCGATATGGCCAGCAGCGTGGTGGTGCTCGATCGCCTGCAGCGCACCGTGCAGAACGCCAAGGACGCGTATCTTTCGTACACCCGCAAGAGCGAGGAAGCGCGCGCCGCCGAAGCCTTGAATCGCAGCCGGATTCTGAACGTCAGCGTAGCGCAGCCTCCGGTCGCGCCGCTGCGCCCGGTGTTCCCGAAGGTTCCGCTCAATACCGCCGCCGGCCTGCTGCTCGGGTTGGTGCTGGGCGTCGCCGCGGCATATCGCGAAGAAGAAAACGACCCGAAGATTTATTCCTCAGCCACTATCTCCGAGATATCCGGACTCGAAACCGTCGCAGTGCTGAGTGACGAGTTTTAAGGACCAACTGTGTATTACCAGCATTTCGGATTGAACGGACCGCCTTTCCAGTTCACGCCCTCGCCGGCGATGGTTTACATGAGCCAGACCCATCGTGAAGGGATGGCGGCGCTGGAATGGGGTCTGATGCACGAGAGCAGCGGATTCTCGCTGCTCGCGGGCGAAAGCGGGACCGGCAAGACCACGCTCATCGCGTCGCTATTGTCGCGGCAATATCAGCGCCTGCACCTTGCCTACGTCACCAATCCGCGCCTCGAAATCGCTGATGTGTTGCGCCTTATCCTGACCCAGCTCGGCGTCGAAACCGCGGGCTTGTCCAAGGGTGCGATGCTCGATGCGCTGGGCACCTATCTTGGCGGCCTGCGTCCGACCGAGCGTGTGGCGGTTATTTTTGATGAGGCCCAGGGCCTCAGCGACGACGCCCTCGAAGAGCTTCGGTTGCTATCCAACTATGGACGGCCCGGCGAGAACCAGCTGCAATTGATTCTGGCCGGCCAGCCGGAGTTGTTGCGCCGCCTGATGGCGCCCAGCCTGCGCCAGTTCAACGAACGTATCGGCGCGCGCACGCTGCTGGTGCCACTCGATGCGAGCGAAACCCTCGAATACATCGACTACCGACTGCGCGCGAAGGGCGGCACCGCGGCGCGCATCTTCAAGCCGAAGGCGCTCAACTACATCGTCGCCGCCAGTGCGGGAATTCCGCGCCGCGTCAACGTGCTGTGCCACAACGCGATGCTGCTTGCTTACGCCGAGGGCGCGAAAGTCGTCACCCTCAAAATGGCGAAAGCGGCAGTTGCCGAGTACCAGGATCTTTTTACCGCCGCGATCAAAGCCTCGTCGAACGAGAATCCCACGCCTCGCGACGGTGGGTTGCGCCTAGGCTGGATTCCCGGCGCCACTGCGGTGGCCGCGGCGGTTGCCGGGCTCCTGATCGCGTTGCTTGCGTTCGGGCCACGCCTGACCCGCGGAAGCCATCGCCTTGCGATTCCAGAAATTAGTGGCACGCGCGAGCAGACGCTGGAGCTGCCGCAATCGACCACCGCCACGCGTCCGGAGCAGGCGAATCTCGATGCGGCGCCCGCGACCGCGACTACGCCCATCGCGGTGCCTGACTATGCGGCATCGTCGGAGAATATGGATTCGTCCGCCGCGTCCGCGCCGGGCATCCCCTCGGAAAAACCTAAATCGAAACAAACCGACGTGCGGCTCGCGAAACAACCCGCGAGCGACGCCGAGGGCGAGTGAACCGTGAGTAAGTACCACGAGGCGATAAACCGAAGCCTGGTCGAGCAGGCCTCGCAGGCGCGACTGGCGCTCGACTACGCCGGTAACATGGACGGCGCCGGTGCCGACGGCAGCAGCGGACCGCTGGTTCCGATGCCGATTCTCGACGATGCGTGCGGCCGCGTCGCGCGCTCCAAGGCGATTCGGCGGCTGTCCGAACAGCTCGCGCCGCTGGCGGTGATCGATCATTCGGTGCGGCTGCTCATCAGCGGATGCCGCCCGGGCGATGGGGTAAGCACGGTCGCCTCGGCGCTCGCGATCGACCTGAGTCAGCGTCTCGGGCTGCGCACCATCTGCGTCGATGCGCACCTGCGTCATCCCAACCTGCATCGGACTTTCGTGGCGCCCGGCAGCGCGATTCCCGAGCTGGTGCTGGACGGCTCGTTGCAGATTCGCGCGACCGAATGGCCGCGCCTTGACCTCGCCACCTGCTGCCCGGTGTCCAGCGACGATGAGCGGCTGCAGCAGCTTGCCGATTTTGAAGGACTACTGAATCGCTACCAGGCCGCCGTGATCGACCTGGGCGTTCCTCGACTTGACGCGCGGATGCTTCCGCTCGCGCGTCCTAACGATCCCATCCTGCTGGTGGTTCGTCATGGTTATACCGAGCGCAGCGAGCTCGCGACCACCGTGGCCGGACTGCGGGCGGCGAATCGCCCGGTGGCAGGTGTGGTTCTAAACGGCGCAACCAAGTCGGTTGCCAAACCTCTGAGGAGACTTCTCGGATCATGAGTGAAGTGGTGAGATTGGGTACGGTCGGCGTCACTACCGATGCGGTTTCGCCTCGCGAGAGCTACCAGCGCGAGGAGAGCAAGTACAAGATTAACGGCATCGGTGTCGTCGGTCTCGGTTATTGGGGACCCAACTGGGTCCGCAATCTTCATCAACTCCGACAAGCTCGACGAGTGGTCGCGTGCGACCTCGACGCCAAGCGCCGCGATCATGTGCGCGGGCTGTATGCGGGAGTGGAAGGCTCCAGCAACCTCGACGATCTGCTGCGTGACCGCGAAATCGAAGGCTTGGTCATCGCGACTCCGGTCAGCACCCATTA
Source organism: uncultured delta proteobacterium (assembly GCA_963814035.1). Lineage (GTDB taxonomy): Bacteria > Desulfobacterota > Binatia > Binatales > Binataceae > DATGKG01. The sequence goes on from CAWFBH010000027.1 coordinate 37,736, forward strand.
TCCGATGGCGAAAAAAGCCCTCCTCGCGGGCAAGTCAGTGCTGGTCGAGAAGCCGCTGGCGATGTCGTCGGCGCAGGCCGCCGAGCTGGTGCATATCGCGCGCGAGCGCGGCCGCGTGCTGATGGTCGGGCATACCTTCGAGTACAGCGCGCCGGTGCAAAGATGCGCGAAATAGTCAATTCCGGCGAGCTAGGCGAAATTTTCTACATCAGCTCGATCCGCGCCAACCTGGGCCTGATCCAGCACGACATCAACGTGGCATGGGATCTCGCGCCGCACGACATCTCGATCATCCTGATGCTGATGGGCGGGCGATTCCCGAGTCGGTCAACTGCCAGGGGCGCAGCCACTACAACCCCGGCATCGAAGACGTCGCGATGCTGACCATGAATTTCTCGCACAACGTAATCGCCTTCGTCCACGTGAGCTGGCTGGATCCGAACAAGATTCGGCGCACCACGATCGTCGGCTCCCGGAAGATGCTGGTGTACGACGATATCGCGCTGCAGGAGAAGATCCGCATCTATGACAAGGGCGTCAGCGTTCTGCCCTACTACGACACCTTCGGCGAATTCCATTTTTCCTATCGCTACGGCGAACATCATGATCCCGCGCATCGACGAGACCGAGCCGCTGAGGCTCGAATGCGAACACTTTGTCGATTGCGTCCGCAACGGCGTCACGCCGCGCAGCGACGGCGTATGCGGCCTGCGCGTGGTCAGCGTGCTGGAGGCGGCCGACGCTTCGCTGCACGACGGCGGCGCGAACGGTGCCGGTCGTCGCGGCACCGAAGATCTAAAGTGATCTATCAATGGATCGATTCGCAAGACTTCCCGACCAATGTCGTGGTCGCCGACGATGTCGAAGCTCGGCGAGACGAGTGCGCCTCGCGCCTTTCGTCAATCTCTACGGCTGCGCAGTCGGCGACGAAACACGATCGGCGCGTTCGTCGAAGTCCAGAGCGGCGCGAGCATCGGCCGGCGCTGCAAGATCTCCAGCCACAGCTTCATCTGCACCGGCGTGGAGATCGAGGACGAGGTGTTCGTGGGCCACGGCGTGGTCTTCATCAACGACCGCCATCCCGCGCGCCCAATCGCGACGGCTCGGTCCAAAGCCGAGAGCCATTGGCGGATGGAAGGGACCATCGTCCGGCGGCGGCGCTTCGATCGGCAGCGGCGCCATGATCATGTGCGGCGTGGAAATCGGCGAGGGCGCGATGGTCGGCGCGGGCGCGCTGGTCACCCACGACGTGCCGCGCTTGGGCGGTAGTGGCGGGGCAGCCGGCGCGGGTGCGCCGGCTGATGCTCGCGGAAAACGGCGCGATCGAGAATAGGGGAACTCAAATGCAATCAAGTTTCTCGATCTGGCGGCGCAGAACCGCGAGATCCGCGAGCGTGTCGAGCGCGAGTTGGCGGAGATTCACCCGACACCACCTACGTCGGCGGTCCGCACGTGGAGGCATTCGAGGAGGAGTTCGCGCGCTTCCTCGGAGTCGCGCACGTGGTCGGCGTGGGCAGCGGCACCGACGCTCTGCGCCTGGCGCTGCTGGCGCTGGGCATCGGTCCCGGCGACGGGGTGATCACGGCGCCGATGACCTTTATCGCGACCGCCGAAGCGATTGTTCAGACCGGGGCGGTGCCCGAGTTTGTCGACGTCGATCCGGACACCGGCAACTTGAGTCCCGCGCGCGCTGCGCCATTATCTGGAGACCGGGCGATGAACGGCAACGGCAGCCGCACCGCGCGCCATCGTGCCGGTGCATCTTTATGGCATGCCGGCTGCGCGATGCCGGAGCTGCGCGCGATCGCGGACGGTTCGGGCTGTTAGTCGTCGAAGATGCCTGCCAGGCGCATGGCGCGCGCATCACGCACCGATGCGGATGGGTCGCGCTGGCGCGATGGCGACGGCGGCTGCTTCAGCTTCTATCCCGGCAAGAACCTCGGCGCGTGGGGCGAAGGCGGCGCGGTGGCGACCAACGAACGACGAGCTGGCGGCGCGGATCGCGTCGCTGCGCGATCACGGGCGCATTTCCCATTACGCCCATGAGGAGTTCGGCTACAACGCCCGGCTCGATACGATGCAGGCCGCGGTGCTGCGCGCCAAGCTGGAGCAGCTGGACGACTGGAACCGGCGCCGGCGCAAAATCGCCAAGGCCTACTGCGAGCTGCTTTCGAAGGAGCGGCGTGCGGCTGCCCGTCGAGCCCGCGGGCTCGAGTCCTGTCTACCATCTGTTTGTGATTCGAAGCCACCAGCGCGAAGCGATCCGCGAGGCGCTGCTGCAAAAGAAATCGGGAGCGGAATCCATTATCCGCTGCCGCTGCATCTGCAGCCCGCGTGCCGCTGGGCTCGGCTACCAGGCCGGAGATTTTCCGGCGAGCGAGCGGATCGCGGATACCGCCCTGTCGCTCCCGATGCATCCGGCGCTCACGATCGCCGAAGTCGATCGGGTGGCCGAGGCGGTGCGGGACACCATGAAGAAGGAATCCAGTCTGTTCGCCGGCGGGCACCGCCCAGATACTGCTACGTGCGAACCCCCCCCCACATGTGGTGGTTGAAGCATGTTCGCCGGCGAACTTCGAAAACAAAAAGCGTTCTTCGCGGCCGTTGATGGTCTCGCGCTGCTGACTGCCTTCAGTGCGGCGCTGGCCATCCACGACCCGGCGCACGCGCAGGAGATCCGCCTCCTCGGCACCGATGCCAAGCTCCTGTTCCTTGGCGTCGCGGTGGTCGTGGCGGTCTGGGTCCTGGTGTTCAGGGCCTGCGATCTCTACCGCATGCGCGCGGGAGGAGTGAAGGAAGCGGCGGCGATAATCAGGGGCTGCACTTATGCCGCTGTACTGTCGACCATCGCGGGCTTTTTGGTTCATTTCGAAGGATCGCGGTTAACTATTGGTCTGGCTTATCTATTCAGCATTCCGGCCGTGCTGGTGGGACGCATGTTGGCGCGTCACCTGGTGCGGAAGATTTACTCTAACCCGCGGATCACGATCCCGCTCGCGATCATCGGCTTCAACGATGTCGGCCGCTATCTCTACGACCAGGTCGCCAGCGAGATGACCTTTTACGAGCCGGTCGGCTTTATCGACGAGTCGCCTGAGGGCCGTCAGTATCGCGGGCTGCCGGTGCTGCAAGGTATTGCGAACCTGACCGAGATGGCCAAGCTCCATCCGAGCCTCGAAGTTGCGATTGCGCTGCCTGACGCGGCGCGCTCGGAGCACGAGGACATTATCGAAATGTGTGAAGAGAACCGAGTCCGTTGGTGGCTGGTGCCGTGGGTGTTCAATGCCCCGCCGGCCGGACTCAAGGTAGATATGATGGGAGTGGTTCCGCTGCTTACGTTGCGCGGCTCGAATATCGAAGGACTCAACTTCATCGTCAAGCGAGGGTTCGATTTCCTCGCCGCCTCGGTCATGCTGGTGCTGACGGCGCCCATCCTGCTCTTCACGATGCTGGCGATTTGGCTCGAAGACGGCGGTCCGGTTTTCTTCCGCCAAACCCGCATCGGCATCCGCGGCCAGGAATTCGATTTCCTGAAACTGCGCTCGATGCGCAGCGCGGCGGGCGACAATGCTCATCGCGAATACGTCAAGAAGTGGATTAGCCACGGCGACAAGGCGGCGGTCAACGGCGCGGCGCGCAATGGCGATAAGATCTTCAAACTGACCGACGACAAACGGATTACCCGCGTCGGCCGCATCATCCGCCGCTACCGTATCGATGAGCTGCCGCAGATCATCAACGTGCTGCGCGGCGACATGAGCCTCATCGGTCCGCGGCCCGCGCTGCCCTACGAGCTCGAGCTCTACAAAGGATGGCATCGGCGCCGGCTCGACGCGGTTCCCGGCATCACCGGGCTCTGGCAGGTGAGCGGGGGCAATCGGCTCTCCTTCGATGACATGGTGCGGCTCGACGTCAAGTACATCGAGGATTGGTCGCTCATCAGCGACATCAAGATTCTGGCGCGTACCGTGCCGGTGCTGCTGCGCGGCGAGGGACTATGAGTTCACGCTCGCAAGCAGGAGCGGCGCGGCCCTTGCCGCCGCTGGAAGACGAGCTCGGCGCGAAGCCCGAATTCATCGCGCCGCAGCCGCCGGATTCCGCCGATGCGAACAGCGGCTTGTGGCAGGCGTTCGCCCGCAGCGTGCGCGATAACGTATTTGCGGAAATCGCGCTGCAGATCATCCGCGTCGGCGGAATGGTGGTGCTGGCGCGCGCGCTGATGCCGAATGACTTCGGAATTTTCCGCGTCCTCCTGATTGTCATGTACTTCGCGCTGATCCCGATCGAGAACGGGATTCCCGAAGCGCTGATTCAACGCCGCAATCTTCTGCCCGAACATGAATCGACCGGCTGGTGCCTGAGCGTCGCGGTCGCGATGACGATGGCGACGATTCTGTATCTCGCGGCGCCGATTGTTGCGCATCTGATGTTGATGCCGGGGATTGTGCCCTACATCCGGCTGCTCTGCATTCCGTTGGTGTTCCAGGGCACCGCGATGGTTTCCAACGCGCGGTTGCGGCGCGAGATGCGTTTCGGCGCGCTCGCCAGCGCCGAGGTTTTCGCGGAGATGGTGTTCCTCGCGGCGGCGTTACTCCTGCTCCTCGGTGGGCATCCTCGGTTGAGCCTGCCGGGCGCGTTGGCGGCACGCATCTTCGCTTACTCGGCAGCTCTATGGGTTACCGATCGCCGGTTCACTGCGGCATGGCCGCGGATGTGGGCGGCGCGCGATTTCGGCCGCTTCACTACCAGCGTGTGGGGCGCAAGGACGATCTACACCTGCTCGTCGAATGCGGATTTTCTGCTGGTCGGAAGATTCCTCGGCAGCAATGCCCTGGGCTTTTACGGCATGGCGTGGGATCTGTTGCGCTTCGTGCCGGATCGCCTGTTTCGAGTTGCCGGACGCGTGACCTTTCCGGCGTTCTCGCGGGTGCAGGATGACAACGCGCAGATGGCCCGCGCGTTCAGCGATTTCACCGGCTATATCGCGCGCTTCGTGCTGCCAATCATGGCGATGGCCGCGATCGCCGCGCCCCAGTTCATCGGCGTCGTATATGGCGAGAAGTGGATGCCGGCCGCCCTGTGCATCCGGTTGCTTGCGATCGGATTCACCCTGATGGGCCTGCGCATCGGCATCGGCTCGGTGTTCTATTCCAAGGATCATCCGTCTTACGACATGTGGACCCACGGCATCCGGCTCACTCTGATCCTGGTGACGGTGGTCCCCCTCTCGATGTTTGGCGGATTGGGCAGCGTCAGCGCGGACATGGCAGTGGTCGAAGGCGCGGTTAGCCTGATCGGGCTCTCGTTGGCGGCCCGGCTCATCGGAACCACCCTGGGTCATATCCTCGCGCGCGGCGATCCCGGGCTTGAAGCTCGCCATCGTATGCGGGATAGCCGCGCTGGCAGGGAAAGAACTGGCATTCGCAGCCGGGATGAATGGATTGCCGACCCTGATTGCCGAGGCGCTGCCGGCGCTGACGGTTTTTCTGTGGATGGAGTCCTCGATTTTTCTCGACATGATCACGAAAGCGTTCCGGCCGGCGCCGTCGCAGGCCGCATAAGGATTGAATGAGTTCGACTTCAATGAAAGCTTCGCTGACCACTGAATCGACGCGCACATTTTTCCCGCGCGGATTTTCCCGGACCGATACGGTCGCGCGTTCGAATAGTCTCGTTCGCGATGGATTGACCTTAACGCCGTGGTCCGATGGGGCTGCGATGTGGCGGGCGGCGCTGAAGGAATTTTCCGGCGCGACCTTTTATCACTGCGAGCGCTGGATCGAAGCGCTGCGCGATTCGTACCCGATGAACCTCGAGGTTGCGACGCTGCATCGCCGCGGGGAATTGCGCGCGGCGGTGGTGTTGGCGCGCTCCAGGCGAATCTTCGGCACGCGGCTGGTTTCGCTGCCGTTCTCCGACTGTGGCGAGCCGCTGGCGACCGACGACGAAGCGCGCCTCGAATTGCTGAGCGCGCTGGCCGCGTCCAACCAGAACGCCTCGATTGAGATTCGGGGCGCCGCGGGGCCCGCGCCGTGGAAGAATGTCGATTGCTTTGCGCATTGGACGCTGGACATGAAGCGCCCGTATCGGGCGATCAGCGCCGGTTTCAGCCGGACCGTTCGCAGCGGGATCAAGCGCGCGGTCAAGGACAATATCGAAATCGATCGCGGCGCCAATGCGGAATATCTCACGCGGTTTTTCGAGCTCCAGCTTCAGACCCGGCGCCGCCTCGGGGTTCCGCCGCAACCGTTCAAATTTTTCTCGACCGTGTACCAGAAGTTCTCGCGTGACGGCGATTGCGAAGTATGGTTTGCGACCCTGGATGGGCGCGATCAGGCCGCCCTGGTGACGCTGCGCAGCGGCGATCAGCTTTGTTGCAAATGGAGCGCGCGCAATGAAAATTGCCATCCCGGCGCCAATCATCTGCTCTTTGCCAGGATGATCGAGGCGCATGCGGAGACCGCCCACTCGCTCGATGTCGGCCGGTGTGACACGCGCAACCAGGGCCTGGTGCGCTCCAAGGCCGATCTCGGATGCGTCGCGCGCCCGGTCCCCTATGCATTTTTTCCCCGCGCGCCACGCACCATCAGCTCGGAAGTCCTAAGCGGCCCGACGAAAGTTCTCTCGACCGTCTGGAAGCGGTTGCCGATTCCAGTCACCCGGGTGCTCGGCGAAGCGCTCTATCGGTACATGGCATGAGCAAGATGCGATTTATCGCGATAACTCCCGCGCGCGACGAAGAAGGGTTCCTGCCGCGGCTGATTGCTTCGATGGCGGCGCAGACGCTGAAGCCGGCGCGCTGGATCATCATCGATGACGGTTCCACCGACAAGACCGCCGAGATCCTCGATCGCGCCGCCGCGGAGTATCCGTGGATCGACGTGAAGCATCTGCCGGTCGGCCGCGAACGGCTGCCCGGTGGCGAATCGATCCTGATGCAGTTCCTGCCCAAAGAAGTATGGCAGGACTATGACGCGATTTTGCGCATCGATGCGGACATCAGCTTCAAGCCGGATTTTGCCCAGCTCCTCGCCACCGAGTTCGAGCGCGATCCCAAGCTGGGGATTGTCGGCTCGACCTTGTTCGAGCCCGAGGGTACGGCGTGGCACGAAATCCGGTCGCCCGGGTTTCATACTCGCGGCGCGGTGAAGATGTACTCGCGCGAATGCTTCGAAGCGATCGGCGGGCTCACCAGCGGCCTGGGATGGGACACCATCGATGAGGCGCTGGCGATGATGCTGGGGTTCAAGAGCCGCAGCTTCCGCCACATCCGTGCCTATCATCATCGTCCGCAGGGTTCGGCGGGCGGTTACCTGAAGGGAAATCTGGCCGCGGGACGCGCGGCCTACAATGTTGGATATCATCCGCTGTTCCTGCTGATGCGGGCGGCGAAGCGAGGATTTTCATGGCCTCCGGTGATTGGCGGGGTTTACCTGTTGGCCGGCTACGTCGAGGGCTATCTGCGGCGCAACCAGAAAACCGCGTCGCCGGAATTGGTCAAATTTATTCGCCGGCAACAGATGCGGCGGATGCTGATGATGGAGTCGGTATGGCGCTAAGTATCGTACCAAGCGCCGGCGCTGTGATTACACCAGCACTTCTTGCCCGCGAGCCCGTTGACTATACCAACGATGTGTTTTCGTTCTGGAAACTGCCGGAGAATTATCGCGCGCAACTCGAGGCGGCCACGCAGGCCTGCGAGCCGCTTATTCGCCGCTATCTGTTCGAAGAATATCTGGCGCCCGGCAAACGGACGCCCTCGGCAACCGTGATGACCTACTACCGGGTGAAGAAGTTCATCCCGCAGATGGCGCGTCATTGGATTAACTACGCTGCGGTGCGCGCGCGCCTGCGCGACGTGTTCCCCAACTGGCCGTGCGAGACCGCGCTGGTGGACATCCGCCATCAGTGGTTGCGCGAAAGCCGGGAAGCGATCGGGCAGGCGGACCCCTGGCACATCGCGTTTTGGCCGAGCGGCAAAGGATGCTGCATCTCGCTCACCCACGACGTCGAAAGCCCGCTGGGATTTGTGCGCATGGAGCGGATGGCCGACCTCGAGGAGCGCTACGGGTTCCGGTCGTCATGGAATTTGCCGCTGGCGCAGTACGCGATCGATTGGAAGGTGGTCGAGCGACTGCGCGCGCGCGGGTTTGAGTTCGGCGCGCACGGCCTGGCGCATGACGGGCGGATGTTTCGCAGCCGCCATGACTTCGAAATCTGCAAGATGCTGCTGGAGCGGCTGGCCGGAGAGCATAACCTGCGCGGGTTTCGCGGCCCCTCGACGCTGCGCAACGCGGAATGGATCGGCACCATGTCGTTCGCCTACGACTCGACCTTCTCGGATACCGATCCCTACGAGCCGCAGCCGGGTGGGACCTGCAGCCTGTTTCCATTTTTTCTATCGGACACGGTCGTCGAGCTGCCTTACACGCTGCCGCAGGATCACACGATGCTTCACCTGGTGCGGCGGGGTCCGCTCTCGACCTGGGCAACCAAAGCACACTGGATACGCTCATTGGGCGGCATGATTCTGCCCCTGACACATCCTGACTACTCGGGCGACGCGGAAAATTTGCCGGCCTACGAAGAGCTGTTGAAGATGCTGGCTGAGTTCGACGCATGGCGCGCGCTTCCGCTCGAGGTCGCGCAGTGGTGGCGCGAGCGCGCACAACTGAAACTAACGCTTAAAGATGGGAAGCCCTCGATCGAAGGCCCCGCCGCCAAGCGCGCCGTAGCAGGCGCTTCAGCGAGGAGTCATTTGCAGGGTGAAGGAGATAACTACGTGGCTCGCGCATTAGTCATAGCCTACACCACGTATATTCACGATGGCCGGGTGAAGCGGCATGCGGAGGCATTGGCGCGCCGGGGGGACCACGTCGATGCAATAACGCTAGCAGCGGGGCAAACCGGCGTCATAAATGGCGTAAACGTCATCGGACTGGAAATCCCGCGCTATCGGGGCTCGAGCCGTACTTCATACATGAAGAGTTACATCAACTTCTTCATCGCGGCCGCCCGGAAGGCATTGGAGCTTTCTCGCGAGCATCCGTACGACGTCGCGATCGTGTGCACGATGCCCGATGCGGCGATTCTGTCCGCGCTGCCGCTGCGACGCGCAGGGACCAAGCTGGTGCTCGATGTCCATGACACGATGCCCGAGCTGTATCGCGACAAGTTTCCCGGATGGCTCGGTGCGGTTGGCGTTCCAGTCATGAAGATGGAAGAACGCCTCAGCGCATGGTGTGCGGATTTGGTGCTGGCGGTGCACGAACCTCATCGCCAACGACTCGCCGACTACGGCATCAATGCCGACAAGATCAAGGTGGTGCTCAATTCGCCGGATGATCGGATCTTCGTCGCCGATGGTCCGGTCGCGAAGGATCCCGATACGTTCACCGTCGTGTGTCACGGCACCATCACTCATCGGATGGGGCTCGACCTCGCGGTGCGCGCGGTCGGCCTGCTGCGCGATCGGATGCCGCAACTACGGCTGCTCGCCCTCGGCGCCGGCGACTACCTCAGTGAGATTCGCCGTTTGGTATCTGAACTCAATTTGCAGGATCGGGTAATCTTCAAGGATATGATTCCCATCGAGGAATTGCCCAAGGTGTTGCGCACTGCCGATGTCGGGCTGGTTCCGAATCGCGAGAGCAGCGCCACCCACCTGATGCTGCCGGTTAAGTTGATGGAATTTGCGATGATGGAAATACCCGCCATCGCGCCGCGGCTGAAAACCGTCGAATATTACTTTGGCGATAATTCGGTGCGCTTCTTCAAGCCCGGCGATATCAACGATCTGGCCGCGGCGATCGAGCAGCTCTACCATTCGCCCGACTTATGCCGACGCTATGCCGATAACGCGCGCAAGGTGGTTGACCACATCAGTTGGCCCAACCAGCGCGGGGAATTTTATCGCGCCATCGATTCAATCTTGCCACGCCGGGAAAGTACCAATCCTGTGACTGTCGAAAAACGAAAAGCTGGCGGCGTTGCGAGCGCGCGCATGGAGGGATGATGCCCAATAACAAAAAAACTCTCGTCGTCGGACTCGGGGAAGTCGGTGGCGCACTGGCCGAGGTCCTCGAGCGCAAACATCCGGTTCTCAAGCACGATATCGAGCGGCGGGAGTTCAGCGATCCGATCGGCATTATGCATATTTGCATTCCGTTCGTGTCGCGCGCGCAATTCGAACCGCTGGCGATCGATTATATCCGCCGCTTCAAGCCCGAGCTGACCATCATCAACAGCACCGTGCTGCCCGGCACCACGCGCTCGATCTCGGAGAAAACCGCGAGCCCGGTTGCCTACAGTCCGGTGCGCGGCAAGCACGTGAAGATGGCGAAGGATCTCCTCCACTACGTCAAATTTGTCGCGGCCGGCGAAGAAGCGTGGGCCGACCAGGCCGATGCGCATTTCCAGGAACATGGGATGAAGACGCGCAAGCTGGAGAAGCCCGAGACGCTCGAAGTCGCCAAGCTCGGCGAGACCACTTATTTCGGCGTCATCATCGCGTGGGCGCAGGAGTTCAATCGCTACATCCAGCGCGCGGGCGGCGACTACGAAGAGGCGACCGAGTTTTTCGAGGAGGTCGCGTTCCTGCCGCGCCAGCGTTATTTCCCAGGCTTCATCGGCGGTCACTGCGTCATCCCGAACATCAATCTTTTGCTGCAAATCGATTCCGCGCCGTTGCTGGAAGCGGTGCTTGAATCCAATGAGCGCCGCGCCAACGAACTGAAAGAAGAAGCGGTACAAAATGGTTCCGAGACCCATGCGCAACCTCCGCGTGAACCAAAGGTGCTGGCTGATCGCTGAGGCGGAGCGCCCCGCACCGATGCTGGCCGCGCAGTTTGCACAACTGCGTGGTATCGAGGTGCGGGAAGCTTCAACCGCCGAAGCGGTGCTGCCGTCATCCGGGGACGCCGCGCCGTTGATCGCAACGAGTCTCGCGGCCGTCAACCGCATGACCGCGGGCGAGCGCGAGGGCCTTCGCGCATCGGTCGATCGTGGCGCCACGCTCTACATTCGCGGCGGTGCTGAGTGCGAAATTCGCTATAGCTTCGCCCCCTTGCTCGAGGTTTCCTTCACCGCGGGTCGAGCTGCCGAGGTATCCGCGTATCGATTCACCGATCATGCGATGATTCCGCTGGTCTTGCGTGGCGAGGCAGCTCCGCTTGGCGGTCCGCTCAATGTTGCGGCCGACTTGAGCGGTCCAATCGAGCCGATTCTCCTCGCGCGCGATCAAGCCGGCGTCGAGGCGCCGGTTGTGTTCGCCGCGTTGGTAGGGCGGGGCGCGATCATCTGCGATGTGCAGCCCGACGACGACTTCGCCGATACTCCACTCATCTGGCGCCTCGCCGATCCTATCCAGCGCTGCATCAATGTCAGCGCGTTGATCGCGGTGGATCGGGCGTCGGGACGGGATGTATCAGCTCCGGTGCCGTTCAACCTGACCATCGACGACATTCCGCTGGGGTACGATTACCTCAACGAGTCGATGCTCGAAGACTTCATGACACATATCGAAGGTCGCTGCGCGAGCGTTCATCTTGACTGTGCATGGATTCCGACCAGCCAGCGCATGAGCCGCCGCTATGTCGACATTTTGAAGCATCACGGCGCCGGATTCGTGTGGCACGGAATGCATCGCCACGTCGATCATCAAAAGATCGACGACCCGGCTGACGAGTTCGACGCCGGCAGGCGCGCGATGGCGATTAACCGGGAACGCTACGGGGTGCAGTTCCAGCCGATGGTGATTTTCCCGTTCGAGCGCGCCCATCGCAGCGCCGAAGCGCTCCTGCTGAAGGAAGGATTTCTCGCCGGCGCCGAGCAGCCCCGCCATGACGAAGGCTCAGGCACGCCTGAGTTCCTGCGATATTCTGATGAATCGTGCGTGCATGAATCAGGGCTGCGTTTTCTGCATCGCTACGAAGCGCAGTTTCTGACTGCCGATCGGATGCTCGCGCTCGCCGCGATGGGACTGCCGATTCTCGCCTTTGCGCATCCGCGAGATGTGCGGTTGCGGCGGCTCTCCGGAATCATCGAACGCGGCGGCACGTTTTCTCATTTCGACCACGTGCTCGACTTCGCGTCATCCAAGGGTCTTCCCGGGCGATCGCTTGAAGCGATCGCGCGTTAACTGGTTCGAAAATCCACATGAAATCGGTTCAACTCCAATGCGTCCAGGAACAAAGCTTGAAGCGGCGAGCAAACCGGGGGACGCACTCGCCAATCTGATGATTTCACCGGCGTCGGCCGCGGTCGATGACGACCGCGAGCAAGCGCACGAGGCAACCTATCGATTCGACAGCATCAAGCTGACCGACGCGGTCGAGCGCTGCGTCAGCGGCTGGTGGGACATGCCGGACTTTCAGCGCGGCTTCGTTTGGAAGCCGGATCAGTCCGCGATGCTCGCTGACTCGATGTGGCGTAACTATCCCACCGGGTTCGTCCTGTTGTGGACCACGCCGCACAGCCACGCGCTGGAAAACTCGCGTTCGTGGATCGCCGATGGCCAGCAGCGGCTAACTTCACTGTGCCTGCTGTTCGGGCAGCGGCCGCGCTGGTGGGGCAGGCGTCCGGAGCCGGAGTGGGGGAGGGTGAAGCAGCGTTACGATATCCGCTTCGATGTGGAAGGGGGTGGATTCTCGCGTTTTCTCGCCGAACACGCGGCGATGGACGAAGACCGTTTCATTCCGGTGCGGAAACTTCTCGCGCAAGATCCGCACACCAGCCTTCGGACTCAAGCAACTTCAAATCCTCACCGCGCGCGCCAAATCGGCGGGACATGCGGAACTTCTGACCGAGGAAGAATTGTTCGCGCGCCTGATCCGGGTGGCGAAACTGCGCGACAAGACGCTGCTCATCAATTCGGTAGCGCACGAGTTTCGCGATGTGCTGGAGATCTTCGATCGTCTCAACTCGCGCGGCATCCGCTTTCGCTGGCTGGTCATGAGAGTCATGCGCGAGGCGATGTCGGCGGCGTTTGGAGACGCGCGCGGCCGCGCGATGCGCGGATTTCATAGCCACAAACCCGCCTGACGGTCGGCCTCAGGCGCAAATACGGAGGGAGGGTTTCACCACCATGTAAACCACGGCATCGCTCGCGAGGGGGGAACGGATCAACCTGCCCAACCAGCAAAGGGAACCTATGCTTCGCGAAAAATCCTGTCCAGTCGTCCCATTCGGTCGGAAATTCTCGACCGTCATCGCCGGCGCCCTCGCTCTGATGTTACCGCTAACCGGCAGTGCCCTGGCGAAACGCGCGCCCAAAACGGTCAACATTAAAAATCCCAGCCTCAAACACGTCTTCATCGTGATCGAGGAGAACATCGGGTATAGCGAGCTTCAGGCGGAATTGAGTGCGGGCAATATGCCGTACCTTAAGTCGCTCATCGCCAGCGGCGGTCTCGCCACCAATTACTATTCGAATTTTCATCCATCGATCGGAAATTACTTCGAACTGATCATTGGCGACGCCGCGATCGCGGTACAAATCTCCCAGGTCGGCGACAACTATGTCGCCCCCGCCGGTGGACTCGATGTGGACAACGTCGCGCGTGACATCGACGCCACCGACACCTTGAAGAATGGCAAGCCCAACAAGAAGGGGTTGACCTGGAAGCTCTATGCCGAGGATCTTCCGAATCCGCCGACCAGCGCCGGCAACGGCGACCCCTACGAAATCCATCACAACCCGTTCGCGTATCTCAGCGATGTGATCAACAACCCGACCGATCAGGCGAAGTTGGTGGACTTCAGCCAGCTGGCGACCGACCTGCAAGGCAAGAATACTTTGCCGACTTATGGGTTCATCGTGCCGAACGCTTACCATAGCGGGCATACCCCGGACCCCACCCCGGGTGCTCCCGCTGATCGCGAGGTCGAGGTCGATCAATGGCTGCAGAACAACATCGCTCCGCTGGTGGCGGCGGTGAACAAGGACGACGGCCTGCTCATCATCACGTGGGATGAGGGCGACGGCGCCGACTTCACCAATGGTGGCGGCCAGGCCGGGCTTATCATGGTCGGCCAGCACGTCAAGCACGGATACCAGTCCGTCAATCTCTATCAGGAAGAGAGCGTGGTGCGATTGATGACCCAGTCAATCGGGCTGAAGCATCTGCTACCCGATGCGATCACGGCGCCGCAGATGGGCGAGTTTTTCTAAGAATCGATCGTGGCTGCGATCGACGGTGACCGAGGCGCATCAGCGCGCGGTCACCGTCGCTTGCAGCTGATCGGTGAGGACCGAGGCCTTCTGCGCAAAGCCCGAAGCGGCGACGTAATCTTTTTCCTCGAGCGCCTGCTTGCCCTGGCTCAGGAAGCCATTGGCCTGATCATAGGTGGCGAGCGTCGAGCCGCTGAGCTGATTGCGATCGAAATGAGCGAGGCGCTGACCTGCGGCCTCGATCTCTTTCTCCGCATTCCCGGAATCGCCACCGGGCGTCGCCAGCGAAATCGTCGAGGGCGCGGGCGGTACCGGCGAGGTCTGGGTCGTCTCCGGCTCGATGCTCATGTCCTTCATGTCGGGAGGCGGCGCCGGCCGTTTATGCTTGCGCTTGTGCACCGATGCGGTCTGCTGATGCGGCGCGACAGTGACCGTCCGCGTCGGCACCGCGGCGGGAACGACGGGCTTGGCGATCTCCTCCGGAGGCTTGCCGAAGCTGCGCGTAGTCCAGTCGTAGTAGAGCCGCGAGCACCCGGCCAGCGTCGTCGCCGCCAGAAACATCGCGAGCACCATCGATGAGGCAAGCCTTCTCACATCGTCGCCTAATGAATCGCGGACCCCGAGGGCAATTGTTGCGCGAGCGTATCCCCTGCGGGAAGTTTTATCTTCACGATTGTGCCCGCACCCGGATTCGACTGAACTTCCATCATACCATAATGCAAATCGACGGCGCGCAGCGCCAACGAAAGGCCCAGCCCGGTGCCGCCTTCCTTGGTCGTATAATACAAATTGAAGATGTGGCTGAGGTCATCCGCCGAGATTCCCTGCCCATGATCCTTCACTGAAATTTCCACGTAGCCGTCATCCGCCGATTGCGTCTCGAACTCGACCTCGCCGCCCTCGGGCATCGCCTCGACGGCGTTCTTCGCGATGTTGCGCAGCGCCTCGCCCATCAGCGCGCGGTCCGCCATCACCTGCGAGGCCATTGGATCGAGGTTCAACTTCACCGTGATGCCGGGGCGCTCGACCTCGCGCCCGACCTCGCTCAGCAACTCGCCCAACTCGATCTGCCCGAGCTTGAGCTGTTCCGGGCGCATAAAGCGCAGCAGCGCGCTGATCGCCTCATCGAGGCGGATGATTTCGTTGCGCACCTTCATCACCCGCGCATGCACCGGCTTGCCCTGCGACGCCTCCTCGTTGAGGAGCTCGAGCTGGAGATTCATCGCATTGAGAGGATTGCGAATCTGATGCGCAACGCCCGATATCAAACCACCGAGCCGCGCGAGCCGACCGCTGTAATTGACGACATTCTCCAGTTCCTGCACCGGATCGAGGTCGCGCACGATGACCAGCAGCCCGGGAGGCTCGGGTCCCTGCCCCAGGGAGAAAATCGAGACCAGAACTCGAAGCGCCGTGGCGCCTTTGCCCAGTTCCATCGCGATGTCGCGGACTTCGCTGCCGATGACGTAAGCGTTCTCGATGCTCCGGTTGAGCGGATGGTCCCGGCCCAGCAGCAAATTCAGCGGCCTGCCATCGGACAGTCCCCCGGCCGGCAGCCCCAGCTTGCCTTGCGCCTCGGCATTGGCGAACAGCACGTGTCCGCGCGCGTCGAGGAGCAAGAGCGCATCGGTAATCGATCGGAAGATGTTGAAGAACTGCCCGCGCTCGGTTTCCCATTGCGCGCGATCGTTTTTGATTCGCCGCGAGAGCTGATTGAACTTTTCCGCCAGGGTGCCGAACTCATCATGCGCGGGGAGGCTGACGCGGAAGTCGCCACCGCCAGTCGCCAGTTCATCGACGCCGCTCGCGATGGCAGCTACCGGCTTGAGCAGGAACGCGCCCGCGAGCACGCCGGCCGCCAGCGCGAGGATCACGCCGACGATCGCCACCGTCATGATGCCCTCCAGCGTCGCGCGCACCTCGCGCTCGATCAGCGCCGTCGAGAGCCCGACCATGATGGTGGCGAAGGGCTTGCCATTCATCTCGACCGGGCGGCTGATTTCATACACATGCTCGCTGAACAGCGACCGCAGCTGCGCCATCGGGAACCATCCGTTGGCCTGCTCCGCCAGCTCCTCGAAGGGACGAATCGGGATCGCCTCGCCCGGCTCGGGTAGCGGAGTGCCGGCGATCAGCGCGCCATCGACGCCCTCGATCCGCGCATACACGACGCCCTTGGTGAAGGCTTGCGCGGAGCGCAGCGAGGATGCGATCGAGGCGTCATTGCGCAGGGCCGCGACCGGATCGGTTTGCGGCTGCGAGAGGGTGACGCGCATCTGCTCGAAGACCTGGTTGGCGAGCGAAACCCCGGTGTCGCTGAGGTTGGAGACCATCAGGCGGGTGGTGCGCTCGAACTCCATGACGCTGATGGCGCTGACCGCGAAAATCAGGAGGGAGGCAAAAACGAGCGCGAGTTTGCCGCGAAATCCCATCACGAAAGTCCGTGTAAAGTCCGTGCGAAATACCCCTTTACCTGCTTCCAGGGACTGACTTCAGCAAGCTTAGCGGATCATATTTTCGATTGATATGCGCGCCAGCGGCCCTGGCCGCGCCTTTAAGGGCGAGGGGGCGGAGGCGCGTCCGCCGGCGCGATGATTGGGCCAGATGCTTCGGCTGATGCTTCGGCTAGTTGAGATTCACCAGGCCGGTAGTGGCGATGAGCAATTTCCATCCGGCTATTTCGGGATAGTTGTTGACGTTCAGGTTGTTCGCGAAATTGCACCAGCCGGGCAGTATCGGGACCGCGGCCCTGCTCGGATCTTTGCCGGAGATAGTAGGGCGGGATGCTCTGATAATAGATGGTGGCTTGCACGGCGCCGGGCTGCCTGGAATTTGCGCGAGCGGAATCTGGTAGCCAGGACCGATTGCAGCCGCATCCGTTCTGATAGGAAGGATCGCCGCCGGTTCCGACCGGAGCGAATTATTTCTCGCAAGCGGTCCATTTGGATCCGGCCCTGGGCCTGAAGGCGATTGTCCTTCACCTTATGATCGAGGCTCAGAAAGCTGGTGGTCAGCAGGCCCTCGGGATCGGTCACAAGTTCCTCATAAATCTGAACCTGCTGGTCGCTGATGATAGGGTAATTCTGCCAGAAATGCGGCTGGAAGGTCTGTTGCGAAGGGCTGAAGAACTCCGTCGTCCAGCGGCGCGCCGGAATTGTCGACGATGACACCCTTCGGCATTAGTATTGCCAGAGGCCCATAGCACTTTGCCGGCGGCATCCAGCACCTGGAAGTTGACGAACGCGCGGCGGAAGCTCACGCCACTGGGGAAGTTGTGGCCCGCGAGGTTGTTAACCATGGACATTCGCGGTGAGTGTGAACGCATCAGTTGAGACTGAGGTCACTCGATCTTGGCCGTGGACGTTTGCGCTAGAAGCATGCCTTCGCCGACGGCGGTCTTCTGCGCATGATATCTTGTCCCTGATGGAAGCCAGGCAGATTGGGATCGACTTTGAAGAGGCCGAGATCCTTGCGAAACTGATCGAACATCTCGAGCACGAACAAATTGATGCCGTTCAACTGGTGACGCCCATAAGTGGATTCGTTGCGACATCGAGTCAGCCAAGTCCTGTCGGGCAGGCGCGTCGAGGGTCCGGTTTCCGGGACCCCGGAAAGGTATTGTCCTCGATATTGGCGATTTTGAATTCCAGACTCTCGCCGCGGTATTTGGTCGGCATATGGCAATCCTGGCAAGGGTGGCCATCCGGCAAATTGGCGGGACGACAAAACGGCTGTCTACCCATTCGAAAAAGGTCGTCTGCTCGAATTCGGTCTTGGGTTTGCCGTTGTCATCGATTATCTGGCGGCCGTTGCGGTCAACACAGGCAGCTCGATAGCATGGCATGAAGCGCAAGTAAGGGAGTCGTTGCGCCACATGATTCCATCTCGCCAAACTACTTGAGAACATCGGGGATCATCCCAACCGCATTTTGCATCGGTAGTGCTAGTTGGACTGATGTACGGACCATACAGCTCGTCAGGGGGACCGATGTTGAACCGGCCGGTGTAGGTCGAGGATCGAATGCTATTGCCGGACATATGGTGGCAGACGGCACAGGAAACCCCGTCGCGACCCAGCGCTCCATACTTTGATTCGGGATCCAGCAGCAGGCCTCGCGAGTGAACAGCTTGTCCGGGCCGGGATTATCGATGGTGAAACTGCCGCTGGCCCATTACGCCGTGGCATCGCAGACAGAGATCCTGGACAAACGCCGCGCCCTTTGGCTTGCCTGCCGAGATGCTTATGCAGTGTTGACTCGGTGTCTAGCTGTGCGAAAAAAACCGGGTCGCGCCCCGCCAGCCCCATCATCGAGTAGCGCCATTCGCCAGAGGTCGAGAGATTCTTCAGCGATCCGTCATCAGCCGTAAAGATCATCCGCGGCGTAACACCCGCGAGGGTTCCGGTTGCATCATGGCACCCGCTGCATTGATCCGAGGTGACGAATTCCTGCGGACCCTGATGTGCCGGGCTCGGCACCACCACGTGATCGAGCGCCTCGGAGACCATGCACGGCGCCTTCGTGCTCGCGAGCTGCCTGAGGTTGGTAAATACTGAGCTCGGTATCCGCTCGATGAACTCGGGCGCGAGCTGCGCCTCCAGCGCATGGTGTCGGCGATCTGAAACGGCGCCATTTCGTTGGTCGCATCGAGTATGGAGGCAATCGCCGCGGGAGCTGACGGCGCAAGATAGGCGGTGCTCGAGTAAGTGCTCTGCGCGATCGCCGAAGCATGGCAATTCAGGCAGTAGAGTCCCGCGCCGTTGAACAGCACCTGCGGCTCGGCGCATCCGTTTCGCGGCGGCTTGAGAGGAGCGTTCGGATTGCGCGGGCTCGGATTCACCAAATCGCCCCAGTACCATCCGTCCCACGAGAGGTTCGAATCCTTAATCATCACCGTCCACTCGGTGAGCGGCGCGGTCGGGCTGGCGTACATCTCCTTGACGATGATGGCCCCGTTGGGCAGCGGACCAACCCGCTGGTCGGTTGTCATCCACTTGAAAACTTCAGGCGAGTACCAGACTTTGACGTAGGGATGGACGCCGTCGCTGGTGCGAATCGCGGCATCATGCTGCCAATCCTTGCGCTGATAGCACTGATGGTTGAGGAATCCGGTCAGGCGCGGGAGGAACTTGTCCGATGACGGCGGCGGCAGCGGCCCGCAGGTTGAGGCGGTCGCGGGGTTTGGCAGAGCGACAAAAAGCAGCGCGACGGCGAGCGCCAATGCGAGAATCCCTCGCCGCACCCCCCCAAGTTTCATACGGCTCAGATTGTTCCAAAAATCGCTGGGACAGTAAATCCGCAGACTTCATCTCTGGGTTGGAGGCGCGTCCGCGCATCGAGGATTTCCCGACCGCCGCCCCTTCCGCAGAAGGGATGGCACGCCGGTCGCAAAGACAAAGAGCGACCGCCGCGCCATCCCCCCGCCCCCGCGCTGCTCTCCTAAACCCCTCCCCCGATGGAGGAGGTTGGTCGCGATTTCATCGCGAGCTGGTGTGGGTCCTTTAGAAAACACAATTCCGCCGCCTGCCGCTTTTCCTTCCCGGTAAAGACGATTCGCGAACCGCCCGCTTGGAAGTCCTCGTGGCGTCCATGCCTCCATTCTGAGCGAGGTAGCCCAGTCAAAATGCCCTCCGCGAAGCGATTCGTTTTCGCTGCCGCCGCCGGCAGAGACCAGCATAGCGACCGCCGCGCGACCCCAAAGCGCAAGTGGTTCAAGGCGGATTCGCTGACCCGAGTAGCTTGGGAAACAACCGCCAGTTGTCTTGTTCGCCCCGCACACCTGATAAACTGTTCCTACGCGATATGAAAAAGAAGTCGAATTCTAAATCGGAATTGCCGGCCGAGCGCGCCGAAGAGGTTCGTCCGCCGTCCCCGCGGCCAAGGAAATGAGTAAGGGCGATCTCGGGACAACGATAGAAAGAAGCCGACCTTCTGATTTCATGAGAGCTCGTCGGCCTGAGCTTTATTCCGACTCCAGGGTTCTCGCGGAAAACAGCCTGAGCCGAGAATTGCTCGAATACCACTTGGAGACGCTAACGAACCGCAAGCAGGAAACACACTTCGAATATTTCTGCCGTCGCCTCGCGGAAAAGGAACTGTGTCCCAACTTGCTCCCTCAAACCGGACCTACCGGCGGAGGTGACAGCAAGGTGGATAGCGAGACGTATCCGGTGGCGGAGGCGATATCGGAGCGCTGGTACGAAGGCATCGGACAAGAGGCCGCGCAACAACGGTGGGGATTCGCGTTCAGCGCAAAGAAGGACTGGCGGACAAAAGTTGCCTCGGATGTGGAAAAGATCGTATCGACGAATCGGGACTATAAACTGATTACACTTTCTCTCCAATCAATTCATTCCAGACAAGAAGCGCGCGTCTGTCGAAGACAAGCTATCAAAAAAATACAAGATCCCGGTTCGAATCCTCGACCGGAGCTGGATCCTGAGACAAGGTATTCGACAATGATCGAATCGAGCTCGCTGTACAATCACTAGCTTTGACACAGTCCACGACACAAAGACGAAAGAAGTCAGGGCCTCGTGACACAGAACGCGAAGAAGAACTACGCGAACTCGATTCAGAGATCGAGGATCCGCACGGTACACTGGGGTTGGGTATCAGCGGGCCGAAGACGCCCTTCACTCCGCCATTCTCGCACGCGGGCTCAACGTCCGCGATCGGAAATAGAGGGTAGGTTTACTAGGGCTGAACAGCTCGCCGCAAAGGTCACAGCCGTAGTCAACGGTTACGCGTTGCCTATGCGAGAGCGTGGACGGCAATTTGGTGGTTCAACTATCTTAGATGAACTCGACCGGTTGTATTACGTAGTCTATGAGCTCGCGGAATCTAGCGACGATGCAACCGACATCGGACTGGTATTGAACCGTGGCTGGTGCTCACTTCAGAGTTTGGTGAAGCGCAGCGCCCAAAGCTAGAAGAACGCACAAGGAAACTCCTTGACCGACTCGATAAATTAGCTAAGGAGAAGCACCGGCCCAACAATGCGTTGGAAGCACGCACGATGCGCTTATTTGTCGATCTGAGTCTGGCGATAAGGCAGAATAACCAGAAGAACGTTGATAACGTATTGCTTGGCCTTAAAACAGTTCTCCGCGCAGCAAAGACCTTGGGATGTATCGGTCGAACAGCTTGCGGACTTCATCGAAGCATTGGCTCCGGTCCTGCAAGATAGTTCGGTCTACGATGAACTTTCGAGATGCTGGTCAAGCTAGTTGGAGAGAGAAAGAGCGAGGGTGGCAGCGGCGGGGTCTTAATGCGCGGCGGCTACCAGAAGCTAGAAGCAGGCAAAGCCTATGAAGCAGTTCGATTGTTCGGTCGCGCGCAGGAAAAGTCAGCAAACACAATCTCTGGAAGAACTCCTGTCTACTCTGGCGGGCTGTGGTTTAGCCTACGAACAAGCCGGCCTGCTGTGGGCGGCGCGGGCAAATCTGCTTGCGGCAGCAGCGGACGCAGTTTCTGAATTTCGGAAGCACGCAACATTTGGCATGCGCGCACTTCGGTATCTTCGAAGGCTCGTATGGTTGGAGCTGCAGTTGGGTCGCATTCCAGCTGTACTCAGTCTTACCGTTAGGGCTGACGCCTTGCAGGCTGACCTAAAGCTCGACAAAGGAACCCGCGATGCGTTAGCGAAGGAGCGAGAGGCGCAGGATCTCGCTCTTGGAATGCTGTTCCTAGGAGCATCTTTATCGAGCCTGTCGGAGCTCGATTCCTTAC
>CAWFBH010000028.1:0-10820 GCA_963814035.1 uncultured delta proteobacterium
ATTACGTCTTGACGATTTCCATTTCGATCGCGAGCGGCGCTGATGCGATCTTCAGTTTCCTTCCGTCTCCGTGGCTGCACTTGAAGCTGATCGTGTGCCTGTTCGTCGTGCTCACGATGATCGCGATGAATTTGCGCGGCGCGAGGGAATCGGTGATGAGCCTGCTGCCGATCTTTATCGCCTTCGTGCTGATGCACACCTGGCTCATCGGATATGCGCTGCTGAGTCGCGGCGCCCAACTTCCAGGCATCATGCATCAGGCGGTCGCGCAGGCGCACAGCAATGCGAACATTTTCGGATGGTTCGTGCTGATGGCGATTTTTTTCCGCGCCTACTCGATGGGCGGCGGCACGTACACCGGCATCGAGGCGGTCAGCAACGGTCTGCCGATTTTGCGCGAGCCGAAAACCGTCACCGGCAAGCGCACCATGCTGTACATGGCGTTCTCGCTGGCATTCATCGCGGGCGGGATCTTGATTTGCTACCTGCTGGAAAATGTCCAACTCGTCCATGGCCAGACTCTGAATGCCGTGTTGTTCGAGCGCATCGCGTCGAAATGGCCGCTGGGTCGCGGCATCATCACCTTCGCGCTGTTGACCGAAGGTGCCCTGTTGTTTGTCGCGGCGCAGACCGGATTCATCGATGGCCCTCGCGTGCTCGCGACGATGGCGCATGACAAGTGGCTGCCACGGCGCCTCTCGCATCTGAGTCTGCGGCTGGTGACGGCGGACGGTGTCCTCGCGATGGGAATCGGCGCGGCTCTGATCCTGATTGGGACGCGCGCGAGCGTGGACGCGCTGGTGGTGCTTTACGCCATCAACGTGTTCGTGACCTTCACCCTTTCGCAACTGGGAATGACAGTACATTGGTGGAAGGTGCGCGGCTCGGAACGCAACTGGATTCGAAAAATCTTCGTCAACGGCATCGGCACCTTCATGACCGCTTCGATTCTGATCCTGACCCTGACTTTGAAATTCGACGAAGGCGGATGGATCACGGTGCTGATCACGGGCGCGCTGATTGGCCTCTGTCTGCTGGTGAAGCGGCATTATGATCGAGTAGAGAAAGCGATCGATGAACTCGAGGGCGCGATCGGACCGAAGACTCATCCGGTGCAGTCCGCATCGGCGCCGCAGCGCGATCAAGACGCACCCACCGCAGTGCTGCTCGTAAAAGGCTTCGATGGTCTCGGGCTGGCGACGCTGATTGCGATCCAGCAGCTATTTCCGAATGAGTTTCGCAACGTGATCTTCGTGTGCATCGGCGAGATTGATTCCGCGATGCTCAAGAGCCACGAGGAGATCGAGGCGTTCGAGAAGGACATCTCCGATCAGGTGCGGATGTACTACGATTACGCGGCGCAACTCGGGATGCATCCGGAGACGCGTACCGGAATCGGCGCCGACCCCGTCCACGAGCTGCAGAGAATTTCCCTCGAGATCGCCGAGACGTTTCCGCGCGTGGTGTTCTTCGCAGGCAAGCTGGTGTGGGATACTGCGGTCGAAGGATTTCTGTCGAGGTTCTTGCACAATCACACCGCACTCGAGCTTCAGAGCTGGCTTCAGCTTTATGGCTACAGCCTCGTCATCCTGCCGATTCGCGTTGGACCACCATTGCGTCCGCGTCCGCGCGATGACAACGACAAGACCAACGTCGACTCAGCCTGAAGAGAATCATTGCGCAAAAATGTTTCTCACGAAACGCTCTCTGCGGGGTTCTAGTAGTAGATACGACCTGCCGCGGAGGGATGACGATGAGTTTTCGCATCAAGGGGCTGCCTGCAGAAGACTTCGTTGAATTGTTCGAGCTATCCGATACAGAGCTGACCGCGCGCGGAGCGGTGCGGCAGATCGCGGGCGAGCGGACTTCTCCTTGCCGAATTAGCCTCACCGATGCTCCTGCGGGCGAGGAAGTGGTGCTCGTCAACTATGAGCATCACGCGGTCGAGTCACCCTATCGGATGCGTTTCGCCATCTACGTCCGCAAAGGCGAACAAACCTACGATGAGATAGACCGGGTACCCGAGCAATTGTGCTCGCGAACCTTGGCCGTACGCGCATTCGACTCGAGCGCCATGATGGTCGGACGCGAGCTGGTCGAAGGACGCGAATTGGAAGGC
Organism: uncultured delta proteobacterium; assembly: GCA_963814035.1. Taxonomy (GTDB): domain Bacteria; phylum Desulfobacterota; class Binatia; order Binatales; family Binataceae; genus DATGKG01. The sequence continues at coordinate 2,120 of CAWFBH010000028.1, forward strand.
GCCATCGAGCGGCTTTTTGAAAACCCTCTAGCGGCCTACATCCATATGCACTACGCAGCCGCTGGCTGCTACGCCGCCAAAGTCGAGCGCGTCGATCAATTCGGCGACGCGGCGGGCTCGATTCGGTAGAGGGTGACGAGCTTGTCGTGGACGACTTCCCGGACGCTCAACGTATAGGGTAGCTCGGCGCGCACGTCCGATGAACTCTTCCAAGTCACCAGCCATCCGCCACCAGCTTGAGCTACGCGCTCGGCGAGGATCGTTTTGGCCGCGGCAGGATCCCATCCGGGAATTACGATCCGAGGATTGGCAGCGTGGAAATAGTAGTCGAATGGCCGGCGGTAATATCCCTCCGGAAAACCGCTGTTGGCGGTACTCGCGGGTTTGCCGAGGAACACGAATCCGGACTCGAGGAACACCGGCTGATCCGGTGACGTTTGCGCGGCGATTTTCGCCGCGATATCACGCCACGGTTCGTAAACGATTTCGTTGACAGGCGCCAAAGCCACGAAGACGAGGGTGATTCCCGCGACTGCGAGATTGCGCGTCCTGCCGCCAAAGAAATCGAGCCCGCGGGCGATCATCACGGCGATCATCGCGACGCATGGAATCAGGTAACGGACCTGGAACATCGGCCTTACGATGATCGAACCGGCCAGCAATGCGACCGGCGGCAGCAGTCCCCACGCGAAGCACCATCGGAGCGGTTCATCAGGATCATCCTCGCTCCCCCGGCCAAACACGACTCCGAGCGCGATCGCGCTCGCGATAGCTGCCGCGAGAAACTTTTCAATAACGTTGAAATGGTAGCTGGTCCCCATCCAATCCAGCCAATGGCCGTAGACGAGCGCCTGACTCTGAGTTGAAAGGATTGGGAAGTAGGGAACGAACAGGACCAGCGTCATTGCCAGCGCAATCCACGCCATGGGATTGCGCCGGCTACGAAAGTAGTCGCGCAGCAGCATCGCAATCTCGGACCCGATTAGAAACAGTCCCGCGAGATGGGTATAGATGGCGAGGACGCCCGAGAGTCCGCATGCGATGGTGCGTGGCCATGTCGGTCGGCGGCGGACTTGCCACAGCAGCATGAAGTGGGTGAGCGTAATCGCGGCGAACATCGGATACATCCGCGCGCGCCGCGCCAGGATCATGATCACCGGGTTGAATGCCCATAGAACGCAGGCGGATGCCGCGATCGAATCGTCAAACATCGATCGCGCTAGGCGGAACAGAATCGCGAGCGTGACGACCGCAAATATTGCCGAGAGCATCCGCAGGCTGGTCTCGTTCAGTCCAAAAATTTCGGTAGAGTAATGTAACAGAATGTAGTAGAAAACCTGTTTGCCCGGATCGAGCGGAACCGGAATGTGCAGGATCGCGAGGGGTGATGGCATCGCTGCCGCCCACGCGCTGTATGCTTCGCTCGCGCCGAGAGAGGCCGCTCCGAGGCGAAAGAAGTACAGTCCCGCCGCCGCGACCATCGTCACCGCGAAGACAGTGGTTGGCTCGAGGTCGATGGCCCTGCGCGACGAGGTCGCGACCGGCGCACCGGATGTCTTCGACTTCGAGATAGCTGTCGCTGCCTTTGCCTGCGCACCCATCGAGATCGTTTCTGCCCCGCCGCATTTATACCGGAAACGCACCAGCCAATCTCGTGGTTCCCGACTTTCGGCTTGGCGCTTGACTGTTCGCGGGCGGACTGGCGAAGTGCTGGGAAATCATGTCTGAATTCCTCGAAGCGGTTCCCGAGTTGCAAGGGCAAGCGGGGGCCGAAATCAATTTGCCTCCGGTCGAAGGCATGCGCGCCGAAGTATGGGCGCTCGCATGGCCCGTAATTCTGTCGTTCGCGCTCGATTCGATCCTCGGTTTGGCCGCGATGCTGATGGTGGGTCGGCTCGGCGCGGAAGCGGTCGGCGCGGTTGGCCTCGCTACCCAAATCCTCGGCGCGGTGCGCGCAGGAATCGCCGCGGTCGGCACCGGCACGATCGCGCTGGTCGCGCGCTACATCGGCGCCAATGATCGCGACAACGCCGAGGAGGTGCTGAAGCAGTCGGTGGTATGGGGCGTCATCGTCTCTACCGTGATCGCGGTTCCGGTGATCATCTTTGCCCATCCTCTGATGTCGCTCTTTCAGGTGCATGGCCCAATGGAGGACATGGCATCCCGCTATCTACAGATTGTAATGATTTCCGAGCCATTTACCGGGGTGTTTTTGCAATGCGCATCGGGGCTGCGCGGCGCGGGCGATACTCGCACGCCGCTATGGATCGGCGGTATCGTCGATGTGATCGCGATCGCGCTTAACTATGTTTTGATTTTTGGCAAATTCGGCTTCCCTAATCTCGGTGTTGACGGCTCGGCGATAGCGACGCTGATCGCTTACGTGCTCGGCGGCGTGATCTTCTTCTGGGTCCTGTCCTTCGACGGGATGGTGCTGAACTTCCGCTGGACGCGGCTGTGGCCGGATACCGGGCTAGGCAAGCGCATCCTCAACGTGGGCTATCCGGCCGCCATTGAGCAGTTGGTGATCCAGTTTGGATTCGTCGCCTACGTTGCCTTCATCGCCAGCTATGGCGACAAGGAGGTCGCCGCCTACTTCATCGGGGTGCGAATCCTCGCGCTCTCATTCCTTCCGGGATTTGGATTTTCAAATGCCGCCGCGACGATGGTGGGGCAGGGTCTTGGTGCGCGCGATCCAGCATACGCACGCAAGGCGGGATGGGTGTCAACCGGAATGGCGGTCGCGCTGATGAGCGCGATGGGTGCGCTGATCTTTGTTTTTGCACGCCAGATAGCGGGCGTCTTCATCGACGATCCCGAGGTCATCAAGTACACCGTCGGGTTCATGGAAGCGCTGGGCGCCTCGCAGCCGTTGATGGCGATCGATTGGACCTTCACCGGAGGGCTGCGCGGCGCGGGCGATTCGCGTTTCCCGTTGTTCGCGTCGCTCGCGGGCTTCTACGGATTGCGCCTCTTCCTGACCATCCTGGTGTGGTACTACCACGGACCGATTTCCTGGATCTGGTGGTCGATTCTCGCCGACTACGTCGTGCGGTCGATCCTGAAGACCTGGCGCTTCTACCAAGGTCATTGGCAACACATCGAGGTTTGAGGACGACCGCCGCGCGGCTTGTGGACTGACCTCGCGGACCGTGGCTTTACCAACCCGCCGCCGCGCGCAATCCTTGATCCTCGACCAATGAATGAACAGGAAAATGTTGAGCAACTGATCGAAGGCACCCTCGACCAGATCCTCTATGTCAACGAAGCGAGCGGCTACTCGGTCGCGGTGGTCGAATGCGACGCCGAGAGCGGCACGCGCAGGCGCATCACCGTGGTCGGCGAACTCGGCGCCGTCGAGATTGGCGCCGGCATTCGCGCGCGCGGCCGCACCGAGAAGCATCCGCGCTACGGCGAGCAGTTCCGCGTCGTGGACTTCGAAACGATGCGGCCGGCGGGCGTCGCCGCGCTCGAGCGCTACCTCGCATCGGAGATCAAAGGCGTCGGCCCTGCGCTCGCGCGCCGAATCGTCGAGCATTTCGGCGAGAGCTGCCCGAGGTGCTCGACAACGCGCCGGAGCGCCTGCATGAGGTGCGCGGGCTGCGGCACGATCGTCGCGCAGCGCATCGCGACCGCGTGGCGCGATTCCTCCGGGTCTGCGCGAGTTGACGGTTTTCTTGCGCGGCCATGGCATCGCGCGCTGCGCACGCCCGGCGGATTCACAAATTTTATGGCAAGGACTCGCTCGAAATCGTCAGCGACGATCCCTATGTCCTCGCGCGCACCATCAACGGTATCGGCTTTCGCACCGCCGACGCGATCGCGGAGAAGCTCGGCATCCCGCGCAATTCGATTCAGCGCGCCCGCGCCGCGATTATTTACCTGCTCGAACGCATGGCCGACGACGGCCACGTGTTCGCGCCGTTCGACTACCTCGAACATCAATTCGAGAGCGGCCTCGAAATGGATCCGGAACTCGCCTCGCGCGCGCTCGAGGAGTTGCAGCAAAGCGGCGAGGTCGTCGCCGAAGAGTCGATGGCGAGCATACCGCCGTTTACCTCAAGCGCCTTTACGAAGCCGAGGCGACTGTCGCCGAACGGATCATCGATGCTGACTGCAGGCCGGCCGATGGGCAAGTCGGTGATCGAGCGCGCGATGTCGGCGGCTGGCGCGCCGGTGCGGCATCGCTCTATCGGCGGAGCAGTGCGCGCGCTCCGATGCGCGCTGCAAAGCAAGGTCACCGTCATCACCGGCGGTCCCGGCACCGGCAAGACCACGCTGCTCAAGTCGCTGCTGGCGGCGCTCGATCCGAGCCGGATTGAAGCCGACGCTGGCGGCGCCGACCGGACGCGCCGCGCGCCGGCTTGCGGAGGCGACGCGGCCGCGAAGCCAAAACCATCCATCGCCTGCTCGAGTACTCGCCGGAGACGCAAGAGTTTCTGCGCAATCCGAGCAATTTCCGCTACGCACCAACTACCTCATCGTCGACGAGGCCTCGATGATGGATGTCGAGCTCGCGGCGAGCCTGGTGCGCGCGCTGATGCCCGAGTGCGTCGCTCTGCTGGTGGGCGATCGCGATCAGCTGCCGTCGGTCGGGCCCGGCAGCGTCCTCAAGGACGTGATCGCATCGGGGCTGGTGCCGGTGGTCGAGTTGCACGAGGTCTATCGGCAGGCGCGCGAGAGCCTGATCGTCGCCAACGCGCATCGGCTCAATCGCGGTGAGATCCCGATGTCAGAACGATGCCGAGGGCGATTTCTTTTTCTTCGAGCGCACCGCGCCCGAGGACGTCGTCGCAGACGATCAAGCAACTGGTGCAGAAGCGCCTGGTCGGACGATTCGGCATCACCGATCCGCGCGAGATCCAGGTGCTGACGCCGATGAATCGCGGGCCGCTCGGCACGCAGGCGCTCAATCGCGAACTGCAGGACCTGCTCAATCCGCGCGGACGCGAGCTGCGCGCGGGCGATCGCCGCTTCCGCGAGGGCGACCGCGTCATTCAGCTGCGCAACAATTACGACAAGCTGGTGTTCAACGGCGCCATCGGGCGCATGGTGGCGATCGATCCGGCCAAAGGGCAAGATCGAGCGTGGCGTTCGAGGAGGCGCACGCGGAGTATGATCTTGTCGGACCTCGACGAGACTCGGGCTCGCGTACGCGATCTCGATTCACAAGAGCCAGGGCAGCCAGTATCCCGCGGTCGTGATGCCGATGCATCCCAGCCATTACCTGATGCTGCGGCGCAATCTTCTCTACACTGCAATGACCCGCGCCGAGCGGGTTTGCGTGCTGGTCGGGACGCGGAGCGCGTTGCCGCAGGCGGTTCGCAACGAGGACGAGCGCCGGCGCTTCAGCCGCCTCGCCGAGCGGCTTCACATCGATTGATGATTACACCGACAAGGCTGGATGCATCAGTTTTCCGATGCCGCCGAAGATCGCCAACATCGCGATCACGACGACCGCGATTGCGAGGATGATCAGCAGAATCGATCCTAGCGCGCGCCACGCCGAGAAATGATGTACCTCGCCGATGCACTTGAGCATCACCACGAAACCCCACATCACCAGGAAGCCGTGAAGTAACGCGAGGCTCGCTCCCGAACCGGAAGATTCCCCGCCCAGCATGGGGCCGTCGGTGCCGAGGAGAATCGCAAGCACGCCGATTGAAACGGCGACGATGAGCGGCACCCGGGACCAGGCAAGCGCGGCGCGAACCTCCGCATAGCTGCCGACTCCGCCCAACGCGGCGCCTGCCCATTTGAGCAGCGCGCCGTTAACGTAGAGCTCGACGATTCCGGCGATCGCGCCGACGACGACTGCCAGCACCACCAACATCGGGAAGGCCGGGGCGGTAGAGGGATTGGACCATCGGCGTTCGAGCCAAATCAGCGCGCCTGAAAGAATCGCGAGGAAAGTGACCTGATAGCGCACATCGGTTTCAACGATTCGTCGTATGGTCGCGCGTGGTCTGGTCCAGATGGTTGCCCATGGATTTCCGATCGCTTCCGCCCCCGGCGTCATTCGAGTTCCTCCATTATCGCGACCGCCTGAATGTAGGAAGGTCGCGGCGCGCCTGATAAATTATGCCCGATACGTGGCAGCGGCTCACTCTCGCCGCATTACCCTAACCCAGGAGAAGAATTATGAGACTTGTGCCCCGGTTCCTCGCCCTCTCGGCGCTCGCGCCATGCCTGGCGCTGAGCGGATGTATCATGGTTTCGTCGGCCTCGATTTCCGACTCGACCCGGACCCAGGCGGGCAACACCGCCACCGCGACCGCGACTGATTGGGGAATCCTGCGGCTGACGGCGCCGCAAGGCCTTACCGGCGTCGCCAATCAGCAACTCGCGAGCGCCTGCCCGAGTGGTAAATTCACCGATGTGCAGACCGAACTGAGCGTGCGCGATTTCATTCTCGCGCAGATGTACACCGTCAGCGCGGTCGCGATTTGCCAATAGCATAGAATCGCGTCATTGAGTTGAGGCCGGATGCCCGCGAGGGCACCGGCCTCTTGTTTTGGGATTCCTCGCTACAAAATGTAGCTTCCTCGCCATTTTCCGGTCCCACGACGAATTTCTTCCCGCGCAAATGATTGCGCGTCGGTAAACGAAGCTCCTCCGCCTCCCGTCTAAGCTCCAAGTCGGGTTCTCAAGACAACTCGATAAACCTCAACCCGCGGCGACAACCGCCGCGGCCGCATGGCAAGGAGACGCTCGTGAAAAAATTGACCGCTTCAGTAATGGGGATCGCAATCGCGCTTGGACTGGCGATGCCCGCTCTGGCCTTCACTCCGGCTCCCAGAGCATTCAACGTGACCAAGGGAATCGGCGTTATCGAGGCTGACTCGGCGGGAGCGGCGACTGATTTGCAACTCTCAGTTTCGAGTTGCAGAGGCATCCGATAAAGCGGGTGCGCGGGTTGGGTCAGGATTTTTGCGATGCTTTCTTGGCGGCGACGCTCTTCTTCGATTCAGACGGCGGACGACGACGCTTACCGCGCACCGGCGCGAATTTGCGCAGCGCCTCCATCACCGAGTCAACCTCGCTGGCGATGGCATCGGGATCGTGACCACTTGCCTCAACGGTTTGGTTAACTTCGGCCAAAGTCTTGTCGTAATCGTTCTTGTTGCGACGATTGATTTCCTTCCACGCAATGCCGGCGAGCGCGTCGATGACGTTGGCTGGCGGCCGATAGAGTCCGCGCATCAGCAACACCGCGATCGCTGGATAACCGAGATAGCCCTGCCAATACGAGCCGCTGTCATTAGAGGAGACTACGTGCCCGTCGTCAGAGAGCTCGACTTCGTAAGTCTTGTCGCCCTCCGATGATTCCACGAGGGCGTGGCGCTCATCTTCAAGGCGGACGCGGCCATCGCCGATCGCGCCGAGCGCCTCATAAATCTTGATCGCGGGCGGCATCTTCCAGGGTTCAGCCATGGGGCTTGTCTATCGCGCATCACGCTGGCGGGCAAGATTACCTTGACGCTTTGGAATCGGCGGCATAAACATCCGCCATCACGCAAAGCAGGTTTGGCAATGCAAAAAGAGCCGATCGGTAAACTCGACCACATCGGGATAGCGGTGAAGAGCCTCGCCGAGGCGCGCAAGTTCTGGGAAGGGGTGATGGGCGCGAAGCTGATGTACGAGTGGGAAAATCCCGGCGCGGGATACAAACTGGTGGAACTCGATTTGAATGGGCTGACGGTCGAGTTGCTGGAACCGCTGGGCGACGATTCATTTTTGCATGGCTACATCGCCAAGAAAGGTGAGGGGATGCATCACCTGACCTTCGCGTTGCCCGAGGTAAAAAAAACCGCCTCCGAGTTGAAGGAAGGGGGCGTGCGGGTGGTGGACGAGGTCGAGTTTTCGCCGACCTCCTACGAATGTTTCATCTCGCCGCGGTCAAGCCACGGGGTTCTGATCCAGCTTGGCTCGGGGTATCCAACTCTATCGAACGATCCGGCGTGGGCGATGAAAAAATAATTCCTACTTTGCGTAGGATGAGGTCAGTCTTCGGCCACCGCCTGACGGATCGCATTGAGAACGAAGAGTAGGTTTCGCGGCGCCGCGACGTTGCCCAGCAGCGCAACCTGGCGCAGGACCTTGAGCTCGGCCGGTGTAATCGAGTGCTTTGTCACCATTGAGTGATCGGCGGCAAACTGGCGCCAGGTGTCTTCGGGCTTACCGGGCGCAGCTTTGGGACGCATCGTGATCAGATGGCGAGCCTCGGGGTAGGTCATCAGCAGGAGCTTCTGTTTGTCGAGGCCCAGCGTTTCCGCGAGCCGGCGAACCAGTGAAAGGGAAGGGCGGCGCAGGCCGCCTTCGATGTATGCGACGTGACTGGCTTTCACTCCGAGCTTGCCGGCCAGCTCGCGCTGCGTGAGGCGGAATACGTCGCGCTGACGCTTGATGAGCATACCCAGTTCGTTTTTTTTCTTCATACCCCGTACTCCGCGAGTAATGCTGAGCGCAGTTTAGCGAAGTGGATCATCCCGGCAAGATAGTTGAGTTTGCGCCGCGCGGGAAGGTCGGCGGACGCGAGGCTTACTCCGAAGCGGGCGCGAAAATGTTCGCTGACCTGGCAAAACGCGTCATCGGACAGCTCCGCGTTCCTCGTAAGCGCGTCCCAGTTCCACGGCGTACCGAAGATATTTCTTGCGACCGTCGCCGGGTACGCGACGAGACTCAGCACGATGTCGGCGCT
>CAWFBH010000029.1:0-153721 GCA_963814035.1 uncultured delta proteobacterium
GTAGCCCTTCTCGTCGTATTCCCAGAAGCTCATCTCGCCGCGGCCGGCCCGCACCCGATCCTCGGGAGTCAGCTTGCTCCGGCCCACGCTCATATTGGGCGTCGGCCATGAACTTCATCGAGCGGACGGTCGTGTAGCCCGGCGGATTGCCAAAATTTCCGGGCGCCGAGTTGCGATGGAAGTAGCGGACCGCTTCGTAATATTCGCGTCTCGGCCTCGGCCTCGGTGTTGGCCAGGCAGACCACCTGCGTGAACGCCATCCGATGCGGATTCATGTTCCCGCCACGCTTGCTCAGATACTCCCAGAACCCGTCCACCAGCGGCTTGGACGAGTACAGACCTGAGAAGGACAGATGGCCGTAACAGTAGTCATGCTCGTTGACCAGGTCCCAGGTCTCGACGCTGCCGCCTCCGCCCGGCACCCAGATCGGGATTCGCTTCTGGATCGGTCGCGGCCAGATATTGACGTAGCGCAGCTTGTTATACTTGCCGTTGAAGACAAACGGCTCCGGTTCGCTCCACGCGCGCAGGATTAGCTGGCGCGCCTCTTCGAAGCGGGCGCGCATCTCGATCGGCGGCATCCCATAGGAGAACACCGAATCCATCGGCGTGCCGAGCACAAATCCAGCCGCCAGCCGCCCACCCGACAGACAATCCAGGTAGGCATACTCTTCGGCTACCCGAGTCGGCGGATTGTACAGCGCCAGCGAGTTGCCGACGATCGTGATGGCCGCGTTTTTGGTGGTCGAGGCCAGGCTCGCCGCCAACAGGTTGGGCGACGGCGTCATCGCGATCACCGTCTGATGGTGCTCGTTGACGGTCAGGCCGTCGAAGCCGACCTGGTCGGCAAGCTGCATCAGCCGGATAAACATCCGATAGGTCTCGCCCACCTTGTGCGGGTCCAGGAGATGCGCCGGCGGGGTCACCCATGCGGACCGGTAGCGCTGCCGGAAGTCGTCCGGAAGATGTGGATAGGTCACCTCTGCGAACCAATGAAATCTCATCCGTTCGACGCCTCCGAGTCTAAATCTTTAGCGGAAACCATTCCGCTCAGAACAACCTGAACTAGCTTTTGATCTCTGAGCGCTCCCGAGGGGCAGGCTTTGACGGCCGCGAGCGCCTTGCCTCGGATGCCGCGCTGGGATCGATGACGAACTTGCCGCCCTCGACTTTGAAAACTTGCGGCAGCGTGTTCACGCAATTTCCGGAATGGCTGCAAACCTTCGAATCCCATTCGACTTGTACTGCCATGATGATTGCTCCTTAGTTCCATTCCATCGGTAGCGCGGCGGGGCCGCGGAATTGAAAGGAATCGATGTCCGAAACCGAAGCGCTCGTGCGATGCGCGCGACAGCAACGGAATGACGCGCTGCAATGCCGCGGTAGCTTCCATCCTTGCGAGCGAGGCGCCAAGGCAGAAGTGCGTGCCGAATCCGAACGCGAGATGCGGGTTGCACATCTTGCGATCGATGCCGAACTCGCCGCGTCACTGCCGCAGGCGGACTCGTCGCGATTTGCCGATGCGATGAGCACCGTGACCATCGCATCTTCCGGATCGTGATTCCGCGATACCTCAACATCCTGCGTCGCGCGACGGAAGACATAGTGCACCGGCGGATCCCATCGCAGGGTTTCCTCGATGATCGGCGCGATCAGTTCCGGTCGCTTGCACACGCGCCAGCGTCTCGGGATGCTGAGCAGCGCGCAAATCGCGTTGCCGACTAGATTGGTGGTGGTCTCGCTGCCGGCGAACAGCAGCAGGTTGGCGAAAATGATGGCTTCCTGCGCGTCAGCACCGCGCCTTCCTTCGCACGAACTAGCACGCTGACCAGATCGTTTCCCGACGCGAGGTCTTCCGCAGATGATTTCCGCCAGATATTTTGACATCTCCGCGCTCGCCGCGGCCGCACCGCTGCCGACGAAACCGAGATGCCGCTTCGAGCCGTTCATGCCCATCGTGATGATAGTCGCCCATCCTGAAATCCGGCGTAGCGCGAAGGATCGACGCCGAGCACATTGGCGATCACGATCACCGGAAACGGATTGGTGAGATCGGCGACGAGGTCGAAATGCTTCCTGCGACGCATCGTCGTGACGCAATCGTCGACGATTTTCTCCACTGCCGGTTTCCATGCGGAAATCTGGCGAGGCGTGAAGCCGCGATTGACGACATCGCGCAGTGCGGTATGCACCGGAGGATCGCTGGTGACCACGCTCGGGCGCGGCGCGCCGGGCGAGCCGTCCTACGATCGGCGCGGCGTCTGACCCAGCAGCACCGTCGCCATCGCATCGGAGGAGAACCGCGTGGTGTCCTTGAGCACCGCTCATCACATCGTCGTAACGCGAGACGACCCAGGTCTTGGAGCGCGCGGCCCAGTAGACCGGCGCAACGCGGCGCAGCTCCGCATAAGTCGGATACGGATCCTCGTTATGCGCGGAGAAAAACGGATCGTAGTCGATATTCATGTCAGCACGTCTATCGGAGTGGCTGCGTCAAGCGCTCCGTCTTTCTCATTCCACTGCGCGGCGTCGTGGCCGAAGATGAGTCGCGCGCCCGCGCGCTCCATCGCGCGATAGCGATGATCACCTCGCGCATAGCATCGTAGCTGTGCGCGAACGGCGGCAACACCATCTCCTCGAGCGCCTTGCGCATGTAGCATGAGTCGGCGGTCATCACGACTTCGCCGCCGTCAAGGCGCACGCGGAGCGACTGATGCCCGGCCGTGTGACCGTAGGTCGGAATCAGCGTCACGCTGCCGTCGCCGAAGAGATCGTGCTCGCCATCGACGAGTTGCAACTTGTGGCCGAGGTCGAAGTCGTTGCGATTGTAGCCGTTCTTGCGGATGAGTCCGGATTCGCCGCGGCTTCCCATTCGAGGCGCTGCACGACCAGCTTCGCATTCGGGAGATCCGGATTGCCGCCGACGTGATCGAAGTGCAGATGCGAGTTGATCATGTAGTCGACCCGTGCCGGATCCGTATCGAGGGCACGCAACCGCGCCCCGAGATCCTCACCGGGCCGGAAGAAGACCTGAAACATCTTGCCGAGCGGTCCGAGGCGGTCGGAGTTGGTCTGCAGCTCACGATGGAGCCCGGTATCGAAGACCGCGGTGCCCTTCGGATGCACGATAAGGTAGCTCGGAATCGGCAGTCGCAGACGGCCGGGCTGATTCGCCATGATTCCCTTCGCTTCGGTCTCTAGCACACCACATAGCATCGGATGGATTTTCACCGACATAGTTTTCTCCTTTAGATGAGTACTCACGCCGCAGCGCGCTGGCGGAACTGCGGCAGCACTTCACTGATCAGCGTCTGTTGCGAGGCCGCCCATGCTTCATGCTCTTCGGAAAAATCAAAAGTCAGCACCAGCATCGTGCCGAAGCCGCCCGAGGAGCCGTACATATCGGCGAGCTTCTGCGGACGGTGCGCGGCGATCCCAACCAGCCAGTTATGCTCGACGAGGTACTCCGGCGTGACATCGGAATCCGCGACGCTCTGGTCATGCTTGAACAGCGACAGCAACCCGAAGTCGCCGAACAGCGGCAGCAGGTACTCGCGATACGCTCGCGCTAGCATCCCCTTGAGCGCGAGGCGTTTCGCTTCCGCGTCGGTCTCCGCGACGTAAACCTCGCGCGACCACGCGCCAGTCCTCGCGCTTCGGCGTGCGGCCGGTTTTCGCCGCGCCGCGCTCGACCGAGGCCCAATGCTCCGCAGATACGCGGTCGAGAGGTTGAGGCTCATCGGCATGAAGCCGCGCTCGCCCGCGATCTCCAGCGTATCGGAGCTCGGCGTGAGCCCCGCGATGCCGATCGGCGGATGCGGCTTCTGATACGGCTTGATGTGAAACTTCAGCGTCGCAGCATCGGGTCGATGCGATTCACGGTCCAGTATTCGCCGCGATATTCGAAGGGCTCATCGGATGCCCACAGCTTGAGGATGATGTCGAGCGCCTCGCGCGTCATCTCTGCGATTCTGGCCGGCGGTTCCATCGACATTGAACAGCCGCCAGTCGCTCGGCAGGCCGCTGGCGCCGACGCCGAACATGAAGCGGCCCTTCGCGATGTGATCGAGATACGCAACGCGGCACGCGAATTCGGCCGGATGATGATACGGGAGCAGATGCGCGCCGGGCGCGAGTTTCATGCGGGTCGTGCGCAGCAGTCCTTGCGCGATGAGCAGATCCGGCGCGGGATTCGGCTCCCATGGCGAACAAAAATGCTCGCCGATCCAGGCCTCGGAAAAGCCCGCGCGATCGCATAGTTCGAGATGCTTCAGGTCCCACTCGAAGCCCTCGCGAAATCCGCGTTCCGGGCGGATGCGACGGCATCATGAAGATTCCGAATTGCATGGAGCATGTCCTTACCACACTCGTTTCAAAAACGCACGAGGCGGCGCGACGCCGCACCGCCTCGATCGGATCATCGTGGCTCTCGCGCCCTCACCCGATTTGCATCACGCACTGCGCAAATCGACCTCCGATTCGCGAGCGCCGATAGGCTCGGCGCTCGCGGAGAGGCACATTACGATCGCCTCGCGCGCGAAGTTCGACTGCTTCGCCTGGGCGCCGTTGAGCTTCTTCAGCTCCGGGCATCACTTCCTTGGCGAAGAGAGTCAGGTTCTTTTCCGCGTCTTCCCACGGCATGCCCGCGTAGCTGAACACGCCGGTGAAATGGTTCGCGTTGACGCGCTTGCGGATGTCGTCGATCTTGTCGAAGCACATCTCGGGCGTGCCCCAGACCTGCAGATTGAGGAAGTACTCGATGGACGCATCGGTGCCGCCCTTGAGGTTCTTCGCCATCTGCTCGTAGTACTCGTAGCCCTTCGCCTTGCCGAAATGGTCGGACTGCCATCTCGTAGTGGCGCAGCGCGGTCTGCCAGTAGCCGCCGATATACTTCACCGCCATCTCACGCGCGCGGTCGACGCTCTTGTCGCAGAAGGTCCATCCGGCCGCGATGGTCGGGAGCGGCTCGCCGCCGTTAACCTGCTTGTAGATCTGGCGATACTCCGCGAGCTCCTGCGCGACCGCTTCCCACGGCTTTTGCGGGATAATCAGGATGCCGATGCCGAGCTTCGCCATGATGCGCGAGGACTCGGGCGACACCGCCGCGGCATAGGTGCGGCCCTTGAACGACTTGAACGGCTTGGGCCGGATGTCGACGCGCGGCTGCTTCAGGTATTTGCCGTCGTACTCGCAGTAGCCCTTTTTCGAGGCCTTCGATAATCATTTCGGCGTATTCGACGAAGCGCTCGCGCGATTCGCCCATGTTCACGCGGAAGCCGTCGTACTCGATGCGCGCCAGTCCGCGACCGAGGCCCAAGCACCATGCGGCCGTTTGACTGATGGTCGATCACCGAGACCTGCTCGGCGACGCGAATCGGATCGTGCCACGGCAGCACGACGACCATCGAGCCGAGTTCGATCGTTTTGGTGCGTCCCGCGTAGTAGGACAGGAACTGCAGCACGTCGGGGCACATCGTGTAGTCGTCGAAATGATGCTCGACGCTCCAGATCGAATCGAAGCCGAGCGGTTCGTACATGTCGCCGATCTTGAGGTCATGCGTATAGACCTCGCGATCCGAGATCTGGTTGTGGGGGTTCTGGAAAATTACTGCGCCGCCTACTTTCAATGTTGCTCTCCTTAGAGTGTGGTTTAGGTTTGATCTTTCGGGCTTTATCTTGCCGCCGCGCTCGCCTGTTCTTCCGCCGCAATCGGCTTGGGGTTCAACGCCTTCAGCGCGGGCATTACTTCCTTGGCAAACAGGCGCATGCTCTTCTCCGCCTTGTCAATCGGCATCGCGCCGTATTTGAAAATGAACATGATCTCGTCAGTGCCGAACGCGTTCGCGAGCTCGGTCGCGCGCTTGATGGCGCGATCGGGCGTGCCCCACGGATGGGTATTGTAGAAGCCCTTGGTGAACAGCGTGGGATTCTTGCGCAGCGCGTCCGATTGCGCGCCGTACTGTTCGTAGCCCTTGATGCTCTTCAGATGAGTGCCGAGCAGCTCGTAGTGGCGCAGCGCCGAGTCGCCATACTCCTGCATATGGCGCGCGCCCTGCTCGGCCTCGCTCTCGGTCTCCGCGACATAGGTCCACAGCGCGAGCCTGGTATGACTCGGCGCGAAGCCGGCATCGCGGCGAATCGCGGCATAGCGGCGCATGCCGGCGAGCGAAATGTCGAGACTGGTAGTGGGGATGGTGAGCGGTTTGACATCGTTCTTCGCGATGATTTCCACCGTCTCCGCAGTACCGCCGGCGCACCAGAAATTCGCGCTCAGGTCCTTTTCCGGCTGGGGCCGCATATGCAGCCCGTGAATCTTGTAGAATTCGCCGTCAAAGTCGCACTTCCCGGTGGCCAGCAACTGCTTGAGCACCTTCAACGATTCGTCGAAGCGGCCGCGTGCCTCATTCTGATCGATGCCGAGGCCGGCATACTCGCGACGACCCAATCCGCGTCCGACGCCGAGGATGACGTTGCGCTTGGGTCCCAGGAACGCGTCGAGCATGTTGACGTCTTCGGCGACGCGCACCGGATTGTGCCATGGCAGCACGACGACCATCGTGCCGAGGTCAACGCGCTTGGTGATGCCCGCGACGTAGGTCAGATACTGCAGCGGATTGGTGACCATCGTGTAGGGGGTGAAGTGATGCTCGATGGTCCACACCGCATCGAAGCCGGTTTCATCGGCAATCCGCGCGATGTTGAGTTCTTCGTTAAAAATTTCGCGGTCCGACTTGGCCGGCCGCTTCGCCACCGATTGGCCTTTCTCTTCCGCCTCGTAACGATCCCAATCGTTATAGTTCTGATTGAAGATGGTTGCCCCGACGCGCATTGGTTTTCTCCTTCGCGATCCTTGACTGCTAACTCTCAGCCATCTGGCTGATGCTTGATCGGTTAAACTTTCCCTATCCGACCGCCACGTTGAATTCGGTGATGTGAGCCTCGTTCCTGGCGCTCGCCTTGACTTCGCCCAACGTGTCGCGCGCCAGGGTTTGCAGGAAGCGGTCGATCCGCGAGTCCGGCAGGTTGGCCATTTTCATCTGGACGAGGACGTAGCCGGTCGACGCGATCACGCGCGCGTCGTCCTCGGCGTCGGGGTCGCGCTGACTTCCGGTTTCCATCCGCCAGCGCCGAATCGTTCGCGCGATGATGCCGATGTTTTTCTCATGGAACTGCAGATAGAGCGGCCACACTTCATCGCGTAGCGCGGTACTCCATTCGAGCAGCACGCGCGCATAGTCAGGATGGGTCACCATCGCGTCGGCGAAAACCCGGCCGTGCTCGACGACGATTTCCGGCGCTGGACGTTTCGCGTCATGGACCCGCTCCGTCATTTCAAGGAAAAACCGCCCGACCTCTTCGAGAACCTCACGCACCAGTGCCTCGTGGGTAGGAAAATAAACGAACACCGTAGGCACCGAGACCTTGGCCTCGCGCGCGACCTGCGAATGGCGGGCGCCACCGAGCCCGCGCTCCGCGAACACGTGGATGGCGGACTCGAGGAGCAATGCTCGACGCTCGGGCCGCTCCAGAGGACGTGCCCGACGCCGTTTGGCAATCGCATTCGACATCGAGCCCCAACACCTACTAAATGATTGAGCGAGTTGTCAATCGTGATTGACAGGATTGTCAATGAACTGGGCTGTCCTAGCATCGATCGCTATCGACATCATGTCGATAGCGATCAGCTGGGTTCGTTTCCATCGCACTAATCCGCCTGATCATAAGGACAAAGTGGCTTTGTTTTCGCGGAATTGGAGTTCTCCCGTCATCCGAAGTGGGTTTGTTTCTAACGTTCTCGATCCATCCTTTCTCCCGCCTTTTTCGCGGGAGCGCGAAACCGCTGAAGCGGAGTGTCAGCGGCGTCGAAGCGCGATTGAGAAGCTGGCGGCGCGCCGCCGGCGGAGCACCACCCAGGTCCATAAAGTGCAGCAATTTCGCGGATAAAGTGGCTTTGTTTTGGCACTTTTGCATTCGTTGAAACGCGCCTTTCTGAATGACCAATGGCGCCCCTCGGAGGGCGCCATTGACGACATAATAGCAGATTTGGTCCGAACGTGGACCGGCGTTATGAATACCTTACCAGCCGAAGCCCACCGACCCGGTGTATTGCTGGAATGCCTCGCCGTTGCCGAACTGGTTGTAGCGCCATTCCGCGCCGACGAAGGTCTTGTCCAGGATGCGCTGGATCGGTTCCAGAGGGATCATTCCCAACGTCATCTCGGTGCCGAGGCCGAATACGCCTCCGCCCTGGACGTCGGCATCATAGTGGCGATAACCGGAGCCCGGGCCACTCTTAACGACGATCGGAGTGCTCATCAGGTTGATCCACATTCCAGGTCCCGCCAGCACGTAGGGTTTCACCGCGGCAAGCTGCGGCAACCCTACGAGAGCGGGATCGAGGTGATACTGCACGGTCGGCTGGATCTCGACGGTGTCGATCCATGCGCTGGATTCGCTCTTGGTGAGCACCGCCAGAAGATTGCCGTTGGTAGTCGCGTGATTTCCCTGGGTCCATCCCGCCATCAATTCGCCAGTCACGAAGCCGCCGGGAATTCCATCCTCATGCGACAACAACCCATGGTTGAGGAAAGCCCCGTAGAAGAACCCACCCGGCATGTCATAGGGCGATTCGGACCATCCGGTGCGGAAACCGATCTCGAAGGGCACGTGGATCTGCGCTTCTTGGACGGCCGCGACCTGCTCCTGAAGTTTCGGAACCTCGGTCTGAAGGCTGGCTACCGGTTGCGTGGTCACTTGAAGCTGCTGTTTGAGCGCGTCAATCTCGCCCTTCTGCGATGATAGCTGACCCTGGATGGCGCGGTTTTGCTCCTCCAGCAACTGATTCTGGCGCTCGAGGGCTTCGAGGCGCGCTTCCATGGCGCGCGATGACGAAACTTTGGCGGCACTGCCCGCCGCGGATGCCGTCGTCGGGCCCACTACCCCCATCATCAGTATCCCAAGTGCCGCCAAATATGCTCGTGGATGCGCAGTCATGCTTTCCAACCTCCCTCGGTCGCGAACGAGGCTGTTCAGAGCATGCGGCGTGCCTGAGATTTTGCGCGCTGATTGTTAACTAAAAGCTGACGACGAAATTCGTCCTGCGCGTCTCCTAACGTCCGTTGGAGAATCGGCTCAAGATGTCGGCGGATGATTCATCGCTCGACCGTTCCGTCGATCTGGTGTGATTTTGACGTAGCCGTTCGATGCAGTGGCGCGACCCGCGCCAGAAGAATGGCCGGCGTTTAGCTATTTGCCGCTATGGCGAAAGGTTCCTCGGCTGGTTCGTTTGAGAAATCTGAAAGCCGCGCGATGTAGTCTTTGCCGAAGCGAAGCTGGTCGTGCAGATGAGTATAGAAAAACTGGCCGCCGCGACCGATCAGATCGAGGTTCGAGATCGATCCCAGCGCCTCGATGATTCGCGCCACCCGCGCCTGGTAGTTGAGCGAATAAACCGGGTAGGCATTGGCTAAAAAGTGATGCCGCCACTCAACGACCTTGGCCGCGCTGATGATCCCGATGCTGTCGAGCTCGGCGAGCACTCGGCCCGCGAGCTCTTCGGTCGGGGTCGCATAGATCGCATCGTCGGTGAAGCACGGCACCTCAACCACGAGTGAAGTCTCGCCGGGCGGCGCCATCTTCGGCGAGCGATTGCGGGGTTCATACATTCGCGTCACGCACATCTGTGGATCCGGAATATAGATCGATGCGTTGTCGGATACGCGCGGCTGCGCGAGGCGCAGGAAGAACAGCCGGATGTGGCGAAAGCGCAATCCGGAGGCTGCCTCACGAACGTCGTCGGTAACCTCGTCGCCGAGGAATCTTACCGTCAGCGTGAGCGGCAGGGTCGACACGACGCGCGATTCCGGATCGTAATGAGGTTTCCCCTCAAAGTGGATCCGTCGGATACGATTCCGATCGCATTCGAGGCGCACGATATCGTGACCGGCGTTGACCGAATGAGCCGGGAGGGTGGCTTCCAGGGTTTCTACGATATGGCCGTAGCCCTCGCGCGGATAAAGAAAGCTGCCATCGATGTGAGTGGTCTTCTTCTTCGGAAACAGCACCTCGAAAAAGAGCGAAGTCAACGTCATTCCTTGCAGGCGGCGCGTGGCGACATCGGGGGAGAGCTGATCGGCAGGCAAGCCCCAGAGCTTCTCGGAATAGTTCAGCAGCAATCGGCGCGCGAGGGTTTCGCCAAACTGCTTCACGGCGAAGTCGGCAAAGGATACGGCGGGCGCGGAGTGGCGGCGCGAGCGAATCAGCTCGACTCCGATACGGCCGGTTTCCCACAAATTGAAACCCGAGAACAAGACATTGAGCGGGGTGGGGGGAAAATCGATAAAACGGCCGCGATCGTAGATTTTGCTCGGTGCAGAAACGGACACCAACTCATCACCCATAATCGCGCGAATGTCGGCGGTTATCTCGGGGTCGCGATCATGGAACCGATGCGCTCCGCAGTCATATGAATGCTCGCCGAGCCGCAGGGTGCGGCAGAGGCCGCCCATCCGCGAGGATTTTTCGAATAACTGGAATGGCACACCCGCGCGATGGGCATAGAAAGCGGTCGCTAAACCGGCCGGCCCCCCGCCGAGGATGGTTACTGCTTGCACGTAGCCCCCATTGTTGCTCGCAAAGCATTAGCACAATCCCCCAGACCAAAGCGCTAGCGAGCCCTGTCACACTATTTGGCGAAACCAGCGGGAGGCAAGTAAATGCTGCCTATTTCCACCCAGAGATTGACCATCTTGACGACCTCGCAGGTTGACACCGAGGATTTTCCCGCGCCGCGCCGACAATCGAGTTGGTTTTTGGTCTTTCGCGCCTGCTCGGCTGTTGTGCTAACTCTATGAATCAAATCATCTGCACCTTATTGATCGAATAGCTCCCTACGCTTGCCGGGATTGCGGTGCTGGCAGGTCCAGGCATCATCTGGATAAGATGGCTGCCGAGCTAACGATTGGTAGGTTTTGCTGGTAATGCAGCAGCGGAAGGTGACGTAACCAAATTGTCAGTCACTGAAAAGGCCGGTCCGTCAAAGGCGCTCTCGATGAATGAGCCGATCAAGGGTGTGACGCGGATAGATCCGCCGCGCTATTTCCATCTGTTATGGGACGAGGATCTGGACGAGTTGCATAACGTCCTGACCGCGGTCCGCGATCGGCGCGCCGAAGTCGTCAGCGTCTGGTACGAACTCTATCAACTGCATTTCGGGGATCGACGCGCGTTGTCGGAAGCCGAGTTTCGCAGCATTTTCGAACCCGCCCTGCTGCGCAACCAGGAGTGTCTGCTGCAGAAGGACATGGACGGTTATGCGCGCGCGATCCTGAAACTCGGCGAGGAGTTGGCCGAGCATCATGTGCCGCTGCAGGAGATCATCGCATCGTTGCATCTGTTTGAAGAAGCGGCCCAGGCGGTTTTTCCGCAGGAACCTCCTCCCACTACCGAGGTGTACAACAAATTCGACAAGCTGAGTCACATTCGGATCATTCTGCTGGTCGATTCGTACTCGCGATCGCAATGGGCCTCGGCCGCAACCCGTATCCACGCGCTGGAACTCGAAGCCAAGTATCTCCCACCCGAAGAACGGACGCGGTTCCACGGGCTGGTCGGGAAGAGCCCGGCGATGCGCGAGCTCTATCGGCGTATCGAGGCGGTGGGCCGCGCCCGCGCCATCGCGCTGATAGTTGGAGAGAGCGGCACCGGCAAGGAACTGGTCGCGCGCGCGGTCCACGAATGTGGTCCCAATCCAAACTCGCCTTTCGTGCCTCTTAACTGTGCCGCGCTGCCGAAGGAACTCATCGAGAGCGAACTCTTCGGCTACAAGCGGGGAGCATTCAGCGGCGCGACGGCGGAATATCTCGGGCTGTTTCGCGCCGCGGAGGGCGGAACGCTCTTCCTTGATGAAATCACCGAGATGAACCCGGACACGCAGAGCAAGCTGCTGCGCGCGATCCAGGAACGCAAGGTGCGCCCGGTCGGCGCGAGTGCCGAGGTCTCCATCGATGTGCGCGTGATCGCGTCGACCAATCGCGATCCCGAGCAGGCGCTGCAGGATCGGGTGTTCCGCCAGGATCTGTACTATCGCCTGCAGGCGAGCATTTTGCGTGTGCCGCCATTGCGCGACCGCGCCGAGGATATCCCGCTTTTGGCGGGGCATTTCATCGATCTGTTCAATCAGAAGCTGGTGCGTCCGACCCAGGTCACCGGCATCGAAGACAATGCGCTGCAGGCACTGCGCGAATATCCGTGGCCGGGAAATGTGCGCGAACTCTCCAATGCGATCGAAGGCGCGTTCATTTTCGGCCGCACCCCGATGATCGAGCTCTCCAACTTACCCCCGGCCATCAGCGGCAAACGTGGGCAGAGCCCGCTGCAAGGCGGAACTGCCGTCGCGGTCGGCACCTTCGCGGAGGCCGAGCGCGACATTATCGCGCGGGCGCTCGAGATGGCGGGTGGGAACAAAGTGCATGCGGCCCGCACGCTGAAGATCTCGCGCAAGCGGCTCTACGCGAAAATCGAAAAGTACGGCCTCGAAGACTAACGAGCTGGCTCTCGACCTCACCCCGTCAAATGATCTGCAGATAGTCGCGCGCGGGCAGCGCTGGAAACGGTGCTGCCGGTAATGTCTGATACCAATACGCCACTGATGCGATGTCATCCTGCAACTGCAGGAAACGCGCGCCGCGCTTGAAGGGATCGCTGCGCCACCCGAGCGCCTGGATCGTCACTCGCAAGTCGCGCTTGAACCGAATCGGATCCATGATGTGCCATCGATACATCCCGAAGCGCTGCTGCGACTGATAGAGGCCATCGGGGCGGATCACCTGCGCCAGCCCCGCATAGGGCGTGGTGAACTCGCGATAGCCCCCGTTCTCCTTGCCGACATCGAAGTTGTACGAGCCGCAGAAATAATCCTCGGTGCCGGTGCCGCAGATAGTCGGAAACTCCTTGTCGCCATCGAGGAAGAATTTGACCTCACCTTCGCCCCACCACCCGGAGTTATTCACCCCCCATGCGAGGTAGGTGCCGATGTAGTGGCCGCGCCCGCGCACTCCATCCACGATGGTGTGGACTTCGCCGTACGGCAGCGGATTGACGCGGCGGAACTGCGCGTGAAAATACGCGGCGTCTTCCGGCACCTCGGTCAGCGTGTAGTTGATTTGATAAAAGAGGATCATCGGTGCCTCGCCGATATTCGTCATCGTGATGCGGCACGCTTTGCGAAACGGCATCTCCCAGTAACAGTTGAACGCGCTCCCGGGATTGACGCAGACCGCGAGCGAGGAAACCTGCGCGTACTTGTTCCATCCGCAGGCGAAGAAATCCCCGACCGGGCATTCGACCGCGGGCGCATCGGCGCCGTCCCAGTAAAATCTCAGGATGCTGTCGCGCCACGGGCCGGTCGGCGTCATCCAGATTTGTTGAATCGCCCCGGGCCCGACGATGTTCGCGAGCTCCGCAGTCTCGCCTGACTTTATGGTGATGTAGGGTCTGACCTTCCATCCCTGGCCGAGTTCGCGCGCCGGGCTGGTGGCAGAATCGGGAATTGCCATCGCGCCTTTGCCGCGCTCGCCGGTCGGATTTTCCGGGCTGATGGAGCGGCTTTCGGCATCCGACAGCCGCGAGAGATTTCCCAGATGAAGTCCGAGTCCATTGAACGCCATCGACCATCTCCTTTACGAACGTGGCGCGCTGCGCCGCTTGGGACGCGCGGGATTGTAGACGAGTGCGCGCCGGAAACAGAGAGCCCGCGTGTTAGCCCATAAGGGCGGTTCGTAGTTTTCAAGCGGTACGGGTTCACTGCTCGAAATGTCAAAGATTGACAGATTCTGTTATTCTCGGACGAATACGCATTAGAGAGGAGTCGCAGCAGTGAACGTCTCGTTAACTCCGGAACTGGAAGAAATCGTCGCCGCGCGCGTCAATTCCGGGCGCTACGCTTCGGCCAGTGAAGTAATTCGTGAGGCGCTACGGCTGCTGGAGGAGCGCGATCAGCTCAATAATTTGCGTCACGAGGTCCGGCTCGGGATTGAACAGCTCGACCAAGGACGGAAACGAAACTTCAATGAACAAACTCTGAAACGAATCAAACGCCAAGGACGGAAACGGATTGCCGCGGCTGCGGGCCTCAAAAAAGGCCGACCTGATTGAGCAAGGTCATACTTTCGGAGCTCGCCGAGAGCGATCTGACCGACCTCTGGGCTTACGTCGCTCAAGACAATCTGGAGGCGGCGGATCACTTCGTCAACGAGATTTATGAAAAGTGCAGCTTCCTGGCCGGCTCGGCTAAGGCAGGTCGTCTGCGGCCGGGAACTGGACGCCTCGATTCGAAGCTTTGCGGTAGGCAACTACCTCATTTTTTACCGCGAAACTGCCGGCGGAATTGAAGTGGCTCGCGTGCTTCATGGGCGGCGCGACATTCCGTCGATCTTCAATCCGTGAGCATCGACGTCATATCGCTACATCGACCGCGATGAATTCGTGATCCGATACGCGCGGCGCAAAGAAGTTAGGGCGCGCCGGGACCACCATCGCCGAGCCGGGCACCGGCTCCAAGCCGCGCAGGCCAATCCAATCGAGCTTGGGCCGCATCCAGGGAGGCACCGCGCGTGCGAACGTGAAGGTTGCAGCCCCTTCGACATTGGCGCCACGGACCTCGAAGCCGGCCTTGCCGAGACGCGCCAGCAACGGCTCGTGTTCTTGAGGATAGCGGAAGCGTTTTGAGTTGAGCAGCATCTCGCGCGCCACGCGCCGGAAGTGGGATCGATGGGACAGTTCAACTGTGGTCGTGTTGAGATCGCCCGCAAAGATGGCGGGACCCTCGGGCGGGAAATCTTCGAGCAGGGTAGCGATTTGGAGGTCGCGGCCGCGCGGATGCGAGCGGCTGTCGAGATGCGCCACCGAGACCAGCACCTTTCTGCCGCGCACCTTAATCGTCGCGATGATCGCGACCTGACTGCCTTCGCGCCGGAGACGACCAAGGCCGCGGGGAAGGTGATTCCGGTTACTGACCTTGGGCAGCGCGATCGCAATGACGTCCTCGATGGGTTCACGCGCGAGGATCGCGTTACCAAGAAATGCGCGCATCGAGCCATCTGCGGCTACCAGTCCGAACTCCGGAACATACACGCAACTCAGCCCGAACACCTGCGCCAGCTCGCTGGCTACTTTGCGACGGCCCGAACGAACCGTGCCGGAATCCATCTCGCTCAACAGGATGACCGCCGCGCTCCGCAAGGGCTCCTTCGTGAGGCATCGGACGATACCATCGAAGCGCGTGCCGCCCTGAGCATTGAACGCCACCACTCGCAGCGGCCCCGGCACCAGCGTCGAGGGCCGATTCTCGACGATCGCCTCGAACCGATGCGGTTTCCCAGCGGGCACCGCCTGCATCGGTAGCGCGTTAGTCATCGGGCCATCGTGCTTGAGCTACTGCGTAGGACATTTGGTCGGGTCGAACGACGAAACCAGAATTTGCACTCGATCCTGAATCTTATGCGACTCATTGATGTAATCGGCGGCGAGCGCATCGGTCTGCGCCTTGTTCACCTGGTATGTATGATCGGAAAGCATCGTGAGCCGGTCGTCAAGATAGGCCTTGGGCATTTCACTGAGGGTCACCATACTGACCGGCCAGCTATTGAGTTGTTGCTTGCCGGCGCCGAAGCCGAACCAACTGCGATATTCCAGCGCCTCCGCGTCCGCACCGAAATGCTTCTTCGCCTTCTCGACGCGGCCGGTAAAGGTCCAGTTCTTGTTGGCGACGGTGGTAGGCACTAGGAATGGGGGATCGGCGCTGCGGAACTCGCATTGCGATTGTACGATAATCCGATCGAGTGAAGCACTCCCATCGAGCAGCGCGGACGGCGAAAACATCGCGAGCTTGGTGGACGGTTCCACCTGATCGAGTATCGAAGGCACCGAGGCGGTCGCGGCTCCCGCGGCGGGCGCGGCAAACGTCGTCGAGGTAGTGCTGCTGCTTCCACCATTGAAGAGGCCCGCCAGCGCGGCGCATCCAGCGAGCGCGAACAGGGAAAGAACCGGTAGCAGGAGTTTCAGGCATCTGGGGACCAAATCACACCTCCGAAGTTATCCGGCGATGGAAGTGTCCTGGCTCCTCTCCCGACCCTTCAGCCGCGCACTTCCCTCTCCAGGTCTTTGTACGAGGTCAGCGGCATCGAGCAGGTGCGGTCGCGGCAGACGTATGCCGTTAGTTGACCGTTTACTTGATGCTTATCCCTCGCCTGTTCTGGGACGAAATCCGATGACGGATTTTTCGAATCGAGGGCGTAAATCGCGAGGTTGGGGACGTATAGCAGCCCGATGCGGTCCATCCATTCACGAAAATCCGGCGAAGATCGGTCGCCTATAATGACCACCTCGACCGGCCCCCGCATGTACAGGTCCACCCCCTCAAGTAGATGCGAGAAGGCAAACGGCTGCTTTTCCATGAATTCATGAAATAACATCAACGTGCGTTCGGCCTCCAAAAAGTAGCGCTCGTCGCCGGTGTAGCCATGAAGCCGGAGCAATGCCATCACTGCGGCACTGTTCCCCGAGGGCGTGGAGCCATCGAAAGCGCCCTTGAAGCGCGTGATGAGCTCCTCATGATCCTCCGAAGTGAAGAAAAATCCGCCTCGTTGCTTATCGAGGAAGCGCGCGAGGATCACATCCGCTAATGTGCGCGCATGCGCGAGGTATTTCGGGTCCAATGATGCCTGATACGTATCGATCATGGCATTTGCGACAATCGCGTAGTCTTCCAGGTACGCATTGAAGCGCGCGACGCCGTCTTTGTAGGATCGCCGGAGCGCGTGCCCGTCCCACAGCTTCGTCATCACGAAATCTACCGCGCGCTCGGCCGCTTCGAGGTAGCGCGGCTCCTGCAGCGCGCGATAACCCTCCGCAAACGCCGAAATCATCATGCCGTTCCACGCCGCGAGGATTTTCTCATCGCGGCCGGGCTTGATGCGTTTCTCGCGCGCCTCGAACAGCCTCTCCTTGATGGTCGCGGATCGCGTCGGCCATTTGTTCGGGCGTGATTTTGAACTGCTTGGCCGCGTCGGTCAGCTCGATCGTGCGATGCAGAATGTTGCTGCCTTCGAAATTTCCCTCTTCGCTGATGTCGAAATATCGCTCCGCAATCGGCGCGAGCTTGTCGCCGAGAATTGTTTCGACTTCATCGGGCGTCCAGATGAAAAATTTCCCTTCCTCGCCTTCGCTGTCGGCATCCTGAGTGGAATAGAATCCGTGCTCGGGACTGGTCATCTCGCGCAACACGTAGTCGAGGATCTCGCGCGCGATGGTGAGAAATTCCGGCTCATTCAGCGCGCGGCCCGCATCGAGATAGAGCCGCGCCAGCAACGCGTTGTCATACAGCATCTTTTCGAAATGTGGCACCAGCCATCGATCGTCGACGCTGTAGCGATGGAACCCGCCCCCAATCTGATCGTAGATGCCGCCCCTCGCCATTTTGCTGAGCGTGTCGCGCACCATGGTCGCGAAGCTGGGATCGTCGTCCGCATCGTAGCCGCGCAGGAACAGCGAAAACACAAAGGTGTTGGGAAACTTCGGGGCGTTTCCGAGGCCACCGTTCACGCTGTCGT
Organism: uncultured delta proteobacterium; assembly: GCA_963814035.1. Taxonomy (GTDB): domain Bacteria; phylum Desulfobacterota; class Binatia; order Binatales; family Binataceae; genus DATGKG01. Next base: position 17,611 of record CAWFBH010000029.1, read on the forward strand.
AGGAGCGCGCCAGCGCATGCGCCGCGGCGATCGGCAAATCGCGCGCAATCTCGCCCTCGCCGCCGGCATAGGTGCCGAGCGCATCTAACGCTTCGGTAAGTTTTTCTACATTATGTTGCACTTCATGCGCGCCGCGTTTGTAGGCCTCCGCCGCCGCCATCAGCACGCGAGGAAATCCGGTCATCCCCTGGCGATCGACCGGAGGAAAATAGGTGCCGCCGAAAAACGGCTTCGCGTCGGGCGTCAGGAACATCGTCAGCGGCCATCCGCCGCGCCCGGTGATCATCTGCACCGCTTCCATGTAGATGTGGTCGAGGTCGGGGCGCTCCTCGCGATCGACCTTGATGGCAACGAAATTTTCGTTCATTAGACGCGCGATGCCTTCGTTCTCGAACGACTCGCGCTCCATCACGTGGCACCAATGGCAGGCCGAATATCCGATCGACAGCAGGATGGGTTTGTTTTCCGCTTTGGCGCGCGCGAGCGCCTCGTTCCCCCACGCATACCAATCGACGGGATTGTATGCATGCTGGCGCAGATACGGGCTCTGCTCGTTGATCAATCGATTAGGCTTGCGGTCGGGATGCTGATGCTGGTCGCTCATGGAGGCTCTTTCAAAATGGAAAAGTTGGCGAATTTTCTGATGACGTGACGAGTCGGAGCGGGTGTTCGCGCTACTCGCTCGCGCCTTCCTTCGACGGTATCACGCGCCGAGATCCATCGAAACCAAACGGCCGATCGACAGTAAAAATGCGCGCGCGGCCTGGCAGCCGCCTATCTTTTGCCGGATTTTCACCGACCTGTGGCGACGTGCCCCGGTTCTGTGTAGAGGGTCGTCCGCCGCGGCGACGATGCGATGGCTCAGTCGTTCCCTATCGTAAAGATCTTCTGGCACTGCAATATCGCTGCGGGTCGTTCGCGAACGACCCCTACGGTTCCATGGCTGTTGCCGTTTCCCAATCTGGGTGGCGAGCGGAACGTGGCTACAAGGTCAGAGGTTTGCGGTGACATTTTCCAGAATGTGGCTCGTTTGGAGACATTTCGGCAGGTCCGAACGCTCCTCGGGGGCAATCCGCGATTGCAAAACTGGTAGGGGGCGTTCGCAAACGCCCCGTTAGAATCTTGAGATGGCCTTGGTCCTTATAGCTATCGCGAACTCGCTGGATTCTCGCATTCCTCGCACCGGCGGATCGGATGTCCTGGATGCAGGAAAGAATGCTTTCGAGCGAGCGATCGCTGCAGAAGATCTGTTCGTAGAACTAGCGCCGCCAAATCGCACGGTCAGGGGGCTACGCAGCTGCTGGATCCTCCTTCCCACGTCGCTAAGGCGTACAGATGGCCTTGCGGAGCAGGGTCGCGCTACTCGCTCGCGCGGGGCGGCGACGGTAGCATGGCGGCGTGCATCGGAATCAACTCACCGGGGAAGCCGATTCTGGGGCGAATTTTGCTCCGCCATCGCGCGCTTTCATAGACCGGCCCATCGATTGGCGCCTCGCCGGATGGAGCGTTATCGCGCTCACGGCCATCCTCTATTTCACCCGGCTCGGCGCGCGCGCGCTATGGTCGTCGGAATTTCGCTGGGCCGAAATCTCGCGCGAGATGATCCGGACCGGCAACTATTTCTGGCCCACCATCAATGGCCATCTCTATTACGACAAGCCGCTCGGTTCGTATTGGCTGGTGCTCGCCGCGACGTGGATTACAGGAGGCCTCAACGAAACTGCGGCGCGGCTGCCATGCGCGATTGCGGGGCTGCTCGCGGTGGGGCTGCTGATCCTGCTCGCGCGCCGCCTCTATGACCTGCGCATCGGCGTCATCGCAGGATTTATCCTGGCGACCAGCTTCAGTTTCGTTTTTTTCTCGCGTCACGCGTCCGCCGATGTCGAAACCATTACCGGCGAGCTCGCGGCGCTGCTGCTGTTCCTGAAATACGAGGACCGTCCCGTCGGATGGTGGGTCATATGGCTGTGGATGATCATGGCCGTCACCTCGTTGACCAAGGGACTGCTTGGCTTTGTTTTGCCGATAATGGTGATGGGGCTATACGCGACGCTGTCCGACGGATGGGCGGTGTTCGGCGAGAAAATCCTGCATGGCGCCATCGCGGAGCGCATCCGATGGATGATCGAGCGAAATCGATGGCTGTTCAACTGGCGCTCGCTCATCGCGGTCCCGCTCGGCCTCGCGATTTACATGACGCCGTTTCGGATTTCGCGCGCCATCATGGGATCGAGCGCGGGCCTCGACATGGTTTTTCGCGAAAACGTGGTGCGTTTTTTCGAGCCCTTCGACCATCGCGGGCCGATTTACCTGTACCTCTACGTAATCTTCGCGCTGATGGCACCATGGGCGATTCTGCTGCCCGCCGCGCTGGTCCAGGCGCATCACGAACGAAGCATCGCGGCCGAGCCGGCCAAAAGCGATCGCTTCACACTGATTTTCTTCTGGTCGACGTTTATTTTCTTCACCGTGTCGGGCTCGCGGCGCAGCTATTACATCCTGCCCATTCTGCCGCCGGCCGCGATGCTGATTGCGCGGCTGCTAACCTCGCCCTCCGAGCGGCTCTCCGGATGGGGTCGCGGACTACTCAACCTCGGCTACTGGATTTTCGTGGCGATTGTGATCGCGGGATTCGCGCTGTTGATTCCGCCGTCGGCGGTGCTGCCGGGCCTGATGGCGCAGTTCCCCGCCGCTCCCGATCGCCTCGTCTTCGTGGCGATGTGGGCAGTCGTGCTTGCGACGATCATCTACACATTTCGCAATGTCAGCCGGCAACGCATGATGCTTTCGATGGGCGTCGCCGCGTATGCCGCGATGATTTACATATACATTTTCGCGATGCCGGCGGCCGAAGCGTATCGCAGGGGAAAAGCCGTTCGCGTTAGCAGTTCGCAATGAGATTGGTGCGCAGACCGACCATCTGGGCCTGTATCGGACGGTAGGACCGCTATTTTATCTCGATCCGGGCGCGCCGCTGGCGGAATTCGACAAGCCGAACGACCTCGCGAATGCGGTCAGCGCGGGAAAAATCGAATGGGTGATCGTGCGGCGGCGAGATCTTGCGAGCATCGGGATGCCGACCGAGGTCCTCGCAGAGGAGGCCTCGTACCCATGGGAATCGAACTACCAGCATCGCAATAAAGTGGTACTGGTGAAGCTGGGCGCGAGCGCATCAAGTCCCTCGCACTGAAACGGATAGGCACACAAACTGATGGTGTGCTGCGCGGTGAGCGCGCGGAGTCTTGTCGTCCGCGGTTCGCAAGGGCTCAATTCTCAAGCAAATACGGCGACTTGTGGTGGCTCTTGGTGGAGATCTTGAGCGCCGATCTACGATAGACTAGGGTGTCGCTTATGCAGCCTTATCAGGATAGTGTAGACCGAGCATTGCTTGCTTACATCCTGAAGGGTGCGGCCCCCGTTCTTGGGAATACCAAAGCTCAGAAAACCTGCTTCTGGGTTGAGCTCCGGTTGAGAGCGAAAAATCTGGTCGGCCCGCATTTTCGTTTTTATCGTTACAAATACGGAGCGTACAGCGACGATCTCAGACGAGCTTACGACACGCTCGTACTGAGCGGGCACTTGCACAAAAACAACAGGCTGACCGATAGAGGTGAGATTCTTGTCGAATTCGTCGAGGAACTCCGGAAACCTAATCGCGCCATTTTCAATACGATCGATCGTGCGATCGACGAGTGCCGGTCCGACCATGGTGAAGCACTAAAGACGAAATTTTACGAACTGGAGATTCGTCCCGAAGATTGGGATCACGCCGCTAAGATTCGCGTAATTCCTGAGCACACCGATCTTATCCGCCCTAGAGGACGAGAACTAATAGTTCCCGATCCGATCCGATCACTGATAGCCGATGAATTGAAACTCTCTGATTCGGATTTGAAGCGAGCCCATGATACGTGGCCTCAATGGGGCCGCAGGGGAATCGAAGCTCTCGAACGTCTCATTGCTGACCCGTCCCATGCCCACGAGCAATCATCATAAATCGCGCGTAGCTGATACCTAGCGCCGGCGCGTACCTGCGCGCTGTTTCGTGGAGCCTCGCATAGTTACCTTCTGATCTCGCGAGCTCGATGATTATGCGTTCATCGGTGAGGCCACTCGCGCGGGCTCGTCTCACAAGTTCTTCTGCTGTTCTATCGGCCGAACTCGCTTCCCCCGCCTAAACCATCCTCCGCACTGCTCCGCGAGAGATTCCACGAACGCTGACAATCACATGCTTTTGATAATTCGCGGCATGTGGCGCTAATCCCATCAACTACAGCCGCATCGGCATTACGACGTAACTGAATTCGCTGTCCGAGGGCGTCCGGAGCAAACCAGGACTGGCCTCATCCGAGAGGCCTAGATCGATTTCGCTCTCGGCCGGAATCACGGCGAGCGCCTGCAACAGATACGCTGCGTTGAAGCCGACCGAGAACTCATCGCCCCGATAATCGACATCGATGGTCTCGCTCGCCTCACCCATCTCCGGGCTGGTGGACGATACGGTCAAGGAGCCGACGGCGAGCGCGAGCTTCACGCCATGGTAGCGCTCGTTGGAAAAAATCGCCGCGCGCTTTATCGAGGCCTGCAGCGCGTCACGGCCGACCTTGATGTGATGCTTGGTCTGCTTCGGCACCACGCCGCGGTAGTCGGGGAATTCGCCCTCGACCAACCGCATCGATACTTCGGTGGGGCCGCGCTTGAGCGAGGCGAGTTGGCCATCGAGGAGCAGCTTCACTTCCGATTCCCCACCCGCATCGAGGAGCTTGCGCAGTTCGGTCAGGCCCTTGCGCGGAATGATGGTGCCGCCTTCCATTGCGAATCCGGGAACGACGCGATCGATCATCGAGAGCCGATGACCGTCGGTGGCGACCATGCGCGCTTTGCCGGCATCGTGAGCCTCGAGATAGACCCCGCTGAGGTTGTAGCGCGCCTCATCGGGACTGACCGAGAAAATGGTTTTATCGATCATCGCGGCGAGGACGGCGGCGCTCACGGTGAGTGAAGCCTTCACCGATTTTTTGGGGCCGTCGGCCTTGGTCGACTGACTCGGCATCGCGGGGAAACTGCGCGGATCGAGGCCCATCATTTTGAACCGCGAGCGTCCGCATTTCAGTTCGACCCAATCATTATCGAGCGAATTGATGGAAAATTCGTCGCCCTCAGTCTCGCGCACGATTTCAAACAGCTTGCGCGCATTGAGGGTGAGGCTTTTTTCCTTGCCCGATTTGCATGGCACATTGGTGCTGATGCCGACCTCGAGATCGGTGGCGGCGAGCCGGATGCTTTGGGCTTCGGGTTCGATCAGCACGTGGCCGAGAATCGGCACCGTGTTGCGGCGTTCGACGATTCCCTGGACCAGCGAGAGACCGTTCATGAGCGATTGGCGTTCGACAACAATTCCCATAGTGCGCGACCCGATCCTAATACTCCTATATTAATTCTTTCTTAGGAAAAGTCAGAAGTAATAGTAGGTGCTGTGCATTTGTTGATGGTGCCTTCAAGGTCTCAGAAACAAAAGGAAATCGCCAGTCGTAAAGCTGTCGACGAGATCGCAGCCCGGATCGCGCGAGCCGAGGCGCGCCCGCGCGCGGCTGTCGATACGCCCGCCACTTTTCCACCTGCTGTGAACAAGGTTGTCATCTCACGCCGCGTTACGGATCGCTTTTAGTTCGCGTTCGATTTTTTCGATCGACATCCGAAAGGCCGAGTCATTGCTCATTCGGCGGGCAATCAGGTTGTACGCATGGATGACGGTGGAATGATCGCGGCCGAACGCCTCGCCGATGCAGGGAAACGATGAGTCGGTGAGCTTGCGGCATAGATACATCGCGACCTGGCGGCAGAACGCGATGTGCTGGGTGCGCTTCTTCGATTTCAAATCGGCGAGGCGAACATGAAACGAATCCGACACCGTGCGCTGGATCGATTCCACATCGGGTTTCTGTTCCTGACGGCGAATCAAATCGTGCAGCGCCTTGCGCGCGAACTCCAAGCGTGATCTCGCAATTGTTCAGCGAGGCGAGCGCGGCCAGCCGAGTCAGACAGCCCTCGAGTTCGCGAACGTTAGTTGATACATTTTGCGCGATGTAAAGAAACACATCCGAGGGCAGCCGCAGGCGCTCGATGGCCGCCTTCTTCTGGATGATCGCGATGCGGGTTTCGAGGTCGGGAGGCGCGATATCGGCAATCAGGCCGGACTCGAACCGGTTGCGCAGGCGATCCTCCAGTCCCGGGATGTCCTTCGGCACTTTATCCGAGGTCAGCACGATCTGATGCCGCTCGCTGTGGAGCGAGTTGAAGGTATGGAAGAATTCCTCCTGGGTGCGATCGCGGCCGGCCAGGAATTGCACATCGTCGAGGATGAGCGCATCGACGCGGCGGAACTTATCGCGAAACTCGGTGGTTTTGTCGCGGCGAATCGAGTTGATGAGCTCGTTCATGAAGACTTCCGCCGACATGAAGAGAACTTTCTTGTTGCGATCGCTTTGCCAGATCTGATGCCCGATCGCATTGACCAGGTGGGTCTTGCCGAGGCCGACCCCACCGTAGATGAACAGTGGGTTGTATTTTTCGCCCGGCTGATTGGCGACCGCCAACGCGGCGGCATGTGCGAACTGATTTCCCGAACCGACCACGAATTCGGTGAAAGTATAACGCGGGTTCAGCTGAGGATGGCGATCGCGTGCCTGCATTTCAGTCCGAGGGTTCATCGTCGAGGCAGTAGGTTTGCCGTTGCCATTGCCGTGTACGTGTCCATTGCCGGTGGCGGACTTGATCACCATCGCGCCGTTTTGTCCGAGCGTGAGTCTGACGTCGACCGGCTCGCCGACTTCGGCGGAAAGTGATTGCCGCAGCAGTGTCAGGTAGCGTTCATTGACCCAATCTTTGAAAAAGCGATTAGGCGCCTCGATCGTCGCGGTACCTGCATCCACGCCGACGAAGGTCAAAGGTCCAATCCAGGTTTCGAAGCCGACTTGGCCGAGCTGATCACGCATGCGATCGGCGGCCCGTTCCCATAAACCGTCCATTTGGTCCCCTCCCAGAAGTCGAGCAACCCCATTGCCCGATTGCGGGTCTGAACAAAGATCGATTAATTACGCACAGCCTTATTCACAGGTGTTGATAAGTACGGTTTCCCTTGTAACGGTCAGCAACAGCGACGCCAAAACCGATAAACTATCAACTCACGAATGCGCGGAATGGATTTGTGGGCCTCTGATTTCAATGGAGCAGCGTTGATCGAAACGCGCTTCAGGCCCATAACTTTGCGCACGAGGTCGACCCATTATCGAGTCTGGTTTTTTGGGTTTAGCGAAATCGCGACGGCCAGTGAAAGGAGATAATGCCTTTGCAAGCGAGGCTCAAGCGAGCGAATCAAAAATTAGAGAACCGCGCGGAATTACAGGAATTTCCCTTGCGGATTTTTGTGATCGGCGCGTGACGTGAGAATGCGATGAGTTTCGCAACAGTTTTGCCTGATCGCAGCACAGCCGCTCCAGGAGCCTGTTCGCGCGATCAGAAAATTTCTTTCCGTAAATTGAAAAATTATGTTTCGATGAATTCAAAAATCTATCGTACGGCGAAAAATTAAACTCCCTGTCTCCTCCGATGATAACGACAGGAACATCAGGATGAACTTGCGAAGTAAAAGATCGCGTGACCTTCTCCAACGTGCACTGAAAAAAATTCCCGGCGCGGTAAATTCTCCCGTGCGCGCGTGGTCGGCCGTCACAGGGTCCACGCTGTTTATCGAGCACGCCAGCGGCGCCTACGTTTTCGATGCCGACGGTAACCGCTTTATCGATTACGTCGGCTCCTATGGTCCTGCGATCCTCGGCCATGCCGATGCGCGCATTACCGACGCGGTGACGGAACAAGCGAAAAAAGGCTTTGGTTACGGGGCACCGACCGAGCTCGAGGTGGAACTCGCCGAAACAATCAGCGCGGCGATAGCTTCCGCCGAGAAAGTTCGCCTGGTCAATTCCGGCACCGAGGCCGGGATGACCGCGATACGTATCGCGCGCGCCGCCACTCATCGCGACAAGATTATCAAATTCGACGGCTGTTATCACGGCCACAGCGATGGATTGCTGGTGCGCGCCGGCTCCGGCGGCATGACGCTGGGAATTCCCGACAGTGGCGGCGTGCCAAACGCGCTGGCCGCCATGACGATTATCGCGCGATACAATTCGTTGGAAAGTGTTACAAATTGTTTTGAGGCGAATCGGGGCGACGTCGCGGCCGTGATCGTCGAGCCGGTCGCGGCAAATATGGGCGTGGTGCCGCCGCTGCCGCAATTCCTGAACGAACTCGCGGCGTTAGCCAAACGCCACGGCGCATTGCTCATTTGCGATGAGGTCATCACCGGGTTTCGCCTCCGCTACGGCTCCGTCGCGGAGGAAATGGGCGTCGCGCCCGATCTCATCATGCTGGGAAAAATTATTGGTGGTGGCATGCCGATTGGCGCGGTCGCGGGTCGCGCCGACCTGATGGATCTCCTCGCGCCCGCCGGCCCGGTTTACCAGGCGGGGACGCTTTCGGGAAATCCTATCTCGGTGCGCGCGGGACTTGAGACTTTGCGCGTACTCGAGCAGCCGGGAACTTATTTGCAGCTGGAAAAGTCCGGCGAGAGCCTGGCGAAGGGCCTCGCCGATGCACTGCGCACCGCGGGCGAGAAAGGATGCGTGAATCGCGCGGGCTCGCTGGTCACGATGTTTCTCGGGCGCGATACCATCACGGATGCGGATGAAGCGCGACGCTGCGACACCGCAAAGTTCGCGACGTATTTCCATCGGATGTTAGAGCGTGGCATCTATCTGCCACCGTCGCAGTTTGAAGCAATGTTTCTTTCACTGGCGCACAGTGTCGTCGACATAGACGCGACGGTGAATGCGGCGCGCGAGTCATTGCGCGACCTGGCCGCCGCCTGAAAGGATCATCGCTGCGATGTCGGAGGATGGAGAGAAACGCAGTGGCAGGACCTGGCTCTATTTAGCCGCGGCGACGCAATTTACCACCTCGCCGCTGGCAGGCGGGTTCGTGGGCTATCTCGCGGATAATTATTTTCGACCCCATGCGAAGACGCCGATTTTCGCATTGCTGGGGTTTCTGCTGGGCTTTATTGGCGGGACCATAAATTTGATCCGCATTCTGCAAAAGCCGACCAAATCGAAATGAGTTCGCCTGAAGTGACCTCGACGGTCCCGCCCGCATCGATTCCCTCGATCCGATCGATCCAGACCACGAATCTGGCGCTCCTCGCGGTGAGTGCTGGCCTGCTGATGTATTTCGTTTCTCGCGCCGCGGCGGTAGGATGCCTGGTTGGCGGCGGGGTGGTAATCGCCAATATGCTGCTGCTCGCGGTGCTTGGTCGATTCGCTTTGTCGGCCGCGCGGCACCGCGGCGGTGTCAGCACACTTGGCCTCATCGCATTGCCGCTAAAGATTGCATTGGTCGTGGGGCTGATTTATGTCGTCTTCGCGCACATCCATATCGATGGATTGGGTTTTGCGCTGGGCGTATTGACTCAGGTGACCGCGATAATTATTGAAACCGGGCGCACCTCGTTTAGAAAGAATCGGACAAATTCCGGAATTCCGGAGGAATCTTGAAGCCAGTTAATTTTCTCGAGCTCCTCGGTGGAGGAAAAATCCCCGAAGTTCTCCTTGGGACCTGGATCGTGATGGGCATCCTGCTCATCTTCGGGTATTTGGCCGGCAACGCGATCAAACGCGCCCAGGATCCGGTCATTCCCGATGAAGGCGGATCCTTGCGTAACATCGGCGAGGTGATCACCGAGTTCATCGACAGCTCGGTCCATGGCGTCATCGAGGACCATCACTATCGCGCGCTGGTGCCGTTTTTCGGCTGCCTGTTCATGTTCATCGTGACGGCCAATTACTTCGGCCTTCTTCCGGGCTTTGAGCCGCCGACTGCGGATTCCGATTTGACCTTCGCGCTGGGCGCGATTTGTTTCGCCTTTTACATTTACCAGGGCTTCCGCTCCAACGGCGTGTGGTATCTGAAAAGTTTTCTCGGACCGGTGCTGTTTCTGGCGCCGCTGATGCTGCCCATTGAGCTGGCCGACAACCTGTTTCGCCCGTTTTCGCTCGGCGTTCGTCTTTACGCCAACATGTTCGCCGATCACACGGTGCTGGGAATCTTCACCGGGCTGACCTACATCATCGCGCCGTTGGCGTTTTATGCGCTCGGCGCAATCGTGTGCGTCGTCCAGGCGCTCATCTTCATGATTCTTTCGCTGAGCTACGTGAGGCTGGCCGCGAGCCACGAGCATTGATGCGGCACTAAATTCAGGATTTTTCGCGACCTCTTCGAACGGCTTGAGCAAATGGTGGTGGTAGAGGAAGAGGAGAAGGGCTGCGGCCGGGCGGCATTGGCGCGATCAACAAGGAGGACGTTTCATGGTTCGCAAACTTTCCACAGTGATGGGTACGGTCGCGATGCTGGTGCTCGCGTCGCCCCTGCTTGCGATGGCGCAAGAGGGTGCGGCCGGCGGTGGCCATGCCGTCGGGACGGCGGGTCTGATCGCGATCGCGGCGAATATTGGTATCGGTATCGCGGCGTTCGGTAGCGCGCTCGGACAGGGCCGCGTGGGCGCCGCCGCGATGGAATCGATCGGGCGCAATCCCAACAGCACCGGTCAGCTCTTCACCCCGATGATCATCGCGCTGGCGTTCATCGAGGCCTTGACCCTGTACGCATTCGTGGTCGCGTTTTTGCTCCAGGGCAAAATCTAGGCGCAGCGAAATCAGTTCGCACAACGGGGCTCCCATCGGAGCCCCGTTTTTCTTTTCCTGGAATTCAACTTCCGAGGTAGCACAGCCTTCAGCCTGTGCCACCAGGACAGGCAATCATCTCAAGCGCGGCGCTTCGTGGCTTTTTTTAATCACGGCGCTTCGCGCCTTGCAGCACATCGAAGGCGGCGCGGCGCCGATCCCGACGCAGCAGGACGTACATCGCGCCCGCGCCACCGTCCTGAGGCTTGGCGGTCGCGAAGGCATGCACATGCGCGCCGATTTCTCCGTGCGATAGCCATTGCGCCGCCGCATGCTTGAGGATCGGACGGCCGCCCGGCGAGCCGAGCCCGCGGCCATGCACCACCAACACCGTGCGCATCCCCTTGCCGACCGACTTGATGACGAACTGCTGCAGCGCGAGCTTCGCGTCGGGCTGAATCATGCCGTGCAGATCGATGTGATCCTGCACCGCGAACTCGCCCCGCCGCAGGCGGGTAAGCAACCGTGGATCGAGCCCCACGCGCGCGCCCTCGACATATTCGTCGGTCTCGGTGAGATCGAAATTCCCCACGCCGGAAACCAGGTCCGACAGCGCGGCGAGGACCTCGGCCTCTTCGCTGACCACGGTGCGATGGACCTCCGGCACCACCGGCATGCGATGACCGGTCGGCGCGGCGCCGAGCGGACGCACACCGGCATAGGCCTCGCGCAGGATGGCGTCCTCGTCCACGACTTCGGGCGTCGGCGGAGGCGGCGCAAGCGCGCTGGGTGGTTGCGCAATCGATTTTCTCAGGGTTGCTTTGACGACAGGCAGTTGCTGGACGGGAAGCGCTTGCTTGCCGTTCTCGGCGGCTTTGTCGGCCAGCATTTTTTTGAGATCTTTGAACGGTGAGAAGGAAACCGGCTTTTGCTTCGGGATCTGATCGGAATCTTCCTCGACCCCGCGCCGGAAGTTTTTCTTCTTCTTCGCCATAATGTGAAGATCCTGGTGAGCCGAACAAATTGTATCGGAAACGCGTGAGATAGTGACGCTATTCGACTAGACTCGTCGCGTTGGGCGCTTTTTACCTGTCGCAACCGGAGCTCGCATGAAAAAGGCCGTAATGATTGTCGGCGCCGTGGTCGCGGTGGCCGTCATCGTCATCGCCGCAGTCCTGATCTATGCGGCGCGCAACCTCAATTCGATTATTGCCGAACGCCAGCCCGAACTGCTGCAGAAGCTTAGCGATGCGCTCGGGCGCAAGGTCGAAGTGGGAAGTATCAAGGCGTCGCTGGGATGGGGCCTGGTGGCGGAGCTGACCGAATTGAAAATCGATGACGATCCGTCCCTTTCGGATCGGCCCTTCGTCGAGGCGAGCGAAGCCTCCGCGAAGGTCGAGCTGCTGCCGCTGTTGTCGCGACGCATCCATGTGAGCCAGGTGACGGTGAAAAACCCGGTGGTGCGCATCATTCGGACCGAGCAGGGCGAGCTCAACGTCTCGACCATCGGCAAAAAGCCGGCGACCGAAAAGGAACCTCCGCCGCCTGAATCCTCACCGCAGGGATCGATGGAGCAAGCGCCTATCACATCCGCGAACGGCGCGATGGCCGCGAAGCCCAGGAAGAGCGGCGGCGGCAACGAAAACCTCGCCGCGGTTTATGTGCAAAGCCTCGTAGTGGACAACGGCATCATCGTGTACGAGGAGCGCGGGGCGAACACGCAAACGGTCAGTATCAATGACGTCGATCTGTCGGTGAAGGATTTTCGCGTCACTCGCGCATTCGACTTCACGCTCAAGCTCGCGCTGCTGTCCGACAAGCAGAATGTCGATATTTCCGGGACGGCAGGTCCGCTCGCGTCGGACGGAAAGCTGGATTTGAAGGACGCGCATTTCGCCATCGAGGAAAAAGTCGGCCCGCTCGATATCGCGAAGCTGCGCGCGATCGGTTCCATCGGCAAGGCGATTCCCGAGGCGCTCTCGGTGCCCGACCCGGTTTCGTTCCAGGCGAACGCTGACGGCACTCTTTCAGCCATCAAGTTTCATGTCGAGAGCGATCTGACCGGCAACCGCATCGCGTGGGCTGACCTCTTCGACAAGCCCGCCTCGACCACGCTCAAGGTTAGCGCCGATGGATCGAGGACCGACACGAACCTCGAAGTGGCGCAGGCGAATCTGCAACTCGCGGACCTCGAAGCCAAGGCCTCCAAGATCAAGATGGATGGCGGCAACCTCAGCGCGCGCATCGATACCAATCGCTTCGATATCGCCTCGCTGGCGAAGATGGTGCCGGCGTTGCAGAAATACGACGCGTCGGGCCACGTCGAGATGCATTCGGACGTGCAGATGGCGAACCGGCAACCGAGTGCGCACGGCACGGTCTCGCTCGCCGATGTGGCAGTATCGCGACCCGACGCCAGGAAGGCGCTCGTCAGCAGCCTCAACGGCGACATCAAGCTGGATGGTAACGCGGCCGACGTCGGTCCGCTCAAGTTCGACGTCGGCGACGGGCACGCAACGGCCACGCTCACTGCGAGTTCGCTGCAACCGCTGAAAGCGACCTACAATTTTTCCATCGACAAGCTTAAGCCCAGCGACGTGGTGCCGGACCGCCCCGCGGGCGAGTACCTCAGCACGGTCATCGCGGCGGGAAGCATCACGCAGTCGGAGCCATTGCCAAAGCTGCCCGCCGGCACGGCAAAGGTATCGATTGCCGAGGGGAACATCGCGAATGCCGCGTTCAAGGACCTGAGCCTCGCGGCCACGACCGATGGGCAACAGGCTGACATCCAGTCATTCAAGGTCGCGGTCTTCGATGGCAACGTCGCCGGAAGCGGCACGGTGACGCTCGACAAGACCCCGCAATTCTCCCTGGACCTGAATGCCAACAACGTCGATATCCAGCAGGCGCTGATGGTGCAGGATCCGAAGTCGGCCGCGATGTTCCGCGGCAATGTTGACACGCAGGTGCAGGTATCGGGGCGTGGAACCAAGTTCGACGACATCAAGCCGACGCTGAAGGGCAGCGGGCGCGCCGCGGTGCGTAATGGAAAACTGGTCGGCGTCAACCTCATCCGCATCGCGCTGGACAAGACCAAGGGCATTCCTGAAATCGGCGATTTGATTCCCGCCGGGCTGATGAAGCGCCACCCCGAGTTGTTCAACAATGCCGATACCGATATCGATCGCGCGAGTCTGACCTTCGTGCTCAACGGAATTCGCATCAGCACCCGCGACCTCGTCGTTCAGGCGGCGGATTACGGGATGACCGGGGCCGGCTGGTTCGACCTGGACAAGAACCTCGACATTAGCGGGCACGCGCTGCTGACGCGCGAGTTCAGCAAGGAAATCGTCGACGCGAAACACAACGTCATCTACATCACCAACGATGACGGTCAGGTCGATATCCCGCTCAGGATTAGCGGCAAGTTGCCGAAGCCCGATGTATCGCCGGACCTCGCGACCCTGGCGCAAAATGCGACCAGTCATTTGCTCCGTCAAACCGGCAAAGGCGTGGTGGATAAGCTCTTCGGTGGCAAGAAGGGCAAGAACCCCCTCGATCAGTTGAAGGGATTGTTCAACTGAGGGTGGCTAAAGATTGAGCTGCACGACCGTGGCGCCCGCGCCACCATGATGCGGTTCAGCCTCATGATATTCCGAGCTGTAGGGCGAGGTGCTGAGGTATTCGAGCACCGCCTTGCGCAGCGCGCCCGATCCGATGCCGTGGATGATACGCACCTCTTTGCGATTCGTGAGGTACGCCTGATCGAGGAACTCCTCGAGCTTGCGCAGCGCCTCGGTCGTGCGCATCCCGATGAGATTCAGCTCCTCGCGCTCGCTCGCGCCTGAACTGACGGTGACCGACGGCAACGCGCGGCGTTCGCGAGCATCGGCGGCGACGGATTCGGCCTTCGCGCGGCGCAATCGCTCCGGCGACACCTCGATGCGCAAACCTCCGCGAGTGATGACGGCCTTGCCCGGCTCCATCACCACCAACTCGCCGCGGATGCCGCCCAATTCGACCGTATCGCCCACTTTGAGTGGCGACTGGTCGGAGTCGGGTTCCTCATCGTGTGGAATTGGCGCCGAAGCCTCGAGTCTCTCGGCGACCCGCGCCTGGAACTGCGTGAGGTCGCGCCGGGATTTGGTGCCGCTGCGGATCTCCTTCAGGAGCTCGTCGCTTTCGCGGCGGAAATCCGTCATGAGGCCGGTGACTTCGTCGCGCAGCCGCTTGCGCTCGCGTTCGAAGCGATCGCGCGTTCGTTCCTCGGTCGCAGCCGCCTCGCGCTGACGCTCCGCGAGATCGGCGGCTTGCTCGCGAGCGCGCCGGATTTCTTCTTCGAGGATGGTGCGCTGCTGCTCGAGGCGCTCGATGGCGGTTTCCAGCTCGACGGTGCTCTCGCCCATCGCCGCCTGCGCGCCCTCGATGATCTCCTCGGGCAGCCCGAGCCGTCGTGCGACCACGAGACCGTAGCTTTGCCCGATGGTGTGCGGCTTGAGGCGATAGAGCGGCACGAGGCGCTCGGGATCAAAGTCCACCGCCGCGACCTCGAAGTCGGAGCGCGAGTAGGCGTGCAGCTTCACGGCAGTTGAATGAGTCGCAACGGCAACGAGGCATCGGCGTGCCGCGAGATGATTGATGAGCCCAATCGCGAGCGCCGCGCCCTCAGCAGGATCGGTTCCCGCGCCCGGTTCATCGAGGATCACGAGTGCGGGTTCGACCAGCGCGCGCACGATTTCCGAGAGGTTGGCGATATGCGCCGAGAAGGTCGACAGGCTGGTCTCGATCGATTGCTCATCACCGATGTCGGCGAACACGCTGCGAAACACGGCCAGCTTGCTGCCTGCCCGCGCCGGAATGAGGAGACCGGCCTGCGCCATCAACGCGAACAGTCCGAGAGTTTTCAGCGAGACGGTTTTGCCGCCGGTGTTAGGTCCCGAAATCACGATGCCCTTGTGATCGGCTGGGATGCGCAAATCGATCGGCACCACATCATGCACCGCGACCGTCAGCAGAGGGTGCCGAGCTTCGAGCAGTTCGATCTCGCCCGTGCTGATCGCGGGCTCGCTGCACTCGAAGCGCTCGGCGAAAATCGCGCGCGCGTTCAAAGCATCGAGCGTAACCATCGCATCGAAGGTGAGATGCAATTCGTTGGAGTAGCCGCGCACCATCGCGGAAAGCTGCATCAGGATGCGATGCTCCTCGGCCTCGACCTCGCTCTCCAGCATCATCAGGTGATTGTTCAGCTCGACCGCCCACATCGGCTCGACAAAGAGCGTTTCGCCCGAAACCGAACGATCCTGCACGATGCCGGCGAGCTTCTCGGTGTAGTTGAGCTTGAGCGGGAGCACGAAGCGATGGTTGCGCAACGTAACAATGTGATCGGAGATGAAGCCTTCCATCCCGGGCTGATTGAGCGAGCGCAGCAGGCGGGCCTCGAGCTCGACGCGCTCGGCGCGCAGGCGATTCCGAAGCCGATTGAGGAGTGGACTGGCGTCGTCGAGGAGTTGGCCATCGTCGGCGAGCGCTTTCAGCAACGCGTCGGCAAGTTCCTTGGGGGCGAGGAGATTGGCCGCGATCGCCGCGACATGGGGGAACGGCTCGACGCGCGAGCGGATGAAGCTCTGCACATGGCGCGAGGACAGCACAAAGTCGCGAATTTTCACCAGCGACTCGCCATCGAGGATCGCGCCCTCGCGCGCCGCGGCGAGGAACAACCCGCGCAGGTCGGAAAACTCCTGCATCGGAATCGAGCCGGTATGCTGGCGCAACTCGGCCATCTCGGCGGTCGCGCGCAACCGGTCGCGGACGATATCGGTATCGACAGCAGGGCGCACGCGCGACAAAACTTCGCGCGCAGGTTCGGACGCGGCCATGCCCATGACCAGCGTCATCACCTTGTCGAACTCGAGCGCTTTGAGATCGCGTTCCCGCATCGCGGCCTGATTATTTCACCGAGGCAACCGGCGCGCGAGTCTCCGGTGATCTCATCCAGGCCGGCGCGGTTACTGTGAAAGAAAATCGAAAGACAAAATCGCGAGAGTTGTGAAGTAGGCGGCAGGGACCAGCCATCGAGAGATCCGCCGGATGCGTTTGCTGACCTCGGGCCCGCTACGCCGATGCGCGGTATGGACGGTCATCAGCTCGACCACCGCGATGAAAACGAACACATAGCAGGTCAGGAAAAACGCATCGATGAAGGTGATGTAGGGTACGCGCGGCATCGTGGCGGAGATGGCGAAGGCGAATGCGATGACGGTCAAAATCGTCGTGACCGCGATTTGCACCTGGTTCGACAGGTCGAACGGATCGACCCAGAACACCGACCACGACAGGAACACCATCAGCAGCAGCGGCAAAAACACCTTCCAGACGTAGAAACCGTAATGCCGCCTCACATGGATACTGAAGACGACCTCGGTCACGTTTTTTTTGAACTGATGCACGATGCCGGTGCGCGCGGTGATGGAACCGATCTCCCATTGCGCCAATGAGTTGTAAGCGCGTTCTTCCGCGCGGATAGCGCTGTGCTCGGAAGCGAGTCCGAGCGTTTCTCCGCTGAGGTCGTTGACGAAGGGGCTCAGATGGATGTTGAGCGACTGCTCATCGAAGGGAAATTTGCGCAGCATGAAGCGCGATGACAGCGTCGCGTGAAAACGCTCCGCATAGTGCACGGTGCCGTCGGGGGAGACCGTCAGCGACTGATAGCGCTTGTCGCGCGGCGTCACCGCGTTGAGCATATCGATCGACGGCATCCAGATGCTGCCGACCTCGAGAATCTTGTCGGGGTCGGATGGAGCGGTCGGTTTGTAAGCGAGGCGCGGATCATTCCAGGTAGCGAGAAGATCACCGTCGATGGTGAATCGCTCGGGGACTTCGTCGATCTCAGGAATGTTTTCGATTTCGAGCTCGAGCTCGACCGGGATGGGTTTGCCCGGAACATCCGGGGTATAGAGCAGGCGATTTTCGGTCGCGGCGAAGGCGCAATTGGCGAGGAGCAGAATCCCGCACGCGATCGCGATCAGTAGTCCAGGCGAGACATTCAGCGCGATGCTTTGCCGTTGCGAGCCCCCCAAACCGTGCGCCTCCCGCGGCGATTATGCCTCATCACTCGGGGCCAAGCATCTTCTCGGGGCGCACCAGGCGATCGAAATCGGCTGCCGATAAATAGCCCAACGCGACGGCCGCCTCCTTTAATGTCGTCCCATCGATGTGCGCCTGCTTTGCCACCTTCGCGGCCTTGTCGTAGCCGATGTGCGGGCTGAGGGCAGTCACCAGCATCAGCGAGCGGTCGACATATTCGGCGATCTTCTCGCGATTCGGAATGATGCCCTCGACGCAGTAGCGGCGGAAGCCGTCGCAGGCGTGCGCGAGCAGCACCGTCGAATGCAGGAAGTTGTGGATGATGATCGGTTTGAAGACGTTGAGCTCGAAGTTGCCCTGCGAGCCGGCGACCGAAATCGCGGTGTCGTTGCCGATGACCTGGATACACACCATCGTCATCGCTTCGCTTTGGGTGGGATTCACCTTGCCCGGCATGATCGAGGAGCCCGGCTCGTTTTCAGGCAGGCTCAACTCGCCGAGACCGCAGCGCGGACCGGAGCCCATCCAGCGTACGTCGTTGGCGATCTTCATCAGCGAGGCCGCGAGCGTTGTGAGCGCGCCGGACGCGAACACGAGCGCATCGTGCGAGGCGAGCGCGGCGAATTTGTTGGGCGCCGATTTGAACGGCAGGCCGGTGAGCTTCGCGATGCGCGCGGAAACCTTCTCGGCGAACTGGGGATAAGTATTCAGCCCGGTGCCGACCGCCGTTCCGCCGATCGCGAGCTCATAGATGTCGGGGAGGACCGACTCGATGCGGCGGAGATCGTATTCCAGTTGTGCGACGTAGCCGGAGAACTCCTGCCCGAGCGTCAGCGGCACCGCATCCATCAGATGCGTCCTGCCGATCTTTATAATGGACTCGAATTCGGTCGCCTTCGCGCGCAAAGCATCGATAAGGCGTTTGAGCGACGGGAGCAGTTGCGAATTGATCTCCTCGGCGGCGGCGATATGCATCGCGGTCGGGAACGTATCGTTGGATGACTGCGCCATGTTGACGTCATCGTTGGGATGAACCGGCTTCTTCGATCCCATCGTGCCGCCGGCGAGTTCAATCGCGCGATTCGAGATCACCTCGTTCGCGTTCATGTTGGTCTGGGTGCCGGAGCCGGTCTGCCAGATGCGCAAGGGGAAATGATCGTCGAGCTTTCCCTCGACGACTTCCTCGGCGGCTTGCACCATCAGCTTCGCCTTCTCGGGAGAAAGCTTACCGAGCTCCTGATTGACTTCGGCGCACGCGCGCTTGAGCAGGCCGAACGCGCGGATGACGGAGCGCGGCATCCGATCGAAGCCAATCGCGAAGTGCAGCAGCGAGCGCTCGGTCTGCGCGCCCCAGTAGCGATCGGCGGGAACCTCGATGGCGCCCATGCTGTCGGTTTCAGTGCGGTGCGGACCGCGATGCTGCTGCTCACTCATGATGCGAACTCCTCGGATTTGAATGTCATCCGCGCCTCTTCCCTGCGCCGGCGACCGTCCCTATTGTACTTGAGGTTTTGCGCGCGGAAAGCGATATTTGGCGCGGAACTTTTCAAGGCTGAGCGCTCCATATAGGTTAGAAAAACACGCCCCACAAGAGAGGACATTAACCCATGCCGTGGACGATTACCCGACTATGCATCGATTGCGTCGATACCGGATGCGTGAGCGTTTGCCCGGTCGATTGCATTTACGAATATGTGGGATCCGATAAGCAGAAGTTTCCCAACATGCTCTACATCGATCCCGATGAATGTATCGATTGCGGCGCGTGCGAGCCGGAATGCCCGTGGCAGGCGATCTTTGAAGAGCCCGCGGTGCCGGAGGTGTTCAAGTCCGACATCGAGCTGAATCACGCGCTGCTCGAACTGAAGGATCAGTTCAAAGTGAAAGCGTTCGTGCAGGGCAAACATCCCAATGCGGATGAAGTGGCGGCGAACAAAAAGAAGTGGGGCTTAGATCCCAACGCATAGTTTCTAATAGCTAAGTTTCCGTTAACGCCGGCTCATCGCGAATGTGATGGGCCGGTTGCTTTTTCTCCTTGGGGGACATGGGTTTGGAAACGAATCAGAGGGGCTGAAAATGGTAAAAATCGAAGCATAAATTGTCATTAAAAATTCAGAAGCACGACTTATTAGTCACTTATAACAGACTCCAGATCGGCCTTATTCGATGGGGTTTTTTGGGCTAATGCATCACATTGACGCACTCCCAATTGAACGAACGGTATGTGACTAGGCGATAACCACATTGACTTGAAACGCGAGGGATCTTTATCGTCAGAGGATTCAAAACGTGCGGCGCTGTTCATGTGCCGCCAGTCCAATTGGGAGATCTAGGGAGCTTATGCGAAGGCACAAGGGATTGTCGTCTCTTACGATGGCGACCGCCGGGTGGTGTCGGTCAAATGGTGGAAAAGCATTTAGCATGATCAATTTAGCGAGTTGAGCAGTTAAACTATCAAGGTGTTACTATGCGGCCTCCGGTTGATCGCTGATGATGGCTAAGTCGTGCCAGCCAACCAGGCGGCGCAGAGTAACTTGGCCGCTGCGCAGGAGGCCGAAAAGCAAGAGTAGCACCGCCTCCTCGCTGGGCAGCGAAGCCTGGGTCTTGGTCCGCCGCCGGAATTCCTCGTTGATTCGCTCCAGCGCGTTGGTGGTCCGCAGCGCCTTCCATTGAGAAATCGGAAAAGCGGTAAAGGTAAAGAGTTCGTCGCCGGCTTCCTCGAAGCTGGCGCTGACGGTCTTGCAGCGCAGCTTCCACTTGCGGGCAAAACCAACCCGCGCATGCTCGACCGCTTCGCGGCTCTCGGCATAGATCATGCGCCGATAGTCCTCTGCGAGTTCCTCGCGCAGATGGGCCGGGGCCTTGGCCAGCAGGTTCCACAGCTTATGGTTGGTACAACGTTGGATCGCGATCTGCGGCCATTGCACTTTAAGCGCCGCGGCCAGTCCTGGATTGCCATCAACTACCGCCAGCACCGGCGCACTGAGACTGCGCGCGCCCAGCGAGCGCACCGCATCGAGCCAGGCCTCCGCGCTCTCGACCCCTGCCAGGCGCAGGTCGAGCACCTCCCGGCGGCCATCGGCGCAAACCCCCAGCGTGACCAACACCGGCACGCGCACGCGCTTTTTCCCGATCCTCATCCGCGGATACCAGCCGTCGAGAAACAGATAACGGATTTTCAGTTCACCGAGATCCCGCTGTGCCCACGCCGCGAAGTCCTCGCGTAAACGCCCGACCAGACGCGATACTGCATCCTTAGACAATGGCGCACCACGTAACAACGGGGCCAATGCTCCACGCAGTCGACGCGTGTTGGTGCCGCTGAGGTACACTCCGAGGATCGCCTCATCGACTCGCTCGGTGCGCCGCTGATAGCGCGGAATAATGGCACTGCGCCACTCGCGGCACCGACCATCTTCACCCTCAAGGCGTGCCCGCGGCATGGCGATGGTGGTGGGTCCAAGACTGGTGGTCAGCGTTCGCGAGCGCTTACCGTGCCGATACCCGACTCGAACCGGACCGGTGCGCTGCGATCGTTCCGCACCCAGCGCGGCCACCAATTCTTCATCGATGATGTTCTCGATGGTGGTGCGGATCCGTTCCCGCATCAACTCCTTGAGCGCACCTTTCCCTTGCCACCCACGACTGCTATCGCTTTCCATGGCGTCATCCTCCGGCACCCGCCTGCCAAGCGGGCGCGAGTTGTGGCTCAACTCGCCGGATCTTGACGCCTTTTCACTTTTCTACCAACTTCGCGACACTACCTGACCGCCGCGGCCTTGGTACTATCCGCGCTGATCAGCGTACCAAGCCATGCGCAAGTAAAACCGGGCGATATGGTCGGCGCCGATAACGCGGCGAAGGTTCAGGACCTGGTATCACCGGGCGTCTATTACAAAGTCGCGCACGGGATGCAGATGAAGATCACGCCGACCGAGCGCGTCGACTGGCCGCCTCCATACAAGGATGCGACGGAAAAATATTCCGCGCAGGTCCGCCTGAGCCAGAATCACAAGAGCATCGTGGGCTATGTCGCGGGTCAGCCGTTCCCGTTGATCGATCCCAACGATCCTGAAGTCGCCAGCAAGATCGTGTGGAACAACGTGTTCCGTCCCATCACCACCGACGATTACGATCTGCGCTTCTATGACTGCGATTCTTCATTTGAGAAGAAGGGTCCCCAAACCGGTCAGATCGAATATTTTCAGATCGGCCACTATGCGGGATATGACCTCGTCGGTCGTACCGAGGTCGAACCGCTGCCCACCGATCCCGATTTCAAGACCACCGGGCGCTACTGGCTCTTTGCGCTCTATCCTCTGCTTGCGCCCCAGGAAATTCGCGGCACCGGCTTCATCCGCTGGCGCTATGCTGATCCCAAGAAGGGCGACGACACCTGGAGTCTCGGCGCCGGTTCACGCCGCGTGCGCCGCGTCGACGAGTCGATCCTGAGCTCCTCGACCACCGCGGGCGGAACCTCCGCGCACGCATGGGATCCCGATCATTACTCGGGCTTCAATCCCAAGACCGAGCAGTATGACTATAAGTTCCTGGGCGAGAAGAACATGCTGGGAACCGTGCACGCGGAGCATTCACCAGAGCTGCGATGCGCCACCGATGGCGGTACCAGCGCATGCCCGGAGGCATGGGAGATGCGCCACATGTACATCATCCAGGCGCTTCCGAATCGCAGCAAAGTCAACGCGCTCGATTCACGCACCGTCATCTACATGGACAGTGAAATGTGGTTCGAGCCCTACATCGATACTTATGATCGCGACGGCAAACTCTTCCGCAATCACATTTACTGGCTCGCGACGCGCGATCGTCCGGTTCCAGATGCGAAGGTCGCTATCTATCCTTTCAAGCGCTCCTTCGTCGTAGGTGCTTGCGCGACGGACGTTCAGTCCGGTCTCGCCTCGATGTGCTACCTGCCGGGCAATGAGACGCCGGAACGCGAATGCTGGTACATCAATATGGGCGCGGTGGACAAGCAGTTCTTCACCACCGATGCCATGGTGCGCGCGGCTAACTTCTAAGGCTAAAACAGAGCTGTTTGGGTAAATGGCGCGGCCTCTTCGGAGGTCGCGCCATTTTTTATGATTACGCACTCTAATGCTATGCAGTACCTATCCTAATACGGCTAAAAGTAAAGAATTATGACTAAAGAAGTTGCGTTGACATTCATACCCCTGAGACCTAATGTCGCGCTCAGATGAGTTAATCTTTGATCGGAGGTCTGCTTATGCGGTTCGATTTGGTCAGGGGAACCAAACGCACAATTGCTGCGCTGGTCGCCCTCTCACTGTCCCTGATGATGGGAGCCTCGGCGTTTGCCCAGGTTAAACCCGGGGATTTTATAACCCCGGAAAATGCGGCCAAGGTAAGAGACCTCGTCTCCCCTGGCGTCAACTATAAGGTCGAGCATGGGATGACGATGAAGATCATCCCGACCTCGCGAATTGACTGGCCACCACCGTACAAAGACGCGACGGAAAAATATTCCGCGCAGGTCCGGCTCAGCAACGACCATCGCAGTATCATTGGTTATGTTGCCGGACAGCCGTTCCCCTTGATCGATCCTAACGATCCGTGGGTCGCGACCAAGGTCGTCTGGAACAACGTGTTCCGTCCGATCACCTCCGATGATTACGATCTGCGCTTCTACGATTGCGATTCCGCGTTCACCAAGAACGGACCGCAGACCCAGCAGATCGAGTACTTTCAGATCGGCCACTATGCCGGTTACGATCTGGTGGGACGCACTGAAGTCGAACCGCTGCCGACCGACCCCGATTTCAAGACCACCGGCCGCTACTGGGTCTTCGGGCTCTATCCGATTCTCGCGCCCCAGGAAATTCGTGGCACCGGCTTCATTCGCTGGCGCTACGCTGATCCTCGTCGTGGCGATGACATCTGGAGCCTGGATGCCGGCTCGCGCCGTATTCGTCGTATCAACGAGTCCATCATGAGCTCCTCGACCGCGTCGGGGACCTCCGCGCATTCATGGGATCCCGACCACTATTCGGGTTTCAATCCCAAGACCGAGCAGTACAACTACAAATTCCTGGGCGAGAAGAACATGCTGGGATGCGCTCATGCCGCGCACTCGCCTGAGCAACGCTGCGCCACCGATGGCGGCACCAGCGCCTGCCCGGAAGAGTGGGAAATGCGCCATATGTACGTGATCGAAGCGCTGCCGGATCGCAGCCGCATCAATGCGATCGATTCTCGCACCATCATTTACCTCGACAGCGAAATGTGGTTCGAGCCCTACATCGATACCTATGATCGTAGCGGCAAGCTCTTCCGCAGCCACATCTACTGGCTGGCGACGCGTGATCGTCCGGTGCCGGACGCCAAGGTCGCCATCTATCCGTTCAAGCGCTCGTTCGTTGTCGGCGCGGTTTCGACCGACGTGCAGTCCGGACTCGGCACGATGTGCTACCTGCCGGGCGCCGAGACGCCGGAACGCGAGTGCTGGTACATCAACATGGGCGCGGTGGACAAGAGCTTCTTCACCACTGACGCGATGGTACGTGCGGCCAGCTTCTAAGCTTACGCGCGAAACCTGCTAACCCAACTGGCGCGGCCTCGAACAGGTCGCGCCAGTTTTCTTTTTTACCGAACGTGTTTCTGTCGGAATTGCGACTGAACGATGGCGGAATTGAATTCACCGCCCGTGTTCTACGTCTCAAGTCCGAGTTCCGCGGAATTCTACCGCTTCCGTGTGCGCTGACTTTGGAAACCTCGACCACCTCTAACTCTGGAGTCCGAACCATGAAGAAAGATCGTTTTGGCCGCTACCTTCCCATCATGACCGCCGTGACTGCGATGGCCCTCTGTCCGGCTGTTTCCAACGCGCAAACGATGACTGATAAGGCTAAGTCCGCATTGAGCGATACGGCCGAACAAGCCAAGACGCTGGTCGCCGGTGCTCCAGCGGGCACTCCGGCCGACATACTTTCCGAGATCCACGAGACCGATCAGGCCGAGATGGAAGTCGGTAGGATGGCGGAGAAGAAAGGATCGACCGAGGGGGTCCGAAACTTCGGCAAAACCCTTGCCCACGACCATAGCGCGGCCGATCGCAAGGTAACCGCAGTCGCACGCGAGTTAAATGTACAACTCTCGCCGCCAGCGGCACCCAGCACCGACCTCGAAAAAAAGCAGAACCACGATGGAGCGGTGAAGGAGATGCTCGCGAATGTCAGCGGCAATACCTTCGATCGCGACTTCCTTGAGGCGATGAGCAAGGACCATCAGCACGATATCGACAAACTTACCGAGGCGATGAACTCGACCAGCGATCCGAAGGTCAAGGAGCTCATTGCGCAGTTGCTGCCGAAGCTCAAGCACCATCAGGAGATGGCTGACAAGCTGCTGGGGCAAGCCAAGGCTGCATCGGCATCCTAATCGTCTGCTACAATTAGTATAGATATGCCGTCAGGGATCGGACCTTGGCGGCATTCTTTTCGCTCAGACCTCCTCAAGAAACGTAACAGCCTGACCGCGAGTCGCTTTCCGAGTACACTGGCCATCGAATGACTGGTCCCGGTTGGCGTGTTCGATGCGCCGCGGTTCTACTTGCCGCGGCGTGCGGTCTTGTGAGGTTCGGTTCCGCCGATGCCGGGGTCGCGAAAGGTGAGCCCGCCGCCACCAAGGTCGAACCCGCACAAGGGCACTTTCTCTTCGACGGTAGGCCGATCGAGGAATTCCATTGCGTTCCGAAATCCGAAGGCAGGCATCCGGTGGTGATGCTCCTCCACGGATGCGCGCCGGAGAATTTCGGCGCCGGCGAGTTTCGGCACATGTGCCTGGGCCTCGCAGCGCGCGGGTACTACGCGATGTTTGTTGAATACTACGGCTCGGCGGGTGCGCCCAACTGCCGCGACCTCGCGATAAAATCGGGGGTGAGCCTCGCCCCGGAAGTTCCCATCCCCGATGAGACCTGGATGCACGAGCTAACGGCGGCGCGCGCGTCCCTGGCGGCCAATCCAAAAGCCGATACGACACGCCTCGGCATAGTGGGGTTTTCTTTCGGCGGCACTCTTGCGGTGATTACGGCGGCGCTGAATCCGAACACCATCAACGCGATTGTCGATTACTATGGCTTTTCAAATCCGAAAGTCGAAGAGGCAGTCGGAAAAGTTGCAAACTTTCCTCCGACGCTGATTCTGCAAGGCGATTCAGACAGCCGTGCGCACGTCACCGACTCGATCCATTTGCACAACGTTATCGCAAAGCATCAGAACGCGAGCGAGATCCACGTATACCCGGAAGTGGAGCACGGGTTCAATTTTCGGGCCGCGCCGGGCTACGATCAGGAAGC
Organism: uncultured delta proteobacterium; assembly: GCA_963814035.1. Taxonomy (GTDB): domain Bacteria; phylum Desulfobacterota; class Binatia; order Binatales; family Binataceae; genus DATGKG01. The sequence goes on from CAWFBH010000029.1 coordinate 43,762, forward strand.
TTCTGAAGACGCCTGGTCGCGCACGTTGCTCATTCTCGATCAATATCTGAAATGAGATTAAGGCTGACAATTCGCCTGAGTCAGGTGATATTGAGCTACCCGCTCGGCGCCGTAGCCAGGCTCCAGCAATCGAATATCGAATGACTGATCGGAAGTGGGCGCTCCTTTGCGCGCCGCCGTGCCATCCTGTTGATGAAGCATCAGGCAAATGTACTGTTCATGTCCCGAAGTCACCGACACTTCGAGTGGTCGAGTCTTGTGGAAAGAAATACTGATGACGTAGTTACCCGGGGTTACGTCGCAGTAGAAGCCGTTGCCAGGACTAACTCGCGCCACCGATTTTCCGTTGACTGTGACATAGTCATCGATATGTGCGCCGAATGATCTGACCGTCCGAAAGATGTAGAGGCGTCCCTTGGGTGTCACAGTGCCAGGCTTTGCCGGTTGCGCCCATGAGGCTAAAGTCCAATGGCCAAACAGAAAGACCAGCAAGGCCAGGAAGCAGTTCCTTCGTCGAGGTCTTATAGCCATTGGTCCTAGAACAGTATCTGAAATTGAACTCCGAGTACCGCCGCGTTCCTACTACTGCTGCTTCCGCCGGGGTTAAAGACGTATTGCAGGTCAGGCGTGACAGCCAACCAGGGCGTTGTCCAGCAAGTATAGTCTAACTCCAGAACCTTCTCGACCGAATGAGAGGTGGTCGTCGTTGTGGCCGCGGTTACGGCGCTCGCCAGTGCAATCGGAGGCGAGGGGTTAAGCTTTCCGTAATAGAAGGCGATCGCGGTGCTATCGTCGCCGCGCCGAGGTAGCAGGCCTTGATAGGTGGCTCCTATCATGACCAGCAGCGGAAGCTGATTGATACGCTGCTCGGGGTTGTAGGCCACAGCAAACCACGGAGTTAGACCTATGTCGCTACCGGGACCACCATAGCGATAAATCATTTGCTCGGCTTGAAGATAAAAACCATAGTTGCCGCTCTTCCGTACTCTCACCCGACACCGCCTGATACTTCGCGCCCGAATAAAATCCACCGATGTTATAAGTACCGCTCAAACCCGTATCGTCCGCGCCGCGGTTGAGGTAGTAGGTCAATTGTGCGACCTCCATCGGACCATGACTCTCATCAAACGAAAAGTCTATGCCGTGGTCGGACGCGTAAGGCTGCGCCGACGAAAGGTTCGTGTCATAGATGCCGGCGGCTATAGAGATCTGCTCGATCGGAGCGGCGGTTAATACCGTGGCCCACGTAACCGCCGGCAGACTAGTGAAGTAAATGGTGTTAGTTGTGAGACTTACTGGAATCGGATTGTCCGCAAATGATACGTAGTCGCCGAAGACCGCGAGACTCGCGAAATTATTCGCAGTGGTCATCCGACCGGCCTGCCAGGTCAATTTATCATCGAAGAGCTTCTGCTGGGCATACATCTGGCCGAGATAATAACCTGGCTGCGCAAAAGCAGTTGCAACCTGCAGTACGTTGCCGAGAGTCTTGGTAGAGAGGTTCTGGCCTTCTATCTCCACAAACTCGGTGTGGAAGAGCAGTCCATCGAGGCCTACCAGTTCCTTGAGATCGCCATCGACGGCCACCACCGATGAATCAGCTGGCGCGAAGCCGGTACGCTGGCCGCCGAAGACATTACCTTGTAGATCAGCGATCGTTATGGCCGAAACTACCAGGCCATGGTCTGCGAGGAGGTGACGGTAGCCGCCCCAGTCACCATCGATGGTTGACCATGTCCACCACGGTCCTTGATTCTGCGCTCAGAGACGCCGGCGATAGCCAGGATCGCGATGACGCATAGCGTGCTGACGAGCACCCTTCCCATCACGAATTCAGGAGATCAGGAAGTTCTTGATCATCGCCGAATCCTCGTGCGGCAGGATGTGGCAATGGTAGACACTCTTGCCTTTCCAGGTCTTAAACCGTGTACGCATAGTAAGACTCGAAAATGGCGGCAACCAAACAGTGTCGTGGATGCGATGGTAGCCGGGGTCTGACGGCAGTCCCATCACCTGGAAGGAGTTCACATGGATATGGAAGGGATGGATACCGTCAGAATTGTTAACGATGCGCCATTCTTCGGCGCTCCCAACTTTTACCGTAGGGTCAACCACACCCTCCTGGTAGAGCTGTCCGTCAATTAGGTATTCGAAACCATCGATAATCCTTTTACTGCCGGTGGTCATCGAAAAAATTATCGTACGCCGCGCTCCAATCTCAGCATCGCTAATCAGCGGGTATTCGCGACTGGGAGTGGGCAGCTTAGCGGGTATGGCCATCTGCTTCGGAGTACCTGAGACTTCGAAGGCCGCGATCGTTATCTCGGGTGCCGCCATCATCTCGCCCATCTTTTCGCTTAGCAACTTTGGCGATTTCGCCATCTGCGCGAGCGCGCGTAGTGTGCCTTTAGTTAGATTCATCGGCGCGCGAATCAGCAGCTCGTTGCGATTGCCCGGCGCCATCCGAATCGCGGTCTTCATATCGTTCCCGGCGCGTTCCGGTTTGAGCAGATTGATGCCGTCCTGCCCGATCACATAAACCTCGAAACCCGGCAGTGTGAGCGGCAGGAAAATCCCGTCGGTGCCATTTAGGATGCGCAGCCGAATTACCTCGCCGGGCCGCATCTTGTAGACCGGCAGTGGCTGCGCGGTTGCGATCGGCTTCGCGCCGCGCCGGTCGATAACCATCACCGGCTTTCCGTTCGCGGTTATCAATTCCATCTGGCTCTCGGGTGAGTAGCCACCGACAGTGGCCGGCTGATAAGCGAGCGGATCCAGACCCCATGTGGCCGAAGACTTCTCGACGGGATTGAGCTTGAGGTTCTGCACCGCGAGGAGTTCATCTCGCGCTGCCGCGATCTCCGGTACCTCGTCGATCGGCCCTTTAACGAGGATAAGTCCCGCCATCCCGTTCACGACCTGCACGCCGGCGGAGCCGTGATAATGCGGATGGTACCAGTAAAGACCCGAGGGATGGTCATCGGGAAGTTTGAATTCGTAGTTGTAGCGCTGTCCTGATCCGACGCTGATGAGCGGCGCGGCTGGATCCATCGAACCAACCGGCTGAAACAGATGCGGGATCACCTGAAGCCCGTGCATATGCAGATTGGTGGTGTTGAACGCATGAGGATTGTTAAGCGGGTCAATTCCCGGCGGCACTGTCGCCGGAGGATCGGGTGGGAGGTTGTTAGCCAGCTTGACCCGAAGTGTGTGGCCCGGGCGCGTGACCATGAGAGGTCCCGGCAGGCTCGAGTTATAGGTTCGGGTGCGAAGCGCGAAGGATCCAAGCCGCCGTTGCGAGTAGCCGACCTCAAGCGAGTATTCGTCCACCCCTTCCTCGGCGTCCGCGAACTTCGGGACGGAGGCTCCCAGAAGTGCTCCAGCGGTTACCGCGCCGGCTCTCAGAAACTCTCTACGCGTGAGGGCTAGCTCTTTTCGCATTTCTTCCCGTCCCTACAGCCTGCGACATGCAGACTTAGTTACCTGAAGTGATGCGGCAAGCGCCAGAATTTCGCGCTGCGATTTAGAACAGCCGCTTTTGGCCGTGCTTGAAGCCCCCCTGCTCGCCGATCGGTGACTGACCGGAAGGACGTTCGCGCTCGCGAGGCCGCTGCTCCGGCTCTCGAGGACGCTCATTGCCGCGCTCGCGATCCCGGTCACGCCGATTGTCGCGTCCGCCACCGCGGCGTTCGCGTTGCGCATCGACCGGCACGATCTCGACGGTGCGCAGGAAACCCTCGCCGGCCGAACGCGTGGTGATCATCGGGTCGTCTTTGAGCGCGAGATGCACGATGCGCCGATCGCGAGGCGGCATCGGATCGAGCTTCACCGCCGCATGGTCGCGCTTCGCCCGCTCACCCATCGAGAGCGCCATCCGATGCAACTGCTCACGTCGCCGCGCGCGATACGACTCGGTGTCAAGGAGAATTGGCATCGCATCTTTGATACGGCGCGCGACGATGCGGTTGAGCAGGTATTCCAACGCGTCGAGAGTCTGGCCGTGCCGTCCGATGAGGATGCCGGAACCATCGCCACGGATTTCAATCTCAAGCGATTCGCGATCGCCGGGGCCACGGCGAATGTCCGATTTCTCATTCATCAGCTCGAGGATCTGAGCGAGGATTGCCGAGGCTTCCTTGACCTGCTCATCGACATTAGCGGACTGCCGAGGAGTATCGCCGACATCATCCATATCCGCATCCGCCGACAAATCATCCGGGTCGGATTCCTTAGCGCGTTCCTGGCGCGGCGGACGCGACCGCTGTTGCTCGCGCTCAGGCCGCGGTTGCCTTTGAGGTTGCTGCGGACGAGCCGGACGTGGCGCCGAGGCTTCCGATTTCGGTTGCTCCGATGATGCCGGCTGCGCTTCGCGCCGAGGAGGCTGCGGTTGTTGAGCTTGGGGAGCGGGCGGTGGTTCGCGGCGTTGCGGCGGTGGTGCGGGAGGCGGAGCGGTGACGCCGCTGGTCGCGGCGACCTCGCCACGGCGTGACACGCGCACCCGCGCATCGCGCGCGCCGAGGCCGAGCAACCCTGAGCGCGGCGTGGCGAGGACCTCGATTACGACATCGTCCTCGGCGGCGCCGAGCTGGCGAAGCGCCTCGGCGATGGCCTGTTCAACGGTGGCAGACGAAATTTCGATAGAGTCGTTGTTGCTCATGATGCAGGGGCAGCTTGTTTGAACTCGCGATTAAGCACGAATTGCTGGATCACTCCCAGCACGTTGGAAGCGAAATAGTAGAGCGAAAGTCCGGCCGGAAAATTGACGAAGAAAATCGTGAAGATGATCGGCGACAGCATCATCATGCGCTGCTGATTGGGATCAGGCTGCGTCGGGGTCATCGCCTGCTGGAAATACGCGCTCACGCCCATCAGCAGAACCAGCACCGGGATGCCGTGACAATGCATGAACGGCAATTGTGGCATCGATGCGATCGGAAAGCAGTCGGGCGCCGAAAGATCCTTCATCCACAAAATGAATGGTGCATGGCGCAGGTCGACCGCGTTGAGCAGCGCCTCGTAAAGTCCGATGAACACCGGCAGCTGGATGATCATTGGGGCGCATCCGCCGACCGGATTGACGTGATTGCGCTTGTAGAGGTCGACCATCTCTTTGTTGAGGCGCTCGGAATCGTCCTTGAACTGCGCGCGCAAGCGTTCCATCTGCGGCTGCAGACGCTGCATCCGAATCATCGAGCGCTGGCCTTTAATCGACATCGGCAGCATGAGGATCCTGAGACCAAGAGTCATCAGGATTATGTCCCATCCCCAGTTCGGGACGAAGATGTGAAATACTTTCAGGACGCGAAGGAACGCCAGCGCGAGGATGCTGGCCCAGCCGAAGTTGATGGATTTTGTCAGGACGGAACTAACCGCCTCCAATGACTCCAGCTTCTTGGGCCCCATGTAAACCCGCGTGCTGACCTTCGAGGCGCCCGGGAACAGCAGCCGCGCGCTCGCCTCGGTGCCGAGGAACTCCATCGCGAGGGTGCCGGTCATGGGGTCCTGCGGCAAAAAAGCCGTCAGGAAGTAGCGATCGCCGAAGCCCACGAACGCGATGCGCCCTGCCATCGGCGGAATGCCCTTCTTGAGCGATTTCTCGTTCTCGTTGAGGACTTTGTCGCCGACGTCGGCCTGCAGCGCCGGGATGTCGTAATATCCCTCGCCGCGCTCGGTCAGCGGTTCCATCATTGCCAGGCCGATACTCGTCGGAGGCTTGGGCGCGTTGACCCCGACATCCATATCGAAGGCATATTTGTCGCCTGTGAAATTAAATGTCTTTTCGATGATCGCGCCGTCGGCAGTCTTGGTGCTGAGGTTGATGGTCGCATGCTCGCCGTCGCTGATTTCGATCTTGCCCGGCATGTTGGACGTGTAATCGAGGTCGCGATCGTCGGCCGCCTTGCCATCTTCATCGAGGGTCACGCCAAGCGGAAGCTCGTCGTTGCCGGTCGCGCGCACCATTTCATAAAGCGGGCTGTCCGAGGTGGCCGTCTGGCGGTACTGCTTAAGCTGAAGCGACTTGAGCCTTCCGCCATGAGTGGTGAAGACCGCGCGATAAAGTTCGGTGTCGACCTCGAGGGTTTTTTCCGGCGCGGTCGAGGCTCCCGCGAGCGCCGCGGCAACCGGCGCCACCGGTGCGGGAATCGCGGGGGCCGCGGTCATCGCGCCCGAGGCGGTCGCACTCGGTATCTGCTCGCCGGCCTTTTGCGGCGGTGGTGGAGGCAGCATCCTCTTGAGCACAAATTCCTGGTACACGAAGACCAGGCCGAGCGAGAGGAGGATTGCGAGCAGCAGTCTACTGGTTTCCAAATGATGCCTTCCCTGAGGTCCTTCTGATTCTCACGCGCGGCCTACTCACTTCCCGTTGGTGCGCGTGCGGGCACCGGATCGTGCCCATGGCCGCCGAGCGGATGACATCGCGCGAGCCGCCGCGCCGCCATCGCACCGCCGCGCATCACGCCGTATGTCGCAATTGCCTGATGCGCATATTCCGAGCAACTCGGTTCGAAGCGGCAGGCCGGTCCGTAGATGCCCATGATCATCGGCGACAGGATCGCGCGATAGATCCGCAACATTATAAGAGCGAGCCGCGTCGCGATGCCTTGGCGCCTGGATAAATGTGATGGAGTCGTCATAGACGTTTCGCAATGGCGAGCGATGCAGCTTTGAGTTCGCCACCGATTGCCGCCGAGGTCAACTCGCCCGCGCCCGTCCGCGCGATGACGACCAGCGAGATTCCGGGCTTGAACATATCACGCAGCGCGAGGCGGTAGGTTTCACGCACGCGGCGCTTGACGCGATTGCGAATCACCGCATTTCCCACGCGTTTCGAGACGGTGACCCCGAGGCGCGATTTATCGTCACCCGGGAACCGTCCCGCGTAGAGCACGAAATGCGCGGCTTCGATGCGCGCTCCGTGACGCTGCAGATAGCGGAACTCAGCACTGTTGTGGAGACGGTCGGCGGGCGAGAAGCTCGCGGCCCCCCGCGTACGCGTCAACCGGGCTGTTTGGCCGGGATGTCGATCGCCAGGCGATGGCGTCCTTTGGCGCGACGGCGCTTCAGAATGTTGCGTCCGCCGGGGGTTGCCATGCGGGCCATGAATCCGTGGGTCCGCTTTCGGCGGCGATTGTGGGGCTGGTAAGTCCTTTTCATCGTACCTGACCAATTTTAGCGATACTCGGGGCCCTGCATGCGGCCCGGGAATTTAGCGATATATGCAGGATGATTCTCTATGAAACGAACTGACAATGGAACCACAGAAGCGGCATCGGAGCAAGCGGCCCTTGGACCCATCGGCCTATTGGGGACCCTTCAGGCGGGGGTCATCCGCCGAGACACACTGGCCGTGCTGAAGCCCATCGATCGCATGCTGAAGGATGCGCTTGGTTTTCCGGGACTTAATCTCGTCCGATTTGTCCTGCCGCTGTGAAATCTGAGAGGTCCGGGCATTTTCGCAGTCGGCTTTCGAATCGTAGTTCCCGCTCTGTCCCCATTTCGACAGCGGAGCATTGAAGTCGAACGGTTTCAGGATGCCGCCCGGGTGGGGAGCGATCATCAGATACCAGCCGAGGAGAGCGAGGGTGGTAGCATGGCGAGGTTTCATGATCATCACCCTAAAGGAAATTGCCTCTTATTGCGCTCGGCAGGCGTTTTACAAGCGAGCGCCAAAACGCAGGAGTTCGCTCTCCCGCATCTACTGACGATCGGGGATGGGAACGCTCGAGCTGCTTAGTCTTGCGGCCCGACGGCGGTCTTCGGACCGTGGCAGGCCGCGACCTGATCGACCTGGGCCCCCAAATCCGAAGCGATCTGGGCGTCACTCATGCCGGCCTGCTCCTGATTCTTCACGGCGTTGCAATCCACCGGCGCATTGGCAGCGGAGAACAGACTGCATCCTGAGATCCCGCCGACCAGGAGCAGGATTCCGAACCCGGCCGCAATCGCATGTTTGCTGCATAGCTTGTACATCCGAGGATTCCTCCCGTTCGATGTCTCCAGCGCTGCATTCATGCTTCGATGCAGGTCGAGTTATCGTTTAGTCGGCTTCTGGCAAGTCTGCAAGACAATTTGTAGCGGAACAAACCCGAACGACGAACTTATTTCCACACGATGTGGAACCAGTTGATGCGAGGATCGTCCGCGGAAACGCATAGCGATGATGATGCGAGGCGCTGGCTCAACTGTACCGAATCCACCCTCGCGGCCTCGGAGACCGGGAGCGTGGAACCGTAGGCGGACAGTCCGCGCTCGCGGGCCGTGTCGCACTGCGCGGCGCGATCGAAAAACGCAATCGATTGCCAATCGGCCAATAGTGCGTGCGTGTCAACGCTGCCGTGATGCGCCGGCGGCTGCATCAGGTACCATCCGGAATTCTGCTGACGAGCCGCGGTTGAGGTTGGCGAGCTCGGCGCGGCGATGCTGGCGACTGAATGCTGATGGGTGGCGCACCCGGCGATCGCGGTCGAGAAAGTGAGTATCGAGGCGAGGAACAGCTTCATCAAATTGGTTCTACTCGGCGAGCGCCAATGTTGCCATGTTTATGAGAGCGAAGTGTGCGCGGTCTTTGCTCGCGGTGGAGGCTAATCAGGATGAAAGATCAAATCATCGCCCGATGGCAGGACTGGTCGGGCAACGGGATGGAGCATCTGATCCTGAAACATGGACCGGCGGGGGTCGTCGCGGACTCGGTCGTTCTCGCGACGGTGGATAATGAAGCCATCGCGGTTTGGTATCGGATTCATTGCGATCCTGCCTGGCGCGTCAGAAAGGCCGAGATTCGCCGCATTGGTGATGATCGGTCGGTCGAGCTGGTCAGCGACGGCGAGGGAAGCTGGACCGATGGCGCCGGCCTCGCCCAGCCCCAGCTTCAGGGCGCCATCGATATCGATATTTCCGTTACGCCTTTTACCAACACGTTGCCGATTCGCCGCCTTGGCTGGAAGGATGGGCAGTCGGCCGAAATCCGGGTGGCGTATATTCAGCTACCAACTCTCCAGATAATCACAGATCGACAGCGCTATACTCGCCTCGACGGTGGCCATTACCGGTATGAGTCCGTCGATAGCGACTTCAGGCGAGACATCGAGGTCGATGCCGATGCGCTCGTGGTCAGCTATCCGGGCTTATTCCGCAGGATTCTTTAGAGCAGCTCCGAGCGAAAGGCTCTTTTTCCGGTATAATGGCCAGGAAGGTGTCGTCCTTTGATCGGAAGCGGAACGGAAAAACGCAAAAACAAACCCACTCGCCACGCCTAAAGCCGACTACCTGAACGAACCCAAATTATGGAGCAATTACGGACGCTGTCATTTTCATACCTATAAGAACGAACCCACCGCAGCGCCATAGACATGGGCGACCAGACGATATGGTTAGCGCAGGAACAAAGCCATTTTGTCGAGGAAATCCGGGGCTGCTTTAGTAGATGTACGTCGCAGACACCATCGTCGCACCCGCCACCGCCCCGGGGAACGGAGCCGTTGCTATTATCCGAATGTCGGGCCCCTCGAGTCTGGACATCTTCCGTTCGATTTGGAAATCACAAAACAAAGCCACTTTTGAGCCGAGAAAGCTGAGTCTCGGCACCATTGTCGATCCACAAACGGGCGCGGAATTGGATCGAGCAATGGCGGTATGCTTCCCGAAGCCGCACAGCCAGACTGGCGAGGATGTGGTGGAACTGCACTGCCATGGTGGAAGCTATCTGGTGCGCACGATCACGGCCCTCCTCATGCGCTTGGGTGCGCGAATGGCCGAGGCGGGCGAATTTACCCGGCGGGCCTTTCTCAACGGGCGGATCGATCTGACAGAGGCAGAAGCAATAGCCGATCTGGTGGAAGCGCGAAGTGAAAATGCTCTGAAACAGGCCATTTCCCATCTAACCGGTGCATTAGCAGATAAACTAAGTAAAATGCGCCGAGAACTCATCTCAATTCGTGCGCATCTCGAGGCAGAGATAGACTTTTCCGACGAGAATCTTGAATTACCGTCCCGTGGCGATATCGCATCATCGATAGGAGCGCTCTCACATGGCGTTGCGATACTGCACGACAGCTTCCATCGCGGACAACTCATGCGCGAGGGCGTTCGTGCCGCGATTATCGGAAAACCGAACGTCGGGAAGTCGAGCATCCTCAATCTCCTGCTGGGGACCGATCGCGCGATTGTCACGCCAATCCCAGGAACAACGCGCGATGTCATCGAGGATTCTATCCAGGTAGGGCCTTTTGAGGTGATTCTTCAAGACACGGCAGGTATCCGCAAAAGCACCGACGAGGTCGAGAGGATCGGTATTGAGCGCAGTAAGCGGTCGTTGCAGGGCGCGGACCTCATCCTCGCGGTGTTCGACTCTTCTCAGGAATTGACGCCGGAGGATGTGGCCATTGCGGATCATGCGCGCGGCAGAGTCGGTCTCGCGCTCCTCAACAAGAGTGACCTGCCACCGAAAATTGGCCCCGGTGACTTGCGGGCGCTGGGAATCGAGGCGCCGATCCTGGTGTTTTCCGCACTTCGAACCGTCGGGATCGAGAATCTGAAGGGCGGGTTGCTGCGCGTGCTCGAATCTCTGAGCGGACCGAGCAGGGGTGGAGAATTGGTGATCTCGCGCGAACGCCATCGCGATGCGCTGGCCCGCGCCCTCGAGGCGCTCGAGGCGGCCAGACATAGCGCGCTGCAATCGATGCCGCCGGAGATCATCGCGGTTGACGTCACGATTGCATCAGACGCCTTGGGACAGATGACGGGTGAGATTCACAGCGAAGATATTCTGGATGCGGTCTTCCGGGAGTTCTGCATTGGAAAGTAGGGGCAATCTTGGGCGGAAACCTCGCGGCGGCGAAATGATTTTACTTGTTCAACCAGTCTATAAGGCCCTAATACATCCTGAAGATCGTTCAATCTCGCTACGGTTTGATCTTGAGGATTGTATGGCTATGAAAACCCCGGTTCGTCGGCTTGCTGCGGCTGCAATCGCCGCCTCGGCTCTCTTCTACACTGCTACCGCATTCGCCCTTCCCCTCGCCCTCAGCGGACGCGGCTCCGGTACCGAAACCGGCACCGCAGGATCGTGCAACAACCCTGCAACCAACGCCTGCACCGGCACGAATTGCAATTGCTACGAGTTCAGCGGAACCGGCAACGTCAGTTCGGGAGTCGGCAATGTAAATATCACCACGCAGTTCATCCTGAACCTCGCCTCTCTCGTTGACAACCTGGCTTGCGAATCGGCGACCGGCACGCTTCTAATGACCGAAAAGTCGAAATCGTCGAACGTTTTGGCGCTCGATTACCAAGGCCTCGTCTGTGCGGCGACGACGCAATTTGTTTTCAACGGCTCATACGCTGTGAACGGCACCGCATCGCTCGGGAAGTTCGCGGGCGCGCTCGGCTCGGGAACCTTTACCGCCAGCATTCCAGTCTCCGGGACCAGCACGATTACGCTCGGCGATATCAACGGAACGCTGATGCTGAATTAATAATCCTGACCGCGCCGAATTCTGCATCGCGAACTGATCTGCTAGGATTCCTCTCTGCCGAAGGGCAGCATGCGGAAGCAGCCCTTCCGCATAGTTCATAATGTAGGGTTTATCTACATCTAGTAGATGTCATACGATGTCATCATAGTCGGCGCGGGACACGCCGGAATCGAGGCCTCGCTGGCCGCGGCGCGCATGGGTGCGAAGACGCTCATGCTCACGCTGAATCTCGATCATATCGGCCAGATGTCGTGTAATCCCGCGATCGGCGGTATCGGCAAGGGCCACCTGGTGCGCGAGATAGATGCGCTCGGCGGCGAAATGGGCGTGGCGATCGACGAAACCGGCATCCAGTTCCGGTTCCTCAACACGCGCAAAGGTCCCGCAGTTCGAGCGCGCCGCGCACAGGCCGACAAGGCGGCGTATCGCGCGCGGATGAAGCGCGTGCTCGAGACGACGCTGAATCTGCAGATTCGTCAGGCGAGCGTCGAGCGACTGATTGTGGACAACGGCGCGGTGCGCGGTGTGGAGTCGCAAATCGGCGAGGTCTTCGAAGCGCCGACGGTGGTGCTGACTACGGGAACTTTCCTCAAGGGCCTCGTGCATGTCGGCGAGAAGCATTTCTCAGCCGGGCGCGTCGGCGACTTCGCCGCGATGGGCCTCAGCGATCATTTGCGCGAGCTCGGCTTCCGGGTCGGACGCCTGAAGACCGGGACCTGTCCGCGCCTCGATAGCCGCACCATCGATTACTCGCGTCTCGAGGTTCAACCCGGCGATGAGCCGGCGCCGCCATTTTCGTTTCGCACAAAACGCATCGAGCAGTCGCAGCTTCCATGTCACCTGACCTTCACCAATGCGAAGACGCATGAGGTAATCCGCGCGAACATCGGACGCTCCCCGATGTACTCGGGAACGATTCAGAGCCGCGGCCCGCGCTATTGCCCGTCGGTCGAAGACAAGGTGATGCGCTTCGCGGACAAGGAACGCCACCAGATTTTTCTCGAACCCGAGGGACGCGATACCGTCGAGGTCTATCCCAATGGGCTTTCGACGAGTCTGCCGCTCGATGTGCAGATCGCGATGGTGCGCTCCATCGAAGGCCTCGAACACGCGGAGATCATGCGCCACGGCTATGCCATCGAGTACGACTTCTCGGATCCGACGCAACTCCATCCATCGCTCGAGACCAAGCTGGTGCGGGGTCTTTTTTTCGCGGGCCAGATCAATGGAACCACCGGATACGAAGAGGCTGGCGCTCAAGGACTGATGGCCGGCATCAATGCGGTGTTGCAGACCCGTTTGGAGCCACCACTGATCCTGCGACGCGATGAGGCTTACATCGGGGTGATGATCGACGACCTCGTTACCCGTGGAATCGGTGGCGAACCCTATCGGATGTTCACCTCGCGCGCCGAGTATCGGCTGCTGTTGCGGGAGGACAACGCTGATCGCCGACTATCGCCGATCGGCGAACGCTTGGGTCTCCTCGATAACGTTGCGATGTTGCGGATGCGCAGCAAGACCGAAGCAGTCGCATCGGAACTGGCGAGGCTGCGCGCCGCTGTCGTTGCAGATACGCCATCCAACCAGGATATCCTCGCGACCGCTGGGTCGTCTCCCATGAATCAGGCGGTGAGGGCAATCGAACTGCTGAAGCGACCGGAACTATCCTATGCCCTCGTGCTGAAGATGGCTGGTCTGCAGGCAGGACTCGACTTCGATCAGGCGGCCGAGCTGGAAATTGAGGTGAAGTACGACGGCTATGTGAAGCGGCAAACGGAAGCTATCGAGCGCTTCCGCCGCCTCGAAGATGCGCCGATTCCGGAATGGGTGGACTTCGGTGCGGTCACCGGGCTCTCGACCGAAGTTAAGGAGCGTCTGTCGAAGGTGCGCCCACAATCGCTTGGTCAAGCCGCCCGTATGCCAGGAATCACCCCAGCCGCTGTGTCGCTGCTCGCGGTGCACATCAAATCGAGGCGCAGCCGGGGTTCCGTCGCGATATAACTCGATACGTTTCACGTGAAACATAAGTCCGAGGGTGCAGAATCCAATCCGCTCGAAATCGGTAGATCGGTCCGCGCATCGATCGAGGCATTTCTGCACGACTTCCGCGATGTGGTAGATCCCGAGTTTCCTCCACGAATCGAGAAATTCGCGGCTTGCCTCGCGCTCTGGGGCTCGAAGATGAACCTGACAGCGCACCCCGATGATCCCGAGGAACTGGCGTTCCATGTCATCGATTGCCTGATGCCCATCATCCTTGCCTCCGACCCATCGAGCATCCTATGCGGCAGATTCGCCGAAGGCCGCACCGTACTGGACCTCGGCAGTGGCGCCGGATTCCCCGGATTGATGCTTGCTGCGGCCTCATCGGCGAGCTTCACGCTGGTGGAGTCCCGACGGAAGCGCGCGAGCTTTCTGCATTTTGCGATGGCAGAAATGGGGTTAAAGAATGTCGTGGTCGAGGTCGGTCGCGCCGAAGAGATAGTGCCGTCGAGGCGCTACGACCTCGTAACCGCACGCGCTTTTGGCGACGCGGACGAATTTTTCGCCCTCGCGATGACGATACTGAAACCCGATGGCATCGCGATGCTCTATGCGAATCCAGCGCAGCGCCTTCGTCGCGAGGTGCTCAAAATCCCATACCTCGTCCGGCGCGACGGCGTGGAAGTTCGACGCATTCTCGCCATATGTCGACAACTTGTGGAAGAGCCTCGCGCGCACAATTGATTTAGCCGCTGCGTGAGGTCATTATTCTCTGAGGCAGTCGTTTCACGTGAAACGATTTGGGTGTGGTGAGGCGAGGCGATGGGCCGGGTAATCACTATCGCGAATCAAAAAGGCGGCGTAGGCAAAACCACGACCGCGATCAATCTCGCTTATGCCCTCGCGCTGGAGGGTCGCCGGGTCCTTCTAATCGATCTCGATCCCCAGGGCAACGCCACTTCCGGCCTCGCATGCTCCGAGGAAATCCGCACCTCACTTTCCTCGGGCAAGACCATCTACGAGGCGCTGATTTCGGGCGGCGCAATCAACGACATCGTTCATGAGGTCAGGCCGAATTTGTTCCTTGCCGGAGCTGGCTCGGATCTCGTGGGCGCCGAAATCGAAATGGCCACGATGCCGGGTCGGGAACGACGTTTGCGCGCGTTGTTGTACGGCGTCCGCGAAGAATATAACTACGTTCTAATTGATACCCCGCCGTCCTTGGGATTGCTGACTCTCAATGCCCTCGTCAGTTCGGATACTGTTTTAGTTCCGATGCAATGCGAGTATTACGCTCTCGAAGGTCTCACTTCGCTGCTCGGAACCATCAAGCGCGTGAAGGAACAACTTCGGCCCGCGCTCGAGCTCGAAGGACTGGTCCTCACGATGTTCGACTCGCGCAATCGCCTTTGTCATGAGATCGCACGTGAGGTCCGGGAGCATTTTTCCGACAAGGTTTTTAAATCGGTCATTCCGCGCAATGTGCGATTGTCCGAGAGCCCGAGTCATGGCCTCTCGGTTCTCGAATATGAAGCCAAGTCCGCCGGCGCTGAAGGATATCGCGATCTCGCGAGCGAAATCCTTGCGCGGGAAACTTCGCTCGCACCTACCGCATCGCCGCAGGATGAGCCGTCCGAGTCCATGAACGAGGAGATAAGCAAATGATTCGCAAACCGTTAGGACGGGGACTCGGCGCATTGATCGAGAGCACGGCATTCGAGACCACCGCGCCGAGGTCGCCCGCGGCGCGCGAGAACACCTCGATCACGATGGCTCCGTCCGCGCGAATCTCGGCCGGACAGTTTCAGCCACGCCAGCATTTCGATGCGGAACGGCTCTCAGAGCTGACGCGCGCGATCCAGAGCCAGGGAATCATCGAGCCGCTGATCGTGAGAATCGTCGGCAACCCGGATGACTTCGACGGGCCCCGCTATGAGCTGATTGCCGGCGAGCGGCGTTTGCGGGCGGCACGCGCCGCTGGTTTGGAAAGCGTGCCGGTGATTGTTCGCGATCTCGACGATCGCGCAGCGCTGGAAATGTCGTTGGTGGAAAACCTCGCGCGCGAGGAATTGAATGCGGTTGAGGAGGGGCGCGCATTCGCAAGACTGAGCCGCGAGTTTTCTCTCAGCCACGACGACATCGCCAATCGTATCGGCAAAAGCAGACCCTATGTGAGCAATGCGATTCGCCTGCTGGACCTGCCCGAGACCGTTCTCGCGATGATTGCGGAGGGGCAAATCAGCGCGGGTCAGGCGCGCCCGCTGCTGGCGCTTTCATCGGCGGAGTCGAGAATCGATGCGGCGCGAAAAATCGTCGAGGGGGGCATCACGGCGCGTGGAGCGGAAGAGATCGCGGCAGCGCATCGCAAGCATTCGGCCAACGGGGCGACCTCGAAAGCGCGCGGCGAGAGTCACGTCGATCCCAACCTGACCGCGCTCATCGAAACATTGCAGCGCGCGCTCAAGCGGAAGGTCCGAGTGGTTCGACGCCGCGGAAAAAATCCCGGCCGCATCGAGATCGACTACTACGACGAGAACGATCTGACCGCTCTCGCCGCGACGCTCTCCGGCGCGACGCGGCAAGTCTCCGCCCACGCTTGATCGGGGCTAAATGTCGTCGGGAGTCGGGTAGTACTTCTTGTCGCCCAGCGCATCGACGGCGGCCCAGAACTCCGGCCCGCCCGCCTTCATCGGATCTTCCAGCGCCCACGCCTGTCGCTTGTAGTTCCAACTCTCAGGACGAAGCCGCTTCGCCACCTCGAAATATTTCTGCGCGTCTTGAGGATGGCCCATTTCAACGAGGTACTCGCCGAGGCGGAAGTTCGCCGCCGCACGGACATGATCATCGCTCGGCGTATGCGTTCTTCGCACAGCCTCGTTTTCGTTCAGCGCGAATTTGCTCGCCGGGCCTTTATCGACCCAATCGCGAATCGCATTCAGATATGCGTTGCGCTTCGCCATTAGCTCCGCGAGTGCGTCGGGCGGAATCGAAAAGTTGGTATGGTCCATTTTTCGGAAGGCATCGCTCGAGCCCGCCGGCTCCGATGGCCGCACGATCTTTCCGTTCTCGTCGATCCACACCGCGTTGGGCACATTCACCATGTCATACAACTCGGCGACGATGTGCCGCCGATCGATGAGGCAGGGATAGGTAGGATTCGCCGCCTTGATCCAGGGCTCGGCGGCCTGGTTGCCGGCGCTATCGAACGCGACTGCGATGGGGACGAAACCTTTGGGAGCGAGTTCAGTGTAAAGGGCCTGCCACACGGGCAGGTCGAGGCGGCATCCTCACCATGAGGCCCATGAGACGAGCAAAATTTTCTTGCCGCGATGTTCCGACAGCGAATGCATCTTGCCGTCGAGGTCGGGAAGCGAGAAGTCCGGCGCATCTAGCGAGGTGAGCGCGCGTCGGCGATTCTCCGAGGCCTCGCCGAAGCACCACACCTTGTGGACATCATCGGAAACGACCGGCTGTCCGATCAGTTCCGCCAGCGCGGTGAGGTTGTAGCGTCCGCTGTTTTCGAATTCAGCTTTGCGCGCGGGCGGTACCGGATAGCATTGCTCACCTTTGCAGAAACCCTCGGGCTTGAGCTCGAATCCCGACACGCGTTTGAAGTCGCCGGCGCTCAGCCACAAGCCATCGCCGGCTTGCGCGTTAACGTCCTTCGAAACAGTTTCGCCATAGATGATGTCGATGGTCATAAAGTGAAGTCTTTTGTAGCACAGGCTTCAGCCTGTGTCTGTTGGGGGCGGGCAGGCCAGAGGCGGAATCGTCCGCCACTAAATCCAGAAGAGGATTCCGCGTGTTGGCAAGCCTGACGTCCCCGCAATGCCGCGCGCATACAGCGCAATCTGCGCGCGATATTCATCCAGGCGCGAGGCGATTGCGAGGTCGGTTTTGAAATCGACGACATTCCAAATCGTCCTGCCGTTGGCGCCTTCGGCGAAGGCGAGGTCAGCAATCCCCTCCACAATGGCGCCGTCGTCGAGCTTCAAAAGTACGGGGCATTCGCGGCGCACATCGGTGCTGCCGCGCACACGTTTCATCAAGGGCGCTTTCAATGCGAGCGACACCGCCTTCGCGGCGGCCGTGATCTCTTTGTCATCAGCGCCGAGCATGCGGCCTTCGGCGGCTACCGCTGCGCGAATCGTTTCGTCAGTGGCATCGAGCTTGACCCGCAGCATCGCCAGATGGATCAGGCTGCCGAAGCGCGGGCCATGTGGCCGGTTGGGATCGCGCATCGTCTCGATAACCTCGATATCGATGCCACCGGCGCCGGCGGGCTCGGCAATCGAAAGTTCGGTCGCAGTTTTGACGTTGAGGGTTTTCGTCTGGCCGGCCTCGATCAACTTCGCACGAGCATCGTGCCATGCCGTCCACTGATCCCGACCGCGTGTCGAGACGACATTTTCCTTGTCGGCTTCGAGCAGGCGGATCTGCCGCAATCCCATCGTCTCGCGCACATCGAGTTCGAGCCGCGAGGGATCCCACCACACCACGCGATGGTTTCCGACCCGCGCTTGATGCATCCCTGGCATAACCGATTTTTCTTTTCCCGACGCGCCATATCCATTCACGCGAACGCGTACGCTATCGTCGCCGAATTCTGGAACTCCCGGCGGCGTGCGAGTGATGGGTCCGCGACGTTTTTTGGGATCCGGATAAATCGCGGGGCTGAGTCCCTGCAACCAGCCCTCGCGTTCCTCATCGCCGACTGCGGGGACCACCAGCAAATCGCGCGCGCGAGTGGTGGCAACATAGAGCACCCGAAGCGCCTCCTCATGCTCGCGGCGTCCTTCCTCTTCGGCGTTGTCGAGCAGTTCGAGCGGCGCATAGCCGGCGAGTCGTTGCGCACAAAGTTTCTTTGCGGGGTTCGCATGCCGCGAGGGCTCGCGAGTCTCTCTGCACGTCAAATCGGCGAGCACGACGACGGGGAATTCCAGCCCCTTCGCGCGATGCACCGTCATGATGCGCACGCCCTCGGTGCCTTCCTCGACCACCGGAACCTCGCTCGCCTCATCGCGTTCGGCACGCGCCTCCAACTCATCGACGAAGCCGCGAAACGAAGTGGCACCACCGCGCGACTCATAGCGCCGCGCCATATCCATCAGGCGCATCACGTTGGCGAGGGCCTGCTCTCCGGTCGGCCAGATCGCGAAGCCCGCATGCGCGCGAGTGTCGTTGAGCACGCGCGAGATGGTATCGGCGATCGGGCGGCGATTGCGTCCTCGATGCAGGTCGCGCAGCAGTTCGAGGGCGCGGCCTACTTCGCATACGTCATTCGATGCGCCGTCTTTCAGTTTTCGGAACGGATGCAAGCTGCCCTGCTGCGTCTCGCGATATTCGAGCAGCGCGCCATCGGAAAGCGCGAACACCGGGCCGCGCAAAGCGGCGAAGACCACCAGCTCATCGTCGGGACGCTCGATCGCGCCGAGCAGGTTGCGAATCGCCTCGACCTCCTCGCGTTCGTTGAACGAGCCGCCCTTCACCAGCACGTGCGGAAGATGGCGCGCTTCGAGTGCGCGAATGTAGGGGCGCGTGACATCATCCCCGAAGCTGTTGAGGCGTCGAAACAGGATGCAGACATGACGCGCCTCGATCGGCACGCGCTTGTTCGGCGCCTCGCGTTCGGTCACGGTCCATCCGCTTTCCTTGATCAGCCAGTGGACGTAGGCGGCCGTGGCATCGGGCAGCGACTCGTCAATTTTCCATTGGCGAATGTAGCGGCCATCATCTGAATAGGGCGCGGGCACTGGCAGCACGACGATCGATGGCTGAGAGTCAACGTCCTCGCGAAATTTTTGCAAAGGGACATAGCCGGGCTGGGTTTCCGATTCGGCGGGCATCAGCGGCGCCATCGCGGCGTTGACCATCTCCTGGATTTCCGCGGTCGCGCGGAAACTCACAGTCAGATGTTCGAGCGCGGCGCCGCGCTCCACCAGTCGATTCTTGAGTCCTTGATAAAGCGATACGTCGGCGCGTCGAAAACGATAGATCGATTGTTTCGGATCGCCGACGATGAACAACTTGCCCGGGGTGGGACGGACTTTTTCCCAATTCGATTCCGCGGGATCATCGGCGGCCAGCAGGATGAGAATTTCCGCCTGCAACGGATCGGTGTCCTGGAACTCGTCGATGAAAATATGCGTGAAGCGATGCTGCAGGTCGGTGCGAACGTCGGCATTGTCGCGCACGAGGTCGCGCGCCACCAGCAGCAGATCGAGAAAATCCAGCACCCCGGCGCGCTGTTTGAGCGCCTCATAGTATTCGATTACGGGCCGCATCTCATCGCGCAGCAGCGGCGCGAGATCCTTGCCGGCCGCGGTCCGAAATTCCTCGAGGCGCGTGTGCAGCGCGGCACGCAGATCGACAACGCCCTTGCGCGGACGCTCGCCGAACATCTCGCCGCGGCTGCCCCAGTTGAATTTGTTCTGGTTGCGGATGAGCGCGCACAGCACGTGTTCAAGGGCATCGTAATCGCGGTCGCGTTGAGAACCCTCCAGCCGCGTCGCTTCGGCAACCGGCCTGCATATTTCATCGAGGGAGCGGCGCAGCCAGTCATCGGGACGGCCGTCCTCGGCGATGCGCGCAAGCTTCTCGATGTCGTCGACGAGCCCATCGATCTCGCGATCGCGATCGAACGCGACCCGCTTCCACGATGCATCGAAGTCGCGCCACTCGCGCAGGGCATTCGCAGCGCCGCGCGCGATCGGGCGCGGGCCTTCGCCCTGTATTGCATCGCGACGCCGCAACAGTCGGCGCATCCCCGGGCCCGGATCTTTCAGGGTCTCCTCGAACCATCGCTCGAATGCGCTTTCAAAAGCGGCGGTGGCGACATCTTCGGGCGCCACCTCGAAGGCAGGATCAACGCGCGCTTCGACCGGGCGCTCGCGTAGCAGATCCGCGCAGAACGAATGGATGGTGCCGATCCGCGCCTCTTCAAGTTCCCGCAGCGCGCCGAGAAGATTGTCGCGCTCGGCAGCATTGAAGGACTTGTCATCATGGCGGGCGCGCTCGATCTCCTCGCGCAAGCGCAGCTTCAACTCGCCGGCGGCTTTCTCGGTAAACGTCACCGCGACAATCGCCTTGAGCCTCGCGCGCCCCGCCGCGATCACCGCGATGATGCGGTTGACCAGCTCGGTGGTCTTGCCGGTGCCGGCCGCCGCCTCGACGATGAGCGTTGTATCGAGGTCGCGTCTGATGCGCTCGCGCACGCGCTGGTCGGCCGGCGTCATCATCTTTGTTCCCGAAGTTTCCACAGCGAAGTCATGCGCTGCGCTTCTTTGCTTATCGATGCTCCCGGCTTCGGCGCGAGCCCGCCCGATTTGATGCGCATCCGCTGCTCCTCGTAGGGGCCGCACACGCTACGAAAGTTGCACCAGTTGCACTCGCGCGGCTCCGGAACCGCAGGCAGAAATCCCGCTTTGAGTGCGCCATCGAGCGTGCCGACGAAATCGAGCGCCGCGGCGCGCGCGGCCTCATCGATCTCGACGATACGCTCCTCGTAGTTGCCGGTCGCGGTGCAGTAGTAAAGCCGTCCCGACCGCACCGGCTCGGCGAGCAGACGCTCGGCGGCAAGCGCATACAAGACCGGCTGCAGGGTTTTGCCACCGGCGATGATGAAATTTTTCTGCGCGCGCACTTTGCCGGTCTTGTGATCGGTCACGCGCAGGACACCGTTGGCGGAGCGCTCGATTAAGTCGATCGATCCGCGCAGCTTGAGGCCGCCGGCGATCGCGATGGGATCCTGCGAGCTCATCGGATCGGCGTGATCGCGCCCTTTGAGCCCGAACGCGAGTTCGAATCGCTCCGGGCAGAACTTTTGCGGATCCTGCGCTGCGCGCCGCAGCCATTCGCGCAGATCGGCGCGGATCGCGTCGATACCGTCCTTCCACACGCGCTCGATTGCGGGCGCGAGATCGTCACGCCATCGCTCGGCGACGTCATCGACTAGATGCTCAAGCTCGACTTGCGCGGCTTCGAGGTTGGCCGGGGTGATCGGCAGCAAACGTAAATCGCGCAGCTTGGTAAGAATTTCGAACTGGATCTCGTGGGTCAGGCTGCCGCGCGTGAGCGGGTCGATCGCTTCGAGAGCCTCAGCCTCCTGGCGCGGTTCGAGGCGGAAGATCGCCTGCAATACGAACTTGTAAGGGCACTTGGAAAAATTCTCCAGCGCGGTCGGCGAGTATGCGCGCCCATTCGCCGCCGTGGAAATCTGATGGCGAGCCAGTGCCTGCATCGCGCCCGGGCCCGGATCGACGAGGCCGTCGGCGCTAGTCCACTTCGGGCGCCATCGCCGCGCGCGAGCACGCAGTGCACGCGGCAAATGCGGATTCGACGCTTCATTCAACAGATAGTGCGCGGCTCCGATGGTCTCGTCGGGATCTTTGCCGACAAGTTTATTCAGCACTGCGAGGTCAAATTCGGCCGTGTCGATCGCGGCGTTTTCATTTTCCGGCGCCGGCCATCCCAGCCGGGTCGCCTGTTCGCATGCGGCACGACGCGCCAATTCTGCAAAGCCAGGCAAGCATCCTTCGGCCGCTTGCATCAACTCGAGTGTGTAGAACGACGGAACCCGAGGGCGTCCCTGGTCAAGGTCCACGCGCGGATACGTGAACATCACGGACTTGGTTGCGGCGCCAGCGGCGAGCCGCAGCGCGAGACGTTCGGCATCGGAGCGTGTCGATTGCGTTTTCAGATCGGTGCTGACGCGGCGGCGGATCGCATCGGAGAGGATGGGATCTTCGGTGAGCTTCTTCGGAAACATCCGCTCGGCAAGGCCGGGGACAATCACGAGGTCGAATTCCATCCCGCGCGCATACGCGGGCGGCGCGACGAAGACGTGTCCGTAGCGCCGTTTCGAGGGGCGCGCTTCCAGGCGGCCGAGGCGGTCTGACAAAACCGTGCGGACCTCATCGAGGCCGAGCGGACCCACCGGCGCCATCGGTTCCAATTCCGTCAGCGCGGTCAGCACGGGCTGGGAATTGCGGACCGCGAGCATCGTCAGTTCACGCAGATAAGTCAGCCAGTCGCGCCATGTCGCACGCTTCGGATGGGCGGCGAGTTTGTCGATGATCGGAAGCGCGATGGTCCTTAGATGATCGAGGTCCACGAGTTGGCGATCGATCCATCCACCTTCTTCGGGAGGAAGTTCGTCGCGCTTACGCCGCAACTCGGTCTCGACGCCCGCAAGCCGGCGCCGCCATCGATCGCGCCCGCCGATGACGGCCGATTCGACCAGCAACTTCTCCCATCGCCACGGTGCCTTAAGCGTACCCTCGACGACCGGGACCGGACTGACTTCGGGCGGCTCGGTTTCCGGAATGGCCGGCGGCAGCGTGAGGTCGGCGGCGAGCGGAGCGGAAAAAACTTCCGCTTCCGGGACCGCGAAGGCGTCGGCATTCGCAGTCTCTGCGTCAGGATCGGGAACCTGCGCGAGCGACAGGTACTCGGCGAAACACTTCGCGGAGAGATTCTCGCTCGCGCACGCGAGGAGTTGCAGAAGCGCGCGTCCGCCCGGCTCGGGACGGCGGGTTCCGGTCGCGAAGTAGGCCGGAATTCCCGCGCGGTTCAGCGCCTCCTCGAGGTACGGGCCATAGCGTTCACCCACGTGGCATAGCACCGCGATTCGATCGAAGGCGACGCCGCGCCGCGCCTCATCCTGAATGCGCCGCGCGATCTCGACCGCCTCATGCATCTCACCCGGCGCCGATACGACTGTGACGGTGCCATCGAGGTCCAGGTTAGATGACGGCGGGTTAGAGAAAAGATGATCCTGCAACCGCTCCAGCGAATTCGTAGTCGATGCCTCGTTTCCACCGAGCTCGACGACTTCCGTTCCAAGCGTCTGCGGGAGAAACGAGCGTGTTAGTTCGTCACCAGCAGGAATCGTGGCGAGGAACGAAGGTGCACGCGAGGCGAGTGCAGCGACCAAGGTCGACTCCAGTGCGGTCTCGATAGCGACATCGAGCAGCACGCACGGGACCGCGGAAAACCGCGGAGCATCTGCCGCGGCAAGAGCGTCGGCAGCTGCGACTAGGATGGCGGCGCGATCAGCCAGCTTCGCGGCGGTTAACTCCGCGTCGAATTCGCCCAGCGCGTTTGCGAGTGCGTCGGCGGCGCCGCCATTGCCTTTCAGCGCGCGGGATGAAACCTGATTCAAGCGAAGTTCCGATATCGTTCGCGCCAGCGCGCGCGGAAACCCCGGCCTATCGATGACCGGCTCAAAATAGGCTAGCGCGCCAGTACCCTTGAGGCGGTGCACCACCCGGGCGGTAATCGCTTCGACCGCAAGACCCGCGGCGGGCGCGAGACTGTGCTGATGGAGGTGATCGCTCGCCAACAGTCCTGCGAGGCGGTTGAGCGTTAACCGATGGATGCCGAAAGTGGCGCCGCGACGGAGTGAAATACGCCGTACGAGATCATCACCGGCTTCGCGACTCGCCGCGATAACCAACGCTTCGGTCCCCGCCGGGAGCGCTTCGAGAAAACCGGCAGCCGCACCGATGCGCTCGGAGGCGCGCGGTGAGCTGACTATCTCGCACCGAGTATGTTTCATTCGAGAGGAGCGTCGGAAAGCGACACTCCGTTAATCGTCCTTCGCCAAAGCATTCTCTGCAAGGGGTGGGCGCGGGCCTTTCCACATGTATTTTCTGATCTGCCGAAGCCTTGTTAGACTGAGTGGGATGCGCATCGTCCTGACATTCGCGTGGTTGCTGGTGGTACTTACCGCTACCGCCCTCGCCGCCGACTCTCCCGCACCGAATGATTTCGGCGATGTGCCGCTGGGCGCTTCGCTGCAGGAGCTAAAGACGCGATATCCCGATGCCTCGCGTAATCCGGACAGCGATCGCCATTTCCAGGTTTACCAGGTACCGACGCTCCATGGGGCTAGCGTCAAGTCACCGGGCGCTTTTCAGATCTATCAGAGGCATGTAGTTGGGGGTCAGATCCTGCTGGATTCGCACAACGCGCAACATTGGTTCGATGCGACGGTCGCGCGTTACGGCAAGCCCGACAGCTGCACCTACTGCGATGACCCGGAAAGCACGACCGCAGTTTGGCATTGGGAAAATGGCACCTCGCTGAAGATTGAAGGCGAAATGCTGACGGAACTCACTCGCGAAGGCGCTGCTGAACGCTCGGCGTGGCTGGCGCGTGGTGACGCCGACGAACTCGCTGACAACGGTGACGAGGTTTCGGATGAAGGCGGCGTTGCCGCGCCGGCCCCAGCTCCGCACAAGCGCCCGCGCAAGGTCGCAAGCCATGGAGGCGCCGCATCGTCCCCACCGGCGCATCAAGATCGATCGACCGCATGGCTGAGTTACTACAAAGACATGAACTCTCGCCTCGAGCATTGGCTCGGATTGAGCAAGTAGATGCAGCTGCCGCCCGGTCCCGGCATCATCGAGACCTTCAACTTTGTCCGCAATCCATTTCGCTTCATGGACGATTGCGCGCGACGCTTCGGCGATTGGTTCACCGTGCGGGTGCCCGGAGTTTCGCCATTCGTCTTCACCAGCGACCCGGCAGCGGTGCGCGAAGTTTTCCTCGGCGATGCCGAACAGCTTCACGCCGGGAAAGCCAACCGGCCACTGGGCGCTTTCATGGGCGAGAAATCGATCCTGTTTCTCGATGGCGCCGCGCATCTGCATGATCGACGGCTCATCCTGCCGGCCTTTCAGGGTGAGCGGATGAAAGCTTACGGCGCCATGATGAAAGGGATCGCGCGCGACGCGCTCGCGCGATTTCCCATCGGTGAGACCTTTGCGATTCATCCGCGGATGCGCGCTATCACCTTCGACATCATCATGCGCGCGGTGTTTGGCCTCGACGATTCCGCCAATGCTTTGCGACTGAAGGATGCCATTCGAAGATTCTTTGACGTATCGACCGGCCGCTTCGGTGCGCTGTTGCAGTTGCCCGCGATGCAGGTTGACCTTGGGCGGTGGAGTCCGTGGGGCCGTATCGTGCGAATCAATCGCGAGGTCGAGGCGCTGCTGTTCGCGGAATTCGCCCGGCGCCGCGAGGAACACCGAAGTGGGAGCGAGGACATCCTGTCGATGCTGCTGCAGGCCCGCGACGAGACTGGCGCTCCGATGAGCGATCGCGTTCTGCGCGATGAGATGATGACGCTGATTCTTGCCGGTCATGAGACCACAGCTGCATCGCTGGCGTGGGCCATCAATCGGTTGGTGACGAATCCGGATGTCATGGAAGCGGTGAAGTCGGAGGCCATCGGAGCAGCTGCCGACGCCGATCCAAACTCGCTCAAATATCTGGACGCGGTGATTAGCGAAACGATGCGTCTCGACACGGTCGTTCCCAACGTAGGACGCGAGTTGCAAGCGCCGATGAAGATCGCAGACCGCGACCTCCCGAAGGGCGTCGTGCTCGCCCCGTGCATCTATCTGACGCATCGACGCCCGGAGCTGTGGCCGGATCCTGAGAAGTTCGATCCTACGCGCTTCCTGGATGCGCGACCGAACCCGTATGCATTTTTTCCGTTTGGTGGGGGAACGCGCCGATGCATCGGCGCAGCATTCGCGACCTATCAGATGAAGGTGGTGCTATCGGAATTGCTGAGGAATGTGGAACTCGCGCGCGCCCAAGGATACCTGGCGAAGCCGATCCGCTCGAGCATCGCGCTAGCACCGTCCGAAGGAATGCCGGTTCGAGTAACGCGCAGACTCTAGACCTTGGGCCATTCGCCGGTCGGGCGGGTTTCGCAGTCGCACCCGCGCGCGGCACAACTCACGCCGCCATTGGGATGCTGGATGTGCACGTTCAGCTTATGGTGGCAGTTCGGGCACGCACCCACTGTCAGCTTAGGTTCCAGCCGCAGCCCATTGCGCTTCGGTTTGAATTGAAGAACTTTGCCCAAGGTCCAGCCTGCAAACTCTACTTACTCTCGCGCTCGACCTTTGCCAAAGCCCGCAACCGCATTCCCGATAGCCGGATAAAGCCTTCCGCGTCGGCCTGTTGATAGCCACCGGCCTCCTCGAAGCTGGCAATCTTCGCATCGTACAGCGACTTGGGAGATTTCCGTCCCACGATCGCCGCGCTGCCCTTGAACAGTTTGAGGCGGGCGACACCTTCAACGTTACGTTGCGCATCATCGACGAGTGACTGAAGCGATTCGCGCTCCGGCGCAAACCAGTAGCCGTTATATACCATCTCGGCGTAGCGCGGGATGAGCGAGTCGCGAAGATGCAACACCTCGCGATCGAGCGTAAGCTGTTCGACCGCGCGATGCCCGTGCAGCAGGATCGTCACCCCCGGCGTCTCATACACGCCACGCGATTTGATTCCGACGTAGCGATTCTCCACCAGGTCGACGCGACCGATGCCGTGGCGTCCGGCGATCTGATTGGCGCGCTCGATGATCGCCGCAGGTCCAAGCCGCTCGCCGTTTATCGCGATGGGATTTCCTTTGGCATACTCGATTTCCACATATTCCGGTTCGTTCGGTGCCAACTCAGGCGCGACCGTGAGCCGAAACATATCGTTGTAGGGCTCGCGCCAGGGATCCTCGAGGATGCCGCCCTCGTAACTGACATGCACCAGGTTACGGTCCATCGAGTACGGCTTTTCTTGAGTCACCGGCACCGGAATCTTTTTCTCGGCCGCGTATTTGATCATGTCGGCGCGACCCTTGAACGGCCAGGAACTCAGCCGCCATGGCGCGATGATCCGCAGCTCCGGCGCGAGCCGCGCGAAGGTCAGCTCGTAGCGCACCTGATCGTTGCCCTTGCCGGTCGCGCCGTGCCCGACCGCATCGGCACCCTCAGCGCGCGCGATCTCGACCTGCTTCTTCGCGATGAGCGGCCGTGCGATCGAGGTGCCGAGCAGGTAGTAGCCTTCGTAAATGGCGTTCGCGCGCATCATCGGAAAAACGAAATCGCGCGCGAACTCTTCGCGCTGATCAACCAGGTAGAGTTTCTTCGCGCCGGTCTTCAGCGCCCGCTCTTCGAGGCCCTCGGTTTCTTCCGCCTGGCCGACGTCGGCGCAGTATGTGATGACCTCGCATCCGAATTCGTCCTGCACCCAGCGCAGGATGACCGAGGTATCGAGCCCGCCCGAATACGAGAGCACCAGCTTTTTTATTGGTTGAGTTGCCATCTCAGCTTCCTGAAGTCGGAGTTACGAGTTGCATGATCTCTGGCCGGAGCAGCCAGACCATCACGGCTTTCTGCGCGTGTAGTCGATTCTCTGCCTGGTCGAGCACGACGGACTGCGGACCATCGATGACGTCGTCGGTGATTTCCTCGCCGCGATGCGCGGGCAGGCAGTGCATCACGAGCGCATCGCGCGCGGCGCGCTTGAGCATCGCCTTGTTCACCTGGAACTCCTTGAAGTCGCGCCGCCGCTTCGCCGCTTCCTTCTCCTGGCCCATCGAGGTCCAGGTGTCAGTGTAAACCACGTCGGCGTCCTTGATAGCCTCGGCAGGATCATCGGTGATGATGCCCAATTCCTCCCGGCGCATTCGCTCGACGAAAGCCTTTTGCGGCTCGTAGCCGGATGGGCATGCGATGCGCAGCTCGAACCCGCCGAGCGCCGCGGCCTCGATCCAGCTCTGCGCCATGTTGAAGCCGTCGCCCAGAAACGCCACTCGTAGTTTGCGCATATCGGTGCCGTAGCGTTCCTGCATCGTCTGCAAATCGGCGAGTAGCTGACATGGATGCAGGAGATCGCTGAGCCCATTGATGACGGGGACGGTGGACTCGTGAGCCATCTCGACCGCAGTCTGGTGCGCAAAGGTCCGAATCATTATCAGATCGACGGTGCGCGACAGGTTGCGCGCGACATCTTTGACCGACTCACGTTCGCCGATGCCGATGTCGCCCGGCGCAAGGTAAATCGCGTGGCCGCCCAGCTGCGCCATGCCGGTTTCGAAAGTGATGCGCGTACGCAACGAGGGCTTCTGAAAAACCATCGCGAGAGTTTTGCCGCGCAGATGCGGATGCTCCACGCCGATTTTAAGTTCGGCTTTGAGCCGCGCCGCGAGCGTAAGCAACCCGTGAAATTCGTCGCTGCTAAGCGACGCGAGGTCGAGGAAGTCCCGTTTCATGGCGATACCGTTACTTGCCCGCAATCCTTGGCATAGGGGCCTCTTTCAACGCCCGTTCGATAATCGCCAAGCCGGCATCAGCATCGGCGCGCGATAGATTCAGCGGCGGAAGCAATCGCAGCACGGTCCCGCCGGTGCCATTCACCAGCAGGCGCTCCTTCAAACACGCATCGACGACCGGCTTGGGATCGTGCTTGAGCACGACACCCATGATCATTCCGAGGCCGCGAACCTCCGCTACCCGATCGAGCTTCGAGGAAATTTCCTTCAATCGCTTGAGCATGTAGGCGCCGACTTCAGTCGCATTTGCCATCACGCCTTCTTTATCGAGCGCATCATTCACGGCCAGAGAAGCCGCGCATGCGACCGGGTTGCCACCGAAGGTGGTGCCATGAGTTCCCGGAGTGAACGCGCTAGCGATCTCGGGTTTGGAAATCATCGCACCGATCGGCAACCCGCCGCCTAGCGCTTTGGCCAACGTGACGATATCGGGCTTGATGCCGAAGTGCTCGTAGCAGAAAAACTTGCCGGTGCGGCCGGTTCCGGTCTGCACCTCGTCGAGGATGAGGAGCAGCTTTGCGCGATCGCATAGCTCGCGCAGCTTCTTCAGAAAATCAGGATGCGGTACCACCACGCCGCCCTCGCCCTGGATGGGCTCGAGCATGATCGCGACGGTCTGGTCGGTAATCGCCTTTTCGAGCGCGCCGATATCGTCGAAATTCACCAGCTTGAAACCGGGCACGAGCGGCAAAAATCCTTGATGATATTTTTCCTGGCCGGTCGCGCTCAGGGTAGCCATCGTGCGGCCATGGAAGGAGCCCAACGTTGCGAGGATCTCGAAGCGGCCCTTGCCGTCCTTGTGACCCCACTTGCGCGCGAGCTTGATCGCGGCTTCATTTGCCTCGGCACCCGAGTTGCCGAGGAAGACCTTACCGTCACCGAAACGCATCGCGAGACGCTCCAGCAGACGCGCGCCCGGCTCGGTATGAAACACATTGGAGACGTGCGTGAGCTTCTCAGCCTGCTCCTGGATCGCGCGCACCACGCCCGGATGCTTATGGCCCAGGCTGGTAACCGCGAGCCCGCAGAAAAAATCCAGGTAACGGTTCCCCTCGGCATCAAACAGGTAGGAGCCTTCGCCGCGGGTGAACGCGAGCGGCAGGCATCCGTAGATATCGACCATGTGGGCGTGGGTGAGTTCGACGATTTCGGCGCTGTTCATGCTCTTGTTCGGATGAGTCCCGATTACTCCTTTCGCAAATTGAGCGAGTGATCCTGCCGACAACTCTATCGACGGATGCCGCGCGCGCGGCCGTTCAGGTCAGCTATCTTTGCACTTGGAGGCGTCACCTCGGTGCCGACGCCACTGTCGGTGAAGGTCTCGAGCAGCACCGCGTGGCGGACGCGCCCATCGAGGATGTGCGTTTTCGCAACGCCGTCGCGCAGTGCATCGATGCAGCATTCCACCTTGGGAATCATGCCCTCGTGAATCACGCCTCGCGCGATGAGCTTCTTCGCCTGCGCGGGATCCAGCGTCGGGATGAGCTGGCCTTCCTTGTCCTTCACCCCTTCCACATCACTGAGAAGGATGAGCTTTTCAGCTTTGAGGGCGCCCGCGATCTTGCCCGCCGCGACGTCGGCATTGATGTTGTAAGTCTGCCCTTCGCGATCGAATCCCGTTGGTGCGATCACCGGAATGAACCCGGCGCCATCAAGGGTGCGCAGGATGTCGACATTGACCTCGACCACATCGCCAACGAGGCCGACATCAACCTTGCTTTTTTTACCGGCCTCGTCGCTGACGACCATCTGCATCTTGCGCGCGACGATCATGTCGGCGTCCTTGCCCGACAGTCCGACTGCGCGGCCTCCCTGGCGCGAGATTGATTGCACGAGATCCTTGTTGATGCGCTGCAGGACCATCTCGGCCGCTTCCATCGTGGGCGCATCGGTCACGCGCATGCCGCGCACGAAGGTGGACTTGAGCCCGAGTTTGTCGATGAGCTGAGAGATTTGTGGTCCGCCACCATGGACGACGACCGGATTGATGCCGACCAGGTCGAGCAGCACGATATCCTGCGCGAAGGCCTCTGCGAGGTCGGCCGATCCCATCGCATGGCCGCCATACTTGATGACGAAAGTCTTGCCGCGAAAACGCCGTATATAAGGAAGCGCCTCGGCGAGAATTTGTGCTCTATCGAAAAGGTCTTGCACTTAGAATCCTCAGCTTGCCGATGTGCCGCCGTCCACCATGTAAACGCCGCCGGTGCAGTAGCTGCTCTGGTCCGATGCGAGGAACAACATCACGTCGGCCACTTCTTCGGGGTGTCCATAGCGCCCCAGCGGGATCGCGCTCTGCAATTGTTCCTTGGCCTGCCCCGCATGGCCCGGGGCGAACTGCTCTTCGAGCGAGCGCATCATGCGCGTCTCAATTGGCGCAGGGTTGACGGTATTTACGCGGATCTTGAGCGGCGCGCATTCGAGCGCCGCCGTGCGCATCATTCCAATTACGGCGTGCTTGCTCGTCACATATGCCGATGCACCCGCATAGCCGTTGATGCCGGCCGTCGATGACGTGATGACGATGCTGCCCCCGCCGCCTTTCGCCATCACCGGGATCACATGCTTGAGCCCGAGCCATACGCCGCGCACGTTGACCGCGATGACGCGATCGAAGACCTCGATCGGATAGTCGGTGATCGGCTTGATGTTGCCTTCGACGCCCGCGTTGGCGAGATAGGCATCGATGCGGCCGTAGCGCTCGACGGCGGTCTTCACGTAACGCTGTGTGTCGTCGTCGCTGGTGACATCGGCGCACACGAAGCTCGCGTGATCTCCGCCGATCGCGCCAACCGCTTCACGCAGCGCGCGTTCCTCGAGGTCGACCAGGAGGACCTTCGCGCCCTCGTCGACGAATCGTTTCCCGGCGGCGCGACCGATACCGCCCGAACCACCGGTGATTACCGCTACTCGACCGTCAAGCTTCCCCAAGTTTGTTGCCTCCTGTCTGCACCCTCACCTGCTCGATGACATGAAAGTCATCGCGCGTCCTCTCCCCGCAATCGGCGGTTGGAACCAACCGGCTCGGGAGAGGGATTTCCGAAAATGCATCGCCGCGCCGCATTTTCGGACCTGCGACGCTTCCAACTTCCTATATCTCACGATTGTTACAGGATGTAGCGCGACAGGTCCTCATTTTTGAGGATTGGATCCAGACGGCGGTGCACGTATTCGCCGTCAATCCGGATGTCGCGTTCGGTAAGTTCCGGCGCGCTGAAAGAAATTTCTTCCAGGAGACGCTCGAGGACCGTATGCAGCCGGCGCGCACCGATATTCTCGGAGCGGGCGTTCACCTGCGCGGCGATTTCCGCCAGCGCAGCCACCGCATCATCCGTGAAATTCAGATTGAGGTTCTCGGTCTCCATCAACGCCACATATTGCTTGGTCAGCGCATTTTCGGGTTCCGTTAGAATCCGGATAAAGTCCTCGCGAGTCAAGGCATTCAGCTCGACGCGAATTGGAAAACGACCCTGGAACTCCGGAATCAGGTCCGAGGGTTTGCTGGTGTGAAACGCACCCGATGCGACGAACAGAATATGGTCCGTGCGCACCACGCCATACTTGGTGTTGACGCTGGAGCCCTCGACGATTGGAAGCATGTCGCGCTGCACGCCCTCGCGCGAGACATCGGGACCGCCGGCGCCCTGCCGGCCGGCGATCTTGTCGATCTCATCAATAAAGATGATGCCCGACTGCTCGGTGCGCAGGACCGCTTCGCGGGCGACATTTTCCATGTCGACCAGCTTGGCGGCTTCTTCCTGCGAGAGGATCTCGATCGCCTCGGGAATTTTCACCTTACGATTGCGCGTCTTCTTCGGCATGATCTGGCTCATGAGGTCCTTGATGTTGAACCCCATTTCCTCCATGCCCTGCGGAGTGAAGACTTCGACCATCGGCGTCGATTGCGCGCTGACCTCGATTTCGACTTCGCGATCATCGAGATTGCCGTTGCGCAGCAGTTTGCGCAGCTTCTCGCGCGTGTCGGTGCGCGAGGAATCCTCGACCTCGATACTGCCTTCCGGCGTGATCCCCATCGGACGGCGAGCTTTGGTCGGCGAGGGAAAAAGAATGTCGAGCAGGCGCTCCTCGGCGTTCTCACGCGCGCGAACTTCGACGCCGCGCTGGGCTTCCTCGCGCACCATCTTCACCGCGAGCTCAGTGAGGTCGCGGATCATCGATTCGACGTCGCGGCCGACGTAGCCGACTTCGGTATAGCGGGAAGCCTCGACCTTGATGAAGGGCGCCTGCGCCAGGCGCGCGAGACGCCGGGCGATTTCGGTCTTGCCAACGCCGGTCGGCCCGATCATCAAGATGTTTTTGGGAGCGATTTCGTCGCGCAGCTCGGGCGCAACTTTCTGCCGGCGCCATCGATTGCGCAATGCGATCGCGACCGCGCGCTTCGCATCATGTTGCCCGACGATGTAGCGGTCGAGCTCCGAGACGATTTCGCGCGGCGTCATTACCGCAGGTGGGGCGAGTAGTTCCGGCATCGCTATATCTTAAGCATGAACCGCCGAGGTGCGGGAATCACAGCTCTTCAATCACAAATTGGTCGTTGGTGTAGACGCAAATCTCCGAGGCCACTTTCATCGCGCCCTCGGCGATCTCACGCGCGCTCATCGTGGGTGCATGACGAACCAATGCGCGCGCGGCCGCCAGCGCATAGTTGCCGCCGGACCCAATCGCGAGGATGCCGTCGTCGGGTTCGATCAGCTCGCCGGTGCCGGAAATAAGCAGCGAAGTTTCGCGATCTGCCACCACCAACAGCGCCTCGAGGCGACGCAGTACGCGATCGGTTCGCCAATCCTTCGCCAGTTCCACTGCGGCTCGGCGCAGGACCCCGTTGTACTCCTGCAGCTTGCCCTCGAACTTGTCGAACAGTGCGACCGCATCGGCAACCGCGCCCGCGAATCCCGCCAGAACCTGGTTGTTGTGTAATCGGCGGACCTTTTTGGCGGTCATCTTCATGATGGTGGCATTGCCCATCGTGACCTGGCCGTCGCCGGCTACCACGACATGATTCGCATGCCGAACCGAAATAATTGTTGTCCCGTGAAACTCCATCGTCCGATCACTATACGCGCTTTTAGGCGCGTGGATGCGCTCGCCGATACACTTCTTTCAGATGATTCACGCTGACGTGAGTATAGCGCTGGGTGGTCGCGAGACTCGCATGCCCGAGCATCTCCTGGATGGAGCGCAAGTCGGCGCCGGCGTTCAGCATATGCGTCGCGAATGAATGGCGCAGGCCGTGCGGCGTGACGGTCGAGGTGAGGCCGGCATCCTGAATGCGCCGCGCGACGATGTTCTCGACGCTGCGGGTGGTCAACCGCGTGCCGCGCAGATTGGTGATGACGGGAGCGTTGGGGTTGGCGGGGATCGGCATCACGATGCGCCATGCTTTTAGCGCGTCGAGGGCGGGCTCTCCAATCGGAACGACGCGATCCTTCGCCCCTTTGCCGGCGCGCACCGTGAGCATTCCGATTTCATCATCGATATCGCGCCAATCGAGGCCGACCAGTTCGCTCACGCGCAGCCCCGAGGAATACAGCACCTCGAGGATCGCGCGATCGCGCGCCATCGCGGGAGTCTCGGCGACTTCGGGGTCATATTCGATGAGCCGCTTCGCTTCGTTTTCTTGCAATATCGATGGCAGATGACGCTGCGACTTCGGCGATCGCAGCGTGCGCACCGGACTGGTCGCGCCGAGGTTGGATTCGCGATAGCGAAAGAACGCCTTGATCGCGCTAAGCCGGCGCTGCACGGTCGCGCGCGCCGCGGCATTGCGCATCAGTTCGGCAAGATACTGGCGGACGTGGTCCGCGGTGATCGCATCGACGGTAACCTCGCCATTCGCATCGACGAGAGTCCCGCGCTCAAGCAAAAAGGCGCGCAGCGACATCAGGTCGCGGCGATAGTTGCTGACCGTATGCCGCGAGGCGCGCGCCGCCTTCGCCAGCGACGTCGCAAATGCTTCGATGTCGTTGAGCATCGCGCGTTATGTTACCAGCTTCAAAAGCGCCTCGCACAGATAGAGCGCCGTCGCTATCCTGATAAATGGCTATGAAATGCTGGCATTGCGGTAGGGCGACAGAAGTCGTCGAGCGAGTCGGGTTCCGCGACGAGTGCGCGGGATGCGGCCGCGCGCTCCACGTATGCCGCAATTGCAAATTCTACGACCCCGCGTACAACAACTCGTGTCGTGAGCCGCAAGCCGAGCGCGTGGTCGATAAGGAACGTTTCAACTTCTGCGAGTATTTCGCGCCAGGCAGCGGGCAAGGAGCCGGCGCTGGGGCATCTTCGAAGTCGGCGGCGCAGGCCAAGCTGGAGGCATTATTCAAAAAGAAGTGACGGCATTCCATGCCGGCGGGGCGCCTCCGGCGAGAGGAGTTCGCGGTAGGTGCTCCCGTTGGTCGAGTCTGCGAGCCCGCCAGAAAATGGACGCCCTCTCGGGGATCTTCGCGCTGATCATTCTTATGGCGATGATTGCCGGGTGCACGCGGGCCAACAGCGCGCGTGGTGTGGTCGATCGCTTCATCGAGGCCCGCTACATCCTCATCGACCACGCGCAGATGCAGGCGCTCTGCACCGGGCTCGCACTCGACAAAATTCATGAAGAGATGAAGCTGACCGAGGGCCAGCCGATCGATCAATCGACGCGCAAGCCGGTGGTCCATTACTCGCTGGAGAAAACTCGCGGCGAGGGCGACAAGATGACATTCCTGTTCAAGGCGCGTATCGATGTGCCCGAAGGCGGGACCTTCAAGAAGTTCTGGATGATCACGGCTAAGAAAGATGGCGACGTTTGGAAGGTATCCAACTATTCGGAGTATGACTGAGCGTCGCAGGCACGAATCGGGGGCGAAGTGAGAACGATTTTTAACTTTTGGATGCTAACGATATTGGGGCTCGCGTTTCTGGTTTCCGCCTGCGGCAATGGTTCGAACTCATCGAGCGGTTCTTCCAACCCGGCGCCGTTTAACACCGCCAAGGGCGAGGGGAAACTATCCAAAGCCGATTCCGCCAGCGTGACGGTCTATTCGACGGGCACCATAACAACTGATCCTCCCGCTGATGTGGCCGTGGACCCGCTGGCGCTTGATACCTATTACACCCAGACTATCTGTCCCAGTTCTCTCACTCAGATGGAGTGCATGCAGAACGAGCAGAGCCTCAACACGGCCGATTTCGGCAACTTCAATGTCGCCGCGGATCCGATCGCCAACAATCCGTTGGGGATCCGGCTCGTCGGTGCGGACAAGATTGCTTACGGCGCGATCAATGTCGGTGGCGCGTCGGTGATGGTATCGGGAGGAATCGCGGCGCCGGACCTCGCCCCCGCATCAATCAAGGGAATCATTCTCTTCTTCCACGGCACCACCATTCAGCGGAGCAACGTTCCATCCAACTTCATCACCAGCACGAATCTGACCGGCGATTACACGGGAACTCTGTTGGCGGCGCTTTGGGCCTCGCAAGGTTACGTGGTGGTGATGCCCGATTACATCGGGCTGGGCGACGATACCGCCGATCCGCATCCGTACGTCGCGTATCCCGCGGTCAATGCGCAGAGCGGGCTTGCGATGGTGAAGGCGGCGCGCACCTACCTCTCGACGATGCTGACTGGCCGCCAACCTTTGTATATCAGCGGCTATTCCGAAGGGGGCGCATACGCACTGGAGGCGGCCGCGCTGATGCAGAACAATCCTCGCTACGCCTCGGCATTGAATGTGGACCTGAAGCTGGCAGTGCCGATCTCGGGAGTGTTCGATCTGACGGGAACGATGGTGCCATATCTGTTCGACAATATTTCCGATACCAACAATATGTGGTTTTCGCTGGATCCGACCACCTCGGCCCTCTCGAAGCCGTATCTGAGCGCCGATCTGGCGCTGAGCTTTTCCCACTATGGCAATGTCGCGCCCACCGACATCATGGCCGATGCGTTTTATAACTGCCCGCCCAATAGCGGGACGTGCGGCACGAGCAACAACCTCGATGGGCTTTACTACGACACCGATACCTCGGATGCCCTGGCAGTGATAACCGTCGCGGGGCAGGCGACCAACACCGCCTGGATGCCGGACAACAATTCCGTCGCGCCGTTGCTGACGACGACCTATGCCCAGCAGTTGATGCAAGGCGATACCAATAATCCGCTCTATGCGCTACTGCTCAGCGCGGACACCTATCTGTTCACCCCCGAATTTCCGCTCGCCCTGGTTTCGCTGCAGATGGATTCGGTCGTCACGCCCGTCAACACCAAAACCGCATTTGCTTATATCACTGGGAAAAATCCGACCGGGCCCTATCAGGAGTTTCTGGTGGATAACAACGACTTCGTGGTGCCGGGGCTGTTGTTCGGAACTGACCCGATCGACCATTTGACCGAGGTACCTTTCCTGGCCGTTCTGGCGCTCAATCAATTCGAGCTTCACCCTTAGCGGAATCATCGACGGTTCGTCTTTTCTTCGCCGCCCGCCGCGCTTGTCGATGCCGGCTGAATACCCCCGAGGCGTCGTCGTCCTAATCAATGTGAATCTCCGGCGAGATTCCGCCCTAGGAGCATTGCGATGACGCTGGTTCAAATAGCCGTGGTTCTGATCGTGATCGGAGTGCTGATGTGGTTGATCAACACCTACATCCCGATGATGGGCGCGATCAAAAGCCTTCTGAATCTGGTGGTATTGATCGTGGTAGTGGTCTGGTTGTTGCAAATTTTCGGCATCATCGGACCAATCGCCGGCGTACACATTCCACGCATGATGTGAACGCTGGTCCTGCCGCTTCCGTTGCGCCTCTCCGGCATGATTAACTCCTCCTCGACGCGGTCCCACGGCCGCAACGATGGAGCGATCAGATCATTTTGCCGATACCTATAGACGCCGCCCCGCTCAGCATCGCTCTTCTCGGGTTAATCCTCGGGATGCGGCACGCTACCGATGCCGACCACGTCATCGCGGTCACCGCGATCGTCAGCGGCGAGCGACGCATCGGAGCCGCCGCACGAATCGGCATCGCGTGGGGCCTCGGCCACTCGGTGACGGTATTCCTGGTTGGCGGCGCTATCATTCTCTTCAAGCTTACGATTCCTGCACGGCTGGGAATGGCGATGGAGTTCGCGGTTGCGATCGTGCTCATCCTGTTGGGGATTTCCGTCCTGGCGCGCTCGTCTCCTCGAGTCGCGAATTTGTTCGGGCTCAAGAGCAACGAGAACGAATGGCTCACGCACAGCCACGCCCATGCGCACGAAGGAACCACCCATGCGCATCCTCATGCGCATGCCCACGGCGACCAGCACTCGCATCAGAGCCACCTCTTCCCGCAGCCTGCGCGGTTCGCGCGGGGATCGTTGGAGCGAGCATTCAGCGTGGGCCTCGTGCATGGACTCGCCGGTAGCGCCGCCATCGCGCTGCTAGTCCTCAGCGCGATTCCCGATCCGAGATGGGGACTGGTGTACCTGGCGATCTTCGGTTTTGGCACCATCGTGGGAATGGCGCTGATCACCACCGCGATTGGACTTCCGGTCAGCCTTACCGCGGCCAGGCTTGGGAGCTTGAACCATGCCCTTCTCCTCGGTGCGGGCTTGCTAAGTCTGGGCTTTGGGTTGTTCCTTGCCTATCAGATCGGGATCGTGGATGGACTCTTCCTTGCGGGACCTCCGGCCAGTTAAGGGCCGTCGCAAGGGTTAGCTGGTGCGCTACGGCGCGATGATCGTGCGGATGGCCAGTAGCACCCATATCGCAAGGGTTGGCCCCAGGACGATTCGTAGCAGCCGCCGTTCTCGCGCCCCTATTACGATGATGAATCCCAGCACCAGCGCTTCCGCGCATCCTCGCATGAAGGACCAGTCTTCCACCCAAATCGCACTCGAAAGAAACGCCGCCAGCATCAGATAGAAGATCCAGCCGAGTTTGACTCCGGGACTAACCGCCGATCGGGGTGAAGCGATCGCCGCTACCAGGATCATCGCGCCAAGAAACAGCAGCTCCCCGCCGATCATTACGCCCGTGCCTACCGATCGGAGGGTATCAAGCGCGACCGCGGATCGTACGGCTTGCACCAGCAATCGGCTCAGTGACTCGAATGGAACACCAGCTAAATTTGCCGTTCCGCTGGCCGATCCCAGGGCTCCCCATCTCGCAAGAAGCCATACCTGCCAGGCGGCATAGGTCACGATCGGAATCATGAGGAGCATACTCTCGATCCAGGCGGAATGCCTTCGCCATCCACGCCATACCGAGTTCAGCAGAAGTGCGGCGGCGAGTAGGATGACAGTTTCCCGGGTTAAAACCGCCAGCGCCAGCACGCATGCGCCGAAGGCTATGCGCCGGGTATGGAGGAGATACAGCGCCCACACCATCAGTGAGATCGCGAGCGGATCAGGCAGATCGCGATCCAAGGCCAAAAGCACACTGGGAAAAAAAGGAATCACTAATCCATAAATCGGCGGCATCGAGAACAGCGCCGCATAGCGCACGCTGGTGAAGGCTAACCAGCAAACCGCAAGGTAGTTGACCAGGATCATCGACCATGGCACCCACGCGACGATACCGAGCGCAAAGATGTGCGCGAGGATGGGATACAAGATTCGTTGTTGTCGATAGGCGGGATTGTCGATCCTTATTCCGTACTCAACCTGCCGGTCGGTAAGCGGATTCAGCGCGAGCCGATAGTAGTACTGCCCGTCGTAGCCGAAGCGCGTGCTGACTGCGAGCTTTTGTGGCGCGAGCGATGGGTCATAGAACGCCTGCCCGGCGGTTATGAAAAACGTGGGGTCCCCCTGGTGATAGACGAGACGCGCTCCGACCACGATCGCATATAATCCAGCGGCGATGGCGACCGCGCTGGCCAGTCCTACGCTATGTTCAATGCGCGCGAGCATTGGATTCGACCCCGGCTTGTCGCCGCTGCGCAGTGTACGCTCCAACTCCTCGTTGCTCTCGATCGACATCCGTTTGCCCGCTTCAGGAGTTCGAAGCCTCCAGCCCAAGCACCCTGCGATGCTCGGCTTCCCATTGCTCAGGCGTGTATTTCGCGCGCAGCGCCTGGGCGAACGCGGACAGATTGAAAAACACGAAACGCCGATCCCTACTTTCGATCGGAGCCTCGCCCAAAAGCGTCTGGAGCTGTGAAACGAGCGAGAGACCGAGGTCCCAAAAGCCGTGACGGTCGAGGTAGATGCCGCTAAATCCCGCGAATACCAGCGCATCGAGAGCTTGAGGAGGAAGCTGCAGGACCGCCCTCCTCTTTCCACCGGTTCCAGCAGCAATCGTTTCGGCGCCCAGATCTAAACCGTTGCGCTCGGGCCACCGCGCCTCGGGACGCCCGCGCATCGCGCCGCTACTCCATCGCAGTGACTCAGAGTGAAGATATCCTTTCAGCTCATCGTATGGCCCCATTGCCGCAATTGGATCCGCTTCCGGGAAGCCTTCATTCGGAAGCTGAAAAATCATCGCGCCGCGCGGGACCGACAATTCCAGCTGAGTGATGAGCTCCTGCTCCTTCTGGTAGCGGTTCTTCAAGCCTGCATAGTCAGGGGCGAACGAGGGACTGGTTTGATCCAGGATCCCGAGGCAAAGAATGCCTACCAGCGCTCCATACCATACGTAGCTGGTTCGATTTCTATCTCCGATCCATCGCCCTAGCCCATCGAGAAGCACAGCTGCCGCGAACAACGAGCAGAACGCTATGTAGATACTGATCCTGTTGTAAGCGCGGAATTGCGGACTGATCAAATAATTAAATATGGCTCCCAGTCCGCCCATGGTGCCGAGCAGCAAGGCCGAGAACGTCAAAACCGCCAGCGCGTTGAGTAGCTCACGATGGGTCTGGCCCGGTGGAGAGCACAGCAGCCAACCGAGTAGGAAAATAAATCCCACATCGCCGACTATCCCCATGCTGGCAGTCGTGCCTTCGCCACCTGGCGCCGTTCGGTCGTATCTCCGTCTGAAGTCTCGCAGAAATTCGACTCGATGTGCGCTCACGGGCAGAAGCAGATGGGTCATCTTCAGCCCATAGACCTCTGATTGGACGGGAATCCTCTTTGCCACTAATGGATTGCTTCCGTGTTGTAGAGCGTAAAGCCAGGTTGGTGACGTGTTGATGGCAAGCGCCGTGAACATCAGCGCCGCCAACGCAAAACCCCACACCATCGGAGCCCAGGATTTGAAGCGGATGGCCGATACTGCCGCTGCCACGCATAGCAGGTAGCATCCGAAGAATGTGTAATAAGAGTTAGCTGATCCGACCAGGGCGCAGATGATCGCGGCAGCCACCAATTGTTTGCGACTTAGAAAGAACCTGCGCGACTCAGAACCTCCTATCCATACCCACACCATTACCATCGTCATCGGGGGTATGAGGAAATAGGCGGTCAGAAATAAGTGCGCTTCTCCGCGCTGAAAATGATAGGGCAGAAAGGCAAAAAGCAGGCTCACTACCAGCGCGGAAGAAGAAGAGATCTTGAGGTTGCGAAGAACCAGGAACGAGGACAGCGCGGTAAGAGGAAACGTGAAAAGAAAGAACAGGTTCAAAACCAGAGCATAGTTGGAGGTGAACGTTGCGATGAGTTTCAGCAGGGCAAGATTCAAATTGTCATAGAACGGGAAATCCAATAGCTGGGTTCCGTAAGGTGCACCTAAATATGGGTTGTGCCAGACCCACCCATTATCGACCAGCGACTTCACCAGCATACTGTTCAGCAGCACGTCACCGCGGTCGCCGAACGGAACTTCCAGGTCCGCGCGATACAGGCGCAGCAGCCACACGGTAAGAATTGCGCAAAGAGTTACCACTGCGGTGCCGGCAATCGCCGCGCGCACCCATTGATGCTCCCGCGACCTCTCGATGAGACCCGGATGCATATCGCTTTGTGGGTTCGCCGCCATAGAAATGCGGCTGAGCATACGCCATCCGTGCCACCAATCGCGACGCTTCCAGATCGCGGCCGCGCCCTTGATTGCCTTGCTGTCCCCGTGCTCCCATGTCGGTCAGTTTAGCCATGACCATCCTCGAACAAACTCTCACTGCGATTCGGCCCGGTCGATGAGGCCGCCGCAAAACTAGCTGACGCGCGTTTGAACTCGCTGACCAAACCTCCCGGCAGTCTCGGTCAGCTCGAGGAGATCGTACGACGCTATGCTGCAATTCGCCGCGACGGTTCCGCAAGGAAGGGACCCGGCGCGCTCGCTGTGTTTGTTGCCGATCACGGAATCGCCGACGAAGGCGTTAGCGCATTTCCCAAGGCAGTGACCCTCGAGATGTTGCGTAATATCGCGGGCGGAGGCGCCGCCATCAGTGTCCTTGCGCGCCGCTTCGGCTACGAGCTGCGCGTTGTCGATGTGGGCGTCGAGGCCGACACCAGCTCCGAGCCATTTTCGGGCGTGACGTATCATCGCATCGGTCCTGGCACGCGGAACTTTCTGCAGGGAATTGCGATGACCCGCGAAGAGACTCGGCGCGCTCTCGAGGTCGGCATCGAAGTCGCGCGCGAGCTCGCATCATCAGGGGCGACGCTCATCGGAATCGGCGAAATGGGCATCGCAAACAGCACCTCGGCGGCAGCGGTTATTTCTGCGGTGACGGGAATTCCGCCCGCGAGGCTGGCGGGACGCGGCACTGGCCTCGACGACGCGGGATGGAAACACAAGATCGACGTCATCGAGCGAGCGCTGGCGCTGCATCGCGCGGCGTTCAGCGACGGCCTCGAGATTCTTGCCGCGTTGGGAGGTTTCGAAATCGCGGCGATGGCGGGCGTATGCCTCGGTGGTGCTGCCGCCGACATTCCGGTGGTCGTCGACGGCTTTATTGCGACCGCGGCCGCGACCTCTGCAAATAAAATCTCGCCGCAGCTCATCGAGCATCTACTGTTCGGTCATCGCTCCACCGAAAACGGCCATCGCGAAACCCTCGAATGGCTGGGGGTCGCGGCCGATTCTGGATCTCGAGATGCGCCTCGGCGAAGGCACCGGCGCGGCGCTCGCGATGTCCACCATCGAAGCCGCGCTCGATCTCTTCCATCAGATGGCGACCTTTAAGAGCGCGGGGGTGTCAGGAAAAATCCGGTGACCGATCCCGAGGCAGACTCAGAGTCAGCGCGCCGCGGAGGAATCCTTCTGCAGCTTCGGCTCGCGGTCAGCTTCCTCACCATAATCCCGGTACCCATCGAGTCCGCCAACGATTCCGATGTCGCGGCATCGATGGCGTGGTTCCCGCTCATCGGGCTTCTCATGGGACTGACCTTCGCGCTGGAAGATCGCGCGCTGGCTTTTTGGCTTGGACATGCGATGCGTTCCGCGCTCATCGTTCTTTCGATGGCGGTGTTAAGCGGCGCGATTCATCTCGACGGCCTGGCGGATACCGCCGACGCGCTCGGCGCGGGCCGCGACCGGCTCCGCGCGTTGGAAATTCTTCGCGACAGCCGGATCGGCGCCTACGGCACCATCGCGCTGTTCTTCGCGCTCGGCTTGAAGGTGCTTTCGCTCGCGAGCTTAGCGGGAAAGCCGCGGCTGGCCGCGTTGATCCTCGCGCCGATGCTTTCGCGGTGGGCACTTGTCGCGGTGAGTTACAAAATTGGCTACCTGAGAGCAGCGGGCGCAGGCTCATCGATGCTGGGAAGGGGAAGCGAGCGAAATTTGACCATCGCGAGTGTTATCGTTCTGCTTGCGATGATTCTGTTTTGGTCGCGGAAAGTTTTCATCACCTATGCATTTGCGGGCGTTGCGACCTTCGCGATGAGAAGCTTCTACCGACTATGGCTTCACGGCATCACCGGCGATTTGATTGGCGCGTGCGGCGAGATCGTTGAGGTTCTGGCGATGGTGATTCTCGCGGCGTGACGAATCGCTACTTCACTCGCAGCGGATAGCCCGAGACCATGAGAATCACCTCGTTCGCGGCGGCGGCGATCTTCTGATTCGTCCATCCAAGCAGATCGCGAAAGCGCCGCGCCGTCGGATTGTCGGGCACGATGCCCGCGCCAACCTCGTCGGTTACGACCACCGCTGAAAACGATGCGCGCGTGAGCGCACTGGCGAGCCGATCGGCGGACGCGAGAATCGATTCGTCCTGCGCGCCGATGCCCATCAGGTTGGAGACCCACAGTGTCAGGCAATCGAGGATCACGCCGTCAGCGCGCGACTCCAATCCAGCCAGCGCGATAGTCGGATCGAGCGCCTCCTCGATAGTCACGAAGTGCGTAGGGCGCGTGGCCTTGTGATGCGCGATGCGCGTGGCCATCTCGACATCGAGCGCCTCGCCGGTCGCGATGAAATAAAAGCGGCTGCCTTTGAACGATTGCGCGAGTGCGATCGCATGGGAACTTTTTCCGCTGCGCGCGCCGCCGGTTACCAGCGAGATTCGTTTCATCGCGCCCTCCAGCGTACATGATGCGCGCGCGATTCCGGAATGGACCCGATTGACCTCGCGCGCCGAGCAGCGTATCTATTCGCCGCACATCCGGTGCTCGGGAAGCCGGTTCAAAGCCGGCGCTGCCCCGCAACTGTGAGGGAGGACGAAGGCCCATCGCTGCCACCGCATCGCGCGGGAAGGCGGGCCTGAGGATGAATCCCAAGCCAGGAGACCGGCCGGATGATTTTTGTCTGCCTTCCGCGGGGAAGGCGGGGCATCGGAAACTTCTCCGGAGCCCGATTCCTTCATCATGAGGGAGCGGGTTTTTCTTCGCCTCGTGCTCTTCCGCGGATGCGACATTCACGCGGAGGAGTGAATGAGGGCCGTTCAGATTTTCATCTGGTCGTGCGCGCTCGTGCTGATGTCCGCAATCACGCATGCGGATCCGACGCCGACCGCAGTTGCATCACCGGGCACCTCGCAAACGGAACCAGCCAAGCTTGCGCCGGTGGTGGTGACTGCGACGCGCATCGAGCAGCCGCTTAGCCAAATCGGAACCACAGTCACCGTCGTCGATCAAAGCCAGATCCAGTCGCAGAAGATTCAATCGGTCGATAACGTCCTGCGCCAAGTTCCCGGCGTCGTCGTATTGCAGGGCGGATCGCCGGGAACCGAAACCGATGTGATGATCCGGGGAGCATCCGCGCCGCAGACCCTGATCATGATCGACGGTGTCGAAGTAAACACCGGCGCGTCGGGACTCTTCGACATCGCGAACCTCACCACCGACAACCTCAGTCGCGTCGAAGTCGTCCGCGGCGCTGGGGGATCGCTGTACGGCTCGCAGGCGATCGGCGGCGTGGTGAATATCCTCTCGCAGGAGGGCGAGGGCGCGCCGAAGATGAGCATCCAGTCCGAGGGGGGCAATCGCGCGACCCAGCGTCAGGTGCTCACCACGAGCGGCGCGGA
This sequence comes from uncultured delta proteobacterium, assembly GCA_963814035.1. GTDB lineage: Bacteria > Desulfobacterota > Binatia > Binatales > Binataceae > DATGKG01. Next base: position 88,672 of record CAWFBH010000029.1, read on the forward strand.
AGGCAACCTCGGCTTCTCGGGCGGCCTGTCATATTTCTCTACCGAGGGTTTTCAGCAGATCAACGATAACAGCGACGATCTGTCCGGCTCGTCGCGCCTCGATTATCACCTCGATGAGAAAACCACGATTCGCGGCTTCGCCCGCTACTACCGCTCGAATGTAAGCCTCCCCGACTTCACGATTTTTACCGGCGCGCTGAATCCGACCGCTCATCAACGCGATGAATTCATGCTGTTCAAAGGCGAAATCGAGCGTCAGTTCAGCGAAAAGCTGACCGCGCGGATTAGCGGCTCTTTCGTCCGCAATGAAGTCCGCCTCAACTTTCCGCCCTATGCGGGCAACACCGGATTCGAACTTTCCGAAGTCGATCGCATCCCGGAAGAGACGCGCGGCGCCAATGCCGAGGCGGTTTATTCCTGGTGCGAGGGCTGGCGCACCCTGGCAGGCTTCGATTTCAAGTCGCGATGGCTGCGTACCAGCGATGTTTCGGTTTTCACCACGCCGCCCCCGAGCATCTCGGCGTTTTCAGCGACGCGTGAGGAATATGCCGGCTACGTCGAGCAGGAGGCCAGCGCATTCAACGGACATCTGCTCGGCACCGGCGGCTTTCGCGTCGACGGCAATAGCCAGTTCGGCGAGGAAGTCAGCCCCTCGTGGTCGGTTGCGATTCCGCTCCAGGAGATCGGCACCACGTTTCGCGGCAGCTATAGCGAGGGCTTTCGCGCGCCCGCATTCGATGAGCTGTACTTTCCTTTTTTCGGCAATCCGAATCTCGATCCGGAAATTTCCAGCGAGTATGACGGCGGCTTTACGCAAACCTTCGGCGAGATGGTTTCCTTCACCGCCACATATTTCTCACGCCGCGTTCACGATCTGATCGTCACCGTGCCGGTGCCGGTCAGCAAGACCAATCCGTTTGGATCGATGGCCGGCAATGCGGGCCGCGTCGACGTGCAGGGCGTCGAATTGGTCCCATCCCTCGGCCCCTTTTATGGCTTCAGCCTGAGCGGCGGATTCACCGTGCTCGATGAAACCCATGTGGGTACCGCGGAGCCATTGCGCGTACCGAAGCGCTCGGCGTTCGGGCTCGCGCAGTATGAGCGTAAAGAGACGCTTCTGCCGCGAGACAAAACTACCCTCTCGTTCGCGTACACTTTCGTTGGCGATCGCGATGACATCACGCCGGCCGGCACGATCAGGAATCATGTCGGGTACCATCGCTTCGATGCCAGCGCGGTTTACGAAGCCGGCGAGGTGTGGAAGCGCATTTCAAATGAGCAGGTATTCGCGCGCGTCTCCAACGTTTTCGATCGCAACTACTCCGAGGAATTTGGGTTTCCGTCGCCGCCGGTAAATTTCGTCGCTGGGATCAAGCTGGAGTTTGAGTGACCGGTGCCGCGCTGGTTTGTTCGCGCGCGAAGCAGCTCTCGAAGGCCGCTCGGATCGCCTCGCGCCGCGCGCGCAGATCATTCAGGAGCTGGCGCGGGCCCGCGCTGCCTTGATAGCCCATCCGGCGCGCGAGCGGCCGCAGCGCTTCGGGATCGGTGGGCAGCGCCCACGCCGGCTGGTCGCTTTCGATGCGCAACCGATTCTCCAGCCGCGCAATAAATTCGTATCCATCGCGAAGGGCGACGGCTTCAACTTTGGTGATAAGTTGCAGCCATTCCATTTCTCTTAGCAGATCCCGCGTTGCGCGCTTGCGCAGCGCGAGGTGCTCATGACCATGTGCGAGCGCCATCATTTGCGCGGCAAATTGCACATCGACTAAACCGCCGCGCCCCTGCTTCAAATTCCAACGGGTCCTGCTCTCGGCGCCGATTTCATTTTCCATGCGCGTCCGCATCCGTGCGATCTCGGCGATCTCGGCGCTCGACAATCCGCGTCCATACACGAACTCCATGCGCGCGGCCTCGACCGCTTCGCCAAGACCCGGATCGCCGGCAACGACGCGCGCGCGCACCAGCGCCTGCCGCTCCCAGACCGCGGAGCTCTGCCGATGGTATGCGCGAAACCCCTCCAACGAGGTCACCAGCGGCCCCTGATTTCCCGAGGGACGAAGACGCAGGTCGAGCTTGTAGGCGTATCCTTCGCGAGTGCGCGCCTCGAGAATCGCGATGAGCTTTTGCGCCACCCGCGCGGCGATCTCGCGGCCGCGCATCGCATCGCCATCGCTGTCGTACACGAAAATCAAGTCAACGTCGGAATTGTAAGACATCTCGCCGGCGCCAAGCCGCCCCATCGCGATACACGATAGCTTGAGGCCGGCTGGAATCGCGAATTGCGGCGAGATTTCCGCATACGCCAGGCGCAGCGCCGCGCCCAGCACCGTCTCGGCGAGCAAGGTCAATTCCGCTTCGACTTCGTGGAGCTCCAGATCGCCCGCGACATCCGCGATCGCGATGCGCAGGAACTCCTGATGGCGGAAGGTACGGATCGCATCGAGCCGTGACTCCAGATCGGTTGATGCCTCGACCAGACCTGAGATTTCGCGATCCATCTCATCGCGGTCGCGCCGCCTGCGGACAAGATCGGAGCGCACCAACGTATCGAGCATATCGGGATGGCGAATGAAGAGCGTGGACAGATAGCTGCTCGAGGCAAACAGGTTCAGCAGCACGCGCCGCGTTGACGGATGCTGTTCCAGCAGCGCGAGGAACGAGGTCCGCGCGCCCACCGCCGAGATAAAATCAGCCAGATTTCGCAGCGCCAGGTCCGGATCGGGCAGCCGACTGATCTCGTCGAGCAGAATCGGTGCGAGCGTTTCCAGCAACTCGGAGCGGCGCACGCTCGCCGGCGCGTGGGGACTGCCGCGCGCGAGAATTTCGAGGTTGGCGGTACTCTCCCGGGGCTGCGCAAAGCCGAGGGCTTCCAAACCGCGTTCCGCGATCGCGCGATCCGAAACCGCGCGCCATGCGGCGCGCGCGGTTTCGGAAACTTTGGTCAGACTTTCCTCTTCGCCGCCCGCGAGCGTTTCGCGAAACTGGTTGGCGGTCAGATCGCGATGCTTGCGCAGCGTCCTGCGCAGCCGCGCCAACGCCCTTTCGCTTTTGCCCATCCGCAGCCGGAGCAGCAACTGGCGCAGGCCCGTCTCGTTGCGGGGTAGCGTATGCGTCTGCAAGCCCGAAACGATCTGCAGCTTATGTTCGACGTCGCGCAAAAAGAGGTACGCCGCTTTGAGCTTGCTCGCGCGTTCGGCCGGCAGGTAGCCAAAATCCGCGAGGCGGTCGAGCGCCTCGATAGTTTTTTCGCTGCGGATGCGCGGATCGCGGCCGCCGTAGATCAGGGTCAGCGCCTGCACGATGAATTCGAGCTCGCGAATCCCGCCATATCCCAACTTGATGTTGCGCTCGATCAAATCCGGCGAACGAAGTTCCGCCTCGATCTGATGCTTCATCGCGCGCAACTGCCGCAGCGTGTCGAAGTCGAGATAGCTGCGATAGACGAAGCGGTCGAGCTCGTCGAGCAATCGCCGCCCGAGCGCAAGCGAACCGGCGACCGGCCGCGCGCGTAGCAGCGCCGCACGTTCCCAGGTCTGGCCGTAGTTCTGGTAGAAGCTCAGCGCGCCCTCGAACGGAACTGCCAGGGGCGAATTGCGCCCGCCCGGGCGCAGCCGCATATCGATCCGAAAGCATCCGGTGGAGAGCAGTTCAGTGATGATCTCGCCGATGCGTGCCGCCGCGATCCCGCCGGCGCCCGGCGCGGGCGGATCGAAAATGTACACCAGATCGATGTCCGAGCTGAGGTTGAGTTCGCTCGCGCCGAGTTTGCCCATCGCGAGGACGCAAAATTCGCCGGCTTCGGAGACGCGTTCGCCAACCAGCCGCAGCGCGATGCCGCATGCTGCCCGGATGCATTCGTCGGCGAGGCGCGACATCAGCAGCATCGTGCGCTGCACGTCGATCTGGCCGATGAGATCCGCCACCGCGATGCGGAAAAAAATTCTCCGCTTGAAGAGCGAAAGTTCCCGCGCGGCGTCGGCGCGAGTTTCGAACGCGCTCAAGTCGCAGCGCATCTCGGTCAGCATCGAATCGGCGGTCTCGCTGCGCGCCGCGTCGAACATTCGAAGCCATTGGACACCGGCTTGAGAAATCTCCGCGGACACGACTTCCGAGGCGCCAAGACAAAGGATCAGGTCGCGCGCCTTGTTGCGATCGGCGAGAACCTCGCGCATCGAGGGAGGCGACTCCTCGGCGAGCTTCATCAGGGTCGCCAGCGCAAGCTGCCCGTCGGCGGCGTAGTCCTGCACCATCCGCGCCGCGCGCCGCGCGAGGGTCGGGTCCGCGATAGTGACTTCGAGCTTGCGCGCAAGACCTCCCAGAGCCGCCGGCAGTGGTTGAGCTGTCGCCATCGAGATCTAGGATAACATGGGAGTCCACGCCGACAGGGGCGGCCTCGACGATTTTCCTGCGCTCGCGTTGGTCGCACGGCCATCGATTCTGGTATTCGTCAAAGCGTTGAAAGGAGAACGCCGATGATCGTCCTGTACACGACGGAACGCGACTATTCGTGGGGCACGCTGCGCTCCACCCACGGCTCCAAGACCAAGGTGCTGCTGGAGGAAAAGGGGCTTAAATACCGCATCGAGAATCTGCCGCCCGGCAATCTGTGGAAGAAGCCTCCGGAGATGCTCGCGAAGCATCCGCTCGGTAAGGTTCCGTATCTTGAAGACGATTCGGGGATCTTTTTTGACTCGACTGTGATCGGCGAATATCTCGAGGAGCGCTATCCGCAGCCGCGCCTGTTGCCGTCCGATGTTATTGCACGGGCGCGAGTGCGCGAGGCGGAAAACTTTGTCGACGAGGCGATGCTGATCGGCAGCGTGCCGCTGATCTGGATGCCGTACTGGGCTGAGCCGGCGAAGCGCGACGCGGCAAGCATGGAGCGGGGACGCGAAATGTTGCGCAAGCGCGATCTGCCCTACGTCGAGAAGCTGCTTGGCGCGGCAGACTCGCGCGGTTATCTGTGCGGCGAATTCTCGCTCGCCGACACGCCGCTGATGGCGCTGGCGATGGTGCTTGAGGTCGACCAGATGGCGCTGGCCGAATTTCCGCGCGTCGAGAAGTACCTGAATCGGTTGCGCGAGCGAGAGAGTTATCGCGCCATTAGCCCCTCGACCAAGGTGGCCGACGCGGCGGCAAGCTGACTATCGCACCGATCAGGAGGACTTGGTGGTGCTGTGCGCGTTGGCCGTCCGCGAGCGCTTTTTAGCGTGCTGCGGCTTCGCGCGATGGCGGGTGGGAGCGCTGACCTGGAGTAGCTGCGCGGAATGCTTCGGCAGCGGCGGCGGAACAATCGCGGGCTCGCTCTCGATGCCGGGGAAATATTTGTCTTCGTATTTGTGGACCTGCAGCGCGGCGAGGAATTCGGCGTAGTAGTTTTTCACCGCGAAGCCAAAATGCGGTCCGTTGTAGGTCTGCAGCATCTTGCAGTAGTCGCTGCCGCATTGCTCGGCCGCGCGCGCGGTCCCCGCGGTTCCGTAATTGTAGGCGGTGATGGCGAGCGGCCAATCGCCGAGCGTTTCGTAGTTCGCGCGCAGCAGCTTGGCGGCGGCCTCGGTCTCGCGGGTGGGATTGAGGCGGTCGTCGTGCCGGCCGCGAATCGTCATGAATTGCTTCCCGGTCGCGCGGGTAAATTGCCAAATCCCGACCGCGCCCGCACTCGAACGCACGCCGCGCTGAAATCCCGATTCAACCTGCGCAAGCGTGATCAGCTCGACCGGCAGCCCCGCCGTCTTGAAAATCCGTTCCATGGTGGGCCGATAGTATTTGCTGCGGAGCAAGCCCTCGCGGAAGCGCTCCCTGAGTCCTTCCTGAACGCGCAGATTTTCGGCGGCGAGACGCAGCGCGTATTGCGATCGGCCTTTGAACATTTCGGCGACATGGCGCTCATCGCTGCCGACGGGTTCTTGCCCCGTCGCCAGATGCATCAGGATGTCGCTGTACTTGCTCTTGAGATAGGTGTTGACCCAGTCGATATCTTCACGGTTGGGGCAGCCTTCACCGGGAAGATGATAGACCTGGTAAACCTTGTAGGGGTCGTCGCGATCAACCAGGACAAAATCCCGATAAGAATACGTCGTGAAAATGTCGACCCAGAAACTGATTTGAGGTTCGAGCGACGCGGGGCGAGAGAAGGGCTCAGCTGCGGCGCGCGCGGAACCGAAGCCAAGCACCGAGGCCAAGCCGACGAAAGAGCTGACGATAAGGATGCGCATACCCGCACGCATCCGGCGACTCATCCCAAGCAAGTGTTCCAGTCTCCCCACCTGATGACCCAACTCCGGAAACATCCCGCGATAACTGACTGGACTATCGATTACAATGATGCGTTCGTCTAGTCAACGCACGCTCGCACAATAGAATTGCGTTACTAATGCTGAATCGCCGAACTGAAGGAACCTGCATCATTAAAATGTCACTTAAATCATGCTTACTTGCACTGGTTGTGGCGCTTTCGGTCCTTGGCGCCGGATGCAATCACGAGGAGGCCGCCGCGCCCTCGAAGGATGTCTTCAGCGTCGCACTTTTGACGCCCGGCCCGGTCAGCGACGCGGGATGGAACGCGTCAGCCTTCGATGGCCTGCAACTCATCAAGAAGACCCTCGGCGCGCAGACCGCGATGGTGCAGACTACGTCGCCGGCGGACTTTGAAGATGCGATGCGCGATTTCGCCTCGCGCGGATTCGCGGTGGTCTTCGCGCACGGCTTCGAGTACACCGACGCCGCCTTGAAGGTCGGTCAAGCATTCCCGAAGACATATTTCATCGTGACCTCGGGCAGCGGCTCCTCGGCGAATGTGGCGTCGGTCACCTTCAAGATCGAAGAGGCCGCCTATGTCGAGGGAGTTCTCGCCGGCAAGATGACCAAGACGGGCGTAGTCGGATGCATCGGGGGAATCGAGCTGCCCGCGATTCATCTGACCTTCAATGGCTTCAAGGCAGGATTCCTCTCGGCGCGGCCCGACGGACGGATGCTGGCGAGCTTCACCGGCAGCTTCGACGACGTCGGCGCGGCCAAGGAAGCGGCGCTCGCGCAGATAAGCCAGGGCGCGGACCTGCTCTTCCACAACGCCGACGCGGCGGGGCTCGGCGTCTTCCAGGCGGCGCGGCAAAAGGGGATTTACGCATTCGGCGCGAACCGCAATCAAAATGAGATCATCCCGGATACGATCCTCGCCAGTGCAGTGACAAATATCCCTCAGGCGTTTCTCGATCTGGCGACACAGATCAAGTCGGGAAGTTTTCATCCCGGCATGATCGAATTGGGGATGAAAGCCGGCGAGGTCAGCGTCGTGTACAACCCGGCGCTGCTCGCGAAGATTCCACCGAGCGCATTGGACGCGGCGAAAGCTGCCGAGCAGGAAATCATCGCAGGGAAGCTCGACGTCACCAAATTAGCATCGCAGTAGCCCTTGCAATTGAGAATCATTCTCATTATCATCCCGACCATGACGCGAATCAGCAATGGCATTCATAAGATCGCGATCGGGGCCTTGACTGCGGGATTCATCGGCGCGCCTCATCGGAACGACTTCGGTGGCGCGCGCCGACGAAGCGCAAACTCAGTTGACTTTCACGAAGGGGCATTTTGAGCCGGCGACTTTGGATGTCGCGGCGGGGACGCCCATGAAGTTGACCGTGGTCAACCAAGGCGACTCAGCCATCGAGTTCGAAAGCTTCGAGCTTAACCGCGAGCGCGTGGTGCAACCCGGCCAGACCATCACCGTGAAGCTGCCGAAGCTCGATCCCGGGCAGTATCACTTCTTCGACGATTTCCATCATGAGGTCGCGCAGGGCACCATCACCGTTCGATAAACGACGCTCCACCCTCGCTTCCCAGCGCGCCCCCGACGACTTTACGCGAAACGAAATGATGCGCCGCATCCGATGGATAGTGGCCGCCGGGGCGGTCGTGTTCGTACTGATCCAATTGGTTCCAATGTCGAAAACTAACCCACCGATTACGCAAGATGTGGCCGCGCCCGCGCAGGTCGAAGCGATCCTTCGACGCTCCTGCTACGACTGCCATTCCAACCAGACGCGATGGCCGTGGTACGCGCACGTCGCGCCGGTTTCATGGCTGGTGATTCGCGATGTCGAGCATGGCCGCAAGCACATCAACTTCTCTACCTGGGACAAGTACGCCGATGATCCCGAGACGGTGATTCGCAAGCTTCGCAACATCGACAAGGTCATGCATAACGGCTCAATGCCGCTCTGGTACTACCTGCGCGCGCACTCGGAAGCACATCTGAACGACGCCGATCGCCAAGCCATCGAGGATTGGGTGCTGCAAGCCATCGCAAATGTCGGGCAGAGCGATAAACAATGAACACGCCGGGGGTCTCGGCCGGTTTTGTCCTCGCGGTGCTGGCCGCGATGCTCATCCTCGCTTCACGCGCACACGCGCAAGTCGATCCCTGGGAATTCGAGGTCTATCCCTACGCGACTGAGGGCCCCGGTGTGATGGAAATCGAGACCGACAACGCCGTGATTGCAAAGGGCCATAGCGTCGGCGGCGAGGGCACCGCGGCGGGCACCTTCCCCAGCCAGAGCATGTGGTACAACCAGTATGAGCTTACCTACGGACTGACGGATCGAATCGAGGCGGCGGCGTACCTCAACATGGCGCAGCCCTCGGGTCACGGTTACTGGTACGCCGGATCGAAGTACCGTCTGCGCGGGCACCTCTTCGATGAGGAAACCCTGCCCGTCAACCTCGGATGGTACACGGAGCTCGAATGGCATAAGACCCCGCAGTTCGATACCGACGAGCTGGAGCTGGAGCTACGCGCGATTATCGAAAAGGACATTGGACGCTTCTCGTTGATCGTCAATGCCCAGTTCGAAAAACCCATTTTCGTCGGTCCCGACCGCAACAAGGGTTTCGACTTCGGCTACGCCAACGCCATCAACTATCGATGGAAGCAGGAAATATCACCCGGGCTCGAGTTTTACGGCGCACCCGGCAACATCGACGACAACGATCCGATCCATCAGCAGGAGCACTACATCTTTCCCGTGATTTGGGGGCAGTTTCATAACGGCATCGAATACAATGTCGGTCCCGGGTTCGGCCTTACCAGCGGTTCGGATCGGGTAATCGTCAAATTTAACGTCGAGTTGGAAAAATATGTCGGCGCGCTCTTCAAGTCCTCCGACAACGGATGGTTCTTCTGAGGCTATGGGGGAGGCGGGGAGCCTACGGCCCTGGTCCAGAGAGCTTTCAGCTCCCCGCTCGATGAAACAAGTCCGGCGCTGCCGATACGATCCCGAGGGCGAAACGAGGCGCCTGGCGACGTCCTACAAAAAGCATAGAACGTGTTACATTTAGTTTAATCTTGCTTCGCAGTCAATAGACCCTTGATAATTTGTCTAGATGAAGTCCGCGATGTGTAAACGCGCCAGAGCTGTGTTTCCCAATCTCCGCGATCGGAAACGAGTCTAGGATTCGATCTGGCGCGTGTAGCGCCTGAATCACCATTTGATCTTCTGAAAGATGGTTAAATAGGTGTTTCTGCCATTGAGATGTTGAATGCTTGCAACATACGTGTAAACACGCTAAAACATAAGTGCGCCCGAAGACAGTCAAAGACGCCCGGGTGAACAAAGGCTGTAGCAAACGCGTCAAATATCTTGCCGCTTTTGAAACTGGGTTCGCAGCATCCTCTGGGGAGGGGAATTGGAATGGCTACGATTCTTTTCGAGGGAACTGAATTCAACATTGGTTCTGACCTGACCGCCGGCACCGTGCTCGGCGCCGCATGTGTTCGGTATGCCGAACCGGGCGATTTCAACCGCTTCAAACTCTTCGATGTGACCGGGCGCGAGGTTCGACCTTCTGAGTTGGTCGGCAAACGACGCCTCGCGCTGTGCGACGTGCGCAAGCTTCGCGATTATGCGGCGAAGCCTCTCATCGGGGAGTACCGCCTTGCGGCAGGCGGCAAGTAATCCCAAGCCACCAATTTCTACACTTTAAATTTCCTTCGGCGCGGACGTGGAGAGACAGCTCTCGCGTCCGTGTAGCCTTGCAGTTTTGGTTGCAAAACGCTCCCAAGCGCGAATGAGAGATTGCAGCGAAGTCGGGGCTGGCCGGGAAACGTTCGTACCGAAAGCCGATAGTCGCAACCATTCGCAGAATCGCGGCCATCCTGAAGGTTTGGTTAGAATACCCTAAACTTGTCGACGTTGACAAGATGACAAGGCCCGAACATCATTGCGCGCTCCAACGCCAATGGTGATCAGCATGGGCACAAAAGCGGTCGGACTCGATTTCGGAACCACCAATAGCGCGATCGCATCGGTTTCCGATGATCGCTCGGTTGCGCTGGCTAAATTTCCCGCCGGTCGCGACCGAGCGATCTCGGAAACCATGCGCTCGATCTTGTTCTTCGCCGCCGATCCGCATGGCGATGAGCCGCGGCGCTCGGTCGGTGGCGAAGCGATCGATCACTACATCGCGTCGGGCGCCAACGGACGCCTCATCCAGTCGCTCAAGTCGTTTCTCGCCGATAAGCTCTTCGACGAAACCAACATCATGGGCGATTACTATTCGCTCGAGGATCTCATCACGCCGATCCTGCAGCGGCTGCGCAAAGTCGCCGAGGAGCAATTCGGCGAGCTGCCACCGCGAGTTGTCGTGGGCAGACCGGTACATTTCTCCTCGGCACAAAATGATGCCGACGATGAGCGCGCGACCCGCCGCCTCGAGGCCGCGCTCCGGCGCGCCGGATGGAGCGAAATCACTTTCGAGTTCGAGCCGGTCGCTGCCGCCTATCACTACGCCTCGACTATCGCGCGCGAGGAGTTGATCCTGGTGGCCGACTTCGGCGGCGGCACCAGCGATTTTTCGATTGTGCGATTGCGACCTTCATCCACCATCGATGCCGGCCGGCGCTACGAGATTCTCGCCAACGATGGGGTCGCGATCGCCGGCGACGCCTTCGATGGCGAGATCGTACGACGCCTGATCGCGCCGGAACTCGGACGCGGCACGCAGTATCGGACGCCCTACGGCTCCGTACTGCCGATGCCGACCTGGTTTTACGCCCAGATGGAGCGCTGGCACTTTCTGTCGTTCCTCAAAGCGCCGACTACGCTGAACAAGCTGCGCGATCTGGAGCATCAGGCGATGGCGCCGGAGAAAATCCGCGCGCTCATTCACATCGTCGAAAATGATCTCGGCTACCTGCTGTTCAAATCGGTCGAGCAAACCAAGCTCGCGCTCTCCGATGCGGAAGCGACGACGTTTCGCTTCGCGGACCACGATGTATCGATTGAAAAGCCCGCGACGCGCGAGGCCTTCGAGAGTTGGATTGCGAAGGAGTTGCGCGCCATCGCGGAATGCGTTGATCGCGTGCTGGCATCGGCGGAAGTGCTGCCCGATTCCATCGACAGCGTCTTCCTCACCGGAGGGTCATCGTTCGTACCCGTGGTCCGGCGGATTTTCAGCAAGGCTTTCGGCGCCGACAAGATTCGCACCGGCAGCGAATTCACCTCGATCGCCCGCGGCCTCGCGCTGCGCGCCGCCACCTGAAATCAGGCTTGGCGTCAGCCGCGATCGGCCGTGGGTGGCGAGGGCATCCCTTGCTGCATCACGGTGAATTTCGCGTAGCCCGGTTTCACCGCCTCGATATGCATCGGGAGCGAGATTTCGCGCAGCACCGGGATTTTCTCGGTGATAGTTCCCGTTCGCGGCGCATCGAGCGGCAGCGTCGCGACCTCAGTGCCGACGAAACGCACAACAGTCGGCAGCATCTTGCCGGTGCCGTCGTAGTGGGTGTGCTTCGCTTCGAAAATCGCATCGCTCTTGAATGCTTTGGAGCCCGCGCGAATCAGGTAGCGATCCTTGCTCAGCTCACGCACCATCACCGACTCGCTCATCACGTAAATTCTGCCGATCTGCGGACGATGAAAATACGGCATCAGCGGATTGATGCCGAGCCAGAACGGCAGAATGACGTGCTTGCCCTCGGGCCAATCCGCCAATCGCACAATGGCCTGGCTGTCGCTGTTACCGAGTTCGAAATCGCGCCCATCGAAGTCGTGCAGAATCTGCCGGCTGAGCTCGTCGTCAGGCGCGGTGTCGATCTCGCCGGTCGGGCCGAAATCCATCGCCTTGTCGGGTGTGCATCCTGCCAATGCGATCGCGAAGGTAACGATGAGCGCGAGCGACATGAGAACGCGCGTGAGCGATTTCATCCGGTGCGATACCTCGCGTAGCTCTGCGGAATGCCGCCACCGCCGAGCGTCCATTTCATCGGGAGCGAAACCTCGCGCAAGATGGGCATCTGGATGGTCTTGCCGTCCTCGGTCTTGAAATCGCGCAGTCCCATGAACTGCACGATGGTCGGAAGCACTTTACCGGTGCCGAGGTAATGCGTGCGCGCGGTTTGCAGAACGGTCTGGCGCTTGATGAGCGAGCTGCCGGCCTCGATCATCCACTCGCCGGGCGCCTCCAGCGGTTTGATCAGGTGCGCCTCGCTGATGACGTAGTAGTCGCCCTCTTTCGGCTGCAGCGATCCGGGAACCATCGGGTTGATGCCAAACCAGAACGGCAGCTTGAGCCACGCATCCTTGGCCGAATCGACCGGCCGGACCAGCGCGACGCCGGCATTATCGCCGAGGATGAAGCTTCGCCCGCGAAAGTTCTCCTCGATTTGCTCGGCGCTGGCGAAGCGGTCCGGGATGCCGGCAATGGTCGTCGGTTGCGACGGCGATGATTTCTGGCATCCGGCCAGCAGCGCAACGATAACGCCCAAAGCGAGGGGAATCAGAATTCGCGCTACTTTATGATGCATTCGTTATGCGGACGCTTCCATGTGAGATTTCTTGCCCCATTCCATCAAAGTGCGGACAAATTACAAATAGGCGTCGGAGCAACACCGTAGTGACAGAGGTGTAGCCCCGCGAGCGTCCGGAGCATCGTTTCGACTGCAGGCGGCAAAATGTAAGGCGTGTAAGACTGAAGCGATGAGTAAATCGTTCAAATGCCGGCACACCGATTCTTGCGCGATAGCATCCATGCACAGTCGCTTCCGGCGCTCTCCACGCCCAAGGAGGTCACCGACGCCCATTTCGTCCACTTGGCGCGGCGCCATCATCTCAAGCTGGCAACCTTCGATGCGGCGCTCTGCGAGAAAGAATGGGCGCGCGGTGTAGCGGAAGACCCGACCCGATGAATGATTTCCAGTTCTAGGCGGCGGCTTTCATATAATGATTCGCGATTTCGCTGCCAACCAGTTGCACCTGCTTCGCCCACGCATCGGGAGTGGCGATTGGCCATAGCACGAACTTATCCAACCCGTGGCTCGTGTACTCCGAGACTTTCGCGATGACATCCTCGGCGGTGCCATAGACCGTGCGATCGAGGAATGCCTCGGCACCGCGGCCGAGCGCCTTCAACATCGGTTCCATCTCATCGAGGGCCTTCTGGCGCGAGGTAGCAATGCGGCATAGCAGGATGAGACCAGACTCGATGTGGGAATTTTCACGGCCGAACTCGACCGCGTATTTGCGAATCGATGCCATGCTCTTCGCGTATTCGTCCGGCGTCTGGAACGAGGCGAAAAATCCGTCGCCCATTTTCGCGGTGCGCTTCAATGCCGCTTCTGACTTGCCGCCGATCCAGATGTCCATCGTGCCGAAGTCGTTGTTGGTGCGCGCCACCGGGCGCGGCTCGATAGTGACATTGTCGAAGTTGAAGAAGCGGCCGTGATAGCTGGCGTTCTTCTCACGCCATACGGTTCGCAACACCTCGATGCCTTCCTCGAGGCGCTTGCCGCGCCCTTCGGTCGGGATTCCACAGGCGGCGTAGTCGGCGAGGTTTGCGCCGGTGCCTACCGCCATCACCATCCGGCCCTTGGAGAGATAATCGAGCGAGGCGAACGCTTTCGCCGCCAGCAGCGGACTGCGGAGATTGAGCAGCAGCACGCTGGGACCGAGCTTCATCCGCGAGGTGCGCGAGGCCAGGAGCGAAAGCGTCGCGATAACGTCTAACTCGGGAGAGGGCGACAGCAGGTGGTCGGAAAGCCAGAATGAATCGAGGCCCCAGTCCTCGGCGCTCTCGGCGACCTTGACGATGGTCTCCGGCGCGGGCATCCCGAGCCGCCATAAACCGAATCCGACACCGACTTTAATTTGCTTCATTGTCACTCTCCCAAGTTTGCCTATGCAGCCGCATGATATTAGCATTGGCTCCCACTTTCATGGATGACATCGCCGCCAACGGCAGAGATGGCTCAAAAGCGAAGCCAGTCACCCTCACCATACTAGGAACCGGTGACGCCTTCGCTAGTGGCGGCAGGGCGCAGGCCGGGTACCTTTTGGAAATCGGCGGCAAGCGCGTCCTGCTCGAGGCCGGTCCGGGCGTGCTGGTCGAGATGAAGCGCCATGGTATCGAGGCCGACTCGCTCGACATGATCGTCATCAGCCATTTGCATGGCGACCATTTCTGCGGGCTGCCGTTTTTGTTCCTGGAGTACATGTGGGAACGGCCGCGCAAACGGCCGGTCATTATCGCGGGTCCGAAGAACCTCGAAAAGCGCACCTGGGTACTGATGCGTGCGATGTTCTCGCGCTTCAACCTCAAGGAACTGCAAACTAACGTGAAATGGGTGGTGCTGGAGCCCGGCGCGAAAAACCTCAAGCTGGCAGGCCTCAAGCTGAGCACCATCAGAAGTCCGCATACCTCGCCTGACGTGTCGCTCTCGGTGAAGATCGTCGCGGATGGAAAAACCTTCGTGTTTTCGGGTGATACTGGGTGGAATGACGAGCTGGTGGATTTCAGCGCCGGCGCCAATCTGCTGCTGTGCGAATGCACTTACTTCGAATCCGACCATTTGCGCTTTCACATGAACTATCCGGAGCTCAAGCGTAATCTCGATAAGTTCAACGTGAAGCGGATGGTGCTGACCCATCTCGGGCGCGAGGCCATTAACCATACCCGCGAAATCGAAATCGAGATGGGCTTCGACGGGATGAAGCTCGAGCTCTGAACTAGCCCCCCACGCCTCAAATAAGGAATCAGTCTGATGGGAATCGCTGACGGCAAACGCGCGCTGGTAATCGGCGTCGCCAATGATCACAGCCTCGCATGGTCGATCACCCAGGAACTTCACAAGCAGGGGGCGCGGGTCGCGCTGACCTACCAGGGCGAGGCGCTCAAGAAGCGCGTCGAGCCGCTGGCGGAGCAGGTCGGCGCGCACATCATCGGCGAGCTCGATGTCACCGTCGATGAGCAGATTGAATCAACTATGGCGAAGCTGAAATCGCTGTGGGGCGGCCTCGATATGCTGGTGCATGCGGTCGCTTTCGCGGAGCGCGAGGATCTGCGCGACCGGTTCCTGAACGTGAGCCGCAAGAATTTCGCGCGTTCGCTGGAGATCAGCGCCTACTCGCTGGTGGCCCTCGCGCGCGCCGCCGAACCATTGATGGAGACCGATGGAGGTTCCATCCTCACGCTCACCTACCTCGGCGCGGTGCGTGCGCTGCCGAATTACAACGTGATGGGCGTGGCGAAAGCCGCGCTGGAGGCCTGCGTGCGCTACCTGGCCGCTGACCTCGGACCGAAGAATATCCGCGTCAATGCCATCAGCGCCGGCCCGGCGCGGACGCTTTCCTCTTCGGCGATTCGCGATTTCCATTCCATGGCGCATGAGGTGGAGAGTCGCTCCCCGCTGCGCCGCGCGATGCGCAACGAGGAAGTCGGCGGGATGGCGGCCGCGTTGCTCAGCGACCTCGGCAGCGGGGTCACGGGGCAGACGGTTTACGTGGACGTTGGTTATAGTATCGTCGGCGTGTGACATCGCCCCTGAAGTCAAATCGGCGGATGTCATCACCAGAGGTTCATGGAGGCGCCCGCGATGGCTATCACGATCGTTCACCAACTCTCCGACAACTTCGCCTATCTGATTTCCGATGATGCCACCGGCGAATGCGCCGTGGTCGATTGCGCCGAGGCCGACAAGGTCCTTGATGCGGTCAAGCAGCATAAGCTGAAACTTACCGCGGTGCTGACGACGCATTGGCATGGCGACCATAGCGGCGGCAACGCCGAAATCGTCGGCAAGGTTCCGGGCCTGCGCGTATTCGGCGCGAGTGCCGAAAATGGCCGCATCCCAGCGCTGACGAACCCGGTCGCGGACGGCGAGAGATTCAAGATTGGCTCGTTGGAGGCGCGCGTGATTGGGATCCCCGCGCATACCAACGGTCATGTCGCCTACTACTTCCCGCAGCTCAAATCAGTCTTCACCGGCGACACCCTGTTCGTGGGCGGATGCGGCCGGGTCTTCGAAGGCAAGGCCGCGAACATGGTCGATTCGCTGGGCAAACTCGCATCTTTGCCCGATGACACCAAGGTTTACTGCGGGCATGAGTACACCGAAAAGAATCTGCGCTTCGCCCTGACGCTGGAGCCGAACAACGCGCGCCTCAAGGCCAAGCACGAATGGTCGAAGAAGGTGACCTCGGAGGGCGGCGACACCGTTCCCTCGACTATCGAGGATGAAAAACAAACCAATCCGTTTTTGCGCACCAACAGTCCCGAACTACAGGCGAGCGTAAAGCGCATCGATCCGAAGATCGGTGGCGATGCGATTTCGATTTTCGCAAAAGCCCGCGAACTCAAGGACCACTTCTAGGAGATCAACGATGTCGCAAGTCACCGAGCAGGCACTCGCCACCCTCAATCAATTCCTCGAGGCCGTCATGTCGCAGAAGCACGAGCGCATCATGGCGTTCTTCAACGAAGACGCGCAGATGTTCTCACCGATGGGAACCTATGCGGCGCGCCTCGATGGCCGCGGCGCGATCGGCAAGCAATTCGAGTCGATTCTTGAATTGATCAAGGGTCAACCGGGCGGCAATGTGAAAATCGAACCGCAGGACCTCGATGCGCGCGAGTTGGCGCCCAATGTCGCCCTGATCACGTTTCATCTGCGGCTGCCGGGCCCGCTGCATCGGCGATCATTCGTGCTGACCAAGACTGCGAGTGGATGGCGCATCGCCCACATCCACGCCTCGATCGCGTCACCTACCTGATTCCTCGACTGGAGAATTCAACATGCTGCTGAAAGATAGAGTCGCTTTGATCACCGCGGGCGCCGGCGTCGGAATAGGACGCGCGGTCGCCACCCGCTTCCTCGAAGAAGGCGCCAACGTGGTCATCACCGATGCGCATCCGCGCCGCACCGCCGAGGCTGCCGAACAACTGAGCAAGCAGTTCAATCGCGAGGTTCCGGGCATCGGCGTCGATGTCACCAATCGCGGACAGGTCGATGACGCCGTCGCACAAACGGTGGACAAGTTCGGACGCATCGACATCTTGTTCAACAATGCCGGCATCAACAAGCTCGAACCGATCTGGGAAATCAAGGACGAGACCTGGGACCTGGTGATGAACGTGTGCCTGCGCGGCACGATGTGGACGATGCGCGCCGCGATTCCGCACATGATCAAGCAGGGCAAGGGCGCCATCGTGAACATGGCGTCGGCGGCAGGATGGATCGCATCCTCCGGTGGCGAGGCGCCTTACTCCGCAGCGAAGGCGGGCGTGATGGGCCTCACGCGCGCGGCGGCCGGCGAGCTGGCGGGCAAGGGCATCCGCGTCAACGCGATCGCGCCGAGCGTCATCTACAACGAATTCCTGGAGCGGATTTATCCCAAGTCGATGTTCGAGGGCGCGAAGAAACGCAACCCGATGGGCCGCCTGGGCGAGCCAGCCGAGGTGGCGAATCTGGCGTTGTTCCTGGCCAGCGACATGTCGTCCTACATCACCGGCGAGGTCATCAGCATCAGCGGCGGCTCGATCGTGGTGCCGTAGGCCGTTATCGACATCATGTCGGTGGCTTCGATTCTGGGCAAATGAGAATGGAGAGCCGATATGGTCGGTCACTGTGCGAGGTTGTCCTGGAAGAAAATCCTTTATCTACCTCGATTTAATGGGTTTGTTTTTGCATTTTTCCGTTTGGCGACCAAGACTCTGCGGTGGGTTCGTTTATGTAATCCGACCGCGGTATGAAGGCCGTTCGGACCTCGCTTAGTGGCTTTGTTTTTTCAGCTTTACCTTGCCGATGCCGTCCCGTCGGTGGGTTCGTTTGGTAAAGAGTAAGGCACACACCCATGTAAGATGTTCGCGGCCCGCCTAGCCGCAGCAAAGTACGGCTTCCAAGCGCCGCCATCCGTATTGTAGCAAATTGCGACGCCTAGAAGGGCTTCAGGATCGCCATCGCGAGGATCGCCAGCAATAGCAGGCTGACCACTCCATGAATGGCGCGGAATTCCGAGCGCGTGACCGACGAGGGATTGTCGCTCAGCGCCACGATCCTTCGATGCAGCCGCAGGTGTACTAAAAGTAGGATAAAGACCAGTCCCAGTTTTACGTGCAGCCATCCTTCACGCAGGACGCCCTTGTCCGCCATTATCAGCCCGATGCCGAACAGCAGCGTGACCGCGCCACCGATGTTGCAGCCGCCATAGAAGAGCCGGCTGGCGATCATGATGAAGCGTTCCTTGGGCAGGCCCACTTCGTCGGGAACCATCGCCAGCAGGCTGGTAATCAGCAGCAGGCTTCCGACCCAGAAGATCACCCCGAACAGATGAAAGACCAGCAGCCAGCCTACAATGTTGGCCAAATTGTTTTCCCCCGTGGCTTAACCGGCGGACTCTTCGATGCCGCGCGCAAGTATGAATGCCATGAATGCGACAATCGCACCACCCACATATGGTGCTGAGGCTCCCAGAGCCGCGTAGGCGAGTCCACCGGCCAGGGGACCGAGAATACGCGCCATCGAGGACGCCGACTGGTTGATGCCCAACGCTTCGCCCTCCAGCGCGCGTTCGGTGCGCTTCGAAATGAGGCTGGCGATGGCGGGGCTCGCGAATCCATAACCGACCGACAGCAGCGCGAGCGCAAGCAGAAGCGTCGAGGGCGTCGGCAGATTCGCCATCGGTGCGAGGCCAATCGCGAATAAGATGATGCCGATGCTGAGGACCCTCAGCTCGCCGATGCGCTTGACGATTTTCCCGAGCAGGTAACCCTGCGTGAGTGCCTGCATCAGACCCGCGAACGCGAGCAATATGCCGATGCCGGTGGCGCCGTATCCGTAGACGCGCGGAATCATGATCGCGAAGGTGGTTTCAAACGCCGCAATCGCGAAGGTGGTAAGGAACGCGACGGAGAATAGTCGCGACAGGTGATGGGTGAAAAGCTGGCTCGGCAGATCGCGTATCGGGGCGACGATCACCGAGGCGTCGATGCGCGCGCCCGGCTCCGGCTGGTGCGATTCGGGAAGCCGCATCGCCGCGAAGATGAGATTCGCGAACGTCAGCGCCGCCGCGAAGAATCCCGGAATCCGCAAGTCGCTGCGTCCGAGCAATCCGCCGATCGCGGGACCGATGACGAAGCCGAGCCCGAAGGCCGCGCCGATCATGCCCATCCCACGCGCGCGATTCGACTCATCGGTGGTATCCGCGATATAGGCCTGCGCGGTCGAGATGGTCGCCGCACAAGCGCCATGCACGGCGCGCGATAAGAACAGCCCGATGAATGAACCGGCGAACCCGTAAATGAGATAGCCTACCGATGAGCCCAGAAGCCCGAGCATGATGACCGGGCGACGTCCGATGCGATCGGATATCCGTCCGAGGATCGGCGCGAAGATAAATTGCGCCAAAGAGTAGATCGCCATGATCGCGCCAATGCCGGCGAACGAGATTCCGAGCCGGGTCGCGAACATCGGCAACAGCGGAATGACGATTCCGAAGCCGAGCAGATCGACGAATACGGTGATGAACAGAATCAGCCGCGCCGCCGCAGCCGGTTGTGTCGCGCGAGGCTCTTGCTTGGATGCTTCCAGACTTGTCATTGATGGTGGCTGAAGGGGAACAACATAATCTATGGCACTTTCAGATCAAGCGGAACTAAAACGCAAAACTATCGGCGCCGAGCAGGCCTCCTCGATGGTCAAAGCCGATACGTGGCTCGACTATGGTTTCGGCGCGGCGCAGCCCGAGCTGTTCGACCACGCGCTCGCTTCGAGGATCTCGAAGCTGCATGACGTGCGCATCCGCGGCTGCCTCGCGATGCGACCGCGCGCCGTTATCGAGGCCGATCCCGAGTCGCGTCATTCAAGCTATCACTCGTGGTATTTTTCCGGCCTCGAAAGAAAGATGCACGACCGCGGCCTCTGCTGCCATATCCCGATGAACTTCGGCGAGGCGCCGGATTACTATCGCCGCTTCGTCGATGTCGATTTCGCCGTGCTCAAAACCGCGCCGATGGACGAGCACGGCTTTTTCAACTTCGGCGTTTCGGTCACTTATCACAAAGCCATTACCGAGCGCGCCAAAACGCTGATCATCGAAACTGACGAAGCGATGCCGTACGTCTATGGGGTCGAGAACGGCGTCCATATCAGCGACGTGGATTTCGTCATCGATGGCGGCAGGAGTGAATTGCCGGAATTGAAAAATCCGCCCGCGACCGAAATCGATCAGAAAGTTGCCGCGATCATCGCCAACGAAATCCAGGACGGCGCGTGCGTTCAGATCGGCATCGGAGGGATGCCGAATGCGGTGTGCGAACTCCTCACCAAATCATCGATCAAGGATCTCGGCGTCCACACCGAGATGTTCGTCGATTCGCTGGTCGATTTGTATGAGGCCGGAAAGGTCACCGGCGCGCACAAGGCGATGAACCGCTACCAGATGGCCTATTGTTTCGCGGCCGGCTCCTCGCGCATGTACGAGTTCCTCGATCGCAATACCGCGTGCTTTGCGGGCCCGGTCGACTATACCAACCTGCCGCATCACATCATGCAGAACGACAACGCGGTCGCGATCTGCAATGCGGCGCAAATCGATCTCTTCGGGCAGGCCTGTTCCGAGACGGCCGGACTGCGCCAGATCAGCGGCACCGGCGGCCAGCTCCAGTTCATCCGCGGCGCGTATGCCTCGCGCGGCGGCAAGGCGTTTCTCTGCCTCGCCTCGACCTACGAGCGCGGAGGAAAACGCGCCAGCCGCATCGTCGCGCGGATCGACGAATCCAACGTGGTGACGACGCCTCGCACCGACGTGATGTATGTGGTGACCGAGTACGGCATCGCGAATCTCAAGGGCAAATCGATCCGCGAGCGCGCCCGGGCGCTGATCGGCCTCGCGCATCCGGATTTCCGCGAGCAGCTGGAGCGTGACGCCTACGAGTATGGAATCCTGCGGCGTTCGAGTTTCTAAACGATCGGCGCGGCTGTTTCGAAACGGCCCAGCCTGATTCGATCGGCGTCATCCAAGGCCGCTGCGCTCCGCCGTAAATCTACCTAACGGTTGGTAGCTTCGAGACTTTTCGAAGCCGCGCGCGAACTGCCGCGCTTGGCATACTCGATGCTTCGACTTCTACCGCTCGGGCGCGCTCCTAAACCTTGCCCGGGCAGAGGTCCAAGCGATGCCCAATCTCAGTCCTACCGTCGAACGTGTCCTCGATTACATGAACGAGGTCCGCCAGGGAAAACTCGACCTGTCGTGGATGGATTCCAACCCGACCGGATGGGGCGTGCGCGCAACCCCGCGTGATGAGCGTGGACTCGGCCTGGAGGACATCAATCGCGTCGGGCATTACGGCGACGTGCCGGATCAGGGTTCGCACTATGGCAGCATGGCGCCGCGCGGCTCCGAGATCCCCCACGATATGCCTGCGCTCGGATGTTACGACATCAATGACAAGTCGCTGGTGTGGGCCGACAATGTTGCGCTTCTGTATGACGAAGCGATCGCGCGGCAATGGAGTTCGGCGCGCGACATTCCATGGGATCAGCTCAAGCCGCTCCCGCCCGACATGGAAAAAGCGATGTGCCAGTTGTGCACCGGCCTCACGGAAGTCGAGTTCGTCGCGGGCGATATGCCGGCGAAGTGGCTGTGGCACATCAATCATGATTTTCACGAGGTGAAATGTTTCCTCGCGACGCAGATCGTCGACGAGGCGCGGCACATGGAAGTCTTCCGCAAGCGCGCGCTAGCCAATGGTGGCGGCCTGATGCGCTCGTCGCCCGCACAGGAACAGATCCTTCGCGTCATCCTGGAGGCGCCCGACTACACCACTGCGAGTTCGCTGATGCACATCCTGGCCGAGGGCTTCGTGCTGACGCTATTCCGCAATGGCGAGATGCTGGCGCCTTCGGATGTCGAGAAGCGCATTTTCAGGCTCTGCATGCAGGATGAGGCGCGTCACGTGGCGTATGGCACCATGCATCTCAAATATTTCCTCGAGAAGCATCCCGAGCGCGCCGAGGATATCCACGAAATTCTGCGGGTCGGCGAGGAAGCGATTTTCGGCCTGAGCCTCGATCCGTCGACCGCCGAGCCGCGCGCGATCCTTGCCGGTGGCGGAGTGGAAAACATCTACGCCGGAATGGAGAAGCTCGGCTACCTTTACACCAAGCAGGTCCGCGAATACCTGCATCGGCTCAAGGTTGCGGGTCTCGATCGTTCGTCACGGATCGCAATTCCAGTCGAGTTGCCGGCCAACTAGGCGCGCGGCGCAAATTTCACGAGGAGGAAAATGCCGATGCTTCGCTTTCCGTCATTATCATGGTTCGAAGAGTTGCGCGCGGTGGCCGGCACCGATCTGGAACGCCTCAAACGGCTCGGCACCGTCGATCTCACGCTGGTGGTAAAAATCGACTTCGCGACTCACAGCGATTTCTATCAAATTAAATTCGCCGGCTACCGATGCAACGAGGTGCGCGAGCTCAGGCAGCTCAGCGAGAGTGACCCCGACGCGGTTATCCTCGAAGGTCCCTATCAGACCTGGCGCGAGATGATCGAAAGTATCCAGGCCGATGGGCATGCGGCGCTGCAATACACGCTCAACACTCTGACTCTGTACGATACTCCACTGCGAGTGACCGCGCAGAATCAGCTCGATACGGATCTGTTCTATCGGTATCAGCAAAATCTGCAGGAATTTTTCGACAGCGCGGCGAAGCTTCCCACCTACTTCGCCGAGAGCGAGAACGCGCACGCTCCTGCCGCGCTCGCATAACGGCGCTAACTATTTGTGGGAGACGCCAATCTCGGAGAGGAGTTGGAGCGTCAGCCCCGCCAAGGCCGAACGGCGCGACTTGTTTCGCGCTGTTTCGGTATTATCGTCATTTTGTGAATCGGCGCTGGGGCCGGTGAATTTGTAGATCATCTCGTCGGGACGGGCGTAGCCGAGCTCCTTGCGAATCAGATGTTCGAGGTAACGATCATTGGAACGGAGGTTCTGAACGCTCGTTTCAAGTCCGGCCTTGCGAACCATCAGATCGGCCCGTTTGGCCTCCAGTTCGCCCCTGCGCTGACGCAGCAGAAGTAGGTCGCGCGGACCCATCGCGGCCAGCAGAGCGTTACAAATCAAACCCAGCAGGACAGAGCCCAGTATTAGGTTGGGCCATTGGCGCCGGAGCCAGTTACTTAAGCGAGCCATGCGGTAATGGTAAAGCAGGCGTCGCTGTCAGTTCAAGTATGCTAATGGATAAAACGGTCCGGAATAGGGAAAAGCATTGGCGCCTCCACGCTTGTTTCCACTTTAAAATTTCTTTATATATTGGCCCCCTCATCTATTGCGTTCCGCATAACGCATTTATATAGTGGTCGCATCCTAGGTAGCCAAAGCTGCCTAATAAGACTGGGTGCTTCTCCAGCAGCAGCCAGAAAGAAGAGGAGGTGTCTATGCCAGGTACGAAGAAAAAGGCCCCCACAAAGGCGGCCAAATCTAAATCCAAGTTAAAGAGCGATATGAAGAAGAAAGCGGCGCCCAAGAAAACCAAAAAGAAGTAACTTTACCAAGTTTCCCTCCGGAATGACCGTTCCGGAGGCTGGCGAGATGCCGGAACTGCTGCTGGATTAAGCCGAGGCCTCGAGGCCTCGCAACACGGGAGAGCCCCCTTGAAAGAGGGGGCTCTTTCCTTGTGTGGCGTTCGCCTTGCGCGTCGTGCCGCCGCATCACAATATGATTCGCACCCATGTCTTCGCACCACGACTTCGACGCCATCATCGTCGGCGCACGCGTCGCCGGCTCCGCCGCCGCGATCATGTTGGGCCGCAAGCGCCTCAAAGTTTTGCTGCTCGATAAGAGCGCGTTTCCGTCCGACACCATTTCAACTCACATCGTCCTCGCCGGAGGAACGCAGGTCCTGGCTCGTCACGGCGTGCTGGATATGCTGGAGCGACTGGGCGGCGTGCGATTCTCCTCGATGCGCACCGTGGGCCCCGGTTTCGACTACTCGGCGCGCCTCGACCAATCGGAAGACCTTCGCGGGCTGTGCCTGACGCGCGACAAAATGGACGCCGCGTTGATCGATGCGGCGCGCAGCATCGAATGCGTGGCGATGCGCGAGCAGTTTCGCGTCATCGATGTGATTATCGAGGATGGCGCGATCGCCGGAATTCGCGGTGAGGATTCCTTAGGCGCGCACAGCTTCCGCGCCCCGCTGGTGATCGGCGCGGACGGGCTTCGCAGCAGCTTTGCAAAAATCGCAGCGGAAAAAATCGGTGCCTTCGCGCGCAAGGATGTGGAGTGCGCACGCGCTTACTACTACGCCTATTTCGAGGATGTTCCGCGCGCGAAGCTTGATGAAGCGCTGATTACCGAATTCGAGACCAGCCCCGCCGTCGCGAGCCTCGCCTGTCGATGCAACGATGACCTGGTCGTTGCGGCCGTAGCATTCGCCGCGCGCGGGATGCACGACTTCCGCAGCGATCTGGCGGCGAACTTCATGCGCTACATCGGCGCGTCGTCGGAGCTGGGCAGGATTCTTCAGGGCGCGCGCCTGGTCGGAAGAATTCGCTCCTCCGGATTGTTGCTGAACACCTGGCGCGATCCGGTTTGCGACGGCGCGATGCTCCTCGGCGATGCGGGCCTGCATGTCGATCCGCTCTTCGGCCAGGGACATTCGTTCGCACTGATCAGCGCGGAAATTCTCGGCGCGCTCGCGCCGGCATGGCTCGAAGCTTCCAGCGGCAAGTCCGTCTCTCGCGACACCATGGAGGAATTCACGCGCAGGCGCGATGGCGTCTTGATGCCGTACTACCACGCCAGCCTGAAGGTCTCGCAACATCTCGGACTGGATCGCAGCTCGTTGCTCGCGCATCTGGCCGCTAACCGCGAGGGATGGGCCGCCGAAGAGATGGTGCGGTTTGCGCAGATGACGAACGGCGAGAAGAGCTTCCCCTCGTTTCGCTTCGCGCGGCTGATGGCGCGCAGCGCCGCGGCGTAAACTCACAGTGGAAACTTATCTCGGTCGGTTTCCCGCGCAAGCCGAGGTTCCCGAACCGCTGAAGTTCGCCTGGCCCATCGTGGTGCTGCCCGAGCTGTTCACCACGCCACGCCATCTCGCGACGCTGGTCGGATATCTCGCGACCATCGGATGGGAAGTCTATGCGCCGGATTTTTACGCCGTCATCGAACAGGACAAAACGACGCCGTTGGAGAAGATCGATTTTGCGAAGTTAGCCGACCTCGCGATCGAGGCGCTTGCGGGACTTGGACGCGAGGCGATCGTGATCGGCCATGGCATCGGCGGGCTGGTCGCGCTGAAGCTCGCGGAGCAATCCGGGATCAAGGCGTCGGTCGCGATCGCGCCGCTGGCGCCCGGGTTTCGTACGCCGTTGTTCATGCCCAAGTGGAAGTTCTTTTCGAGTTGGGAGCAGCGCCCGCTCAATCCTCCTACCCGGCGGATGTTGTTCGAGTTCGTCGCCGATGCCGACGTGCATTCGCGCGAGCAAATCATCAAAGCGCTGACGCCGGGACCAACCGCGGCGGCACTAGAAGTCGCAAATGGCAAAATTGATCTAGTTGCGTCAGAAAAAAATGCGCCGCGCCTGATTGTCGCGGGCGAGTCGGATATTTTCGCGCCTTAC
Organism: uncultured delta proteobacterium; assembly: GCA_963814035.1. GTDB lineage: Bacteria > Desulfobacterota > Binatia > Binatales > Binataceae > DATGKG01. The sequence goes on from CAWFBH010000029.1 coordinate 114,564, forward strand.
GAGAAGCTCGAGCAATTCGCGAATCGTATCGGCGCGCCCATCGTCAAGATCGCCGGCCGCGGACACTGGTTGATTGGCGGACGCGGCCTCGAACGTGCCATCAACGAGATTCAGCGCTTTCTCGTCAGGTCCCTCGGGCGTGATCTATTGTTACTTTATCCCGAGGAGTGGAAGCGCGACGATTAGCGCGCCAGGCTCGAAGTCAGGAGGCGAACGATGCCCGAGCAACCATATGTGATTGTCGAGGAAGAAGAAGGGCTCGCGACCGTCACCATGAATCGCGGCGAGAAGCGCAACCCGCTTTCGACCGCGATGATGTCGGCGCTCATCGACAGCTTCGAAAAACTCGGCCAGCGCCGCGAGGTTCGCGCCGTAATCCTGGCGGGCGCGGGCGTCGCCTTCAGCGCAGGTCACGATCTCAGCGAGATGCGCGGGCGCGATCTCGATTTTTATCGGAAAGAATTCGATCTCTGCACGCGCCTCATGCACGCCGTCCAGGCGATTCCACAACCCGTCATTGCGAGGGTCCATGGCATCGCCACCGCCGCCGGATGCCAGTTGGTGGCGACCTGCGACCTCGCGGTCGCGAGCGAGAGCGCGAAGTTCGCCACCCCCGGGGTGAAGATCGGACTGTTCTGCTCGACCCCGATGGTCGCGCTATCCCGCGCGATCGGTCGCAAGCGAGCGATGGAGATGTTGCTGTCGGGCCAGCCAATCGATGCGCATACGGCGGCGCAGTGGGGCCTCGTTAATCGCGCAGTTCCCAATGCGGACCTGGCATCGGAGACGCGCAAACTCGCGATGCTCATAGCCGATGCGAGTTCGCTGACGGTCGGCATCGGCAAGCAGGCTTTCTATGCGCAAATCGACCTCGATCAGGCGCAAGCCTACGACTACACCAAAGAAGTGATGAGCCAGAACGCGATGGCGGCCGATGCGCAGGAGGGGATCGGCGCGTTTCTCGAGAAGCGCAAGCCAGTTTGGTGCGGCAAATAATCTTCCATCCGAGGACGCAGCGAAATATCGCGATGCTCGCGGCAATCGTCCTCGGGGGTTGCGGATATTTTCATTCTTTCCATCGCGGCGGTGGCGCAGCCGGGACTCCGAAGACGTGGAATCTGCTGGTGGCCCCGTTCACCCGAGAATTTCCCCATGGCGATTTGCATGCGGCGCTATCGAAGTGGTCGGTGGTGAAATCTTTTGAGACCCCGGCCGGGTGTGATGCGATCCTCGAACAGGCGGAGGATTACCTTCAGCGCCCGGTACTGTGCATCGCGAGCGATGACCCTCGCTTGAAGGATTTCCCCGCCGCGCCGGATGCTAAACCGTGACGCTTCCAATATCGCTTTCGGGTGCCCGAGTGGTCTACAAAGGAAGGCTATGAAAATTCGTCTGAGCGGGCTCGCGACGCATCGCCGCATGACGCGACCGCTGCTTCGATACTCGGCCCTTGCGCTGGCGGGGCTGCTCGTTGCTGGATGCTCGGCTCAACCGATGACGGTGGAACAGGAACTCACTACGGGCGCTGTCGCGGGTATGATTGGCGGGGGCTCCGGGGCGCTGTTCGCGGCCGCGAGCGGCAAGTCTTATCCCATATCAATCGCGATTGGAGCCGCTGGGGTGGCGGGTGTGGTTTTGCTTTACGAGGAAATCAAGCGCGAGGCGGCGCTGGAAAGCAGCCCGGCACCACCGCCGATCCCTCCCGCGGCGCCTTCCGCACCGAGTAATAATCCCTAGCGGCGAGGTGCTCGCACCTCGATCAGAGGATTATGAATTGCTTGAACCCGTGAATCCTGATATCAAGGATTATGGAGCGAGCCCTTAATCAGGCCGCGTTTTTTTTTAGGCTCGAAACGCCCGCAGGATCCCTGCGGGCTTTTTTTTAACCACGGGAGGTGTGTGTATGCTGCATCCGGAGCTTCGCGAAGGTCTCACGTACGACGATCTGCTGTTATTACCGCAGTTATCCGATGTGCTTCCCTCGCAGTGCGATGTCTCCACCGTTCTCACGCCCAAAATCCGCCTTCACATCCCGCTCGTTTCCAGTCCGATGGATACCGTCACAGAATCGCGCACCGCGATCACCTTGGCACAAGTCGGAGGCATCGGCATCGTGCACCGTAACCTGACTGTCGAACAGCAGGCGGCCGAGGTCGAGACCGTAAAAAAATATGAAAGCGGGATGATTACCGATCCGGTCACCGTGCATCCCGAGCAAAAAATCGGCGAGGCGCTAAAGATCATGGAACGCTACCGGATTTCCGGCGTTCCGGTGGTCGTCGAAGGTCATCGACTGGTGGGTATCCTGACGAACCGCGATTTGCGCTTCGAGAAGCGTCTCGATCGCCAGGTCCGCGAAGTTATGACTACGCGGCTGATTACCGCGCGCCCCGGCATCAGCCTCGAGGAAGCGAAATCCATCCTCCAGGCGAATCGGATCGAGAAGCTTCCGCTGGTCGACGAGCATAGCCGCCTGCGCGGACTCATCACCGTGAAGGACATGGACAAGGCGACGCGTCATCCGAATTCGAGCAAGGATTCGATGGGGCGTTTGCGGGTGGGCGCGGCAGCAGGCGTCGGACCGGATCGCGAGCAGCGGGTGGCGGCGCTCCTGCGCGCCGGCGTCGATGTGCTCCTGATCGATACCGCGCATGGGCATTCGCAAAACGTCATCGATGCGCTTCGAGCGACCAAAAAAGAGGCCGGTGAGATCGAGGTGATCGCGGGGAACGTCGCCACCAGCGACGGCGCCAAGGCGCTCATCGATGCGGGTGCCGATGCGCTACGGGTCGGAATCGGGCCCGGCTCCATCTGCACTACGCGTGTGGTTTCCGGCGTGGGCGTGCCGCAAATGACCGCCATCATGGACTGCGTCGCAGTCGGCGAGCCGCGCAACGTGCCGATTATCGCGGACGGCGGCGTGCGTTTCTCGGGCGACATCGTTAAGGCACTCGCGGCGGGAGCCTCAAACGTGATGATAGGTTCGCTGTTCGCGGGTACGGAGGAAAGTCCGGGCGAGACGGTGCTCTATCAGGGCCGCACCTACAAGGAGTATCGCGGGATGGGATCCATCGGTGCGATGAGCGAGCGGGTCCGCGACCGTTACATGCAGCAAGACGTAACCGACGGAAAGATCGTACCCGAAGGCGTCGAAGGCCGCGTGCCCTATCGCGGCACGCTGGCATCGAACGTCGATCAACTCATCGGCGGATTACAAGCCGGCATGGGGTATGTCGGGGCCCATAGCCTCGGGGAACTGCGGCGTCGTGCAAAGTTCATCCGGGTGAGCGAGGCAGGCCAGCGCGAAAGCCACGTCCATGACGTGTTCATCACCAAGGAGTCGCCCAACTACCGCGGCTGAGGCCGCTTCGAGCGGAGGAGGCTACGCGGCGCGCAGTTCGACGGTGTTGCCGTCGGGATCGAGGATCCAGAGTTGGCGGCCGGCCATATTGCTCGGCGCCTCGAGGAACTCGATACCCATCTCGGTGAGCGCGCGTTTGGTCTCGTCGAAGTCCTCGACCTCGAGCGCGACATGGGGTCCGAGCGGATTGATCACGCCCTCGCGCTTCTCGGCTGAGATCAGATGGATCTGATTATTGCCGACGCCCAGCCACGCGCCGCCAAATCCGAAGTTGGGTCGACTACCGAGGGGTTTGAGGCCGAGCACCTTATCGTAGAAGGAAATCGCGCGGTCGGCATCGGTAATGCGCAATGCTGAATGAGCGAAGCCACGAACTTTGATCATTAGCGATTCTCCGTCGATCGAGTTTGGGGGCAGGTTCACCGCCTGTCGCTATCTAGCACGCTCGTCGAACAGCTGAAAATGGCCAGGCTCGAAACTGTCAAGTCTCAGGCATCTTCGATCGCAAGATCGGGAATGTATTCGCGGCGAGATTGGGGATTTCCGTCCCATTGGATAACAGCGAACCATCCGCCGGAGCTCACGACGGTTCCGCGTTTACGGCCGAGGATCCCACGACTCTTGGACATCACGCGATCTCCGGTTTCAAGCTTAGGCGGATTGAAAAGCTCATCGAGAATTAAGGCTGACATGGACGCTGCTCGCTATTGAAGCTATAGCGTCCATTATAATCTTAATTCATTATTTTGCAAGTATAAACATTCATTTAGTATCTATGACTAGCGATATTCTTCAATCGAATGCACTTTCGTTCGTGATATCGCGTCCGAGGATCAGGGTTTGGACATCGTAAGTACCTTCGTAGGTATTGACGGTTTCCATGTTCAACATATGCCGGATGATCGGGTACTCGTTGACAATACCATTCGCCCCGAGAATATCCCGCGCGACCCGAGCAATTTGCAGCGCCATGTCGACGTTATTCCGTTTCGCGAAGGATACATGCTCCGGGCGCATCTTGCCCGAATCCTTTAGCTGACCCAGCCGGAGGCACACCATCTGCGCCTTGGTGATTTCCGTCATCATGTCAACCAGCTTGCGCTGTACCATCTGATAGCCTGCCAGCACGCGTTTGAACTGCTTACGCGATTTGGTGTACTCCAGCGCCGTGTTGTAGCAGCTTCTCGCGCATCCTATGGCTCCCCATGCGATGCCATAGCGTGCCTGAGTGAGGCAACTCAGCGGTGCACGAAGGCCCTTCGCTTCCGGCAACTGATTGCCCGCCGGAATTCGCACGTCTTCCAGAATCAGCTCCGAGGTGATCGAAGCACGCATGGAGAATTTCCCGTGGATATCCCGCGTGCTGAAGCCAGGCGTGCCCTTCTCGACCAGGAATCCGGTGATGCCTTCATTGACCCGCGCCCACACGATCGCAACATCGGCGATGGAGCCGTTGGTGATCCATCGCTTGGTGCCGTTGAGGATCCATTTGTCGCCGTCACGGCGCGCCTTGGTTTCCATGCCGCCGGGGTCGGACCCATGGTCGGGTTCCGTGAGCCCGAAACAGCCGATAAGTTTGCCCTTGGCCATTTCCGGCAAGTAGCGTTTCTTCTGTTCCTCGGTGCCGTGAGCATAGATGGCATACATCGACAGTGCACTTTGCACGGATGCGAATGAGCGCAGCCCCGAGTCCCCGGCCTCGAGCTCCTGCATGATGAGTCCGTAGGCGACGTTGCCCATCCCGGCGCATCCGTAGCCCTTGAGGTTGGCGCCGAAGAAGCCCAATTCCGCCATTTGCGGGATGATTTCACGCGGGAAAGTTTCATTTGCGAAATGCTGTTCGATATTGGGCAGGATCTCGCGCTGAACAAACTGCTTGACGGTATTACGCGTCATCTTCTCTTCAGACGTGAGGAATTCATCAAGATCGAAGTAATCCAGATCCTTCAAAAGCTCGGGCATGATACGCTCCATTCCACATTTGGTGGATTTATGAACGATGGTTGGGAATCGAGAATCCGCCTCGAAGTAGCCGGCCTACCGGTGCCCACCTCTGACCCGAGGTAAGCGGTCGCCCTATTGACGCAATTTTCAACATGCTTCAAGCTCATATGAGACCCGCCCAGATTTCACCCCAGCTACTGATTGCTTCAAATCTGTGCATCAAATAGGCTTATACGTAAGAGCAGAAGTGCATGCATATTGAAACGCTAAAAGTCTTTTGCGACATAATCGAGAGCGGAAGCTTTTCTTATGCCGCGTCGCAAAATTTCGTCACCCAATCGGCGGTCAGTCAGCAGGTCCGCAGCCTCGAAGAAAAGTATGACTGCCGATTGATAGAACGCGGACGAGCGGGAGTCAAACCGACCGCCGCCGGACAAATCCTTTACACCTCGAGCAAGGAAATCGTCCGCAAATTTCTCGAACTCGAAAATCGCCTGCGCGAGATCGGCTCGGTCATCGCCGGCGTCCATTCGAGTCGGAACGGTTTACAGCGTCGGTCTGCATGAGCTGCCGCCCTATCTCACCGAATTCCTGCGCAATTATCCGGCCGTCAATGTTCATCTGGAGTATCTGCGCTCCAACAAAATTTACGAAGACCTCATCGAAGGCAAAATCGATCTCGGCGTCGTTGCCTATCCGGCCAAACGCAGCCAAATCGTCACCATTCCATTTCGTCACGATGAGCTCGTGCTCGTGGTGCCGCCCGATCACGCGCTCGCCAAACACAACAAGGTTAGCGTCAGCGCACTGGTCGGCCAGACCTTTGTCGGCTACGAGCGCGACATCTCCACTCGCAAGGCGTCCGATCGGATCCTCCGCGACTACGGCGTCAAGCCGAATTACGCGATGGAGTTCGACAACATCGAGACCATCAAGCGCGCGGTCGAAATCGGCCTCGGATGCGCAATCGTTCCGCGTCTCACGGTCGAGAGCGAGATGACCCGCGGATCGCTCAAGATGATCGAGTTCCAGGAGGGTCCGTTCACGCGGCCGCTCGCGATCATCTACAAGCGCGGGCGCGAGCTATCGCCGGCGGCGCGCAAGTTCATCGAGGTGCTGACCACCAGCAACCTGACTCCTCACGCGCAAGGGCATAGCGAGAAGGCGACGCGCGAACGCGACCGAACCGAGCGCGAGCGCGGCGATCATCGGGAGCGCGGCGAGCGGAGCGAGCGCGCGGAAAAAATCGCCTAGCGCGATCGCGAATTGTTAAGGTACCAAAGCGGCTGGCCTCGCCAGCCGCTTTTTTTTGGATAGCGACGCCTTTTCGAAAGCGGACCATTCGGGATCATTTAATCTGATGATGTTATCTTTTTTGTTCCTGGGCAGCCGACGACGAAGAAGACGACGACGAAGAAGCGAGAATCTACCAAACGACCTCATTCTCCCATCACAGCAGCGAGCGAAGAATTGGGCGAAGTGGTGGGCCGCTTAGCGCCGCCTGTCACCCACAGTCCATTTGTCCTTTCGGATCGCGCGCGGGGCGACCGAAGGCTGCCAGCGACTACGACGTGCTACTTGTTGTAAACGACGACGTTCCCGAAGAACGCAAACGGTTTTGTCAGTCAGCGGGGTGACCGCTAGCGGGGCAAATTGAGCGTGAAGCGGCTGGCGGCGATGGCGTCCTTGAAGAAGAGCCGCTGGGATGCTTTTTACACTGAAAGCGTCCTGCGGATGTGACAGCGGTTTATCGACGCCAAGAGGTTTAGTCGTTCGCAATTGATTTGCCATTGATCTAAATTCCGATGCGATGCCGCCCGGCGAGACTTCATCACGATTTGACAAATTCGTTGGGCGCGAGCGCGAGCTCGGCGAATTAAGAGATGCGCTCGATGAGACCTGCAAAGGCCATGGACGGCTGTTTCTCGTCTCAGGCGAGCCCGGCATCGGCAAGACGCGCCTGGCCGAGGAGTTCGCTCGCGAGGCTGCGGCGCGCGGGATGCTGGCTGTGTGGGGACGCTGCTGGGAGGGTGCTGGCGCGCCTGCATACTGGCCGTGGATTCAGGTGATTCGCGGCTGGATCAACTCGGCCGATTCAGCTGACCGCTGTGCCGTGCTGGAATCAGAGCACGCATCTTCGAGACTGGAAACCGTCGCCCAAATCGTTCCGGAGCTGCTCACCGCCGTGCCGCGTGCAGTTAAGCCCACAGTGGCGACCCGGCTTGATCCGGCGGAGGCGCGCTTCCGGTTGTTCGACTCGATGGCGACCCTGCTCATGGACTTCGCGCGCCTGAAACCATGGGCAATCGTTTTCGACGATCTTCACGACGCCGACCATTCGTCTCTCAGTATGCTGCAGTTCGTTACCCGCGAGCTCGCCGGAGCAGCCGTTCTGATCCTCGGTACCTATCGCGATGTCGAGGTGCGGCGTTCGCTCGAGTTGAGCAAACATATTGGCGACCTGAGCCGCGAGGCTCGCTCGATCCCGCTCGCCGGTCTCAGCGAAGGCGAAGTCGCTCAATTCGTCGCGCTCAGTGCGGGGCAAACGACCGACGAAAAGCTGGTGTCGAGGCTCTATGCCGCGACCGACGGCAATCCACTATTCGTCGATGGCATCGTGCGTATCATGATTGCCGACCGTGGCGGCGGGCATAAGTCCGCATCCAACTATTCCTTCAAGATTCCGGACACTGTGCGTGAGGCGAGTCGCCGCCGTTTAGCGGCGCTTTCGGATGAATCCAAGGCCTTGTTGGCCTCTGCTGCTGCGGTGGGAAAAGAGTTCGATGCCAGTGTCTTGCACAAGCTGTCGAGCATTCCAGCAGAGGAAATCCATCGTCTGCTCGATGAGGCGACTGCGGGCGGCATTGTAGATGCGCTTGGGCGCGATCGTTACCGATTTTCCCACGCACTCATCCGCGACGCCGTCTACGAGGGCATTGACACCAACCGTCGCCTTAAGTTGCACGCCCTGCTTGGCGAAACGCTGGAGCAGACGCACGCAAATGATCTGCGGGGTCACTTTGCCGAACTCGCGCACCATTTCAGAGAGGCGGGCATTTCCGAGAAAGCGATTGATTACACGCAGCGAGCCGCTCGGGAAGCTTGGGACGCCTCCGCATTCGAGGAGACATTCGAGCATTTGTGCGTGGCCACGGAACTGATGGAGGCGAGGAGTTCCTATGCCGAGAAGCGCGCAGACTTGCTGGAAGTGGCCGCCAACTTAACCTATTACATCGATGAAACGTTGTCTCCTCAGTTTTTGGAGCGCGCAATTAGGGCGTATGAAGCTCTGGATCGGCAGAATCGTGTCGTCGTAATTAACTCGGGTCTCGCATTTCGCTTTGCGACCCCCGACCGCTTGTTGGACGTTTCGCGTGCGCTGGAACACGTGCGGCGAGCGGAGGCGGCGCTGCGCGAAAATACTCCACCGCATGATCGCGCCCGGATTGACGACGCAGTTGCGCAGATTGCCGCCCGCACCTTCCAAACCCAAAAGGGGTTGGCTGCATCCGCGCGCTCGATGAAAGAGTTCGATTCCGTCGGCGACCACGGAATGTGGTGCTGTTCTGCGATTCAGCATGCCACCCACCAGATTCGAGCCGGGCGTCTTGCGGAGGGTTTTGCCCTTATTGAGCAGGCGCGGCAAACGGCTGAGCGCAGCACCGGCTATACCATTGCAGCCGCGTGGTCCGGTGGTATCTATCGCAGGCTCCTGGGCGACCCTCACGCGGCTCTCGAATGGCTTGATCGCGAACTGGCGAGACGGCAAACCGCGCTCTCGCAGCGTCTGCGGATGCTGGTTTCAGGGTTGCGGTGCGAGCAGTTAGTACTCCTGGGGAATCTTCGGGAGGCTCGCAGTGCCGCGCCGAGCCCGAACGAGGAGCCCGCCATTCTACACAAGTGGGTCGAGATGTTTGACGGAAAGTGGGAAGAAGCGGCGCATCGGTGGACCGAACAGCGGAATTGGCACTTGAGAAATGGCGCACGCGCTGAAACCAGCGGTTTCTTTCCTCTCCTGGTGTGGGTACGGCGCCTGCTGAAGGATCACCATGCTAACCGAGCGATGCTGGAGGATACGCTCACGATTTGTCGCAGCGAATCTTTGCAGTTTGTCGAAATGGTGTACCGCCCTGCAATGGTGTTGCTGTGCGCTGAGACGGATCACCGCGCGGACGCGAAGCCGCATCTTGAGCGCTGCCGCGAAATCATGGCCGACGGCGAAGATTGGCGCGGACTCGCGGGTGATGTTGCTCGAGCTGAGGCCGTAATTGCCGCAGATGGCGCGGCGACAGCGGAAAGCCAATTCGAAAAGGCAGTTCAGATCTATCGTCGCTATCAAGTTCCGTTCGAAGAAGCGGAGACGTTGTACTACTGGGGCCGCGCTCTAAATGGGAGGGACGAATACTCTGCCGCGAACGAAAAGTTCGCCGCCGCTATCGAGATCTATCGAACGTCATGGAGCGGGCGAGCGTTGGATCGATCGCGTGGAGCAGGCGCGCACGCGTCCGCGGAGCTCGGGCCAGACAACTCATCCTCAAGCTACTTCGCCAGCATCGGGAGACGAGAACATATTTAGGAAGGACGGCGATTTCTGGACCGTCACGCATCAGGGCAAGACCTTTCGTCTCCGCAACTTGAAAGGCCTGGAATACATCGCCCATCTGATCGCGAATCCCGGCGTCCGCATCCACGCCTGTGATTTGGTGGCCATGGTCGAAGGCACTGACGCCGGCAGTCCCGGCGCTTTGCCTGAGCGGGCGCGCGCCAAGGGGCTGCAACAATCGCATGATCTCGGTGATGCGGGCGATGCGCTCGACTCCCAGGCAATATCGGCGTATCGACAGCGCCTGACCGAGGTGCGCGAGGAGCTAGCGACGGCCGAGCGGAACAACGACGCCGGCACGGTCGAGCGCGCACGTCACGAGTATGAGCTTATCGCCGGCCAGTTAAGCGCGGGCGTAGGACGCCGCGGCCGCAGCCGCCGGAGTTCATCGCATGTCGAACGGGCGCGAACGATGGTGACCAAGAACATTCGCGCCGGCATCGAGCGCATTCGACGCAACGACGGGAAGCTCGGCGAGCACTTCGCGACCAGCATTCATACCGGCGCTTTCTGTTTCTATCTCCCCGATCTCGAGACCAAGCCGTCCTGGCAGATGTGATCAGCACGACAGGTTACGGCGAAGGGCACGAATTGTGACCTAAGTTTTCCCGCCTACAGTTTAAAGCATGTGTGGATGCCCCGGTTCGTGGACACACATTCCAGGGAGAGCATCGGCGACTGCACACACGGTCGCGTACGTCGAGTAAGTCGAAGGTTACCAGCTGTCTTCATCACGCCGCGCTGATGAGACCTCGATTTTTCGAAGCGAGGAAAAGTAGCCGATCGAACCCAACCTGCCGGAACCTTATGAGTGGACTCGGCGAGCCGTGACATCTCTCGATTGGCGCAAAGGCTCATCAATCTGCGGCTAATTAATGGATCGATATGGAGGACGTGTGATCAAAACCTTGACCTTGCTCGGTGCAGCTCTAGTTCTGCTTGGTGGGACTGGCCTGGGCGCTGCGGCGCAGAACGGCCAGGCCAAACCGGTGCTCGTCGGCCAGGCAGCTGTACCTATCTATCCAGGAGCACCGGGAGCCGGCTGCGCCTACTATCCGCAGGTCATCACGCAGCCGGGCGGTTACAACCTCACCGGTAACATCACCCTTCCGGCCGGATGCGGCGCGGATGCCATCGAACGTCAAAGCCGACAACGTCGTTATCGATTTGAGTGGTTATACGATCACGGGAACCGGTGCGGGCACCGGCATCGGTATCAACGGCGCTACGCATTCAAACGTCACGGTCAAGAACGGTTCGATAGTCAAGATGGGTGGAGGCGGCGTCTCGCTGGGTGAGTACGCTACCGTGGTAGACCTAACTGCCAGCTCTAATGCAATCTCCAAAAATGTAACCCCTAACGTATACGGCATTCTTTTGCTCAGCGGGAGCGTGCGTCAGGTGCACGCTAACCTCAACTCACAAGCGGGCATTGCCGTCATCGACGGTCCTTCGGAAGTGTCGGATAGCGAGGTCAACGACAACAACGGAAGCGGCATCGTCCTCGTCAGCGGTGGAACCGTAGTACACAATGCTGTCATAGGCAATGGAGAGGACGGTATCAACATATTCGCTGGTGCTGCTTCGACGATTTCGGGCAATACAATCCGAAACAATGGCGGCGTCGGCGTCAGCGGATCCGGTCAGATTTCCAACAACACAATAGTGAGCAACGAGGCAGGGGTTGTGGTTGGCACCGAGGAGCCAACCTCGATCGAGGCCAATACCATCGGGTACAACACGTCTTTCGGCATCATCAGCCCCCTGTCCCCTCCGCTTACTTTATTCAGCTATGGCAACAATCAGTTGGTCGGCAATAACGAAACCACGCCGACCCATCCGGGCAATCAGGTCCAAGGTGGAGTGCAGATGGGGCCGAACATTTGCGATGGCGTTCCGTGCCCATAAGAATATCGCGTCTAGGTACCAAAGCGGCTGGCCTCGCCAGCCGCTTTTTTGACGAATGTACTGGCTGATTCGATCGTTGACCGGCGATGTAGTTACCTATCACGCTTCGCCCTCGCGCGACGAAATCGTGCTCTTAGGAATCCACCACAGCATCGGCACGATAAGTGCCGTTGCCAGCGTGGTAATTGCGACCGCAGAGGCGAATCCGCCGATCGAGTAAATCCAGCTTCCGAGTAAATTGCCGGAATTGGCTGCCACCGCGCCGGCGGCCGTGACAGCCAGCATCATGCCGGTTCCCTCCAGCCCCTTCGGGCAGGATCGCATGATGAGATCGACGTAAGCGGCAGTGGGAAATCCACCAAACAGTCCGTACAGCACCGCCACTGTAATCGCACTCACCGGGCCGCGCGCAAGAAACATGATGGGACCTTGCAGGATCGCGACCAGGGTTCCCCACCACAATAACGATGACAAGGAGAAGCGTCGGCACAGCGGAGCGTACAAGATCGCACTCGGGATGAAGAACAGCCACTGCATCGCGGTGAAGGTGCCGAAGAGCTGGCTCGAAAGTTTCACTGTCTCGGTCAGATAGTAAAACATCGGGGTGCCCCATCCGGGGCCAAAATTCCATAAAAAGAAAATGATCGTCGCCGGCCAGATCGGTCGATGGTGGATTAAGCGCGATGCTGCCCCGATTGCGCTGCTGGCGCGATCCCCGGTCTCCTCGAACTCGGTTACCGCGCCCAGCCGCCAGAACGATTGCGCCGCGATTACCGCGGTCACGCAGGCCGCGATGATGAAAGTCATCCGCGGCGCCAGATGGGCCACCATCCATCCGCCCAGAAATGCGGAGATTACCGCCGGGAAGTAGGTGCCTACTCCCGCCACCACGCTCAAGCGCCCGGTCATCAGACGCGCCTGCGCCACCCCGGTCATCATCGCCTGTCCGCCGGCCAAAATAAAAAGATACGCGATGCCGGCGAGCAGCGTGGCGTAGAGCAACCGTGTGTAGTTGATTGATGCGGTACCGAGATACGCATACGCAGCGATTGCCACCAGCGCGCCGGCCAGCAGATAAAAGCGATCGCCCATCGCGCGCGGACGAAATCGATCGCGCACCAGGCCCGGCAGAAATGCCAACATAGCCCGGCAATCCGGTGAGTGCGACGAATAGCGCCAGGTTGACCGCCGACAGATGAAGATTGTCCTTCAGGAAATAGCCGATCGGGATCGCGGCGATTCCGGTCGGTGCTCCCAGACCTCCGGCGAGGCACAGGACGAGGAAGTAACTGAAGATAGAGTCAGGGCCAACCGAGGTCTTCGGTTGAAAAGCTGGCGACGAAAGCCGGGGCCTGCTCCGCGCGGCTATTTGCTTCGGGCGACATTGGGCTGCGGCATATCTATAGGTTCGGACCGCGCCACGCCAATCGCCTTCAGGAGGCAACTATACTCGAGGATGATGGACCACGAAGGTGCGAGCGCCGGGCGATCGTGAAGCGCGAAAAAGTCGCCCCGCACGATCAGCCATTTGCAGATACCACCGCGGCTGGTCTTGCCCGCCGAATTTTTTCCGGCAAATCTGCATTCCCCAAGATCGAGACCCTTCAGCACAATTCAATCCGATGATGATATCCTTCTGATTCAGTGGACAGGGCGCGATGGCGAAGAAGAGAGAATCTCTGCCCGGAACCTTCATCTCCCGGTCACGGCGCGCGGGGATGATTTGGGTGAAGTTGTGCGCCCCCTCAGTGCCGCGTACCACCCACAGTCCATTTATCTTTTCGGATCGCGCGCGTGGCGACCACGGACCTGACAGCTACGACCTGCTCCTGGTTGTAAACGACGACGTTCCCGAAGAATGCAACCGCAGTCGCCTCGCCTACGAAGTTCTCAAGGGTGCCTCCATCGCGGCAGACGTTTTGATTTGTACCCGGTCTTACTTCGACGCACGCAGGAATTTGCGCGCATCGCTGCCGGGTACCGTGTTGCGCGAGGGACGCCTGCTGCAGGTCGAATGATCAGGCTCGCGCGGGCGACACGAAACCGTGGCCGCGGCTTTGTCGGGTAGCGATCTGTTCACTCGGACGATTGGCACGCCACTCAGCGGCTAAGGGTCACGTCCCGAGGATGAAGCACCGTCAAATCGGGAATTTTCTTGAAATCGTCCTTTTCATCGAAAGTCAAAATGTCCACGACACCGTTGTTCTTCATGATAACACTGTGAATGATATCGCCGACCCCGGAATGATAATTTAGTATTCCCTCTCCGACCTGGTAGAAGAATTCACCGAAATCGTAGTCCGCCTGCGGACTGACATCGAGGAAGCGTGTTTTGAGATTTTTGAGACGGCGCTCCCTGGTCAGACGATTTTCTATTTTGGCGACCTCGCCGGGCTCCATTTTCTTATTCGAGATAAGAATGTTGACCATCTCGGTTACGGCCCACATTGAAGTACATAGCTCAACGTCTTTGAGCTGAGCGAAAACCCCTAACGCGTTTTCAACCATTTCTCTTTTCGTTTCTTCAGACTTGTCGCCGGAACAGTGCGCAATCAAAATATTGCTGTCTAAGTAGATCCGTTTCATCTCGCCTTGGCGCGGAATCGAACAGTCTGCTTTTGCTTTGTGGTCTTGATGGCTTTGAAAGCGACAGTCTGGCCCGATTTGGTCTTGAATCGGACGGTGGTCGGTTTGGCGACAACTTTTATCGCCTGAAATTTGACGTTCTTCTTCGCCATGGCTTCAGGCTATCACTTTTACAACATGTCTTGCGGCAAAAGGAGGGACGCTAGTTCATCGCGATGCCGGCGTCGACGTTGATGGTTTGGCCGGTCACGCTGCCGATACATCGCTCGCGAGGAACAGGGCAACCCGCGCAACGTCGTCTACGCTGACCATCCGGCGCCTCGCGCTCATCGCAACTAACTCGGTTCACGGATGGTTGCAACGTCTTTCGCTCGCGCCGCGAATCCGTTTCAATCAACAGAGAAGGCAGCTCGAACGCGCTGCCTTCTTTCGTTATTCATCGCGAAGGAGCGTGTTCGATGTCAGGTCGTCTCGGAGGCTTTATCCTCGGAATCGTTTTCACTATCGCGGCCATGTTGGGCGGCGGATATCTGTTCATCACGTCCGGAGGTGTGCCGATGGAAACCACCGCAGCGCCGCTTCCGCTCGAGGAGACCGTCGCGAACCTCGCAATCAGAGCCAGCCTCCGCGGCGCCGCCGATCAGAAAGATCCGCTCACGTTCAATGATGACAATCTGGTTGCGGGCGCGAAGACCTTCAAAGATAACTGCGCGCCTTGTCACGGCCTCCCGGGACAACGCGCCGGCGCCATCGCCAAGGGCATGTTTCCTTCACCGCCGCAGCTGTTTGAGCACGATGAAATGGTGACCGATGATCCTGAAGGTGTTACGTTCTGGAAGGTCACGCATGGAATCCGCCTCTCCGGGATGCCGGGTTTCGCGAGCACGCTAACCGACGAGCAGCGCTGGCAGGTCACGATGCTGCTGGCCAAGGCCGACAAGCTTCCGGCCGCGGCGCAGTCGGCGCTGAGCGCGCACTAGCTCCAGCCACTAACCGGCGCCCTTAAACGGCGCGCTTGATTTTCTAATGCCGTCAGGCCGATTATGAATAAGCGTCTCGCTGGAGACTCATCGATGTATCGCGACGGATTCAGCCTATCGCCACTTTGTTTGATACTTGCCGCCTCCGTCGTCTTCCTGACTACGTTCCAATGCGTGTCCGCGTTTGCCATGGTCGGGTCCCGAGACCCCTCTCTCGCGAGCCTTAGCTACGGATCGACACCGCACACGCGCGAGGAAGTGGGAGATAGGGGCGTCGATCTCTCGGTGGAGGCGAACCGCGCACCCGCGCAGCCGTCGCGCGAGAGTGTGACCTCATTTCAGCGACCGCGGCTGGCCGAAGATATCGAGGTGGAGGTCTCGCCTCCAAGTCGAACCTTGCATCGCAGAATCTCGCCATCGTCGCCCGACGACGCCTTCTCTTTCGTGCAGTAACCGCTGTCTCCGAACACTCCGGGAATTGAGTCATGGAGCCGTGCTCATTGGAGTAACGGGGCTGTGCTCCATGCCGCTTCTCAACCATCAACCCGTTTCCCAACAGGAGTTGGTTCGATGCTGCATAAGCAATTCAACAAGGTCGCGACCTTAGCGCTGTCAACAGTTTTATTGTCAGCGTTGACGCTCGCGGTTCCCGCGCTCGCACAAGTCAAACCCGGCGACTTCATCACCGCCCAGAGCGCCGCCAAAGTTAAAAACCTGGTTTCACCGGGCGTTTACTACAAAGTCTCACAAGGGATGTCGATGAAGATTATCCCGAGCGAGCGTATCGACTGGCCGCCGCCGTATCGGGATGCGACGGAAAAATATTCCGGCCAGGTACGGCTCAGCACCGACCATCGCAGCGTCATCGGTTACGTTGCGGGGCAGCCGTTTCCACTGATCGATACGAACGATCCATACGTCGCCAACAAGATCATCTGGAACAATGTCTTCCGTCCGATCACCACGGACGACTACGACCTGCGTTTCTATGATTGCAACAGCTCGTATGAGAGGCACGGTCCGCAGGCAAACCAGGTGGAGTATTTCCAGATCGGCCACTACGCCGGCTACGACCTGGTCGGACGCACTGAGGTCGATCCGCTGCCGATTGATCCGGATTTCAAAAAGACCAATCGCGTCTGGCTGTTCGCGCTTTACCCAATACTGGCGCCGGAAGACATTCACGGAACCGGCTTCATCCGCTGGCGCTATCTCGATGCCAATCGTGGCGATGACATCTGGACGCTGGATGCCGGCGCGCGACGAATTCGCCGCCTGAATGAAAGCATCATGTCGTCGGCGACCGGCGCGCAGGCGTGGGATCCCGATCATTACTCGGGCTTCAATCCCAAAACCGAGGAATACAACTACAAGTTCCTCGGCGAAAAAAACCTGCTCGCGTGCGTGCATGCCGCCCATTCTCCCGAGGTTCAATGCCCGACCGACGGCGGCACCAGCGCGTGTCCCGAGAACTGGGAGATGCGGCATATGTACGTGGTGCAGGCGACCCCGCGGCACGCGATGATCAATGCGCTCGATTCCCGCACCGTGGTGTACATGGATTCCGAAGTGTGGTTCGAGCCCTACATCGATACCTATGATCGCCGGGGCGAATTGTGGCGCTCGCACATCTACTGGTTGGCCTATCGCGATCGTCCGGTGCCTGACGCCAGGGTGGCGATCTATCCGTTCAAACGCTCTTTCGTCGTAGGCGCGGTTTCCACCGATGTGCAATCCGGCGAGGCAACGATGTGCTATCTGCCGGGGCGCGAAACGCCTGAGCGCGAATGCTGGTACATCAACATGGGCGCGGTCAACAAGGACTTCTTCACGACCGATGCCATGGTTCGCGCAGCGAACTTCTAGAGTCGATTCGCGCAGCGAACTTCTAGAGTCGGTTTGCGCAGCGAACTTCTAGTCGATTCGGGGACAGTCTGTGAGGTGGATGTGGTACGGGGCCATCGGCATCGCCGATGGCCCCGTATGGTGGTATCAGACGTCTATCATTTGGTGTGTTTGCCTTTGACCATCCGCAGCGGCGTGTACACCAACACCACGGTGCCGTCCTGCTTCACCACCTGGTTGCGAGTGCGCACCAATCCGAGGCCGGGGCGCTTGGTACTCTCGCGACATTCGATGACCTCGCATTCGACATGGATGGTATCGCCCACGAAGGTCGGCCCCTTGATGTCGAGTTCCATGTTCAGGAACGCGAGGCCCATCCCCTGCATCACCGATTGCGTCAGCAATCCCTCCGCGAAGGTGTACGCGAGCGCGCCCGGCACCACGCGGCCCTTGATGGCGGATTCCTTCTCGACGAACTCGGTGTTGGTAAAAAGAACCTCGAGCATCCCGGTGCAGGAGATGAAGTTGACGAGGTCGGTCTCCGTGACGGTGCGGCCGACGGTCTTGAACTTGCGCCCGACCGGCAGCTCTTCCCACGGAAAACCGATTCCTACGGTTTCGATACTTTGGGTAGGCATCTTATTTTCCGTCGCGCGCGACCGCTACGCCTGACGCAATCAGCTTATCGATATCCGTCGCGCTGAATCCGGCTTCCTTTAGAATCGCGCGCGTATGCTGGCCGTAGTTGGGCGGCGGTTGCGGCGTGCGCTTCGCGCTATCGGCGACGAAGACCGGACTGCTGATCGTTTCGAGCTTGCCGTGGCCCGGATAGTCGATATTCACGATGGCGCCGCAATCGCGCATCTGCGGATCAGCCACCGCTTCTTCGAGCGTCGGCAGCGGCGACCACTTGATGTCATAGGTGCGGAACTGCGCGCTCCAATGGCTGCGCGGCTTGGTCTCGAATTGCGACTGCAGGATCGCATACAGCTCCGGCGCGTTTTCCTTGCGCGCCTCCTGGGTCGCGAACAATGGGCTGGTCGCGAGATCGGGTTCACCCAGCGCTTCGCACAAGCGCGAAAATTCCCGCTCAGGATCGAGGCACGCGATAATCATCGCGTGTTGGTCGCTGCTCAGGTATGCCGCGATCAACGGATTGAGCGGACGCTGTCCCGCCTTGCGCTCGGGAAATTGCGCCGCGCAGAGCTTCGCCTGGATGTCGACGCTGTTGGCCCACGCACCTGCCGCCATCAGCGAGGTCATAACCTTGGATCCCTTGCCGGTGCGCTCGCGCCGATACAGCCCCAGCATGATAGCGCCAAATAAGGTCGCCGCCGTTGGATGATCGCCCATCGCCGGACGCGCGCCGGCCGGAGTGCCGTCGGCGCCGGTGACGCTCGTCATCAAACCAGAACGCGCCCAGTATGCGAGGCCATCGTAAGCCGGCGAATCCGCGTCGTCGCCCTTCTCGCCATAGCCGGTGATGTGGGCATAGACGAGACGCTGATTCACGGGGCGAAGGTCCTCCCATCGAAGCTGAAACTTATTCAGCAGCGATTGCTGAAAATTCGTCACGAAGACATCGGCGCCGGACACCAGCTTGAGCAGCGTGTCGCGGCCGGCGGGCTTGGTGAGATCGAGCACGATGCTGCGTTTGTTGCGGCTGGTCAGCAGCCAGGTGTAGGTGAAGTCCGAACTGGCGTATCCCGGCACCGAGGAAAAATGGCGCCACAGATCGCCGTCGGGCGGCCGCTCGATTTTGATTACATCGGCGCCGAAGTCCGACAGGATGGTGGCCGCGGCGGGCCCGGCGACATAAGTCGCGCAGTCGATCACTTTCAGCCTCGAGAGAATTTCGTCATTTGCACTCATGCGATGCTTTGCTCCCCGTATTCCTAGCGTCCCATCTTCAAGAGATCGTCGCCCGCCCATCCTTCCTTCAGCGGCACCATGAAGAATGGAGTGAGGCTCATCTTGCTGAAGCGCCAACGCCCATCGCGCTTCACATACTCATCGTTGTAGCGCGCCGCGACCACATAGCTCTCGCCGTTATAAACCGGTTTGGCTTCGAGGTAAGCGTAACCCTCGGCGCGCTCGCCATGCACCTTGAGCACATGGTTATGGATGAATTGCTTGACCCGATAAAGCCCGCGCCGACGAGAGCCATCGGGGGCGGTGCGATCGGCGCCCAGGCCGCCGAAAAATGCCTTGATCTGCTCGCGCCCCTTGGCGCGTCCGAGATGGCCGAATTCGAGTTCGCCGTCTTCGGTGAAGAGGTCGGGAATCGCCGCCATCTGCGCCTCGTTGATGCATTCGTGGTAGCGGAAGCGCAGGTCGCGGATTTCCTCGCGATCGTAAAGCTCTGCCACCTTGGCTTCGAGCTCGCGCACCTTGTCTTCGAGGTTGGTCGCCATGATACCGCCTCCTTCTTTTGTCGCTCGGCAGAGAATCGCTTTCTCTGCCCGATCAGCGCAAGAGACGAAGGTCGCTATCGGTTTGTGCCAGGGAGTCGAAACCGAAGATTCTCTTATGAATCAATGGACTCTGCTCGCCTTCGCGACCAAAGGCACAAACCCGAAACTTCCCCCAAAGACTCTCTAGAGCCCTGAAACCCCGGACCGCGTCCGGCCTGCATAAACGAGCGGAAGATCGCGGGTTCGCAATCGCCAGGCGAACAGCAAAATCTTGGCGTAGTGCCCAAAACTGGTTGGCGCCAAATTTCTTGCGGAAGCTCTTCGATGTCGCAGTTGTTGGAAGGAATGAGATCCGCTGGCCACGCCCGCTTCTGCACGCAAATTTAGACGTGGTTCGATAACGAGTCCGCTGTATCAAAGACCCGGGTACTGGATGCCCGCTGAGCAATCGACTCCGCGACATAGTCCCGATCACTCGTAGTCCTGTTCGGCACGGCAACTGCTTTTCAGAAGCAGGTTGTTGGAACACGGACGCGCCTACATCGAGCACAGCAGCGGGCGAACCTATCGTTGGCAAACTCGGCGATAAGGCCCCATCGGAGAACATATGCGGAATGACAATCACCATCCGTCAGACGGCATCGCCACGCCATTACTCGCAGCGTCGAGCGAGCTCGCGCCATCCACCTCCGGAGCGTCGTTTTATGGCGAGACAGCACCGCGCTCGCCCGCTAACGCCTTAAAAGCGCTGCTGGAAGGCAACACGCGATGGGCCCAGGGCAAGTCTATCCATCCGCGCAGCGATTTTGCGCGGCGGAAATTGGTCGCGAACGAAGGACAGAAGCCCTTCGCCGCCATCCTCTCGTGTGCCGATTCGCGGGTGCCGCTGGAACTGCTCTTCGATCAGGGGGTGGGGGACCTGTTCGCAGTGCGGGTCGCGGGCAATAGCATCGACCAACTGGGGTTGCAGAGCCTCGAATATGCGGTCGGCCACCTCGGGGTGGAAACCATCATGGTCCTCGGGCATCAGAACTGCGGAGCGGTGAAGGGTGCGGTCGATATGTATCCCGCAACGTCACCCGAGTTCCTCTCGCTAATTTACCCGGCCATATCGAACGCGAAAGCAGCCATGCGAGAGCAACCGGGGAATCTCCCTGAAAAAGAAGCTCTTTGCGGGGAAGCAGTCAATCAGCATGTCGCTGCGGGGGTCCGTCAACTCCAGTCTATGAGCCCCTTTAGACAGGCAATCGAACTCGGCAAACTCAAAGTCATCGGCGGTCGCTACGACCTCGATACCGGGCTTGTAAAGATGCTGGTCGATTAGCATTTATTCGGGTCGCGGCCATTGGCTGTCTCAAGCAGACTCCGCGCAGTCTCGCGCCTCGGTTACCTTTGCACTTTTCGGGATCGACCGAACGCGGTCCATTACTCCCCATGACGAGGCGCCCGCCTCGGTGCAATTGGATCGCCGGATCTTCCAAAACTCGTACATCTCGCTCCTGTGAAACCACTTCGGCGGACGCAGGCGTATTCCCACCGGGATAGCAAATCACTGGTCGGGAGCGGTTCGCGATGCCCCGCCGGAATTGCGGTCGTCCAAGGAACGAATCGGTTGGCATAGTGGCATCAAACGGTTGGCAGCATCCTCAAGGGCTAGCTTCGAAGGTGTCTCACTTTCTCAAAGAGCGATGGGCGCAGCCCGCCCGGGAGCGGCACTAAATGGGCTTTCGCACTAAGTAGCGATGGCGCTCATGTCTCAAAAGAGCCGTGGATAAATCGTCCATCCGTGAGAATCGTTCGAGGGTTGTTCTGCCCTCGCTCGATTCCAAATGGCACGGCAACTGCTTTTTGGCTCAGCATGGAATGGTGAGATGGCGCTCACGTGTATGGATCCATCAAAGGGCGTTTAGCGTGATCTGTCCGTGTCGGTGGTGGACTGCTCCAGGAGGCGGAGGCTGACCGATTCCCCCACGATTTAACTGAACTTCGCGGAGACCGGAATGATTCGACATAACGAAGAAACCACCAAAAATGGCGCGCCCGAGGCGCCCAATCGTCTCGCGTTGAACCGTCTCGGGCCGCAGAAAGGCTCGCCTGCGCTGGGACTGAAGAACGGGGCGGATTCCAACGGGCATAACGACGACCACAGCCAGAACCGCCTTACTGCCAAGAAAGCTGGCGGAGGAAAAGCAGCGTGCGCGGACCGTAGCGCGTGCGCAGGCGGTGGCGGAGAAATTGTCCACTGCGACCGAACAGGTATCCAGCGCCATCGCCGAAGCCAGCAGCGCGGTCGAGGAATTGGAAAAGACCATGCAAACCATCGCGGCGCGGCGCGACCATGCGTCGCAGCCGCCGGCGAATGCCGCGGGCAGCGATCAACCAGATCGAGAAGGCGTCGGCGAACGTCAATCACAGCGCGGAAGCATCGCTGCAGAGGGTGAGTCGAGTTGCAATCGCTCTCCAAGTCGACGACCGCGGAAATCGAGGCAGCTCATCAAAGGGGTCGAGGAATCCGCCGATGCGAATCTCGAATCCGCCAAGATGGTCGGCGAATTGGAGCGCCAGTCCGAAGAGATCGGCAAGATCGTCCACGCCGTGACCCGGATTGCCGACCAGACCAACCTGCTGGCCCTGAACGCCGCAATCGAAGCTGCCCGCGCCGGCGAACACGGCAAGGGATTCGCCGTGGTGGCCGACGAGGTGCGCAATCTCGCGGAGATCAGCGAGAAGAGCGCGCGCGGCATCCAGGAAGTGGTCAACGAGATTCAGAACCAGGTGAAAGTGGTCGCCGGCGACACCGAGGCGGCCGGCAAGAAGGGCCGCGAGGAAGTGGAAAAGGCCAAGGTCATAACCCAGGACTTGGCCAAGATCGCCGCTGACTTCGAAGAGATTCAGGAAGTTGCGCCGAGATCCAGAAGAATGCTCAGGAAGCGCTGGCCGGCGCCAAGACGTATCTGAAGGGCTCCGAAGAGATCGCGGCGGCGGCCGAAGAAGCTACTTCGGCCTGCCAGGAGGCGCAGAAATCGACTCAGGAGCAATCCAAGGCGTACTCGGAGATGAGCGATGCGGCCGGTCGCTGGCCGAAATGGCGGAGTCGTCTGAAGACCTCGACCAATGCCCAGAAGTCGGCCGAGGAACTGGCCGCTACCGCGGAGGAGCTTTCGCACCAACGCCGAAGAGCTGAAGACCTCCTCGCAGCAGATCTCCACTGCCATCGAGCAGATCAACAAGGCGGCCGGCGCGCAGGCCAAATCGGCGCGAAACTTCCAACGCCTTGGGTGCCAAATGCGCAGCGCCGCGAAAAGTATGGGAGAGCGTGCCGAAGTGAGCGTGGAGAAAGCCCTGGCGATACTCAAAAACTCCTGGCCAGCAACAAGGCGAACGTGGATGCGGTTGATCGTCAACATCGGCAAGGGCGCCGATGCATCTGCCGAATCCGCCAAGAACATCCTGGAACTGGAGGAACGGACCCGCCGGATCGACAAGATCGTCGATGCCATCGTCATGGTGACGGTGCAGACCAAGATGCTCGCGGTCAACGGCAACGTCGAGGCCGCGCGCGCCGGGGAATACGGGCGGGGCTTCTCGGTGGTGGCTGGAGACATCCGCTCGCTGGCCAACGAAAGCAGCGAGAACGCGGACCGAATCAAGGATCTGGTCAAGAACGTGCAGACCCAGATCACCAAGGTTGCCGGCGGACATCGAACTGGCCGGGAGCAAAGGGCGCGCCGAAGTGGAACGCGCCAAGGTCTCGACCACGAACCTCGATCGGATCGCCAAAGAGTCGCGACGTGATGGTGACGCGACATCCAGGAAATCGCGAAAGGGTCTGTGGAGGCTGCCGCCGGCACTCGAACAGGCGGGCAAAGCCAGCCAGCAGATCGCTGCTGCCGCGGAGGAAACCGGGCGCGCCTCCACCGAAGCCGCCGGCGCCTCCGAGCAGGGCTTGAAGGCCGCCCAGGAGATCGCCCAGGCCATCGAGGATATCGCCTCGCAGGCCGACGAACTGCAGAACGGGTAGCCGACCGCGCGTTTCATACAGGAGATTCGTAATGCAAGAAGACACTCTACAACCATCCGCCGGCCTGAAGGACGAAAGCCAACTCGTCACGTTCCTGTTGAAGGACGAAGAGATTTCTTTTGGTATCCCATTCGTAAGTTAGTATCCGCCGCGTTTTGGGTACATTTCCGATACCTTCCTAGTCCCAGTTTTTCGCCCGGCCTTCACCCGATCTGAGGCTGAACCGAAAAACTGTCAGGTTCCTCGAGCGCGGCCGTCGCGCGATGCAGCGCGCCGGACGGCATTTCTTTTGCCGGCCCAGCGCTGCGCGCGGCGGGCTCGCTCCGCAAGTGACTGTGCGAGGCCGCGAACTCCTCGGGTGCCAGATAGCCGAGACTCGAATGCGGGCGCGCGCGATCGTACTCATTGCGCCACTGCTCAATCTGCGCCGCGCATCGTCGAGTGAGCGGAACACCTGCTCATTGAGGCACTCCTCGCGTAGGCGACTGTTAAACGATTCGATGAAAGCATTCTGGATCGGCTTGCCCGGCTCGATGAACTGCAAGCGCACTCCGCAACCATAGGCCCACTCGTCCATCACCCGCCCGCGAAACTCCGGACCGTTATCCGATCGAATGATAGTGGGCACTGCGCGCAGCTCGGATAGCCGTTGCAGCACCCGAGTTACTCGCTCGCCGGTAAGCGACGCGTCCACTTCGATCGCCAGGCATTCCCGGCTGAACTCATCGATCGCCGTGAGCGCGCAGAAGCGGCGCCCATCGCTCAGCGCGTCGTGCACGAAATCGATCGCCCAAGTGTGATTTATTGCCGGCGGCTGTTCGCGCGCCACACGCAGATGGCTGAGCCGTTTGCGCCCGCGACGACGCCGCAGCGAGAGTCCTTCTTCACGATAGAGCCGTTCGATGCGCTTATGATTAGCCGCGATGCCCTCGCGCCGGAGCACTCGATGCAACATCGGGCATCCCCAACGCCGATGGTCCTCGGCCAGCGCCCGTAACCGCTGCCGCAGTGGCTCGTTACGATCCGGCCTGGGCGGATGTCGAAAGCTGCGTCGCGTGATCCCGATCAACCCGCAGGCGCGACGCTGCGAGAGATGATGATCCGCCATCACTTCCGTCACCATCTTTCGCTTCACCGCGGGCCGTAGCCGTTTTTTGCCAGCACGTCCTTGAGCGCCCGGATGTCGAGTGCCTGGTCGGCGACGATCCCCTTAAGCCGCCGGTTCTCTTCCTCGAGTTGGCGCAGCCGGCGCATCTCCGAGACCTCCAAGCCGCCGTACTTGTTGCGCCAGATGTAGAAGGTCGCGTCGGAGATCCCATGGCGTCGGCAAAGTTCCGTGACCTTCGCTCCGGCCTCCGCCTCCTTCAGGATGCTGATGATCTGCTCTTCATTGAAAGTGCTCGTTTCACGCCTGCCTTCCTTTCCGGCAGACACTAACCTATCGCTGGGATACTTGGAAGGGGAAAGGCCATTCGGCTTCGACATCATGTCGGTACAGGAAATCATTCGCCTGCCCAAGATGGCGAAAGTCCCCCGCACGCCGGCCTACGTGGACGGCATCGCCAATTTGCGTGGGGTGGTCCTGCCAGTCATCGACATGCGCACCCGTTTCGGCATGGAGCGGGCCGAGGAGACCGACCGCACCCGGGTGCTGGTCGTCGATATCGACGGCGTCAAGACCGGTTTGCGCGTGGACCGGGTCAAACAGGTGACCCGCGTCATGCGCAGCGAAATCGAACCGCCGCCGGCCGCCATCCGCGGGACCACCTCGGACTACCTCGAAGGGGTGGTGAAACTCGACAAGGGGCAGCGCATCGTCATGGCCCTGAATGCGGCCCAGGTCTGCGAAATCGGAGTGACTCATAAGACGGCTTCGGCGAACGGCGCGGCTGCGGGTGCGGAAACCGACGGCGGCGAGTCGTCAGACAAATCCGGGAACGCCGACGCCGAAGTCCAGAAGATGGTCACCTTTCGCATCGCCAAAGAGGAATTCGCCTTTCACATGGAGCATGTCCGGGAGATTCTGCGGGTGCAGACTCCCAACCAGGTTCCCGACGTTCCCGACTACGTGCTGGGAGTGCTGACCGTTCGCGGCCAGATTCTCCCGGTCATCGATCTGCGCCGGCTGCTCCAGCAGCGGTCGCTGGCCGAAGAGTTCGCCGACAGCTGCCGGCCGCTGCGGGAGGAATATGAGCGCTGGCTGCGAACAGATCGAGAAAGTCTTCGCCGGCGGTGCGCAGCCGAAGGTGGACGCTTCCGTAACCGAGCATCTGCGCAAGTGGCTGGCCGAAACCAACAGTTCCAGCCAGTTGCTGATGGAAACGCTGGCGAAGGCGCGCGGGCTGAACGAAAAGGTCATCAAGCAGCTCCAGCTGCGGACCGAAGCACGAAGAGCGCGGCGATCGCGAGGGCGCGCGCGCCTGTGTGCGAGGAGATCCTCTCCGGAGGCCGGGAAACGGTCGCGGCCTTGCGCCAATTCGAGCAGCAGATCGCTGCAGAACATCCAGGAAGACCAGCGCATCATCGTGGTGGATGCGGAGGGCTTTGTGCTGGGGCTGGTGGTGGATCACGTTCACGAAGTGCTGAACGTCCCGAAAAACCTGATGGAACCGCCGCCGCGTATCACTTCGAGTGGCGGGATGGAGCTGTCGGGGGTCGCCAAACTGGACGACGGCGCCGGCTGATCATGTTGCTGGACGTGGCCAACCTGATGAAGGATCAGAAACTGCGGGAGGTCCAGAGACTCCTCGGCCCAGACCGTCGCAGAACAGAAGAAGTCGGGCGAGACCGCAAAACCGGCGCCGGCACCGCAGGAACTGAGCGAAGTTCAACTGGTCACGTTCATGCTGGGCGGGGAGGAATACGGCGTCCCGATTTCGCAGATCCAGGAGATCGACCGTCTCTCCAAGATCACCAAAGTGCCGAAGGCCGCGCAGTTCATCGAGGGCATCACGAACCTGCGCGGCGAAGTAATTCCGGTGCTGGACACCCGCAAGCGTTTCGACCTGGAGGTCAAGCCGTCCGACGACCGCACCCGCATCATCATCGTGGATCTCGGCGGCGTCAAAACCGGGCTGGTGGTGGATTCCGTGCGCGAGGTGCTGAATCTCGCCCAGAAGGACATCGCTCCGCCGCCGGAGGCGATCGGGTCGGGAGTCGACCAGCAGTTCATTTCCGGAATCGGCAAGGTGGACGCGGGCAAGCGCATGATCGTGCTGCTGGATGTGGAGAGGATTCTCTCGCGCCAGGAGCAGGCGCATCTCTCCGAGGTGACCACCAAAGCGGCCGCATAGCCTCGAATCGCTGCGGGTCACTGCGGCCCCGGTACTTATTCAGATGAGCAGAATACGCGTACTGGTGGCGGACGATTCCGCCTTGATGCGGCAGACCTTGAAGCAGATCGTCGCGTCGGCGGCCGACCTCGAACTGGTTGGCCTGGCTCGCGACGGCGAGGACGCGGTCGCGAAGGCACGGGAACTGCGGCCCGATGTCGTCTCCATGGACATCAACATGCCGAAACTGGACGGGATCACCGCCCTGCAGATCATCCTGCAGGAGAAGATCTGCCCGGTGGTGATGGTTTCGTCGCTTACCCAGCAGGGTACGGCGACTACTTTCGAATGCCTGGAGCTGGGGGCGTTCGATTTTGTCGCCAAGCCGGATGGCACGGTCTCGTCCAACATGGGCGTGGTGGCGGAGGAACTGATCTCGAAGCTCAAAGCCGCGGCGTCGCCGAGGCATCGTTTCGGGCGCCGCGAGCGCAACCGTCGAACGCCGCAAGCCGTTTCAGCCGGCTATCGGCGCTCGACGTTCGCGAACGTCACCCGTCGGAAGGCGGTCGCCATCGGAATCTCCACCGGCGGACCGGCAACCCTGCAGGAGGTATTGCCGCTGATTCCGGCGGACGTGCCCGCCAGTCTTTTTCTGGTGCAGCATATGCCGCCCGCCTTTATTGCGTCCTTTGCCAAGCGGCTGGACGATCACTGCGCGCTCAAGGTTGTGGAAGCGCGTTCGGGCATGGCGGTGGAGCCGAGCGTCTGCTATGTGGCGCCCGGCGGGATGCATCTGTGCCTGCACCGCAAGATGACCGGCGAGGTAGTGATCCGCACCCCGACCACCCCGGCGACCCTGTTATGCCGTCGGTCGGCGTGATGATGGCGTCGGTTCTGAGTATCTACGGGACGGACACCATCGGCGTCCTGATGACCGGAATCGGAGACGACGGCGCCGACCAGATGGTCGCGATCAGGCAGGCCGGCGGGCACACCATCGCCGAAAGCGAGCAGACCGCGGTGGTCTTACGGAATGCCGCGCGAGGCTGTCGAACGCGGCGGGGCGTGCGTGGTGGCGCCCAGTCATGAGGTGGCGGGAGAGATCGTCAAGGCGGTCCGAAGGACAATGCAATGAGCAGCTCAAAGAATACGTCGAGAAGCTCGAGGGTTCGCGATGAAGCCGAGCGCATCTACGCGGCCGAAGACATCGGGTACTTGAATGCCGCGGAGGGGGTGGCGCCCCTGTTGGAACGCCTGGACAAGGAGTCCTCGCGGGCGGTGCGCGACGCCATCTTCCAGGCGCTGACCCGGATCGAGGCGGACGCCGCGATCGAGGGATCTATCCGGTTGTTGGCCAGCGAAGATCCCCAGATTCGCAACCAGGCCGTGGATATGTTGCGCCACAAGGGCGCCGCCGTCGATCCCCTTCCTCGACACCGTGATGCGCGATGGCGACAAGGATTTGAGGAAACTTGACCTCGACGTCTTGAGCGGAATGCCCGCCAGTCGGCGCCGACGCGATATATGAGGCCGCGCTTTCCGATCCCGGACCTAAACGTCGTGATCACCGCGGTCGAGAATCTCGGGCGCGCCCGCGCCCACGAGTTTCAAAGCCCGGATCGAGGAGCTGCTCCTGGCCGGATCCCATCCCATGCTGATCGGGGCGTGTCTGGAAGCCCTGGTTGGGATTGGAGACGCGAACTCACTGGCGACCATCCGCCGACGCTTTCCGGAGCTTGCGACGCTGCCGGACTTCTTTCTGGTGTCGTGCTTAAAAGCGATCGGCGCGCTCGGAACGGAGCGGGAGTTTGCCGAAGTGGCCGGCCTGCTGGCGGTGCGCGGCGCGCAGCTTCGTCCCGCGATTCTGGCCGCGCTGATCGCCATTCATCAGCGCTATCCCGGGACCGCGCACGACGAAGATGTGCTACCGGTCCTGCGGATCGTGATCGAACAGCAGGATGCTCCGCTCTGCCGCTACCAGGCGGTGCGGGCTTTGGGCTTTGTGTCCTCCCGTGATGACGTCTACTGCGTTCCTTATCGGCTGCCTGACGAGTCCGGAGCGGCTGGTGCGTTTGGGAGCAATCGAATCGCTGCGGGAAACCTGCCGGCCTGGATTGGAGGAACTGCTTGCCGAGCGCGCCCTGACGGAAACCGATGAGGACATCCTTCAGGCGCTAAGAAGCTAGTCCGTAACCGCGATGCCAGAAATCTCCGTCGAGCAGTTCAAACGGCTGAGCCAGCACATCTATCAAAAGCTGGGTCTGCATTTTGACGAAAAGAAAATCTACTTCCTGAAAAAACGCGTCGAGAAGCGCATGGCCGCCTTACACATCGCCGAGCCCGAGGACTACGTGTTCATGGTCGGCTATGCCGATCCGCACGGCCTCGAAATGCAGCAGCTCGCCAATCTGGTCACCACAAACGAAACCTACATGTTTCGCGAGTATGAGCAGTTGCAGGCCTTCGCTAACCACTGCCTGCCGGAAGTGCTATCGGCCAAACAGGCTCGCGGCGAGAGAAGCTTGCGGATCTGGTCGGCGGGTTGCTCTTCCGGTGAGGAAGCCTACACCCTGGCGATGATCGTGCAGGAAGTCTTTCCGCAGGCGCAGTCCTGGAAATGTCAAATCATGGCGACCGACATCGACGAAAACATGCTGCGAACGCGCCCGGAGGCGCGCTACGGAGATCGGGCCGTTGCCGAGGTGCCGGAAGAGTATTTCAAGAAACATCTGATTGAGGACGGCGAGCAATGGCGGGTGCGGCGAGAAAACCGCCGCGCTGGTCGAGTTCCGTCATCTTAACCTCAACGATCGGATGGCGATGCGGGCGATGCGGGGCTTTGATTTCATCTTCTGCCGCAACGTCTTGATCTACTTCGACGATCTATCGCGCAAGGCGGTAGTGGATCACTTTTACAACGCGCTGAATCCGGGGGGCTACATTTTCCTGGGCCACTCCGAATCGGTGGGGCGGATCTCCACGGCTTTCAAGCTGAAGCGGTTCGAGAGTCATCTGGTGTACGTGAAGGAATAGCACCGTGGACGCGAAAAAAACGATCCTCATCGTGGATGACTCCGAATTCGTCCGAAGCTATCACTCCTACATCCTGGAGCAGGCCGACTTTCGCGTGATTACCGCGGTGGACGGCAGCGACGGTCTGGAAAAGCTCTACAGCCGACCTTTCGATCTGGTCCTGACCGATATCAACATGAGCAACATGGATGGCTACGAGTTCATCCGGCGCATCCGCGCCGATGCCAAGTACAGCTCGCTTCCGATCATCATCGTATCCACCGAGAGCGAAGGAAAGGACAAGACCAAGGGATTCGAGGTCGGAGCGAATCTTTACATCGTCAAACCATGCGCGCCTGAAATGATGGTTGAAAACATTCGCATGATCCTGCGTGAGGCGAACGAGGTAGATGCCATGCCGTTTGCGATAACCAGGCAGCGAGACACCCGAATTTTGAAGCTCGAGGGTTCGGTCACGATCCGCCAGGCGCAGGAGCTCGCGGCGCGGCTGACCGAAGATCTCGAGGACACACGTCGGTCTCGGTAAATACCGGGAGCCTGGAGGACATCGATACCTGCATCCTTCAGCTACTGTGTTCGCTGCGCAAGGCAGCCATCGCATTGTCCTTCGATAACCCGTCGGAAGTATTCGTCGACGCAGTGGAGCGCTGCGGTCTGCGGCGCGAATTACTCGGTGCGCGGGAGGGTTTGTGAAAACTATTATGGCGGTCGATGACTCGGCCAGTCTCCGGCAGATGGTCAGCATGGTGCTGCGGGGCGGAGGCTATCAGGTGATCGAAGTCGGTGGACGGATTGGATGCCTTGTCCAAACTGAACGGGCAGGAACTACACCTGTTTCTCACCGACGTAAACATGCCGAAGATGGACGGCTTCGAGTTCACCCGTAAGCTCCGGGCGATGCCCGCATACAAGTTCGTCCCCATCGTGCTGTTAACCACCGAATCCACCGCGGAAAAGAAACAGCAGGGCAAGGCTGCCGGCGCGACCGCATGGATCGTCAAGCCCTTCAACCCCGACCAGCTTCTGGCGGTGGTGAAGAAAGTGATCCGATGACGCTGCGCTAAAAACGGGATCGCGACCGGCGAGGTAGCATGGCAATCGACGTTATGGAGCAAATGCGGGTCGCTTTCGGGGCCGAGGCCCTGGACCTGCTGATCGAGCTCGATTCCGCGCTCCTCGCGCTGGAGGAGCATCCCCTCGATGCCAGCCTGGTCAATCGGGTGTTTCGCGCGATTCATACCATCAAGGGATCGGGGGCGACCGCCGGCTTTGCCCACCTCGCGCGGTTCGCGCATAAAATGGAAGAGGCCTTCGACCTTGCGCGCGAGTGGGCGGCTGGCGGTCAACCCGGAGTTGATCGATTGCGGACTTAAGGCTTGCGACGTCTCTGCGTTGATCATCGAGGAGCCGGCGGACGGCGCTGTCGTCCCGGGAGAGCTGGAAGTAACCGCGTCGTTCACGCGTCTGCTACCGGCGTCCGAGGAACCGGCGGCGGAACGCCTCGTCCAGGCGCAGCCGGCAGCCGAAGTCCGCCGCGCCTTTGAAATCATTTTCAAGCCGAACCGCGAAATGTTCTATTCCGGCGCCGACCCGGTGACGCTGCTCGACGACTTGCGGGAGTTGGGTCCGGCACTGATCACTGCTCATGCCGACCAAGTGCCGCCTCTACCGTCGATAGAGGCGGAGCAATGCTATCTCTGGTGGGAAATCCTGCTGGTCACGGACCGCGATGAGGCCGCGATCAAGGAGGTCTTCGTCTTTGTCGAGGACGAATGCGAATTGCTGATCCGGCTGCGGGAAGACCAGGCCGCGACGGTTGCCTTGCTCGGCTCGGTACCGGCTGACGCCTTCGAGCTGTTCGTCCTCGAGTGCGAAGAGCACCTGGAAGGAATTGAAAGGGACGCGCTAGCGCTGGAAGGAGATCGATCGTCGAAGAACAACCTCGACGGTCTTTTTCGCGCAGTCCACAGCATCAAGGGCAACACGGGTCTGCTTTTGGGTCAGGTCCACGGCGCAGCGCTTGCGCCCACTCATCCTTTGCAACTGCTGCGTGACGTGGCGCACGGGCTGGAGTCGCTTCTCGATCCGTTTAGAGGAACGGACGCAGGTCCGCTGTCGGACGCGACAATCCAAACCGCGCTGGAGACATGCGACGCGATCCGAACCTTGTTGCGCAGCCTTACGCATAACGATGGCGAAGGACTTCCTTCGTCCGCAGTTGCTCGAGCGTCTGGGCATCAGCATCGAAAGCGCGCCCACAGAGCGCAATCCGGATGGGCGCGAAACCGCATTTCTCAATACGACGTCGCAATGCGTCGAGATGATCGCGGGCTGCCTCCGACGCATCGAAGCCGGCGCCGAGCCCACGGGGCCCCATCCTTGCAACCTATCTGCGAGGCCTCACGACCCTGTCGTCGGCGGCGCAGTACCGGAAAAGCAAGGAACTGGAAGAGCCATTGGCGCAACAAATCGGAATCCTCGACGTCGCCGTTAAAGCAGGCGCAGCTTTGAGCAGCGAAGAACGCTCTGCGTTGGGACGCGCCTTTGAGGATACCCGTGTCATTCTGGAAAGCATGTCGCCGCGTGCCGGTATCGGCGATCCGGTGACGCCGGCCGCCCCACCATCCACGACAGCTCAAACCCCGCGGCCGGACGCTGCCACGTCACCTTCGACGATTCGAATCGATCGCGACAAGCTGGATCGCCTGATGAGAGTCGTGGGCGAACTGCTGGTTGCGCGCGGGTCATTCCCGCTGCTGGTTCAGAGACTGAATAGTGGCGCCAGCGGCTCCTTGGTCGCCAAGGATCTAAAAGATGCGGGCGCCAATATCTCGCGCATCGCCGACGAACTCCAGAACAGCGTCATGTCGATTCGGATGCTGCCGGTCAAGACCGTCTTCCAGCGTTTCCCGCGCCTCGTAAGGGACCTGGCAAGGTCTCTAGGAAAGGAAGTGCGGTTGGTCATCGAAGGCGAAGATATCGAGCTGGACAAGACCATCCTCGAACAGATTGGAGATCCTTTGGTTCATGTCATCCGCAATGCCGTCGATCATGGTCTTGAGCCGCCCGAGGAACGTCGGGCAAAGGGTAAGGACGCGACGGGGCAGCTGATTCTGCGAGCCTTTCGTGACGCGGGCGGCGTAGTGATCGAAATTAGCGATGATGGCCGTGGACTCGACACCGATGCTCTCAAACGTAAAGCCGTCGAAAAGGGTTTGCTTACGCCGGAAAGCGCGGCCGCGATGAGCGAAGAAGCTGCGTTCCAGTTGGTATTTCTTCCCGGGCTAACGACCGCCGCGAAGGTCACCGACGTTTCCGGCCGCGGAGTCGGAATGGACGTCGTCCGCAGCAACGTTCGCAACCTCCAGGGCAGTATCGAAATTCGCGCGAAGGAGGGCCACGGTACCACCCTCCTGATCAAGCTGCCCACCAGTCTAATGATTTCCAAGGGCATCCTGCTGGAAGCCGGCGCCAATGAGTACGTTCTGCCGCTGAGTAACGTCAGAGATATGGTCAAAATGCCGCCCGAGGACGCGCACGAGTACCAAGGCCGCACTCTGATGCAGGTTCGCGGCACCACGTACTCCCTTTTCAACCTCGCCATGATGTTGGGACTCGCTCCGGCGCCGACGCGGGAACTTTCAGTGGCGATCGTCGAAGCGGGCACAGTGAAGTACGGCCTGGTGGTCGACAAGTTTGTGACTGAAGTCGAGGTATTGATTAAGCCGTTGGCCGGCGAGTTGGAGCAGTGTAAGGAATTCCAGGGCGCTGCGATCATGGGCGATGGACGGGTGGTGCTGGTCCTCAATGCCTTGGAGTGTCACAGCCTCGATCGAAACCATATGTAGCGAGCCCGGCGAACCAACGCACGCGGGCGAAAGGTTGGATCGAACCTCTTCGAGATGTGCGCTCTTCGCTCGATCGGAGCGCGTTGTCTTAGCTTTGCCTTGCGACGTCGATAATTGGCGCCTGTCGGGCGAGCCCGGAAGCATCGATGCGCACGTGAGAACTGCCAGCCGCACTGCCGGCCCTCCGTGTCAACACAACATCGCGATTCGTCCAAACGAATTAGGGGTTCCCGCCAGGAATGGAAGATGACGACGATCCAGCTGGACCCGTCCTTGCAACCTATTCTGCGCAACCTCACCACCTGACCGGGTGCTGAGGCTTCATACCGAAAGAAAGAGGAACTGGAAGAACCTTGGCGCAGCAACTGCGAATTCTGAATGCGTCTGCGAAAGCAGGTGCGCGCTTAAGCAACAATCAGCGTTCCGCGTTGGGCCACGCATTAGCGGACACTCGTTTCATTCTGGGACGCAGGCCTCCGCGTGTCCAGGTTGACGACCATATCGGCGCCACCATCCCGCTTTCAGCGCCCGACGGACACAGCTTCCTGGTCTTGAATGAGCTTGAATGCCATTGCCCGGATCGAACCGAATGCAGTTAGACAAGCAACCTGATACCCAAGTCAGTGATTCCCATTCCGGCGGCTGGAGGGAGACTCTTGGTCAGCTGATCGAGGCGCTCGACCTCCTGAATCACAACACGGAGCAAGACTTTTTGAGCATCGGCTCCAAACTCGGGGAGTTCATCGAAGCGATCGACCTGATTTCATCCGAGGTATCAGTCTTTGCAAACTTGATCTCCGGGGAGGGCGCGCTGCGCACTTCCGAAGCGCTGACCTGCGCGCTGGGTCATTCCAGGGAGATGGGAGCACATTCCCAACGGAGCCTCGGCGTCTTGAGCGATATATGCCGGGAGGCAGGAAGGTTGAAAGGGTCTCTGGCAGGGTTGAAAGGAACCGTCTCGACCTTTCGCATGCTCGGAGTGTTAACCCGGGTTGAGACTGCACGGCTGGGTAGTGCAGGCAACGACTTCATCCATTTGGCCGACGATGTAAAGGCTCTGGCGACAGTAGTCGAAAATGCCCTGAATACGGCGAGCTTGTTGATTCCCTCAATTGAAATTGCGCTGCAAAATGTGGGCGGGCTCGAGAACGGATTGGCGAAGGACCTTCCCGCATTAGTCTCCAAGGTGCAGAACAGCTTCGCAATCTTTCGAAAGGCGCAAAAGACCGCACACGATTCCGCGGTTCGATTGATGGCCGAGTATGATGCCGCCTCAAGTGCCCTCAAAAGCCTGATGGTTTCCTTGCAGTTCCACGACATCACGCGGCAACAGATCGAGCACGTGGTCGACGTTCTGCGGCGTCTTTATTCCGAGTACGAGGGACGCGATGAGCTCGACCGGGATACCGCGGCCATCGTGCAACTGCAATCGTCGCAACTTGCCGATGCCGCGGAGAAGTTCGCCGGCGCGGTCGCATCCATTACTCACAGCCTCGATGACGTAGCTACCCACGTTTTGGAGATGTGCGATGAAAGCCGAACCTTGTCGGGCCTTTCCGAGAATCAGAAGGACTCTTTTTTCCTCCAAATGGAACAGGGATGCAGTACCATCCTGGCCAGTCTCCGCCTTTGCGCCACCGCGGAAGCCGCGACCCGGTCAACCAGCATTAACCTCTCTGAGGGAATCGGACGGCTGCGTACGGCGATTGAAAAGATTCAGTCAATTGAAAAACAACTGCGGCGGATGGGCATGAACGCTCGCATCCAGGCCTGCCAGACTGGGGCGGCGGGAAATGCGCTCGGCGTGCTCGCCGTGGGCATGCAACAACTGGCGCTCGAATCCAGCCAACGTTCCGAGTCCCTTCTCGAAGTCCTCGGTTCTATGGGCGAGGCATCCTCCCGCTTGTCCGAGCAGGGCAACCCAGCATCCGCAGGCGAGGGCAGCGGGCAGGACGGCTATCTGGAGGGAATGCGCATCGCGGTTGCGGAGCTACATTCCAACGAGCGCAGTTTCGCGCAAATCGCCCAGATCATCGCACGCGGAGAGCGCCTTCACGAAGACCTATCCGCGACTCGTGAGAGCTTTTCTGTCGGCATTCGGTTCGCTGAAGCGATCGGCCGCGCGCAAGATAAGCTCGGTGAGATCGGAAGATTGAATCCATTCGATTTGTCGGGCGATGGCGCCCAGGCGTCCGAGCGGGGGCTGGCTAATTTAGCGAGGCACTACACCATGCAGGCCGAACGCGACGTGCACGAAAACCTCACCAGGCAAATCGTCGGGCCGGCGAACGCAGTCGCGCGAGGTGGGCAGCCGAAACTGCCGCCCGAGAAAGCCAAAGAACTTGAAGAGAATGTCGAGTTCTTCTAGGACCGAGCCCTGACCGGTGTTGGCTTACGGCAGTCGCATTTCGGATTTGTCGAATTGTTAAGTCCTGAAGGAAGGCCTCAATATGTTGATCACCCCGTTTAAGATCCTGGAATGGACCCGGAAGTTCTCCGTGCACGTCGCGACCATCGACCGGGAGCATCAGATTTGGTTCGACCTCGTGAGTGGCCTTCATCAGGCGATGCTGGTCGGACAAGGAACGGAAATTCTGGCAA
The DNA here is from genome assembly GCA_963814035.1 of uncultured delta proteobacterium. Classification (GTDB taxonomy): domain Bacteria; phylum Desulfobacterota; class Binatia; order Binatales; family Binataceae; genus DATGKG01. The sequence continues at coordinate 150,980 of CAWFBH010000029.1, forward strand.
CCCTCCTCGCGCAAACCACGCAGTACACCTTGCGTCACTTCGCCCACGAAGAGCAATTGATGACTGCCGCCGCGTACCCCGAAATGCAGGTTCACGTCAGACAACACGATGAGCTACGTGAGACCGCAAGGAGCTTTACAGTGCGGTTCGAACGCGGGGAGATTGCCATGACAATAGAGTTGACGCTGTTCCTCTCGCAGTGGATGAGACAGCACACCATGACAACCGACCGCCGGATGGGCGAGTACTTGAACGCACACCGAAACGCGTCACTAGCGGCGGCGCGGCGGCCACGAGCGCGAATCATCGCGCGACCAGGTGGTACACCTTGAAATCGGCGCCTGCCTACTCAGAGCGTGCGTGAAGTCGTCGGATTGTTTCCCCCGGCTATGCCAGCGTGTGATCAGAACAAAGTTTACGGGATCGGTCCCGATCTTCAGAACCTCGCGGTCCATAGATCCTTCGTGCCGGTCAACGAGTCGAGCCTCCTTCCGTAGTCGTCCCCTCCATCGAGCAAAGCAGGAGGGGTGGAAGCGAATCGTCCTGGTCGGCGATCAGCGACGGACCCCTTAAGCCTAAAACATTCCCGCATTTGCCAGGAAAAATTGGTGGAGGCGGGGGGAATTGAATTCGGCTAAAACCATTGACGACCTGGGTGTTTTTTCGAATGTCGGAATAAATTACCCCCATAGTTACTCCCGTCAACTCGATTCTACCCCGTTGATTATTAACCAGAGGGCCGCGTGAACCCGATTATAAATAGACTGTACAACATACTTTCTCTCGAACCGGCTGAGCGTCTCATCGCGCTGTCGCAGGAGTCGCCGCAGATTGGCTTCGATGCCTCAGCCGCGATGATCCGGCGTTTCGATGAGGTCCTGCTCAGGACCCAATCCACCCAACAAGCCCGCGCAGCTGCGGAGGAAGCGCTTCCCGCATTTGAAGAACGGCTTTCTGCTTGGCCGCAGAACGCGAACGGCTTCGCATCGAGTACCAACGCCAACTCGATGCGGGCGCTGTTGCTGATGCCGAACGGCGCGCACTTGACCAAGCCACGAACCGCCGACTTTCGGCACCTCAAATCCTCGAACTGGCTCGCAGCGAAAATGTGACGCTGCGCACCGATGAATCGGGCCAGCTGATAGCTGATGGAACGCCATCGCCGTTGCTGAGGGCACATCTGCGATTGAGTCGTAACGACGTGGTCGCGACCCTCCGCCATCGGACGGCGGCTGAGGTATTCTGATGGCAGTGCCATGCAAGTCGATTTGACCCCAGGTAACCCAGATGACCGGCCATGGTGAAAAGATTAGTCGGAAGCGGGAGAGCGCCATAGCCGCGTTGCTTGCCGAACCCAACCTTGCGGCTGCTGCGAAGCGCGCTGGCGTCTCCGAACGAACCCTCCGCAGGTGGATGCACCTGCCGGAGTTTAAGCAATCCTTCGATGAAGCGCGCAGCGTTGTTTTCGATTCCGCTCTCACGTTGTTACACACCACCAGCGTTGAAGCAGTCGAGACTTTGCGGGCCTGCCTGAACTCCGACTCCGATCCGACGCGCGTCAGGGCGAGCGCCGTGATTCTCGAACGCGGCTTTGCAGCGCATGAAGTGAGCAGTCTAGCGGTACGCCTTGCGGCGTTAGAAGCGAAGGTGAGGAGCAGAGCGGAATAGGCAGTGCCAACGCTGAAAAAGCGAATCGAACGCCTTGAGCAACCGCGCGAAGATGATTATTGCGAGGGCTGCTTGCCTCGCGCATTCCAGAAAGAACTGCCCTGCGAGCCCTGCCCCCAATGCGGCGCGCTAAAGCCTGCGCCGGTGCCGATCAGCGTCGCAAGGCGGATTCTGAGCGGTGGGTTGCAATGACGCGATCGACCGTAGAAAAAACCTATTTAGGCGGCAAACGGAACAGTACACCAGAGATTTGATTCGCAATACTCGTCAATACGGCCACGAAAAGTAGACCAGCAACAATGCCTATGCAAGACGTATCGTTGCGATTATCCACAAGACACCGGTTGCGTTATCTATCCGTCAATCATCGATGTCGCGAGAAAGTTGGAAAATCGGAAATTCCGGCCGCGACCACGACCATCGCAACCACCTTGGCCACCGCCGGTTGTTACGGTCACGGCGATTTTCCCCAACACTGTCGGTAACCGATTGGTGACAGGACTCGTGATTCCGTTTGCATCGCGCAACCGACTAATGTTCACTTTCCGTCTTGGGGAATCGAGTCAGCCGCTCCGCCGAAACGACTCGTGACTGAGTCTTCGACGCTCCAAACCGGGGGATTGGGAGATGATATTCACGTCATCTTGTGTGCGCTTCACGATGGTGCTAGCCGCACTATGCTTGTACGCCTGCGCATCGGGAATGCAAGCAGCTAGCAAGTGCTCCGCTGATCTTGGTGTCAGTTGGGCGCCCACATCCTGCATGAACGCGGTGCAGGATGCGGACAACCAGAAGCTGGTTGATTCTATTGGCGATGAGGCATGTGCTCGCGCGCGGCTGGCGACTAGTGATGTGAACCTCGGTAACGCGACCTGCGAAGAATCGAGCTCAAAGGCAAAGAAAGCAGCCTGGATTGAGATCGAACGCGCTGCCGTCGATGGTCGACCGCCGCGACTCTATGTAGACGAACTAGTTCCCGGTCTTCCGACAGGCCCCCCGGTTGCAGCCAAGAGCCCTACGTTGTCTGCAGCATCGTCGGTGCCGCCGCAAGCTCCGGTACGACCGGCAATTAAG